>JBJMHR010000013.1:0-429298 GCA_045807285.1 Actinomycetes bacterium
ACCGAGTTGTCACCGGACTGATCATCGCCGCGCTCATCATCGGCGCCGCGATGATGCTGCAGGTCGACAGCTCGTGGAAGATCCTCGGCTATCCGGGATTGGCAATGACGGTATTCGGGCTTGCGGCGCTCGGTGGCCTATGGCTCGTGATCTCGATCGTCGCCGCAGACCGCAAGGTGCGGCGCCGCTAGCTGTTCAGGACGGCGGCGAGCCGGCGGCAGTCATCGATCGGCAGCGCGCCCGGGTCCTCGGCGAGGAACTGCAGGCACACGTGGTCTGCGCCAGCGTCACGGTGTTGCTGCACACGCGCCGCGATCGTTGCCTCGTCGCCCCACGCCACAAGTGCGTCGACCAGCCGATCGCTGCCGCCGCCGCGCAGATCGTCGTCGGTGAAGCCGAACCGCTTCCAGTTGTTGGTGTAGTTCGACAGGCCGAGGTAGACGGCAAGGTGCTTGCGGGCGATCATCCGCGCCCGCCCGGGGTCGGTCTCGAGCACGACGCCCTGCTCGGGAAGCAATAGCTTTCCCGGTCCGAGGGCCTGCCGGGCGGCGTTCGTGTGCTCAGGTGTGACGAGGTAGGGGTGGGCGCCGGCGGCGCGGTCACGCGCCAACTGGAGCATCTTCGGTCCGAGCGCAGCGAGCACCCGGTCGTCGACGGGCAAAGGCGTCGGTGCGGTGTCGAGACCATCGAGAAACTCGCCGGCGCGGGCGAGGGGCTTGCGATAGCGGCCGGCCTCCGATGCGTCGACCACCGGCGCATGGCTTACACCGACACCTAGGAGGAAGCGGCGCGCATACGCGGTGCTGAGCCGGGCATGCTGGTCCGCTACCTCTTCCGGCTTGTGCATCCACAGGTTGAGGATCCCGGTTGCAATCGTTGTCGTTTGCGTTGGCGCCAGCAGGTTCTCCACTGAGTTGAAAACGTCGCCGCCGACATCGGGGATCCACAGTGCCTTGTAACCAAGCCCCTCGAGCTCGGCCGCGAGGCCGGCGGCAACCGCAGGATCGCCGTACCGCAGCGCAGGGCTCCAGACACCCGTGCCGCTGATGGGGAACGTCACGGCGGCGAGTTTGTTCCGTCGAGCAGACAGAACTCGTTGCCCTCGGGGTCAGCGAGGACCACCCAGCTCACACCCGGTTCTTGGCCGACGTCGACTCGCCTGGCACCCAAGGCGAGCAGCCGCTCTAGCTCAGCCGGCGGCTCGATCTCATCGGCGCGCATATCGAGATGCACGCGATTCTTCACGGTCTTGCCTTCGGGCACACGGCAAAGGTCGACGGTGGGCCAACGACCGTCCGAAGCGCCGATGCTGACGACGTCGTCGTTCTCTTCGAGCACCACCCATCCCAAGACAGCGCACCAGAAGTCGGCGACAACGCTTGGGTTCACCGTGTCGATAGCGATGGCGGCCAGACGACTAGTCACCGGGCTGCGCCCACAGTCGGCACCTCTCCACTTTCACGGCAGGCTCACAAGCGGCGCCCATAGTGGGTCCGTGGCTGAGCTCACGGCTTCTGGCTTGGGCTTATGGATTGGGATAGGTACGCCGAGGGGCGATCAGAACGGCGGCGCTTCGCTCCTCGGCAAGGGTCCGGTCATACGTGGCCCAGTCGTCGTGGGTTCCGCCGGCAGCGACGAAGACGTTCCTGAGCAGGAGCCTCACCGCCTCGCTGTCCATATCGGGATGCGGATCATCTGGGCCCAAGATGTCGGCGCTGCCCTCGACAGCTGCCCATCGCCAGCCGGCGCGCGCGACGATGGTCACGCGAGGATCAGAGCGCAAGTTGTCGAGCTTGCGAAGGCCACGGGCGACGAGTCCAACGACCTGTTCTCCCGAAAGCGGATGCTGCAGGACTCCCGCGTTGACCACGGATGCGGCGACACTGCCATCTCTGCGCAAGGTGCTGAGCACGCACAGCCCGTGATCGAGCGCTGCCAACTCAGTGAAGGCGGCCAGTTGGTCATTCATGGCGAGCATTCTGGCCGAGACCGGGGCGCTACCGGGTGCGTTGCGCACGAAACTGGGTCATCGTCACATCTGAGCGCGGATGGGTCGGACAAAAGCGACAGGGATTGGGCCGTTCGGTTGTGGCACGGGCCGTTGCCGCCGCCGACCCTGAAGATATGAGCGACCTCAGCGCAAGCGACGACCGGCTCGACGATCTCGCAGTCCATCTACGTCGAGTGGTGATGGCGATGGAGACCGGTGTGCCGGTCGTCGCGCTGAAAGACCAACTCATCAAACTGCACAAGGCGTGCCTCGAGGTGGTCAAAGACGCTGATCTCGACCCGACCGAAGATGTGCGGCGTGACGTACTCACCCCGTCGCCATCCGGCGTGATGATCCCGCGACCCTTCCGGCCGGTCGACATGAGCGCGTTCTCGACCGCGAGCGGCATGTAGCTCAGGACCGTTAGCAACGCCTCGCCAGTCGTCAGTCAGGAACTCCGGCGCCCCTGTCGTAGAAGCCGGCCCGCTCGACCTTCCCGGCAAGCACGGGCACGATCCAGCGCGCCGCGGGGCGATTGACATTCAGATGCCGGGTAGACTGACTCAGTCCTGAGGCATCCGTCTTCGACTTCTGGCGAGCCCCATGTAAGTCGGGGAGCGCGCGAAGGCGGGTAGGCCTCTGGGTCCGGATCCGGCCCGAAGGTGCCGCGGTGGTACGACGCCGCGCATCGTCGCGGCACAGCTGGCTGTGTCAAGGGTGCGTATCCGGTCCCGTCGACGCTTGAGGAGGGGCAAGTGCCCGCACAGCCTCGCCGCCGCAGCCGCGGCGGCGTGCCGGTGCCGGAACGCGAGGGCGCGGCCGGCCGGCCGGCGAGGCCACAGCGCCGACCGACACGGCAGGCGCAGCCGCGACGCGCCGACCAGTCGCAGCGACGGACTCCCCCGCGTCCGCGTCAGGACGAGGGGCCGCTCGCCGTGCTCGCGATGGCGGCCGCAGATGTCGACCGCGCCATCTCGCAGCGCCGCATCCCGGCGGACACGCGGGCAAGGTTCCAGGCTGTTGCTCTGCTGCTACGGGAGCAGCGGGCGGAGGCCAGGATCGCACCGATGAGCGAGGTGCAGCGGGCCGCGCAAATGAAGCGGATCGATGGCCTCGCGGTCGCCCTCGCCCGCACGGCCGCGCGGGACACATCACTATTCGCGCTGCTCGCCGACGACGCGCCGCTGCTCCCGGGCACCAGCACCGCGACGCGCGAGCTCCGGATCAAGGCCGGTCTCACTGTCGACGCCGAACCCGAAGTGACGCAGCAGCCAGAGTCCACGCCGGCCCGCGATCAGCGACAAGTTCTTCCGCAGTCGGCAATCGCCCGCAGCCTCGCCAGCCCCTTCCTCGTGCCGGACTACTCCGCGGCCCCCGCTGCTCGGCCGCGGCCGCAGCTGCTCGCCGACTGGGAGCTCATCCGCCCCTTGCTCCGCGCCTTCGAGGAGTCCACCGCCGACGCGCCGTCCTGCATGACGCTGCCAGCACCGACCGACGCGCACATCGCGGCTGGGCTCGACCTCATGCCCCACCAAGCGCAGGTCGTCGCCAAAGCCAAGGACGGTCACCGGACTTTCCTGCTCGCCGACGAACCGGGTCTCGGGAAGACCGCCGAGGCCTTGCTGGCCGCACAGGCCGTCGACGCCTACCCGCTGCTCGTCGTCGTACCGAACGTGGTCAAGACCAGCTGGGCGCGCGAGGCCGCCATGTGGACCCCGAAACACAGCGCCACGGTCATCCACGGTGACGGTGAGGACGTCGACGCTTTCCGCGACATCGTCATCGTCAACTACGACATCCTCGACCGGCACGTCGGCTGGCTCGGCAAGTTCGGGTTCCGCGGGATGGTCATCGACGAGGCGCACTTCATCAAGAACAAGTCCTCGCATCGCTCACAACACGTCCTTGAGCTGTCTCGTCAGGTCCGGCAGCGCACGACGCGACCACTGCTCATGGCGCTCACCGGTACGCCGCTCATCAACGACATTGAGGACTTCCTCGCGATCTGGGAATTCCTCGGCTGGATCAAGGACAGCGAAGTGGGACCGGACCTCCTGCACGTCCTCGAGGCCAACGGCAGGACGCCGCTCGAGCGCAGCTTCTACCCGGCGGCTCGCCAGGCGGTCATCGAGTGCGGCATCGTGCGGCGGCGCAAGGTCGACGTCGCAAAGGACATCCCTGCACGCCGGATCGCCGACGTGCCGGTCGAGCTCGATGGTGCGCTGGGTACGTCGGTGCGTGCGGCGGAACTCAAGCTGGCACGGCGACTTGTCAAGCGTTACGAGAGCGCCGTGGCGGCACGGAAGGACGCCGAACGGACCGTGGGCATCGATGCGTCGATCGTCCGGCAGGTCTGTGCGCGGGAGCTCCGCGATTCTGACGAGAACAGCAAGGGCGAGAACGTCTTCTCCATGATGCGCCGCATCGGCAAAGCAAAGTCTGAGCTGGCTGCCGACTACGCGGCCCAGCTGTCGCGCAGCGCCGGCAAGGTCGTGTTCTTCGCCAAGCACATCGACGTGATGGACGCGGCCGAAAAGGTCTTTGCGAAGCGCGGCATCGGCTACGCGTCGATCCGTGGTGACCAGACCACGCGCGTACGTCAGAAGAACATCGACGCGTTCGTGGGCGACGACGACGTGCACGTCATCGTCTGCTCACTCACGGCAGCCGGCGTCGGGATCAACCTGCAGGTTGCCTCCAACGTCGTTCTGGCCGAGTTGTCGTGGACCGCCGCAGAGCAAACGCAGGCGATCGACCGCGTCCACCGGATCGGTCAGGACCAGCCCGTCACTGCGTGGCGGATCATCGCGGCCCAGACCGTCGACGCAAGAGTGGCCGAGCTCATCGGCGACAAGGAGAGTCTCGCTGCGCGTGCTCTCGATGGTGCCGACGTCGAGGTCGCCGGCCTCGACGTACAACTCGAAGCCCTCGTCAGCCTGCTGACCGACACGCTGACCGCCGCCTGACTTTTCGCCACCTGGGCACTTGGCACGGAAGCGACAATTCGGGCCCGTCCGGCTTCCGATCGCATCTATCTGACTACCAGTCAGATAGCACGCAACGGATGACCGGCTGTGCACTTCGAGGGATCTTTGCCCGCGTCCCTGGCCCATTCGCCAGACCAAGCGCAGGATCGCCCTGTGCCGGTCCAGATCCTGCTGGCTGATGACGATGCTGACCTGCGGGCGTTGGCCCGCCAACTTCTCGACTTCGAGTTGATCGGGGTCGATCACATCATCGCCGAGGCCGCGACTGGCAGCGAGGCGTTGATCGCGTGCAGCCGTTCCCCTGTCGACGTGCTCGTGCTTGATCTGCACATCCACGGCTTCGACGGTCTCAACGTGCTCGAACACGTGTTGAATCTGCCCGACCGGCCGCAGGTGGTGGCCTGGTCTTCGGACGAGTTGGCGCTGCGCCGCGCCGTCGATCTGGGCGCGGACGTGACGGTGCGCAAAGGCGATGACGCCACCTCGCTGGTCGCTGCCGTGCAGCGTTGCCTGCGCGCGGTGCAGGCCGGTTAGCGACGAATCGCGGGCGTCATGAGCGAGGTCAAAGCGAAGACGTTGATGCGGCTTGAAGTTGCCGTATCCAATCTGTGCAGCGCCAACTACCGGTTCGGAGTCGCGGAGACCGCTCTGGAACTCGCGATCGGTGCGAACGAAGAGAAACTGCTGGCGTCCAACCGGCACAACGCCGCTGATGAACTCGCTGCTGCGGAAGAGGAGTACAACGTCGAGCTGGCTCAGGTGCGCCGCGTCGTGTCCTGACCACTGGGGTGGCGATCAGGAGTGCGCATGGCTGGTGACCTCCGCCTCTACCTAGCCGCCATGGCGCCGAGGAGAGTTGAAATATGGACGAGAAGCGGGTGCATGAACGGCGGCGTTCGCAGCCGCCGACGATGTGCTGCCTGCAGGAGATGCGGAAACTCTCGGTCGGACCGGTCTCGTTGTTCATCTGCGACTCCTGCCAGGTCAGACGCTGGATGGCCGGAGATCAGGAGGTCAGCCCAGAACTCGCGCTGAAGATCGCCCGCGGTCTGGACGAGGTTCCTTTGCCGCCCTCGCCACGGTCATCCTGTTAGCCGTTCGTCAGAACCGGAAACGAGTCAAGCCACCAGGCTCGGTTCCCAAGACCACAGTCGCCGAGCGTGGCTCGATGCGATACACGTTCCACGGGGGTGGCCCCTGCGACGGCGCGTTGAACGGGGCGGTGATGCCCGACCCGCTCTGGTCGGGTTCCGCGGGCCACCCTTGCTCGGCCCAGGCGCTCGCAACGCGAGCCAGCGCGGCCGGCTCGGTCACCCGCGCAGCATCGCCTTCAACGACGACGTCTGCGTCGCGAATCGAGACGGCAACCGAACACCGCGGGTCCCGACCGACATTGCGACACTTCCGCGTACCCGCGCCGGTCTGGAACCAGAACGTGCCATCCAGCCACAGGGCACCGACCGCAGTGAGGTGCGGGCTGCCGTCTTCGTTGACCGTAGCCAGCCACGTCGTGCGAGAGTTGTGCGCGTCTGGAGCCGGCGCCGAGTTTGCGTTGAGGCTCGCAACGATCGTGTCCCAGTTCACCGGCGGAAGGGCATCTCCCGCACCCAAATTGATGATCTCCATAGTGTCCCCTTGGTTGTCAGCCACCCCGTCGCATTTACCAGTCATAGCTCAGACGTACGGCGAGCAGAAAAGTCACCGGCGCACCTGTTTCAGACGCGAACAACTTTCGTTCCGACGACGCACCGGGCCACGCCGGGAACGCGAACCTTGCCGTCCTTCTCGAACGCTCTGACCCTTGCAACGGCGTGTGCCCGGATCCGCTCCCGCGCCGGTCCGTCGACTCGCTGGAGCGCCGCGACTGCGAGCGAGACGTGCTCGCTGATCATCTCCCAGTACTGCTCGGGCGATTGCGTCACGAGTTCGACGGCGACGTCCTGCTCGGCAATGTCGCCTAGCCCCGCGCCGTCGTACAGCGCACTGAGGTATCCCGGCGCGGCGCAACGAAACATGTTCGGTCCGTCGCGGTCGGGTGGGGCCACGACCGTCTCGGTCGCGATTGCCTGCATGGCGATCGTCGTCCACGGGTTTTCCTCAGGCTTGACCCACACCGACGAGCTGAGACGTCCGCCAGGCTTGAGCACGCGCGCGAACTCCGCCGTCGCCTTCGTGACATCAGGGAAGAACATGTAGCCGAAACGCACGGAGACGCTGTCGAACGTCGCGTCGTCGAACGGCAAATCATCGGCGCTGCAGACCCTCGTGTCGATATTGGCGATCCCTTGCGCCGTTGCCCGTCGCGCGGCTATGTCCAGCATCTCCGCCACGAGGTCGGTAAGGACGACGCGTCCCTTCGGCGACAAACTTGCGATGCTCAAACCCGGCTCACCGGTACCAGAGGCGATGTCGAGATGCTGATGATCGGCTCCGATGCCGAGACTCGCGATGATCGCTGCGCTGACCGGCGCCAGCTGATCCATGATGACCGAGTCCCATTTCTCCCAGCCCGTGGAAAGCCCGGCCCACGTTGCTCGCTGAACGTCTCGGATCTCATCGGCGCTTGCCATCGGCCTCCCCTAACAATGCCTCCATCAAAGATGGACCTTGCCGCGACGAGCAAGGCTGACGGTCGTTCACGATCGACCATCATCGGCCTATGTCAGAGCAGTCGCGGGAAGCGCGGAGAGGCGCGACCGCTCGCCTGGGCAAGTGCGAACGAGCCCGGGCGGCATTGGCGGGCATGGTCCACGAAGACTCTAGGTTTTCCTGGTGGGTCTCGCTCTCGCGATCGTTGCTGCGTTCGTTGCCGCTCTCTGTTACGGGGTGGCCTCGGTGATGCAGTCGATCGCTGCTCGCCGCTCGCCGGCCAGCGAAGGGCTCGACCCGCGTTTTCTCGCCTCACTGCTGCGGCAGACCCCGTATGTCGGCGGTCTCATCCTGGATCTTCTGGGGTTCTTTGCGTCGGTTGTTGCGCTCCACCGGCTGCCGCTGTTCTTTGTCCAAGCTGCCGTCGCGTCGAGTATCGGAGTGACGGTTCTTCTCGCCATCGTTGTGCTGAAGCAGCATCTGCAGCGCCGGGAAGCGGTTGCGCTTTGCGGGCTCGGCGCCGGGCTGCTGTTGCTCGCAATGGCTGCGCGCCCCGACCCTGCCGCTTCGATATCCCGGGCCGGTCAGTTCGCGATCCTCATCGGTGTGGGCGCCGTGGCGGTCATCGGGCTGGTAGCCGCCCGAAGACACGGCCCGTCAAGTGCCGCTTGGCTTGCCGTCGCTGCCGGACTGGGCTTCAGCGGCGTGGGCGTGGCCGCTCGCGCGCTCGTCGTACCGCATTCCATCCCGCGACTGGCCGGCGAACCGCTAGCTTGGGCAATCGTCGGCTATGGCGTGCTCGCCACCCTGTTGTTCGCGACCGCCCTCCAACGCGGATCGGTCACCACGGCGGCGGCGTTGACGTTCGCGGTCGAAACCGTGATCCCGGCCGCCATCGGAGTCACATTGCTGGGCGACCACGCCCGCCCAGGATTCGCAGGCGTCGCGGCGGCCGGATTCGTCCTCACTGTCGCCGGTGCGATCGCACTAGCCAGCCACGCAGCCCCGGCGTCGGCTAGCGCTCCGCGTCGCTGAGTTCGAGGCCGTTATTGCGCTCGTCTGTGAGTGCAGCGCGGTTGACTTTCATCGCCGCGCTGCGCGGGATCGACTCGACGATCTCGATCGACTTAGGGGCTTTGTAGGGATGCAACCGCGCTCTCGCGTACTCCCTCACGTCGTCGAACGTAGGCGGATCGGCGGCATTCGCGGGTTCGATGATCGCGTGCACGCGACGGCCCCACTCCTCGTCGAGGAGACCGACCACGACGATGTCTTTGATTTTCGGGTGATCGAGCAAGGCGGTTTCAACCTCGGCGGGAAAAATGTTCGCGCCGCCGCTGATGATCAAGTCACTGCGCCGGTCCACGAGGTAAAGGAACCCGTCCTCGTCGAGGTACCCGAGGTCGCCGACGGTGCAGAAGCCGTCGTCAGTCATCGTCGGCTGAGTGCCACCGAGGTACGTCGAGCCGCCGTACGCCGGCGACCGCAGGTAAACGTCACCCACCTCCCCCGGTGGCACCGGTTTTCCGTCGCTGTCGAGCACGCGAATCTGGCTGTCGCGCGCGGGGCGTCCGACGCTGCCCTGTCGCTCCATCCATTCGTCGGCGCGAATAGCCGTGATGCCAAGCCCTTCACTCATGCCGTAGGACATGATCAGCCGGTCGGCGCCGACGAGGGCGGCCCACCGGTGCACGAGACCGGGTGGCATCGGTGCCGCGCCTTGAATGATGACCTCGATGCTCGAAAGGTCACGCGCGTCGACGTTGGGTACGTCGGCCATGCGTTTCAACATCGTGGGGGTGCAGGTGAACGTCGACACGCGGTGTCGCTCGACAACGTCGATGGCCTGCGCAGCATCGAACTTCTCCAGAACGATGACGTTGTCGCCACCCAAGAGGTTGTAGAACGAGTGGAAGCCGTTCAGGTGGTAGAGCGGGCCTAACACGAGCAGGGTTTGCGGCCGCGGAATCGCACGCCAGCGCTCCGCAAAAGGCGTCGCTAGCTCTGCGCTGTAGATACCGGGGCGGTTGCTCAGGATCACCTTCGGCAAACCGGTGGAGCCACTGCTGCAGATGCCGTGCGACTGCGGCGCGGTGACATCGGGCAAGGCGGCCACGGTTCGCTCGGCAGTGGCGTCGACCCACCTGATGTCCTCCTCGCCGAGATGCACTTTGCCGTCGATGACGTCACGTAGCCGCTCGAGCTCCCAGTCGGGCAGGTCCCAGCGCATCGGAACCGGGACGGCACCGAGCTTCCACGCGGCAAGGACCGCCAGCGTGAGCTGGGGACTGTTTCGCAAGCCGATGCCAAGTCGGTCACCGAGGCCGAGTCCACGCTCAGCCAGCGCACCGGCGAGCTGGCTGGAGCGCTGGTCGAGCTGCTCCCAGGTGTACGCCGTCTCGCGACTGTCGGCCGCGACATGACGCAACACTTCCCGTTGCGATTCGCCCGCGTCGTACTTCGCCAACTCCGCGATCCGGCGCGCGATGCTGACGACCGGCTGCACGCGCGAAGCCTGACACAGCGGCCAGGATCAAACGACCCGCGTGTCCTGGACACGCGGTACCAACGCCCGGCAAATAAGGCTCATCGTCCCGGCGCTTTGTGCGCCGTACCGGCGTAGCCTCGGTGTGCGCCCTCAGCATCGACCACGCGCACGGGTCGAAAGGGGTGAGGACGCATGCCGAGAAGCGTGCGCTGCACCAGGCAAGTCCCCCGCGTCCCAACCGGCAATGATTCCCGGCTCGAATGCAAGATCTGCGGTGCTGTTCACCGGATTGACTGGGAGACCGGCTGGGCCGAACGTCTCGACGCCTTCGTGGACACGCACTGCGAAGACCATGGAGCCTTCGAGTTCAACATCCTGTTGCGGCCCTAGCGTCGTCGAGCCCTAAGGCCGTCCGAAACGGAAGGTGGGGCGGACGAGTTGGCCTGTAGGCCGGGTTCGCTTTCCACGAAGCCGCTGACCTGCGAAAACACATCACCGTGGTTCACCGCGAGGGTCCGCGGATGTCCGATTTGTCGCGGACTTTTGGCGGACTTTCGAAAATCTCGCGGACTCTTCGCGGACTGTGATCTTGCTCGTGGCGAGCCGAAATAGGGGGCCCCGCGGCTCCTTCCGTGCTTACTGTGCGTATACGAAAACTGGCTCGACAAGCCCTGCGGCGGTGCGCCGATTCGTAGACTGATCTCGTGAGTACGTCGTCGCTCGAGCCGGACCCACCCTTGGCCGAGGAAGGCCTGGTTCGCGCGCACGCCGGTGAGCTCCGCGACCTAGCCACTCGATACGGCATCGCCGAGCTGCGCTTCGCGTCGGCAGGTCGGCTTGTAGGGCGGGTTCCCGCGGACAAGGACCTCCTCGACGTCGCCGCTTTTGACGTGGAAGCGACTGACCTCCTCGGCGCATCGGTAATGCTGTTCTCGGACGCAGTTCTCACTAAGGAGAACGTGAGCCCGGACCTCGTTGCCGCTAGCCCCTTGTGAGTGACGGAGGCTCCCGCCGCCCCGATCGACACGCACTCCTCGAACTTGATGCGCTGCTGGCCCGAATTCACCAACTCGCCGGGACCGGCGACCGCGCTCGCTATGACCAGGACGACGAGTACCGCTGGGTGATTCACCGGCTATGGATCGCCGTCGGCAACGAGGCGGAGGCCTATGCCGCCTTGACCGAGGTCAGCGACGCGGAGCCATGGCGGGCTCTGCGGCAGTTGCGCAACAAGCTGGCGCATGTCCGACTACCCGACATCGACGAAGACGAAGTTTGGCGAGTGACCATGCTTCGAACCGAGTCCCTAAGAGCCCAGATCAGACAGCTCCTGCGCTGAGGGTTTCGCTTGGGGGCAGCCTGAATCGGCGCTGGCCACCTGAGCCGAGGCGCCATCATCCGCCTTCTCACTGTCCACCCTGACCCGATCGAGAGCTGCCGATCTCGCTCGGATCTACGGACCAAGATCAACGACCCGAGCCGGCGTTATCGTGCGCCCCGTGCCAATCGCTTCCGCTCGACTCGCCCGCCGTGTGACAGCGGATTTCGGATCGACTGACGAAGCCGCAACCCTGTTGGGGGAGGCGGGCGACTCAGAGCGAGTCCAAGCGGCAGTGTTGCTGTGGGCTCGGGGCGACATGACACGCCTGCGGGAAGGGGTGTCTGTCGCTCAGCAGGACTGGCGGGACGCGCTCGTCCGAGCGGGGCTTGCCGGCGACGACTGGTCCGAGCAACTCGACCGGGAACTCGGCTGCGCATAAGGGCCGTCTCATCGCGCACCGATCCGGCGTTCTCACGCGGTCTTGACACTTGGTTTCAGCAATCGTGTGCGCGCAACCCGGCGAGCTTGCGCCTATTGCACATCAGGGCTGTAACGCTAGGTAACGTGACTACTTGGGCGTAGCCCCTAGCGGGTCCGAAAATGGACATTTCCGAGGATGGCCCGCTTTGCGGCCAGGGCGGAGAGTTGCCGGGCTACCCGCCAGCCCACTCGTAGGAGCACCGATGCCCGCGCCCACCCCGACGACCCGCAAGTCCACGTCCAAGCCTGCGTCCAAGACCGCGCCATCCGCCAAGAAGGCAGCTGCCAAGAAGACAGTGGCCAGAAAGACCTCGACACCAAAGACGACCTCTAAGCCAGCTCGAGGCAAGGCCACGGTCCGAAAGCGAACGGCAAACACCATGGTCTCCACATCCGTCGCTGTCCCGCAGTCCGAATTACCATCACCGACCGATGCGCCGGTGTTGCCCCCGGGCGGGACCTTGCCGTCCGGTTCACGGGCTCCGTTCGGCTTCGCTGCCGATGGCTCGCCCGTATGGGCACAGCCATCGGCACCGCTCGACTCACGCCCCGCCTGGAAGAAGAAGCGGGTGCTCATTCCAGCAGGCATCGTTGCGCTGCTGGTCGTAGTTGGGGTCGCTGGCGCAGCCGGCGGCCACAAGGATCCAACTGCCTACTCAAACGCGAAGACCGTTGCGTCGAAGGCGCCAACCGCCGCGACCAAGACCCCGCCGAAGGCTGCCGCACCGCAGGCCGCCGCACCGAAGGCCGCCGCACCGAAGGCCGCCGCACCGAAGGCCGCCGCACCGAAGGCCGCCGCACCGAAGGCCGCCGCACCGAAGGCCGCCGCACCGAAGGTTGCTGCACCGAGGCCCGCCGCACCGAAGGTCACAGGTCCGACAGCCGGTCAGGCGAATGCGCAACAGACGGCTGAGGACTACCTCAGCATGAGCGGGTTCTCACGCTCGGGTCTGATCGGCCAACTGAAATATGAGGGCTACTCGACCGCGGATGCCACCTGGGCTGTCGACAGTTTGCATGCGAATTGGAACACCCAAGCAACGCGCACCGCTAAGGAGTACCTGAGTATGGATTCGTTCTCGCACTCCGGACTCGTCGACCAGTTGGTGTACGAGGGCTATACCCGCTCGCAGGCTGAGTACGGCGTGACGCACGCAGGTCTCTGATCCAGGCGCAACCGTCACGGTGAAGGCGCACGTCGGCCGACACGGGATTCGGAGCTAACGGTTCGGCCGCCCATTTTGCTACTGCACAAAGAGATTGGCATGGCTACAAAGACAACGGCACCGGCAGGCTGGTACGCGGACACCACACAGGCGGGCACGCAGCGCTACTGGGACGGGCAGCAGTGGACCGACCAGACTCGTGCTGCGCAAGTTCCGCAACAGCGCGCAGGTGGTCGAGGCAACACGTCCGACGCCAAGGCAGCCGCTGCGGCGGCAAAGTTCGAAGCCAAGGCGGGGCGTGAGAGCGCCAAGGCTCAAGCCAAAGCCGACCGTGAAGCCGCGGCGAACCAGGCGAAGGCACAGCGGGAAGCCGCGCAGAAGGAACAAGCATTCAGGTCCTCACCAGTCGGGCAAGCACTAACCGCGAAAGAGCAGCAGCAAGGCTTATTCGAAATGCAACTCGTTGTCGGGCAGTCGCAGCGCGACTCCACCATCTGGGGCGGCAACAACACCAACTGGTCGAAGGACAAGAAGCTCAACCACGCTGGCACTCTTGCCGCCATCGAGGCTGTCGGATGGAAGCTCGAGCACGTGGGCTACATCTTCCAGATCACTAGCGAGAGCAGCCGAGACAAGTTCCTCGCAACCGGTCAACAGGTAGCCGTCAGTGGACAAACGATTGGAATCTACTTGTTCCGCGCCGCCTAACGACGGTCCAAGGCGACGAACGCCAAGTGCCGATCGCGCACACTGAAAGATTCGGATCGTGCTCCGCACCCTGGAGATCGTGGGCGCAACGACGCTGATCGCGCTGTTGGTCATCCTCGCGTGGGAGGGCCTCATTATTTCGGCGGTCGCGATCGGCGCCTTCCTGCTTCTGTGCGGGCTCGGTTGGCGCTGGATCATGCGGCAATGAGCTGCCGCGGCCACGCCGTACTAGAGGGGCCGATCGCGAGTACCGATGCAGGGTTTGCGGGGCGGGTGGCGAAAGGGACGGGATGCGTGGGGGCGCGGTCCGTGGATATCCGATCGCGGTGCTGGTTACGGCGTCGGTGCTGGTGGGACTGACGGCGTGTGGGCGATCGGCGTCGGTTGAGTCCCAGTCCGGCGGTTGTCCGAGTGGTCAGATCCGCGAGACGCGGGCAACGGCTCATGCGGTCGAGCGCATTGCGGTTGCGAGTGCGATCCCGATATCGAGTGCGGCACCGTCGATCGGACCGGGCCGGTGTGTGCCGATACCGGCTTTCCTGCGGAGCCCAACACAGCGCGGGCCGGCGTTGGCGACATTGCGTGGCCCGGAAGGAGATGGCTGGATTTTCACCGTCTTCATCGGCAGCCAAGGCGCGAGTTCAGAGCGTTGTACCCGGCTGACGTTCGGCCCTACGGGCAGGTTTGGTGGCACGGACTGCGCCAGCGAAACTCCGGGATTGGGCGGCTTCCGCCTCTTTGGTGGGCACAACGAGGTCTACCGCGGTCAGCCCGCACGGGAGACTTTCGTTGAAGGTCTAGTACCGAAGTCGACGACCGGCGTGACGGCCGTCCTCGACGATGGGCGACGCCTCGCTGGACGACTAGTAGCCATCACCGGCGACAACTTCGGCTACTTCATTGTCCCGTTCCCGAACTCTGACCGCGTTCACGCTGTCGAAGCGCATGATCGCCGCGGCGTGACAATTGACCGCATCACCATCCCGGCCTGACCACGCGCGAAGCGCCGTTCTTACGCGGGGACTACTCGGGCTGGAAGACGGCGATCGTGTTGCCGTCGGGGTCTTTGAACCAGGCGGAGCGGCCGATGCCAGCAGAGGTCACGATGTGGTCGACGGTCTTGAAGGTTTCGGTGTCGTAGTCCTCGAACCCGACACCGTTCGCCGCGAGCGCAGCGACGTCCTTGTCGATGTCGGTCGACCAGAAGCGGACTTGGGTGTGGTCGGCGTTGTTGCCCGCGGGCCGGCCGTAGATGAGCAGGGTCGTGCCGTCACCACAAGTGAAGACGAGGTGGTTCTTGATCGTTTCGGGCGAGAGCGTGAGCCCGATCTTCGACTCATAAAACTCTCGGCTGCGCTCCAGGTCGGTGGAGACGAGAACCACTGAGATCCGGTTGTGGGCAAGCATTGTCGGCCCTCTCGTGTCCGGCGGGTGTCGCGGCTACGGCAGCAGGCTAGGTCAGCTCTGGCCCGAGCAGTCCCGGCGTTCCAGTACGCCATGACTTTTCGATCGCAACTCGGTCGAACCACCGAGAGCCGGTGCTACATACCACCGCCGCGAGCTGAGGAGGCCTTATCTGAGCGGCGGTTCTTGACGACGGTGAATGCCCACCAGATGCCGGCGATCGAGATCACGGCGGCGATGGCCATGCCGAGCGATCCAAGGGCGATGACAAGACCCCATTTCCAGCCGGTCAGCGGCGAGGTCGTGGAGGTGAGTTCACCGAGTTGGCCGGCGGAAACGTAGAAAACCGCGGAGAACCAAAGCAAGAATCCGCCGACGGCGCCGACCAATCCACGACGAGAGGCGGCCAACACGACCAGCACCCAGACAACGCTCAGGAACAGCGGCGGACTCAGCGCGGTGCCGTTGCCGAGCACGGCCTGATGCACGATGTGGGCTGTACTGCAGGCCTCGCCGTTGCAGGGCGGCAGGTCGGCTAGGACGCCGACTGCCATTCCGAAGAAGTTGTACACGGCGAAGGTCCAGCCCGCGCTGAGAAACACCTGCCGGGCTGTGCGCTTCATGGCCGACTCCCGACACTCGATGGACCCAACTGCTCAGGCTATATAGGCCGGAAGCGTCCAGCATCCGCGGACGCGAAGGGCCGCTAGCGATTAGTCGAGACCATCCTTGTGGCCGGCTCGTCGGCGCTAACTACTGCGAACCCGCAGAACACTTCAGCGCCAGCGTGAAGTTCAAGAGTCCTACGCCAATAACGAGAACCCCCAATCCCTGCTGAACACGCTTCGCCAGCGTCCGATTGAACTCGGCGGATGAGTCGGCCAGCTCCTGAGACACCCCCGCCAGCTCGTTGCTGCCTTCCACAACGGCGTGCTCGGTATCCGACGCGGTGTTTTGGATGCCTGTGTAGGCGTCGCCTCCGTAGGAGTCGTGGGTGGACTGCGCAGTAAGTGTTGGCCTCGTCGCGCGCAAGTGAACCGCGTCGGCTTTCGTGCTCGTGAAGAGCCAGACGCCGGCTCCCACTGACGCGATGAGCCAGACGGTCGCGAGCACGAGCAAGAAAGTGCGAAGTTCGCGGCCACGGGTCGTGGGTTGTGTCGGTGAAGGGTCAGGTTCCATCTCTTCTCCCTATTGTTGCGAAACGCTGGGCAGCGACGGTTCAGCAGTTGGGCAGCTGGGGCCCCCTGCCGCAGGAACCGAACCGAAGCTTCGCCGTGGCGGAACCTCTGGTACGCCGTTACCGAGTCGTCAAGGTGGTGCCGTCACTACCTCCTATGCATCGGCACTCCGTGGAAACTGGACATACCGGACGGCGTCGCACCCTAATGCCGACGTCCAGTCGAGACAACGGTCAGGCGACCCGAAGGGCCGATCGCAACACCCGAACCGCCGATGGCGGTCAGTCTGTCGAGAGTCCGTCGCCGTAACGGATCTGGATCGGACGTGCTAGCCGGCTGAAGTTGTCACCTTGACCGATGTTGTTGGGTGAGCCGGCAACCGATCGGTGAGCGCCGGCGTCTAAGCGGGGTGCGTCGGGCCTGGGTCGTTGTCGCGACAGGCCTTGTTCGGGGCGGTCGGCGATGCGAACCTCGCCAGGTGTCCCAGCACACCTGGCGTGCCATCGTCGTCGCGGTCGCTGTCGTCAGCTGCATCACCGCGTGCACGGGTGCGCGTTCCAGCGCTACCGCACCGAGGCCGTTGGTGTCTTCCGCGGCGTCGGCTGCGAGCGGGTTCCCTGCCGCGTCACCGCTCCCGGACGGCGGGTACTACGCCCCGATCGCCGTCGTGGTTTCCGGTGCGCCCGCCAGGGTCGCGGCCGGTGGTGTGTTCACCTTGCAGGTGCGCACCTCGAGCGGTTACGCGAGCGGGGAGATCGACGGTGTCGACTGGGGCGACGGGACTCAGGTGCTTATCGCGAGCGCCGGACCGGAGTGCGGCAGCGGTACCTCGCAGGCACCGCTTGCGCCGCTTCCCGCACCGGAACCGGGGAGCGCCACCGACACCTACCGACACGTGTACTTCAGCGGCGGCACTCGCCTCATAACGGTCTCCGCCGGCTGGCCGAGTTTCTGCGGCGGAAAGCCTCGGCTGCGCGGGTCGGGACGTGCGACGCTCACGGTCGAAGTCGCCGGTACGCCGTTGCCCGGCAACGGGCCGAACGACCCGGTGCCGACGATCGGGATCACGCCGTTCGCGCACTCCAACTCGCTGACCGGCGACGCCTACGCGACCGACCCGGACGGCTACATCCGGACGCTAGTCCTCGACCTCGGCGACGGCGGCGGCGGACCGCGAACCTACACCGACACCGCACCCTGCCTGCGGCCGAGCCCAGGCTGGCACGACAGCGCATTCCGGGTGCCGTGGCGGCACACGTTCCGCCCCGGACGTCACACGATCACGGTCCGCGCGACTTCGACCGACTGCGATGGGCGCAACACGCAAACGATCACCGCCTACCGCACCATCGAGGTGACCCAGCACGGCTCTCGCGACATCGACCCGCTGAGCTACTCACCCCACGACCCGTACCAGGCGCAGATCAACGACACGATCCCGACGAACTCCTGACGTCTCGACAGCCCAGCGGCAACCTCGCACCGCCGCTGATGAGCTCTTGGTCTGTGCCGTCGGTGGGCACGGCCAGGACATGTCCACGGTCGGGTCGTGTCGCGATGTCCACGTTGCCGCACCGGAAGGGCCGTTCGGGAACGCCTATCTCCTTCGTCGGGTGACCAATGGAGTTCCCCACCTCGGCGGACACGGATGCCAGATCAGTACGCCACCGCCCGTACGCGGATCGGTTGCTCGCGCGCGGCGAGCTTCAGTCCTGCCTGCCATCCTGGGGCACGTCCGTGAACTGGTGGCCGGATGCTGACCATGTCGTGTCCGGTGCTCGCCAACGTCCACGACACGATGGAGTTTGAGTTCCACATGTCGCCGGTGCGCAGCTCGTCGCGTCCCCAGGTGAGTGGGGGTACGTGCCGAAGGGCGGCGAGAACGGCGGCAACGTGTGAACGGTCTTCGCTCACGCGGCGTGGGCTTTCGACGGCCTCGGCGAGATCCGGGATGTAGCCGCCTGGCCAGCAGCGCACCTCGTACTGAAAGACGCGGAATCTGCCGAGCCAAGGCGCTCCTACGGGTCCTTGGCAAACGGCTCCACGGTTTGGATCGGCAACGTTCCACACCGGACCCATTTCGATCGCGTAGGTGACGTTGTCCAGTCGAAGTTGCAATCCGGAGTGGTAGAGATCCGACGGCGGCCTGCGCTCGCGAAGCGCGAGAATGCGCTCATAGACCCGGCCGTTGAACCGGACGCAGTTGCCACCAGCGCCGAGTGGGAGCCAGTAGAGGTCGATCCAGGCCTCGAGGCTTTGCTCGTCTATTTCCGTCACAGGTTCAGTCAACGCCGCTCCAGCCGGGTAACCCAGAGCCAAAGGTCACGAGCCGCGCACCGTACCTACCAGAAACCGTCCGGTGGTTTTCGGTAGCGAACTGGAAGGGCCGATCTCGAGCAGGGACCCCGGCGTGGCAGTGCGTGCGTGGAGCTTGAACCAGCGGCGGATGACGGTCACGTCGTAATCCACCGGGTAAGCCGCGCAGCCGGTGCGCGCTTCGGTGTCCAGCCGCACGTGTCCGGGCTGCAGCGCTAGGTAGGAGATCAGCGAGCCCGCGGCGGTGTGGGGAAGCGCGCACAACACGCCGGGCGTATTGACGCGCGGGACCCACCAGTCACGTGCATGTAATACCGGAACCTGGTGGGGGATCTGGGGCGGGAGAACGACAAGCCGATCGCCGGTGTGCAGAGTGGCGTGACCAGTGATCGGGTTCGCCAGCCGGACCCTCGTGGTTGATCCATGCACCCTGGCCGTTGGACATGCTGCGGCCGTGGGCCGGTGCTGATAGTTCCTGCCGCAGGATTGGGGCAGCCCCGACGACGTTGTACAGGCGGTGAGCAACCCGCATAGCGCGCCGCCGACAGCCGCAGCAGCGTCGCGTCGCATTCCCGAAGACTGGCAGGCCCGCAACACGGAAGGGCTACATGCGCGCTCACAACTCGATCAATTCGTGCACCGGAACGGCCCACCTGCGCGAACAGAAGGGCCGATACAGGGTGCTTTTCAAGATCGCGAAGAACGAGCTGTATCGGCCCTTCCAGTGCGGCGCCGAACCGTCTATTGATTAGGTCGCAACGGCGATGAAGACGGCGATTAGCCCTGCCAGACCAATCCCTGCACCTACCCACCTCGTCACTGAATACAGCCAGACAGCGGTCCAGATGTAGGGCTCCGCCCGATATCTCTTTGGAGCTGGCCCAGCCAGGAACAGGTAGAACTGACAGAGCCCGACCCAAACGATCCCGACGACGGCGCCTGCTACGCCCGCCCGTGTGTCGTGTTGTGCGAGCGGTGTGAGTACAGCCGCGCCAAGAAGTGTTGAAACCAGAACAACCCAGATGCGCCGAGATTCCTGCGAGCCTGCCTGGCTGCCGGTCATCTGGCGAGACTTCGTAGCCGACACCTTCGGGGCCAATCACGCGGGCGTCTAAACGCCGGAGGCGCTCGCGGAATTTCACCAGTTCAGTGTCTCGCAGTTAGCCGAGCGATAACGCCGGTTTACCCGCTCGCGAAAGGTCCTTCTGCGCGCTACTCGATGTGCCAAGCGATCGTGACTTCGGTCTGGTAGGCGTCCGACGTCACATGTTGATGCCTGTCGGGGTCCGGCCCTGCATCGATCATCTGCGACAGTGTGTCCCGGAGCTCTGTCGCCTCTGCCTTGGTCAGCCACAAGTACGCGCGTGGCAAAGGCTGGCCGGGAGTTCCTTCGATCTTCATGCGCCCGAGGATGACGGAAGCAGAGCCCGAACATCGTTCGCTCAGTGGTCGGTCGGTGGAGCCGAGTCTGTGATGGGGGCTTCGGCACGGGCCAACCAGGACTCCGCTCGTCCTTATCGCCGCCTGGAACGCCGCGACTCGTGCGCTATATCGGTCGCCCAGCGTCACTGCACTCGTCGCGCCGTAATGTCTGCGCGAAGCGCACTCAGTCGCGCCTCGGCGATCGACAGGTTCTTATGGTCATGAGGCCTCGCTCCTGCAAGCCCGCGGATGAGGATCCTTCGACCGCTACGCGTATGCAACATTGCGACCCACGGCCAGGCTCGCGTCAGCGAGACGTCCTCGATGTCTGTGAAAAACACCTCTTGATAGGACCAGTATTGGCGAATCCGCAAACGGTCGGTCAAGAGTTCGACGCCCATGTGGCGGGCGAAGTTCTGCGTGAACAACAGAAGGCTTACGCCTGCGAGCAGGCATAGGCTTGCCTTGACCCCGTTCATGGTCGCCGAGAAGTTTGGGTTCGGTACCGCGGCGAGAAAGCCGAGAACGATGACCGACCCCCACCCGATAGCTCGGACGACTCGGACAGCCTTCGGGTCGTAGTAGCGCGTGCCCGAGCCGTATCGCGATCGAGGCGCTGGCCCGCCGTCAGTGGGTCCGGGCAGCGGACCGGAAGTCTGAGCGTTCACCCCGTCATTGTCGGCCCAACGCCGCCACGGGTTGACGGAACAGAACGCCGGCACTGCTCGGTCGCGCCGTTGTTCGCGCGCGGTCTGTAACGGCGCTTACAGGATGCGCGGCACAGGATGTGGAGATCGAGTCTCAGGCGAGCAGGCCGCCTTTGGGCGGGTCCTTGTCCTCCACGCGCAGCCAGTGAGCCGGGCTGAAGAGGATGCGCGGCGCGTTGGCCGCCGCGTCGCGATCGACTTGTAGCACTCCACCATCAAGGACGCGGTACTGCGACTTACCCGTGCACGGGTACTCGGTCTCGTCATGCGTATAGACCGTGAAATCCGCCATGGCGCCGGTCCTACCCGTTGGCAAGGCCTAGCAGTCACTTACGGGAGTTCACCCGCGCACAGTGGGCGCCGGCTCCACCTGGTCCCGAGGGGACTTCTGGGTTGGCCGACGTAGGACGATGCTGGGATGAAGCTCAAGCTTGACCTGCACGACATCTATGACCACGGCGACGAGATAGAGCACGCACTTCGAGAAGTCATAGCGGAGGCCGTTGCCAAGAAGGCTCGACTAGTCGAGATCATCCCTGGCAAGGGTTCGGGTCAGCTGAAGAAGCGGGTTCTGCGCTTTCTCGACCAGAAGGAGATTAAGGCGCTCTACCACCGGGTGGAGAAGGACTCGGACAACTTCGGCCGAGTGTTCGTCCACTTTCGGTGGAGGTAGCACCAGTCAATGTGAACGCGATCGGCCCTTATACGACGGATGGGACGAGTGAAGTCTTAGTAGTCAGCGGCCTCGAACGAAGTTCTTGTTGAGACGTGGGCAACCGCTATAACCAGTCCGCAGGCGAACCTAACGGACGGCAGCGAACCCGACCACGGACCTAGCCTTCCGCCTTGACGCCTTACACTCGCGAGCGGCGGCGACTGATTCGCGCTTCACGCGTGGATTGGCACTCGAGCAGCGGCACGACGCTGGTTGGTACGAGAACGTTTACCGTTAGATCGGTCGTCCAGCTTCTCCGTCGGCCAGTGACTTGTCTCGCTCTGTGTTCGGGTCGGGGTTTGTTCGCCTCAGAACGAAGAAGAGCCAGACCGCGATGAGCACGGTGAACTCCAGCCAGCTGGCTAAGACAACAAGTCCATCGTTCATGCGTGTGCTCCGCGCGTGAGGTCGAGAACCGACGGTAGCTGCGATGCCGGTACGTCGATGTGGATGGCTCCCGCTTCGAGCCGAGAAATGTGTTCCCAGCGGACGGCTCGGCCGCGATGGCCGGCCAGCCACCGGAAGACGATGTAGAGCAGCCAGGGACGCTTCATGCCGTAGCCGTAGCCGAGGCGTCGGAACACTGCGCCTGGCGAGAACATTAGGTACGTGAGGTGGTACTCGCCTGAGACGCCCGTGTTTCGGCGTTCGAACCGAACATCGTGGACCTCGCCAATGACCTGTCCGGATGGGTCGATTACTTCGCACTCGAGCAGTTCGGCAATGGTCACGGTGCCGAACCTCCGCCGGGCACAGGGGCGACCACCTTGTCCCGGAACCAGTCCCGCGAGCGGGTCGCATCCAAGTCCTCCGCGCGGGCGCCGATACGCACTTCGCCGGGACGTACGCCGACAACGAGTTCCAGCCCGACACGCACCGGCTGCGGGTCGGCCTCTGGCCGCAAGCGGCGACCGACCGACAGCCACCACGTGCCGAGTCGACCGCCCAGCCGGGGACCGAGCGCGAGTGGGCCGCACAGCAGCGCGGTCACGACCGGCGCTCCGCCCGGCGCGGGCTGCCGTAGTTCGATGTCATCGACCCGGCCGATGGGTGCGCCGTCCGGGTCGGTGACCAAGTGGTCGAGCAGCGCACGAGCAGCATCGACGGTGGAGGGCATTGGCCGGATCGCCGGCGACGGTGGCGAGGAAGTCATCACAAGCCTGCCTTCGTAGCTATCAGGAGGGGGATGGCGGCGAGCGACGCGGCGATGATGACGAAGAGGAAAATGGTCGCCAACACATTCACCCACCACTTGTTCACATCATCACCGAGGTAGTCCCGATCGTTCGCAACCACGAGAATCGGGAAGTACGTCAGCGGCAGCGCGACGGCCGACAGCACGACCGCGTACTCGGTCAGCTTGACCGGGTCGATGGTCGTCAGGACGAGCGCGGTGGCCGCCATCAACGTGAAGACGCAGACTGCATAGAACCGTGGCGCTTCGCGCGGCTTTCGCAGTTTGCCCCAGGTCCACCCGAAGTACTGGCCGATGACGTAACCCGAGGACAAGGTCGTTTCCAACGCCGCCCCGAACGTCGCCGCGAAGAACCCGACGAGCATCGCCGCGACCCCGACCTTGCCCAGGGCCACGGCGATCGGCAGGCCTGCCTGGCCCAGATGGTCGACCTGAATCCCTCGCGGTTGTAGGACCAACGCCGCGACCGCCATCCAGGCGACGGTCAACAACCCACCGAGGGGGAATCCGACGAGCACGTTGGCGCGGGCCTCCACGAGGTCCTTTCGCGTCCAACCCTCCTCGATCGCCCCGGATGAGAAGAAGAAGACTTCGTACGGAGTGATCGCTGCGCCGAACACCGCGACGGCGTAGTAGAACCAGGTCGGATGACCCTCGCCACCGGGCACGGTCGGATGGCTGGCTGAATGCCACAGCCCGCCGTAATGCGGGTGCAACTTGACAACGGCGACCACGAAAACGATCAGCGCTAGGCCCATCAATCCGTAGACGCGTTCCATCGCCTTGTACGGCATGCGCCAGACGACCACCCCTACCAGCAAGGCGACGAGCGGAATCCAGAGGAGGTAGCTGACGTCGCTCGCGAGGCTGAGAGCCAGCGCCACACCGCCGAGCTCTGCGGCCAGCGTGAGGAAGTTGACCAGGAACGAAGCGGCGAGATTAGCCAGTCCGGCGCGCGGTCCGAGCCGTTCCCGGACCAAGTCGAAGACGGCGCGCCCACTCACGGCTGCGATCCGGGCGCACATCTCGGCGTACAACATGATCGCGACAACGCCCAGCGCGACAGCCCAGGCGAGCGACATGCCGAAGCGCGCACCGGTCAGGGAGCCCGTAACCAGTTCCCCGATGTCGAGAAAGCCGCCGATTGCCGTCAGCACACCGAGCGTGAGCGATGCCAAACGCCCCATCAGGCCACCTGCTCCAGTGGTTGCAGGTCATGGTCGCTCTGCTGGAGTTGGGTGATCAGATCCGGAAGGTCGCTGATGTTGGAGCGGCGGAGCGCGACTCTCAGATCAGCGATGTTGCTGACTGCCTGCTGGAAAACCGGGTCGGCCTTGTCCTTGAGATCGTCGGCGTCACTACTCGGCGGCTGTCGGGAGTCCAGCGTGTTCTGCGCAGCAGTCGCATCGTCTTCGACTTCGCTGACCGTCGTCGCCGCGTACGGCATCTGTACGCGATGAGACAACACCAGCTGTGCGGTCAGAGTGCCCGTCTGAACGTCACTGTCGAGCGACTCAGCGGTGTTTGCGACCTTGTGCCGGAAATCGTCATTCGTGCGGGAAGGACCAGCGCAAGCCGAAAGACCGATGACAACGGCAACAAGACCCAGCGCCGGGATCAGCCCGGCCCCTCGTGACATGGCGCCTCCGACGAAGCCAAACCGCTGGAGGACTACCCCGGTATGACCAGTCCCTATCCGCGCGCGCGACCACTTAGGCTCGGCTCTTAACACTCACAGGTCACGGCAGGCATTGGTGATTGCCAATAAGAGGTAATGACGCGGCCGGTCAGCCGGCTCCAACCGATGGCCGTGTCAGGACGCCCTACACCCAGCAACGGCGAGAACCGTCCCGGCCACGACCAAAGGCCGGCGGATCATCTGCCGACCATGACTGAGAATCGCTCAGACTGTGCGCGGTCGGTCGGCCCATCCCGAGCGGCACTTCGCGCTCGGTCCGGTTCGAGTGGAAGTACGTCGCAGTCCGGAGCTACCTGATGTATCTCGCGCCTGCACTCGACCTGTAGATCCAGTGGCCGGTCTTCCAGCCCAATCGCACAGCTCCCGAACGGCGCTACTGTTCGCGAGGGGCCATGGAAAGTGCGTGCTGGCCGCTACTGGTTGTGGTCGCTCGGACCGATGCACTGTGGCTGAGGTGAGCCGCCACCAACGAGGCCATCGACCATGCCGTGCCGGAACGTGACCGTTTTCGGTCCGTAGATCTGTAGTCGATCCATGGCTTCTTGGTTTGGCCGCTGGCACTCCGCGTAGAGGACCTGGAAGGGCTGGTCCGGGTTCTGAGCCCCCCACAGTGACAGCGTCAGTCCGTGCTGCGCCAACCAACTCGATTGCGAGCCGACGTAGGCAACCCAGTGATCGACCTGAGCGCGGGTGAACCGGGCCGAGTCCAGCTCGAACCCGACGTCCTTTGGGACAAGCGCTCGGTAGGGCGCTTCCTGCACGGCCGTGGTGGGGTCGGTGCGGAAGACAGTGATCGTGTTAGTCGCTGCATCGACGCTGACCTCGTTGTACTGATCGTCGGTTCGCCCATAGCTCTGGACGCGGACGGCGATCCGATCCAGACGATCCTGCCGATCCCAGAACGCGGGCGGCGGAACATCGCTCGAAGACATCGGCGTTCCAGAGCTGGGGCTTCCGTTCGCAGCGTCTCCACTAGTGATTCCGCAGACAGCCAGCGTCAGAGCACAGACGACGCCGGCCGAGTGCACAGCGCGGCGGTACCTCACGAGTCTTGGACGCTACCGCGCACTACCGGGTTCCGCGCCCTAGGTGAGCGTCAATTGCAGGCCGCACGGTAACGCCGGGAACCTGACGAAGAACGGCCCTTCGCGTCCGCTTCAGTACTTGAGACGAGGGGTCGATCACGCGACCACTCGCAGCGTCTTGACTGACTGGTCGAAGGCATCGGGGATGTACATGCCGTGTTCGACGCCGGATCGCAGGTAGTCGAGGTGGGCTTCGGTGATCCGCTCGCCCGGCATGACGGCGGGAATGCCGGGCGGATACGGCGTAATCAGCTCGGCGCAAATCCGCCCGACCGCCTCCTTGGCCTTGACCTGTTCCGTGGCTGCGAAGAAAGCATCGCGCGGCAGCAGGGCGAGCTCGTTGTCGAGCTCTCCCGGTGCCGGGATCTTTGTCGTCTCGAGAGGTTCGTCTCGAATGTCGTGGCTTTCGGCGAGTGACCGCAGTGCGAACAGCAGTTTGCCCACGGTCTGGTCATCATCAGCGTGGGTGAACATCACGGCGATGCGCCTATGGTCCGACACCCCGACGTTGACGCGATGCTCATTGCGGAGCCAGCCCGCTGCGTCATACCCGGACAAGCCGAGCCGCCAGACATCGATGCAGACCTTGAGCGGGTCGAGCTCGGCAACACCGTCGGCCCCGCGCCAGGCGTCGATATCGATGTCCAGACCCTCGATGTCGCACGCCTGCTTCACGAAGTCGGCAGTTGTTTGTATGGCGCTTCCAAGCAACTGTTCCCCTTCCTCGACCATCTGGCGCCGCCAACCGTCGATCGCGGCGTACAGCAGCGAGCTCGGACTCGTTGTCGAGAAGAGGTCGCCACGCGCGGCGAGCACATCGGCATCGACGCGCTTGCCCTGCAAGTGATAGACGCTGGACTGTTCGAAGCCGCTTCCACTCTTGTGGATGCTGGTCACGCACAAGTCAGCACCAGCGTCCATCGCCCACGTCGGCAGGCCATTGTGGAATGGGAAGTGGCAGGCCCATGCCTCGTCCACGATGAGCGGCCGCTCGCGCTCGTGGCAGACCGCGGCCATCTGGCGTAACTCCGCACAGGTGCCGTAATCCGTCGGTGACACGACGAGGACACCCTTCACGTCCGGAGCCGCGTCGAGGACTCGGGCTACGTCGTCGGCCCTCGGTGGATGCGCCACTTGCAACGAGGCGTCCCACCGCGGGTAGATCCACACCGGCTCGATCCCGGAAAGGACGAGACCGGCGGAGACGCTCTTGTGACTGTTTCGGATGATCGCCAACTTCTCGTGCGGCCCCGCGACGGCCAGCATGGCGGCTTTCACGCTCAGGCTGCTGCCGCACGTGGAGAAGAACGCCTTGTCCGCGCGGACGGCGTCCGCCATCAGGTCCTCGGCGTCGGTGAGGATGCCTTGGCTCATCGCCCGGTCATCCAGCCCGTTCAGCATCAACATGTCCGAAGCGAATGCCTTGTCCCCGAGAACCTCCAGCACACGCGGATCGACACCACGGCCCTGCTTGTGACCTGGCGGCCCGTAAATGACGTCACCGCGGCGACGGAATTCTGTGATCGCATCGAGAACGGGGGCACGCGACTGATCCATGGTCGGTGCATGCCCCTGTCATGGATCGCTCATCCCCACCGACCGTGAGATCCGGGCGTTCGCTCCGATTAGAGGCAGATTCGACGCGGTAACCAGACCTAGATAGTGCAAGTCTGGGGAGGCGCCCATGGCAGTCGATCGGACAGTGCGTGAGGCAACCATCGGCGGTGAAAGTCGATGACCGCGCCACAGGATCGAATTGATGACATCTGGGGAACGCGGACACCCTTCGGCTCGGGCGAGTCTTGGCCGGTCCGTGTGGACCAGCACCTCACGGTCGATGCGGGGGCCGTGGAGAGATGGGTGAAGTCGGCGTGCCTGCTCTGCTCGAACGGCTGCGGCCTGGACATCGCGGTCGCCGACGGTCGCGTGGTCGGAGTGCGCGGCCGTGCAGAGGACCGGATCAACCACGGTCGGTTGGGGCCGAAGGGCCTGTACGGCTGGCAGGGCGGCTACTCCGATGACCGGTTGACGCGCCCGCTTGTTCGAACGGACGGGAAGTTGCGGGAGTCCGACTGGGACAGCGCAATGGACCTGATCGTGGAGCGGTCCAAGTCGGTCCTGGCCGAACAGGGTCCGCTCGGAATGGCGTTCTACACGAGCGGCCAGCTGTTCGCCGAGGACTACTACGCCCTGTCGATGCTCGCGCGGGCCGGCATCGGAACGCCGCATCTCGACGGCAACACCAGGCTGTGTACGTCGACCGCGGCGTGGGCGTTGATCGAATCGTTCGGGGCGGACGGCGACCCCGGCTCATACACCGACATCGACTGTTGCGACACGCTGTTCCTCGTCGGGCACAACGTGGCCGAGACGCAGACCGTGATGTGGGCCCGGATGTTGGACCGGTTGGCGGGGTCGGACCCGCCGCGGCTGGTGGTGGTCGACCCGAGGCTGACCGAGCCCGCGCGGCACGCGGACGTGCACCTGGCGATCCGCAACGGCACCAACGTCATGCTGCTGAACGCATTGCTGCGCGAGCTCATCGTCAACGACAGGGTGCATCGCACGTTTGTGGACGCGCACACTGTCGGCTTCGACGCGCTGCGTGAAACGGTCGAGGCGTATTCGCTCGAGCGGGCGGCAGAGGTCTGCGAGGTCGACGCGGCCGACATCCGGGAGGCCGCGCGCATCCTGGGATCGGCGGAGCGACTCGTGTCGACGGTGCTGCAGGGTGTTTACCAATCACACCAGGCCACGGCGGCCGCTGTCCAGGTCAACAACATCAACCTGATCCGGGGCATGGTCGGCAAGCCTGGTTGCACGGTCTTCCAAATGAACGGCCAGCCGACGGCAGAAAACACACGAGAGACCGGCGCGAACGGGATGCTCCCGGTGCACCTGAACTGGGCGAACGACGAGCACGTCGCGAAGCTTGCGCGGCACTGGAATGTCGATGACATGACGATCCCGCATTGGGGACCGCCAACACATGTCATGCAGATGCTGCGGTACGCCGAGGAGGGGTCCATCCAATTCCTCTGGATCAGCGCCACGAATCCCGCGGTCAGCCTGCCCGAGCTAGCGCGGATCCGGTCCGTGCTCGGTCAGGACCGGCTGTTCGTCGTCGTACAGGATGCGTTCCGGACCGAGACCGCCGAGTTGGCTGACGTGGTACTGCCGGCCGCGATCTGGGGCGAGAAGACCGGTGTGTTCACCAATGCTGACCGCACCGTGCACCTCTCCGAGCATGCGATCGATCCGCCGGGAGAGGCGCGGTCGGATTTCGCGATCTTCTGCGACTACGCAAAGCGAATGGGGATGCGCGACAAGGACGGCGCGCCATTGCTCAAGTTCGAGACCCCGGAGCAGGCGTGGGATGACTACCGGGAACTGTCGCGCGGTCAGCCGTGCGACCAGAGCGCGCTGTCGTACGCGAAACTGCGCGCCAGCAACGGCATCCAGTGGCCGGTCACCGAGGATGCACCGGACGGCACCGAGCGGCTCTTCTCCGACGGCCGCTTCCACACCAGTGTTGATGAGTGCGAGAGCTACGGCCACGACCTCGTAACGGGCGCCACGAACGAGAAGGACGAGTACGCCGCGCACGACCCCGGTGGCCGGGCACTGCTCAAGGGCGCCGAATACAGCGAGCCGCACGAGACGACGGACGACGACTACCCGTTGCTGTTGACGACGGGAAGGTCGGTCTACCACTTCCACACGCGAACCAAGACCGGTCGGACGCGTCGACTGCGCGCGGCCGCTCCTGCCATGTGGGTGGAGATGTCGGCAGCCGACGCCGCGCGGATGCAGCTCACCGAAGGCGACGTGGTCGAGGTCGAGTCGCGCCGCGGCCGCATCCGCGCACCGTTGCGCGTCAGCGGCATCCGGGACGGAGTCGTGTTCGCGCCCTTCCACTACGGAAGTTGGGACAAGCCTCCGGACGCTGATCCAACGGCGGCGAACGAGCTCACAATCACCGAGTGGGATCCGGTGTCCAAGCAACCGCTCTTCAAGGTCGCTGCGGTCCGCGTCCGCAAGATCTCAGACGGCACCGCGCCTGCACCGGCACCCAATATTGCTGCGAGTGCGATGGCGGGGGGTGGGCGATGAACAAGGTGGGCACCTTGCTCAGCCGGTTGCATGCGGCAGAGCTCGATCTGGGAGATGAGTGGCGCAAGGTCGCGGAGCGGCATGCGACCGAGCAGGACGTCTGGCATACCGGCCATCAACTCGCCGAGCAATGCGCCGCACGCGCAGAACAAGTCCGCGCACTCGGCGAACGCTACGACGCTTCGATCAGCGAGCCGCACGACGTTGCGCTTTGGGACACCTTGCTGGCGGCGGTACGCCGTACCACGGCTGAACTCATCGGTCGTCGGCCTGAACCCGGCCTGCTCCTGCTGATCGACCTGCGTCGGCTGTACGCCGCGGCGCACGAAGTGGACCTGTCGTGGATCATGCTCGGCCAAGTCGCCCAGGCATTACGGGACCGCGAACTGCTCAGTCAGGTGGACGAGCTGCATCGTCAGCTGCTCACGCAGATCAAGTGGATCAAGACCAAGGTCAAGGAAGCCACCCCACAGGTCATCGCCGCCGGACGAGCGACCGCGGAGCCGGCACGGACGTGACCGAATTCGACGGGCTGGTCCTGACTGGCGGGAGTGCGCGGCGGCTCGGCGGGGTGGACAAGCCGTCACTCGTGGTCGGCGATCGGTCCATGGTCGGCCGCGCTGTTGACGCGCTACGGGATGCTCGGCGGGTCATCGTGATCGGCCCGGGTGGAGATGTCATCGAGGATCCTCCCGGTGGCGGGCCGGTGGCCGCGATTGCCGCAGGATTGGCGCTGGTTCGCGCCCCAGTTGTTGCGATCCTGGCTGCGGATCTGCCGTTCGTGACATCACCAACGGTCGACGTACTTGTCGCAAGCGCGCCGGCGGTCGCTGTCGACGACCGAGGACGTGAGCAGTACCTTCTCGCGGCGTACCCGACCGAGGTGTTGCGCTCAGCCCTACCCGTCGTACCGCACGGCGCTCGGCTCAGTGATGTGGTCGCAGCCCTGCGGCCCCACAGGGTGCAACTCTCAGGGTTCCCTCCGCCGTGGTGGGACTGTGACACCGATCAGGAACTGGAGCAGGCAAGAGCATGGGCGTGACGCTCGACGAGTGGGTTGACCTTGTGTGCCGCGAACTGCAGGTCGAACGGCCTGATGTCCATGGTGTCCTCGACCTCGCGCGCGACGTCGCGCACGGTATCGACCGACCAGCCGCTCCAGTCACCGCCCTACTGGCGGGGCTGGCCGCTGCCGACGCGAACGCGCTGCCTGCTGTGCTGGAGAAGGTCCGAGCGCTCCTCGCGTCGGTCGCCGAACATTCGGACGGCGGGACCTAGCAGCAGCCGACCCATTCGCTGCTGCCGTCGGCAAAGTGCTGAAGTTTCCAGATCGGCACCGTTGCCTTGATCGTGTCGATCAAGTCCTGGGTTGCCTCTATCGCAGGCCGGCGGTGGGCTGCGGCAACCGCGACCACAACCGCAATCTCGCCGACGGTGAGTTCCCCGGTCCGGTGTTCGGCCGCGATGGCAAGCACGTCGTGGCGCTCACTGACGGCAGCGCAGACGTCGACCAGTGCGTCCAGAGCGGAGGGATGCGTCTCGTAACAGAGACGTTGGACCTGCCGGCCCTCATCGTGGTCGCGAACCACGCCGATGAAGACGCCGAGTCCGCCGGCACCCGCGCACCCCACGGCGTTGAGACAGGTGTCGGGTGAAAGCGGCTCGGCGGTGATGGCGGTGTGTGCGACGCGAGCGGTCAATGGTCGCCGCCGTGCAACTGACTGACGACGTGCGGCAGCAGCGGTGCCAACGCACCGATCCCGTCGCGAACGGCACCGAGTGATCCGGCCAGGTTGACCACCAGTGTTGTCCCAGCGACACCGGCGACGCCACGCGAGAGCGCGGCAGTGGGAACGTCTCCGGCTCGGCGGACCAGGTCAGCGAGACCCGGAGCGGGTCGGTCGATGACAGCTGTCGTGGCTTCGGGGGTGACGTCACGGGGCCCGAGCCCGCTGCCGCCGGTCGTGATGAGCAGATCGACATGTTCGGACAGCGCACTGCGCAGCGCCGTCATGATCGATGGCGCGTCGTCCGGTACGACGGCAACGGTGGTGTCGAATCCGAGCGCTGACAGGAGCTCGGCCGCCAGGGGGCCGCTGCCGTCCGGCCGAATTCCGGCGGCGGACCGATCCGACACCGTGACGACGGCTGCTTTCACGGCCGCGTCCACTCGCCCGACCGCCCACCGGACTTGGAGAGCAGCCGAACATCGGCGAGCACGGCCGCCGGATCCAGCGCCTTGACCATGTCGTGTACGGCGAGCCCCGCGACGCAGACTCCCGTCAATGCTTCCATCTCCGCGCCGGTGCGAGCGTCCGCCCGACAGCTGACCGTGATCTCCACGGCCTCGGCACCGACGACGAGGTCGATGTCCACGCCGGTAATCGGCAACGGATGGCAGAGGGGCAACAGATCGCTGGTCCGCTTCACGGCCGAGATCGCGGCGATGCGCGCCACGGCGAGCGCGTCACCTTTTGGTAGGGATCCGTCGCGCAACGCATCGATGACGACGGCATTGACCAGGAGCCGGCCAGCGGCAGTGGCGATGCGCGTCGTGACGGCTTTCTCGCTGACGTCGACCATGCGAGCCTGACCGTCCGCGCTGAGGTGGGGCAGAGTCACGACGGCTCTGTTCCCCGACGACAGCCGTTTCACCGCAGCAAATGCGGGAATCGGCACCGAAATCTGCCGCATATGCGGGTCCACAGCCGTTGGAGACCCATGGCCAGCGCCTTCCGGATCGCCGAAGTCGCCGATCTCCTCGGCGTCAGCGATGACACTGTCCGCCGGTGGGTGGACGGCGGTCAACTGCCCGCTCGACGCAGCCGACGAGGGCCGATGACCGTCAGCGGCGCAGAGCTGGCCCAGTTCGTCACGAACCAATTCGCCGACCAGTTACCGGCCGGACGAAGCGGCGCTCGGCAGTCGGCGCGCAACCGGCTGACCGGGTTGGTGACGAGTGTTGTCAGCGACCGAGTCATGGCGCAGGTCGAGATACAGGTCGGCCGGCACCGGATGGTCGCCCTGATCAGCAGCGAAGCCGTCGCGGACCTCGGCATCGAACCCGGCGTCCTCGCCACCGCCTCGGTCAAGGCAACCAATGTGGTGGTGGAAGTCGCCGATCAGGTCCGACAGTGAAGCCGCTGTCCAACCGCCTGGTCGCCACGTTGGTCGCGAGCCTCTCCATCGCCGGGTGCGGTCTCGCGGACGGCGGGCCGCGAGGGTCAGCAGCGCACGGGAAGAGTGAGATCACGGTCTTCGCCGCCGCGTCGCTTACCGGCGCCTTCACCGAACTCGGCCGGCAGTTTCAGGTTGCCCACCCAGAGGCCAAGGTGCGATTCGACTTCGACGCCAGTTCCACACTCGCCGAACAGATCAACCAGGGGGCTCCCGCGGACGTGTTCGCTTCGGCGGCGCAGATCAACATGCAACAGCTCGTCGCGGCCGGCCGCGTCGAGCACCCCTTGGTCTTTGCCAGCAACTCAGCGGCAATTGCCGTTGCACCCCGACTGCGCGACCGCGTTCGTACGTTGGCCGACCTCACCCGGCCGGGGTTGAAGGTCGCAGTCTGCCAACCGCAAGTGCCCTGCGGCGCGCTCGCCGCGACGGTATTTCGCAACGCGGGCTTGCGCGTGCACCCCGTCACCGAGGGTCTCGACGTCAAGACCACGCTGGCCACGGTCACCAGCGGTCAGGCGGACGTGGCCGTCGTTTACGTCACGGACGTGCAGGCCGCCCGATCCAGCGTGGTCGCAATACCGATCCCGTCGGCGGACAACGCGCGATCCCGGTACCCGATCGGCGTGGTGACCGGCCGCCCGCACACCGAGCTCGCGGCGGCGTTCGAACAGTTCGTGACATCTAGTGCCGGGCAGGCCGTGCTGAGCGCTGCCGGCTTCGGACCGCCATGACGGCGCGCCGAGACTCCGGGGCGCTGCCGATGGCGCTGCTGTTGCCCGCTGGTGTTGCGTTGGTTTTCCTCTTGTTGCCGTTGGCCGGTTTGCTCGCCCGCGCGCCGTGGGGTCAATTGACTTCGTTGTTGGACGAGCCCATTGCGCGAGAGGCACTGCGGCTCTCCTTGGTGACGGCGGCGTGTTCCACCGCCTTGTCCGTGCTGATCGGTGTCCCGCTGGCGTGGCTTGTGGCCAGGGTCGCGTTCCCGGGCCGGCGATTGGTTCGTGCCCTGATCACGTTGCCGCTCGTGTTGCCGCCGGTTGTCGGTGGGCTGGCTCTGCTCTACGCGTTCGGCCGACGCGGGGTGTTCGGGTCGGCAATGGCGAGTGCCCACATCGGCCTCTCGTTCACAACCGCCGGCGTGGTCGCCGCGCAGACCTTTGTCGCGATGCCGTTCCTCGTCCTCAGTGTGGAGGGTGCGCTGGCAGCTTCCGATCAGCGCTACGAAGAGGCAGCGGCCACGCTCGGTGCTGACGCGTGGACGACCTTCCGCCGGGTCACGATGCCGCTGGTAGGACCGGCGATCGGCGCGGGCGCGGTACTGGCGTTCGCGCGAGCGCTCGGTGAGTTCGGCGCAACGATCACATTCGCCGGCAACCTTCCCGGCAGGACGCAGACCCTGCCGTTGGCTACCTATGTCGCATTGGCATCGGACCCACCGGCTGCGCTCGCCTTGGCGCTGGTCCTGCTTGCGACGAGTGTCGTCATCCTGCTGGTGCTGCGTGATCGTTGGCTGCGCACGAGTCCACTGCGGTGAGCCTGCACGCCGACGTCGACGTACGACGAAACGACTTCCACCTCGCCGTTTCCCTGCAATGCGACGACGCCGAGACGGTCGCCGTGATCGGACCGAACGGTGCAGGCAAGACCACTCTGCTGCGCGCGCTCGCCGGGCTCGAGCCGTTGACAGCCGGTCGCGTCACGATCGACCGAACCGTTCTCGAGGACACGACGGAGCAAGTACGCACGTGTGCGCGGCAGCGACGTGCCGGCGTTGTCTTCCAAGAGCCCCGCCTCTTCCCGCACCTGTCCGCGCGCGACAACGTCGCGTTCGGGCCACGCAGTCGCAGGATGCGGCGCGCGGAAGCGGACCGCCTCGCCGAACGGACACTCCGCGAGCTCGACCTCGGCGGGCTATCCGACCGTCTTCCCCACGAACTGTCCGGCGGACAGTCCCAGCGCGTCGCGCTGGCCCGCGCGCTCGCTACCGCGCCGGACTATCTGCTCCTCGACGAGCCGCTGTCCGCACTGGACGCACAAACGCGTTCGGTTGTCCGTCACTGGCTTCAGGCCGTCATCGATCGCTACCGCGGACCGTGCCTGCTCGTCACCCACGATCCGGTCGAAGCGCTCACTCTGGCCGACCGCATCGTCGTCCTCATCGATGGTCGCATCAGCCAATCCGGCCCACCCTCAGAGATCGCTCGACATCCCACTACGACGTACGCCGCCCGGATGTTCGGGCTGAACCTCTACCGCGGGCGCTTGTCCGCGGGATCATTCGCCGTGGACGGCGGCGGCCAGTTGTCGTGCGCGGATGTCCGTTCGAGCGCTGATGCCGTGGCGACAGTGCGCCCATCGGCAGTGACGTTGTACGCCGAGCCGCCGCCCAGAACCAGCGCCCGCAACATCTGGGCTGGCCGTGTCAGCGCCGTCGAAGTGCTCGGCGAACGAGCCCGGGTTGAGCTCGACGGCCCGCCCCCAGTCATCGCCGAGGTCACCGCGGCGTCGCTCGCCGAGTTGCGGCTGCACCCGGGCGCGCAGGTGTGGGCATCCGTGAAGGCGACCGACATCGACCTGTCGCACTGAAGCGACTGCCTTACCCGCCGATTGCCGACATGGGCCGCGCCGGTTGTGTGAACGTGTCACCGCCAATGCCGTGACCGGGCTGTTTGCGGGCCATCGCCGCCCGCCACAGTTCAGCGAGCTCGGCGTCGGTCGCGCCGGCGCGCAGCGGCGTACGCAAGTCGGTCTCTTCGCGGGCGAACAAACAGTTGCGAACGTGCCCGTCCGCTGTCAGCCGGGTGCGGTTGCAATCCGCGCAGAAGGGTCGCGTGACGGACGCGATCACCCCGACCCGCGCGGGACCGCCGTCGACCAGCCACGTCTCCGCGGGAGCGCCAGCCCGCTCAGCGGGATCGGGAGTGAGCACCCACCGCTCACGCAGTTGTCCCAGGATCTCTCCGGCCGTGACGAGCTGGCGCCGATCCCAGATGTGCATGGGGTCCAGCGGCATCTGCTCGATGAACCGCAGCTCGTAGCCACGATCGAGACAGAACGCGAGCAAGTCGGCGGCTTCGTCGTCGTTGACGCCTCGTTGGAGGACGGCATTGACCTTCACTGGTTGCAGGCCTGCCTCAGCCGCGGCGGCGAGGCCATCGATGGTTTCGTGCAGTCGGCGCCGCCGGGTGATGGCGGCGTACCGGTCGTCGGAGAGTGTGTCGAGGGAGACGTTGATCCGGCTCAAGCCGGCTCGGGCGAGAGTGGCAGCGCGCGCCCGCAGGCCGACTCCGTTGGTCGTGACTGACACCCGCGCCCCCGCTGCGACAGCGCAGTGGACCATCGTCTCCAAGCCGCGGCGCAGCAGCGGCTCGCCCCCCGTGAACCGGACCTCGCGGATTCCCAGCACCTCGATCGCCATCACCAAGAGCCGGCAAACTTCCTTGTCGCTGAGGTGCTGTTCGCGCGGCAACCAGGTCAGACCATCGGCAGGCATGCAATAGGTGCAGCGCAGGTTGCAGCGATCCGTGACCGACACACGTAGGTCCGTCGCGACCCGACCGAAGGCGTCAACCAGACCCAGCGGTGGACCGGCTCCCGTTGCGTCCACACATCCTTCGTGGGTAGAACGCATCCGTGCTAAACGCGTCCGCGGCGACGAGGACCGGGCAGGTCTGCGTGCGTTTTTGGGCCGCCGCCCGCGACGCCGCCGGGGGCGCGCAGGACTGGGTGCCGGCGGGCCACCTTGATGACGTCCTCGCAACACTGAAGGAGCGGTACGGCGAGCAGATGGCTCACCTGCTTGCCGTCAGTGCTCTGTTGGTGGACGGGGAGCGGATCTCGCCCGACGCATCGCTGGATCTGCCGACCGGCGCTGTCCTCGAGGTTCTGCCCCCCTTCGCCGGCGGCTGATGTGAAGCCGTACGCCGCCCACCTCGCGGACTGCCGACGACTCTTGCCCGCGTTGCCGACGGAACGGGTACCGGTGGTGGACAGTGCCGGGCGCATGCTCTCTGAGGACATCGTTACGCCGGTCGATTCGCCCGCGTTCGCGACCAGTGCCATGGACGGCTACGCGGTGCGGGTGGCGGACACTCCCGGTCAGCTTGCGGTGGCTGGTGAGGTGACAGCGGGCCGGCTGCCTGAGGTCGCCGTGAAGGCTGGCACGGCGGTGCGCATCATGACTGGGGCAGCGATCCCCACTGGTACCGAAGCTGTTGTTCCGGTTGAAGACACCCGAGAGCGCGAACTGCACGTTGACATCGTTGGTGCTGTCTCCGATGGGAAGCACATCCGTCCAGCGGGCGAAGACTTGCACGCGGGTGATGTCGTCGTACGTCGCGGAACCTTCCTCGGCCCGCGGCACATTGCTGCCCTGCTTACCGTTGGCGTTACATCAGTGCCGGTTCGTCGGCGCCCCCGCATCGCGATTGTCTCGACCGGCGACGAACTGGTGCCGCCGGGGCAGGTGCCAGGACCGGCGCAACTCGTCGACAGCAACGGACCAGCGCTGACCGTGGCAGCGATCGAGGCCGGTGGTGATGTCGTCCACACCGACCGAGTGTCTGATGAACCCGCTGAACTTCTCGCCGCTCTCGATGCGTTGCCCGACGTCGATCTCATCGTCACCAGCGGCGGTGTGAGCATGGGCAGGTACGACGTGGTCAAAGCGGCACTCGCGCCGATGGGAATCACGTTCGAGCCCGTCGCCATGCAACCCGGAAAGCCGCAGGCCTGGGGCCGTTACCGCGACGGGGCCGCGTTTCTGGGTCTCCCTGGCAACCCGGTCTCGGCACTTGTCTGCTTCGAGTTGTTCGGTCGAGCGGTGATCGGGTGCGAGCGTCCCGTGCACAGCGCGATTCTGGCCGCCGACGTACAACGGCATGGTCGTCGAGGGCTGCGTCAGTTTCTCCGCGGCACGCTCACCGAAGGCGGCGTCACGGTCGGTGACCGTCAGGGGTCCCACATGACTGGTGCTCTGGCGCGAGCCAACTGCCTGCTGGTGGTTCCGGAAGATGTTGATCAATACCGCGCAGGGGAGATCGTTCAGGTCGTCGCTCTCGACTAACCGAAAAGCGACAGCAAATATCGACGTGAGTTTCCCCGGCAGACCCTGGGTAGGGCCGCAAGGACAGCATCTGACGATGGGAGAGGTCATGACCGCGACGGCTGAGACCGGACAAGTCACGGGCACCAAGGACAAGGACTACAACCTCATCTGGTTCACCGAGAAGTGCTTGAACAACGCGCTGCGGCTGGAGACATACATCCAGGATGCGGAGCGCGAAGGGGACAACGAGCTCGCTGAGTTCTTCCGCAAGGCGCAGGCGGACAGCCGCAAGGGTGGCGAGCAGGGAAAGCAGCTGTTAAGCAAGCGCATGAAGGGCTAGAGCTGAACGGCTGACAGCAAGGGGCGGCTGACGTCGGGCAGGGATGAGGGTATGGACCTCGCGGGTTTTGCCAAGATTTTTAGCGCGGATGGACCGTTCGTGTCGGGTTATCTCGACACGCATGCGCAGGTAGAGGACGCGGCCGCCGGTCGCGAGACGGCATGGAAGAACGCCGTACGTGCCCTCACCGAGTCCGACGTCGACGCGGCAACGATCGAAATGCTGACGCCGGTTGTGCTGGACCAGGCTCCTGCCGGCGGGACGCGCGTCGTCATCGCATCGCCAGGCCAGTTGCACCTTGCCAGATGGTTGCCCACGCCACCCGATGGTGGCGATGACCTTGTGGTGGGCCCGTTGCCGCGACTGCTTCCTCTGATCGAAGCGCAGTCGATGTGGCTACCGCATGTCGTCGTACTGACTGATCGAGCCGGCGCAGACGTGCTCGCATACACCGACGGTGACGATCACCCCAGGACTGCGACTACGGGGGACGTGGCGCCGTGGCCCCTGCACAAGACGGGCACCGGCGGCTGGGCGGCCAAACGGTTTGACGCGAGCGTTGAAGAGAGTTGGCAGCGCAGCGCCAAAGACGTGGCTGGACTCGTCGAGAAGGTAGCCCGAGACGTCGACGCGCGGTTTGTTGTCGGTTGCGGGGATGAGCGGGCGATCACGCTGTTGCGGCAGCACTTACCTCCGGCGCTCGCGGACAACTTCGTTGAAGTCGCTGGCGGAGGCAGACACGCTGACGGTGGATCCGAACACGTCGCGCATCGCGTCGATGAGGTGAGGCTCGAACGCGCCGCTGCTGAACATTTAGCTGTGCTCGCCCGGTTCAGCGAGGCGCGCGGACAGGGCGGTGGCGCGCGCGAAGGCGTGCCCGATGTCATTGCCGCATTGCAAAGCGGTGCGGTCGAGACTTTGCTACTGAGCGATCAGTTCGACCGCGTGGAGGAGTCCATTGTCTTCGGTCCCGACCCGTTGCAGCTCGCCGTGGACCCGCAGGAACTCTCGGATATGGGCGTCGAACGCCCGCAGCGGGCTCCTCTGGTCGACGTGGTGATCAGAGCGGCCATTGGTTCGGGCGCCGACGTGCGTGTCATCAGCAGCGCGGCCCCCGACGCGCCGTCCGGCGGGATCGGCGCCTTGCTGCGATTCGACGCCACCTCGGAGCGCGCCTAACTATTGCCCGCACAGCGGGCTGATGATCGCCTCGATCGGTCCCGCGGTGAAGTTCTCTCCGTCGACGGCTGTCGACGGAGACGATCGGTAGTGGCGGGAATGTGTGACGAGATGACACCTAGCGACCGAACAGAGCGGCACATACCGTTCGCTGCCATCCACGCGATCGGCACTTATGTCTCGAGTCCCAGTAAGGCCTCGCACCCCTCGCGGGTACCACCGAGTTGTGCCATCTCTTCCGTGGTTAGCGAGTCGAGAGCTGAGGTCACAACCTCGTCGTAGTCGCCGCCGACGACAGCCAGCGCCGCGCCGCGCCGATCGAACCCGCGAGGTATTGCCGTTGATCCTCCAAACAAGTTCGCAGCCCCTCAGCGAAAATCGCGATGAACTCCTCGTCGGAGGGCATCGGCGGTAGCCCGGATCTGCTCATAGCCGGCTTGTCCATGGCTCGACTCTAGATTCAGGCACCGACCAGCAGACGATCGTTAGACATCACGCCAAGCGAGAAGTATCGGCCCATCGGTCCCTGCGATTCTCGTTGGCGCTGATCAGCATCGCGACTCCGCATCATTCGCCGGTTAGTGGCTAAGGTCCGGAGAATGCGCCACTGGCCGCTCTCGGAGATCGCGTTATCCAGCGCGGCGTTCGCGGCGATTTTCACTTACGTGTGGCGGGTCGGTGGCTATTACTCCCGGTGGAGCGGGCCCCTGATGTCTTGGCGCAAGGCTGTGATCTGCGGGGTTCTTTCAGGGGCGCTGCTCGGCGTCGTTGCGTGGATTGCCGTTCCCCGGCCGCACCAGTAGCGGCCAAGGAGCCTGGAGCGGCGCATCCCGAACGCCGTACATGAGCGGCGGTTACTCGATGTGGCGTTCGGGGCCCCGATCGGTGTTAGGCGGTCTCGTTGCGCGGTTCGAGGATGACCACCGGAGTCTCGGTTGACCGCTGGTTGGCATATCCCGCGAGTCGTGGATCGACCGCGACCCAGCGCTGCCAGAGTTGGTCTCGCTCCTCTCCCTCCGCCATACGCGCGCGTATTGGGCGCGGACGCTGGCCGCTCAATTAACGACCGACTCTGGGTGTGCCTGCAGGTTGAGCCACCAGGAGGGATGACCCTCGTCCCAGCCGTTCATCGCGAGTGCGATGAGGTTTGGGCCATCTTCGAGGTAGCCAACGATCACATTGCGCTCTTGCCCGGACTTCCGTCCGATGGTCGTGAGACGAAGCGCACCCCATCCACGTTTGTTCGACGTGGTCCACAAGAGGCGACCGCCGGTGAGTCGGTTGAGCGCCCGATGAAGGCGCCAGGCGTTGTGCACAAACCACGGCGGCGGATGCTTCGGAGGTCGGGGTGCGCTGGTGCTCACGGCTGATGCCTCCCCTGCACGGGCAGTCCCAACATAGGCCGTAGCCGTGATGAACGGCGGATCGCCGACTGGTGTTGCGGCATCTCGTCAACCGGGCAACGGATAACGTCGCGCCCCTCGCAGGTCGGGCGTTGTTACCGAGCCGGTGCGATCGGCGACTCCGAACGGCCCATCGCGTCCTCGCGGTCAACGTCGGCCGCTACGGGCCCCTATTCGTCGTCCCATTCTTCGTTGCCTTTTCGCAACGAGAGGTAGCGAAGCCCGTGGAAGGCCCCGAGGAAAACGTTGAGGGCACACAAGCTCCAGCCGTAGCCTGGGTGACCAAGGAGGGCCACGACCGCGCCCACTACGGCGAACAAGGCGTAGGCAAGCACATTTATGGCGGCGGTCGTCTCCGGATTCCGATGCCGCGGCGGCCCAAGCACCCGTTCGTCCAGGCGCTTCAGTTGCTGAGGCAGGCCCATCCCTCGAATCTTGGCCGAATCGGTTCCGTAGGTGAACGCCGGTGCGAAGTTGCCGTTGTTCTCGGGCGCTCGCGAGCGGCCCCTGCAGTACGGCGAAGAACGGCCGTTACCCCCGTCTACCGCCGGAACCAGTCACGCGCGAGCCAGAACAGGAGACCGACGCCCACGAAGGCGATCAAGAACCAACCCATCCGCCGGTCACCGGCGACTAGAAAACCCAGGCCGACAGAGAAGACGGCTGCGGCGGGAATCAACGTGCTGAACCAGTGGCTGGACGTGTAGGGCTCATCCGGCCGGGTGCCGAGAACACGGTCATCAAGCCGTTTCAACCGTCGCCCGAGGCCCATCCGCAAATGGTGCCGGACAGACCGTCCGAACGGCGGCTCTGCGGTTGCGAACGGCCCTTCGCGAACCACACCTCTCGCGATGGCAGGCTGGTCCCATGCCGATGCAGGTGCTCTTCGCCGGCGTTCGGGTTCGCGAGCTGGGTGCGGCCACCGAGTGGTACGGACGACTGTTCGGTCGCGAACCGGACATCGTGCCGAACGACAACGAAGTGATGTGGCGTGTCACCGATGGCGGCTGGGTCTATGTCCTCCACGATGCCGACCGCGCAGGCGACGGCTTGCTCACGATCGCGGTGTCCGACCTGGACGAGGCCTTGCAAGAACTGGCATCCCGAAACATGACGTTCGGACCTGTTGAGCCGGTCGGCGATGCCGGGCGGAAGGCAACAACCGTGGATGCGGACGGAAACACGATCGCCTTGATCCAGGTCGCCACCTAACGGCGGCTCGCGTTCGCGAGCGGCCCTTCGCGTCCACCGCACCAGGCATGACCAGTCTTGTGGCTGGTCGTCACCAAGAATCCGATGTCGACCCAGTTGCCTCGGGCATCAAGGGTCTGGGCTTGGCCGTTGTCGTCGGCGTTCTGCTTGGCCTTGCGTTGGTCACTTTCCTGATCTTTCTGGCCGTGCACTTCTGGGTCGGTGGAGCGTGACGCGTCACAGATCGGCCCTTACAGATCGGCACCTCGCGCACGGTCTGAAATCGCAGTTTGGGTCGCTGTGGAGGCGCGCGCCCCAGAGCCCTAGTGCACGAGGAAGGCAAGGAGAACGAAGACCGCCAAGAACGCGAAGGCGTAAAGGATCAAGCGTTTGCGGCGCCGTTCATCCACTGTCGCAAAAGGGACGGTCGCCGGGATCGCCTTCCCCGAGGTGTCCGGTACCAACGACCAGGCGCTGTAAGGGTGCAACATCAATCGCAACATGGCGCGCCCCACCGGCCCCGGCGGCTGGTCCGCTCTCAACACGGAACGACCGCCCGGCGACACGTCGACCTCGACGCTAAGCGACCAGAACCACCACAAGCGGACACGGACTCGATACCCGCCGGCCGACACGACTAGGTCGAGGCGCCCTCGCAACGGCACAGTCCCGGCCCGTCTTCCATCCAGGTAGACAGCGATAGTGCCCAACCGTGGGTCGAGGATCCAGCGGTAGTCGTTCACGATGCTGATCGTTCCGCGCTCGTCGGCTGCGGTGCTCACGGCCCCAAACGTTAGCCATCATCTAAACCGGGAACGGCGCCTCCCGTACGCCTTTGTCGCCGTGGTCTTGGAGTTGCGGCTCTCGATCGTCGCTCTGGAGGGCCGCAATCCAAGATCACTGCAGTTGTCGAGGCGTATGGGAACGCCGGCACTGCTCGGACGGGGCACTGTGATGCCCGAACACAGCGGCAGCTATCCGGCGGAGTCCTGGATAGTCAGGGACTCGATTCGCAGACCTCGCAGCTTGTCCGACGGATCGGGAGCAACCACGCACGTGAACGCGTGAAACGACCCACCCGGCTTCATGACCTGGCCAGTTACTTTTCGACGGCCTGCGCCGAGGTCGGTGACTCGTACACCTTGTTCTTCGACCTGAACTCCGTCAGGAACATTCAGCCGCTCCGCGAGCGGCAACACGCATTTGGCCGAGGCGACGGCGTTGGGATCGGGGTGGCTGTGGCTACCACATGCGATCAGGCCCGCCCCCAGCACGACACACAGAACTTTGGCTCGAGGCACAGGCCGCAAGCATGCCGCATCGGGTGGCGGAATAGCGCGGGGACCCGGGCGCTAGTTGCGTGCTTCTGGAGTGAACGCGAACGCCGGTTCGGTGCGGTTTACCTTCCAAGCCGAAGCGAGCGGTAACGGCAGCTCGCGCCAGTTCCCCCAAACAGGACGATGGGCGGCGCCCGGGTTGGTGGTTGCCTTCGAGTAGTTCTCGGAACCGACGCGAGGAGCCATGCCATGGCGCTAATCGAGTACAAGCCGGGCACGGCTTTTCCCGGCGTGATCGGTCTGACGACGGACGTGTCGAGCCCAGCATGGCCGCAGCCGCTGCGCGCGGTCCGGGGGGCTCCCAACGTCTTGATGATCGTGCTGGATGATACCGGTTTCGGGCAGTTGGGGTGTTACGGCAGTCCGATCGCGACGCCGAACATTGACAGCATTGCAGCGGCAGGTCTGCTGTACACGAACATGCACACCACCGCACTCTGCTCGCCATCGCGGTCCTGTGTCATCACCGGGCGCAACCACCACTCCAACGCAACGGCTTCGATCAACGAGCTCGCGACGGGCTATCCGGGATACAACGGGAACATCCCGTTCGAGAACGGGTTCCTGTCGGAGATGCTGGCCCAGCATGCCTACAACACCTACATGGTCGGCAAGTATCACCTAATGCCGTCGGAGTACGAGTCGGCAGCGGGCCCGTTCGACCGGTGGCCGCTCGGGCGAGGCTTCGAGCGGTTCTACGGTTTCCTCGGCGGCGACACGAGCCAGTGGTATCCCGGCCTGGTCCACGACCAGCACCCGGTGGAGCCGCCTGCGACGCCGGAAGAGGGTTACCACCTCAACCAGGACCTCGCCAACAAAGCAATCCAGTTCATCGCCGACGCGAAGCAGGTCGCGCCGAGCAAGCCGTTCTACCTGCACTACTGCACCGGCGCCGCACATTCGCCGCACCATGTCGCGAAGGAATGGGCTGACCGCTACAAGGGCCAGTTCGATGACGGCTGGGACGCCTACCGGGAGCGTGTGTTCGCTCAGCAGAAAAAGCTCGGCATCATGCCGAAAGATGCCCAGCTATCCCGGCACGATCCAGACGTCCCGGAGTGGGAGTCGCTCTCGCCGGACGCCCGCCGGGTCGCTGCTCGCATGATGGAGGTGTTCGCCGGCTTCCTGACCCACACCGATCACCACATCGGTCGGATCCTGGACTTCCTCAAAGCGACTGGCGAGTACGACAACACGCTCATCATGCTGGTCTCCGACAACGGCGCCAGTGCCGAAGGTGGCGTCAGCGGCACCACCAACGAGCTGCAGTTCTTCAACAACGCCCAGGAGACTCTCGAAGAAACCGTCAACGCGATCGACGAGCTCGGCGGTCCCACGACGTTCAACCATTACCCGTGGGGTTGGACCTGGGCCGGCAACACGCCGTTCCGGCGGTGGAAGCGCGAGACCTACCGCGGCGGCACGAACGACCCGTTCCTCCTGTCCTGGCCGAAGGGCATCAAAGCCAAGGGCGAGGTGCGCCATCAGTACGCGCACATCATCGACATGGTGCCCACCGTGCTCGAGGTCCTCGGGGTCGAGCCGCCGACGACGATCCGCGGTGTGACGCAGGCCCCCATCGAAGGGGTCAGCCTCGCCTACACGTTCGATGACCCGGAGGCACCGACCCGCCATCGCACGCAGTACTTCGAGATGTTCGGTCACCGTGCCATCGACCACGACGGTTGGCGCGCGGTCTGCCCCTGGCCGGGCCCGTCATTCGCCGAGGCCGACGTGCCGTTCGGCGCCCCCATCAGCGCGGAGACGTTGACCGATCTCGATGCCAACCACTGGGAGCTCTACCGCGTCACCGATGACCCGACGGAGAACAACAACGTCGCAGCGCAACACCGCGACGTCCTCAACGGACTGATCGCGCAGTGGTACGTGGAAGCCGGCAAGTACAACGTGCTGCCCCTCGACGGCAGCGGACTCACCCGGCTGATGACCGAGCGGCCCACGGTCGCCGAGACCAGGAACCGGTACACGTACCGACCCGCCACCCAGACCGTGCCCGCGTTCGGTGCGCCGCGTGTGCTCAATCGCCCGCACTCCATCACCGCGGACGTCGAGATCCCGGAGGGCGGCGCCGAGGGCGTGCTGCTTTGCCAAGGCACGGGTGTCGGAGGTTGGTCGCTGTTCATGCAGGCCAGCAAGCTGCACTACACGCACAACTACGTACGTCGTGAGCATTACCGCGTCTCCTCAAAGGATGTGGTTCCGGCCGGGCGCCACGAGCTGCGGTTCGAGTTCGAGCCGACCGGCCCCATGGACCTCGCGAAGGGTGCGGGCACCCCGGGCCGGGCCCAGCTCTACGTCGACAAGAAACTGGTTGGCGAGACCGACTTCCCGCGGACAACGCCGGTTGCGTTCAACCCCGGCGGCCTGACCTGTGGGTCCAACCCGGGCCTACCGGTCGATCCGGTCTACACGACGCCATTTCGGTTCACCGGCACCCTGCACACCGTGACGATGGACCTGTCCGGGGACCTCATCACCGACAGCGAGAGCGAGATGCGCCTGGCAATGTCGCGGCAGTAGCCGTCAATGCTGTTCGTCGAGCAGGCGCGTAAGCTCGCGATCGAACGCCTCGCGCCGCGACCACCAGTTGTCAAGCCCCTCAAGCAGCAACTGCACGAGACGAGTCAAGGTCACGTCCCGCCAGCGAAAGCTGGCCATGAGGCGCACCAACGGCTCGAGCCGCTCGTCGTTGCGATCGCCCGGTTCGACGACGGCCAGCTCGATCGCACGGTCAGCACCCGTCGCACCGATGACTTCGAGGACCAGCAGGCGGTCCACCGTGCCGAGCAGTCGTCGGGCGACCATCTCGGCTGTCATCGCGCGCCACCCGTACGGTCCGACCGCGCCACACACAGCCTGCACCCGTGGATCCGTCACCGACGACCCGCCGCCGTACATGAGCACGATCCTCTCCCCTCGGGACGGCGTACCCGATATCTACAGATGACCCGTCGGAAGGATGCGGCGAATGCTTGACCCCACCGTCCTGGAGTCCGGGGCGCCCCAGTAACGCCGAATCGACGGGACTCCACGGCGGGGTTGCCGTGTATGCGTCACTACATGACGCTCGCGCATCCGAAGGGCCGACGTAGTAGAACGCCGGCTCTGTTCGTTTCCGCTTCGCTACCGTGAGCGACGGGTCGAGCCGAAGAAGGGCCGGCCACTGCTCCGTATCACCTTCACCGATGACGATGGCCAGCGCTGGACGCTGATGGCGTTCACGAACGCGGCGCGTTCCTGGCCGCGGTCGTTGACACGGTCGTCGTGCTGAGTCCGCGCGAGCTCGTCATCGCGCGGTTGCGACGGAGCGACGTGGTCTTCGTGCAGCGGCTCGCTGTGGTGGCTGCACCGTTCGCCGCGGCGATCGCCGATGCGTACCCGGACGCCTGTGGAGGGGGTCAAGAGGCCCGACAGGCGCGTGAGGAACATGACAGCGTTCACGCATAGCCGGTCACGTCGGGGCTGGCGTGAAACGGCTTGGGGCGGACGAGTCGGCCTGTAGGCCGGGTTCTGTGTACTACGCCGTACAAGTACGCCGCAGCCGGCGACCATCCCTCTCGACGTGCCGTTGCCGACACGCTCTAGCGGTCTACCCGGGAGCTCGGGCGGGCCGCCCTCGAACGCTCCCTGTCTGACCTTGCTCCGGGTGGGGTTTACCGAGCCGCCCGAGTCACCTCGGACGCTGGTGGTCTCTTACACCACCGTTTCACCCTTACCCGCTGCCGGAGCAGCGGGCGGTTTGCTTTCTGTGGCACTGTCCCGCGGGTCACCCCGGGTGGGCGTTACCCACCACCCTGCCCTGTGGAGCCCGGACCTTCCTCGGCGAGACGCTCCGAAGAGCACCCCGACGCGGCCGCCCGGCCGGCTCGTCCGCCGTACCGATCATGGTACGGCGAAGCCCGCCGCGACGCGACGAGGCCGGGAGCCCGATAAAGGCGCCAGCCGCACCGAGCCGTCGACTATCGAGCGAGACTGCGGCGGTGCTGGCGGCGGGTGAGCAGACCGACAAGCACGAAAAGCAGACCGACGAGCGCAAGCGCGGGCGGCAATCCGGTCGTCGCCAGGGACTTGCCGCTGTTGCCGCTGATGGGCGGGACGACGCCGCTGCCCGACTGCGCGCGCTGCCCGAAGTCGTAGACCCATGCACCGCGGCCGTACATCGGCACGACCATGTAGCGGCCGGTGGAGTCCAAACGCACGTCGGCGACACGCACACCCGGCAGGCCGGTGCCGAGCCGCACCCACGTCGTACTCCCCTTGGGAGCTGTGAAGACGCCGACATCAGTCGAGATGATTGGCTGGTTGTTGCGCACGATGACGTCGGTCACGTTCGCCTTGGGCAGGTTGCCGGAGATGTCGGTGAAGTGGTCGCCGCCGTCGTGGCTGACCATGACGCGCTGGATGCCGTTGATCGCCGGGTTGTAGCCGATCAATGAGAGGTCCTGCAGCCCGACGTACACGGTCTTGGGATCGGTGGGGTCGAACGCGACGCCGGCGATGCGGCGCTTCGGCAAGCCGATGCCCTTGGTCTTGTGCCAGCACTTCTTCGACTGGATCGCTCGCGTGCAACCCGGCTGGTAGTTCGTCACCAGCGTCGCGTGAACGAACGACGTGTCCGAGAAGTTCGCGCGGCACACGCCACAGATCGCGACGTACGTCGTGTTGCCGTGCACGGCGGCAGCGCTCGCCTGCCAGTCGCACTTCGCTGCGCCGCCGGGGCAGTTCGACCCCGGGAACCGGCTGACGGACGACTGACCTGCGTCGAAGACGGTGGCCCAGTCGCCGGTGTTGATCAGGCCACCGGGGTGCGGGTTCGTCAGCTCTTGTACGTCGCGACCGGCGGCGATCAGGTGATTGCGGTTGAGCGGGTCCTGCGCCAGCGGCGCTATGCCGAACGCCGAGCTCAGCAGCGGCGACGCGTCGTACGTTGTCTTGCCGTTACCGGTGACGTAGTCGACGGTGTCACCGCCGTGTGTACAGAACAAGCTGTCGTCGGTCGGACCGGGCAGCACCTCCATCGAGTCGCCGCCGCAGATCTCGACGCCATGCCCGTTGGGCTCGACGTACGCCGCGCCGTTGTCCTGCAACGCCACCAGGAGCCGGCCGTGGCTCCAGAAGTTCGCGTGGTACGGCAGCGTCGTCGAAACGGAGTTGTCCGCCGTCCACTTGGCGTTGCCGAAACCGGTGATGTTGCCGGAGCCCAGCACCGAGTCGAGCTCAGTCGACGCGTCCTGCACGAACAGGCCGCCGTCGTTGCCGCTGTACATCCGTTCGCCGCCGCCCGGCAACGTCACGACGGCCACAGAGTGCTGGTCGGGATGTGTCGATGGGCCGCCGTACAACGGCACCTGCGATGGACATGGTGTGCCGGGCTGCCCACCGCGGCCGGTGATGAGGCCACCCTCGCTGTAGAGAACGGTGCTGTAGAAGCCGCAGACGTCGGCGTAGCGCTCCATCACCTGGAACTTCGTCGTGAGGTTGGTGTTCGTCGGGTTGCCGATGTTCGACGGGTTGAACGCGCCGTACTCGCCTTCGAACGCCTCCTCGAGCCCGATGTAGACCCGGTTCGGGTCGATCGGGTCGGTCGCGACCCAGTTGTTGTACGACGACTGCACGCCGGGCGCGTAGTCGAGGGCGGCAAGCCCGGCCTGCGTCGAGTTCAAGGCAGTGAGCAACGTCTCCGGGATCGCCTGCAGCGACCACGTCGCCCCGTCGTCGAGTGAGCGGTACAAGCCACCCATCTCGCTGGTCTTGCCCGGGTCCAGCCCGAGTCCGAACGGATCCGGACTGTCCGGCAGGTCGCGTTCGGATGCGCCGCGCGCGCGGCCGCCGTCACTCACCAACGCCCAGAGCGTCTGGTCCTGTCCGGGAGCCGTGCCGTAGGCGAGGCTGATCCGTCCCAGCGGGTCGCTGGTCGCATCGGAGAGCGGGCTCGCGAGCCCGGCGTTCCCGCTGAAGTACGCGAAGTGCGCGCCACTGTCCGTCGATCGGTACAGACCGTTCCCTGTTGCCACCGGCTTGCCGTCCGGGCCCGGGTACTTCCCGTATGCGAAGCCGACATCGATCGTGACCTCGTTGGGGTGTTCGGGTCGTGCGACGACCGTCTGCACCCAGTTGCCGAATGGGTCTGGGCCGTCGGCTGTGTGGGTCGCGTTGGTGGGCAGATGCACGCGCGCGAAGCTCGCGCCGTGGTCGGTCGAGCGGTAAACACCGGCGTTGGTGCCAACGATTGCGCCTTGCGCCGTGGCGAGGATCGCGTTGACGCCGTACGCCGCGATGTTGTGGGCCGGTCTGACGAACGTCTTGCCGCCGTCGTGGCTGACGTACATGCCGACGCCGATCGCGTCGTCGCTGATCGTGAGCAGTGACACACCGGTGCCGACGTAGATCGTCTTGGCATCCTGCGGGTCTACCGCGACTGCGCCCACCGGAACGTGCGGGAGCTTGCCGTCGGTGAGGTTCTGCAGAGTCTTGCCGCCATCGCGCGTGACGTAGAGGCCGCCGTGCGTGCCGAAGTACGCCACGTTGGGATTCGTCGGGTCGGCGGCGAGCGTCGTACCGATGCCGCCGATGGTCTCGAGCTTCTCGCCACCGTTCGCGATGCCGGGGATGAAGTCGACCCCGAACGGTCCGCGCTCTTTCCACGGATGACTACCGGGTGCGAGCCCGAGCTTTCCCGCGGCTTGCACTGCACTGAGCAGGTTGGCGGCGGTGTTCGGCGCATAGATCGTGGCATCGACCGGCGCCATCTGGACGTGGTCGTTCTCAGCCGCGCGTTGCCCGACAAGCGGGGTGTGCTGGGTCAAGACAGTGCGCCAGTTGCCGGTTCCGCTTGCGCCGCCGGCTGCAGCCGCCGCCGGGCCACCCTGCTGGGTGCCCAAAACCGTGGCAGCAGCAATGACCGCCGCGCCAGCGACTAGGAGCGCTCGCGCGCGGGTGAGGGGGTTCACAGTTGGGTGGATTTTAGCAAGAAATCCAACAAACCGCCGATGTGCGGCGAAACCGGCGACGCCGAGCTCAGCGGGCGGCCAGATGCGACGTGTCGTTCCAGAGCCGGAGGACGGCGGGGCCATCGGCGTACCAGTCGAGCTCAGCGACCGCGGCAAGGTCAACGTGCAACCGGTATAGCGCCGACGGCGGCGCCTGCAACGCGTCCTGGGTGAGGATCTTGATCGGCGTCACGTGGCTGACGATGAGCACGGTCTCCGCGGGGTGCGCAGCCGTGACCCGGTCCCGGCCGCGAAGGGCCCGCTTCGCTGTTGCCGCGAAGCTTTCGCCGCCCGGCGGAGCGACCGCGGGATCGGCGAGCCAGGCAGCCATCTCGGCGGGCCAACGTTCACGCACCTCGGCGAACGTCAGCCCTTCCCAGTCGCCGAAGTCGGTCTCGGCGAAGTCCTCGTCGACGGTGATGTCGAGCTCCAGTGCGCCGGCGACTGCTTCAGCGGTACGCCGAGCGCGTGACAACGGCGACGACACGACTGCGGCGATGTCACCGCGACGTGCCAGCCGCTGCGCAGCCGCCTCGGCTTGGGCGAGGCCAAGGTCGGTCAGCTGCGGGTCGCCGCGTCCGCTGAACCGTTTTCCGATGGAGAGCTCCGTCTGTCCGTGCCGCAGCAACACGGTCGTCGTCGGCGGGGCCGGTGGTGACATCCACCCCGGCAGCCTGTTCGTCGGTGCCAGCGACGCGGCCGGCTCACGCGGCGTCCAGTCACGGCCGGCTGCGGCGTCGTCCATCGCCTCGTTCGCGAGCCGGTCGGCGGCGCCGTTCTGCTCGCGCGGGATCCACGAGAAGCGCACTGTGCCGAGCGCGCGGATCAGCGCCGCCGCCTCTTTGGCCAGCGGACGCAGGCCTTCGTGCTTGACCTTCCAGTTGCCACTCATCTGCTCGACGACGAGCTTGGAGTCCATCCGAACGTCGACCTCGGCGTGCGCGTCGATCTCGACCGCGGCGCGCAGCCCGGCCAGCAGGCCTTCGTACTCGGCCACGTTGTTGGTCGTCGTACCAAGTGAACGTGCGGCGGTGCGCAAGACCTCGCCGGTCTCCGCATCGCGTACGACGGCGCCGTAGCCGGCCGGGCCTGGGTTGCCCCGCGATCCCCCGTCCGCCTCGACGATGAGGTGTCGGCTCACTGCCCGGGGCTCATAGTCCGGAGTCGGCCGTGCGCACGAGGATCCGACGGCACTCCTCGCAGCGGACGATGGCGTCCGGCGGCGCGACGCGCAGTGCGTTGAGTGACGACGCGTCGAGCGAGAGGTGACAGCCTTCACATCGCCCTCGGTGTAGCTGCGCGACACCGACACCCCCGTGCTGAGCGCGCACCTTCTCGTAAAGGTCAAGAAGTTCGCTCGGCAGTTGCGCGGCGACCCCCGCGCGTTGCCCGGTCGTCGCGCCGAGCTCGCGTTCGATATCGGCCAGTGCGACACTGCGCCGCTCCTCGACTGTTTCGGCCTCCGCGGTCAGCTGGTCGCGTTCGGCGATGAGCGCCGCAAGCCGGCGGTCGGCGTCTTCGAAGCGCTCCATGACTTCGAGCACGGTCTCTTCGAGGTCGCTCTGCCGGCGGGCGAGAGAGGCGATCTCCGACTGCAGGTTCTCCAGCTCCCGCGGCGAGCCGACCTGTCCCGCATCGAGGCGTTGCTGGTCGCGGGTCGCGCGGGTGACCACTTGGTCGACGTCGCCCTCCGCCTTGGCTTGCTCCTTTGCGATGTCGCTCTTCTCTGTCTCGGTGACGACGATCTCGCGGGCGAGATCATGGAGTCGCGCGGTGAGCCGAGCCGCCTCCGCATGCTCGGGCAAGGTGTCGCGGCGGTGGCTGAGCTGGTCGATGGCCGTGTCGAGCGACTGCAGGTCGAGCAGCCGCAGCTGCGATTCCGGGGAGGCGTTCACGATCCGGCAGCCGGCTCCTCGTTGACATGGGTGGTCCACGGATCGGTGACGAGCGTGGAGACCGAGGTCTCAACCGTAACGCCTAGGCCTTGGCTGAGCGCCGTCGTTAGCGCTCGCGCTGCCGGTCCGAGCCACGGCCATTCCGTCGCCCAGTGCGCGGCGTCAACCAACGCAGGACCGTCGCTTTCACCGTGCTCGCTCGCCGGATGGTGGCGCAGGTCTGCCGTCACATATGCGTCCAGGTCGCCACGGCGTACAACATCGAGCAAGCTGTCGCCTGCCCCGCCGCACACCGCGACACGACGTATTCGACGGGTCGGATCGCCGCTGACGCGGATACCGGCTGACGTGGCCGGGAGTGCAGTGGTCACCCGGCGGGCGAACGCATCGAGCGATTCCGGCTGTGGCAGTACGCCGATCCGCCCGAGCCCTCGTTCTGCGGGAAGACCGGCGAGCTCGTAGATGTCGTAGGCCGGCATCTCGTAGGGATGCGTGGCCAGCAGCGCGCCCACCACAGCCTGCCGGCGATGCCGCGGCAGCACCATTTCGATGCGCGTCTCCGGCACGTCTGCCACCTGGCCGACCGCACCGATGGTGGGGTTGGCGCCCTGCTCCGGGCGGAACGTGCCGAGGCCTGCGGTGGTCCACGCGCAGCGGGTGTACGCACCGATCGCGCCGGCACCGGCGAGGGCAAGCGCGTCGAGCACGCGCTGCACGTCGTCGTGCGGTACGAACGTGACGACCTTGTCGACGTCGTCGGTCTGCGGTTGCAACGGCTCGACGTCGGTCAGGCCGAGTGCCTCGGCCAATGCGTCGCTCACGCCGGGCCGCGCGACGTCCGCGTTGGTGTGCGCGACCTGCAGCGCGACGCCGGCGGTCAGCAGTCGATGCAGGACGCGGCCTTTTGGCGTCGTCGCCGCAACCCCGTGCACGGGCCGCAGGAACAGTGGATGGTGTGCGACGACGAGGTCGTAACCACCCTTCACGGCCTCGTCTGCGACCGCCCCCACAGGATCGATCGCGAACAGCACTCGGCGTACCTCGGCGTGCGGATCACCACAGACGAGGCCGACGGCATCCCAGGACTCCGCGGTTCCCGGCGGGTAGAAGGCGTCGAGTACCGCGACGACGTCGGCGAGTCGTGCGGCGGTCACCCGCGCAGGTTACGGGCTGTGGGTGGGTCTGGCAGGTGTCGAACCTGCGACCTCCACGTTGTAAGCGTGGCGCTCTACCGTTGAGCTACAGACCCGGCGGGTGCGTGACCGTAACGATCTCACCTAGCGGCGGCGGAAGGTGCGTTCGAGCGCCGCCGAGACTTCGTCGGACAGTCCAGGGGCTGACTCGTGCGCCGGTTCCTGCAGAGGTTCGTCGTGCCCCTCGCTCGGTACGACGACCGCTCCACATGACTTGCAGGACGTCTCACCGAGCGCGCGCGTCAATGCGGCGGAGCCGCAGGACGGGCAGCGGTCCATGTCCGCAGTCCAGTCGTGCGTGCGCTGGCAGTCGGGGCAGATGAGCACCATGTCACCGGCCCGGACCCCGCGCTTCCATGGGCTGGGGCCGCGCACCGGGTCGGTCTGCCGGGCACCGCAGCGATAGCAAGGCATCAGGTCAGCATTAGGTCAGCGCGGCGAGGGCCTTCTTGTACTCCGCCTGGTCACGCGCATCGGGGATGGCGTTCACGACCTTCCAGCGGACGATCCCTTCCTTGTCGATGATGAACGTCCCGCGGGTGGCCGCGCCGAGTTTCTCGTCGAAGACGCCGTACGCCTTGGCAACCTCGCCGTGCGGCCAGAAGTCGGACAGCAGTGGGTATTCGAGCTTCTCCTGCTCGGAGAAGATCCGCAGCGCGTGCGACGTGTCGGCCGAAACGGCCAAAATCTCGGTGTCGTCGTTCTCGAACTCGGGCAGCTCGTCACGGATCGCGCACAGCTCGCCGGTGCACACCCCGGTGAAGGCGAACGGATAGAAGAGCAGCACGACGTTCTTCTCTCCGCGGAAGTCTGACAGCGTGACCTCTTGCTTGTGCTGGTCCCGCAGAGTGAAATCCGGTGCCTTGTCGCCGACCTCGACCGACATGTGTGCTCCTCCTGATGTCCTATGAACGGACCAAGTCTGGCATCCGTCAGCTGCCGACGCGGCGGCAGGCTTGCAACGGAGCCCACAACGAGGCCGGCGTCGAAGCCAGGTCGTAGAGGCTTGCGCCCAGCGCGTGATCGCTGCGCGCAACGCGACAGAAGGACGCCACTCCGGCCGGACTCGTATCCGATGCCAACCCGCCGATCACGTGGATCGGATACGACGACCGGCCGACCAGCGACCGCGTCTGCGCGAGAACCGTGCGGGTGTAGCCACCCGGCTCCGCGTTGTGCGATGCGCTCCAGTAACCCATGGTGGCGATCGCCTCGGAGTATCCGGCGAGGGTGCGCCACGGGAAGCCGGGCCAGTACGACGGGTGGTGACTGAAGCCCACGGGCGGCGGCACGATCGAGACGAGCGGCACGCCGATGTGGCCGTGCAGCGCCCGCGCGAGTGCGATCAGCCGACTGCTGCGCTGCGCGGCCGACGCTCCCTCCGACACCTCGATGTCCAACCCCAACGCCGCGAACCGATGCCCTCCGCGCGACCGGAACGCTGCAGCGGCGCGCGCCTTCGCGAGGTCAGCCGAGACGCTCCTGAACTCCGGCAGCACCCACGCGATGACATGCAGATGGCGGACAGCAGCTCTGTCGAGGAGTGCGCTCAGCGGGCCGGCGTACGCGATGTTCGGTGTGTTGTATCGCGACGTCTCGACCCAGATCGTGCGCACGCCGTGCGCGGCAGCTGTGTCGGCGAGGGCTGCGGCCGCAGCAGGCCCGGACTTCCCGTAGTCGTAGAGGTCGACCCAGGCGGACAGACCGCGCAAGGCGACCAACGTGTCGGTGTGTGGTCGCGGCGGCCGTAGCTTGCGCGGCGGCGGCTTGTGCACGACGCGTCGCGGCGGAGCTACGTGCTTGACGGCGGCCCGGTGGCGCGGCGGCGCTACCGCCGGCCGCGGGTGTCGATAGGGAATGCGCGGGTCGCGCGGACCCGCGGCGTACGACGTGACCGCGGTTGGCACCGGCGGATGCGAACGACGCGCCGCGAGTACGCCTGCGGTCGCCGCTTGTAGGCAGATGACGAGGGCAAGCAGGACGGCCACGCCCGCGGGCTCACGCAGCCGTAGGCGGTGGGACAAGACGCGCATGAACTGACTTAACGCTGATAGGGGGCGCTCAGTTGCGCGCCGGCAGCGACAAATGGCTTACCAAGGCCAGCGCGCTGACCGGCAACGCCTACAAGTGGCAACACTTACCGGCGGCTGCGTGTCGTCTTCGGCGCGACCAAGCGAGCCCCGGACCAGTCCTGGCCGGCGGACAGACTCGTTGTCTGCGAGAGACCCGCTGTCGGGGCTGCCTCGCTGATGTCGCTCGGTTCGACGTGACCGTCCCGGCCGGCCTTCGGAGTCAGCAGCCAGACGTCTCCACCGCCCGCGAGTGAGGTGAGCGCATCGACAAGAGCGTCGACCAGGTCGCCATCTCCGTCGCGCCACCACAAGAGGACGACATCGACGACGTCGTTGTAATCCTCGTCGACGAGCTCGTTGCCGGTCAGCGCGACGACGGCGGAACGGAGGTCCTGGTCGCAGTCGTCATCGTGGCCGATCTCCTGCACCGTCTGACCGGGCCGCAGGCCCAGCCGAGCGGCGATGCTGCGCTGACCGTCCGCGGGTTCCGCGGTCGTGCTCACGCGACTGGCCTCCTCAATGCTGACTCGAGCGCTCGTATCGGGTCGTAGTCCAGCGGACGGCGGTATCTATCCGCAAGGGCTGTTGCCGGTGAGCCGCCTCAGCGGCGCTCCTTCTCATCGGCGCGAGCGCACCGTTGCCGAACACAACCGGAGCTTGCCGAGTCCTCATCGGCCCGATTCCACGCTCAACCAAGATCAACTTCGCAGCGGTTGTGTTCGCAAGTGGTGGCTGTCAGCGGCCGCGTGCCGTCAGTCGGGTGGTCGGCAGCGAAAGCGCCGTGGTCAGACCGAGAAGCGGGCGATGGAGGCAAACCCGAAGATCAGGCAGTAGATCCCGAACGGGGTGAGCGTGCGCGTCTCGAAGTACCGGGTCAGGAATTTCGTCGTGATGAGGGCCGCCACGAACGCGACCACGGCGCCGGCCAGCGCTTGGCCGCGGATCCCGGCGCCGTTGGGTCCGGTGAAGTCGGGGATTTTCAGGACGCCTGCCGCGAGGATGATCGGGGTCGCCAGCAGGAACGAGAACCGGACCGCCTGCTCGTGGTCGAGGCCGCGGATGAGCCCGGCCACCATGGTGACGCCGGACCGGCTGATCCCCGGGAACAGCGCCAGCGTCTGCGCCAGACCGATGATTCCCGCCTCGACCGGGCGGACCGTCTTCACCACCCCGCCGTCGATCTGCTCGGTGGGCCGCGTCTCGGGTTCGTCGTCCGGCTTGGCGTTGACGCTTCGCCGACGCAAACGCTCGCCACCGAGGAGGATGAAGCCGTTCAGGGTCAGGAACACCGCCGCTGCAAGCGGCTTCGCGAACACCGTCCGCAGCTCGTGTTCGAGCAGCAGCCCGGTCAACCCGGCGGGGATAGTCGCAATGACGAGTAGCCACGCCATCCGCTCGTAGACGGTCTCGATCCGCCGGCGCGCGATCGAGCGGAAGAAACCGGTGATGATCGCGACCCACTCCCGCCAGAAGAACGTGAGCAGGGCGAGTGCCGTCGCGACGTGCAGGACGACGATGAACGCGAGGTACTCCGACTCCTTGCTCGCCTCCTCGGTGACGAGGTGGTGCCACGAGCCGCCGATCCACGCGGGCACCAGCACGGAGTGCCCGAGGCTCGACACCGGGAAAAGCTCAGTGACGCCTTGCAGGAGACCGATCGTCGTCGACTGCAGGAACGTGAGGTCGGACATGGGGGCCGAGGCTACGGCACCGTCAGGAACGACAGGCGCACGGTACGTGTGGGGTTGTCCACGTTCAGGTCGACGACCGCCACCGACTGCCAGGTGCCGAGAGCCAGCCGTCCCCCGGTGACGGGAATCGTGGCGTAGGGGGGCACGAACGCCGGTAGGACGTGCGCGCGGCCGTGCCCCCGCGAGCCGTGCGCGTGCTCCCAGCGATCGTCGGGCGGCAGCAGGTCCGCAAGCGCGGCGAGCAGGTCGTGGTCCGATCCCGAGCCGAGCTCAATGAGTACGACGCCGGCGGTGGCGTGCGGAACGAAAACATGCAACAGGCCGTCCCCACCGGCCGCGGCCTCGCCGACGAACCGCTCACACTCGCCGGTGACGTCGTACACCACCTCATGGCGGCCGGTCTCGACCTCGAACGTCGTCGTCCACATGGCGCAGACCTACCCCGGGATCCGGCGGTGACGAGGACTCGTAGGCGGAATCCGCCGAATGGGGAGCGTTTAGGGTTGGGCACAAGCGACAGGAAGGCGAACAACGTGGTGGACGAGCGTCGAAACGCACCAGCCTGGCTCACACTGGTTCTCATTGTCTGCGGGGTGGCCTGCATCGCGATCGGGATCGTCTATTTCGCCGAACCGGCCCGATCGCTGCCGGGCTTCTTCCCGGGGCACCTGGCGCGCTCCGCCCATCACCACACCAAGCACGGCGTCGCCGCGATCATCCTCGGCCTCGTCGTTTGGGCCGTCGCCTGGATGACGACCGGATCGCGCTCCAGCACCACGCCAGCGGGGAGCACCTGAGTCCGCCTCACGGCAGGGCTACGCGGAAGCCTTCACAAATCGCGCCCGGACGACGTTGACTGGAGGCGTGACCCCCGCCGACCGCGACCGCTTCTCGATCATCAGCGACGGGCTGCCCAGCCAGCTGCCCGACATCGACCCGGCGGAGACCGCCGAGTGGCTGGAGTCGCTCGACGCGGTGGTCGACGTGCAGGGCCGGCGGCGAGCGCGTTATCTAATGCTGCGCCTGCTCGAGCGCGCTCGCGAGAAGCAGGTCGGCGTGCCGTCGCTGCGGAGCACGGACTACGTCAACACGATCCCGCCCGAGGCCGAGCCGTGGTTCCCGGGCGACGAACACGTCGAGCGGCGGATCCGCGCCTACATCCGGTGGAACGCAGCCGTGATGGTGAGCCGGGCGAACAAGCTGACCAACGTCGGTGGGCACATCGCGACGTATGCGTCATCGGCGGCGCTGTACGAGGTCGGCTTCAACCACTTCTTCCGGGGCAAGGACGGCGGCGAGTCCGGCGATCAGGTCTTCATCCAGGGTCACGGCTCCCCCGGCGTCTATGCACGCGCGTTCCTGGAGGGCCGGCTCGCCGAAGAGCACCTCGACGGGTTCCGCCAGGAGTTCAGCCGGCCGCGCGGCATCCCGTCGTACCCGCATCCGAGACTCATGCCGGACTTCTGGGAGTTCCCGACGGTCTCGATGGGGCTCTCGGCGATCAACTCGATCTATCAGGCGCGGTTCAACCGCTACCTGCTGGCGCGGCGGATCAAGGACACGTCGCGTTCACACGTCTGGACGTTCCTGGGTGACGGCGAGATGGACGAGCCGGAGTCGCTCGGCGCGATCGGGGTGGCGGCCCGCGAGGAGCTCGACAACCTGACCTTCGTCATCAACTGCAACCTGCAGCGGCTCGACGGCCCGGTGCGCGGCAACGGGAAGATCATCCAGGAGCTCGAGTCGGTCTTCCGTGGCGCCGGCTGGAACGTCATCAAGGTGGTCTGGGGGCGGGACTGGGACCCGCTGCTCGCGAAGGACACCGACGGCGTACTCGTCAACCAGATGAACACGACACCGGACGGCCAGTTCCAGACGTATTCGGTCGAGAGCGGCGGCTACATCCGCGAGCACTTCTTCGGCGGCGACCCGCGTCTGCGCAAGATGGTCGAGCACCTGTCCGACGACGACCTGGTGAAGCTGCCGCGCGGCGGTCACGACTACCGGAAGATCTACGCCGCGTTCAAGGCTGCGCGTGAGCACACCGGACAGCCGACGGTGATCCTGGCGAAGACCATCAAGGGCTGGACGCTCGGTCCGGACTTCGAAGGACGCAACGCGACGCACCAGATGAAGAAGCTGACTGTCGAGGAGCTGAAGACCTTCCGCGACCGGCTGTACCTCGAGATTCCCGACAGTGCGTTGGAGGCGGAGCTTCCGCCGTACTACCACCCCGGTGACGGTTCCGAAGAGATCGGCTACATGCTCGAGCGCCGCCAAGCCCTCGGCGGGTTGCTGCCGAAACGCGTCGTGAGAGCGAAGCCCCTCAAGCTACCCGGCGACAAGGTGTACGCCGACATGTCGAAGGGCTCGGGCAAACAGCAGGTCGCGACGACGATGGCGTTCGTACGGCTGCTCAAAGAGCTGATGAAGGACAAGGGGATCGGCGCGCGCTTCGTGCCGATCATCCCGGACGAGGCACGCACGTTCGGGATGGACTCGTTGTTCCCGACCGCGAAGATCTACTCGCCGCACGGGCAGCGGTACGACGCGGTCGACCGCGAGCTGTTGCTGTCGTACAAGGAGTCGACCGAAGGGCAGATCCTGCACGAAGGCATCACCGAAGCGGGCGCCATGGGGTCGGTCACCGCGGCGGCGTCGTCCTACGCGACGCACGGCGAGCACATGATCCCGGTCTACGTCTTCTACTCGATGTTCGGTTTCCAGCGCACCGGCGACCAAATGTGGGCGCTGGCCGACCAGATGGGTCGCGGATTCTTGCTGGGCGCGACCGCCGGTCGTACGACGCTGAACGGTGAGGGCCTGCAGCACGAAGACGGCCACTCGATGTTGCTCGCGGCGACGAACCCCGCCTGCGTTGCCTATGACCCGGCCTTTGCGTTCGAGATCGGTCACATCCTGCGCGAGGCGCTGGACCGGATGTACGGCGACAACGCGGCTGGACTGGACCCGAATATCTTCTACTACCTGACGGTCTACAACGAGGCGTACGTGCAGCCGCCGGAACCGGACGATCTCGACGTCGAGGCTTTGCTGCGGGGTTTGTATCGGTACGCCGATGCGCCCGGCGTGAACGGCAACGGTGACGCGCCGCATGCACAGATCCTTGCCTCCGGCACCGGCATGCAGTGGGCGTTGGAGGCGCAACGGCTGCTCGCTGCTGACTGGGGCGTGGCAGCCGACGTCTGGTCGGCGACGTCGTGGAACGAGCTACGCCGCGACGCGATCGATTGCGAGCAGCACAATCTCGCGCATCCCGATGCGGACGCGCGGGTGCCGTTCGTCACGCAGAAGTTGGCGGACGCGCCGGGGCCGGTGATCGCGGTCAGCGACTGGATGCGCGCGGTCCCGGATCTGATCTCGCGCTGGGTCCCCGGCGACTGGACGTCGCTCGGCACTGACGGGTTCGGTCATTCCGACACCCGCCCTGCACTGCGGCGTCATTTCCGGGTGGACGCACCGGCGATCGTGGTCGCCGTACTGCAATCCCTCGCGCGCAAGGGCGAGGTGAAGGCCGAAGCCCCCGCCGAAGCCGCCGCAAAGTACGGCTTGGCCGAATGAATGGGACATTCACTCGGGTTTTCGCGGGGTAACGGCACCCACATCTCGCCGGCGCGTGTGACGCGTCACCGGTGGGTACGTCGGGCGCATGGAGCGAGGAAGCGACAAGGTCAGCCGACGGCTTGACGAGCAAATGCAGCACGAGACCGAGGGGTTGGTGCGTTCCGGCCGCTCCACGCACGCCGAGGAATGGAAAGACCCCGAGCCGTCCGGCGAGGACCAACCCGATGCGGACCGGTCTCCCGACGGCACCCTGGTCGGTGGTATTCCGGATGGCATGACCCCCGATGACATCGAAGGGCGTGCCGAGCTGGCCGGATACATCGGCAAAGAGGCCTACCCGCTCGTGCGCGCGCAGGTCATCGATCTCGTCATCGAGAACAACGCCCCGGACCGTGTCGTGAACTTGGTGAAGAATCTGCCGAGTGACCGGCAGTTCGAGAACATCAACGACATCTGGACCGCGGTGGGCGGCAGCGTCGAGTCCGAACGTTTTTAGACGGCCAGCGCGTACGGGTGGCGTTACCCCTTGAAAGCGAGTGAATGTCACATTCATTCGGCTGTCCACGACAACAGATCGTCGAGACGCATGGCGTTGATGACGCGGTCCGGTGTGATGCCCACCTTCTCGGCGCGCTCGCATCCGTAGGGCTGCCAGTCCAGCTGACCGGGCGCGTGCGCATCGGTGTCGATGGAGAACATGCAGCCGGCCTCGTACGCCAGCTCCAACAGCGACATCGGCGGGTCGAGCCGCTCCGGTCGACAGTTGATCTCAACCGCGACGCCGTAGGTCGCACACGCCGCGAAGACCTGCTCCGCATCGAACTCTGATTGGGGCCGACCGCGCCCGACGACGATGCGACCCGTGCAGTGACCGAGCACGTCGACATGTGGGTTCGCCACCGCCGCCAGCATCCGCGGCGTCATCTCCGCCGCCGGCATTCGCAACTTCGAATGCACACTCGCAACGACGACGTCCAGGCGCTCCAGCAACTCCGGCTCCTGATCCAGTGACCCGTCGTCGAGGATGTCGACCTCGATCCCCGTCAACAACCGGAACGGCGCGAGCTCCTCGTTGACACCGGCCACCACGTCCAGCTGGTCGCGCAAACGCTCCGGCGACAACCCACGCGCCACCGTCAGCCGCGGCGAGTGATCGGTCAACGCGCAGTAGTCATGCCCGAGCGCGACCATCGCCTCGGCCATCTCCCGAATCGGGGAGCCGCCGTCGCTCCAGTCCGAGTGCGTGTGCAAGTCACCGCGCAAGGACGCCCGCAGCTCCGCACCGCCCATCTCCGCCTCGTCACCGGCTTCGTCCTCGAGTTTGCGGAGGTACGACGGTTGCTGCCCCGCGGCCACCTGGTACACAACCGCAGCGGTCTTCGGTCCGACGTTCGGCAGCTTCTCCAACGTCGCAGCGGCGACGCGGTCTGCGAGCTCGTCAGCCGACAGTGCGCGGATAGCTGCGGCCGCGCGGCGGAAGGCTTGCACGCGGTACGTCGGCTCGCGCGTGCGCTCGAGCAAGAACGCAATCCGGTCCAAAGCGTCAGCTGCGTCGTTCGTCGGCACGGACACAGTCTTACCCGTTCCGGCAACACGGGTTACCCGCAAGTACTACTCACCGGTCACGTACACGAGTTCGGAATCGCCGACAAGAGGTGGCAGTCTGCACGTGTGACCCGAACGTTGCACCTTGACGCGGCAACGCCCGCGCTGCGGCCCGAACTGTTGGCAACGGTCGAGCGCGCCTGCGGTTCGGTCGCGACCGCGGCGATCTCGCGGATGGAGCGCGCACTCCCCTGGTTCGCCGACCTGCCGGCAGAGACACGCTCCTGGATCGGCCTTGTCGCGCAAGCCGGCTTGGCCGCATTCGTCGACTGGTACCAGCAGCCCGTTGCCGAGCGCGGTGTGCCGTTCGAGATCTTCAGCGTTGCACCACGCGAGCTCGCACATGTCGTCAGCCTCCGGCAAACCGTCGACATGGTGCAGATCGCCGTCGACGTCATGGAAGAGCACGTCGCCGAGCTCGCGTCGGGTGAGGAGGAGGGCGCGTTACGCGAGGCGGTGCTTCGGTACTCGCGTGACGTGGCGTTCGCGGCCGCACAGGTGTACGCCGCAGCGGCTGAGCAGCGTGGTGCGTGGGATGCACGACTCGAAGCCCTGGTCGTCGACGCGTTGGTGCGCGACGAAGCCGACGAGAGTCTTCAGTCGCAGGCGGCAGCACTCGGCTGGACCGCCGCGGGACCCATCGTCGTACTCACCGGCGCACGCCCACGTGGCATCACGGATGGCACTGCCGTCATGCAGATTCATCGTGCCGCTAGATCCGCGGGCCTGCGCGCTCTCGCGGGCACGCACGGCAGTCGGCTCGTCGTCGTCATCGGTGACGCCACCAACCCGCAGCATCGTGCAGCGAAGCTGGACCGGGAGTTCGGCTCCGGTCCGATCGTGATCGGACCGCCGGTGAGTGATCTGCTCTCGGCCAGCCGTTCGGCGCGGGCCGCGCTGACCGGGCACCGCGTCGCCGCTGCATGGCCGAGTGCGCCCCGCATGATCGAGGCCGATGACCTGCTGCCGGAGCGCGCGCTCGATGGCGACGACGACGCGCGCGCGCATCTCGTCGAGCACGTCTACGAACCGATCCACAGCGCAAACGGCGACTTGCTCGAAACCGTGTCGGCGTACCTCGACCACGGCACCGCTTTGGAAGCGACGGCACGCGACCTCTACGTACACGCGAACACCGTTCGCTACCGGCTGAAAAGGGTCAGCGAGCTGACCGGTTACGCCGCGACGACGCCCCGCGATGCGTTCACCTTGCAGGTCGCGCTCGCACTCGGCCGGTTGCAGCACGCCGCGGCTTTGTAGGCGTCCCACAAACGCAGCGGTCCGATGTTGGACCGTCTCGAGCAGCGCCAACCTCCTAAAAGTTGCCAAGGTTACGTTGTGCTCGCAGTGCTCGCACCCGGCCAAGGTGCACAACAACCCGGAATGCTCACGCCCTGGCTCGACGTGCCGACGAGTCGCGGCACCGTGCACGACCGAATGCAGTGGTGGTCCACCGTCGTCGGCATCGACTTGTTGGCCGCCGGCACAACAGCGACGGACGATGCGCTACGCGACACCGCCATCGCCCAGCCGCTTCTCGTCGCGACCGGTCTCGCGACGATGGCGGCGGTGCACGGCGACGACGTCGTCGCGGCGGACGCAGTCGGTGTCGTGGCCGGTCACAGCGTCGGCGAAGTGACTGCGGCGGTAATCGCCGGAGCATTGTCGGAAGAAGTCGCGTTGACGTTCGTCCGGGAACGCGGCCGTGGCATGGCGGCAGCCTCAGCCGCGACACCGACCGGCATGACCGCGCTCCTGGGTGGTGACGCGAAGGAAGTTGCGGTCTGCCTCGAGCGACTCGGGCTCGACGCAGCCAACGTCAACGCGCCCGGTCAGGTCGTCGCCGCCGGCACGACGGAACAACTCGCACAACTCGCCGCCGACCCTCCGCGGGGCGTACGGCTACGACCGCTTTCCGTCGCCGGCGCGTTCCACACCCGACACATGACACCGGCCGGCACCAGGTTGGCTCAGCTCGCATCCGCAATGCCGGTGGCGGACCCGGTCGCGCGCGTGCTGTCCAATGCGGACGGCACAGTCGTGACCTCCGGTTCTGAGTTGCTCCAACGCCTCGTTGCCCAAGTCAGTACGCCGGTGCGCTTCGACCTGTGCCTCGCGACGATGGCCGACATCGGCGTGACTGCGGCAATCGAGCTCGTGCCAGCCGGCACGCTCACCGGAATCGCACGACGGGAGCTGCGCGGCATCGAGATCGTCGCTCTTCGTTCGCCCGACGACATCGACGACGCACGCGCGCTCATCTCCGCGCACGGCAACCATCCGCCCATGGAGCTGCCCGGCCCGGCCTGGCGCCTTGTCGTAGCGCCAGTTGCCGGCACGTTCTCCGCCGAGGTGCCCGGCCCCGGCAGCAGGCTGAGCGCGGGCGCGGCGATCGGCCGGGTTGCCACACCACGATCGGCAACCGACGTGTCGACGCCGTACGGCGGGATCCTCGTCGAGTGGCTCGTCGCCGACGGTGACCCCGTGACGCCGGGACAGCCGCTCGCTCGCTTCCACCCAGAGACCGTGGCGTGAAGCGGTGACGACGTTGCGGCTGCCGCCGGCGTCATCCGACGCGCGCATCCTCGGTCTCGGCGCGCACCTCCCCGCGCGAGTGGTCGGTAACGAGGAGATCGCCGCCGCGATCGGATCCTCGGACGAGTGGATTGTGCAGCGCTCAGGCATCACGCATCGCCACTTCGCGGCACCCGACGAGACCGTCGTCGACATGGCCGTGGCCGCTGCAGGTAAGTCGATCGCGGCCGCCGGTGTGGACCCTGGTGACGTCGACTTCGTGCTGCTCGGATCGTGCACGCACGAGTCATCGGTTCCGGGCGGTGCCGCCGAGGTCGCGACCCGGATCGGCGCGGCCGGCGCCGGAGCGCTCGACATCAATGCCGCCTGCGCGAGTTTCTGTTATGCGCTCGCCGCCGCGAACGACGCAATCCGTAGTGGCAGCGCACGTCGTGTCGTCGTTGTCGGCGCCGACCGATTCACCAACGTGCTCGACCACACCGATCGCAACACGGCGTTCCTGTTCGGCGATGGGGCCGGCGCCGCGGTTGTCGGTGCTGCGGACGTGGCCGGCATCGGACCCGTTGTGTGGGGCAGCGACGGCACGCTGCGTGGGCTCATCGCACAGCCATCCGCGCGGGACGCAATGCGTTCGGAAGCCGGCATGCCGGTGGTGCGCATGGACGGGCCGGCAGTGTTCCGCTGGGCTGTCACCGCGATCGCACCGATCGCCCTGCGCGCCTGCGCGGCGGCCGGTGTCGAACTGTCCGACCTTGGTGCCTTCGTTCCGCATCAAGCGAACGCCCGCATCATCGACGCGCTCGTGCGCGCTTTGCGGCTGCCCAACTCGGTCGTCGTCGCACGCGACGTCGTCAACGTCGGCAACACCTCGTCGGCGTCGATCCCACTCGCGCTCGCTCGCCTCGCCGAGTCCGGCGAGGTGCCGAGCGGCGCGCCCGTGCTGCTGGTCGGTTTCGGCGCCGGGCTGACCTACGCCGCGCAGGTCGTGCTGATGCCCTGACCATCCATTGTCGGTTCCGAAATCCACTTCCAACAAAGGAGAACAGATGCAAGACACCGAGATCCTGACCGGGCTGGCCGAGATCGTCGCGGAGATCACCGGCGTACCGAAGTCCGACGTGACGATGGACAAGACGTTCATCGACGACCTCGAGATCGACTCATTGTCGATGGTGGAGATTCTCGTCGCAGCCGAGGAGCGGTTCGGCGTACGCATCCCCGACGAGGCCGCACGCGACCTTCGCACCATCCGTGACGCCGTCAACTACGTCCAGACGGCACACGTCCCGGCGTGACATCCACCGCGCGGCCGCGCGTCCTCGTCACCGGCGTCGGTGCGACGACACCGCTCGGTGGTGACGTCGCATCGACGTGGGCTGCATTGCTGGCGGGAACGTCCGGCGTCGGCGTGCTGACCGACGACTGGGCGGCTGATCTGCCGGTCCGTATCGCCGGTCGCGTTGCGGTCGAACCGACGGAGGTGCTCGACCGAGTCCGCGCGCGCACCCTCGACCGGTCGCAGCAGCTAGCGCTGGTTGCGGCGCATGAGGCCTGGACCGACGCCGCGACCCCGGGGGTGGAGCCGGAACGGCTCGCCGTCGTCGCGGCGTCGGGCATCGGCGGGGTGCTCACCTTGCTCTCGGCGTACGACGCACTGCGCGAGCAGGGTGTACGCCGGGTCTCGCCACACACGATCCCGATGCTGATCCCCAACGGTCCGGCGGCGGCCATCGGGCTCGAACTCAGCGCACGTGCCGGCGTGCACACGCCGGTGAGCGCCTGCGCATCCGGCGCCGAGGCGGTTGCGCTCGGGTTGGACCTGCTCCGCGCAGGTCGCGCTGACGTCGTCATCTGCGGCGGCACGGAGGCTGCCCTGCATCGACTGTGCATCGCGGCGTTCGCGCAGATGCGCGCGTTGTCGGTCCGCAACGACGAACCCGAGGCCGCGTCGCGGCCGTTCGACAAGGCGCGGGACGGCTTCGTCATGGCCGAAGGTGCCGCAATGCTCGTACTGGAGACCGAGGACCATGCAAAGGCGCGCGGGGCCACGGTGTACGCCGAGCTCGCCGGCGCAGGCATCTCGTCGGACGCCCATCACATGGCAGCGCCTGAACCGACCGGCGCGGGTGCTGCCCGAGCGATCGCGTTGGCGCTCCGCGATGCGGACATGACGCCCGCCGATGTGGCACACGTCAACGCGCACGCGACATCGACGCCTTTGGGCGATGTGGCGGAGTGCCTCGCGCTGCGAACAGCATTGGGAAGTGCGGCCGACCAGATCCCGCTGACGGCGACGAAGTCGATGACCGGGCACTTGCTCGGCGCGGCAGGAGCGTTCGAGGCCGTGACAACGGCGCTGTCCGTTCACCAGCACCTCTGCCCGCCGACGATCAATGTCGACGACCCGGACAACGACGTCGATGTGGACGTCGTACGGATCGATCCGCGGCCACTTGCCTCTGGCGGCGCGATCACCAACTCGTTCGGCTTCGGCGGGCACAACGTGACGCTCGCGTTCCGCGAGGTCTGATCATGACCATCGCACAGTCACGGCCGACACCGACGGCAGCACAACCACGGGCATTGCCGGCGAGCGCGCAGGCCCGGCTTACTGCCTTGTTCGATACGGACAGCCTGGGACCGATGCCGGCACCGGCGACGTGTGGAGTGCATGCCGGCTTCGGACGGATCGACGGAACGACAGTCGTCGGCTTCGCCACCGATCCGACCGTGCAGGGCGGGGCGATGTCGGCCACAGGTTGTGACGTGCTCGTCTCGGCGTACGAGCAAGCGGTCGCCCACGACTGTCCGATCGTCGGCATCTGGCATTCCGGTGGCGCGCGCTTGCAAGAAGGCGTTTCGTCCCTCGACGGTGTGGGCCGCGTGTTCAGTGCCATGACGCGCGCGTCCGGTCGGGTGCCGCAGATCTCGCTCGTGCTGGGGCCGGCAGCGGGCGGCGCAGCGTACGGGCCGGCGCTCACCGATGTCGTCGTGCTCGGGCCGGCCGGGCGGGTGTTCGTGACCGGACCCGACGTGGTGCGCTCGGTCACCGGCGAAGACGTCGACATGGCCCGGCTCGGCGGTCCCGAGCCGCATGGCCGCCGCAGCGGCCTCGTGCATGTCGTCGCAGCGTCCGAACGTGCGGCGTTCGACGCCGTGCGTGCCGTCACGGGACTGCTCGGACGGCAGGGATCGCTCGACGTCGGGGCGGTCCGTGATCTCGATATCGCCTCGCTCGTGCCCGTTGACCCGAGACGTGCCTACGACGTGCGCCCCTTGGTGCACGAACTGCTCGACGCGCGCTCGTCGGTGGAGCTGCACGCAAAGTGGGCACCGAACGTCGTCACCACATTGGGGCGTCTCGGCGGCCGAACTGTCGGCGTCGTCGCTAACAACCCGTTGCGGCTGGCCGGTTGCCTCGACGCTGCCTCAGGTGAGAAGGCCGCGCGCTTCGTGCGCATGTGCGATGCGCTCGGCGTACCGCTGGTCGTCGTCGTCGACGTACCCGGTTACCTTCCCGGCGTCGGTCAGGAGTGGGAAGGCGTGGTACGACGCGGTGCCAAGTTGCTACATGCGTTCGCCGAAGCGACCGTGCCACGTGTCACGTTGGTGACACGCAAGGCGTACGGCGGGGCGTACATCGCGATGAACTCTCGGTCGCTCGGGGCGACGGCGGTGTTCGCGTGGCCGACTGCCGAGGTCGCTGTGATGGGAGCGCCGGCGGCGGTGCGCATCTTGCACCGACGTCGTCTCGCCGCTGTGCCCGCGCCGCGCCGCGTCGCACTAGAAGCGGAGCTCGCCACCGAGCACGAGCAGCTGTCCGGCGGGATCGCGCGTGCCGTGGAGGCAGGTGTCATCGACGCCGTTATCGATCCGGGCCAGACCCGTACGACGCTCGCGACCGCGCTCGCCGCCGCGCCGCCGGGACGCGGGACACACCGCAACATCCCCCTGTGACCTGCCCCTAAGGCGTCAGCCGTTGGCGGCGTGCAGCCAGCGCACCGGAGCGCCTTCGCCGGCCTCACGGAACGGCTCGAGCTCCTCGTCCCATGCAGACCCGAGCAACCGCTCGAGACCGTGCGCCAGTGCCGCGCCGTCCGGTGCGGTGCCGAGCAGTGCGTGCAGCCGGTCCTCACCGACCTGGATGTCACCGGTGGCCCCGACGCTGGCCCGAAACAGCCCGAGGGTCGGCGTAACGGCGTACCGCTCACCGTCGCAACCCGCGCTGGGCTCTTCGGTCACCTCGAAGCGCAGCAGGGACCACTCCCGCAGAGCAGCGGCGATTCGCCCGGCGGTGCCAGGCCGGCCTCGCCAGGACACTTCGGCACGCAGCTGGCCGGGCGCCGCGGGTTGCGCGGTCCAGGACAGGCTCACGGGTACGCCGAGCACACTTGCCGCGGCCCACTCGACGTGCGGGCACATCGCAGGCGGGCACGAGTGGACGTAGAGCACACCACGTGCGGACAAAACGACCTCCGACCGGCCTCCGGCGCCGAGGTGCGCCTTCCCCAGCGACCTAGCGGCGACAGCCCGCAGGCGGTCGAACGCGCACAGTGTGACGCAGCGCGTGCCCCGTTGCCAGCAGGCGCGCGGACGAAGCCGGCATGTGGGCGCAGGTCCGGCGCAAATGCCCGCTCGGGCCCGTCCGTGAGGCCCACCAGAAAACGGCCGGAACGGGCCATGAAGTTGAGGAACGGAAACGCCGATGCCGCTCTTGTGACCACACCTGCAGGCACGGGCGAACCCAATGCAGCACTCAGCGAGCTCGAGTTGCTCGTTTCGGAGGCCTACGACGAAGGCGCGGTCAGCGAGGTCATCCGCCCCGCGGCGATCCTCCCGGAGACCAACGCGCGCGGAGTGCTCGTCGAGCTCGCGCTGCGCGACGTCCACAACGGCGGCCACTGGGACGCCCAGCCCACCCTCTGGCGTCGCTTCGACCGGCCCTGGGACGGACCCGGCGGCGGTGTCGGCAGCGCGGAGCTGATCGGCAGCATCCAGGTGGCCTACGGCACCCCGACTCGGTACGAGATCACGATCTACCGCGTGACTGTGACGCGGTTCGGCATGGCGCACGGCTGGTCCGTCGAGTCAATGTGCAATGAGGCACTCGGCTTCGGCGGCCTCGACCTGCCGAGCTGCCCACGTGCCGCGCTCTCGCCGCCGCCCCAGCCGTTCCGTTTTCCCGAACCGCGCTGACAGCTCACTAGCTCGCGCGTCGTTCGGTCGCCACTGCGGGCTCCCGCAGCATCCGCAGCACGGCTGCTTCGACCGCCCCCCGCGTGGCCGGCTGACCGAAGTCGACGTCAGCGCCGAGCTTGTCGAGCGCCCGCGAGACGGTCACCCCGTCGTTGTACTTGTCGATGACCCTGGGGTCGATGTACGCCGATCGCGCGACGGCAGGCGTGTTCCCCAAGTAGTGCGCGACCTCACCGACGACTCGGTTGACCGCTCGGCGCCGCGCCGTGGGCGATGTGGGCGCGGTTGTCGAGACAGCCAGCCCGACCGCCATCAAGACAGTCCCGTGCCAGGTGCGGAAGTCCTTCGCCGACGCCTCGATGTCCGGGCCGAGGCTCTCGCGTAGGTAGTCATTGATGTCCGTGCTCTTGACGTCGACCCACTTCGTGCCGACGCGATAGGCCAGCAGTTCCGGTCCGCCACCTCGGCGCCGTTTCATGACTCGGACGGCCTCACACACCTCGGAGTGCGCCAACGTCCGGACGATCTCCTTGCCGTGCTTTGCGATGTAGTCGAACGTGATGAAGTCAGAGGCGACCGTGACGTGTTCGCGAAGGATCGTGGCCAGACCGTAGGTGCCGTGCGCCTCGGCGTACTCCTCACCACCGACGCGAAAGAAGCCCAGGTCGAGCAAGTGGAACGCGGTGGCGAGCGCGCGTTCGCGTGGCATGCCCTCGAGCACGAGGTCTTTGGCGGTGATTTCACGCGCCTTCGGCAACCTGGCCGCGAACTCGAGCACCCGGTCGAACTTCTCGCGGTCCCGTTGCACCCGCCAGTCGTCGTGGTAGCGGTACTGCCGGCGGCCGGCCGCGTCGGTCCCGATCGCCTGGATGTGGCCGTTCGGATGCGGGCAGATCCAGACGTCTTTCCACGCCGGCGGGATGGCGAGGTCGCTGATGCGCTGGAGCAGTTCGGGGTCGGTGACCGGCTCCCCCTTCCCATCTCGATAGGCGAAACCGCGGCCACGCCGCACGCGATTGATTCCGGGCGCAGCGCAGTCGGCTCGACGCAGGCGAGGCATGGCGCCGTCCTACCCCATCGGGTCGCTCCGCAATGATGACCACGTGACGACACCTGAGGCGCCAATGGGCCACGGTCAGAACCAACGCGGACAGATCGTTATGAGCCAGGACGAGATCGACGAGCTGCTCGCCGGCCGCCACTCGATGACGATCTGCACCCTGCACACCGATGGGTCCGTGCACGCGGTCGCGATGTGGTACGGCTTCCTTGAAGGCTGCATCGCGCTGGAGAGCAAGGCGAAGGCGCAAAAGGTCGTGAACCTCCGGCGCGACCCGCGCATCACGGTGCTGGTCGAGGACGGCGACTACTACGACGAGCTGCGCGGTGTCTCCATCGAAGGTACGGCGGAGATCGTTGACGACCCGGACCGGATGTGGGCGGCGGGGATCAGCGTCTTCGAGCGATACAACGCGCCCTACACCGAAGAGATGCGTCCGTTCGTGGAGACCATGTTGCACAAGCGCGTCATCATCAAGGTCCACCCGAAGCGCACGATCTCGTGGGACCACCGCAAGCTGGGGCTACCACCGATGCGCGCTCCCGACGCCGGTCAGTAGGGTCTGACACCTCGTCAGATAGGCCGTGGGGGTTGCGATGACCGAGCAGGTCGAGTCCGGGCCACCGACGAATCTCGAGCTTCAGCGCACGAGTCGCGACCCCGAGCAACTGCGCCGCCAACTCGAGTCCTGGCTGGCGCACCGGCTCGGACCTACCGCACAACCGACGATCAGCGACATCGCGGCCACGACCGCCAACGGCATGTCGAGCGAGACCGTGCTGTTTCGCGCCGACTGGACACAGGAGGACGTGCTTCACTCCGAAGCGCTTGTTGCTCGCGTCGCCCCCGACGCGAGCGACGTACCGGTGTTCCCGTCGTACGACATGGACCGGCAGTTCCGGATCATCCAGCTCGTCGGCGACCTGACGCCGGTGCCGGTGCCACGCGTGCTCTGGTCGGAGCCGGACGCCAGCGCGATCGGTGCGCCGTTCTTCGTCATGGAACGGGTGAGCGGCGACGTGCCACCTGACGTGATGCCCTACACATTCGGAGACAACTGGCTGTTCGACGCGCCGGTCGAGCGCCAGCGGCAGCTGCAGGACTCAACCGTCTCTCTGTTGACCGAGCTACATACGTTGACCGGCGACGACGAAAGTTTCGCGTTCCTGCAGTACGCCGAGCCCGGCGACTCTCCCCTGCGCCGGCACGTCAACAACCGCCGCGCGTGGTACGAATACGTCGCGGCCTGCGACCGGCGCTCCCCGCTGGTCGACCGCGTCTTCGAATGGCTCGACGAGCATTGGCCGGCGGACGAGGGCGATCCCGTCGTGTCGTGGGGCGACTCGCGGATCGGCAACATCATGTACCGCGACTTCACGCCGGTCGCTGTCCTCGACTGGGAGATGGTCGGCGTCGGCCCTCGTGAGCTCGACATCGCCTGGTTGGTGTTCGCGCACCGCGTGTTCCAGGACCTTGCCAGTGGTTACGCCCTGGCGGGGATGCCGGAGTTCCTGCGCTGGGCCGACGTCGCCGCGTCGTACGAGAAGGCGACGGGATATTCACCGCGCGACCTCGAGTTCTACGGGATGTACTGCGCGGTGCAGTGGGCGATCGTCTTTCTTCGCACGGGTCAACGTTCGGTGCACTTCGGAGAGCGCGAGTCGCCGGCTGACGTTGACGAGTTCATCATGCATCGCGAGTCCGTCGAGCGGATGCTCGCCGGCACGTACTGGAGCTGACACATGCCGGTGCCCTTGGACGAGTACCCGATCCACCAGACGCCGTTGTCGATGCGGTACGTCGGCACAAGCGACCGCAACTTCTACGACCGCTGCTATTTCAACGCCCACGACCGGAGCGGGGACATCTTTCTGATCACCGGTATGGGCTATTACCAGAACCTCGGTGTGACCGATGCCTATGCGACGGTACGACGCGGTGACCGGCAGTGGGCGGTTCGCATCTCGGACGCCTACGGCGACGACACGCGGCTCAACCAGGGCGTCGGCCCGTACCACATTGAGGTCCTCGAGCCGCTGCATCGGGTGCGCGTGAGCTGCGACGCGGACGAGCACGGCATCGGGTTCGACCTAACATGGGAGGGCTCGTTCGACGCGGTCGACGAAGGCCGGCACTACATCCGGCAGGGCGGCCCGCGCACGATCCTCAACACATCGCGGTTCGCACAGCTCGGCTCATGGTCCGGCGAGATCCGCGTCGACGGTGAGCGCATCGGGGTACAGCCGGACGTTTGGCTCGGCTCACGTGACCGGTCGTGGGGCATTAGGCCGCTCGGCGAAGCGGAGCCGCCCGGACGACTCGCGGACGAAGGCACCGAAGGTTTCTGGTGGCTCTATGTGCCGCTGCGATTCGACGACTTCGCGATCGTCATCATCGTGCAGGAGTCGCCTGACGGTTACCGCACACTCAACGATGCGACGCGCATCTGGCGAGACGGCCGGATCGAGCAACTCGGCTGGCCGCGCGTGGAGCTCACCTACCGCTCCGGCACGCGGCATCCCGAACGTGCGCGCATCCACCTGACCGAACCGAGCGGCAAGGCGTTGACGCTCGACGTCGAGACGTTGCTCGGCGTTGCGTTGCACGTCGGCGCTGGGTACGGAGGAGACCCCGAGTGGGCGCACGGTCAGTGGAAAGGTCGCAACTGGATCGAGGGCAAGGTGTTCGATCTGACCGACCCGGCCATCGCGGCGCGCATGCCGTTCGGTGTGCTCGACCATGTCGCACGGGCGACGATCGACGGCATCGAGGGGTGGGGACTGTTCGAGCACGCGAGCGTTGGGCGGCACGACCCGACCGGATTCGCGGACTTCATGTCCGTCGCGTCCTGATCAGCGAATGACAACCGGTGCGGTGTCGTAGCGGCACGTCGCCATGAGCTTGAGCGGGCGATAGACGCAGGTGCCCGCGCTGGGCGACGAACGGCCGAACAGCGCAGCGTCGGGGCCGGTGACCGAGTAGACCACCGAGGCGTTCCAGGCGGCTCGGATCGTTGTTGCATAACTCTTCGTACGTCGTGGACCAGTTGCGCTGGTGCACAGCGCCTTTCCGTGCGCGCGGCACACACCCGAGCTGGACAGTTGCGCCTGACCGTTGCGTCGCAGTGTCACCGTGATCGTGACCGCGGTCTTCGGCGCGTCACAGCTGATCCGCGGTTGCAACGTCCAAGTGCCACTGACGGCATGGCCACCGGAGGTTGCGTAATGCGCAAAGGCGAATGACGGGATGATGCAGGAGTCATCGAGCGCTGGAACACGCAACTGTGCTTGCCCGGCGTGCGGGGACGGCTGAGCCCTCGCTGCCGCCCCACCGACAGCGACGACTGCGCCGAGCGCCACCACAAGTGCGAGGCGACGCGAGGATCCCCCGCTCACGTCCCGATCAACGAACGATGGGCCGCAACGTTACGGCCGGTGCCCAGACCTGCACAGGGCTAGCATCGCCGTCGTGCTGGCTTCGCCGCTCGTGGATCCCGTTGCCTTCCACCGCGACAGGATGCCGGCCCTCACGCGCGGAAGACACGCAGCCATGGCCGCCACCGCTGTGGCCGCGGAGCCCGCGCTTGCGGTTCGCGTCGGCAACGACGCGTGGACCTACCGCTCGACTGGCACCACGATCGAGGTGACCGAGGGCGTCGCTGCTGATGCGGCGGTGGTCTTGGACCTGGATGCGACCGCCTGGTCCGATCTGGTGCAACTTGTGCGCACGGTGCCGGCGCTGATGATCGCGGGAGAGATCACGATCACTGGCGGTGGCCCCGCACTCGACCGGTGGGAGCGTGCCTTACGCGCGCTGATCCACGGCGTACCGATCGCGAACCCCGCCGATGCACTGCTCGACGGATCGGGAGCCGCGATCGATCCGCTGCGCAGCTTCACGCTCGATGACGCAGACGAGGAGATGGCGGCGTTCCTCGACAAGGTCGGCGTGATGCGGGTACGTGACCTGTTCGGCACCGACGAGGTCGCTGCTCTGAACGCCGAGGTCGACCGCCTGGCCGCCGCAGCGCGGCCGGGCGACGACCGCTCCTGGTGGGCGCAGCGAGCGGATGGCAGTGACGTGTTGTGCCGGCTCGTCTACGCAAGCGAGTCCTCGCCGCGGATCGCGGAGTTGACGAACGATCCGCGTCTGCGGCGTCTCGTCGACCTCGTCCGTCCGGACCTGCAAGCAACGACCGACCGGATGGAAGGCATCGGGGTCGTCATCAAACCTGCGGGCAAGCTGCGCGGCCTCGCGAACATTCCGTGGCACACGGACTGCGGTCTCGGTGGCCACCTCATCCAGTGCCCGTCGGTCGCCATCGGCGTACAGCTCACCGACGCAACACCAGAGACCGGATGCTTCGAGGCGATACCGGGCACGCACGGTGCGAGCTGCCCGGTGCCGACAGCCGACGACCTGACAGGGTGGCCACATGTGCTCGTACCGACCAAGGCGGGTGACGTCACCGTGCACATCGCGGATCTGATGCACGCGTCACCGCGGCCAACTGGGGATGGTGGGCGGCGGACGATGTACGTCAGCTACTACCCGCCGTCACTGTTCGAACATGTCGGTTCGGGCGAGGCGTACAACGACGCGATCCGTCGGCGTACCGCCACCGACGTCGCTGACGCGTTGACACGTCGCTGAGCTATTTCTTGGGAACGCCCGCGCACGCCGCCCGGGCTTGGTCGATAGCAGACCGAAGCGCGCCGAGGTCGTCGACCGTGGGCTTTGTTGCCTGCACTTGCGCCCAGATCTTCGCCGCGGCCTGCAACGACTTGTAGCGCGCCGCAGCTGCGGCTGCCGCTGTCGCCTCTTGCTGAAAGTCCTGCGACTCCTGCTGTCGCTGCGCGGCGTCAGCGATACCGGCGTTGAGCTTGGCCCAGTGCACGCAAGCAGCTTGGGCGTGCGTCAAAGCGGACGGGCCCGTTGAACCGCTGCTGCAGGCCGTGAGGACGACGAGCGCGCAGCCGCTCGACAGCAGGGTTCGGCTGGTCGGCACAGTGCGATCAGCGTATTCGGCCATCTCTTTGCCGCGCGCGATCAGCGACGAGCTCGACCACATTGACGGGAGCACATGCGTGTTCGGACCGTTGCGAAATCGCAACCGACAGACCTAGCAACGACAGCGCAGCATCCGTCACTGTGGTCTTGTCGAGATGCGGGGGTCGATCAGCGTGAACGTCCTAGGACTCTTCGTCGCCAGCTGCGGTGTTGTCTTCGCACTGGCGGCGTACGTCGACATCTCCGAACTTCGACGCAAAGGCACTCATCGGCGGCGCTCTGCGGCCGAAGGGACGCACATCGTCGACAAGTGGTACTCCGCCCGCGCCTACGGAGAGCACCTCTTGCTCAGTGGCGTACCTGACGCCGAGGTTCAGCGCCGTGGCTAGGTTGCTCGCTTGACTTCGACATATGGACGTCATCGTGGGAGTCGCGTAGCGTCCTGACCGACTTCCCCCACCGGCCCGCCTCGCACCCCCGTCGAGCGCGGGCCGGTGCTATATGCGCGGACTGACGTCACCGTGCCGCGGCATCTGAGGTGCGCACGAGTTCGAAAAGTGGCGCCCGCAACCGCACGCCGGCCACCGGATCCAGTTCCATCGCTTCAGCGAGGAGAAGGTGGATGGTGTGTTCGAACGCGCGCACGAGCGACGCGTGTTCGACCGTTTGCGGCACTGCGGGAGTTAGAGCCTCGACCAACGGCTTGGGCAGATCGTCGACGCCCCTTCCCTGACTGAACGGCAATGCGTGCCGCACGCAAGCAAGCTGTACGACGTGCTCCCGGACGCCATTGACCGTGTACAAAACTTGCCAAAGACGACCGCGCGCGAGGCTTGAGCGAGCGTGCAATGCATGCAGCCACGCCATCCCCAGCATTGCTGCGGTCGAAGGTGCGGCCGCGTCGACAGGTGCATTCGCCTCGCCAAAAACTAAGCGCAACTCCTGTCCGTGGGCTGCGAACGTCTCGTTGGGCCAGAAAGACACGTCTACTTGCAGGGTGTCGGCGAACAGAAGACGCGATAGAGAGCGCCGATGGCCCAGATGCCGGTGTGCGCGACCGTGTCGAAGGTCGCAGAGATCCGACCGCTCCAAGAGTTCGCCGCGACCGTTGGGTCCTCACCCGGTGCCAGACGAGACCCGGCGCTACGAACGAGTCCGGCACCGGCCGTCTCCGACTTGTGTTCAGCGTCCAGAAGTCAGCAGGGGACGCTCGGGTGTCCCCTACGGAGGACTGTCATAGTCGACCAGGCCCCCTCTCGAAGGAGAACTCATGTATGCCCTGCTCGTCACTGCAGACGTTGAACCCGGCCGCGAGGAAGAGGGGTTGGAATACCTGCGGGCGATGCTGCCGGACCTCCAGCAGATACCTGGGCTCTTGTCCGCACATTGGCTAGCGACGACCACGGACGGCGAGAGCCTCGCCGTAGTCATGTTCGAGGATGAGGAGGCCGCCAAGCAAATGGCTGAAATCGGCCTGCCACACGCGCCGCAGCCTCCAGGCGCCAAGTTTCGCGGTGCCGAAGTGCGGGAGGTTGTGGCTCAGATCTGAGGGGGGCCTTTGGGGACGCTCGACGAAGGCACGCCACTTGCTACGGCTCAAAGACGTCGGAAGCGCACGAAGCGACCTTGATCCTCGCCCGAGGCGACGCGGCCCACCGGCGTCTCCACTCCGCGATGATGCCTGACCGAACCCTCCGCGAGCGCACCTCCCGTTCAGGCTTTGCGCGTCCACGGAACGGCCCGCATCGCCGCCCCTGCGGCCTCGGTGGCCGCCTTGTTGTCGAAGCCCGGCAGCCGCTGCAGGTGGTCGAACAGGCCGGTTGCGAGCGCCTCGGAGAGTCCGACAGCTACCCCGTGTTCCTTCTCGTCCACGAGCAGGAAGTGCACGTCGTCTTTGCCTGCGATTGAGAACCAACTCACGACCTCAACCCGTTCCAGATGGCGTCAAGCAATGGCCTCGTTGATGTTCCACCCAAACAGCCGACGGGCGCGCCGAGGCCCCCTCATCGGTGACGACGACCTGCTCCATGAACGCACGGCAACGCCGGTTCGGATCGGTGATTGATCGGTCCCGGTGACCTGGCACAGGAAGCGGCGGCACGGATGGGCGCGGCGCTCTGGGGACGCAGACACTGTTGCTACCACAACTGCTCCCAGGCCGGTGCGCACACGATCGTCGTGAGTGCGTTTCGGCATGTCAGAGCGGTGGGGAGCTGTGGGGCGGGCAGGACTCGAACCTGCGACCAAGGGATTATGAGTCCCCAGCTCTAACCGACTGAGCTACCGCCCCAGTGGTTGATCGCGTGGCGACTCTATCCAGCCACACCCGCTACCGCGCCGCGTGGCAACACGAATTGAGCCCAGGTAGGCCGTACCGTGCAGTCGTGCGACGTCGCCGTCCCGCTGAGTACCGCCGGGCATTGGACCTCGAGGCCGCACGGATCCGACGCCGAGATGCTGTCGACTGGCTCGCCGACGCGGCCACGCATCTGGCGGCCGTGCGCGCACACGCTCACGTTGACGCCGTTGAGCTCGTCGTCGCCGAATCGCGGGTCGATACCGCACGCAGGCGGTTCTGGGCCGCCGATGCCGAGTTACGAGCACTGCAACCTGCGGAATCGCGGTCCGCCTAACCACCGGCGATTTGCCCTCGTTGCGCCATTTGCCACACCACTCTGGTCCCGAACCCGGCTAAAGATCCAATTCAACGGGTCGAAGCCCTAACGGTCGTCCCATCGGCCGTCTGCCGGTGCCCATCAGCCTGGATCTCGTCGGGGAGCCACTTTGAAGCACTACCTCCATCGCGCTGCTGTCATAGCAGTCACGAGTTCGGTCGTGGGCACGTTCACCGTGGCGCTAACACAAGCACCGGCCTACGCAGCGATTACGCAACTGCAGTACACAGCCGGGCAAGCGGTGAACACCAACACAGGCTTTACCGTCGCCGCCACCTCGAACCAAGTCCCAGCGCACGTCCAGGCGACCACGCTCATGAATCTGGTCGGGCCAAACGGCACTAACGGTCAGCCACAAACGATCGCCGGGTCCTCGTTGACGGTCAGCGCAGGTCAGGTCACCGCTACGTTCAACCTCGATCCCGCCGGTGTGCCCGCGGCACCTGGATCGTGGCGAGTCCAAATCTGCGACGTCTCGTGCGTCGCCGATCTGACGCCCGAGACGAGCAACACCTTTTCCATCTTCGGTACGTCGGCGACAGCAACGAACTTCACGCCGGGAACACGAGCAGAGAGCTCGGGGCCGGTCGCGTTCACGGTCACCGGAACCGGATTCGCCTACGGCAGCCAGGTCGCGACCGTGCCAGCGGACCCGAACATCACCATTTCGAACGTCACCACGGTAAGTCCGACACAGATCACCGGAACGATGGACGTCGGCAGCGCCGTCCCGGGAAACACCTACGACATCAGGGTGACGAACACCGACGCAAGCACTGCGTCAGTCACCCATGCGGTCAACATCACGGCACACCCGGCGATCACGAACGTGTCGCGTGCACCGTTGACAGTCGGACAAGGCGCGCTGAACTTCGGACCGATTCACTTCACTGGCACGAACCTGCCGCCGGGCGGCCCGACCCTGTTCTTGAAGAACGGCGCGAACTTCGACCCAAACGCCACGGCCACCGCTTCGAACGCGACGACCACAGACTTCGACGCGAACCTGACCGTCGCCGCCGCTGACACCACGGGCGCTCGCAAGATCTTCATCTACAACCCCGCTGACGGCGGCTTCACCTCGATCAATCTGACGATCACCGCGGCGCCCACGCTGACGGGCACCTATGCACGCGGACAAGGCAGCACTGCCGACATGGCCGTCACCGGCACCGGATTCATCAACGGTGCGGGTGTGAGCGTTGCCGGCGGAAACGTGAGCATCGGCAGCACACAGTTCACCGATGCCACGCATCTGAACGCTCACAATCTCGCAGTGGGCACGGGTGCGAGCGCGACCTCGCGCACGCTCACCGTGGTCAATGAGGACGGCGGCCGCGCGAGCTGCAGCTGCTTCACGGTCGACGCCGCACCGACCATCACTGGGCTGTCGCCGCCAGCGGCTGCGAAGGTCGGTTCGACCCCGATCACAGTAACCGGGCAGAACTTCCACACCGGCGCGGGCAACCTGACCTTCGCGGTCCCTCACTACACCGTGAGTACGCCGACCGGAGTTACGGCAACGTCAGCAACCATCACCCTGACCGCCAACGGTGGCGGCGATGCGCCATCCGAAGGCGTCACCACGATCACGGCCACGAACAATGACGATCTTGGCACGTCGAGCCGCGATGACCTCCTCAGCATCGACACCTTCAACGTGACCGGAATCGCTCCCAACGGCGGCGTCAACAACGACGCGACCCGCTCGGTCACTGTTTCCGGGTCAGGCTTCGGCGCGAACGCTCCTCTCACCTTGGAACTGTTGCCGCCCGGAAACGCAGGCCCCGATCAGTCGATCATCACGGCGACAGGGACGAGCGACGCATCCGGCACCAGCTGGACCGGAATCCTGGATCTCCGGCATGCCGCGCCGGGCGACTACGGCGTACGACTCGACGATGGCGCCACGGCCCCTCATACCGGCACCTGCACGTGTCTGTTCACGATCGCCTCGAGTGGCAACCCGACGGCCAGCGCCATCGGTCCGGCGGCGATCGCCAAGGGCCAGACGATGACAGCGACCATCACGGGGACCAACTTCACACCGGGCAGCACGGTCAACTTTGTGAACGCGCACTTCACCGCAGGAACCGTGCACTACGTCAACAACACCACGCTGACGGTGCCGGTGACGGTTGCCTCGTCGACCACGGTCGGCGCGACGACGACCTTCACCGTGTCACTGCCGAACAGCGGCGGCACGAGCAGCAACTGCGCGTGCACCCTGACCGCAGATGACAACCCGCAGGTGACCAACGTCAACCCTGCAAACGCCGGCCAGAACGCGGTGGACCGCCAGATCACGGTCACCGGCAGCTCACTCCCCTCGGCGATGAGCAACTACTCGTTGACCGGCGGGAACGGCGGCGTCACGATCACCTCGGTGTCCGGCGCGAGCTCGACGAGCATCACGTTGCACATCGACGTGGCCTCGGACGCCACAGGGCTGCGCGACCTCGTCATCACCAACCCAGCTGACGCCGGTACGACGACGGTCACCGGCGCGATCACGATTGACTCCAGCCCGGCACCGGCCTCGATCGCCCCGACGTACATCGCACGCGGTGGCTCTTCACCGATCACCGTTCAAGGCACGCTGTTCGACAGCGGCGCGACGCCGACCATCCCGAACGTCGCACTTTCCGCGGTCTCGGTCACCGGAACCACGGAGATCGACGCGACCGCAACCGCAGACGATGCCGGTACCGCGGCGCGCGGACCCCGCGCACTCACAATCACCAACGGCGACGGGGGCACGGCTGACTGCACCTGCACGATCACCCTCGCGGATGCGCCGGATGCACCGACGCCGGGAACAGTGACGCCAGGTGACTCGAGCCTGTCGGTGGACTTCACAGCTCCGGCCGACAACGGCGGTGCGCCGATCCTGAGCTACACCGCGACGGCAACCCCGAACGGCGGCGGTACGCCGGTGAGCGGCGACGTCACGGGAACCACGGCGACGTTCAGCGGCCTCACCAACGGCACGTTGTATGACATCACCATCGCGGCGAACAACGCGGTGGGCACGAGCCCCGATGCTCAGACCAGTGGTACGCCGTTCGTGGACCCGAACGTCACGAGTCTCACGCCCAGCAACGCGGGGCAGAACGCGGTGGACCGGCAGATCACTGTTGCCGGCACCCACCTTCCGTCGCAGCAGGCCGCCTACCAGTTCACCGGCGGCAACGGCGGGGTGTCCATCGGCTCAGTCTCGAGCGCCAGCTCGACGAGCATCACGTTGCACATCAGCGTCTCCGGCGCCGCGACCGGTATGCGCGACCTCGTCGTGACGAACCCGTCGGACCCTGGTACGACAACAAAGACAAACGCTCTGACGATCGACGCCGCGCCAGCAGGGACCTCGATCTCGCCGACGTACATCGCCCGTGGTGCCAGTACCGCGATCACGGTCAGCGGCACGGCGTTCGACAGCGGCGCAACACTGGCGATCCCGAACGTCTCGCTTGCGTCCACCTCGGAGCTGAATGGCACCGAGATCGACGCACAGGCGACGGCTGACCCTGCACCAGCGGCACGTGGCAGCCGCACCGTCACCATCACCAACGGAGATGGCGGCACCGCTGACTGCTCGTGCACGATCACACTCGCTGACCCGCCCGGCGCTCCCACACCGGGCACGGTCACGCCAGGTGATTCCTCGCTGTCGGTGGCCTTCACCGCGCCATCCGACGACGGTGGTGCGCCGATCCAGAACTACACCGCGACGGCGACACCGCACGGCGGCGGGACACCCATGAACGGCGACGTCAGCGGAACCACGGCGACGTTCGCAGGTCTCACGAACGGCACGCTCTACGACGTCACCATCACCGCCACCAACCCGGTCGGCACGAGTTCTGCGGGGACGACCAGTGGTACGCCGTACACGACACCGGGAGCGCCGGCGAGCGTTCACCGCGTTGCGGGCAACCGCTCCGTGACCGTCACGTGGACCGCTCCGTCCGACAACGGCGGCAACACGGTCACCGGGTACAAGCTGACGGCACAGCCAGGCAACCTCTCCGTGACGGTCGGTGCGTCGGTCCACTCGCATCAGTTCACCGGGTTGACCAACGACGTGCCGCTGCACGTGAACGTCGCCACGACCAACCAGGCCGGTGACGGCCCGAGCGCAAGTGTCGTTGCTATCCCACGCCTACCGGTCAATAACTACACCGGCGATGGCAGGTCCGACCTCGCTGTGTGGCGTGGCTCGACTGGCGCGTGGTACGTCCACAACGGTGGCGCGGCAACTGTCTGGGGCCACAATGGCGACCTGCCCGAAGCCGGCGACTACAACGGCGACGGCACGACCGAACTCGCCGTGTGGCGTTCGTCCAACGGTGCGTGGTACGTCCACAACGGTGGCGCACCGACGGTCTGGGGCCGGAGCGGCGACGTCCCGGTGCCCGGTGACTACAACGGTGACGGCAGCACCGACTTCGCGGTCTGGCGCCCCTCCACCGGCGGCTGGTACATCCTGGGCGGCGGTACGCCGACCGTGTGGGGCCACAAGGGTGACGTCCCGGTGGCAGCTGACTACAACGGCGACGGTATTACTGACCTGGCTGTCTGGCGCCCGTCCACTGGCACGTGGTACGTCAGAGGCATCGGCGTACACACCGTGTGGGGACACAACGGCGACGTCGTCGTGCCCGGTGACTACAACGGCGACGGGCGAGCGGACTTCGCCGTCTGGCGCCCGTCGACCGGCACGTGGTGGGTCCGAGGCCGCGCCAACGTTGTCTTCGGCCGCAACGGCGACATCCCGGTGACCGGTGACTACAACGCTGACGGCACCACGGACCGCGCCGTCTGGCGACCGTCGAACGCCAAGTGGTACGTCCAGGACCAGACGCCAACCCTGTGGGGCAGGAGCACGGACACCCCCGTCTAGCCACCGGCACGCCGACCCATGCTGCTACGGCAGCATGGGTGCATGAACTACACAACGCTCGGCAAGACCGGGCTCGAGGTCTCGCGAATCTGTCTCGGCTGCATGAGCTACGGCGAGCCGGGTCGAGGCGGGCACCAGTGGTCGCTCGATGAGCGGGACGCCATCCCGTTCTTCAAGCAGGCGCTGGACGCCGGGATCAACTTCTTCGACACCGCGAACATGTACTCCGACGGAAGCAGCGAGGAGATCACCGGTCGCGCGCTGCTCAGCATGACGTCACGCGACGACGTGGTCATCGCCACGAAGGTATGGGCGCGGATGCGGCCGGGGCCCAACGGTGATGGCCTCTCGCGCAAGGCGATCATGACCGAGGTCGAACACAGTCTGCGCCGGCTCGGCACCGACTACATCGACCTGTACCAAATCCACCGGCTCGACCGGCGCACCCCGATCGAGGAAACCCTCGAAGCACTGCACGATCTCGTCAAATCAGGAAAGGTGCGCTACATCGGCGCGTCGTCGATGTACGCCTGGCAGTTCGCACAGGCGCTCTACCTCGCTGACCTGCACGGCTGGACGCGGTTCGTCAGCATGCAGAACCACTACAACCTCCTCTACCGCGAGGAGGAACGCGAGATGCTGCCGCTCTGCCGCGACCAAGGCATCGGCGTCATCCCCTGGAGTCCGCTCGCACGCGGACTGCTCACCCGCGAGTGGAACACGTCAACGCATCGCACCGAGTCCGATGAGTTCGGCAAGTTCTTGTACGCCGACGCAGAGCGCGGCATCGTCGACGCTGTCGGAGCCGTTGCGGCGCAACGCGACCTGCCGCGCGCTCAAGTGGCGCTCGCCTGGCTGCTCGCCCAACCTGGAGTGACGGCGCCGATCGTCGGCGCGACCAAGCAGCAGCACCTGGCCGACGCGATCGCGGCGCTCGACGTGGAGCTGAGCGAAGAAGAGCTGAAGGCACTCGACGCGCCCTACCGCCCGCAACCCGTCAGCGGACTCTTCTGAGGTTGGTGTTGAACGCGCGTAGTCTCTACAAACTCGCTTTTTCAGGACAGAGAAAGCCAGGACGGTGACGGCGATGCCCGAGTCCGCCGACTTTTCGGTAACCACTTCGGGCGCGATCAATCGTGTCCACCTGTCGGCGCTCAAGCTCGCGTCTCGCACCGGTCATATCCGAAGGGCCGCAAAAGCCCTCGCGCGCGTGCGCCGTAATCCTGGCTCCGCCTTGGTTGGGTTCCCTGATGGCGGGATCCTCGAGATAGATCTGCGCAGCTCATATTGGGCTCGGCTTGCGGTGGGCTGGGATTACGAGCCTGAGGTCCGCGTTGTTGTCGACTCGGCACTAGCTTTCCGACCTGATCTGGCGCTCCTCGACTGCGGCTCGAACATCGGTTACTGGGGCGCAAGGTATGCGCGAAGGTGTCTGGTCGTTGCAGTCGAGCCCGTGCCCACCATCTACACCTCCCTCCAACGCACGGCGCAGGGCAACGGCTTCATCGCGCTGCATCGGGCGGTCTGGTCCAGGAGTGACGAGGCAGTTGAGATCACGTGGAACCCTGGCGGCGAGACGGCAGCCTCGGCTGTCTACACGCACGCTGGCGCTCGTGCGCGCGTCTCGACGATCACGATCGATGAGCTCGCGGAAACTGCCCACGGCCGGCCGCTCGTCGTCAAGCTCGACGTGGAGGGGGCTGAAGCACAGGCGGTCGACGGCGCGGAGCGGACTGGCCGGGAGGCGCTCTGGATCTATGAGGATCACGGCATGGACCGCGAGCACGCCGCCACCGCCCGTTTTCTGGCCAGCGGGTTCCAGGTCCTCGACATCACGAGCACGGGACGAGCAACGCAAATTTCTTCGCTTGACCAGCTATCAGGCATCAAGACAAATCGAAAGCTCGGCTATAACTTCGCCGCCTTCCACGCGGCCGGACCGTGGGCCGGATTCGGGCGCACCCTTGTCGACGCGCGGCAGAGCTAGGCCGCGCTGGGACGGGGCGACATACCAGCCGTTGTCGGGCCTGGGCCATGGACACGCGGAGCGGGCGCTGTTAGCCATAGGCGTGAGCCTTCACAGCCCTGAGAGATCGAACATCGGCCATCGGTTCCCCTGGTTACGTGTCGCGGCGGGACTGCTCGCCGTGTTCTGGGGTCTTTTCTTCTACGGCCTCATCGATCTGCTGGCCTTCCTGCAGGGCAGGCAATTCCACGACACGATCCTCCTCTCGACCGGCTGGGGCCTGCTGTTCCTGTTCCTCCTCGCGGGGCCGTTGGTGGTGTTGTGTCTCGGTCGCGGCGCGGCGTCGTCCGCGGCGAGCGTGGAGATCATCGCTGTCGCACTCGCGCTTGTCGTGACCTCCGCGCTGAGCACCGCGCCACGTTTCCTGCTCCCGGCATTGGGAGCGGCAGTGACTGCCGGCGTCGTCATTGCTCTTGGCGCGACATCTGCCAGAAGCACTCTCCGGTCCTGGCGTTGGTCGCCCCTGCCAGCCGCGGTTCTAGCCATCGTGGTCGTACCCGCCGCCCACTACGCGTGGATTTCCGCAAGCAACGCCGGCACCGGGATTGTTACTGACGACACCGTCGGGCTCGATCACTGGCCAGCCCAGGCGGCGCTCCCGATCGCCGCACTGCTGATCGCTGCTGTCGCGGCCGGACACCCCCGCGGCTGGCGTCTGCTCACCTGGTCGGTTGCCGTCTCCGGCCTCTGGTTCGCCGTGGTTTCTCTCGTCGAACCTGACCTTGTCGGATCAATGAACCGCGCGTGGTCCGCCGCGTTAGCCGCCTGGTGTGTCCTGTTCGTCGTTGCCGTTCAGTTGTCGGCCAAGCCGTCCGCGGCCGGCAGACGCCGGCTGAGCACAGCCACCGATCCGGGCCCTGCACGCTGACGTAGCCGGTCGCAACTTCTGACTGGTGAGCCAACGGGAGCCAACAGTGCGCCCAGCATCTGCAGTTCGGCGCTCGTCAAGCCTCTGAGGTTCGTGCTGCGAGCGTGCGTCGACGGAACCACGTGCCCCGCTGCTGCGACATCTCAAGTTGTTGCTCCAGGTCCGCGACACGGATGCGCAGTCCCTGCGCTTCGGCTTCCAGCCGAGTCGCTCGCGCGTCAGCCTCGACGCGGAGCGTTACTTGCTCCTCGAACGCTTTGCGCGCCGCCGTGGCATCCGCGCGTAGCGGACGCAGCCGCTTCACGAGAATCCGATCGAGGACGGACTCGACCATCGTCGACTCGACCAACGCTCCACCTACACGTCGACGGACTGAGCCCTCGGCCGCAGGCTTACTGCGATTCGCTTTGACTTGGCGGGATCGAGTGGCGGGACGGGGCATTACGGCACACTCCCAATAGCTCGTCGGAACGGGTCTCCCCTATCGTCCGCGCCGCGCTGGCCTACGCCAAGATCATCGCCCGCGTGTCGCCGTCGTTGCATGCATGTGCAGCTGCCTAGGAGATGTGAGCGGTCCGCGTCTTTGCGCCCCGGAGGCCTCTGTCACTCCGCCTGCGCTTGGCTGACCTCGGTAGCGCTGCCGGGACTCCGCGGTCTCCATAGGCGAACCAGCTTCCTATCGCGAACTTCGCGTCCGTCATTCCGGCTTCCGCTTCTGGGGATGTGGCGTGTCGCCGCGCCCGAGCATCTCGACGTACTGCTGGATCCGGCGAGCACGTGTTTCCGGGCGCTTTGCCTCCTGCACCCGGTACACGACGGCGAACTTGTTCGTCCGCGTCAGCACGTCCCACATCTTCTGCGCGCTTTGCGACGCGGCGAGCGCGTCGCGCAGGTCGTCCGGAACGTCCAGCGACGCAGATCCGCCGTACGCCCTCTCCCACCGTCCGTCGGCCTTTGCCCGCTCGACTTCGGCGAGACCAGCCGATTCCATCCGCCCTTCGGCAATCAGACGTGCGGCTATCTCGACGTTGCGTCGCGACCAAGGACTGCGGGCACGACGCGGGGTGAACCGCACGCGATAGGTCGCGCGGTCACCGCGGGTGAGGTGGCCGTCGATCCAGCCATAGCAGAGCGCCTCGGGCAGCGCGTCGGCGTACGTCAAGCCGGTCGGTCCGACCTCGCCTTTTCTCGCCAGCACGAGCCGTACGCCAGTTGATGTCGCGTGATTGCCTGCGAGCCAGGCGCGCCACTCGGCGACGTCGGCGACGAGCAGCTCAGGTGTCTCGCTCACGCCACAATTCTCGCCGTCGCCGCCGTTCGCTGATCTGCAGCCCTTCGGGACGGTTACACGTGGTCTGAAGCGCCGTCGCCACCGCGATAATCCTGATATGGCTGACGAGGCTCCCGAGCCGTTCGAGACGGCCAGTCTGGACGTCGGAGATGGGCACGTCCTCTATTACGAGCAGTTCGGGCTGCGGGACGGCGCGCCGGTTGTGTATCTGCATGGGGGTCCTGGATCGGGCTGTACGCCGGGCGCACGGCGGTACTTCGATCCGAGAAGACACCGGGCCGTGCTCTTCGATCAACGAGCCGCGGGACTGAGCCGCCCGCACGCCAGCGAAGAAGGGGTGCACTGGGCGTCGATCGACATGGACCATCACGTCCGCGACATTGAGCGGCTTCGGGAACACCTGGAAATCGAGCGGTGGGCCGTCTTCGGAACCTCGTGGGGCTCAGTCCTTGGGACGACCTACGCCGAGCGTCATCCGCAGCGAGTGACCGCGGTTGTGCTCGCTGCAGTGAGCACGGGCACCGCTGCCGACATCGACTGGTTGACCGTGCACGTCGGACGGTTCTATCCGGCCGAATGGCGCGACTTCCATGCCCACGTCCCGCCTGAGCTGAGGCACGAGCGCTTGGTCGACGCCTACAACAAACTCCTCATGGACTCGGACCCAGCCGTCCGCGAGGCTGCGGCGACTGCCTGGTGCCGGTGGGAAGAAGCCCATGTCGGAATGGGCCGCTCGGCAGGCTGGGCCAACACTCGCTACGCAGACCCAGCATTTCGCCTCGGCTTCGCCCGGCAGGTCACTCACTGCTGGCGTCACAACTCGTGGCTTAGCCCCGACGAGCTCGTCCGTGAAGCGGGGCGCCTCGCCGGAATCCCTGGCTATCTCATCCACGGACGCCGCGATCTCAGCAGTCCACTCGATGCGCCTTGGCGCATTCACCAGGCATGGCCGGACAGTCAACTCATTATCGTCGACGAAGATGGCCACGGCGGCGAGAACATGTCGAAGCACTGGTGCCGCGCACTGGCCGAACTCGCCAGCGAATAGGTGGCGATCGCGGCGCTACACGCCGCCCGTGTCCGGGGCATTTTGCACGGGCAGTCCGCGTTGGTGCCTGGTGTGACAATCAGCGCGAGTGACCTCGACCGCAACAAGGCGAACGTCCAGGCGTTCTACGACCTGATGTTCAACAAGTGCCGACCGGCGGACGCGATTGGGCGGTACGCCGGAGCCGAGTACCGACAACACAACCCGGACGTCGGCGACGGGAAGCAGGCGTTCATCGACTACTTCGAGCGGATGGCCGAGGAGTACCCGGGCAAGCGCGTCGAGTTCGTTCGAAGCATCGCGGAGGGTGAGTACGTGGTGCTGCATTGCCGCCAGACGTGGCCTGGGGATCGCGACTACGCGGGTATTGACATCTTCCGGCTCGACGGCCACGGGAAGGTTGTCGAACACTGGGACGTGTTGCAAGTGGTTCCAGAGGGTCCGTCAACGACAACGGCATGTTCTGACGAGGTAAAGGGCTCTGATGCGCAGCGTGACCTATTCGATGGGGGTCTCACTTGACGGCTACGTCGTCGGGCCGGACGGCACCTTCGACTGGACGCCACCCGACGAAGAGGTCTTTCGCTTCGCCACCGACGAGGTACGCAACGTCGGCGTCCACCTGCTGGGACGACGGCTGTACGAGGCGATGCTGTACTGGGAGACCACCGACCAGAACCCGTCGCTTGGCTACTCAACGCTCGACTTCGCAGCGACTTGGAGGGCGCTCCCGAAGGTGGTGTTCTCCACCACGTTGTCAGCAGTGCAGGGCAATGCCCGCCTTGCCTCCGGCGGTCTGGCGGAGGAGATCGAGCGCTTGAAAGCCGAACCGGCTGAAGGAGACATCGCGATCGGCGGCGCGACTCTCGCCGCCGAGGCGGCCACGTTGGGTCTGATCGATGAGTACCGGGCCAGGGTCTACCCGGTGCTGGTTGGCGGGGGCATTCCGTTCTTTCCCCGGCGCGAACGCCGGGTGGATCTCGAACTCGTCGAGACCCGCACCTTCAGCTCGAGAGTCGTCTACCTCCGTTACCGCGAGGCGCGCTAGCGACGCCACTCGCCGCGAGCCGGCGCGCCTGAACAATCAGTCGATGCGGCCGACAGCCCGCAACCACGCAGCGGTGCGGGCCAGCCCCTCGTCGAGACTGATCGGGTCGTAACCCAACCGCTTGTACGTCTTGGTCTCAGCCAGTGCCCGGCGCGGGGGGGCCTCGGCAACGGCCTTGCGCGCGATAGCGAGAAGAGTTGGGCCGAACACTTCGAGCAGCGCCGGGTCGTCCGATGGCGCGACGTCCTCGACATGGTGGTCGACACCCGCGATCGCGCAGATCCGGTTGCACGCCTCGGCAACGCTGACCACATCCTCGGGCTGACCGTCAAGCATGTAGCGCTCCCCCGCCACGCCTTTGTCGAGGGCCAAGTTGCAGCCTCGGGCGATGTCTTCCGAGAAGACCCAGCTCACCGGGAAGGTGAGGTAACGCTCGATGCGGCGACGCAGCGCGGACGTCAGCACCCGGTTGAAGCTCGTGACCCCGAGTGCGTTGGATGCCACCGGTGAAGGGCCGAAGATCGCCCCAGGGTGGGTGCTCACGACGTTCATGCCGCGTTCTGCGCGTGCCATCACCTCAAGAAAGGCGGCACGCTTCGTCACGGTGTAGGGGTCAGATCCCGGATCCTCGCTGACTGGTGCGTCTTCTCGATCGAGACCACCCGCGGTGTCGAAGAAAGTGCCCGTGCTGACAGCGACGACTCGGCCGAGTCCTTCTGCCTCTGCCGCGTCGAGCACATGCTTCGTCCCTTTCGTGTTGACGGCCTCGAAATCGGCCAAGTTCTGGCTCGCGCCGCCGAGCAGCGCGGCACAGTGGATCGCTGCATCGCAGCCCTCGACAGCGCGACGTACGTCGGCCGCGTCCGTGACGTCACCCGTCGTGATTTCTACGCCGAGGTCGACCAAGGGTCCGGTGTCAGCGCTGGCGCGGGCCAGGGCACGGACGTTGTCACCCCGCTCGGTCAGCAGCCGGCAGATGTTGGCGCCGGCCAGGCCGGTGGCGCCGGTGACAAGGACGGTCTGGCTCACAAAGCGGGCTCGGCTTCGGCCTCAGCCTTCGCACTGTCCACCTGGTCGGCGCGGTAGGCGATGACCGGATCGTCGGTTCCATCGATGTCGAGGGTGTGGATGAAGCGGTGCAACCCCATGGAGTTGGCGCAGGCAAAGCCCAACTCAATGATCTGGGCGGCCGTGAAGACCTCGCCCAGCTCTCGGTACACCTCGTCATCGATGGCGTGGTGATCGGCCGACAGCAGGTCCAGGAAGTTGACGGCCAGCCGCTCCTGCTTGGTCAGGTCGCCCTGGCCCGGAGCAAGCAAACAGGCCACGTCCTCGTCGGTGATGGAGTCGTGCTTACGCGACTGCATGCAGGGCTGGCATTCACCCAGCTGAGCGCTGCGGATGCGGAGCAGTTCCAGGATCCGGCCCCCGAGGAGAGACTGCTGTCCCCACACACTGCGGGCGGCATTGGTCATCAGGATCTGTTGCGTCTTGTACGCGAAGATCTGCAACGGGATCGGCGTGGCGTACATCCCGGTGGCGACGCCATCCTCGATGATGCGCCGGGGCTCGGGGGCGAGCTCGGTCAACGGGATCGGTTCGATTCTCGGCATGCGGTCACTGTACGGTCGCGGCGTGCCACTCGACCCGTCGGCCGTCGACCTCACCGGTCAGGTCGCGGTCGTCACGGGCGGTGGCGCAGGCATCGGCCGCGGGATCGCGCGCGGGCTGGTCGCCTTCGGGGCCAAAGTCGCCATCTGGGAACGAGACCCGGACACCACTGCGTCAGCCGCAGACGAAGTCAAGGGACTTGGCATCGTCACCGACGTCCGGGATGCGGCTCAGGTCGACGCAGCACTGTCGCAGACGGTCACAGAACTGGGACCGGTGCGCATCTTGGTGAACAATGCCGGCGGCGTCTTCTCTTCACCACTGCTGCACACAACGGAGAACGGGTGGGACGCCCTCTATCGGTCCAATCTCCGCCACGTCTTGTTGTGCACCCAGCGGGTGGCCCGAACCATGGTCGAGGCAGGGCATGGCGGCAGCATCATCAACGTGACGTCAATCGAGGGTGTGCGAGCCGCGCCCGGGTACGCCGCCTACGCCGCCGCGAAAGCCGGCGTCATCAACTACACGAAGACAGCTGCGCTGGAACTCGCTCTGCATGGCATCCGCGTGAACGCCTTGGCACCGGACATCACCTTGACCGAAGGTCTGGCCGCGGTCGCCCCGCCGGGGTCCGAGGAGCGGTTCGGTCTGACCGTCCCGATGGGACGGGCGGGACATGTCGATGACCTCGCCGGCGCTGCGGTGTTCCTGGCCAGCAGCCTGTCGGCGTACGTCACCGGGCAGACGATCCACGTCGACGGAGGTACGCAGGCGTCGAGCGGGTGGTACCACCATCCTGACTCCGGCGACTACGTTCTGGGACCCCCCTGAGGAGCTAACCCTCGGCCGAGCCGACGTGAGCCGACATCCCGCCATCGATGGCGATCATCTGCCCCGTGATGTAGCGGGACTCGTCGGAGGCCAGGAACAGTACGAGGTCCGCGACGTCCTGCGGTGCCCCGGCGTAGGGCGTCAACGTGGACCGGGCGAGCCCGTCGACCATCGTCTCGGTCAAATGCGCTTTGACGGCGTCGGTGACGATGAGCCCGGGCACGATCGTGTTGACGCGGATGCCCAACTTGCCGTGGCTCGTCGCAACGTAGGCCGACAAAGCATTGACTCCGGCCTTGGACACGCCGTACGCCGTGCGCGTGCGGTCACCCTTGAGCGACGCACCGGACGACATGTTGATGATCGAGCCGCCTTCTCCTTTGAGCATCTCTGGAATGGCATGTCGGCACATGAGCATTTGGCTCCGCAGGTTCACCGCCATCGTGCGCTCCCACACCTGGAGGTCGAGGTCGGTGACCGTGGTGTCCAGCGACAGGGCTTCGTGGTCGGTCAAGGCGGCGTTGTTGTGCAGGACGTCCAGACGTCCGAAGGACGCGACGGCCGCGTCCACAGTCCCGGCCGCCTCCGCGTCAACGGAGAGATCCGCCGCATGTGCGATCGCTGCCCCGCCGCCTGCGGAAATCTCCCGGGCAACGGCGCGGGCCGCAGCTTCGTCGATGTCAGCGACTAGGACGGCAGCGCCCTCACGAGCCAGCGTCCGCGCAGTGGCGCCACCGATCCCGCCCCCGCCGCCAGTGACGATCGCCACTTTCCCGGCCAACCGAGGCGCCATCAGCGGATCATGTCAGGCAAACGCCCTGGTTCAGATGGCTCCCGCGGCTGGACTCGAACCAGCAACCTGCCGGTTAACAGCCGGACGCTCTGCCAATTGAGCTACGCGGGATCGGCGGTGTGGTACCCGCCCCTGCAGGCGGCCTCACGGTACCTCAATCGCCGTAGCCGACAGCCGACTTGAGGGGCAAGCGCAGACCGGGGTGGTTTGTGCGCTATGCCGTGAGTGGAGGACGCGCAGGCTCTCCAACGGCGTTAGGGTGCGTGCGGACCCGAGCGGGTAGGGCACTTCCGACTCGGTCGATCCGGAAGGACGTTGATGCGCTACAAGGCAACCTTCCTCGTCGGCTTCGGCGTCGGTTACGTGCTCGGCGCACGTGCCGGGCGGGAGCGGTACGAGGCGATCGCGCGGACCACCCGCCGACTGCTCGAGAACCCCGCCGTACAGGAGACCGCAGGCGTGCTGCAGGCGCAGGCGATCAACCTCGTCGACGACGCCCGGCGGGTCGCCGCCGACGCGCTGGGCGGCCTCGTGCGCCCCGGTGGATCGCACTCCGGCGTGCCGAGCGCGAACGGCAACCGCACGTTCTAAAGGAACGCAGCCCAACGACGCATCAGCGCCGTCCGGGTCGACCGACGACCGGCGTAACCGACCGCAGTTGTCCGATCGACCTACGGAGTGCCTCATGACGTCCCGAATTCCCGAGCCCGAGTCGCCGCTCGAAGAAGAAGGAATCCCCGACCTGTCCGACGCCCTGCCCGGCAAGGCCATCACCGGAGACGCACAGGAAGAAGATCCCGTGCCGCGCGACTTCCCCGTCGCGGTCGAGGACTACGGCACGACCGCCGCGGAGCAGCGCGCCGGTGAACCGCTCGATCTGCGCGTTGAGCGCGAGCTGCCCGATGTGACGACAGCGCCCACCGATGACCCCTATCCTGATGACTCCGATCGCCCCATCGGCCGGCTCGTCGCCGACCGCGAAGGCGGCACCAACAAAGAACAAGACTTCGAGGCCCACTCCGTCGGCAGCGATGGCGGTGGCTACGCCCCGGAAGAACGCGCGATGCATGAGGAACCGCCTGGATGACTGACGTCGCGGACCACCGGTCCCGCAGCCGGACCGTGTCCGCGATTGCGGTCGGTGTCGTCGCCGCGATGTGCCTTGTCGGTACGACGCATGCGCGCGCGTCCGTGCCGCCGAACGCCCGGGCTGCGTGGAACTTCAAGCAGGTGCACGTCACCAGCAACGTGCAACGGGCCGGCCACGGCGGGCTCGGTGTCATCGTCGCCGTCGTCGACACGTGGGTCGACGGCAGCAACCAGGCCGAGTTCGGGAAGTCGAGCCGGGTGCTGCGCGGCGCCGACTGCGTCAACCGTGGCGGTCAGTGCACGACGACAGTTCGTCACGACGACTGCGGCCACGGAACACATGTCGCCGGCACGATCGCATCGACCAACTGGGGCGTCGCACCCTTGGTGAAGATCCTTCCGGTCCGCGTCCTGGCCGATCCCGACGGCAATCACCCGGACGAGTGCACAGGTTCGACCGACGACGTCGCCGCCGGGATCCGCTGGGCGGACGCGCACGGTGCGCGTGTCATCAACCTCTCCCTGGCTGCAGTGAAGGGCGTCGCCACTGCGAGCCCGGTCACGCTCGCGGTCCAGCAAGCCGTGAGTCACGGCAGGGTCGTGGTCTTCGCCGCGGGCAACAGCGACCGGCCGGTGGCGGACTCCTACGGGGGCAAAGCGCTGATCGTGGCTGCGACAGGTCCGAGCGGCGGCCTCGCGTCGTACTCGCAGCACGGTGCGGGGGTGAGCGTCGCGGCGCCGGGTGGTGACCCACGCGGGTCCACGTGTGCGGCGGACGGAAGTGACTGCGTCGTGTCAACGTGGCTGAGCAAGCAGTACGCCGCACTCGCCGGCACGTCGATGGCGGCGCCGCACGTCGCGGGACTCGCAGCGTTGCTGTTCTCCCAGCATCCGGGCCGATCACAAACCAACGTCGTACAAACCATCGAGGGATCCGCGCATCCGTTGAGCGGTGCGGGCCACGGCCGGATCGATGCGGCGGCGGCATTGGGCGTGACTCCGTCCGGTACTCCGAGCCGGCCGCCCGCGGCCCGTCGCCCCGCGCCACGGCACACCGCAAGCGCGCAGGCCCGTCCGCGCGCCTCGCGCCGAGTGGCGACGGTGCGGCCGGCGCCCCAGGCGACGGCGACGGCGCATCCCGGCGCGACGACATCGCCGGGCCAAGCGACGTCCCACGGCGGCGTGGCGGTGGCGCCATCGGATTCGAAGAGCCTGCCCGTTGCAGCGCCGGTCGCGGCTGCCGTGTTGCTCGTCGGCCTCACCGCAGGCCTGGTGACGGTCGGACGCCGGCCGGACCGCGGACGTCGGTAGCGCTACAGCCTCTCCTGACTACGCTGCGCCCATGCGTCGCGCGCGGCCCCGGGCCGCACTGCCCGGGCTGGCGGTCGTGGCAGCGATCGTCGCGGGCTGCGGAGGCGGCCACACGGTCAAGCTCGGGACGGCGGAACGGGACTGCGCGAGCGTCGTACAGGCAGCGAACGCGATCCAGGTTGTCGCGGGATCCGACGCGACCGCGAGCGACATCGCGCGCTCGAACGCGGCCGCCGCTGCGCTGACGACCGCCGCCGCGAACGCGACGACTGCGGTGGCCGGACCCGCCGGGCAGCTGGCGACGACGGCACGGGCGTACGCCGAGGCGCTCGGCCACCACAACATCGAGGGGATCAACACAAGCGGCGGGAAACTTCGGCAGCAGGCTGCGCCGATCGCCGACGTGTGCAAGACCACGGTCCTCGGCGTCGCGCCGCCGGGTCCGACGAACTGAGCCGTATCGCTCAGGCGCCGAAGCGGCGTCGTACCGCGGTCAGCAACTGGTCGGCCGCCGCGTTCAACGAAGCGTTGTCAGCGTCCGCCGGGCGGTCGAAGACCGTGGACCATACGAGCTGACCGGTGCGCAAGTCGCGGCGCGCGACGACGCGGACGCCGACGTCGCCGAGCGAGTGGTGGTCGCTGATGACGACAGTGGCGTTGACGTGCTCACGTACCGCGACCGGGACACCGCGGGGCTCGCTGAGTCGGTAGGACGCCGCTGCCCCGGACATGTCCTCGACGGTGAGGTCACCGTCGGTCCAGGTCGCGCGGTTGATCTCGTGCCATAGGTGCGTGGCCGGCTCGCCGCCGTCACCGGGGCGGATCCGCAGCCCGAAGTCGGTGGCGGCGGCGATCCCCCCACCGGCGACGCGGCCCCACGTCAGCACGCGTTCACTACGCACGAGGTCGAGCTGCACACCTTCCGGTAGCGGCTCTCCCCCGCGTACCCGGATCGCGAGGTTACGCAGGCGCGGCACGCACCCACGCTAATCCGACAGCGGTGCCCGGACAGGCGAAAGGCGCCGTACGGCGGACCGTACGACGCCTTCGCGGTGAAGCGGAGGTTACGAGCCGGGCGGCGGCGGAGGCGTGCAACCCGTGTGTGCCGGGTTGGACTTACCGACGCCGTTGTTGTTGTCGCACTCGTAGCCGTTGTTCGGGAACGTGCCGGCTGGGTCCTGCTTCTCCTGGCCGGGCGGGTTCTTGTTATCGGCCTTGCCGACGCAGCCCGCGCAGGGCTTGCCGGTCGCGTTGCCGTCACCGTTGCCGTTCTCGGACGGCGAACCGTCACGAGTCGAGCAGTACGTTCCGCCCGGACACTGCCCGTTCGCGCCGCCACTGTTCTGGTCGGCGTTGCTGAGCGGCTGCGGTGAGTTCGGGTCACCGCTCGTGCCCGAGGTCCCCTGGTTGTGGCTGCTGTCAGCCCAGGAAACGGCGCTGGTCATGAACGGCCCGGCTGCGGTGATCGCGAAGACCACGCCGAGCGACGCCAGGTGCCGTCGCATTCTTCCGTGCAAGATGTTGCCTCCCATCGTGGAGGAACATCACGCGCCCGGACCGAGCGGAGTGACGGCTGCAGTCCCCCGACATGCAGACGTCGACGATGGCGGTACACCACGCGTCGGAGCCGATGACCGACTCACACTCGCCCGGCCCGGGCACGTAACGCCCCGGATACCGGACAAGGGCCGGTCTCGCCACTTGCTCCCCAGGTGGTCTAGGCGACCGTGAGTGTCTCCGTGCCGCGGACTTTCGACCGCGGTCGGTGAGGACCATCTGGATCGACGCTTCCCACCACCCCCCGAAGGTGGCGCGTCCACGATGACCCAGAATCACCCGGATCGCCATCGCCCAAATGGAGCAAAACCCGGGCAGTTGCGGTACGCCGAAGCCGCAACAATCACAGGAGTCACAACGCGCCGAGCGCCTGCTCCCGAAGGCTGCGGCGATGTTGCTCCAACGCGACGAGCTCCCCGAACATGCGGTTGTACTGCTCGGTTTCCTCCACCGGGTTGAGTCGCTGCAGCTTTGCTTTCAGCTCGGCGATCCGTCGCGTCGCGTGCAGCTCCTGCAACCGGGCAACGACAGCGCTCGCATAACGCTGCTCGTCCTCGGTGGTGATGCGCAACGGCTCGACAGCCAACTCGATGATGAGGTTGCGCAGCGCATCGTCCGGCGCCTTGTCCTGCAGCCACGCAGCCCATTGCTCACCCCCGACCGCTGCGGTTGCGCCGCCCGCCTCGAGAACGACCGCATGCACTGCGTCGTATGCCGAAACCGTGAATGCGCCAGGTTGGATCGCGTCGAAGACGGGGCCGACGAGGCCTGGCCGCTGAATTGCCAGTTTCACGGCTTCGCGTTCGATCTGCACGACGGGATCACGGGTGTCGGCCGGCGGGACGAGGAGCGCACCCTGGCCGGGCGACGCCGTCGGCTTCGGGGGCGCAGACTTGCGCACGTCGGCGACGTCACCTTTGGCTTCGACGACGAGCTCGTTGGGGTCGGCCAAGCCGAGACGACCGGCCAGCCAGCGCGCATATTCCACCCGCAATGCAACGTCGCGAATGCCGCGCACCACCTGCATCGCCGCGGACCGCGCAGATGTGCGGCCCTCGGCCGACTCGAGATTGTGGCGATCGAGCACGGACTGGATCGCGAACTCGAACATCGGCGTGCGGCCGGCCACCAACTCGCGCACGGCGACGTCGCCCTTCTGCAACCGCAGGTCACACGGGTCGAGGCCGTCGCGCTGCACAGCGACGAAGGTCTGGGTGACGAACCGTTGGTCGTCGTCGAACGCACGCAACGCCGCCTTGCGGCCCGCCTCGTCACCGTCGAACGTGAAGATGACCTCGCCTCGGAACTCGTCCTGGTCCATCAGCACACGCCGCAGGATCTTGATGTGGTCGGTGCCGAATGCTGTCCCGCAGGTCGCCACCGCAGTCGGCACGCCGGCGAGATGACAGGCCATCACGTCGGTGTATCCCTCGACGACGACCGCCTGCCGACGTCGGGCGATCTCGCGCTTCGCCATGTCAACGGCGTAGAGCACCTGACTCTTGTGGTAGAGCGGCGTCTCGGGAGTGTTGAGGTACTTCGCCTGCACCGGATCGTCGTCGCGCAACCGGCGGGCTCCGAACCCGATGACGTCGCCGGTGATGTCGTGGATCGGCCACATCACGCGACCGCGGAACCGGTCGATCGGACCGCGCTGTCCCTCCCGCGCCAACCCGGCTAGCGTCAGCTCGCGGTCGGTGAAGCCGCGACCACGCAGGTGCTTCGTGAGCTGGTCCCAGTCGTCCGGCGAGTATCCGACACCGAACTGTTGTGCCGCTGACTCGTCGAACCCGCGGCCCGTGAGGAACTCACGCGCGAGCCGTGCGCTTGAGGTCGTGAGCTGCTCTGCGTAGAACACCGCGGCAGCTTTGTTGGCGGCGATGAGGCGCGAGCGCTCGCCTTGCTGTTGACGCGGCGCCGCACCGCCCTGCTCGTAGTGAAGGTCAACCCCGGCGCGGTCAGCGAGCCGCTCGACCGCGTCGGTGAACGCGAGATGCTCGATCTTCTGCACGAACGAGATGACGTCGCCGCCCTCGCCGCAGCCGAAGCAGTAATAGAGGTTGCGCGCGGGGGTGACCTGGAACGAAGGCGTCTTCTCGTCGTGGAAGGGGCAGAGCCCCTTGAGCGATCCGCCACCGGCATTGCGTAGTTGGAGATGCTCGCCCACGATGTCGGCGATCGGCGAACGCTCACGCACTTGCGCGATATCCCCGTCGCTGATGCGCCCGGGCATGGCACCTCCCTCGTGCGATGGACGATCGGGGCCGGGGAAGGTGACCGCCGTCTTCGGCGTACCGATAGTAATGGCCGGGTCGGACGAAGGCGGCCGGATCGGACCCGTAGCCTGACGCCTGTGCGAGCGGGCGTCTGGATGATCATCGGTGCCTCGGCGGCGCTGCTCTCAGCCTGCGGTGGTGGCGGTACGCCGACCGCTGCGCCTGCGGCCGGTCCGAGCAGCGCTGCGCCGACGCCAACGCCCTCGCCAACGCCATCCCGGCCGTTGCCGACACATCGGCCGACACCCGCCCGAACCGCGACCCATCACGCCACGGTTCCACGCACGCACCACACCGCGACGACGACCGTCGTGCATTCGAACTACGTCTTCCCCGTGCGCGGATGCTCGGTCAACTACGCGCACTCGCATCACGACTACCCCGCGACCGACATCATGGCGCCGCGCGGATGCGCAGTTGTCGCCGTCACGAATGGGCGAGTCGATGAGGTCAGCTACACCGACACCTGGAACTCGAAGAAGAACGACGGCGCAACCCGCGGCGGGCTGTCGATATCGATTGTCGGCGATGACGGTGTGCGCTACTACGGTTCGCACCTGGAAGACATCGCCAACGGAATTGCACCCGGAGCACACGTGAAGGCCGGCCAATTGCTCGGGCGCGTCGGCAACACAGGCGACGCACGCGGTGGCCCGACACATCTGCATTTCGGGCTGTCGTGGCCGACCGGTCCGGACATCTGGTGGGTACGCCGAGGCATGGTCTACCCGTGGTCGTATCTCGACTCGTGGCGTGCCGGCGGGCAGAAGTCACCGGTGGCCGCAGTTGCTGCATTGCATGCGCAGGACGGCGACGTACCGCCTTGTCGCGTTGACTGCTGACTCCCTCGCACGACGGGTGTTGCCGTTCGTGCCTGTGGTGGCAGCGGTCATGTTGGTCGGCGGCCTTGCGTTCAAGGCGCCGTGCCTGTCGATGTGGCACGGCCAACAGTTCTCGTCCGGGTGCTACAACGACCTGCAGTTCCTCTATGACCAGCGCGGCATCCCGCAGCACATCTTCCCGTACGTCCACGGCAAGCTGCTGAACGACTCCAGTGGCGACAGCCTCGTCGGTGGGGCGTTCGAGTATCCGGTGCTGACCGGGGTGTTTGCATGGTTCGCCGGACTGTTCACACAAGGCCCGAACGACTACCTGATCGTGTCTGCCGTGCTGCTCGCACCGTTCGGCCTGCTCGCCGGGTGGTTGCTCGTGCGTATGACCGGATGGCGCGCGCTGTACCTCGTGGCGGCACCCGCCGTTGTGTTGTACGCGTACCACAACTGGGACCTGCTCGTCGTCGCAGCGACGGTCGCCGCGTTCTATGCGTGGTGGCGGGACCGGTTCGTGTGGGCCGCGATTCTGCTCGGGATCGGCGGCTGCCTGAAGCTCTATCCCGCGTTCTTTCTCGCGCCGCTCCTGCTGGAGCGGCTCGCAGCCGGCGACCGGCGTACCGCTGTGCGGGCCACCCTAGCCGGAGTCGGCACGGTCGTGCTGCTCAACCTGCCGTTCGCGTTGATCAACCCTGCCGGGTGGTGGGCGCCGTACGACTTCCAACGCCTGCGTAACGCGGACCTCACATCGGACAGCATCTGGATCTGGGGCGTGCCGCAGCTCACGCGCGCTGAGCTGAACGCGCTGACGCCGATCCTGATCGCCGTGGCGTTCACGATTGCGCTCGGCGTCGGGTGGTGGCGGGCGCGGCGCGAAGGTGTGTACCCGTTCGTGCAGGTGTGCGGCGCGATGCTGCTGGCGTTCTGCGTGCTCGGGAAAGTGTTCTCGCCGCAGTACGCGCTGTGGATCCTTCCGTTCTTCGCGCTCGTGCGGGTGCGATGGGGATGGTGGGTTGCCTTCGTCGTGGCCGACCTCGTGCTGTATTTCGGTCTGTTCCGGTGGTATTACGACTTCATCTACCGTCACGTGGACTTCGGGCTCGCGAAGCAGGCACTCGTCGTTGGTATTTGGAGCCGCGCCGCTGTCGTCGCGCTGTTGTACGTCGTGTTCCTCGGCGCGCGCTCAGCGCTGCTGCCGTCAAACGCGCACTCGAACCCGCCCGCCACCGTTCCCTGATGAGTTGTGGTCGCTTTTCCTCGACCAGAGCGACACCAACTCGTCAGACGAGTGAGCGAGAGTCCAGTTTCAGCCACATGTGGCGGTGTGGACCCGCTACTGGTACGTCGAAGAGGTCTCCGCTTGCGACGAATCCGTACTTCTCGTAGAAACCCTGCGCCGCCTCGCGCGACTCGCACCAGAGCAGCGGCGCGCCGGCAGCCTTCACCGCGTCGACGGCAGTCGCGAGCAGCGCCGCACCTACTCCGCTGCCACGCAGGTCCGCCTCGACGGCCATGCCGCGCAACCGCCACGCCCGCGGCTCGTCGTCGACCGGCTCTGGGAACACCGTCACGCACCCGATGAGGCGCCGCGACTCGTCGTAGGCAGCGAAATGGGCTGTGCTCGCGTCGTCGTCCTGGTCGTAGACGGAAGCCTCGGGCGGGCGGGTCGGCCGCAGGATCGCCCGACGCAGCGGCCGGATCGTCGCCGCGTCGACGCGTTCGATCACTCCCCGGCCAGCTCCTCGAGCGCTGTTGAGGTGTCCGCGAGCTTCGCGGGGTCCACCTCGATCTGGGTGCGGATCATTTTCTGGATGGGATCGGTGACGTCCCACACGTTGACGTTCATGCCGGCGAGCACGCGGCGGTCCTTCAACCAGAACGCGATGAATTCCCGCTTGTCCTTGTCGCCGCGGTACACAACGTCGTCGTAGTCCCCGGGCATGGCGAGGCCGCTGTACTCCATGCCGAGGTCGTACTGGTCGGAGAAGAAGTACGGCACCCGGTCGTACGGTTCGCCCTTGGCGAGCATCGACTTGGCCGCGGCAGGACCGCCGTTGAGCGCGTTCGCCCAGTGCTCGACACGGACGTTGCGGCCGAGCAACGGGTTGTGTGCGTTGGCAACGTCACCGGCGGCGTACACATCGGGATCGGTGCTCTGCAAGAACTCGTTGACGACGATGCCGTTCTCCACCGCGACGCCAGCAGCCTCCGCGAGCTCGACGTTGGGTCGGATGCCAACGCCGACGATGACCGAGTCGGCTGGGACCTCATCACCCTTGTCCGTGACGACGCTCGTGACCTTGCTGCCGTCCCCCCGGAACTCCTGTACGCCGGTGCGTAGCCGAAGGTCAGCGCCGTTATCGCGATGCAGCTGCGCGAAGACCTCCCCGAGCTCTTCGCCGAGCACGGCGTACAACGGCGTTTGCTGGGGTTCGATGATCGTGACATCCGCACCGTAACCGCGCGCGGCGGAGGCGGTCTCGAGCCCGATCCACCCGGCGCCCACCACGACGACGCGGCCGCCGCTGCTGATGGCGGCGCGGAGTGCTTCAGAGTCACCGACGGTGCGGAGGTAGAAGACTCCGCCGAGGTCGGCACCGGGAACGCTGATGTGGCGGGGCGTCGACCCGGTCGCCAGCAACAGCTTCGAGTAGTTCAGTTGCTCGCCGCTGTCCAGCGTCACGGTGTGCGCCTTCGCGTCGACGGCAGTGGCACGCGTGCTGAGGCGGAGGTCGACGTTGTTGTCGGCGTACCACCCGGCTTCGTGGACGTAGACCTTCTCTTTCTCGGACTTGCCCTGGAGGTAGTCCTTCGACAGGGGCGGTCGCTCGTACGGGCGGTCCGCTTCGGCGCCGATCAGTACGACGGATCCGTCGAACCCTTCGCTGCGGAGCGTTTCCGCGGCCTTCGCGCCGGCGAGGCTTGCTCCGACGATGACGAATGTTTGATCGGTCGGCATCCGCTACCTCAAATCGCTTCGTTGATGTGTGTGCCGTTACCCCTTGGAAACCCGAGTGAATGTGACATTCATTCCGGCTCAGCCTGCCCTAAGGCGGTTGTGCCAGGCCAGGGCGGAGGTGTCGGTCAGTGAGGCAACCTGGTCGGCGATGATCCGCAGCCGCGCGGCGTCGCCCGGCGCGTCCCGCCACAGGGGCTGGAGCCACGGCTCGAGCACGGCGGGGGCGCGCACGATCAGTGCGGCGACAAGGCTCTGGACCACGTCTCGTTGGCGACGCTGCCGGTCGGCCACCCCTGGCCGGGTCATCACGTACCGGGTCGCGACGCCTTTCAGCAATGTGCACTCGGCGCGTGTCCGCGGCGGCACGACGAGGTTGGCGTCGTACCGCCGCAGGGTACCCGGGTACGCCACCCGGGTCGCGTCATAAGCAGCTGCGCAGAACCTCGCGATCAGCTCACTTGTCATTCGCTTCAAGGCACGCAGCGCACCCTGGCTGCCGTCGTAGCCGAGCGGCCACCACGGCGCCAGGCGGAGTCCACCAAGGGCCTGCTCGAGCTGGCCAGCGTCGAGGCCGGTGTCGCCGTACGTCGCCTTGGTCACCGAGATGACCGCTTCACGCTCGTCCGGATCATCGAGCATCGCGAGGTCGATGTGCCCCGCGTGGATCCCGTCTTCGAGATCGTGGACGGAATACGCGACGTCGTCGGCCCAGTCCATGATCTGCGCCTCGAAGGAGCGGTCTTCGGCAAGTGCCGTCGGTACGCCGTCCCGGATCCAGGCGAACATCTCGGCGTCATCGGGATAGACGCCGTACTTCGGTGTGTCAGCGCGACGCGGCCACGGGTACTTGATCGTCGCGTCGAGGACGGCCCGCGTCAGGTTCAGGCCGACGTTACCGAGCTCCGCGTCCGCGACCTTGGCTTCGAGCCGAGTCAAGATGCGCAGGCTCTGCGCGTTCCCTTCGAATCCGCCGGCCGCCATGACGGCGTCGTCGAGCGCGTCCTCACCGGTATGCCCGAACGGAGGGTGTCCGAGGTCGTGCGCGAGGCAGGCCGCGTCGACGATGTCGGGGTCGGCCCCCAGCGCGGCGCCGAGCTCGCGTCCGATCTGCGCGCACTCGAGTGAGTGCGTGAGCCTCGTGCGTGGGAAGTCGTCGACGCCGACGGTGACGACCTGCGTCTTCGCGGCCAGCCGACGCAACGCAGCACTGTGCAAGACGCGCGCGCGGTCGCGCTCGTACGGCGAACGCGGCAAGCCGGCCGCCTTGGCCGGCTCGCGCACGCGGCGCTCGGCGTCGTGCTCCCCGTACGCCGCCACCGAGCTGGACATTGCGCCGAGCCTAACGGCGGCGGCGCGACCAGATGGCTACGGCGAGCGCTGCTTCCGCCGTACGACGTAGGCCGCGACGAGCAGCGCGAGGGCCGCAATCCCGACCAGCGAGGACATGCCGGTGGCAGCGAGACCCGTTCCGGTGGCTTTCGCGCGTGTCGGCGGCTTGCAGCTGCAGGTCGACACCGAGGGATTGCTGCTTGTCTGTGCGGCGTAGACGACCTCACCGACCTTGTTGCCCTTGCTGTCGGTGCCGAGGCGGTTGTTGTCGGCGTACGCGATGCCGGCAAGTCCCGTCTTGGGGTTCACCGCGAGCTCGAAGAAGTCGGCAAGGCTGCGATCGGCGCTGCCCGGCGCGACGCCGCAGAGAATGCCCTGCAGGCAGATGCCGCCCTTGTGGTTCGGGATGGTGACGATGGCCTGCTGAGTGATGTGTGGCGACCCGGTGTCCGCGCCGGTCACCTGCGCGAAGTGTGGCACCCAGGTGGAGTTGTCGTTGCTCGGATCGCCGTTGTCCGTCTGGTACCACGCGACATCGATCGTGCCCGACCTGGCGGGCGCACCCGTTGCGTAGACCGATGCCCCCTTGGCCATCGCGAGCCCGGTGTCGAGACGCACCGGCTTGCTCCACGTCGCGCCCTTGTCCTTCGAGTACACGTAGTACTGGTGGAAGTGCTGGGTCCCCTCTTCACCGTGCGTCGAGTTGTAGACCACGTAGACCGTGCCGGAGGGGTCGAGGAAGCCCCACGGGAAGATCGCGCCGTTGGTGGTCTCCTGGCTCGGCGGTATCGCGAGGTCGGCGCACACGACATAGCGGTTCGTCCAGGTCGCGCCGGCGTCACCGGAGTGGGCGACCACAATGGCGCGGGTCGGGCCGAACGGCGGGACGCCGGACGTCGGGTCGATGTTCGACTGGACATCAGAGATCGAGTACAAGACGTAGATGTCCTTGCCGTTCCGGTCGACGAGGATCGGCCCGCTGAAGGTGTTCACGCCTTGGTCGACGAGCGAGCTCGTGTTGCCGGCAGTGCAGCCGACTCCCGCGGGGGTTGCAGCAAACTGGGCCGCGCTGTTGACGACGATCTCGTTCGTGGCGCCGGTTGTCCACGACTTGCCACCGTCCTTGCTGGTGGCGATGAACTCCGCCTCAGCGACAAAGTCGTGGTAGGCGAGGTACAGCGTCCCGCCCTTGCGCGTCGCGTTTGGTGAGTGCCCAAGCCACTGGCGGTCCTGCTCGGAGCCCGCCGTACCGTCGGCTTCCCACGTCTTGCCGAAGTCGAAGGACCGGTGCATGACCGAGTTCTGTACGGCGAGGTCCGCGCTGACGAGCGTGCCGTCCGGCAGGAAGTCGAGCTCGGAATCACCACCGCCGCCGGAGGTCTCGGTCGTCTTCCAGGTCGCGCCGTTGTCGGCGGAGTACCAGTAGCAGACACCGGCGCACCCGGGCGTGGAGGTGACGACGTGACGACCGTCAGGAGCGACGGCCAGCGAGGGCTCGCCGTAGCTGCCGGTCTTGCCGAGGCCCTTGGTCGTGAACCCGAACGGGCCGTACGGCGACGTCGTGTCATGAGCGCCGGCGAGCGGAGCGGCGGACGCCCCAGGGAGGAGGACGAACGGGAGCGTCAAGCCAACCGCGCAGGCGGCGGCGAGGGCGATGCGCCGGCGGGACATGAGGGATCTCCTCGTGGGGGGCGATGCGGGGTACGTGCTTGCTTCGCAGCAAACCGGCCGAATCCTGCCCCGTTTTCGGCAAAACTCACAAATCGCCGACGCTGCCGCGGGTGGTGCCGCGCCTGCGCTCAGACTGCTCGCGGCCCCGCGTCGAACGAACGGTGCAGGAGTCGGTAGTAGAGGAATGCGACCGTCTCCCGGCCGATGTAGCGCATCTCCGTGCCGCGGGTGTGCACGGCCGGCCCGGACCGCGCCGGCGACGTGGCCGCGTCGATGCCGACGTCCTCGGCGATCCGTCGGGAGCGCAGTTCGTGCCAGGGGTCGGTCACGAGCACGGCCTTGTGCCACCTGTTGCTGCTGAGCACCCGCGACGCCGCGCGAAGGCTGGACAACGTGTCGCCGCCCACGCCGACGGCGGTGACCCGAGCCGCCGGCACTCCGTTGGCAACGAGGTAGTTGCGTCCGGCCGACGCCTCGGTGAACCGGTCCCCCGGCCGGGATCCGCCAACGGTGACCATGTTGGGCGCAACGCCCTGCCGGTAGAGCGTGAGCGCGTGGTCGAGCCGCGCGCGGAACACCGCGGACGGTCGGCCGTTGAACTGGCTCGCGCCGAGCACGACGATCGTGTCGGCGTGCGGGTGGTGGTCCTGCCGACCCGTGTGCCAGACGCGGAACGCTGTCACGCCCACGACGATGACGACGACCACAACGAACGCGACAACAGCCCGGAGCAGCCAGCGCAGCCCGAGCCGGAGCCAATAGAACGGCGTCAGCGGCTGTCGCTGCCTTCCGTCTCGATGGCAGCGCGACCGGCTTCCAGCCGCGCGACGGGCACGCGGAACGGAGAACAGGACACGTAGTCGAGGCCGACGGTATGGAAGAAGTGCACGGACTCCGGATCGCCGCCGTGCTCACCGCAGACGCCGACCTTCAGATCGGGCCGGACGGCGCGTCCTTCTTGCGTAGCGATCTCGACGAGCCGACCGATGCCGTCAGCGTCGATCGTCTCGAACGGTGAAACGCCGAAGATGCCGAGCTCCATGTAGCGACCGAAGAACGCGCCTTCGACGTCATCGCGTGAGAAGCCCCACCCCATCTGGGTCAGGTCGTTGGTGCCGAAGGAGAAGAACTGCGCAGCCTCGGCGATCTGGCCGGCAGTGAGGGCGGCACGCGGCACCTCGATCATGGTGCCGATCAGGTAGTCGACGGCAACGCCGGTCTCCTCGGCCACCGTCTTGAGCACGGCTTCCGCCTCGTCCTTGATGATCTCGAGCTCTTGTACGGCGCCGATGAGCGGGATCATGATCTCCGGCCGCGGGTCCTTGCCGGCCTTCCTGCACTCTGCAGCGGCTTCGGCGATCGCCCGCACTTGCAGTTTGTAGAGGCCGGGGATGACGAGGCCGAGACGCACGCCGCGAAGGCCGAGCATCGGGTTCTGCTCGTGCAGCCGGTGCACGGCGTCGAGCAAAATCCGGTCCTGCTCGTGCACCTCGCCTTGGTGTTCGTCGAGCGCGACCTTGACCGACAGTTCGGTGATGTTCGGAAGGAACTCGTGCAGTGGCGGGTCGAGCAACCGAATAGTCACCGGCAAGCCGTCCATCGCGGTGAAGATGCCGATGAAGTCCTCGCGTTGCAGCGGCAGCAGGTGGCTGAGCGCCTCGTCGCGCGCCTCGTCGGTCGGCGCGAGGATCAGTTGCTCGACGTAGCGGCGCCGGTCGCCGAGGAACATGTGTTCCGTGCGACACAGTCCGATGCCCTGTGCACCGAACCGGCGCGCACGTTCGGAGTCTTCCGGGGTGTCGGAGTTGGCGCGGACGCCGAGGCGCCGCGCATCATCGGCGTACGCGATCAACCGGTCAACAGCTGCAACGAGTGAGTCGGCATCGGCCTTGAGGTTTCCCTCGAAGTACTCGACGACCGGGCTCGGGACGACGGGAACCTCACCGAGGTAGACCTTCCCGCTGGTGCCGTCGATGGAGATGACGTCGCCTTCCTTGACCTCGACCCCACCGGGTGCCTCGAAACGCTGCTCGCGAATGTGGATGGTGAGGTCATCGGCACCGGACACACAGGTCTTGCCCATTCCACGAGCCACGACGGCTGCGTGGCTCGTCTTGCCGCCGCGACTGGTGAGGATGCCCTGCGCCGCGATCATGCCCGGCAGGTCGTCCGGGTTCGTCTCCCGGCGTACCAGGATGACGTGCTCGCCCTTGGCGGCCTCTTCCGCGGCGCGATGTGAGTCGAAGACGACCTTGCCGACGGCGGCACCGGGGCTTGCGCTGATGCCACTCGCGATCTGCTTCTTGTCGGCGTTCTCGTCGAACTTCGGGAACATCAGCTGCGCGAGCTGCGCGCCGTTGACGCGCGAGAGCGCCTCGGTGAGATCGATGAGCCCCTCGTCGACGAGCTGCGTCGCGATTTTGAACGCTGCGGCTGCGGTGCGCTTGCCGACACGCGTCTGCAGCATCCAGAGCTTGTTGCGCTCGATGGTGAACTCGATGTCGCACAGATCCTTGTAGTGACTCTCCAGCTTGCTCATGATGCCCATGAGCTCGTCGTACGCCGGCTTGTCGATGCGCTCGAGGTCGGCGAGTGGCACCGTGTTGCGGATGCCGGCGACGACGTCTTCGCCTTGTGCGTTCTGGAGGTAGTCGCCGTAGACACCCTGGTCGCCGGAGCCGGGGTCACGGGTGAAGGCGACGCCGGTGCCGGAGTCCATGCCGAGGTTGCCGAAGACCATCGCGACCACATTGACCGCGGTGCCGAGGTCGGTAGGGATCCGTTCCTGCCGCCGGTAGAGCTTGGCGCGGTCGGAGTTCCAGGAGTTGAAGACGGCTTCGACGGCGAGGTCGAGCTGCTCCCGTGGCTCTTGCGGGAACTCGCGCTGCGCTTCCCGGCGTACGACGTCTTTGTATTGGTCGACGATCTGGCGAAGGTCGGCGTCGTCGAGGTCGAGGTCGTTGGTGGTGTTCTTGGCTTCCTTGGCGTGGTCGAAGACGTCGTCGAAGTGCTCCGCGTCGATCCCGAGGACGGTCTTGCCGAACATCTGGATGAGGCGGCGGTAGGAGTCCCAGGCGAATCGGTCGGAGCCGGACTGCTTGGCCAGGCCGAGCACGGACTCGTCGGACAGACCGATGTTGAGGACGGTGTCCATCATTCCTGGCATCGAGAACTTCGCGCCGGAACGAACCGAGACGAGCAGCGGGTCGTCAGGCTGGCCGAGCTTCTTGCCCATGGCGTTCTCGAGTGCGGTCAGGTGCTCGGTGACTTCGTTGTCGAGCTCTTTCGGGGCGGATCCGGAGGCGAGGTAGACCTTGCACGCCTCGGTCGTGATCGTGAAGCCGGGCGGAACGGGTAGGCCGAGGTTCGTCATCTCGGCGAGGTTCGCACCCTTGCCGCCGAGCAGATCCTTGAGGTCCCGGTTCCCCTCAGAAAAGGCGTACACATACTTAGTCGCAGCCATACGGTGACCCTACCCAGCGGCGTCCGTCCCGCCCCCATGATCATCGCGGTCCACAGACTGTTCGAAGACATGCAGCAACGCCACAACCTGATGACCGCTGCGGGCCTCGTCGTACTGCACAACAGTCCCGCACGCTTGCGTAACCATGGACGCCAGGCTCTGGCCGAGTACGAGCGGGCGTATCTGGGCTACCGCGGTCGCGGCCTACCCCCGGGGGTCGAACTCATCCGAACTGCGGTCACCTCCGCATAGAACCGGCTGTGACCGCGATGATCATGGTTATTCGGGGAGGCGGGGGGTGAGCCATTCTTCGATCGCGTCCAGGCCGATCCGTTCCTGCGTCATCGAGTCGCGGTCGCGGACGGTCACTGCTTGGTCGTCCAGTGAGTCGAAGTCGACGGTGATGCAGTACGGCGTACCGATCTCGTCTTGGCGCCGGTAGCGGCGGCCGATCGCGCCGGCGTCGTCGAACTCGACGTTCCAGCGGCGCCGCAGCTTCGTCGCCAGGTCGCGTGCCACGGGCGAGAGCCGCTCCCCCCGTGACAACGGCAAGACCGCTGCCTTCACCGGCGCCAGCCGCGGATCGAGCCGCAGCACCACGCGCTTGTCCACGCCGCCCTTGGTGTTCGGGGCCTCGTCCTCGGCGTACGCGTCGAGCAAGAAGACCAGCGTGCACCGATCCACGCCTGCTGCCGGCTCGACGACGTACGGCGTGTAGCGCTCGTTCTTGTCCTGGTCGAAGTACGTGAGGTCGGCGCCCGAAGCCTTGGAGTGCATGGTCAAGTCGTAGTCGGTCCGGTTCGCGATGCCCTCGAGCTCGCCCCACTCGGTGCCGACGAAGTTGAAGCGGTACTCGATGTCAACGGTGCGCTTGGAGTAGTGCGACAGCTTCTCCTGCGGATGCTCGAAGTGCCGAATGTTGTCCGGCTGGATGCCGAGGTCGCGGTACCACTCGCTGCGCTCGTTGATCCAGTACTCGTGCCACTCCTCGTCAGTCCCTGGCTCGCAGAAGAACTCCATCTCCATCTGCTCGAACTCCCGCATCCGGAAGATGAAGTTGCCCGGGGTGATCTCGTTGCGGAACGACTTGCCGATCTGGCCGATGCCGAACGGGATCTTCTTCCGCGAGGACTGCTGCACGTTCAAGAAGTTGACGAAGATCCCCTGCGCCGTCTCTGGGCGGAGGTACGCCAGCCCGCTCTCGTCCTCAACCGGCCCGATATACGTGCGCAACAGACCGTTGAACATCCGCGGCTCTGTCCACGCCCCCTTGGTGCCGCAGTTGGGGCAGGCCAGCTCCGACAGTTCCTTGCCGCCGCGCTCCTCCATCAATTGGTCCGCGCGGTAGCGCATATGGCAGCTCTGGCACTCGGTCAGCGGGTCGACGAACGCGGTCACATGCCCGGACGTCTCCCACACCTCACGCGCGAGGATCACCGAGGAGTCGAGCCCGACCACGTCATCACGCTGATGTACGACGGACTTCCACCACTGACGTTTGACGTTGTTCTTGAGCTCCACGCCCAGCGGCCCGTAGTCCCAGGACGCACGCAACCCGCCGTAGATCTCGCTGCCCGGGAAGACGAAACCGCGACGCTTGCTCAGATTGACGATGGTGTCGATAGGCACTGATGGACGTGCGGCCATGAGTCTCCATCCGGCTGGCGGTCGGCGGAACAACGCAGGCACCGTGGTACGGGCACTGTCGCGGGGCGCCAAGGTTACCGGCTCGATTGCCCCGCGGTGACGGAGTTGCGCCGTTCAGCGCCTCAAGAGACCGATACGACATCCGATACAGCGGCGATGACGAACTGCCCCTCGTGCGGAGCACACGCGCCGGCGAGCGCTTCGTGGTGCGGCCAGTGCTACCAACGCCTCGCGACCGCGCCAGCGAGCGGCATGGCCGCGGGCGGTTCGTCCGGCACCGTTATGGGTGGGGTTGACCGGTTCGGCATTGCGCTCACCTCCCCACCGGCGCCTCCGTTCGTGCCAAACCAAGAAGAGGCGGCAGCTAGTACGCCGGACCGGTTCGGCATCGTCCGGACGCCGGCTGAGGTCGCGGCCGAGACCACGTCGGGCGCAGTCTCTACGTTGGCACCGCCCACGACATTTGCGCCGGGGCGGGTACCGGCGGCGCCAATGTTCACCCCGCCGGCCAGGCACGACCTGCGAACGGGCAGCCTCGGCGCCTGGGGCTGGGGCTCGACCGGCATGACGGTGATCGCCGCGATCCTGCTCGGCGGGTTCGTCCAATTCGTTTTTTATCTGTTGAACAAGCACTACGCCGACAACACGGCGACGGAAGTCAACACCGCCATCGCGATCCTCGTCGTCTTCTACGCGGTCGTCGGCGCGGTCGTGATCCAGCGCGTGACCGCGGGTGGCGTACGTCTTCTCTGGAGCACCGGCAAGCCGGTCGAAGGCGTGCTCATCGGCATGGGCCTCGGCATCGGCCTGGGTCTTGCGGCGCTTGGCGTCAACAGCGCCATCACCGGTCACTTGGCCACCGATCCCTGGGCACAGCTCATGACGAGCGAGGGTGACGCCCCACACATCCTCGTCGCGATTCTGCTCACGATGATCGCTGCACCGTTGGTCGAGGAAACGCTCTTCCGCGGTTTGTTCGCGGAATCGCTACGGTCGAAGGGCCTTACGCCAGCCATCTGGTTGTCCGGTCTCGCGTTCGCGTTCTGGCACTGGCGGTTCAGCGAGCTGCGCTACTACTCACTCATGGGCGCAATGTTCGCGATCCTGTACTTCAAACGCGGTCTCGTCTGTTCGATGACCACGCACGCCTGCTTCAACGGCACACTCACCGTCGTCGCGATCATTCTCGCGTTGCACCCAGGCAAGACGTTCACGTACAACGGTGTGTCGTTGACCGCACCTCGCGGCTGGCATCAAACGGCGAACGCACAGGGTGTACCCGCTCAGGTCTTCGGCTTGGACGGGCCAAGCGACGCCAACATCGGGATGATGGTCGAGCCCTACCCTGCAAACTCGTTGCCATCGCTGAACGACCCCGCCGCGGTCAGACGCCTCCAGTCAGTGATCGGCGGATCGCCGTACGCGAACCAGCTCGACGTGAGCCGCATCCGCCAGGTCGACCTCCCGGCGGGCCACGCGATCGAGATACCGGTGGAGGTGTCCGGCTACAAACTCGAGACCGTCGCCGTGCAGGCGCACGGGAAGCTTCTCGTGCTGATCTTCCACTCCAGCGGTAGCGCCAAAGCCGAGCACGACTTCCAGCAGATGTTGCAGTCGCTGCGGGTGGCCTGACGCCTCAGAGGTTCGGTTGCGCACCGCCGTAGCGGCGGTCGCGGCTGGCATAGATCTCGACCGCCCGCCACAAGTCCCGTCGGTCGAAGTCGGGCCACAGCGTGTCGAGGAAGACGTATTCGGCGTACGCCGCCTGCCACAAAAGGAAGTTCGACGTGCGCTGCTCGCCGGACGAGCGGATGAACAGGTCGACGTCGGGCATGTCGGGCTCGTCGAGGTAGCGCGCGAAGGTGCGCGTGGTCACCTTCGACGGGTCGAGCCGTCCTGCCGCCGCATCGCGCGCGATCGCAGCCGCGGCGTCAGCGATCTCGGCGCGTCCTCCGTAGTTGACGCACATCGTCAGCGTGAGCGTCTTGTTGTCTCGCGTGAGCTCCTCGGCGTACTCCAGCTCCTCGATGACGCTCTTCCAGAGCTTCGGACGACGGCCGGCCCATCGCACCCGCACGCCGAGCTCGTGCATATAGTCGCGCCGCCGACGGATGACGTCGCGGTTGAAGCCCATCAGGAAGCGGACCTCGTCCGGTGAGCGGCGCCAGTTCTCGGTGGAGAAGGCGTACGCCGACAACCACTGCACCCCGACTTCGATCGCGCCTTCCACGGTGTCGAGCAGGGACGACTCGCCCTCCTCATGCCCCCTCGTCCGCGGCAGGTCACGTGCTTTCGCCCACCGCCCGTTGCCGTCCATGACGATCGCCACGTGCCGAGGTACGAACTCAACCGGGATCCGCGGGGCGCGCGCACCTGACGGATGCGGTGCAGGCGGGCGGGGCGCTGCCCTGCGTGCGCTCACGCTCTTTCGACAAGTGGCAAGGAGCGCAGACCGCGTTCGAGGTGCCATTGCAGGTACGCCGCCACCAGCCCCGACACCGCGCGGCGTTCCCGCGACTCAGCGACCTCGGCCGACGCCCAGTCGCCGTTTGCGAGCGCGATCATCAACGCGAGTGCATCGCCACCCACCGTCGCCGAACCGGCGACCCGGCATTCGGCGCACACCGAGCCACCGGACACCGGCGAGAACCACCGATGCGGACCCGGGTCACCGCAACGCGCGCAAGCGTCGAGCGCTGGCGCCCAACCAGCGACCGCAAGTGCGCGCAGGACGAACGAGTCGAGGATCAACCCGGGGTCGTGACGCCGTTCGGCAATAGCGCGCAGCGCACCGACGACAAGAAGGTAGAGCCGCAACGCAGGCTCGCGCTCCTCCGCCGTGAGCCGCTCAGCGGTCTCGAGGATCGCCGTCGCCGACGTGTAGCCGGGATAGTCGCCGACGATCGTTCCGCCGTACGCCGAGATCGTCTCGGTCTGCGTGACGATGTCGAGCTCGCGACCGGCGTAGAACTGGCAGTCGACCTGGCTGAACGGCTCGAGCCGCGCGCCGAACTTCGAACCGGTTCGGCGCACCCCTTTGGCGACGGCACGCACCCGGCCGTGTTGCCGGGTGAGGAGGGTGACGATGCGGTCGGCCTCGCCGAGCTTCTGGGTGCGCAGCACGACACCCTCGTCCCGGTAGAGCTTCACGCCGTCCATTGTCGCCGTACGCGTGACAAAGTGGCGGGATGCTGCTCGAGTTGCGCCGGTCGGGCGGTTTCACGGGTACGCCGAAGCGCTGGCGGGTCGACGCCGGCGCGGACCCGTCGTGGCGAGCACTCGTCGACGCAGCCGACCTGGACCAGCACCACGGCATCGGCCCCGTCCTCCGCCGCATCGCGCTGGGCGGAACCGCCGGCGGCCATCACGACGACTTCCAGTTCGAGCTGCGGGTCGACGGGAAGAAGGCGCGGTTTCGTGGCGTGCACCTCGAAGGTGGCCTGCGGGACCTGGTCGACCGAATTGTCGCCGAGGGCACCGAAATCGACTCGCGGTGAAGCGGCGTACCGGCTAGACATCACCCGTGCACGTAGAACTGATCGACCCTGCCACGGCGAGCGACGACGACGTCGGCGCTTGGCGGGAGTGCGCCGTCGCCTGCGCCTTGGAACTCCACCCACGTGAGCCGGTGCCGCCGCTCGACTACCTGGCCGATCTCGCCCGCAATCCCGGTACACATCGGCCGCGGCGCTACTTCCTCGCGTGGGACGACAGTCGTACCCGCGTCCTTGGCTCGGGTGAGACGCACTGGAACGACGGCGCCGAGAGCTACCGCTTGCAGGGGTACGTCGAGGTTCATCCTGCTGCCCGTCGCCGCGGAGTCGGGCGCGCGCTCGTCGCGGCGATCAGTGACGCGGCGACCTCTGCCGGCCGTACGGCGGTGCTCGGCGATGCGCCATACGCAACGGACGGCATCGACTTCGCACGCGCGTTGGGCGCGAAGTTCGGCTTGGACGAGATCCGAAGCGTGTACCGCTTCGAGAGTCCGTCGCCGGCGCCCCAGCCCGTCGAGGGGATGTCCGTCGTACGGTGGGTGGACGAGTGCCCGGAGGAACACGTGTCATCCTTCGCTGACCTGCGTGGGGTGATGAACTCCGCACCGCAAGGAGGCGAGGTCGTCTATCCCGACGACATCTGGGACGCCGACCGGATCCGGCGGATCGAGGCAACGCGACGAGAACAGAACGTGCGGCTCTACGAGGTTGTTGCGCGTGACGACGCGACGAGTCGCCTGGTCGGATTCACCGAGGTCGCCGTCTTCGACACATGGCCTGAGTTCGGCGACCAGTGGGACACCGGTGTGATCCCTGATTACCGGGGACGCGGCGTGGCGAAGTGGGTCAAGACCGAGATGCTGGCCTGGCTGCGCACCACGGAGCCCGCCCTCGAGTTGCTTACCACCTGGAACGCGGCCGTCAACGATTCGATGCTCGCGGTCAACAAGGGGCTCGGGTACGGCGATCGGGAGCGGTGGATCGAAGCGGAGCTGGAGTTGGGCTAGAAGCCGAGCCGTTTGAGCTGCTTGGGGTCACGCTGCCAGTCCTTCGCGACCCGAACGTGCAGGTCGAGAAAGACGCGTGTGCCGAGCATCGCCTCTATCTGCTTGCGCGCCTTGGCGCCCACGGTCCCCAGCCGCGCACCGCCTTTGCCGATCACGATGCCCTTCTGGCTGTCGCGCTCGACGTGGACGGTCGCGTGAATGTCGAGCAGGTCTTTGTGTTCTCGGGGTTGCATTTCCTCGACCGTGACGGCGATCGAGTGCGGGAGCTCTTCGCGTACGCCGTCGAGTGCGGCTTCACGAATGAGCTCGGCCACCATGACGGCATCCGGTTCGTCCGTAAGCTCGCCGTCGGGATAGAGCGGCTCGCCCTCCGGCAGTTGCTTGGTGACCAGGTCGACGAGCAGGCCGAGCTGGAATCCAGTGGTTGCGGACACCGGCACGACCTCTGCCCAGTCGCCGAGCTCGGTGACCGCCGCGAGTTGCGCTGCGACCCGGTCCGGCGACGCCGCGTCCACCTTGGTGATCACGGCGAGTTTCGGCGTACGACGGATCTCGGTGAGTTCGCTTGCGAGGAAGCGGTCACCCGACCCCACCGTCTCGTCGGCCGGCACGCAGAACACGATCGCGTCGACGCTTGTCCACGTCGTCCGGACGACGTGGTTCAGCCGTTCGCCGAGAAGGGTGCGCGGCCGGTGGAGGCCCGGCGTGTCAACGATGACGATTTGCGCGTCCGGGCGGTGCACGATGCCGCGCACGGCATGGCGGGTTGTCTGTGGGTGCGGGCTCGTGATCGCGACCTTGCCGCCGACGAGCGCGTTGGTCAGCGTGGACTTGCCGACGTTCGGCCGGCCGACGACGCAGGCGAACCCGCTTTTCACACTGCGACGACGTGCACAGTCGGGTTGCCGATGTCGGCGATGAGGGCGCGGTCGTCTGCACCGAGCTCGGAGGCGGCCGTGATGACAACGGCGGCTTCGAACTTCGACGAGCCGCTGGAGATCGCGGCGGCCACCGCGGCCTGCAGGGCGGTCAGGGCGAGTGAGGGCAGTGCGACATTCGCCGCGGCGTATGTCCGGCCGATGTCATCACGAACGGCGGCGCCGTCGTCGGACCCGGTGCGCGCGCGGGCACTGCGGGCAAGGATGGCGAGCTTGTCGTCTTCCGGGTCGAGTTGTGTCACGGCGCAGAGGCTACGGCTCTGGTGCAGTCAAAGGCGTAGACGACTCGACCGCCGTCGATCTCTCGGACTGCCATGCCGGCCTTCTCCATGACGCGGCGCGATGCGACATGGTCGGCTTCGGTCTCGGCGAGCACCGTGGCCGCGATGCGGGTGTCGGCGACGTAGCTCAGGACAGCGGAAAGCGCCTCGGTGGCAAGCCCGCGGCCCCGCCAAACGTTCGCGACCTCGTATCCGACCAGCACGCCGCCGGCGGCGTCATTGCGCCCGAAGAAGCCGATCGACCCGACGTCCTCTCCGCTCGTTCGGTCGACGATCCGCCAGGAGGTCGGTACGCCGTCGGCGTACGACACCGCGCACAGCACGAGCCGCTCGGTCATCATCTATTCGGCCACGAGGACGGTGCCGATGCGGTTGCGGCGGCCTTTGGCCGCTTCCGCGGTGAGCGTGAGTCCCTGGACCGTGCAGGTAGCCCCGGGAATCGGCACCCGGCCCAGCTCACGGGCCATCAGGCCGGCCACAGTTTCGACGTCCTCTTCTTCCGGCAGCTCTACGCCGGTCAGCTCGGCCAGCTCGTCGACCGGCAACCGCGCGGTCACCCGCAGCTTGCCGTCGTCGAGCCGTTCGATGCGCGGTGCCTCCTTGTCGTACTCGTCGGCGATCTCACCGACGATCTCTTCAAGGATGTCCTCGATCGTGATGAGGCCCGCGGTCCCGCCGTACTCGTCAATGACGATCGCGAGGTGCACCTGCCCGCCCTGCATTTCGCGCAACAGCTCGTCGATCGGCTTCGACTCGGGGACGTAGGTGGCATCCCGCATAAGGCCCTCGACCTTGTCGGAGTCGCGGCCTTCGTATGCGCGCCGGGTGAGGTCCTTCAGGTAGACGACCCCCACCACGTCGTCCTCGTTCTCACCGACGACGGGGATTCGGGAGAACCCGCTGCGCAATGCCAGCGACAGCGCCTGCCGCACCGTTTTGCCGCGCTCGATGAAAACGATGTCGGTCCGGGGCACCATGACCTCGCGCGCGATCGTGTCGCCCAGCTCGAAGACGGAATGGATCATTTCCCGCTCGCCGGACTCGATCACCCGGCTCTCCTCGGCGAGGTCGACGAGGTCGCGCAACTCCGCTTCAGACGCGAACGGTCCTTCGCGGAAGCCCTTCCCGGGGGTGATCGCATTGCCGAGGACGATCAGCCCGCGCGGGACCGGCCCGAGCACCCGCGTCAACGCAAGCGCCATGCCGGCCGTGCGGCAGGCGACCGCCTCGGGGTGCTGGCGGCCCAGCGTGCGGGCCGCGACGCCGACGATCACGAAGCTCGCGACAACCATCACGACCGAAGCGACGAGGACCGCCTGCCAGCGCACGCCGATCCGGTCCAGCGTCACGACTGCGATGAACACCGTCGCCGTGAGCTCTGCAGCCAGCCGCAGCAACAGCATGACGTTGAGGTAGTGCGGCGCGTCGGCGAGGATGCGCTGCACGCGCTCGGCACCACGACGGCCGTCTCGCACCAGATCCTCGACCCGCGATCGGGAAAGCCGCGAGATCGCGCTGTCCGCACCGGCCAGCACAGCGGCGAAGACGACGAGAGCAGCCGCGCCGATGACGAACGCCCAGTCGTTGGCGGTCACCGGTCACCACCCGACCGCCGACGCTGCCAGGACTCCAGCAGCTCGCCCTGTACGGCGAACATCTCCTGCTCTTCGTCGGGGTCGCCGTGGTCATAGCCGAGCAGGTGCAGGACTCCATGGGCGCACAGCAGATGCAGCTCGTCTTCAGTGCCGTGCCCAGCAGCTTGTGCCTGTTCGGCGGCGACTTGAGGACACAAGACCACGTCGCCAAGCACCGTCGGCTGCGGCCGTAGCTCGTCATCGTGACGACCGTTGTGCAGCTCGTCCATCGGGAACGCCAGCACGTCGGTCGGACCCGGCTCGTTCATGTAACGGCGGTGCAGGCGCTCCATCGTCGCCGTATCGACAAGCAGCACGGATAACTCGGCGAGCGGATGCACCTGCATCGAGGTCAGCACGTGTCGAGCGAGCGCCATCAATGCGTGTTCATCGACGTCCTCGCCGGACTCGTTCGCAATGTCGACAGGCACGGTTAACGACCGGCGCGGCGCCGGTTGTGCTGCTGCCCCCGCGCGCCTTGGCCCTGCCGCACGTCAACATTGTCGGCGTCCCACCGCGCGTACGCGTCGACGATCTCGCTGACGAGACGATGGCGTACGACGTCGCTCGAGGTGAGTCGGCAGAAGTGCACGTCGTCGATGCCGTCGAGGATTTCCTGTACGACGTTGAGCCCCGACTTGGTCCCGGTCGGCAGGTCGATCTGCGTCACGTCACCGGTCACGACGATCTTCGAGCCGAAGCCGAGACGCGTCAGGAACATCTTCATCTGTTCCGGCGAGGTGTTCTGTGCCTCATCGAGGATGATGAACGAGTCGTTCAACGACCGGCCGCGCATGAACGCGAGCGGCGCCACTTCGATCGTTCCTGCTGCAATGAGACGCGGAATCGAGTCGGGATCGATCATGTCGTGCAACGCGTCGTACAACGGGCGAAGATACGGGTCGATCTTCTCGTAGAGCGTGCCGGGCAGGAAGCCGAGCCGCTCCCCCGCCTCGACGGCCGGCCGGGTCAGGATGATCCGGTTCACATGCTTGGCCTGCAGCGCCTGCACGGCCTTGGCCATCGCGAGGTAGGTCTTGCCGGTGCCGGCAGGTCCGATGCCGAAGACGACCGTGTGCTGGTCGATCGCGTCGACGTAGCGCTTCTGGTTCAGCGTCTTCGGCCGGATCGTGCGGCCGCGGCTGGACAGGATGTTCATGGTCAGCACGTCGGCAGGTCGTTCTTCCCCGCCGCGCAGCATCGCGAGCGAGCGCTCGACGGCATCGGCGGTCAGGACGTCGCCGCGGCCGAGCAACGTCAGCAGCTCCTCGAACAGCCGGGCGACGAGAGCGTTCTCATCGGGGTCGCCGGTGATCGTGATCTCGTTGCCACGGACGTGGATGTCGCTCGCGAAGCCCTGCTCGATGATGCGGAGGAGCTCGTCCCGCGAGCCAAGAAGGCTCACCATCTGGTGTGCGCCGGGCACCACGATCGTGGTCTGCGCGCGGGCGCGGTCTTGTGAGCTGTTGCCAGTGCTTCCGGTACTCGGCAAGGGAGCCTGGACGCCTCTTTCTTGGTGCGGAAGTGGTGCGTCGATCCTACCGGCGCGCGGGCAGGTGTGCCCTCCGCGCGCTCAGCCCGGCGGCCAGCCCAGGCCGCGACCGCCCAGCACGTGCGCGTGCACGTGGAAGACCGTCTGGCCGGCGCCGCTGCCGGTGTTGAAGACCACGCGGTAGCTGTCCAGCCGCTCCTCGGCGGCGACGGCGACGGCCTCGCGCATGAGCATCGTCAGCAGCGCCTCGTCGCCGACCAGCTCGCCGAGATCGGCGTGATGGTCGCGCGGGATGACCAGCACGTGCGTCGGCGCCTGTGGGTTGATGTCGCGAAACGCGACCGTGCCTTCGGTCCGTCGTACGACGTCAGCCGGGATCTCTCCCGCGGCAATCTTGCAGAACAGGCAGTCGTCGGCCACGCGCAGATGCTACGTGGGAACGTTCTCTGCTCTCCCGCCACGAACGAACACCACGATGCTGGTCACAAGAAGCCAGAGGAGCATCAAGAAGGTCGGGAAGAAGGCGATCAGGCCAAGGCTCAGGACACCGACCACAATGCTCGTGATGCCGAGGCCGCGGCCGATCCGGCCGAGTCGCATCGAGGCAACCGACGTCGCGACGATCAGTGAGGCGATGCCGACGGCTCCGCTTGCGTGCAGGACCCAGCCCGCGTCGTCGGCTGCGTGGATGAGCTCCGGATAGACCGTGTGCTGGAACGTGTCGTCACTCATGCTCTTGATGCCGGCCTCGATGGCGAAGGCCGAAATCGTGGTAGTTGCGTAGATCGCCCCACCCAGCAACACCACGTTGGACAGAAACCCGGTGTCCGCGTCACGGATTCGTTGCCGGAGCGCCGCGACGAACCAGACAAAGAAGAGGAGGCCGATCCCGACCACCAACCAGCCGTAGTTGACCTTGTCGCGGTGGCTCCCGACCTTCCAGTAGGCGATGACCTTCGCCGGGTTCTTCGAGGTGTCGGGTGCGCCGCCGAACGCCAGGATCGAGCCCACGATGAACAGCACGACGTAGACGGCGCCGCCGAGCAGGCTGAACCGTTCGAGGGCGGAGCGTGGGCGAACAACTGCCGGGTCTGTGGTCATGCGCCGGAGGATTCGCCCGATTCAGCCCCAGGTCAACAACCGACACGCAGCAGGTAAACCAACTCTGGTCGGTAAGCGTCGTACGGTCGTGATCGCAGAAGTGATCAGCGCGGGTGAGCGGGGTGGGCTCGTGGATCGGGTATCCGCGGACGACGCCGTCACCTCGCTCTACGCCGCGCATTACCGGTCGCTGGTGCGGCTGTCGACGCTGCTCATCGGCCAGCAGGCGCTCGCCGAAGAGGTCGTGCAGGACGCGTTCGTCGCGATGCACGGCAAGTGGGGACGACTACGCGAAGGTGACAAGGCGGCGGCGTACTTGCGCCAGGCCGTCGTGAACCGTTCCCGGTCCGCACTCCGCCGGCGCGGCGTCGAGGACAAGCACCGCATGCCCGGCGACGCACCGATGCCCAGCGCGGAACACGCCGCAATGACCACGCTCGAGCGCGACGCGGTGCTGACCGCTTTGCGCGCACTGCCGCAACGACAGCGAGAGGTACTCGTCCTTCGTTACTACGGCGATCTGTCCGAGGCGGACATCGCCGCAACGATCGGCATCAGCCAGGGCGCCGTGAAGAGCCATGCCTCGCGCGGGATCGCCGCGCTTCGCACCGTATTGGAGCCAGCGTCATGAGTCCCGACGACGAGTACGCCGACCGGCTGCGCGACATCTTGCGCGCCGAGGCAGATGCGGTCGTGCCGGCCGGTGACGGGCTCGCGCACATCCGTGAGCGCACCAGTCGCAAGGAGGCCACCATGCGTTGGCTCCGTCCAGTAGCTGTCGTCGGCGGCGCTGCCGTCGTCGCGGGCGCAGTAGCCGTCGGCTTCGCGCTGACCGGCAACAACGGCACCCGTCTGCACGAGAACCCACCGCCCCCTGGCGCGAGCGTGTCCGACACGCCGACGCCGATACCGACCGCCACGCCCCCAGCTCCCGTCGTACCGATCCCGGCAAGGTTCTCCCTGCCGGTTGGGCAGCCGTTGTGGCCGTACGCCGATGCGGCCGCGGCGCTGTCAGGACGCACCGCCAATCCCTGGTCGCTCGACGCCGGCCAGACAGCGCTGCGATTCACGACGGCGCACCTCGGATTCACCGACGACAACCTCGTGTTGAACACCACGAAGAGCTCGGACGGCAAGCAAGCGTGGGTGAGCATCGGCTACCACACCGAAGGCCCGCGTACCGCGACCGCGGCGGTGGTGCACGTCGTGCAGTGGAGCTCCGCCGGCCCGTGGGAGGTCGTCGGCACACGCGACACGACGTTCTCCGTGACGAAACCGTCGTACGGCGCCACCGCGTCGTCGCCACTGCACGTCGGCGGAAAGATTCAAGGCGTCGACGAGAGCATTCGCGTCGCCGTACAACAGTCCTCGTCGAGCAGCCCGCTAGGTGTGGCCTGCTGCACGGCAGCCGGGAGCGGGCCATGGTCCGCGACCGTGACGTACAAGTCGTCGCCGGCCTCCGTGCTCACCGTTGTCGCGTCGACGGGTGGTCACATCACGCAGCACGAGCGTTGGGCACTCACCGCCGTACGAAACCCAACTGCCAACGCGAGCGCCGCTATGCCGAGCACGTTCATTGCCGTCCAGGACCCTGGTATCGGTGTGTTCCGCAGCTCTGACGGGTCGCTGGTGCGGTGGATCGTCCAAGACCCGCCTGGGAACAAGGTGAGCGACCCGCGTCGTGCTGGGTCCTCCGTCTACTACCTGCGTTCGTTCGGCTGCGGGAACACCCTGATGCAGGTGCCATACCAAAGTGGTGAGCCTCGGCGTGTTGCCTACCACTCCACGACGGACACGATCACTGGTTATGACGCGACCGCTGACGGCAGGCTCGCGATCGTGCTGCAGCGTTGCAGCGACAACCAACAGCGGCTCTACGTGACGGACCGGCACGGAAGGACGAACGCCACGGCGTACCAGCCAGAGCCGCCGTTGATCAGTGCAGATCCGTCATGGGCCGGCGACGGTCGCCACCTCGCGATCGTCGTGCGTACCGGGACGGCCGCGAAGGTAGCTGTGATCGACGCGTTCGCCACACACAGCATCACCAGCGGGACCCCTGGCTGCGGCTATCCCGAAGGGCTGCCGACATACGTGACGTACGCGGGAGCCTCGCTCGTGGTCGGCGTACAGAACAAGGGCGGGTTCGGCGTCGTCAGCTGCACGCCGAACACAGGTCGGCAGCTGTTCTTCCTCGCGAACGCCTCATCGCTTGGCTCGCTCGATGCCGACGACGCGGGGAACGTAATCACCGAGTTCACGTACGCAAGTCAGACCGGTGACACGGTCATCTGGTCCGGCGGGCACACACACCACATCAACGTCGGAACCTGCAAGGGCAACGCGTCCCCTCCGCAGAAGTGCTTGGAAGACCCGACGTGGTGATCCGCTACGCCACGGCGTAGTGCCGTCTGGGTGCCTTCTAGGGCACCCAAGCGGCAGTGATCATGAACGCCAGCGGGGGGTTTTGCTCAGCAGGATCGACGCGGCGACCACACCGGCAGTTGAGGTCCGCAGGACCGTCGGTCCCATGCGGTACGGCGGACCGCCTGCTGCCGTGAAAGCCGCAAGCTCGTCGTCGGTGATGCTGCCTTCAGGCCCGATGACGAGCACGACTTCGCCGACGTTCGGGACCGCGACGTCGGCCAGTGATTCCTCGGCGGACTCGTGACACACCGCGGCGAGACCGGCGGTGGACAGCCGTGCCGCCACTGCGTTGGTATCGGCCGCGTCCGTGACGGTCGGGAACCATGATCGACGCGATTGCTTTGCCGCTTCGCGTGCCGTCGTACGCCACTTCTCCAGTGGTTTGCTGTCGCGCCACTTGGCGATCGACCGCGACGCCGCCCACGGCACGATCTCGTCGACGCCAACCTCGGTCATCGCTTCGACTGCACGTTCGCCGCGATCACCTTTCGCGAGTGCTTGTACGACGACAAGGCGCGGTGTCGGCTCCGGATCGGTCCGCCGAGCGTGGGCGGCAACGAGAACGCGGTCGCGGTGGACCTCCGTGACGGAACCTTCGACACACAACCCTGCGCCGTCGACGAGGGTGACTGCCTCGCCCACCTGGACCCGGCGTACGACGGCAGCGTGCCGGCCCTCCGCCCCGTCGAGAACGACGACGTCGTGGCCGAGGCGCTCACGCGGCGCGAGGAAGACGGGTGCTGTCATGTGTGCGCCGTTACCCCTCAGAAACCCGAGTGAATGTGACATTCATTCGGGTTAGCGGCCGCCCCAGGCGTCGCGGATGCGGGAGAAGATGCCTTGTTGGCCGGGGGCGAACTGACCGGGGGGCGTCTCCTCGCCGCGCAGCGACGCGAGCTCACGCAACAGCTCCTCTTGCCGCTCGTCCAACTTGCTCGGCGTCGATACGACAACGTGCACGAGCAGATCACCGCGACCGACGCCGCGCAGGTGCGGCACCCCGCGCGCGCGCAGCTCGATCACCTGACCTGACTGCGTGCCCGGCCGCACGTCGAGCTCCTCTTCACCGTCGAGCGCCGGCACCTTGACCGTCGTACCGAGAGCCGCAGCGGTCATCGGCAAGGTCACCGTGCAGTGGAGGTCGTCGCCGTCGCGCTGCAGCACCGGATGCGCCAGCTCGTTGATCTCGACGTAGAGGTCACCGGGTGGCCCACCGCCGGGTCCGATCTCGCCCTCGCCGGCGAGCCGGATGCGCATGCCGTGCTCGACACCGGGCGGGATCTTGACGGCCAGCGTGCGCCGCGCGCGCACCCGCCCGTCACCGGCACACTCCGGGCAAGGATGCGGGATCACCGTCCCGGTCCCTTGGCACTCCGGGCAGGCGCGCGACGTCACGACCTGACCGAGGAACGAGCGGCTGACCTGGCTGACCTCACCCCGGCCGTGACACGTGCCGCAGGTCGAGGGATGCGTGCCGGCTGCCGTGCCCGCTCCGCTGCACGTGTGACAGACGAGCGCGGTGTCGACGGTGATGTCGCGCGTCGTACCGAACGCCGCTTCGACGAGTTCGAGGTCCATGCGGATGAGTGCGTCGGCGCCGGGACGGGTGCGCGGGCGCGGACCGCGCGTCGTCGCGCCGCCCAGGAACGCGTCGAAGATGTCGCCGAGACCGCCGAATCCAGCAAAGCCACCGCCCGCGCCGGCGCCGGCGGCGTAGGGGTCTCCCCCGAGGTCGTGCATCCGGCGTTTCTCCGGGTCGGAGAGCACGTCGTAGGCCGTGGACACCTTTTTGAAGCGTTCTTCGGCGTCGGGCGCCTTGTTCACATCGGGGTGCAGTTCACGCGCAAGCCGACGGTACGCCTTCTTGATCTCGTCCGGGCTCGCATCCCGGCGTACGCCGAGCACCGCGTAGTAGTCCGTCGTCGGCACTGGCTACTGCTCCGACAAGATGTGCCCGACGTACCTCGCGACAGCCCGCACAGCCCCCATCGTGCCCGGATAGTCCATGCGCATCGGCCCCACCACCCCGAGACCGGCGAGCGCGGACTCCCCAGCCGTGTAGCTCGTCGACACGACCGACGCCGGGTAGAGCGCCTCGTGCGGGTTCTCCTCGCCGATCCGCACGGTGACCTCGCCCGGGTCCACCGTCTCGCCGAGCAGGCGAATCAAGACCACCTGCTCCTCGAGCGCCTCGAGCACGGGCCGCAGCGTCATCGGAAAGTCCAGCGGCGACAGCGCAAGGTTGGCGGTGCCGCCGAGCGCGACGCGCTCCTCACGCCGCTCGACAAGCGTCTCGAGCAGCACCGCGACGACAGCGGTCACCGTCGATCGCAGCTCGGGATGAACTGCCGTGTGCAGATCGGTCAAGAGCCCCGGCACCTCGGTGAAGCGACGGCCGGCGACCCTGCTGTTGACCGCGGTGCGCAGCGTGTTGACGTCGTCGTCGTCGAGCGCGGACGACACTTCGAGGACGCGTTGCTCGACGCGCCCGGTGTCGGTGATCAGTACCAGCATCAGCCGCGTCGCAGTGATCGGGACGAGCTCGACGTGGCGCACAGTCGAGCGCGTCAGGCTCGGGTACTGCACAACGGCGACTTGTCGGGTCAGCTGCGCGAGCAGGCGGACGGTCCGATGCACGATGTCGTCGAGGTCGACCGCACCTTCGAGGAACGTCTCGATCGCGCGTCGCTCCGGCGTTGACAGCGCCTTGACCGTCGACAGTCGGTCGACGAAAAGGCGGTAACCCTTGTCCGTCGGCACCCGGCCCGCACTCGTGTGCGGCTGCGCGATGTAGCCCTCTTCCTCGAGCGTCGCCATGTCGTTGCGGATGGTCGCGGGCGACACACCAAGGTGGTGCTTGTCGACGAGGCTCTTGGATCCCACCGGTTCGTTGGTCGAGACGAAGTCTTCGACGATGGCGCGCAGCACATCGAGCTTGCGTTCGTCGAGCACTCGTCACCTCCCCGGACCGGCAGCCGCGGTACCCCGCCTGGCACTCCGCTTCATTGAGTGCCAATAGTACGGCGCACCTCATAGTCGAGGGTTTCCTCGCCCGAACCAGCCGGGCGGGGTCCGGGCACTGGTAGTCAGGCGGCGACCGCTAGGCAGTCAGTGCAGGCAGAACTCGTTGCCCTCGGGGTCAGCCATGACGACGAAGTAGCCGCCGCCCTCCTCGAACGACTTCGTCCGCGTCGCACCTAATCCGACCGCGCGCGTGACGCCTTCGTCGACACGGCGCTGCCGCTCCTCCAACGGGACCGAGCGCCCACCGCCGACGTCAACGTCGAGATGCATGCGGTTCTTCACGGTCTTGCCCTCGGGCACCTTCTGCAGATAGATGCGCGGCCCGTTGCCGTCCGGGTCCACGACGGCGTAACCGTCCTGCCACTCCTGTTCCGGCACGCCGTTGGCGGACAGAAACGACTCCCAGCTGTCGTGTCCTTCCGGCGGCGGCTGCTCGACGTAGCCCAGCAGTGCCCCCCAGAACTTGCCGAGAGCTTCAGGATCGTGCGCATCGAACGTGACTTGGAACGCCAAGGCCATGTCGAACTCCTATCGCACAGTCATTGCAGACAGAACTCGTTGGCCTCCGGGTCAGCCATGACGACGCAATACTCGCCGTGGTCGTCCAAAACTCGCGTCACTGACGCACCCGCGCCCACCGCACGCTCCACCGCCGCGTCGACCCGTTGACGTTGCAGCTCCGACGGGTCGGTGCGTGGCTGACCCACGTTGACGTCGAGATGGACGCGGTTCTTCGCGGTCTTGCCCTCCGGCACACGCTGGAAGTACAACCGCGGGCCGTTGCCGGCCGGGTCGACGCATGAGTACCAACCATCCTGCATGTCAGGCGGCATCTCGTGTTCGTCCATCCATGCCGACCAGCTGTCGTAGCCGGCCGGTGGCGGTTGGTCGGTGTAGCCGAGCAGATCACGCCAGAACGCTCCGAGCCGCCGCGGGTCGGCGGCGTCGAACGTGACCTGCACATTGACCGTCATCACTCCGCCTCCGCCACGAGGTCACGTACCAGCCGGTCCGCGATGAGGCGACCGGCAAGCGTCAGCACGGCGCGGCCCTCGTCGTAGGCCGACGGGTCGAGCAGCTTGTCGCCCAGGGCCCGGCGAGCGACCGGCTGCGCCCCGCCGCTGAGCAGATCGAGCTCGATGCCGTCACGCGTGCGGAGCTCGAGCATGACGCGCTCCATGTCACGCTGGCCTTCGGTCAACGTCTCGCGTGCGGCGGCTGGCGACGCGTGCGCTCGCACCGCATCGGCGTACGGCGAAGGATGGCGGACATTCCACCACCGCACGCCGCCGACGTGGCTGTGCGCGCCGGGACCGACACCCCACCAGTTGCCGCCGCGCCAATAACCGTCATTGTGACGGCAGCGCGCTTGCGACCCAGAAGCCCAGTTGGAGATCTCGTACCACTCATAACCGGCGGCGCTCAGTGTCTCCTCGGCGACGACATATCGGTCCGCCAGCACGTCGTCATCCGGCGCCGCGAGCTCGCCTCGGTGCACCTGCGCCGCCATGCGGGTGCCGTCTTCGACGACGAGCGCGTACGCCGACACATGGTCGACGCCGGTCGCGACGACAGCGTCGAGGCTCGCGTGCCAATCAGCAGCGGTCTCGACCGGCGTGCCGTAGATCAGGTCGAGATTGACGTGTTCGAAGCCAGCGCGTCTGGCCTCGGCGACGGCCGCGATCGCGCGCCCCGGCGTGTGCACGCGGTCCAGCGCAGCGAGCACATGCTCACGCGCTGACTGCATCCCGAACGAGATCCGGCTGAAGCCAGCCTCGCGCAATGCTGCGAGCGAGCGATCATCGACCGACTCCGGATTCGCTTCGGTCGTTACCTCGACGTCGGGTGCCAAGCCGAACTCATCGCCAATCGCTGCGAGCATCCGGGCAAGGTCACGCGGTGGCAGGAGCGTCGGCGTACCGCCGCCGAAGAAGACGGTTGAGACCGGCACGGCCGCGTCGTCGAGGACACGCCGCGCCAGCCGGATCTCGGCGATGGCGTCATCGGCGTACGTCGCCTGCGCCGCTCCCCCGCCGAGCTCGGTCGCGGTGTACGTCGTGAAGTCGCAGTATCCGCAACGACTCGCGCAGAACGGCACGTGCACGTAGAAGCCGAACGGACGGCCGGTCAGCGCGGCCCGCGCACCGTTCGGCAACGCACCGTCCGTCGGCGCGGGATCCCCGTCGGGCAACACTCCAGGCACATCTCAGTGTCTCCCAGGCCGCTGCGTGCGCGAGGCCGGTCCGCCACTTGTCACTCAGCCGTAGTCTCCACACATGGATACCGAGACGTTGCGGGCGGCGCAGGCGCCGCTCAAGTCGAAGTACCGCGAGGATCCGACGGCCGCTCTGATCACCTTGCGGGCGGAAGGCGAGCTCGGCAGGGAAGACGTGGCCTGCAACGTCGCGACCGGGCGTGAGTTGGTCGCAGCCGGCCTGCATCCCGCAACCGGCGGCACCGGTGCGCTGGCTTGTTCGGGCGACATGTTGCTGCAGGCTCTCGTCGCGTGTGCCGGCGTAACGCTGCAAGCAGTTGCGACGAACCGGGGGATGCAGGTCAGCGGGACGGTCCGTGCGGAGGGCGACCTCGACTTCAGGGGCACGCTCGGCCTCGATCGCGATGCACTCGTTGGGTTTTCCGCGATTCGGCTGTTCTTCGACCTCGACAGCGACTCAAGCGACGAGGACCTCGACGCGCTCATCGAGACAACTGAGCGCTATTGCGTCGTCTACCAAACACTTGCCGCCTCACCGGAGCTCAACGCGCTCCGGCCGTAAACGCACGATCCGCGTTTCGCGACGTGATCTGCATCGACCTTCGAGGGCTCCGTCGGAACGGCGACCTTTTACGGTCTCAAAAGGGCCGGGACCGGACGGAGCCTCGGCACGAGCGGGTCGGAAAAGCCGTTACGCGCGGGTGCTGGCGCGCGCGATAGCGAGGATTGCCACCAGCTGCGCAGCGGCGACGATGACGATGCCGGCGGCTCCCGCCTCGCCAGCGACGTACAGCAGGCCGGCACTGATGCCGGCAAACGCGATGACCGCGGCAACGAACCGTGTCACTGTGTCGGCTTCGTCGAGAGTGCGGCGATGAAGGCCTCCTGGGGCACCTCGACCCGGCCGACGACCTTCATCCGCTTCTTGCCTTCTTTCTGACGTTCGAGCAGCTTGCGCTTGCGGGTGATGTCACCCCCGTAGCACTTTGCCAGCACGTCTTTGCGGATCGCCCGGATGTTCTCGCGTGCAATGACGCGTGTGCCGATCGAGGCCTGGATCGGCACTTCGAACTGCTGCCGCGGGATCAACTCGCGCAACCGCTGCGTCAGTGCGACGCCGTACGCGTAGGCCTTGTCCTTGTGCACGATCGCGCTGAACGCGTCGACCGGCTCCCCTTGCAACAAGATGTCGACCTTGACCAGCTCCGCGGGCTGTTCCCCGACGGGTTCATAGTCGAGGGACGCATAGCCACGGGTTCGTGACTTCAGCGCGTCGAAGAAGTCGAAGATGATTTCCGCGAGCGGCAGTGTGTAACGGATCTCGACACGTTCGGCAGACAGGTAGTCCATGCCGAGCAGCACGCCACGGCGGCTCTGGCACAGCTCGAGGATGGTCCCGATGTAGTCGGACGGCGTCAGGACTGTTGCGCGTACGACGGGCTCGTACACCTCGTCGATCTTGCCGATCGGCCAGTCGCTGGGGTTGGTCACGACCCGCTCGGTGGCGTCTTCGAGTACGACGCGGTAAACGACGTTCGGCGCTGTCGAGATGAGTGAGAGGTCCGACTCGCGTTCGAGACGCTCGCGCACGATCTCGAGATGAAGCAGGCCGAGGAACCCGCAACGGAATCCGAACCCGAGCGCGGCCGACGTCTCCGGTTCGTAGACCAGCGCGGCGTCGTTCAACTGCAGCTTGTCCAGTGCGTCGCGTAGGTCTGGGTAGTCGTCACCGTCGACCGGATAGAGGCCGGAGTAGACCATGGGGTGCGGGTCGGCGTACCCGCCCAACGCCTCGGGCGCGGGGTGCGCGGCCGACGTGACGGTGTCGCCCACCCGCGCCTGCCGCACATCTTTGACACCGGAGATGATGTAGCCGACCTCACCGACTGACAGCGCCCCGGTCGGCGTTGGTTCGGGCGCGATGACGCCGATCTCCAACGTCTCATGTGTCGCGCGCGTCGACATCATCAGCACCCGTTCGCGCGCCGAAAGCTTTCCGTCGATGACGCGCACGTAACTGATGACGCCGCGATACGTGTCATAGACGGAGTCGAAGATCAGCGCGCGCGCGGATGCATCGGCCCGACCTTCCGGCGCCGGCACGTCCCGCACGATCCGCGCGAACAGCTCATCGATACCAGCGCCCGTCTTCGCGCTCACCCGCATCACGTCGTCAGGCTCACAACCGATGACGTGGGCCAGCTCCTCGGCGTACCGCTCGGGCTGCGCCTGCGGCAGGTCGATCTTGTTCAGCACCGGGATGATCGTCAGGTCGTTCTCGAGCGCGAGATAGAGGTTCGCGAGCGTCTGCGCCTCGATTCCCTGCGCCGCGTCGACGAGGAGGACGGCGCCTTCGCAGGCGGCGAGGGACCGGGACACCTCGTAGGTGAAGTCCACGTGGCCTGGTGTGTCGATGAGATTCAGGACGTACGCCGCACCGTCGGGCGCCTTCCAGGGCAGTCGCACGGCTTGACTCTTGATCGTGATGCCGCGCTCGCGCTCGATGTCCATGCGATCGAGGTACTGCGCGCGCATGGTCCGCTCGTCGACCAGCCCGGTGACCTCGAGCATGCGGTCCGCGAGGGTCGACTTGCCGTGGTCGATATGCGCGATGATGCAGAAGTTGCGCATCTGCGCGGGATCGACGGGTTCGACGGCGGGCACGCGCTCCATCGTCGCACGCGCAGCGCCCCCCGATCCGCGGTGAGGGGCGGGCGGCGCTGCTATCCTTGGGCGCGCGCCATCCGGCGACGCATGACAAATCGACGATTTCTGACGAGGGTTTTCGCGTGGCCAACATCAAGTCGCAGATCAAGCGCATCGGCACCAACGAGCGGGCGCGCGTGCGCAACAAGGCCGTGAAGTCGTCGCTCAAGACGTCGATCCGCCGGTTCCGCGAGGCGGCCGAGGCCGGCAACACCGAAGAGGCGGGCAGCCTGATGCAGTCCGCCTCGCGCGCCCTCGACAAGGCGGCCAGCAAGGGCGTCATCCACGCCAACCAGGCCGCGAACAAGAAGTCGGCGATGGCCAAGCGCCTCGCCAAGACCGGCAGCTAGCCGGAGCCCTCTGCGTCCCGAGCGGCCTCCGGCCGCCGACGGCGCACACCGGTCGCCGCTGACACCTGCGCGCGGGCAGCCGCTGCGCCTGGTCGGGACCGGGCCGGCCGCGGCTTCGCCGCTGGCATCGAATCGGGAACTGCCTCGGGTGTCGAATCCGGCGCGGCGGCCTCAGTGGGTTCCAGCGCCACCTCGGGCTCGGGGTCGCTCTCGACACGCGCTTCGTCTGTGCCGGTCGGCTGCATGTCCCGCACCGGTGCCCACATGTCCGGCTGCGATGCGGCTGCTTGCTCCACGGGCTCGACCTCGGCACGCGGTGCGAGCCAACCGACCAGGACGTCGTTGCCCTTGACGACGAGAGCGACCGCGACCGGCAGCACGAGCAACAGCCAGGCACTCGCGAGGTCGGCAAGCACCAACACAGTGGCTACGGCCAACGACCCTTCGAAGAACACTGCGCGCTGCCAGCTGGTCGGGCGTACGTGCCGCAGCCGAAGGACCCGCCAGTACAACGGCTCGTGACGCGCAGTCCGCTTGGGCTCGCGCGGCTCGTCAGCGGGCGGCTCTGACGCGGCGTCGTCAGCGCGCTCGTCCGGCTCGGTCTGGTCGAGTTCCGTCACGCGGGACCCCGAGCTGCGGTGATGGTCAGCACCGCTCTTTCGAGCGCGTACGCCGGGTCGACACCGGCACCTTTCACCGCGGCGTCTGCGTCGGCGACCGCCGCGAGGGCCGTCGCGATGCCGTCCGGATGCCAGCCGCGTGCCTGTCGCTGCGCGCGCTCGACTTTCCACGGAGGCATGCCGAGCTCGCGCGACAGCTCAGCCGCCCGCGCCGTACGTCCTGCGGAGGCAACCTTCGCCACTTGTCGCACGCCGCTCGCCAGCGCGCTCGTCACCAGCACCGGAGACACGCCGGAGGTCAGCGCCCACCGGAGCTGCGAGAGCGCCCCGGCCACGTCGCCGTCGACTGCAGCGTCAGCGACTGCGAAGCCGGTCACCTCGGCCGGAACGGCGTGGTATCGCGTGACCGCGTCGACGTCGACGTTGCCACCGGTGTCGGCGACGAGCTGCGCGCAGGCCATCGCGAGCGCGGCGAGATCGCTGCCGACGCCCTCGAGCAGGGCGCGCGCTGCGGACTCGGTCGTCGTACCACCGCGACGGGAAATCTCACTCTGCACGAAGTCGAGCCGCTCGCGGTACTTCGTGACCTTCGGTACGTCGACCCGCGCGCCGGCGAGGTCGCCGATCGTCTTGACCAAGGCGCGGCCCTTCTGCCCGCCGGCGTGTACGACGATGACGCTCACCTCGGGCACGACGTCGGCAAGCAACGCGACCAGCCGCTTCGCGTCGTCGGCCGGCAGGTCCTGTACGCCGCGGATGACCACGATCTGCCGGTCACCGAACAACGACGGTGACAGCAGCACGGACAGGTCCGTGGCGCCGAACGTTTCGGGGTCGACGGTGACGACCTCGGCCGGCCCGTCACCGCGGAGGCCGGCCAACGCATCCTCGATCGCCCGCTCGACGAGCACCGACTCGTCACCGACGATCAGCGTGAGCTGCGCCGTGCCGGTCTGCTGGGCCACTGGGCCATCGTCGCACGCGGCGCCGCCACCTGATGCCGACGACCACCAAGCCGGCGGCCGCGAGCAGCAACAAACCGGGCACCCCGCGCGGCCAGGAGATAGACGCGCCCGGGACGCCCGCACCGATCCGCGCGACGCCGGCCAGCCAGGCTGTCGGCAGATAGGCGAGAGCGGCGACGGCACGCGCGAGCGGCACGCACACCGGCGCCACCGTTGCAGCGACCACACCCAGCACGGTGGCCGGCGGGACTGCGGGCGCTGCGAGGAGGTTCGCCGGCACCGAGAGCATGCTGACGCGGGCAAAGCGCACCGCGATGTAAGGCGCCGTCATGAGCTGCGCGGCAACGGCAACGGCGAGCGACTCCGCCGCCCACCGAGGCATGTGTGGCAGGAACCGGTCGCGCAGTCGTGGTGCCACCAGCAACAAGCCGCCGGTCGCGAGGACCGACAACACGAACCCGTCTGCCGTCGCGAGCGCTGGCTCGGCGAGCACGAGCAACAACACCGCGGCTGCCAAGGCAGGCACACCCGCGCGCAGTCGGCCGGTCGCGAGAGCTGCCAGGCCGAGGCTGCCCATAACCGCGGCCCGCAGCACGCTCGGCGACGGACGCGCCAACACGACGAAGCCGACGATCGCCGCAGTCGCGAGTACGGCGCGACCACGCAAACCAAGCCGGAGCCCGCGGGCAAGTGCGAACGCGGCGGCCGCAACGATTGCGACGTTGGCGCCGCTTACAGCGACGAGGTGGGTCAGCCCGGTGACGCGGAACTCGGCGCGAACCCGGTCCGGCAGCGCGCTGACGTCACCGTCGACAAGACCGGGCAGCAGACCGCGCTCGTCGCCGGGCAGCGGGTACGCCGCGGCACGCAGGCCCGCGCGCAACCGCCCGGCGACGCGCTGCACAAGCGAGGGCGGCCCGACCGTCGCCGGTGGCCCACGAGCAGAGAGAGCGAACGCAACGGTGTCACCGCTGCGCGCCGGCAGCAGAATGCCGATCGCGGTCAGCCGTTGGCTCGGCAGCAGCGTTCGCCAGCGGTCGCCGTGCGCCAGGACAAGGACCGCCGCTCGAAGACGCACGTCGCGGTTGTCGACCCGCAACCGCCGAACGGACGCCGGCACGAGTACTAATGCACCGAGAAACCTGCCACGAGCGCTGCGCGATTGGGTCACCTGCGGGTCGCCGGTGACGACGAGCTCCGCGGTCACCGACGGATGGTCGCGCGCAAGCGGTTCGAGCATGTGCGCCGCTGTCGCCGGAGCACGGAGCGCGGCGATCCCAAGACCTGTTGCGGCGGCGAGCCCCGCAGCACAGATGACACGCGCGGTCGGCGTACGACGGCAAGCGACGAGCACCGCGACAACCGCCAGCGCGCCGCCGAGGACCGCGGCGCGGGACACACCGACACGACTACCAACAGCCGCGGCTGCCCATGCACCGAGTGCTGGCACGGCTAGGCGCAAGTCGGTGCGCGATTGACGGCCGCCGTTCACACGCGCACCAAAGGCTGCAGGTCGGCATACTTGCTGTCACCTATACCGGTGACCTCGCGCAACTGCGAAACAGCCGTGAACCCACCGGGACTCGTGCGCCAAGCCACGATGCGCTGCGCCAACACCGGACCGACCCCGGGCAGCTGGTCGAGCTGATCAGCGGTCGCGGTGTTCAAGTCGATCGGGTTGGTCGGACCGGGCGAACCTCCCACGACCGGCGGCGCGGCCGCGCCAACCACGATCTGCTCACCATCGACGACCTTGCGGGCGAGATTCAACGAAGTGAGGTCGGTGCCCGGCCGCGCGCCACCCGCTGCTCGCAGCGCATCAGCGACACGCGAGCCAGTGGGCAAGGTCACCAGGCCAGGTCGTCGGACGCGGCCCGCAACGTCGACGACGACGGTGTCAGTCGCGGCCGCTGTCGTCGATGCTGCGGCCGGTGGGATCTGCGCCGGCGCCAACCCACTGCCAACGTCGCGGGCTCGCGCGCGCCAGGCGACGAGTGCAGTGGCAACAACGGCAAGCACCAACACTGCCGCGACCGCCGCAAGCGCCGTCGGCGAGATCCCTAACCGGCCAGGCCAGTCGATGTGGTGCGCCGGTTCGGGCGGCGCCGGGTCGACCAGATACGTGCCGGCGTCGTCGTCGACCTGAGCGATGTCTGGACCGCTATGACCGCGCGGCGTCGCCGCCGACTCGCCCAGGACGGCACGTAACCGGGCCTGCGCGAGCGCACCATCGTCGGCGCGCGCGCGACGCCCGCTGACCAGGAATTCCGGCATCGCTCGACGCTAAGAACACGTGCGCGTCGACGCGCCGTACGCCCATCAGCTGTTGATGACGGCGGCGCTTGGGGAAAGTGGTGCGGCGCACGTTCTGCCATCTGGGTGCCCTAGAAGGCACCGAAGCGGCAATGATCTTGCTGCACCAGGGCGGCCGAGTTCAGGCAGGCGAGACCACGACTCCGACGACGCCCGGGCCGGTGTGCGCAGTTATCGCAGCGCCGAGTTGCGACACGACGAGGTCACGCAGCTTCGGCACCCGAGCGCGAAGCTCCCCGACAACGGCATCCGGCAGATCCTCGGACGCCGCGTGGTGGACCGCGACGTCGACGTGGCGGTCGCCCGCCGCTTCGACCGCGAGGTCGACGAGCCGGGCGCGCGCACGGGACGCGGTCCGCACCTTGTCGAGCAGCGCGATCTCCCCACCTTCGATGTGCAGGATCGGTTTCACCGAAAGCGCCGTCCCGACGAGTGCACGCGCTCGACCGATCCGCCCTCCACGGCGCAGGTGCTCGAGCGTGTCGACGTAGAACAGCGTGCGCGTCGCAGCTGCGGCCTCGTGCGCCGCTGACGCAACCGCCGCTGTGGATGCACCGTCGGCCGCACATCGCGCGGCGGCGAGCACCGCAAAGCCGAGCCCCATCGCCGTCGTCCGCGAGTCGACGCACTGCACTTCGCACGTCGCGCCGTCACAGCCACCCGTTGCCGCCTCGAACGTCCCGGACAACGCAGCCGACATCGTCACGACCACCACAGCGTCGGCGCCGGCCGACTGCGCATCGGCGTACTCCTGCGCGAACCGTGCGGGTGCCGGCCGCGACGTCCGCACCTGGGTCCGACGTACGAGCAGTGCCTGTGCCACGTCGTCGGGTGTGACCTCGGTGCCCTCGTCGCCGGTGCGTTCGCCGATGCTCACCTGCAGCGGTACGACGCGGATGTCGTAGCGCGCGGCTAGTTCCGTCGGGAGGTACGCCGTCGAGTCTGTCACGACAGCGACGCGACCCGCCATGGAACGGCTCATCTCACTCGGGTACGACGTTCACGAGCTTCGGTGGACGTACGACAACCTTGCTTACACCGCGGCCATCGAGCGCCCGGCGTACCGCCTCGGATGAAAGCGCTCGCTCGCGCAGCTCGTCCTCACCTATCGAGGGCGGTACATCCAGCCTGTCCCGCACTTTCCCGGCGACCTGTACGACGCAGATCACGGACTCCTCGACCAACAACGCTGGGTCCGCAGTCGGCCAGGCCGCGCGCGCAACCGTCGGTTCGTGTCCGAGCCGGTGCCACGCCTCCTCGGCGGTGTACGGCGCGAAGATGCTCAGCATCACGCTGAGCGCCTCTGCAGCCTCGCGCACCGCCGGGTCGCCCGCACCAGCGCCGGAGTCGATCGTCTTGCGCGCGGCATTGACCAGTTCCATCAACCGCGCGACCGCGACGTTGAACCGGAACGCCTCGACCATCGCGGTGACGTCGCGGATTGTCCGATGGGTGACCCGACGCAGTTCCACATCGCCTGTTGTTGCGTCCGTCCCGACGGGTGCAGCAACGTCACTGACCATCCGCAAGGCCCGCGCCAGGAACTTGCCGGACCCGGCCGGGGACACATCGGCCCAGTCGATGTCGTCGTCCGGCGGCCCGGCGAACACCATCGTGAGCCGGATCGCGTCGACACCGTGCTTTGCGATCTCCTCGCCGAGGTCGACGCCGTTTCCCTTCGACTTCGACATCGCTTCGCCGCGATTGATGACCTGGCCCTGGTTGAGCAACGCCTTGAACGGCTCGTTGAAGTCGACCATGCCCATGTCGTTCAGGACCTTGGTGAAAAACCGCGAATACAGCAGGTGCAGGATCGCGTGCTCGACACCGCCGGTGTACTGCTCGACCGGCATCCACTTGCGCACCTCGGCCACGTCGAACGGTCCGTCGGTGTAGTCCGGCGAGCAGTAGCGCAGGAAGTACCACGACGAGTCGACGAAGGTGTCCATCGTGTCGGTGTCGCGCTTCGAGGGTCCGCCGCACTTCGGGCACGCGACATCGACCCAGTCGGTGGCCGAAGCCAGCGGTGACACACCTTTCGGCGCCAAGTCCTGCCCGCGCAGGTCCGGCAACGCGACCGGCAGCTCATCGTCAGGGACGGGCACTTCACCGCATCTGTCGCAGTGCACGATCGGGATCGGCGCGCCCCAGAAGCGCTGCCGTGACAGCAGCCAGTCGCGCAGCCGATAGTTGATCGCGCCCTTGCCGTCGCCGTTGTTCTCGAGCAGCTCGATGACGCGCCGGATGCCGTCCTCTTTGTTGAGTCCGTCGATCGGACCCGAGCTGACGTGAACGCCATCGCCGACCGTCGGGATGCCGGTTTCAGCGGGGTTCGGCTCGCCCGTGTCGACGACGACCCGGATGTCGAGACCGAACGTCCGCGCGAACTCCAGGTCGCGCTCGTCATGGGCGGGCACCGCCATGATGGCTCCGGTGCCGTAGTCAGCCAGCACGTAGTCGGCAGCCCACACCGGCAATGCCTCGCCGTTGACGGGGTTCACGGCGTACCGGCCAACGAACACGCCCGTCTTCGTGCGGTCGGCCGACAGCCGGTCGATGTCGGTCAGCCGTCGCACCTGCTGCACGTATGCATCGAAGGCCGGACGCTGGTCCGGCGTACACAGCTCATCAGCCAGTGCCGAGTCGGCGGCGACAACGAAGAACGTCGCGCCCCATAACGTGTCCGGCCGCGTCGTGAAGACGGTCACGGGCTCATCGCGTCCGTCGATGCGGAAATCGACGTAGGCGCCTTCGGACCGGCCGATCCAGTTGCGCTGCATCAGCAGAACGCGCTCAGGCCACTTGCCTTCCAACTGCGCCATGTCGTCCAGCAGGCGGTCGGCGTACTCGGTGATCTTGAAGTACCACTGCGTCAGGTTGCGCTTCGTGACCTCGTGCCCGCAGCGTTCGCATTTGCCGTCGACGACCTGTTCGTTCGCCAACACTGTCTGGTCGTTCGGGCACCAGTTGACCGGGCTGTCCTTGCGGTAGGCCAACCCGCGCTCGTAGAAGCGCAGGAACAGCCACTGCGTCCAGCGGTAGTAGTCCGGGTCACTCGTGTGCAGCCGACGCGACCAGTCGAAAGAGATGCCATAGCGCTTGAAGGACGCTGCTTGCGTGTCGATGTTCGCGTAGGTCCAGTCGGCCGGGTGGATGCCGCGTTGGATGGCGGCGTTCTCCGCGGGCAGGCCGAACGAGTCCCAGCCGATGGGGTGGAGTACGTCGAAACCGCGCAGGAAGTTATAGCGCGCGACGACGTCGCCGATGGCGAACGCCTCCGCATGTCCCATATGCAGGTCGCCGGACGGGTACGGGAACATATCGAGGATGTAGCGCCGCTCGCGCGTCGCGTCGCTGCCGCCGGCGCGGAAGGGCTCGAGCCGCTCCCATACGGCCAGCCACTTCTCTTGCAGTGCGTGCGGGTCGTACGCCGTTTCCGGCGCCTCGCGGGTTCCGGACGGGACTGTCGCCATCTCACCCTCCTTTCCACCGTCGGTCCGGGCATGAAAAGACCCCTCACGCAGGAGGGGTCGCCGCGCCAGAGCTCCAGGCTCTCAACGCGGCTCGGCAAGGAGGAAGCGCGTGCTCACCCCGTGATCGTAGCGTGCCCCGCGCCTCACTCGGCCTCCATTCGTGCATGCCGGACGAGGTCGGCCAGTCCGTTGCCGATCGCCTGGTGCACGTCCCACGACCAGTGCATGCCATCGGGGTTGCCACTGCCGTCGATAAGTGACGGGGCGACGATGGCTTCGACGTCGAGAATCGGCACATCTTCCCGTGCGGCCCAGGCGAGCGCAGCCTCCCGTGCTGCCGCGTGCCCGCGATTCACCGGGTAGTACCAGGAGTCCCAGGGCGCCGGAGTCATCGTGACGATGGGCACACCGGGATGGAGTGCCCGGATGCCTTGCACTGCGCGGCTGAGGAACATGTCCGTCGCGGCTTGCGGCAACACCCGAAGACGTCCGTCGGTGAGGCGCACCACGTGCGGATGCGCGCGGTGGTAGGTCCGGCGTACGAACCGCCGCACCCAACCCGGGCGGATGAACGCGATGCCCTCGCGAAGGTACGTCGGCAAGCTCGCCGGCAGTGAGTCCATGCCGCCGACACCGAAGACGACCGCGTCGGCGCGCGGCAGCAGTACGGAGTAGACGGTCGGGTCTTTCGTCAACGCCCACCACGCGTCCCGCGCGGTCCAACCGAATCGCGCCACGACGTCGATCTCTGCTCCGAGGGCTGCGGCCATCACATTGGGATACAAGCCGGGATGCGTCAACAGCTCCGGCTGTTCGGGACCGTGGAAGGCAAGCGAGTCGGCAATGAGCAGCACGCGCCGTATGCCGGAGGCTTGCACGAGCGGACGGTACCGGCACCTTGCTACCGGGTGATATGTGCAGCCTGTGGGTATGCGTTGCCGCGGAGGTGACGACTAGTGGCTACACGGGCGAGCGTCAAGAACGAGAAGCAGTACGAAGGACTCAAGAAGCGCGGGATGTCGAAGGAGCGTGCGGCGAAGATCGCCAACTCTCCTGGCGCATCGAGCCGCGGCGGCAAGAAGAGCGGCTCGAGCACGTCGTCGAAGAAGAGCACGTCGTCGCAGGGCGGCACCTCGGCGCAGAAGAAGAAGGCCGGCAGCAAGGGCGGCAAGGCCACCGCCAAGAAAACGGCCAAGAAGGCCTCGGCGAAGAAGACCTCGAGCAGCCGGAAGTCGACCGGCAAGAAGTCCACAAGCAAGAAGTCGTAGCTCGAGCACACACACCACTGGACACGGCTGGGTGTTGCTGCGATAGTTAAGGCTGTGCTTAAGTATTCGGCAGCGGCGCTGGATCGTAGCTTCCAGGCGCTGGCCGACCCCAGCCGGCGGGCGATGATCGAGCAGCTCTGCCGCGGGCCGGCCTCAGTGAGCGAGCTCGCGAAGCCACTCGCTATGTCGCTGCCCGCCGTCGTACAGCACCTGCAGGTGCTGGAAAGCAGCGGCCTTGTGAGCACCCACAAGAACGGACGCGTGCGGACCTGTCAGCTCGACTCCGCCGCACTCCGCGCCACCGAGCAGTGGATCACCCAGCGGCGTACGGCGTGGGAGACCCGGCTCGATCGCCTCGGTGACTATTTGTCAGCCAAACCGGCCGAGAAGTGAGGACGTCATGAGCACTCGATCCCTGACGCATGCGACCTTCGTCATCGAGCGGGAGTACGACGCGCCCGTCGAGCGCCTGTTCGCCGCCTGGGCCGATCCGGCAGAGAAGACGAAGTGGTTCGTCGGGCCGGACGAATGGGTGTCATCCCCCCACCGGCTCGACTTCCGCGTGGGCGGCAGGGAACACATCGCCGGTGGACGAAAGGGCGGCGACGTGCATCGGTACGACGGGGAGTACCGCGACATCGTGCCGAACGAGCGGATCGTGACGACCTATGAGATGCACTGCAACGACACGTTGACATCGGTCTCCGTCGCGACCGTCGAGTTCCGGCGAAACGGCGAGGGGACGGTCCTCGTGATGACGGAGTCCGGGGCGTTCCTCGACGGACTCGACAACGTCGAATCGCGCGAAGAGGGCACCCGGGGCCTGCTTGACCAGCTTGCCAAGTCGCTGACTGGGTAACGGGCGCTTCGGTCAGTTGACCAATCGCGCGATCGGGCTGTTGTCGAGCTCGGCAAGGAGCGTCTTCGGCGACTCGTAAACGGCAATCGCGCCGGCGTCTCTCAACTCGCCGTCGCTGATGCCTCCGGTCAGGAGGGCAACGCACCGGAGCCCGCACGCGGCTGCCGCCTCGACGTCCCAGACCGTGTCGCCGACAACGATCGCCTGGTCGGCGCTGACGCCGGCCCGCTCAAGCGCCCGCTCGAAGATGTCCGGCGCGGGCTTGCTGTTGTCCACTTCGCTGGAGTTGACCGTGTGGTCGACGTACTGATCGGCGTCGATCACCTTCCGCAGAGCCTCGACATCGTCAGGCTTGCCAGACGTGGCGTAGACGGTTGTGAGACCTCGCTCGTGCAAGGTCCGGACGAGGTCACCCGCGCCCGGCGTCGCCGCGATCTCGTCGCGCAGTTCGACGAACTCACGCTGCCAGGCGTCCTCGATGCCCGAGGACTCGTCACCGACCAGGTGCTGCAGCAGCTGGTCGGCGCCCATTCCGATGAGCCGATGGATCTGCGCGAACGTGAAGGTGAAATCGTGCCGGCGGAAGGCACGAAACCACGCGATTGCATGGAAGTAGTTGCTGTCGACGAGCGTGCCGTCGACGTCAAGGAGCACAGCGGATTTGCGGGTCATGCGAGTCGCCTACCCCCGGGCGGCTCAGTTACCCGCCCGGGGAACCCGGGTGTGTTGTCAGTTCGGGTTGGTGTCGTCCCAAATCAGCTGTGCGGACGGCGAGTCGCCATCGCCCGGGCACCTGTTGAGGATGCGCGTCACGAGCATGCCTGGCGTGCCGCCCGGAGTGATGGTGAACTTCGTGGAGTTCATCGCGTCCACCGGCAACGCCTGCGTCCACGTCTCCACGACGTACGTCGTCACATTGGTCTTGTTGTTGAAGAACTTGATGCGCATCGTCATCTTGAGGCCGCTGACCGTGCCACCGATGCCCGGCACACAGTTGAACGTCTTCGTGTGACCGTTGCCCCGGATGTCACGGACGGACCAGTCGCCGTTGCGCGGTCCGCCTTGCAAGCAGTGGCCACCGCCGTGCCGAATGACGTAGTCCGCCCCGCCCAGGGTGTTTGGCGTGATCGTCACCTCGGCCGCGCCCTGGCAAGCGATGGGGGGGTTCTGCGCGGCGTTTGCGCTCCCCATCGCCGGCACCGCGCTCAATGCCGCCACAACTGTTCCGTAAACCGCCACCCGCTTGACGTTTTTCATCCTGCCTCCGCCCGGCTCGAGGGGATAACCGACCGGTCTGTCCCCCTTAGTTGCGCAACATACGCATATGTGGGGCTGCGCGCGCCCGTGGTTTGACGCTGTGGCCACTGGTGCCAGCAAGTCTTACCCGACGACTACTACCGGATCAGTGCCGACCCAACCGCATAGCGTCACCGGTCGCGAACCTGCTCGCGGTCGTTGTTGTCATAGTCGAGATTGACGGACCGCGCGCACTAACGCCGGCTGCGGCTTGTCCGACGTCCAGATTGTTCTGGGGTGGAGCTGAGGGGACTCGAACCCCTGACCCCTTGCATGCCATGCAAGTGCGCTACCAGCTGCGCCACAGCCCCGGATCACCCGAGTCTAGCCGCCGGGGAAGTCCCGCGACGCCGAGCGCAGGACGCCATGACGGGCACCGCTAGCGGGCGTCATCCCCAGCGTGCTCTTCGTCCGCGACCGCCACATCGGGCACGCCGGCGTTGTGCTCGACCAGCCGCCAGCCGTGTTCGCCCTCGATGAGCACCGACCAGCGGCAGTTTCCGAGCGGACCGAGCCGCCACCACGATGCAGGATCCAGTTCCAGGAGTACGCCGATCACAGACCGCGCCGTGCCGCCATGCGTGACCGCGACGACAAGGCCGTCCGGGTTGTCCATCGCCTCGAGCACGCACTGCGCACCGCGCGCCCCGACTTCGGCGTACGTCTCTCCGCCACCGCGACGAATGTCCTCACCGCGCATCCACGACGTGAACTCGCCCGGGAAACGCTCCTCGACCTCCTCGCGCAGCAGGCCTTCCCACTGCCCCAGCCCGATCTCGCGCAGCCGCACATCGTGATGCGCCGTGACCTCGACGCGCTTCGACAGTTCGTACGCTGTCGACGCCGCGCGTTCGAGATCCGACGCCACGATCACCGCGGGTGAGAGCTGGCTCAACGCCATCGCCGCGCGGACCGCTTGCTGGCGACCCACAAAGTCAAGCGGCGGGTTGAGTTGCCCTTGGATGCGACCGGTCGCATTCCACTCGGTGCGGCCGTGCCGCCACAGCACGAGTCGTCGGCTCAGGACTCCCCCACCGCTTGCCGCGGCAGCACCGACTCGGGCAGCGGGATCGTCGGGCAGTCCTTCCACAAGCGCTCTAGCGCGTAGTAGGCGCGCTCCTCGCTGTGCTGCACGTGTACGACGACGTCGACCAGGTCGAGCAGGACCCAGCCGCCGTCGCGCTCGCCTTCCCGGCGTACCGCGGTCACACCGGCCCGACGGGCGCGTTCCTCAACCTCGTCGACGATTGCCTTCACCTGGCGATCGTTGGGCGCCGAGGCGAGCACGAAACAGTCTGTGATGACGAGCCGGTCGCTCACATCGATGATGACGATGTCCGCGGCGAGCTTGTCTGCGGCTGCTTCGGCGACGGTCGTGGCCAGTTCCACGGCCTGCGGTGACGCCGTCACCGGCGGTAGTCCTGTCCGAGCAGCACGATCACGTCAGCGACGGACTGCCCCAGCCGGGAAACGCGCACATCAGTGGTCGGCAGGCCCAGGGACTTCGCCACTCGGTTACCCCTATCGATCGACGACTGGCTTGTACTGAAAACGATGACGACGGACTGGTGATTCCGGTACGGGAACCCCGGCACGTTGTGCCCGTCGACGTACACGAAACCAGATTTCACGAGCAGGTCGCGCGTCGAGCGTCCCAACTCAGGCGTGCCGACGCCGTTCTTGACCAACACGCTGTTGCCGCCACTGAGCAGGCCGGCAGGTATGGACGTGCGCAGAGACTGCTGGACGAACGCCGCGACCTTCGGCCGATCCAACGTGTAAATCGGGGCGCCGCCAGTGTCGACGAGCTTCACGTCCAATGTCTGGTAGTCGATCGCGTCAGCCGAGGCGTCCGTGGACAGGCCTGCGAGCAGGGTCCCCGCTCGCGCCGGCGGCATCGTTGTTTGTACGCCGTGACCCAACACGCCCAGCGTCGATGTCACGACCGAGGCACTCGTCGTCTTGGCCAGCAAGCCGTTGAGGACGTCCTCGAACTGCGTCAGTTGCACGAGCTCGCCAGCGGGACCGCCCGGGTTGAACGTTGCGTACGCCACGGACGCGCCACCATTGAGATGCTGGCCGCCGCCGCGGGCGACGACCACGCGGCGGGTTCCGTTGCGCTGCTTGACGGAAACGTCACGAGCCACGTCCACCGTGATGCCGCCCAGGCGATCGACGAGTGTGGCGAACGAGCGCGCGTCGAACGCGATCGCGCCGTCGACGGTTACGCCGACCAGGTCGGACAACGTTGCCTGCGACAGCGACGCCGAACCGACAGCGGACGCAGTCTCGAACGGCGCGTCGCCGTGGCCGGGAAGATCCGCCACGACACGCGCGGGAACCAGCAGGACCACGCCACGTTTCGTCACCGGATCGTGCGCGAGCAACGCGCTGACTGCAGCGGTTCCGTCGGAGTTGCGGATCTGGACGAGCAACGTCGTCTGCGTCCGGGCGGCAGTCTTGGGCTTGCCCTTGCTGTGGTGCGTTGCCAGTCCCACGACCACGACAGCGGCGACGATCGCGGCGACGACGGCGAGCACCCCCACCGCTGAGAACCTGCGGCGCCGCTTGCGCTGCCGCTGTTGGCGCCGCCGTTCGATCCGGGACTGCTTCGGCGCGACGACGTCGCCCGCCAGCGGCGACGCAGCAATGGCTGGCGAAGGAACCGGCCGCGCAGGGACCGGCGGAGGCGGCGCTTCCTCGACCTCGGGCGGCGGCGCAGGGGTTGCAGGGCGAGCGGTCGGCCGGTAGTGCGCTGGTGCGGTCAGGATCGGCACGCCGCCCTCCGCCGCGACCGGGACGGGCTTCGGCGTACGGGAGAACAGGGAGCGACGGCGACGGCGCTTGCCCATTAGTGCGGCCCCTCGGTGCCGCCGAGATAGAGCCCGCGCTTGCTGATGTACTGCACGACACCGTCCGGCATGAGGTACCAGATCGGCATCCCGGTGGCCACCCTTGCGCGACAATCGGTCGACGAAATCGCCAGCGCGGGAATCTCGTACAAACTGACCGCGCCGTCCGGAAAGCCGGGATCAACCAGCACGTGTCCCGGCCTGGTTACTCCGACGAAGTGCGCAAGCGTCATCAGCTCGTCGACGCCCTGCCACGACATGATCTGCGCCAACGCGTCCGCACCCGTGATGAAGAACAATTCGGTCTTTTCGCCACGGTTGCGGCGAAGCTCCTGCAAAGTATCGAGCGTGTACGTCGGTCCAGGGCGGTCGATGTCGATCCGGCTGACCGAGAACCGGGGATTGCTCGCCGTCGCTATCACCGTCATCAAGTAGCGATCCTCGGCTGGCGAGACCGGGTAGTCAGCCTTCTGCCAGGGCTGACCCGTCGGCACGAACACGACCTCGTCGAGGCCGAGCGCGGCACGAACCTCGCTGGCCGCCACCAGGTGACCATGGTGAATCGGGTCGAAGGTGCCGCCCATCACACCCAGGCGCAACACAGCATCCGTCACGCGGCGGGCCCCACGCACCCGGGGCAGCCGCGAACGCGCGCAGCAGTTTCGTCGGGCCGGTTCACCATGTCGAGCCTACTGGCGCGAGCGCCCGATCCTGCGGAAACCGCGCGGTGTAGATCGCACACCGATGTCCGTTTGGTCACGCCAGAAATCGATCAGACCGGCAATAACCGCTCGATGAACTCCTGCAACTGCGCGGCGTTGCGGCACTCGACCATTTCGACGACATCTGCGTAGGCACGCGTCGCTGAGTCGCCCTGCCCCCAGTAGGTCCGCGGTTCAGGGTTCAGCCAGTACGCGTGCCGTGCTTCCGTGACCAGCCGCTTCAACGTGGGCAGTCCGGTCGCGCGGTAGTTGTTGCGCGCGTCGCCGAGCACGAGCAGCGACGTCCGAGGGGTAATCGCGTCGGGGTAGCGCTCCGCGAACGTCTCGAACGCATGTCCGTAGTCGGAATGCCCGTCGAACCACACGACGTCGGCCTCAGCGGCCACCTTTGCCATCGCGTCCGCAATGTCGTCGCCCTGGTCGAAGTACCGCGTCACCTCATCCACCGTGTCGATGAACGCGAAGGCGCGCACTTTCGTGAACTGCTCGCGCAGCGCATAGGTGAGCAACACGGTGAAGTGCGCGAAGGCGGTCACCGAGCCGCTGACGTCGCAGAGCACGACCAGCTCAGGCTTGTGCGGCTTGTGCGGACGGTGCTTTGTCTCGAGCGGTACGCCGCCGCTCGCGAGAGACGCGCGCACGGTACGGCGGAAGTCGAGCCGCCCTGCCCGGCCGAGTCGCCGTCGCGCAGTGAGACGCGTGGCAAGGCGCCGGGCCAACGGATAGACGGTGCGCCGCAACTCGGTCAGGTCGGCGCGCGTCGCGCGCAGGAAGTCGACCTGGTCGACGAGTGGTTTCACAGCCGTCTTCGCGATGCGCTCGACGCCCTTGTCCTCTGCGAGCCGGCGGCGTACCTCTGCTTCGACGTACGACTCGAAGGCCTTGATCCGCTCGGTGAGCATCTGCCGCGCGACCTTCTCCGACAGACCGCCGCGTTCCTTGCCCGCGAGCACTTCCTGGAGCAGCTGCGCCATCAGCGTTTCCGGATTGAGCTCACGCAGCACGCGATAGGTGAACCACGACTGGCGACCCGGTTGCGTGTCAGCACGGCCCAGCCGGTTGACCATTTCGCGGGCGAAGCGGCGGAGCGCCTCGTCATCACCTTCGAGCAGCAGGTCGAGCAGCGCCTGGCGGGCTTCGTCGCGGTCGACAGGTTCCTGTTCGTACGGCGGCGGCTCGTCGCCGTCCTCCGAACTCTCTGCTTCGAGACCGTCGCCGAGAACAGCCGGGAAGTAGAGGTCAAAGAGCGTGTCGAAGGCGAGCCGGTGCGCCGGCCGTTTCACCATCGCGGCGGCAAAACCGGCCCGCAAGGCGTCGCGGTTCAGCAATGGAACGGCCGCCATCGCTCGCACTGCGTCGAGCGACTCGGCCAGTGAGACGGAAAGGCCGGCGCCGCGAAGTGCGCCGACGAAAGCGATCGTGCGGTCGATGAGACCGCTGTCCGTCGTCGCGGTGCTCATCAGTTGAGTTCGAGCTTGGCGCTGGCCTTCGCCTGGTCACTCGCGTGCTTGAGCACGACACCGAGGGTGTCCTTGACGGCCGCTTCATCGAGTGTGTCCAGACCCAGCGCCAGCAGTGTCTGCGCCCAGTCGACGGTTTCCGCAATCGAGGGTGACTTGCGCAAGTCGAGGGCACGCATGGCTCGGACCGTGCGCACGAGCTGCTCGGCGAGGGCTTCCGGTACGCCGGGGACCCGAGCTAGGACGATCGCCTTCTCGCGGTCAGCAGCCGGATAGTCCAAATGCAGGTAGAGGCAGCGTCGTTTGAGCGCTTCGGAGAGCTCACGTGTCGCGTTGCTGGTCAGTACGACGAATGGCCGGCGTACCGCCGCAATCGTGCCGAGCTCAGGGATGGTGACCTGGAAGTCGGACAGGACCTCGAGCAGCAGCCCTTCAACTTCGACGTCGGCCTTGTCGGTCTCGTCGACGAGGAGCACCGTCGGCTCTTCACGGCGGATCGCGGTGAGCAAGGGCCGGGCAAGGAGGAACTCCTCGGTGAAGATGTCGTCGTGCGTCTGCTCCCAGGAGTCGCCGTCACCAGCGGCCTGGATGCGCAGGAGCTGCTTCTTGTAGTTCCACTCGTAGAGCGCGCGTGCTTCGTCGAGACCTTCGTAGCACTGCAGCCGGACGAGGTCCGCGTCTGTCGACGTAGCCACGGCCTTCGCGAGCTCGGTCTTGCCGACGCCCGCGGGGCCTTCGACCAGCAGCGGCTTGCCGAGCGCATCGGCGAGGAAAACAGTTGTCGCAATCGCGTCATCGGTGAGATAACCGGCGGACGCAAGACGGTCGCGAACGTCGTCGATCGAAGCGAACAGTCGCGGCAGTGGTTGCGTCACGAGAACAGATTCTAGTTTGCGGCAATTAGCCGCGCATATGACCGTCACCGGTGACGACGTACTTCGTCGTCGTGAGCTCCGGCAGCGCCATCGGGCCGCGCGCGTGCAACTTCTGCGTGGAAATACCGATCTCCGCACCGAAGCCGAACTCTGCGCCGTCAGTGAACCGCGTCGACGCGTTCACCATGACCGCTGCCGAGTCGACGCGCGAGACGAAACGACGAGCGGCTTCCTGCGACCGGGTGCAGATCGCTTCCGTGTGCCCGCTGCCGTACTTCCGGATGTGGGCAACGGCGTCGTCGAGCGAGTCAACGACGGCAGCAGCCATGTCGAGGGAAAGGTACTCCGCGAAAAAGTCGTCATCGGTCGCCGGTAGCACGCGCTCGTCGTAAGATGCGACGCGTTTGTCGCCGTGCACGGTCACCTCGGCATCAACGAGCGCGCCGATCACCCTCGGCACGAACTCGTCTGCGATGGACGAGTGCACGAGCAGCGACTCGGCCGCGTTGCACACGCTTGGCCGCTGAACCTTGGCGTTGACGACGATGTCTAGAGCCTGGTCGAGATCCGCGTCGGCGTCGACGTACACATGGCAGTTACCGACGCCGGTTTCGATGACCGGCACCGTCGACTCCTCGACCACCGAGCGGATCAGGCCGGCCCCACCGCGCGGGATGAGTACGTCGACGAGACCGCGAGCGCGCATCAGGTGCTTGACCGACTCGTGGCTTGAGCCCGGTACGAGTTGTACGACGCCGTCGGGCAGGCCAGCGGAGGCTGCCGCGGAGGCGAGAACCGACACGAGCGCTTCATTGGAGAGCCGGGCCGACGCGCTGCCGCGGAGGAGCACCGCGTTGCCGGATTTGAGACACAGCCCGGCGGCGTCGATGGTCACATTGGGCCGCGCCTCGTAAATGATCCCGACCACGCCGAGCGGAACGCGGAGCTGCCGCACCTCCAAGCCGTTCGGCAGCGTGTAGCCGCGCACCACCTCACCGACGGGGTCGGGCAAGGCAGCGACGTCACGGAGCCCGTCGGCCATCGCGGCGACACGCTCAGCGGTCAACGCGAGCCGGTCGACGATCGCTTCGCTCGTCCCGTCGGCGCGGGCCGCCTCGACGTCGGCCTCGTTGGCGCGGAGCACGTCGTCGGTCGCGGCCTGCAGCGCATCCGCCATCGCGTGCAACGCAGCGTCTTTGACCGCGCGTGAGAGTGGCGCTAGCTCGGTGGCGGCCTCGCGGGCCTGCAGCGCTACCGCCCGGAACTCCGCGGCCTCGTCGCTCACGTGATCAAGGGTAAGGCTCCGCAACCCCCTCGCGGAAAGACCGCGGAAGGGTGGTGGGTTAGAAGGGGCGCCAGGCGCCGACCGCGACCATGTTCACGGCGCCGCCGCGATCGCGATGCACCGACTCGTCGACCACCTCGAGACCGAGCACGCGCCAGGGCGGCAACCCGGCGCTCGCGCGGTGCTCACCCCAGAGACGAAGCGCCAGCGCTGCTGCGTCCTGGCATTCGACCGCCTCTTCCCAGTAACGCAGCTCGGCCCGATCGCTGGCATAGCGGCCGGACAGCAGAAACGGTTGCTCGTCAGCAAGCCGGCGTAACGCGTCGAGGACGTCGGCCGGCCCGATCTCGTCGCCGCCCAGCGTCAACGTGATGTGCCACAGCGCCACTACCGCTTCTCACCTCCGCCAACCGACTCATCGGAGCAACACAAGGTCGTCGCGGTGCACGACCTCGCGCTCGTACGCCGCTCCGAGCTCACGTGCCAGGTCTCTGGTCGACCTGCCCAAGAGCGCTGGGAGTTCTCCTGAGTCGTAGTTGACCAGTCCGCGGGCCACCGTGTGGCCGTTTTCGTCGAGAAGGTCGACCGGATCTCCGGCCGCGAACCCGCCATCGACGGACGTGATACCGGCGGGTAGCAGGGACAACCGCCGGTCGACGACCGCGGCGACGGCTCCCGGGTCCAGGTGCAGCCGCCCGCGTGGCGTCGACGCGTGCGCCAACCACAGCAACCGCGCGGGCGCGCGCCGCCCGGTCGGGTGAAAGTGCGTGCCGACCTCACCACCGGCCAGCACGGCGCCGGCCAACTCTGCGCTGGCGAGCACCGCGGGGATCCCGGCCACCGCTGCGATGCGCGCCGCCTCGACCTTGGTCGTCATGCCCCCGGTGCCGACACCCGCTCTGCCTGGGCGGCCCAGCAGGATGCCGGCCAGGTCGGCATCGGTCTTGATGTCACTAATCAGGGTCGCGCTGCCGCGACGCGGGTCCCCGTCGTACAACCCGTCAACGTCAGAGAGCAGCACCAACAAGTCGGCGTGCACGAGGTGCGCGACGAGCGCCGCAAGCCGGTCGTTGTCGCCGAACCGGATCTCATCGGTGGCGACCGTGTCGTTCTCGTTCACCACCGGTACGACGCCGAGGTCGAGCAACCGGGTCAACGTGCGGTGCGCGTTGGCGTAGTGCGTACGGCGTACGACGTCGTCGGCCGTGAGCAAGACCTGCCCCACGCGAAGACCATGCCGCGCGAACGAAGTCGTGTAGCGCTCCACGAGCAGCCCTTGACCCACGCTGGCGGTGGCCTGCTGCGTCGCAAGGTCACGCGGACGAGCGCGGAGCCCTAGCGGCGCGAGCCCGGCCGCGATCGCACCGGATGACACGAGCACGATCTCGACGCCGTGGCCTCGACGCGTGGCGATCGCATCGACGAGAGCATCGACGCGCTCACCGGACAGATCACCGCTCGCGCCGGTCAACGATGATGAGCCGACCTTGACGACGACGCGTTTGGCGGCGGCGACATCGGCGCGGTCGGTCATCGCCCGTCCAAACGCACGTCACCACCGCGCGGACCGAGCTCATGCCGTACGCCGGCCGCTGTCGTCGGTTCCCAGTCGAACGCGACGTCGCCGATCACCACCTCGCAGCCGGCTTCGGCACCGAGGTCGGTCAACGCGCCCTCGACACCGAGGCGCGCCAACCTGTCAGCGAGGTAGCCGACCGCTTCGTCGTTGCTGAAGTCCGTCTGACGCACCCATCGCTCGGGTTTAGCGCCGTGGACGACGAAGCTGTCGCCGACGCGCTCGACGGTGAACCCCGGCTCGTCCACGGCCCGCGGACGAAGGACGATCCGCGTCGGCTCGTCCGCCGGTGCGCTTGCCCGCGCAGCAGCGACGACCGACGCGAAGGCGAACCCGAGCTCGCGCAGTCCTTCGCGGCTCACCGCCGACACGACGTGCACGGGCCAGCCGCGTGCCTCCAGCTCAGGACGAACGAGCTCAGCCAGGTCTCGCGCCGCAGGCACGTCGACCTTGTTCAGTACGACGATGCGTGGACGCGATGCCAGCCCGCCGTACTCCCGCAGCTCGTGCTCGATGACGTCGATATCCGTCACCGGGTCGCGGCCGGGCTCTTCCGTCGCACAGTCGACGACATGCGCGAGCGCCGCACACCGCTCGACATGACGCAGGAACTCCAGGCCGAGCCCGCGACCCTCGCTCGCGCCCGGAATCAGGCCGGGTACGTCAGCAACCGTGAAACGTTCCTCGCCCGCCTCGACGACACCGAGGTTCGGCACCAGTGTCGTGAACGGGTAGTCGGCAACCTTCGGCCGTGCAGCCGACATCGCCGCCACGAGAGAGGACTTGCCCGCGTTGGGAAAGCCCACGAGGCCGACGTCCGCGACGGTCTTCAGCTCGAGCACGACGTCGCGCGACTCCCCCGGTTCGCCCAGCAGCGCGAAGCCCGGGTTCTTCCGTCGGGTGGAAGCGAGCGCGGCGTTGCCGAGACCGCCGCGGCCACCCTGCGCGGCGACCCACCGTGTGCCGACACCGACGAGGTCGGTCAGGAACTCACCGTCGGACGTCGAGACAACGGTTCCCGACGGGACGGACAGCACCAGGTCCGCGCCGTCGGCACCATTGCGATGGCTGCCTGCCCCCGGCTTCGCGTTGCCCGCGCGCTGATGCGGGTGGCGGTGGTAGTCAAGCAACGTCGACACCGACGGGTCGACGACGAGTACGACGTCACCGCCTCGACCACCATTGCCACCATCGGGGCCTCCGAGGGGCTTGAACTTCTCCCGATGCGTGGAGGCACAGCCGTGGCCGCCGTTGCCGGCGGCGACATGAAGGACAACGCGATCGACGAAGGTGGCTGTAGCCACGACGGCCAGCCCCCGGAGCTAGTCCTGCAGTGGCTGGATGTTGACGACCCGTCGACCGCGGCGCGTGCCGAACTCGACATGACCCGCGGCGAGCGCGAACAACGTGTCGTCACCACCGCGGCCGACGTACAGGCCGGGATGGAAGTGGGTGCCGCGCTGACGGACGAGGATCTCACCGGCGTTGACCAGCTGGCCGCCGAAACGCTTCACACCGAGCCGCTGCGCGTTGGAGTCACGCCCGTTCCGGCTCGACGACGCGCCCTTCTTGTGTGCCATCGGTCAGCCCTGCTTCGTGGTGATGTCGGTCACGCGGATCTGCGTGTGCCGCTGGCGGTGGCCCATCCGTCGCCGGTAGCCGGTCTTGTTCTTGTAGAGGCCGATGTCGATCTTCGGGCCCTTGGTATGCGCGACGACCTCTGCGGTCACGGTCACGCCGCCCAGGGCTGCGCTGTCACTGGTGACAGTGCTGCCGTCGACGACGAGCAGGGCAGGCAGCGTCACAGTGGCGCCGGGATCGCCCGCCAGCCGGTCGATCTCGAGCACGTCGCCGACGGCCACCTTGTGCTGGCGGCCACCGCCACGGACGATCGCGTACACGCTCGAAGTCCTTTCCGGGTGCTATCCGGCCTGCGGGGATTGCGCTCAAGACTACCGGACGCCCGGTGCCAGTCCTGCGAATCAGGCGGTGGCCTCGGCAGGTTCGGTGCCTGCCACGGACGCGGTGTCTTCGGTCGGCTCCGGGCCGGAGTCGTCCGCTGACGCGGGGGTCGGGGGTCCGGCGGCTTTCTTCGCTGCCCGGCGACCGCTCTTCTTCTTCGGCTCAGGTCGGTCCCCGGACTGCTTCTTCGGCTCGGGCGCGCCGTTCATGTGGATCTTCACGCCGCGGCCACCGCATTCCGGGCACGGCTCACTGAACGCCTCGAGCAACCCCTGTCCGACGCGCTTGCGCGTCATCTGCACCAGCCCCAGCGAGGTGATCTCGGCGACCTGGTGCCGGGTGCGGTCCCGGCCCAGGCATTCGACGAGACGCCGCAACACGAGCTCGCGGTTCGACTCGAGCACCATGTCAACGAAGTCGATGACGATGATCCCGCCCAGGTCACGCAGCCGGAGTTGCCGAACGACCTCTTCGGCAGCTTCGAGGTTGTTCTTCGTGACGGTTTCTTCGAGGTTGCCGCCCTTGCCGATGAACTTTCCGGTGTTCACATCGACGACGACCATCGCCTCGGTGCGGTCGATGATGAGGTAGCCACCGGAGGGCAACCACACCTTGCGGTCAAGCGCCTTCGTGAGCTGCTCATCGATGCGGTACGCCGCGAACACGTCTTGCTCGTCGGTCCACTTGCGCACCCGTGACGACAGGTCCGGAGCGACATGCGCGACGTACTGCTCGACGGTGTCCCACTCGTCCTTGCCGCTGATCACGAGCTCTTTGAAGTCCTCGTTGAAGACGTCACGGATCACGCGAATGACGAGGTCGGGCTCGGCGTACAACAGCGTCGGCGGCGCAGCAGTTCTGACCTGCTTCTCGATGTTCTCCCACTGCGCCTGCAACCGCCGGATGTCGCGGCCGAGCTCCTCTTCCGTCGCGCCTTCAGCGGCGGTGCGTACGACGACGCCGGCGCCCTCGGGTGTCACCGCTTTGAGGACGTTCTTGAGCCGCTGCCGCTCGGTGTCCGGCAGTTTGCGGCTGATGCCTGCGACGCGGCCCTCGGGCACGTATGCGACGTAGCGGCCCGGCAGGCTGATCTGGCTCGTCAACCGCGCGCCCTTGTGACCCATCGGATCCTTCGTCACTTGTACGAGGACGGGCTGCCCAGATTTCAACGCCAGCTCGATGCGTCGCGGTTGGCCTTCGAGTCCGCTGGCGTCCCAGTTGACTTCCCCGGCGTACAACACCGCGTTGCGACCGCGACCGATGTCGACGAACGCCGCTTCCATGCTCGGCAGCACGTTCTGCACGCGACCGAGGTAGACGTTGCCGGCGTAGCTCGCGTTCTCCTTCCGCGTCACGAAGTGCTCGACGAGGATGCCGTCTTCGAGTACGGCGACCTGCGTGCGATCTTTCGTCTGCCGTACGACCATGACGCGCTCGACGGACTCACGCCGCGCCAGGAACTCGGCTTCGGTGAGGATCGTCGGGCGCCTACCGGCCTCCCGTCCTTCGCGACGACGCTGTTTGCGTGCCTCGAGACGCGTCGACCCGCTGACGCCGCGCACGTCGGAGTCGGAGCTGCGTGGCGTGCGTACGCGGACGACGGTGTTGGGCGGATCGTCCGCCGACGTTGCTGCCTCGTCCTCCCCGCCGCTTCCGCCCCGGCGGCGGCGTCGTCGCCGGCGGGCGCCGGTCGCTGTGGTCTCACCAGCGCCGTCCGCCGCACCCGACGAGCCCGGGGTTGCTTCCGCCGAAGGCTCGGCGTCATCAGTCCCCTCGTCCTGGGACTCGGCGTGGCCGTGGGCCTGGGTCGCCCCCTGGCCGCCGCCGCGACCGCGGCGGCCACGACGACGATGCCGGGGCGCGCCGCCCTCGGCACCTTCGGTGCTTGCCACGTCTTCACTCGGCGCCGGGCTCGGGGGCGTCTCGGCCGTCTTCTTGGCGGCGGTCTTCTTGGCGGCGGTCTTCTTCGCTGCGGCCTTCTTCGGCGCAGGCGCGGCAGCGGTCAGGTCGGGCGCGACGAAGGTCGGCACCGCAGGCACTGCCGCCGCAGTCTTCTTGGCGGCCCGTTTGCGCGTGGGCTTTTCCGCAGGCTCGGCGGCGTCGCTCGCCGGGGTCTCCGGTGCGACTGCCTTCTTGCGGGTGCGGGTGGTCTTTTTTGCAGGTGTTTCCGAATTAGCAGCCATCGAGGCGGCTCTCCTGTCACGTTCCCGGGCACCTACTTCGGGGCCACACGGGAACTGTTCGTGCCGTCGCCCGCGGGCGACGGAAGTCTTCGTACGACGGCGGCTTTCGGCGCTACGCCTGGTCGGCTGCTGTCACCGCGCCCGAGTGGAGCGGATCGGCGAGCCGGCCGTCGTCCGTGAGCAGCCCCTGCGCCAGCCGGGTCGCCATGGGCGGCGACGGCGGCGCGAGGTCGGCCAACTCACGAAGAGCGGCGAGGACGTCGTCGGGTCGAACTGCGGGTATTACGTGCCGAACGACCAGATCCAGTATCACACAGTTGTCATCCAGAAGCCGGGTTGACGCGAGCGACACGACGGGCGAGCGTGCGTCAAGCGTGCGGGGACCGTCTTTCATCACCCGCTCGATAGGGACCGATTCGGCTGCCACGAAGGCGGCCACCGCCCCGGCAACCTCCTCCGTCGCCGCGCCGTCCAGGCGCAGCTGCCAGCGGGAGGCGTCGATCCGGGCGGCGAGCGGCCCCGATCCCGCGACCGCGACGCCGTTCAGCTGCATGCCCTCGGGAAGCGCGGCGTTGAGGGATGCCAGAACTGCTTCCGGGTCGCGTTCTTCACCCAGGCCGAGCTCGAGGTATTCCGCTTCGCTGGCGGCTCCGGTCGGCGCAGCCCCGGCGTACGAGATCTTCGGATGCGGACTGAAGCCCTGGGAGTACGCCATCGGGACGCGCGCGCGCCGCAACGCACGCTCGAGAGTGCGGGCGAGATCGCGATGGCTGGCGAAGCGCAACCGACCGGTGCGGGTGTGCCGCACCCATAGCCGTTGTACGACGGGCATCTAAACCGGCGTCAGCGGCAGCAGCGTGCGACCGGTCGGGCCGATCTGGATGTCAGTGCCCATCGTCGGGCACACACCGCAGTCATAACAGGTCGACCAGCGACAGTCGCTCACTTCGTAACCGCTGATCGCGTCCTGCCAGTCATCCCACAACCAGTCCTTGTCGAGGCCGGAGTCGAGATGGTCCCAGGGAAGTACTTCGTATGACGAGCGCTCGCGTGTTGTGTACCAGTCGACGTCAACGGGCTCGTCGCGCAATGCGATCTCGGCCGCGCGCATCCAGCGGTCGAAGACGAAGTGCTCGCGCCAACCGTCGAAGCGTGCACCGTCGAGCCACGCCTGCTCGATGACCTTTCCGAGCCTTCTGTCGCCACGGGATAACAAGCCTTCGACAATGCCGGGGCGGCCGTCGTGATAGCGAAGGTTGATGGCCTTGCCGTGGTCGCGGTCCTTGCGGATCTCGTCGCGCAGTTTGCCGAGCCGCTCGTCGGTTGCCTCGTGGCCCAGTTGTGCCGTCCATTGGAACGGAGTGTGTGGTTTCGGTACGAAGCCGCCGATCGAGACGGTGCATCGGATGTCACGGCGACCGCTCGCCTGCCGTCCCGCGTCAATGACCTTGCGCGCCAGCGATGCGATCTGAAGGACGTCGTCGTCGGTCTCGGTGGGCAGGCCGCACATGAAGTAGAGCTTCACTTGCCGCCAACCTGCGGCGTAGGCCGTACTCACGGTTCGGATGAGGTCGTCTTCGCTCACCGTCTTGTTGATGACTTTGCGGATGCGTTCGCTGCCGCCTTCCGGTGCGAATGTGAGACCGCTGCGGCGGCCGTTGCGCGACAGTTCGGCCGCGAGGTCGACGTTGAAGGCGTCGACCCGTGTGCTGGGCAGTGACAGCGATACGTGCGTGCCGTCGTACCTGTCTGCAAGGCCTTTGGTGATGTCCGCAATCTCGGAATGGTCGGCGCTCGACAGGGAGAGCAGCCCGACCTCCGAATAGCCGGTCTGCTCGATGCCGTTCGCGACCATCTCGCCGATGGTCGTGATGCTGCGCTCGCGCACGGGTCGCGTGATCATGCCGGCCTGGCAGAAGCGGCAGCCACGCGTGCAGCCGCGGAAGATCTCGACGCTGTACCGCTCGTGCACCGTCTCCGCGACCGGGACCACCGGGTTCTTCGGGTACGGCCAGTTGTCGAGGTCCATGACGGTGTACTTCTTGACACGCTCGGGGACGTCTGCGCGGTTCGGCGTAACCGCGTTGATCGTGCCGTCCGGGAGGTAGTCGACGTCGTAGTACTTCGGGACGTAGGCGGCGCCGGTTGTCGCGAGCGCTTCGAGGACGGCTTCGCGACCTGCGTGCTTGTTGCGTCGTACGAGATCGGAGATCGCGAGGACGGCCTCTTCACCGTCTCCGAGTACGGCGGCGTCGATGAAGTCGGCAACGGGTTCCGGGTTGAACGCCGCGTGCCCCCCTGCGACGACGATCGGGTCGCCGTCGGTGCGGTCACGTGAGTGGATCGGGATGCCGGCCAGGTCGAGAGCAGACAGCAGGTTGGTGTAACCGAGCTCGCTGGCGAAGCTCACGCCGACGATGTCGAACGCGTTGAGCGGCCGATGTCCGTCGACGGTGAACTGCGGGATGTCGTGCACGCGCATCAACGCTTCGAGGTCGGGCCAGACGTTGTAGGAACGTTCGGCGAGAGTGCGCTCCTGTTCGTTGAGGATCTCGTAGAGGATCTGTACGCCCTGGTTGGGCTGCCCGACTTCATAGGCGTCCGGGTAGAGCAGCGCCCAGCGAACGTCACACCCATCCCAGTCCTTGACGACGGCGCCGCGCTCACCGCCGACGTACTGCACCGGCTTGCGCACGCGCGGCAACAACGGCTCCAACCGCGCGAACAACGACTCCACCGACACGCGACCAGGGTATGCGTTCGCACCACCGCGCCCGTTTCTGCGGCTGCTCATTTCTCGCGGTGATCTAGGGCTTGTGGCCCTCTATGGGCACCCTCGTGGGCCACAACCTCTAGATCACGCCGCATCAGCCGCGAGAGCCTTGCGAACCATGGCTCGTATGTAGGCAGGTGTCTTGGTATCGAGCCAGGTGAACCGAAGCGTGTCGACGGCCGCACCCGTGAAGTCATTGCCTCGACGCCGATCGCGATAGATCGGTTGCGGGAGACCCGGCTTGCCCGGCCACCCAGCCATGCCCGCAATCCCCAAAACCTCGGCGGCGGTTGCGCCCCAAAGCGCCGCATGTGTGCCATGTCGCAGCAGCGCCGCACGAAGGACCCCGCCTCGGAACCGCGTCGTACAGACGAACATCAACCATGTAGACGCCGCGGCTGATTCGCAACCAGCGGCCAGAGCGCAGGAGCGAACGCATCGCGCTCCAGCTGATCCCTGACTCGAGAACCTGTTGATGCGTAATGACGCCGTCCTGGCACGCGGCAATCGCAGCCGCACGTGTGAAAGCGTCGAGGTTCGTCATCTCGCCAGCGTCGGCGGTGCGCACTGGCCGGTGGCGCCCGCGCGGGAACATCTGTGGATGGCTGCGGCAAGCCCACCCCAGCCCAGCCACCCCCACGCCACCCGCCGTGATCTAGGGAATATGGCCCACCAGAGACCCAGAAATGGGCCATAACCCCTAGATCACCGCGGGAGACACCGCCGTATTGGGGTGCTAGGTCTCGCGTTTGAGGTGGACGTTCTGGAGCAGTCCGATGGCGATCATGTTCGCGAACATGGACGATCCGCCGTAGGACACGAACGGCAGCGGTAGCCCGGTCACCGGCATGATCCCCATCGTCATCCCGATGTTCTCGAACGCCTGGAACGCGAACCAGCAAACCACGCCGGTTGCGACGAGCCGGCCGAACAGGTCGCTGGCACGGTAGGCGATCCGCAAGCCGCGCCACAGCACGATCCCGACGAGCAGGACGATCGTGCCCGCGCCGGCCAGTCCGAGCTCCTCCCCCGCGACGCTGTAGATGAAGTCGGTCTGTTGCTCCGGCACGAACTGCCCGGTCGTCTGCGTGCCGTGGAACAACCCCTTCCCGAGCCAGCCGCCGGAACCGATCGCGAGCGTTGCGTTGTGCTGGTTGTACGACGTCGACTGCGCGTGCGTGTCCGGAGACACGAACGACGTGAAGCGCGCGACCTGGTACTGGTGCAGCAGCCCGAAGTGGATCCCGCTGAACGCCAGCAGTCCCCCGACGATCACGAGCCCGAAGACCCACCGCGTCGGCGCTCCGGAGACCGCGAGCACACCGAGCACGACGAACACGATCACCATCACGGTGCCGAGGTCCGGCTGCAGCATGATCAGCAGGATCGGGATGGCGACGAACATGAGGACGAGTACGACGTCGCCGCTTCGCGGCGTGTCTTCGCCATCGCGTTTCTCGCCGAGCAGCATCGCCATGCCGACGACCAAGGCGACTTTGGCGAACTCAGACGGTTGCACCTGGAAGCCGGCCGGCAACACGATCCACGAATGTGCGCCGTTGATCGTGGAACCGAACGGTGTGAGCACCAAAAGCAAGCCGAACATCGACGCGGCGTAGACGATCGGCGCGTAGGCGCGTAGTGCGCGATAGTCGACTGCCGCCGTCAACGCGCCGAGCAGCAACCCGATCACCAGGTTGATGACGTGCCGCTTCAGGAAGAACTGCGGGTCGGCACCCTTGTCGATCTGAGCCTGCTTCGTGGCCGACCACACAAGCGCGGCGCCGATGAGGGACAGGCATAAGACGGCGAGCAGCAGCGGCCAATCCAACCTGCGCGGCAGCGACTCGCGCTCCGCGACCCACGCCCGCACACCGTGGTTGCCGCCACCGAATCGGCCGCCCGCGGCAGTCCAGTCGGTCACGTCGCGTGGCTCCTGCGATAACGCTCGTCAGGGGCGAGCGCAGCCGGCGTCGGGCTCGAGGTGCCCTTCCCCGGCCGGTTTGTGTGCCGCGGCGTCGTGATGTGCGTGCCCGGAGGATGAACGGTGCCGTCGGGTGCAATCACCGGCAGCGCAGTCGGTATCCGGCCACCGGGCAGCGCCGCGGAATGATGCTCGAGACCGTAGATGCCGTCCCACACTGCGCGCGCCGCTGGCGCCGCCACCGCCGCGCCTTGACCGCCTTGGGTCACCATCATCACGACGACGAACTGCGGCGCGTGCCCGGCCGGACCACCGAACGACGCGAACCACGACGTCGGCTGCTTGTGCGCGACGTCGGCCGTACCTGTCTTGCCGCCGACCTTGATCTGACCGAACGGGAAACCCTTGAACGCCCCGCGCGCTGTGCCCTTCTTTGCGCGCGGGACGTCGTACATCGCCGACATGATGTCCTTCAGGGTGCTCGGCGAGGCGGAGAGCCGGCCAAGTGTCCGTGACGGCAGCCTCTTCACCACCGCACCAGCCGGTGAGAGCACGGCCTTGCCGAGTCGCGGTGACACCAGGCGGCCACCGTTGACCAGCGCCTCGTAGGCCACGGCCAGCTGCAGCGGCGTGACGAGGACCGTGCCCTGGCCGATGTCGAAGTTGGCCTGGTCACCTTCGCGGAACACCCAGCCGTCCTTGCAGTTCTCCTGGTCGATCCGCTGCAAGTAGCTGCCTTTGGGCCGCGTCCTCGCACCGGCGCATGCGTTTTTGCGCACGTAGCTGTTCCAGTCCCTGAGCTTTTGCGCGCGGTCCTCGATCAGTCCCGGCAGGTCGGTCGGCAGGTCGATGCCGGTCGGCCGGCCTAGGCCGAACTCTCGTGCCATGTGCTGCACGGCCTCGATCGGCGCCTTGTGCGCACGGAGTAACGCCTGGTCGTGGAACCAGTCGTCGATCGCGAACTTGTAGTAGACCGTGTCGCAGGACTCGACGATCGTCTGGTGCAGGCCGATGTGACCGCCGAACTCGCCTTCGAAGTTGTGCTTGGTCGAGTTACCGACCTTCAGCGAGCCAGGGCAGAAGTACGTGCCGTTGAAGCTCGCCCGGCCCTCGTGGACAACGGCCGCAGTGGTGACGAGCTTGAACGTCGACCCTGGTGCGAACTCACCGTCGGTCGCCCGGTCGAGGATCGGTTGGCCAGCCTTGACGTCGCCGAGGTGGTCGAGCTCTTTCTGGCTGATACCCCCCACCCAGATGTTCGGGTTGTACGTCGGCAGGCTTGCCATCGCGACGATGTGACCGGTGCGTACGTCGATGACGACCCCGGCGGCCGAGTCGCCCTTGTAGTGCTTGCCGGTTTGATGCTCGGTTTGGTGCCGCGCGCTCTTCATCGCGTTCGTCAGTGATTGCTCGAGCACCCGCTGGACGCGTGCGTCGAGACTGGTCACGACGTTGCCGCCCGGAACCGGCGCTGTGTCGCTCAGTGTGCCGGTGACACCGCCGGCCGCGTCGACCGACACCACCTGCAAACCGGACTGCCCCCGCAAGTACGAGTCGTAGGTCGCCTCGAGGCCGGTAGCGCCGACGAGGTCACTGCCCTGGATCTGGATGTCGCGCGCTTTGTCCTTGTTCAGGTCGGCGAGGGTGACCGGTCGCAGATAGCCGAGCAGGTGTGCAGCGTTCGCTCCCGCGGGCTGCGGATACGTGCGCAGCGCCTGCGTCTCGGCGGTCACCGCCGGGAACAGCTCGTTCTGCTCGAGGATGCGCACCGCCATCGCGGTGTTGGCCCGGTCCGTCACCGGAATCGGTTGGTACGGCGAACCGTTCCAGCACGGCTTCGGCACGTGGGGCCCGCAGGGCGTGATGCGCTTGACGAGCGTGCCGTAGGGCACCTTAACCACGGTTGCAAGTCGGTGCAGGACGTTCTTGCCATGGTCCCGTTGCCGCAGCAACTTGACCCGATCGACGGTGACGACGAGCGCGGTCTGGTTACGGGCGAACGGCCGGCCCATGTCGTCGAGAACCTGGCCGCGGGTCGAGGCGGTGACGATGTCGCGCGTCGACAGGTTCGCCGCTGCCTTGGCATACGTGTCACCCGCGAGCACCTGCAAGTACCACAGGCGACCCACCAAGGTCGCGAGGAGCGAGACGACCAGCACGCGCAGCACGAACAGCCGCAGACGTGATCGATCACTCATAGCCGCACTCCCGGGCCGGCACCGCGGACCACTGATCGGCTCGAGTCGGGCTCCAATCGACGCACCACGGCGGCGACGAGCGGTACGAGGAACGGCGTCAGCACGACATCGTAAAGAACAGAGGACGGCAGCGTCCGTGCCAACGTTGCCGCCGTGACCCGGGCATCACCGAGCAACGCGCCAAGCGCGGCGTACGTTCCGATGACGAAGACGGCGATGATCGCGACGACCGCCATCGGCGCAAGCGCGGAGCGCTCGGCCTCGTCGGCGAGCAGTCCGGCGAGGTAGCCAGCCACGCAGTAGCAGAGCGCGAGCCGCCCCATCGTGTGGTCAGCGGGCGGGGCGAGGTCTGCGGCCAGACCGGTGCAAAAGCCCATCACGGCTCCTACCGCCGGCCCGCGGAGCAGCGCAACCGCAACGACCAACACGATGAGCACGTCCGGGCCGGTGCCCGGCAACGGGATGCGCGCGATGACCGCGTGCTGGATGGGCAACAGCGTCAGCACAGCAGCAATCGCGGCGAGCACCCGGCCGGGATGCATCACGGGCTCCTGGTCGGGCGCGCGGTCGGGCTGGGACTGTGGGTGGGAGTCGGGCTGACCGTCGTACGCCGGCCGGGCGAGGGCGAGACTGACGTGCCCGGCGACGGCGTGCTGGGCCGGGGTTTCGGCGAGGGCGTCGGCGACGGTGGCAGCAGCGCACCGCGCGGTAGTTCTTTCGGGGCGCTCACGATGATGCCGACGATGTCGAGACCGGTGAAGTTCACGAACGGACGAACCTGGGCGCTGCGGATGAGCGCGCCCGGTGTCTGCTCGACGTGCGTAACGACGCCGACGGGAATCTCCGGCGGGAAGAAGCTGCCGACCGACGGTCCGGCCGTTACCAGTGTCTGCCCGGTGTGCACCGTGGCCGTCTGGCTCAGCAACGACAAAGTCATCTCGGCCGGCCCGACGCCGCGGAGATAGCCGGTCTCGAGTCCGGGCGCCAAGCGAGTGAAGACGCGAAAGTTGGCATCGATGGCCAACAGCACTGTCGACGTGGTCGGTCCGACCCGCTCCACGCGACCCACCAGCCCATCACCGTTGATCACGGTCATGTTCTTCCGGATCCCGTCGCGGCTGCCGGCATCGACCGCGGCGGTCCGTTCGAACCCGAGACCACCCCCGAGGCCGATGACATGGGCCGCGACCGTGCGCATCCGGCCGCGCTGCGTGAGGCCGTACATGCGGTTGAACTCGTCGAGCCGCGTCTTGTCGAGCTGGCCGAGCCGCAACTGCTCGTTGAGCTGTGCGTTCTCGTCCTCGAGCTGCTTGATGTGGGAACGGTCCCGTCCGAGGTGGCCCAGATCGGACACGGCATTGCCTACCGGCTTCGCGATCGCGGTAGCCGCGCGCTCCAGTGGACCGAAAACGCTGCTCGCGGCGCTGCGTAAGAAGCCGAACGGGCTGCCGCCGGACCGGTAGTCGAGCGTGATGAGTGTGAACGCGGTGAGCAGCAACAGAGTCAGAAGCAGCCGGGCCCGCCGTCGATCGCGGCCTGCCACGACCGGTTCAGTGCCGTGGCTGCGAGATCAGCACCTGCTGCAACGACTCGAACTCCTCCACGCACTTGCCTGCACCCATCGCGACCGAGTCGAGCGGGTTGTCGGTGATGAGGATCGGCATGCCGGTCTCGTGCTTCAACCGCTCGTCCAGACCACGCAGCAACGCGCCGCCACCGGTGAGAACGATGCCGCGGTCCATCACATCACCGGAGAGCTCCGGCGGACACTTGTCAAGAGTTGTCTTCACCGCGTCGATGATCGCGTTCACCGGTTCTTCGATGGCCTTACGAATTTCTTCCGCGGACACGACGATCGTCTTCGGCAGTCCGCTGACGAGGTCACGGCCGCGGATCTCGGCGTGCGGCTCGTCCGGCGCCGGGAACGCCGATCCGATGGCCATTTTGATTTCTTCAGCCGTGCGCTCGCCGAGCATGAGGCTGTATTCCTTCTTGACGTACGCGATGATCGCCGCGTCGAGCTCGTCGCCGCCGGTCCGGATCGACTGGCTCGTCACGATGCCGCCGAGAGAGATGACCGCGACTTCCGTCGTACCACCGCCGACGTCGACCACCATGTTGCCGGTCGGCTCGTGCACCGGCAGGCCGGCGCCGATCGCGGCTGCCATTGGTTCCTCGATGATGTGTACGGCGCGCGCGCCCGCGGCGCTGGCCGCTTCGATGACGGCACGCTGCTCGACCCCGGTGATACCGGACGGCACGCAGACGACCAGCCGAGGCTTGGCGAGGTGCCGGCGGCGGTGCACCTTCTGGATGAAGTAGCGGAGCATCCGTTCGGTGATGTCGAAGTCGGCGATGACGCCGTCCTTCAGCGGCCGGATCGCGACGATGTTGCCGGGCGTCCGCCCGATCATCCGCTTCGCCTCGGTGCCGACGGCGAGGATGCCCTTCGTGTTCGTGTTGATCGCCACGACCGATGGTTCGTTCAAGACGATGCCGCGGCCGCGGACGTAAACGAGGGTGTTCGCCGTGCCGAGGTCGACGGCCATGTCGCGGCCGAGAAACGTCATCGAGGTAGCCATAGTGCGGGGGAAGCCTTCGATCTAGGGGACGGGCAGAACGCGTGCGATCGTACCCGCGGGGCCCGCTTCACCCCAATTCACCACCGGCCCCGGTGCGCGGAGCGTCACAGGTCGGGAAAGAAAAGCGCCACTTCGCGGGCGGCCGACTCCGGCGAGTCGGAGCCGTGCACGAGGTTCTCCCCGATCTCCAAGGCGTAGTCGCCCCGAAGCGACCCAGGCGTCGCCTCGACCGGGTTCGTCACGCCCATGAGCCGGCGTACGGCGGGAACGGCACTAGGCCCCTCCGCGACCAACGCCACGAGCGGCCCGCCCGTGATGAAGTCGACCAGTCCGGCGAAGAACGGCTTGCCCTCGTGCTCGGCGTAGTGTCGCTCGGCGGTCGCGCGGTCGATCGTCCGGAGCTGCATCGCGGCAATGCGGAGCCCCTTGCGTTCCAGCCGGCTGACCACTTCGCCGATCAGGCCGCGGCGGACGCCGTCCGGCTTGACGAGCACGAGAGTGCGTTCGGACACGAGACGGATCTCCTCGGTTGGTTGCCTGATGCTATCCGCGCTCGTGCGCGTCCAGCGTGTGTTGTGCGACGGCCCACAGCGCCGTGAACATGACGCCGAGGATCCACATCGGCCATGCGAGCAGTCCGCTCGCGATGAGTACGGGCTGCAGCAGCGTGCCGATGAACCGTCCTGATCGTCGACGTGCGATGGCGGCGGTCAGGAGCAGGCACGTCGCCAACACAGCCGCGAGCGCTATCCGGAGCGCGACGTGCGAATGGCCACGCGCAACCGCAGGTACGACGAGCAGTGCGACGATCGCTTCCATCACGAGCAGCGCAGGAGACAGCGCCTTCATGCGCGACTTCGGCGCAATAGACGGCGTGCTTCGCCGACGGTGATAACCGACCCGGTGACGAGCACACCCACTCCGCCGGGCGCAACGGTCGACGCGAAGTCTTCCTCCGCCAGTCTCAGTGCGACATCGATTGCATCGCCGACGTTCACTGAGCTGTGCACGCGATCGTCGCCAAAGATGTCAGTCGCCATCTCTGCCAGTTGGTCCACTGGCATTGCGCGCGGAGACATGTTCGCCGTGAGGACGATCTCGTCGAGTGCAGGCTCGAGTTGTTCGAGAATCCCGAACGCATCCTTGTCAACAAGAACGCCCACGACGCCGACCAGCTGAGAGAACGCGAACGACTCCCCGAGGGCGGCGACGAGCGCGGCGGCGCCCGCTGGATTGTGCGCAACATCGAGCAGCACTGTCGGGCTCGTCCGCGCGGTCTCCAACCGGCCCGGCGACGTCACCGCGCCGAACGCAGCGCGCACGATGTCCTCGTCCAAGGGCCGCGCACCGCCGAGAAAAGCCTCCACCGCGGCAAGCGCGCAGACCGCGTTTCCGGCCTGGTGTGCGCCGTACAACGGCAGCAACACGTCCTCGTACGTCCGCTCCAGACCCCGCAACGTCAACAGCTGGCCGCCGACGCCGGGCGTCCGTTCGAGTATGCCGAACTCGATGCCCTCGCGTGCGACCGTCGCTCCGACGTCCACAGCTCTGCGCAGCAGCGCCTCCGCCGCGTCGATCGGCTGCTGCGCCGTCACGAGGAAGGAGCCGTCGTGCACGATGCCTGCTTTGTCCGCCGCGATGCCCGCGACGGTCGGGCCGAGCACCTCGGTGTGATCGAGCGCGATCGGCGTGATCACGGCAACAGGAGCTGACAGGACGTTCGTCGCGTCTGACTCCCCGCCCAAGCCCACTTCGACGACGGCGACATCGACCGGTGCGTCGGCGAAGGCGGCGAAGGCCATCGCAGTGGTCAGCTCGAAGTACGTCATCGGTTCGGAGTGACGTTGGTCGACCAGCACGGCGTACGGCGCGACCTCGTCGTACACAGCGGCGAAGGCTTCCGGAGTCAACGGTGTTCCGTCGATGGCGATCCGCTCGGGCAGCGTTTCGAGATGTGGGCTCGTGTAACGGCCGGTGCGAAGGCCAAGTTCGGACAGCAACGCGTCGATCATCCGCGCCGTCGTCGTCTTGCCGTTCGTCCCACTGATGTGAATCGACGGATAACTACGGTGCGGCGACCCGAGGAGATCGAGGATGTCGACGATGCGCGGCAAGCCCGGCACCATGCGCGTCGCGATGCGCGAATCGAGGGCGGCCTCGACACGCGCAAGAGCCTGTTCCGGCGTTTCCAGTTGAGGTGGTGTCGTCACGTCAGGCAGACGACAACGCATCGAGTTGGCGGTTGATGCGCTCGATCGTCTCGTCCGCATTCTCGAGCCGGGCGCGCATCACCGCAACGACCTTGTCCGGCGCCTTGGCCGTGAACTCCGGGTTCGCGAGCTTCGCCTCCGCGATTTCTCGTTCCTTGCGCGCCGTTTCCAAGTCCTTGCCGAGACGCGAACGTTCGGCGGCGACGTCGATCGCGCCGGACAGGTCCAGCGCCACCGAGGCATAGCCGACCGGAAGGACAGGCCAGCCTTGGGGAGCAACGTCTTCGACGGTCACGGTCAAGTCGGTGAGGGTGCCGAGCTCGGTCGCATACCCGCGCAAGACCTCGTCGGTTGTGACCAGTGCCGCGGTCACCTTCTGCCGCGGCTTCAGTCCTTGCTCGGCGCGGAACCGGCGCACCTCGGTCACCAGCGTCTGCAGGCGCTCGATGTCGGCCTCGGCGCCCGCGTCGCGGCGCGCCGCATCGGTCGCCGGCCACTCGCTGACGACGATTGACTCGCCCCCGGTCAGGGTCTGCCAACACTGTTCGGTGGCAAACGGCATCACGGGGTGGAGCAGGCGCAGCAGCACGTCGAGCACGTGCCCCAACACGGCGCGGGTGTGCTCGGCGGCGGTGCCACCGGCAGCGAGTGGCGTCTTCGCGAGTTCGACGTACCAGTCGAAGACGTCATCCCATGCGAAGTGGAACAGCGCATCACAGGCACGCGCGAACTGGAAGTCCTCGTAGAGTGCGTCGACCTCGGCGGTCGTCTCCGCCAGTCGGCTGAGGATCCAGCGCTCCGCCGGCGCGAGCTCGGCTGCGGGCGGCAGCGCACCGACCGTGGCGTTCGCGCGCAGCGCGAAACGCACACCGTTCCAGACCTTGTTGACAAAGTTGCGGCTCGCGCGCACCCAGTCTTCGCCGATCGGCACGTCGACGCCCGGGTTGGCCCCGCGAGCGAGGGCGAAACGGGTGGCGTCCGCGCCGTAACTCTCGATCCACAGCAGCGGGTCGACGACGTTGCCTGCGGACTTCGACATCTTCCGGCCGAACTGGTCGCGGATCAGACCATGCAGCGCAACCGTCTGGAACGGCTGCACGCCGTCCATGGCGTAGGTGCCGAACATCATCATCCGGGCAACCCAGAAGAACAGGATGTCGTAGCCCGTGACCAGGACGTCGGTCGGATAGAACCGCCGCAGATCGTCGGTGTCGTCAGGCCAGCCGAGTGTCGAGCACGGCCAGAGCGCGGAGGAGAACCAGGTGTCCAGCACGTCGGGGTCCTGGGTCCAGCCATCGCCGGGTGCGTCATCGTCCGGGCCGACGACGCGGGCCTCCCCTGCCGGGCCGTACCACACCGGGATGCGATGTCCCCACCACAACTGCCGGCTGATGCACCAGTCGTGCATGTCGTCGACCCAGTCGAAGTAGCGCTTCGCCATCTCCGGCGGATGGATCGAGGTGCGCCCGTCGCGCACCGCATCACCGGCAGCCTTGGCGAGCGTCGCCACCTTGACGAACCACTGCAGGGACAACCGCGGCTCGACGACCGTGTCGCAGCGTGAGCAGTGGCCGACGGAATGGAGGTAGGGGCGCTTCTCGGCCACGATGCGGCCTTCCTCGCGCAGCGCTGCCGTGACCGCAGGCCGGGCCTCGAACCGGTCCAGCCCTTCGAACGGTCCACGCACCGTGACATTGCCGCGCTCCTCCATCATCACGACGGTCGGCAGCCCGTGCCGCTGGCCGATCTCGAAGTCGTTCGGGTCGTGCGCGGGCGTGACCTTCACCGCCCCCGTGCCGAATGTCGGGTCGACGTGGTCGTCGGCAACCACCGGGATCCGCCGACCGGTCAGCGGCAGGACCACCTCCGAGCCGACGAGATGGCGGTAACGCTCGTCATCTGGATGCACCGCAACCGCCGTGTCACCGAGCATCGTCTCGACCCGCGTCGTGGCCACGACGATGGAGTTGTCACCCTCGCCGTAGCGAATGGAGATGAGCTCGCCCTCGTCGTCACTGTGCTCGACCTCGATGTCCGACAGCGCGGTGAGGCAGCGCGGGCACCAGTTGATGATGCGTTCGGCCCGGTAGATGAGACCGTCGTCGTACAACCGCTTGAAGATCGTCTGAACGGCGCGGCTCAGTCCGGGGTCCATCGTGAAGCGCTCGCGGGACCAGTCGACGCCGTCGCCGAGCCGGCGCATCTGGTCGAGGATCTTGCCGCCGTACTCGTCCTTCCACGACCACACCCGGCCCACGAAGGCTTCACGACCCAGGTCGTGGCGCGACAGCCCTTCTTTGGCGAGCTCGCGCTCGACCACGTTCTGGGTCGCGATCCCCGCGTGGTCCATCCCAGGGAGCCAGAGCACGTCGTACCCCTGCATCCGGCGACGCCGGGTGAGCCCGTCGATCAGCGTGTGCTGGAAGGCGTGACCGATGGACAGGACGCCCGTGACGTTGGGGGGTGGAATGACAATGCAGTACGACGGGCGCTCAGACTGCTGCGCCGGCGGGGTGAAGTAGCCGGCCGCCACCCACGCCTCGTACAGCGCGCGCTCGGAGTCACCCGGCGCGTACTGCGGGGGAAGCTCCGCGGCGGCCACGCACAGAAGTCTATTGAGCGCTCCGTTTCCTTACGGCGCTGTTTTCTGCGGCGTACGCAAGTCCAACGAGTCGTCCGGCGCAAAGTCCGGATCGATGTCTGCGGCCACGGCGTGCAGCCGCGCGATGGCCGTCGTGAGCCGGTCAACCTCCGCCCGCAGGGCCGGGACGTGTTCGGACATCTCGACGATCCCTCGCAACGAGGCGTCGATGTCACCTCGGAGAAGACGCAACATGAGCCGAGCGTGTTGGGCGGTACGACGCGTGCTGACGTGCGCGGCGTTGACCCTGGCCTGGGCTCGTGCGTTCTGGATCGCGGCGGCGACGATCGGGGCCACACAGCTGATGAGCATCCGCTCGGTGTCGTCCCAGGCATCCGCCAGCACCGAGTCGATCTGAAGCACACCGATGGCGCGCCCTTCCGCGAGCAGCGGTGCGCCGAAGTAGCTGCGCACACCACCTGGCGACAGGTTGGCCTTGGGTGGGGCCTGGGGCAGCTCACGGGTGATGTCGGGCAGGTAGACCGCTCGTTCGGTCAGGATGATGCGGCCGGCCACGGTGGAGTCGATCGGGATGCGCAGGTCGTAGAGCTCGTCGGCAGCGACCGGGTCGGCGGCGGCCAGTCGGATCCAGCCGTCGTCGTCGACGAGCTGGATGGAGCCGCCGGTGAAGCGCACGATGCCGCGCAGCTCCGCGAACGTGACGGACAGCACGTCACCGAGATCGAGACGTGCGGTCACATTGCGGGCCAGGTTGCCGATCAGCTCATGTCGGGCCTCGGCCGGCCGCGCGGGTGCGGGCACATCCTCGGGCACGGATGGGCCAGGCCGGGGGTTCGGCAACCCGCTAGCGGCCGGCGGTACCGACTGCCTCGAGGGCTGCCTCTCGGGCAGCCTCGGCGCATGGTCTGGCCCCGGCATGGCGTGCCTCCCCACGACCCGGTAACCCCGACCACCCGGCAACGACGGTGTGACAGAAAGTGAGAATAGCCCTACAAATTGTTACTGGCTAGGGAATGTGCCGCTCGAACGGGTGACAGTTCGGCACCGCGAGGACACCTCCGCTGCCTGGCCGAAATGGTCGGCCCCGGGCCCGGCAAGGAGCCGGTCAGGCGGACTTTTCCCGGCGCTCGCGCTTCGGTGCGGCCTCGCGCGGCACGAGGGTCGGGTTGACGTGTTCGAGTACGACGTCGGCGTCGATCAGCACCTTGGCGACGTCCTTGCGACTGGGCACGTCGTACATCACCGAGAGGAGCACTTCCTCCATGATCGCGCGCAGGCCCCGGGCGCCGGTGCCGCGAAGGATGGCCTGGTCGGCGATCGCGTCGAGCGAGTCCTCGGCGAACTCCAGCCCGACGTTGTCGAGCTCGAAGAGGCGGGCGTACTGCTTCACGAGCGCGTTGCGCGGCTCGGTGAGGATGCGGATGAGCGCCTCGCGGTCGAGGTTGTGCACGCTCGTGATGACCGGGAGCCGGCCCACGAACTCCGGGATCATACCGTACTTCAGCAGGTCCTCGGGCATGACCTCGCTGAAAACGTCGTAGGGGTCGACCTCACCCTTCGAGTGCAGCGTCGCGTTGAAGCCGATGCCCTTCTTGCCGATGCGCGCCTCGATGACCTTGTCCAGCCCGGCGAACGCCCCACCGACGATAAACAGGACGTTGGTCGTGTCGATCTGGATGAACTCCTGGTGCGGGTGCTTGCGGCCACCCTGCGGCGGCACCGAGGCGGTCGTGCCCTCGAGAATCTTGAGCAGGGCCTGCTGAACGCCCTCGCCAGACACGTCGCGGGTGATCGACGGGTTCTCGCTCTTGCGAGCGATCTTGTCGACCTCGTCGATGTAGATGATGCCGGTCTCGGCCTTCTTGACGTCGTAGTCAGCGGCCTGGATCAGTTTGAGCAGGATGTTTTCGACGTCCTCGCCGACGTAACCGGCCTCGGTCAGCGCCGTAGCATCGGCGATCGCGAACGGGACGTTGAGCATCTTCGCGAGCGTCTGCGCGAGGAGCGTCTTACCGACACCGGTGGGACCGATCAGCAGGATGTTCGACTTGTCGAGCTCGACTTCATCGTCGCGCGTCGACGCCGAATTGATGCGCTTGTAGTGGTTGTAGACCGCGACAGACAGCGACTTCTTGGCGGTGTCCTGTCCGATGACGTACGAGTCGAGGAACTCGTAGATCTCTTTCGGCTTCGGCAGCTCATCGAACGCGAGTTCGGTGGACTCGGAGAGCTCCTCTTCGATGATCTCGTTGCAGAGATCGATGCATTCGTCACAGATATAGACGCCAGGGCCCGCGATGAGCTTCTTGACCTGCTTCTGGCTCTTCCCGCAGAACGAGCACTTGAGGAGGTCCCCGCCGTCGCCTATCCGTGCCACCCGCACCTCTCCCTGCTCATGCGGCCAACGCCGGCGTCCCGGCCCGACCGGTAGGACTTACGACGGTACAGCCTTGGGGCCCATCGCGGACCCCCTTGACAGGTTTGACACGAACATCTCGTCGGTGTGTTCATCGGCTCGGCCGCCGGCTCGGATCACGCTCCGTCAGGTTGTGCTGCTGACGGCGAGTCGACTGGACTTCCGTGTCTTGATCACCTCGTCGACCAGGCCGTAGTCCACTGCCTCTTGAGCGGTCAGGATCTTGTCCCGCTCGATGTCGGTGCGGACCTGGTCCTCGGTCCGGCCGGAGTGGCTGGCGAGCAGGGTCTCCAGTAACGCACGCATGCGCAGGATCTCCCGCGCTTGGATCTCGATGTCACTGCTCTGGCCGTAACCGCCCTCGGTCGCGGGCTGGTGGATGATGATGCGGCTGTTCTCGAGCGCGAATCGCTTGCCGGGGGTGCCGGCCGCGAGCAGGACGGCAGCGGCGCTCGCGGCCTGACCGAGGCAGACGGTCTGGATCTCTGGTTTGACGAACTGCATCGTGTCGTAGATCGCGGTGAGCGAGGTGAACGAGCCGCCCGGTGAGTTGATGTACATGATGATGTCGCGGTCCGGGTCGGTGGACTCGAGACACAACAGCTGCGCCATCACGTCGTTGGCCGAAGCGTCGTCGATCTGCACGCCGAGGAAGATGATGCGCTCCTCGAACAGCTTGTTGTAAGGGTTCGACTCCTTGATGCCGTACGACGTCCGCTCGACGAACGACGGCAGAACGTACCGCGCGCTGGGCAGCTGCGGGCTCATCTGCGACCTCCGGTCCCTGCGGGAATCTGCTCGACGCCGCTGACCACGTGGTCGACGAAGCCGTAGTCACGCGCCTCGTCTGCGGTGAACCACCGGTCGCGATCGGAGTCGCGCTCGATCTGTTCGACGGTCTGTCCGGTGTGGAAGGCGATTCGCTCCTGCATCGTTCGCTTCGTCCACAACATGTTCTCGGCCTGGATCGCGATATCGGAGGCAGTGCCGCCGATTCCACCGGAGGGCTGATGCATGAGGATGCGTGCGTGCGGGAGCGCGTAGCGCTTGCCGTTGGTGCCGGCGCACAGCAGGAACTGGCCCATGGACGCGGCCAAGCCCATGGCCACCGTGACGACGTCGCTCTTGACGAACTGCATCGTGTCGTAGATGGCGAGACCTGCGGTGACAGAGCCGCCAGGCGAGTTGATGTAGATGGAGATGTCGCGCTGGTCCTCGGCGTCGAGCAACAACAGCTGCGCGCAGATGCTGTTGGCCATCTGGTCCTCGACTTGGGTGCCGAGGAAGATGATTCGCTCGCGCAGTAACCGCTCGAAGACTTGGTCACCGAGGTTCATGCCGCTCGGTGCCGGCGCCCGGTCAACCGGGCTCGTGTGGTCAGCCATGACCTGACCCTAACCCTGGCTGCCGACACCCGCGCCGCGTTCAGCCGACTGTTCGCTGACGGCGCAGATCAGGAAGATCAGGAATCGTCACCGTTGTCGGTCGTCGCCTCGTTTGGCTGGCCGGCAGCGGAGTCCTGCAAAGCATCCAAGTCGACCGGCCGCCCGGAAGCGTCGGTGACAACGGCCTGCTCCAGGACGTGGGCAAGCGCCTTCGCTCGCCGCGTTTCGCCCAGCAAGCCGGCAACGCCACCCGAGTCGACAAGGCGCCGGGCGTAGTCGTCCGGTGCGAGCCCGGCGCGGGATGCACGTCGTACGATCTGCTCGCCGAGCTCGGCCTCGGTGACCTGGATCTGTTCCCGGTCGGCAATCGCGTCGAGCACGAACTGTGCCTTCACACTCTGCTGCGCGCCTTGCGCTATTTCTTTGTCGACGTCGTCCTGTGTCCGCTGCTCGAAGTCGAAGTACTGCTCCTTGGTCAGCCCGGCCTGCTGCAACTGCGCGCCGAAGGACTGCTGGCGCCACTCGACTTCCTCGGCAACGACGTTCTCGGGAAGCGGAACCTCAGTGCCACCCAGCAGCGCCTCGATTGTGCGGTCCCGCGCCTGCATTCCTTGCTCGAGCCGGCGGATGCGCTCCAGCCGGGTACGGACGTCAGCGCGCAGCTCGTCGATCGAGTCGAACTCACTGGCTGTCTGCGCGAAGTCGTCGTCGAGGTCGGGTACCTGCTTGACACGTACGCCGCGAACGGTGACGGTCACGTCTGCTTTCTTGCCGGCGTACTCCCCCTGGCTGAGCTCGGTGGCGAACGTCTTGGACTCGCCCTCGGACAGACCGATCAGTGCAGTATCGAGACCTGCGATCAAGTCGTCGTCGCCGATCTCGTACGACAGGCCGGTCGCCGCGGCATCGGACACCTCGGTCCCGTCCACCTCCGCCCGTAGGTCGATGGTGACGAAGTCGTGTTCCTGCGCGGGCCGATCAACACCGGACAACGTGGCAAACCGCTCCCGCAGACTGCTGAGCTGCTCGTCCACCTCTTCGTCGGTCAGATCTGCGTTGTCGACGGTGACAGCGACGCCGTGGTAGTCGGGTAACTCGAAGTCCGGTCGTACGTCGACCTCCGCCGTGAACGCGAGGGCGCCACCGTCGGCGAACTCCGTCACCTCGACTTCGGGATGTCCGATGATCGCGATCGAGTTCTCTTCGACGGCCTTGCCGTAGAAGACCGGCAACGCCTCGTTGACGGCCTCTTCCAGGACGGCGGCACGGCCGACACGGCGGTCGATCACCGGTGGCGGAACCTTGCCCGGCCGGAAGCCCTGCACGCGAATCTGGCTGCCGATCTTGCGGTACGCCGCCGCGACACTCGGCTGAAGTTCTTCAAAGGGCACGTTGACGGTCAGCCGGACCCGCGTAGGGCTCAAAGACTCGACAGCGGTTTCCACAACGCTCCACGGGTTAGCAGCGACGGACGGCGCCGAAGGGGCTTTCGTCGGGGCGGGGAGACTCGAACTCCCGATCTCCTGCTCCCAAAGCAGGCGCGCTAGCCACTACGCTACGCCCCGCGGCGCCATCGGCATCTGCTGTCGAAGTCTAGTGGCGCAGAGCACAACACTTGCGTTCACGACGAGCATCGCGATGTCCACCGTTACCCTGATGCGGTCGCGGGCGTAGCTCAATGGCAGAGCCCCAGCCTTCCAAGCTGGCCATGCCGGTTCGATCCCGGTCGCCCGCTCTTATGGCGCAATGCCACCCGCAGAGCGACCGGCAGGTGGGCCCGTTGCGGGTGCTGCCGGCGCGTGCGTCGGGCCGCATCCGGTGATGCCCGGTCCCTCGGGTCGCGCGCTTTCCAGCTGGGCGCGGGTCCAACTCGTGGCTGGTGAGGGTGAGGCGTTTCGCACCGCAGGGGGATGGGAGATATGCGTACCGCTCGTCGGCCGGACGGACTCGTTCGGGCAGGGCGTCGGAGACGTGGCACCACCTGGTGACGAGCCGCCGCTGCCACATCCGGCGAGCACCACGAGCGAGAGGCAGCCCGCCGCCGCAAGCCGTTGTCTTGCAGTGCCGGTCACGACTCGGATGGGCATGCGGGTCACTATCCCCTCACGAACGCGGCACCGGGAGCGGGGCGCTCGCCCCACTCCCGGTGCCGGTCGTTGCTAACGGTCCCGAATGAGCTCAGAGACTGAACTCAGCAGGTACCGCCGTAACCGCTGCCGCCCTTCCAGAAGTTGCAGGCGGTGGTGTCGAAGTACGGACCCTGGATCTCGTGGCCGAACTCGTTGCCGCCGCCGGGGCCGCCGCTCGTGAAGTAGTAGCTGTTGACGGAGTTGATGTAGTTGCCATGACCGATCGGGTCCTTGGCGTTCGACGGGCCGAAGCTGAGGAGCCAAGGCCCACCACTGAAGCCTGGCGTCTGCTGTGAACCGATCGAGTTGTCCTGCGGACCCGAGTCGCCGCCGGGGTTCGTCACGTCGTAGCGGTGCTCGGCCGACGTCACAACCAGCAGCTTGCCGTTGTACGGGCTGGCGGACGGGTAGCCGAAGTCCTGCCAGAACTGGTCACGTCCGAAGTTCCAAGCGAACCCGAGACCACCCACGGCATTGGCGAGGTGCAGGGCGACCTTGTCGCTGCTCGAGGCCATGTAGAGGTATGCATAGTCGGCGCTGTAGAAGCCGTTGAAGTACCAGCCGCCGGTCTGTTGAGCCAGCGCCCACGTCCAGCAACCAACGGCGGATTCCTTGTTCTTGTACTGCGGGCAGAACAGCCAGTTGGCGTAGTAGCTGCCGCCGCCCTGCGGGCCGACGCAGTGGCCTGCCGTCCAGACCATGTCGAGGCTGCCGCCGCCATACGTTGCGGCTGCGGAACACACGAAGTTGCCACCCGGTTCGGTGAAGAACAGCTTGCCGATCGTGGCTGTGGGGAACGTCTTCAGCACGCCCGGGTAGTCGAAGGTGTCGTTCGGACCCGGGTAGCTGCCGTCGTTCGGGGTGACGGTGCCGGCGTCGGGCAGGGCAGCCCCACGTACGGTCTTCCCGGCAACGCCACCAGGAGTGATACCGCCGGCCACGCCCGGCGTACCGCTCGTAGCGGCCGCACGGCTGGCCTGAACGCCTTGGCCACTGACGTGCGCAACCGCCGGCTTCGCCGCGGCGAGCCGCGACGGCGTCCAGTAGGCACGCACAGCGGCGGCCCCGTTGGGCGTCGCGTTGTGCAACGCCGGCGGATTCGCCGGCGTCGCTGCCGGTCGCGCTGTGCCCGAGGCACCAGCACCCTGCGACGCGAGCAAAGCCGCTGGCACCGTCCCAGCAACGACCACAGCCGCAATAGCGACGATCTTTGCCGGCCGCCGGCCGAAGTGCTGCTTGATCCCACCCGTCGTGCTCGTTGAGTGTCGTTCCACTTTGGTTCCCCCCAAAGTCTGTGCGTTGACGGCGCGAAACTGCAAAACGCAGCGCTCTGTCCCCCGACCCCCCTCAGCGCGACAAATCTCGATCAGCGTCGGTCTTCGCATCGCCCCGTATTGATGGACGGCGCAAACCTAGGAGTGCGCCCGAACAGCGTCAAGCAGCGCCACCCGGCAATGCCGGGACAAAGGGGACGTTCGCGCAACGTTGAGAAAGTGTGTCTCAGCCGTTCGTGTTTTAACGGTCGGCGCGTGTGACCAACACCAGTGCACGATCGTCGGCACCATCGGGCGCTACCGCGTCGATCAAACGGTTCGCACCGCCGACAAATCCGTAGACAACGAGTGACTCTGCAGCGCCGAGCAGCTTGTCGATGCCGATCTCGAGATCACGTCCGGGCACTTCGATCATGCCGTCCGTGTAGAGCATGAGCGCGTCGCCGAATCGCATGAGGCCGGTTGTCGTGACGTACTCCGCCGCCGGGATGAGCCCCAGCATCGGGCCGCTGACCTCAATGCGCTTCCACACGCCACGGCCGGCATCGAACTGCACGGGTCGCGGGTGACCGGCCGTGCCGAGGGTGTACTCACCCGTCGTCAAGTCGATGACCACGTGGACCGCAGTTGCGAAGCCTTCGGTCCAGCCTTGCCGGCAGACGTAGGCGTTGGCCGTGGCAAGGAATTGATCCGGCGGCAACGCACCGAGGATGCCGCCCAGTGCCCCGGACAGTTGCAACGCACGGGTCGCGGCGTCGATGCCTTTACCGGAGACGTCGACGACGGCAAGTTCCAGGCACTTGCCGTCACCCGACAACGCAGCCACGAGGAAGTCGCCACCAAAAGCGCTGCCCCCCGCGGAACGGCGCGCGACCTCGGCATGCCAATGACCGGGCAGCTCGGGGAGGCGACCTTGTGCGGTGAGCCGGTCACGCAGCTCCGCGAGCATGGCGTCGCCACGAAGACCTTGTACGCCGAGCCGCTCCCGGCTCGCGGCCATTACATGGGCGAACGCAGCTGTGATCACGATGACGAGGAGGACCCCCAGGCGCAGGCCGCTGCCGCCGAGTTGCACGCCGTTCATGATGGACGCACGGATGAGCACGGCTGCGGTGGCGAGGTCGACGACGAGCAACGACTTGGTCCGTAGGAACAAGCCGGCCACCAGGACGGGCACCACGACCGTGCCGTACGGCACTGTCGTTGTATGCGGGGCCACAAGACCTATGGCGACAACGGCCCCAACGGCAAGGACGAGCGCAACCGGCTCCTCGGTCGCGGTGTTCGGCTCGACGAGCCGGAGCAGACGCATCCGGAGCGGGCGCGTGGCGCGTTCAAGGCGCAATGTATTGACCCGCATCACGACCAATGAGGCTATCCCGGGCATGCCCGGTCGGGATACCGCCAAGCGAGCGGCAGCGAGCACGCACTGCGGCCTGACTGCGGGCCCACACTCTGATAGGGATGTTCTGTGGCGCAGCAACGCAACGGCGGGAACCGGCGCGGTCGTGGCGGTGGACGCGACGATGGTGGCGAAGCCTTGCGCGGTCTTGTCGGCGCGGGTCCGTCAAAGGTCGGCATCTCCGCTGCCATGCGTGCACGAGACATCTCGCGGCCCAGCGACGAGGAACGGGCCGCGGCCGAATCGGCGCCCCTGCCGCGCGTCGGTCCGCCGGTGACCACGCAGGCACGACCGCAGGCCGGCGCGCCGACACCTCACCCGCCCGGCAGTGGTGGAACCGAGCCGTCGTCTTCGTAGCCGGCGATCATCGCAAGGCGCCGAGCATGTCGAGGCTCGGTCGAGAACGGGGTCGTGACGAAGACGTCGACGAACCGCAGCGCGTCCTGCTCGGTGTACATCCGCGCGCCGAGGGACAGGACGTTCGCGTCGTTGTGCTCACGCGCGAGGCGGGCAGTCTCATCGGTCCAGGCGAGTGCCGCGCGGATGCCGCGCACTTTGTTCGCAGCAATCTGTTCACCATTGCCTGATCCGCCGAGAACGACGCCGAGGCTGCCCCCATCGGCGGCAACCCGCTCGGCGGTGCGCAAGATGTAGACCGGATAGTCGTCCTCCGGGTCGTACGCCGGGGGGCCGCAGTCGACCGGGTCATGACCAGCGACGCGTAGATGTTCCACAACGGCGTTCTTGAGCTCGAACGCCGCGTGGTCGGAACCGACGTAGATCCGCATGCCGCGGAGTGTGGCACGGTGCCCGGATGCTCGTCGTCGGGATCGATGGATGTCGCGGCGAGTGGCTTGCTGCGATCGTGACCGATGCCGGTGTCGAGTGGAAACTGACCGCTGACATCACCGGTCTTCTGCGGAAGAGAGCGGACGCCTTCGGTGTCGACATCCCGATTGGTTTGCCGGACAACGGTGCCCGCCTTTGTGACGTTGCGGCGCGACTGCGCGTGGGCGCTCGGCGATCCAGTGTGTTTCCCGCACCACCGCGCTGTGTTCTCGAGGTGTCGACGTACGCCGAGGCGCGCGAGGTGCTTCGCAAACGTGGCGGCACATCAATGTCCGCGCAGGCTTTTGGCATAGTGCGCGCAATTCGTTCGGTCGACGACGCAATGTCGCGCACGTTGGAACGGCGCGTGGTCGAGACGCATCCCGAGGTCTCGTTCGCGGCCATGTCCGGCAGGGGGCTCGCGTCGAAGAAGAGCGCAGCTGGTGTCGCCGAACGTTTCGCGGCGCTGAGCCAGTGGATTGACCCGGTCGAGGCGGTGGCGACCGCACCGACCGGCGTACCGATCGACGACGCACTCGATGCGCTCGCGTGTGCCTGGTCAGCGCGACGGTTTGCGCGCGGCGAGCACGAGACACTCGGCGACGGTCAGCGCGACGCGCGCGGCCTGCTCATGCGCATCGTCGTCTGATCGTCAGAACGCTCAGCGCTGGAGTGACTTCACCTCGAGGAACTCTTCGAGACCGAAACGGCCGAGCTCGCGACCGTTGCCGGACTGCTTGTAACCGCCAAACGGTGCCATCGGGTTGAACCGGCCGCCGTTGACCTCTACCTGACCGGTGCGCATCCGTTTCGCGAACGCGAGCGCCTTCTCGTTGTCGCCGGCCCATACCGCTCCCGACAGGCCGTACGCCGAGTCGTTTGCGATCCGCAACGCCTCGTCCTCGTCGTCGTACGGGATCACCGAGAGCACGGGACCGAAGATCTCCTCTTGCGCGATCGTCATGTCCGGCCTGACGTCGGCGAAGACGGTCGGCTGCACGTAGTAGCCGTGGTCGAGCCCCGCGGGTGCGTCCGCGCCTCCGACGACGATGCGCGCGCCCTCCGAGACGCCTTTGTCGATGTAACCGCGGACACGTTCGCGCTGTGCCGCCGACACGAGTGGGCCGATACGCGTGGACTCATCGGTTGGATCACCGACGGTGTAGCTCTCGGCAGTCTTCCGTGCAAGCTCGAGCGCTTCGTCATACCGCGCCCGGTCCACGAGCATCCGCGTCTGCGCAGTGCATGTCTGCCCGCCGTTGATGAAGCAGTTGCCGATGCCGACCTTGATGGCCTTCTCCAAGTCGGCGTCGGGAAGGATGACGTTCGCCGACTTACCGCCGAGCTCGAGCGCGACGCGCTTGATGGTGGAGCTCGCAAGTTCACTCACGCGACGGCCGGCGCGCGTCGACCCCGTGAACGACACCATGTCGATGTCGGGATGCGCGGCGATCGCCTCACCAACCACCGGGCCGGTTCCGGGCACGAGGTTGAAGACGCCCGCCGGCAGGCCGGCCTCGTCGATGATCTCGGCGAACAACAGCGCCGACAGCGGCGCGACCTCACTCGGCTTCAGCACGATGCTGCAACCAGCGCCGAGAGCCGGAGCAACCTTCGCGACGACCTGGTGCAACGGGTAGTTCCACGGAGTGATGGCGCCGACGACGCCGATCGGCTCACGCACGACGAGCGAGTTACCCAGCTCCTCTTCGAATGGGTACGACGTCAACAGCTGCGCAACGGACCCGAGCACGGCGAGCGGCAGGCCGGCCTGCACCTGGGTCGCGAACTTCAGCGGCGCGCCCATCTCGGCGACGATCGTCTGCGCCATTTCCTCCTGCCGGGCGGCCAGGCCTTCCTGGATCCGGGTCAGGAACTTCACCCGCTCGTCCACGCTCGTCGCGGACCACGTGGGGAACGCGGCGCAAGCCGCGGCCACTGCACGGTCGACGTCTTCGGCTGTGCCGTCGCTGACACGCCCGACGACTTCTTCGGTCGCGGGGTTGATCACATCGATGGTGCCGGTTCCGGATGACGGCACCCAGGCACCGTCGATGTAACAGGCGTTGGCGTCAGGCATGGCGGTCTCCTCGTGTCAGGAAACCGAGCCTAGGCCGTGTCGACCTCCGCGACGACCGGCTGCTCCGGCGAGCTCGCCTGCTCAGGCGCGATCGTCTGCGGACTCGGCAGCCAACGAGCTTCGTCCACCGACCAGTAGTAACCGTCCCGCCCCATGACCATCCCCCTCGCTCGTGGTGCGGTCCAGCATGCACTATTCATTCGGGTCAGAAGATCGGTTTGCGGTCGCGGGTGCGCTTGAGCTCGAAGAAGCCGTCGGTGCCGGCGACGAGGCGAACCCCGTCCCATAGCCGGCCGGCCGCCTCACCCTGCGGCGCCGGCGTCACCACGGGACCGAAGAACGACACGCCTTCGACGCTGATCACGGGAGTTCCGACGTCCATGCCCACCCGGTCCATGCCGTCGTGGTGTGACTTGCGCAGCGCATCGTCGTACTCGGTGCTGGTCATGGCCTCGGCGAGCGCCCGGGGCAGCCCGGCCTCGTCCAGGGCGTCCTCGACGACGTCGCGCTCGCGCGGCTGTTGTTGCAGGTGGAAGCGCGTCCCGAGCGCCGTGTAGAGCGGGCCAAGGACCTCGTCGCCGTGCTGCTGCGCAGCCGCGATACAGACGCGCACCGGGCCCCACGCGGCGGCCATCGTCCGCTGGTAGTCCTCGGGGAGGTCGCGGCCCTCGTTCAGCACCGCGAGACTCATCACGTGCCAGCGCGGGTCGAGGTCGCGCACCGTGGCCGCCTCGAGGAGCCAGCGCGACGCAAGCCACGCCCACGGGCAGATCGGATCAAACCAAAAGTCAACTTGTGTGCTCATGTCGGTCCCATCGTTCCGTTCGTGACAGACTCGGAAACCCGTCCAGGCACCGACAATGGCGTCTCAAGGAGCCCGCAGACGTGACTGCCAACAACCTGAAACGCGATGAGGCCCGCGAGCGTGCGCGGTTGATCGCCAATGTTTCATACGACGTGGCGTTGGATCTCACCGACGGGGCCGGCTCTGCGGGCGAAGAGACGTTCCGCTCGACCACGGTTGCCAGGTTCGCCTGTGTCGAGCCCGGAGCCACGACCTTCATCGACCTCATCGCTTCTTCGGTGCGCGAGGTCGTGCTCAATGGCGCCCCGCTCGACCCGTCGACGGCGTATGACGACGCGCACGGCCGCATCGTGCTCCCTTCCCTGTCCGCCGACAACGAGCTACGCGTCGTTACCGACTGCGCCTACATGCGCACCGGGGAGGGGCTGCACCGTTTCGTCGACCCGGTCGACAAGGCCGTCTACCTGTACTCACAGTTCGAGACCGCCGACGCGCACCGCATGTACACCTGCTTCGACCAGCCTGACCTCAAGGCGACGTTCCAGTTGGAGGTCGTCGCTCCGAATGGTTGGCAGGTGGTCTCAACGATGCCAACACCGGACGCCACAGCCGTCGACGATCGCGTCGGCATCGACCGCTGGCAGTTCGCTGCCAGCCCGCCGCTCTCGCCGTACGTCACATCTCTGATCGCTGGGCCGTACCACCGCGTCGACGACGTCCATCAGGGTCGCGGCGGAGAGATCCCACTCGGTTTGTTCTGCCGGGAGTCTCTTGCCGAGCACCTCGACGCGGACGAGCTCTTCGAGCTGACCAAACGCGGGTTCGCCTTCTTCGAAGACGCGTTCGGTGCGCCGTACCCGTTCGCGAAGTACGACCAGCTGTTCGTCCCCGAGTTCAACGCGGGTGCGATGGAGAACGCCAGCGCCGTGACGTTCCTCGAGGACTATGTCTTCCGGTCGAAGGTCACCGCGGCGGCGTACGAGCGACGCGCCGTGACGTTGCTGCATGAGATGGCGCACATGTGGTTCGGCGACCTCGTGACGATGCGGTGGTGGGACGACCTCTGGCTGAACGAGTCCTTCGCGGAGTACGTCAGCACGCTCGCGACCGAGCTCGCGACGAAGTACGACGCGGTGTGGGCGTCGTTCGCGAACGTCGAGAAGACATGGGCGTACCGGCAGGACCAGCTGCCGTCGACGCACCCGATCGCCGCCGACATCGTCGACCTCGCGGCCGTGCGCGCCAACTTCGACGGCATCACCTACGCGAAGGGCGCGTCGGTGTTGAAGCAGCTCGTCGCGTGGGTCGGTCGGGACGAGTTCCTCGCCGGCTGCCGCGACTACTTCGAGCGGCATGCGTGGGGCAACACAACTCTCCTCGACCTACTCGGCGCCCTCGAGCAGACCTCCGGTCGTGACCTGTCCTCGTGGTCGAAGGAGTGGCTGGAGACAGCCGGCGTCAACACGCTGCGCGCGAGCTTTGACGAGGACGACCGGGTGTTCACGTCGTTCTCCGTCGTACAAGAAGCGCCCGAGCAGCATCCGACACTTCGTTCCCATCGGATCGCCATCGGTCTCTACGACCAGATCGACGGTGGACTGGTACGCCGGGACCGCGTCGAGGTCGATATCTCGGGAGCAACGAGCGAGGTCTCGGAGCTCGTGGGAGTACGCCGACCCGATCTCGTGCTGCTGAACGACGACGACCTCACCTACGCGAAGATCCGCCTCGACGAACGCAGTCTGGCGACGGTCACTCAGCACATCGGGCTGCTGCCGCATCCGTTGACGCGGGCGATCTGCTGGGCGGCGGCATGGGACATGCTTCGCGATGCCGAGATGCCGACGCGTGACTACGTCGCGCTGGTCACACATGGCATCGGCGGCGAAGCAGACATCGGGCTGCTGCAGAACCATCTGCGGCAAGCGAAGATCGCCTGCGACAGCTTCGCCGACCCGCAATGGCGCGATGAGGGTCTTCGGTTGCTGGCCCAGGCGGCATACGAGCACGCCCAGGCGGCCGAGCCCGGAAGCGATCACCAGCTCGCATGGGTGCGCGCGCTCGCGATGACGGCGGTGCAACCCGAGCAGCTCGACCTCATCGCCGGTCTGTTGTCCGGTGGGCGCCAGATCAACGGTCTGCGGGTCGACGTCGATCTGCGCTGGGCGCTACTCACGCGCCTCGTCATCGTCGGCCGTGCCGGCGAGGAGGAGATCGAAGCCGAGGTGGCTCGGGACCGCACCGCGACCGGCGAGCGACAGGCCGCGATGATCCGCGCCGCCGCGCCGACGGCCGAGGCGAAGGCGCAGGCGTGGGCGGCTGTGGTCGAGCGAGACGAGCTTCCCAACGCCTTGCAGCGCGCGACAGTGGCTGGCTTCCAGCAGGCGGACCAGCTGCCGTTACTCACGCCCTACGTCGAGCACTACTTCGACGCCATCGGCGAGATCTGGCAGTCGCGCACGCCTGAGATGGCGCAAGACCTCGTGGTGGGACTTTTCCCGTCGCTCGTGATCAGCGACGCGACCATGGCGCGGACCGACGAGTGGCTACGGACGGCCGGCCCGGAACCGACCCTGCGCCGTCTCGTCGTCGAAGGCCGCGACACGATGGCACGCGCAATGCGTGCTCGTGCATGTGACAGTGCGGCGAATCAGCCCGCACGCTGACCGACGAGCGGGTGGCTTACGTCCCGACGCGGACGCTGTCGCCGAGCATGCGCAGGCCGTTGACCACGCCGCCAACGAGTTCGCCGCCACTGAACGCTGACGTCATCGACAACGTGGCGAGCCCGCACGCGCGGTCGTCCAGCCGCTTCGTCGCAGTTTGACCGGTGACGATCTCGAGTCTGCGACTGCTGGGATCGACGAGCACGAGCACCGAGGTCGCCGCATCGTCGCCGAGTGCAGCGAGCAACCGCTCGGCGTAGACACGGGGGTCGGACTCGGACTGACCGATGTAGACGCTGAACCGCAGACCGGACTGCGCGCTCGCCTGCTGCGCCGCCCGCACCATCTCGTCGATCTGCCGCGGGGTGAACGCGTCACCAACCTGCACCAGCACCGCCTCCGGGTGTGTCGATAACGGTGTCCGGCGGCATGCTGGTGAGCGCGGCATCGGGGTCGGCGGGGCCGCCGATCCACAAGGACCGGTAGCCCCATTCCTGATAGCCGGGCCGGTACCTCGGCCGACGGAGCATCCCTGGGCCGTAGATGAGAAGAGCGAGGAACACGAACAAACCGAGCGGTACGCCGACGAAGATCAGCAGCGTGAGCCCGATGCCGAGCGACTTACCGGGATCGATACCGGTCTCCTTCGCCGCGAATGCCGGCAGCGCCGCAGCAGCTGTACCGGCGAGGCACACGACGGTGGCTCCGGCAACAATCCCGACCCGCGCGACCCCGCGGAACCTGCGCATCAACACGAGGCGTCACCGTAGCCGATGACGAAGGCTTGCCCGCCGGAGGCGCTGCGCTGACCCCCGCACAGCGCACTGCCCCCGGCGAGGCGGCCAGCACGGTCCACCGCTATCGGACCGAGCGGGGTCCTACCCCGATGTCCAACTCTTGAACGAGGCTGGCGGCCTGCGTGCCCGCGAGCGCGTCGTCGAGGAAGACGGCTTCGATCCCGCCGCCTTCCGTCTCGCGGGCGAGGGCCAGGCTCCAGTTCGGGTATTCGTCGACGGTCCCCGGCTGGTTCGGTTGGCGCGGATCCGTGACGAGATCCGCGAGCGCGGCTGCGACGAGCCGGCAGGGTGACTGCGCCAGCAGAGCGTTCAGCGCGCGCACCTGCTCAGCCACCGGCGCGTCCGCCGCGCAGAGCCCGCGTTCCGCAGCGATGGCCAGCCAGCCGTCGCGCTTGCGCGCTTCCTCGGCGCGCTCCTCGTCGACCGGTCGATCCAGCAGGTCGAGATCGGCTCGCAGCGTGATGTGGGACAGCTCCAGCAGTCCGGCAGTGGTTGGCAGGTCGTGCGTTGTGACCGTGGCGAGACTGTCGGTCCGCCATCGTTCGGGCGGCGCCGGCGCGCCGCCGTCGTTCTCGAACCACAGAACGGTGGAACCCAAGATGCCGCGCGCCGCGAGCTCATCGCGTACGCCGGGCTCAACGGTGCCGAGGTCCTCGCCGATGACGACGGCACCGGCGCGCGACGCCTCCAGCGCGAGGATGCCGAGCATCGCTTCCGCGTCGTACCGCACATACGTCCCGTGTGCTGCCGTTGCACCGGCCGGTATCCACCACAGCCGGAACAACCCGAGGATGTGGTCGACGCGCAAACCGCCGCCGTGCCGGAACATCGCGCGGAGCAAGTGCCGGTACGCCGCATAGCCGGTCGCGGCGAGCCGGTCCGGCCGCCATGGGGGCTGCTGCCAGTCCTGACCTTGCTGGTTGAACGCGTCCGCGGGGGCGCCGACGGTCACGCCTGCCGCGAATAGGTCCGGCATCGACCAGGTGTCAGCACCGCCCGGGTTCACGCCGACCGGGAGGTCGTGCACAACGCCGAGCGACAAGCCGGCGGCGCGCGCAGAGCGCTGGGTCTCGGCGAGCTGCTCGTCACAGCACAGCTGCAGCCAGCAGTAGAAGTGGACCCGGTCGGCGAGCTCCTCGGCGGCCTCGCGCACACCGGGCGAGCTCGGGTCCCGGAGATCCTTCGGCCAGTCCGGCCAACGCGCGCCATGCTTCTCCGCAAGTGCACACCAGACCGCGAAGCGTTCCAGCGCCTGCCCTTCCCGGTCACGGAATGACGTGATCTCAGCGAGCCGGATCGGGTCGTGCCTCGCGACCGGCCATAGCAACGCAAACGCTGTCCGTTTGGCGAGCCAGATCGCATCGCGGTCGATGCGATCGCTGCACACGTCGACGTCCGCCCGGACTTCGTCGACGCGCTGCCGGGTGCCCCAGCCGGCGGCGGCGTACTCCTTCATCTGCTCGACGCGCAGGTAGATCGGGTCCGGGTATCGCCGCGTGGCGGGGTAGTACGGCGACGGCTCGATCGGCAGCACGGGAGCGGCAGCGGCCAGTGGACTGGTCAGCACGAACGCGCCGCCGTGCTCGCCGGTCCAGCGTGCGAGCGTCGCCAGGTCGGTCAGGTCGCCGATCCCGAGCGAGGCGCGGGAGCGGGCGGCGTACAGCTGAACAGCAAGACCCCACTCCCGCGAAGCGGACGTCGGCTCGATGCGGTCCGGTACGACGACAAGGGTGCTACGTACGCAACGGCCCCCTGTTGTTGCGACGAGTTCGTGCCAGCCCGTGGGGAGATCGGCAGGAAGGCGGAACGTCGCCTCGCCGCGAAGCTCGCCGTCGACTGTGACCGGCTCGACCCAGACCATGACCTGTTCGATGTCGCGACGCTCGCTGCCGTCCTCGCAGGAAACGACCAACGTGACGTCGTCACCGTGCCGGCAGTGCACAGGGACCACAGCGCCGCCGTGACCACTCCGTTGTACGACGGTGGCTGGCAACACCAGCCGCCAGCGCGCGAGCTCGTGTGCGGTCAGCGCCGCGGCCCGGGCCTCCGGTGTGCCGGCATCGACGTCGAGCGCGGCCAGGACCTCGACGAGCGTGTTCTCGCTGACCTCGACCGGCTGACCACGCCAGTCGTCGTAGCGGGTTGCCACGCCGTACGCGGTTGCGAGCGCGATGAGTGCCGGGTCCGCCACAGCCGCTATTTACGCATGAAGCGACCACTTCATGAGTTGCGGAGGTAACGAGTCGTCAGGACGCGGTTGCTGCCTCGGGCACCGGGCCGCTCAGCCAGCGCACCCATGCCGGGTCGCAGCGACCGGTGCCGAGCACTCGCCACGCGAGACCGGTCGGCTCCCGAGGCGTGTGCCGGAGCCGCCAGCCGAGGGTGCGGATGTCGCGGTCCCCCTTGAGGTGGTTGCAGCGACCACAGGCTGAGACGACGTTCTCCCAGACGTGCGCTCCCCCGCGGCTGCGTGGGACGACGTGGTCGAGACTCGTCGCCGCGGCCCCGCAGTAGACACAGCGACCGCCGTCACGCGCGAACACCGCTCGGCGGGTCAGCGGGACACCGGTGCGATAGGGCACTCGGACGAAGCGCGTCAGCCGAACCACCGCCGGTACGACGATCGTCCGCGTTGCGCTGTGCAGGATGTCTGCCGCATCTTCGACAGAGACGGCCTTTTCGGTCAGAACGAGCACCGTGGCGCGCCGGCTCGACACGACGCCGAGGGGTTCGTAGGTCGCGTTGAGTACGAGCGACTGCCGCACCGGCACCCCCCCTTCAGCCAGGGTCCTCACGCTAAGTGAACCCGATGACGAGCCAACGCGCACGTCGACTGTCCGATGACGGCTTCTCGTCGTGGGTAGTGTCCGCCGCATGCCTGCGTCGACTCGCGTGTTCCGCTATCCCGAAGCCCGCCGTCTCGACCTCGTCGATGAGTTGCACGGGCACAAAGTCGCCGACCCGTATCGCTGGCTCGAAGACGCCGCTTCCGCGGAGACGCAGGCCTGGGTCGACGCGCAGGATCGCCTGTTGCGCGGCTACTTGGATGAGCTGCCCGGGCGCGACCATCTGCGAACCCGGCTCACACAGCTGCTCTCTGCCGGTCTGGTCACCGCGCCCGCGTGGCGTCGAGAGCGCTGCTTCTTCATGCGGCGTACGTCGGAACAGGAACACGCGGTGCTGCTGACGATCGACCCGGACGGCGGCGAGCGGGTGCTGCTCGACCCAGTCGCGATCGATCCCGCGGGCACGACGACGGTCGACGCCTGGCAACCCGACAAAGAGGGGCGGCTGCTCGCCTACCAGATCTCGAGCGGTGGCACGGAGGAGTCGACTCTTCACGTGATCGACGTCGAGAGCGGTGACCCGGTCGAGGCGCCGATCGACCGCACGAGGTACTCCCCCGTCGCCTGGCTGCCGGGCGGTGAGCACTACTACTACGTACGCCGGATGCCCCCCGACCAGCTACCCGAAGACGAGCAGCAGTTCCATCGGCGCGTCTGGTTGCACGAGGTCGGTGGGGACCCGGAGACCGACGTCGAGATCTTCGGCGCGGGCCTCGACATGACGAACTACTACGGCGTCACGGTCAGCATGAACGGCCGCTGGTTGATTGTCGCTGCATCCGCCGGGACAGCACCGCGCGACGACGTGTGGATCGCGGACCTCTCCGCGTCCTCGCTCGACCGGCCGACATTCACCGTCGTACAAGAAGGCGTCGATGCGCAGACCGCAGCCCATGTCGGGCGCGACGACCGGCTCTACCTGCTGACCGACCGGGATGCCTCGCGTGGCCGACTCTGCGTGACGTCACCGGAAGCGCCGGGCTACGAGAACTGGAAGGACCTCGTCGCCGAGGACAGCGAAGCGGTACTGGACAACTTCGCGATTCTCGACGGTGCCGAACTCGAGACACCGACGCTGCTCGCCGGCTGGACGCGGCATGCGATCACCGAGGTGACCGTGCACGACCTCGCGGACGGGAAGCGGCGAGGGCAGCTCGAGCTGCCCGGACTCGGCACGCTGACCGGTCTTGGCGAACGCCCCGAGGGCGGCAGCGAGTCGTGGTTCACATACACCGACTACCTGACCCCGCCGACGGCGTACCACTACGACGCACGCACCGACGTCGTCGACGTGTGGGCACATCCGCCCGGTTCGGTCGACGTCCCGGCTGTGCACGCGCGCCAAGTCGTCTACCGCAGTGTGGATGACACGCCCGTGCGCCTGACGCTGCTCTCACGGGAACGCGAACCGAGCGAGCCGAAGCCGACGATCCTTTACGGGTACGGCGGTTTCGGCGTGTCGATGACGCCGGCGTACGCCGCCACCGCCCTCGCGTGGGTCGAGGCCGGCGGGGTCTACGCGATCGCGAACATCCGTGGTGGTTCGGAGGAAGGCGAGGACTGGCACCGAGCCGGCATGCGCGAGCGCAAGCAGAACGTGTTCGACGACTTCCACGCCGCGGCCGAGTGGTTGATCGACCAAGGGTGGACGACCCACCAGCAATTGGGTATCTCCGGTGGCAGCAATGGGGGCCTTCTCGTCGGGGCGGCTCTCACCCAACGGCCAGATCTGTACGCCGCTGTGACCTGCGCCGCACCACTCCTCGACATGGTCCGGTATGAAGGGTTCGGACTCGGTACGACGTGGAACGACGAATACGGCAAGGCCGAGGACGCCACTGAGTTCGAATGGCTGATCGGCTACTCGCCGTACCATCGAGTGGTTGACGGCGTTGACTACCCGGCAGTCTTGTTTACGGTGTTCGACTCGGATACGCGGGTGGAGCCGTTGCACGCACGCAAAATGTGTGCGGCGCTGCAACATTCGACAGTGAGCGATCGTCCCGTGATGATTCGCACAGAGCGCGACGTGGGTCACGGGGCACGCGCGGTGAGCCGCACCGTGGAGCTATCGGTCGACATGATGACGTTCGTTGCCGCGCAGACCGGGCTGACGCTGACCGACGACTGACAACTGCAAGGAGGTCACGACGTGCTGGCCATCGCCGGCGTGCCCACCGCCCTTCCGTCGCTGCCGCTCGACGGCCGGAACCCGTGCGCAGACCAAGGCGGGGCCGTGTGCGGCATTGTGCGACATCTGACCAATGACCCGGATCTTGCCGGGACGCTGCGCGACGTTTTCACGAAAACGTTCGACATCCTGCTGATCATCTTGGTCGCGATTGTGATCCGAGCATTGCTCAATCGCATCATCGACCGTGCCGTTCGACGTACGAAACTCGCGCCGAGCCTGCACGACTTGCCGTCGAGGTTGCGTCGCCGCAGAGCCGGCGAGGGTGACGCGATCGCGGTGACGCCCGAACGCCGTGAGCAGCGGGCGGAGACGATCGGGTCCGTGTTGCACAGTACGGTCACGGCGATTGTCGGCACGATCGCGTTCATCGAGGTTCTCGGCAAGATCGGCATCAACCTTGCACCGATAGTCGCAAGTGCCGGCATCGTCGGCATCGCGCTCGGATTCGGCGCGCAGAACCTCGTCAAGGACTTCCTGTCCGGGATCTTCATGATTTTGGAAGACCAGTACGGCGTCGGCGACGTGATCGACGTGGGCGACGCGACCGGCACCGTCGAGGCGGTGGCGTTGCGCACGACCAGGTTGCGCGACGTCAAGGGCACGGTCTGGCACGTGCGCAACGGTGAGATCGTCCGGATCGGCAACAAGAGCCAGGGCTGGTCGCGCGCATTGCTCGACATACCGGTTGCGTACGGTCATTCGACAGACGAGGCGCGCGAACTGATAAAGGAGATCGCGGACTCGGTCTGGCAGGACCCCGAATGGGCACCAAAAATCCTTGAAGAGCCTGAGGTTTGGGGGGTCGAGGATCTCGGTGCCGATGGTGTCGCACTGCGGCTTGTCGTCAAGACGGCCCCGCTCGCACAATGGGGCGTTTCGCGCGAGCTACGGTCCCGGATCAAGAAGGCCTTCGACGAACGCGGCTTCGAGATCCCGTACAAGCAACACACGATCTGGCTGCGCAACGACGAGCCGAAGCCGAACGGTCGCCCGGCAGCAAAGAAGACCGCGGCCCGTCGATGAGCTTCTACGACGAGATCGGGGGCGCGGAAACGTTCCACCGGCTCATCGACCGTTTCTACGCACGCGTCGCCACCGACCCGGTGCTGCGGCCGCTCTACCCCGACGAGGACTTCGCCGAAGCACCGGATCGTCTGCGCATGTTCCTGGAGCAGTACTGGGGCGGCCCGAAGACCTACGGCGAGGTGCGTGGCCATCCGCGGCTGCGTCAACGGCACGCGCCGTTTCACATCAGCGAGCGCGAACGCGATCAGTGGTTGGCGTTGATGCGCGAATCACTCGCCGAGCTGCAGCTGCCGGCCGAGCAGGACGCGCAACTGTGGGACTACCTGACGATGGCGGCGCACTCACTCGTCAACGTGACAGCGGAAGACCGGCCCGACCTGCTCTGATCCGAACTCGCTAACTACCTGCCGGATACTGCGGGCAGGTCCGACGGTAGGTCTGCCCTGGCAGGTAGCGACGCCACTCGAGCTTGGTGAGGTTGCGACCTGCGAGTCCGCAGGCTTGCCGGCTCAAGCCGGCCGGGTCGAGGTCCCAACGGATCAGCGTGTCACCACCGACGGTGATGAGCTGGTCGGGGCCGGCGGCAAAGGCGCCGCGACTCAGCTCGTCATGCCCTTCCAGCGGTGGCCCGACAGCAACGCCGCTCGCTTTGTCCCAGATCCGGAGTCGGCCGTCTCTGCTGGTCGAGTAGACGTGGTCGTCATCGACCCCCGCAATCGCTGTCTGCAGCTGCGTCCCGCCGGCCACGTACGTTGTCTTGCTCGCCAAAGTGTCCTGGTCGACTCGGCGCAAGCTGCCGTCCTCGGCAGAGACAAGCAGCTGCTGACCATCGCGCCGCACATCACTCAAGTCCCAGTTTGGTGCGAGCACTTGAGATTTCTGGAGCGTGAGGCCGTTGGCTGTCCGCCAGATCTTCAGGGTGCCTTCTTGGCCGCCGGTGAAGACACGATTGCCCTGCGCGTCCCACGCGATGCCCGTGACGAATCCGCTGTCGCCTTGAACAGTTTTACCGATCGTTTGGCGCGTCCTCAGGTCAACCAGGGCCATCTTGCCGAGGCTCGTCACCACCGCACGGCGACCAGTGGGATCAGGGGCGACCTGGGTCGCCCCGTCGACAGAGGGAATGTCGATGACGGCCTTGGTTTCCATCGAATGCGTGTCGACGACGATCACTCGGCTGCCGCTCACACTGTTCGCGAATGTGTGCGATCCGCCGAGGAGGACATCGCTGCCACCGGTGATCAGGGCGGCTGCGGTAAGACGCCCGTCCGCGCCTACCTGCGTCGTCAACGTTTTGCCGATCTGATGAAGGGAGCGGTCCCAGATCTTCAACTGCGCCGAAGTGCCGAACGTCGCGAGCCGGCCGTCGCCGAGATCGACGACCTCGGTCAAGAGCTCGCCTTGCGGGTCGCCGGCTTTTGCCGCAGCACCAAGGTTCGTGACCCGGTTGAGGTTCCAGATCGCGGCACTCTCCGCAGTTGTGCCGAGCACCCGGGTGCATGGTGCATCGAGACACGCGCCGGAGGCCGCGCCACTGAGGCCGCTCAGAGTGGCGATTGGTGCACTGCTCGCCGCCTCCCATACCCGGACACCGCCGTCGTCGCCGGAAGCGACAAGTCGTTTTCCGTCAGCGGAGAAACCGAGGGAGCTCACGCGGCTGCCGGTTGTCTGCAGCGGCGAACCGATGGGCTTACCAGTACCGACACTGACGCGGATGAAGTGATTATCGATATCTCCCACGAGCATTTCCGTGTCGTCAGCGTTGAATCGGGCCAGGTCTGCATTCACCTGGATTGCACTGGCGGGAATGGACCGCAGCGTCCGTCCGGTCGCCGCGTCGACGATGTCCAGGCTCTCTAGGTTCGAGAGCGCGATCGTCTTGCCGTCGTGAGAGAGGCGACCTTCGCTGAGATTCTGGTTGTCCTGCTCATACACGCGTCCGCGCTTGCCACTGATGACGTCGTACGACGCGACGGTGAAGTCGGCGTAGGACGTCACCAGGAGCCGTCGACCGCCGGGGAAGAACGACGGTGGCGGACCGTTGGAGTCCTTGGGCCCGAACGGGCCGCTGATGTGTCTGCCGGTAAAGCCGTCGTAAACGGACAAGCCGCGTTTGTCCCAGGCCACGAGCCGCCTCCCGCCGTCGCCGAAGTTGACCGCAGCGGGTGACCCGGCGGGCTTCTGCAACGGAGGGCCGATCGGACGCCACGTCGTGGTGTCGAAAAGGTCGAGGCGCCCGGAGTTCGTGAGCCGCGCCGCGCGGTGCTGCGCCGCGGCGACCGCGACGTCGTAGGTGTCGGTGCCGAGTTGGGGCACGAACCTCTCGAGGTGACGACCGGCGTTCAAGGCGGTGAGCAAGCCGGCCTCGGTGTCGATGGAGTGGTTGTGCCGGAACCCCTCCACGGCGAGCAGGAGGCTGGCGTCAAGCTTCTGTTGTGACAGCGCGGCGGCTTGCCCGGCGAGCCCGCGCCCGTCGGCAACATCGGCTTGGTGTCGCGCTCGGGAGGTCTGGACCAAGGCGATGCTGCCGGCGATCAGTGCCAATACCAACAGACTCGCGAGCACTGCCATGGTGTTACGCGTTCGCCGTACTTTCCGCCGTTGCTCCGCGCGAGCGGCGGTGAGGAAGCCGCGTTCTGTGACGTTCAATTCGCCGGTGTAGTTGCGGAGCCACTCCTGCGCGGCGGCGAGTTTCACGCCGCGCCACAGCTGCTCTCGGTCGCGGTCCTCTACCACCCACGTCGCGACCGCTTCGCGTAGCTGACGATGCTGCAGCCGCCCTTCGCGGTCTTCATCGAGCCAACCGCGCAGCCGCGGCCAGGCAGCGAGAAGGGCCTCGTGCGCAATCTCGACGGTTTCCGCGTCAGCGATGACCAGCCGACGCGCGACGAGCGCGTCGAGGACGACTCGTGTGTCGGCGTCGTCGGGCAGTTCGGCTCTGGTGACCCGCCGGCGCAGGTCGGTCGTCCCTTCGCCGGGCTCGATCAGCTGCAGCATGAGTCGCTTGGCCACGTCGCGCCGTAGCGGTGTGAGGTCCTCGTACACGCTGTCCGCCAGGCGCGCGACGGCACCCTGAACGCCACCGCTTTCCGCATATCCGCTGCGTGTGAGGCTCCGACCGCGGCGCCGCTCCCACGTCTCGAGCAGCGCGGTCGACACCAACGGCAGTGCACCCGGTTGCTCCGACGCGTCCTGAAGGATCAACTCGAAGAGCCCGGTCTCGACGATGCATCCGGCAAGTTGGGCGGGCACGAGGATCGCGCGTCGCAGTTCGTCTTCGTCCATCGGGCCCACGAGCACGTTGCTGTCGGCCAGTTCTGCGGCGAATCGCGGATATGCCGCGAACTGGCCGTAGAAGTCGGCCCGCAGCGTCAGTACGACACTGCAATCTCCGTCGTCACGCACAAGATCGGTGAGGGCATGGAGGAACTCGGCGCGTTGCTGTTCTCCGCAGGCCAGGAGTACTTCCTCGAACTGATCCACGACGATCACACGTCGGTTCGCTGCGCCACTCGTCTTGTCGAGCGCGTCGCGGAGGGCACGCACAGGTGTCGACCCCGGTGTAAACACAGCAGTACGCCACGCCGATGACCCCGGCAGTGCGTCCCCTGCGAGAGCAGGGATGACGCCGGCCCGAACCAAAGACGACTTGCCGCTGCCGCTCGGGCCGATCGCGGCGACCAGCCGTGCTGCAGCGAGTCGCGCGAGCAGTTGAGCAGTGACTCGCTCGCGGCCGTGGAAGAACTCTGCATCGCTGACAGTGAACGGAAGGAGGCCGCGATACGGCGGTCGCATCGGCGCCGGGGGCGTGCCGTCGGGCTCCGGCGTTGTAACGACCTGCAAGGGCGTGTCGGTCGAGGTGCCGAGCCGGAGTTCCTGAAGATCGAGCAACCCCGAGACCAACTCCTCCCGGACGGCGCGTAGATCGAGCCTGGCCTCCGACGTCTTGCGGGCTGACGCGTCCACCCGCGTGCTGGCTTCCTGCTTGACGGCGTTAAGGCCGAGTTGCCGCACGAAGTAGGGAATGCCCTCGCTCTCGGACTCCACGGCCCGCACCAAGTCGACGGAGGGCGGGTTCGGTAGCAATGCCGTGAGCAGCGCGACCACACCGTCCTTACTGAGGCCGCCGAGACGGCGGTGACCGATATCACTCGAGTGCTGGGGGTCGATACCGAGCTCGGTCAAGACACGCGACCGGCCGACATCGGGCTCGGCGTAGCAACCTACGACGAGCAAGTAAGCAGCGCGCTGACTACGTGCAAGCTCGCGGAGCAGCGATAACGCCTCGCGCGACGCCCACTGCAGGTCGTCCATGACCAGCAGCACGGGCATACTGCGGGCGACCGTCTGCAGAAACGCATCGATCGCCTCGACCAGGAAGTAACTTCCGACGTCCTCCGTCGGTGGCGCGGACGCGAGATTGGGGATGCGTCGGGCGATCCCCGGCAGCAACTGCAGCAGCGGACCTGCGTACGGACCGACAGCAGCGCGTAGTTCTGCCCGCGGCGCCGACGCCACGTAACTATCCAGGGCCTCGACCACTGGTTGATAAGTCGATGACGGAACTTCGTCGCAGTTACCGGCGAGCACAAGGCCACCGCCCGCATGAACCTCGCCGGCAAGGGCCGCGGCGAGCCGGGACTTACCGACACCCGCGGTGCCAGTGAGCAGCACGACCTGGCGGCTGCCCTGCTCGGCTTCGACCCAGAAGCGACGCAGCCACTCGAGGTCCTCGTTGCGTTCGACCAACGGAGCGCTGTTGAGCTCCGCCAATCGGTTCGGTAAGGGAAACGCCGTGTCGAGCGGCACCCAATCGACCGAGGCACTCGGCACCGGTTCGCTGATGCCCTTGAGGTCGAGTGTCCCTAGCGACTCGAAGTGCTGTTCGCCAGCCGGTTCGGCGAGTGACCTCGTCACTTCGCTCGTGCGGATCTCCCCGGCAACTGCGGATGCGCAGAGCCGCGCAGCGACCACGACAGGTAGGCCGAAGTGTCGACCCTCTTCATCCTGGCTGACCTCGCCGGTGTGAATGCCGACACGAAGTGAGATGTTCTCTGCCTCCGGTGCCCGTCGGTTGTGCCGCGTGGTCGACTGCTGCATCGCCACCGCACTAGCGACGGCGTCGCGCGCACCGGTGAACATTGCCATCACGCCGTCACCGGTGTGGTCCACGACTTGACCGCTGTGCTCCTCCACGGCTTCGCGAAGCACGTCCTGTAGTGCGCGCCGAACGCGCTGGGCTGTCCGCTCGTCGAGAGCCTGCAACTGTGCTGTCGATCCGACCTGATCGACGAACAAGAAACTGAGCGTGCTCACTGGGGACCGCACACGTCGTGAACCCCCGCATCAGCGCGTTGTACTCACGCGCAACCCATACTTCCCCTCCGCACGCTGGTTGTCTGTCGTTTGTCCGACAAACGTCGTGTGCTACGAGGCAGGTGTGCAGCCGCGCGTGATCACGCGATCACGCAGCGATGATTTGATCGGGTAACGATGCGTCAGGGGTTGTGTTCTTGTAGTCGCGCGCAATCGCACCGAGCTCGCGGTCGCGGCCACGCAGCATCGTCGCGATCATCTTCATGTCGCCGCGGAACGACCAGAGCGGATGACCCCAGGTCGCAGGCTTGTTCTTCTCGATGAGGAAATGGCTCGCCCACGCCGCGCCGTACGAGAAGACCGGCATCAGCGCCACGCCTCGCCACCGACGCTGCGCGATGAACCGCGCACCCATGGCCGTCCCGGTCAGCGTGCCGAACAGGTGCACCCAGCGCGTCGCGGCCTTGCTGTGCTGGCCCACATAGAACGGAAAGAAGTCCTCGAACGTGCGGAAACTCGGTTTCGTCGCCATGGCCACTCCTTACCCAGCAAGTTGCGCTTGCAGCGCATCACGTTCGACATCGTCGAGCGGCCTCGACGCGTTCGCCTTGTAGTCGTAGGCGACCTGCACAGTGGTCGCCCGCGCCACCTCCTCGCCCCGCTGGCGCAGGACGTAGCCAACGCGGAACGACGACCGGCCGACCCCGACGATGCACACCTCGGCCTCGATCGGGTCTCCGAAGAAAACCGGTCGCACGTAGTCGATCTCGACGCGCGCCACGATGAGGCCGCGGCCGAAGAACTCCTCCCCGCTCTGAGCGACCAACGAACGGAAGAAAGCGATGCGCGCGTCTTCGAGGAAGACGTTGAACGCCGAATTGTTGGCGTGACCCATCATGTCGGTGTCGCTGAAGCGCACCGCGACCTTGTGCGTGAACACCATCTAGTCGCGGACCAACTTGCGGTGCGTGACGCGGTGGGGCCGTGCAGCCTCGGCGCCGAGACGCTCGACCTTGTTCGCCTCATAGTCGGCGTAGTTGCCCTCGAACCAGAACCATCGGGCCGGATCGTCGTCGTCGCCCTCCCACGACAAGATGTGCGTCGCGATGCGATCGAGGAACCACCGGTCGTGGCTGGTGATGACCGCGCAACCAGGGAAGTCCTCGAGCGCGTCCTCCAGCGAACGAAGCGTCTCGACGTCAAGGTCGTTGGTGGGCTCGTCGAGGAGCAACACGTTGCCACCGCGCTTCAGCGTGAGCGCGAGGTTCAGCCGGTTGCGCTCGCCACCGGAGAGCACCTTCACCGGCTTCTGCTGATCCGGTCCCTTGAAGCCGAATGCCGCGACGTAGGCCCGACTGGGCATCTCCGCCGCACCGACCTTGATGTGGTCGAGACCGTCGGAGACGACTTGCCAGACGTTCTCCTCGCCTTGCAGTCCTTCCCGCGACTGGTCGACGTAGGAGACCTGCACCGTCTCGCCGATACGCAACGCGCCGGAGTCGGGTTGCTCTTGTCCGACGATCATCTTGAACAGCGTTGTCTTGCCGACGCCGTTCGGGCCGATGATCCCGACGATGCCGCCGCGAGGCAGTGAGAACGACAGGTTGTGCATCAGCACCTTGTCGCCGAACGCCTTGCTCAAGCCCTCCGCTTCGATCACCACACCGCCGAGCCGTGGACCGGGTGGGATCTGGATTGCGCTCGTGTCGACCTTGCGGTCTCGTTCGGCTTGCGCGGCGAGCTCTTCGTAGCGCTGCAGACGGGCCTTGCTCTTGGCCTGCCGCGCCTTCGGGTTCGAGCGCACCCAGCCCAGCTCGCGTTCGAGCTCCTTCTTGAGCTTCGCGTCCTTCGCACCCTCGACTTGCAGCCGGGCCTGCTTGGTCTCGAGGTACGTCGAGTAGTTGCCTTCGTAGGGGTAGGCGTGCCCGCGGTCGAGCTCGAGGATCCATTCGGCGACGTTCTCGAGGAAATAGCGGTCGTGCGTCACGGCGAGCACGGCGCCGGGATAGGCCGCCAAGTGCTTTTCCAACCACTCGACGCTTTCTGCGTCGAGATGGTTTGTCGGCTCGTCGAGCAGCAGCAGATCGGGCTGCTCGAGCAGCAGCCGGCACAACGCGACGCGTCGACGCTCACCACCCGACAACGTCGTGACATCTACATCGCCCGGCGGCAGGCGCAGCGCGTCCATCGCCTGTTCCAGGCGGCTGTCGAGCTCCCACGCGCCCGTGTGGTCGAGCTTTTCCTGCAGCACACCCATCTCGTTCAGCAGCGACTGCATCTCGTCGCCCTCAGCGACGGCGAGCTTCTCGCCGATCTCCTCGTAGCGGTGCAACGTGTCGCGGATCTCACGGACGCCGTCTTCGACGTTGCCGCGGACGTCCTTCGAAGCGTCGAGCTGGGGCTCCTGCGCCAGCAGACCGACGGTATGGCCCGGCATGAGCGTGGCTTCGCCGTTCGACGGCTGGTCGAGGCCCGCCATGATGCGCAGCACCGACGACTTGCCCGCGCCATTGGGACCGACCACGCCGATCTTGGCGCCGGGCAGAAACGCAAGCGTGACGTTGTCGAGGACCACTTTGTCCCCATGTGCCTTGCGCACGCTGCGCATCACGTAAATGAACTGGGCCATGCTTCCAGCGTACGGCGCACGCGTTGTGCGCCATTTCGTCAGGCGGCGGGCTCAGCCACGGCAGGTGCGTCCGCGCGCCGGCTGAGCTCGCTCGCCCACGGGTCGACAGCAGCCTCGGTTGTGGCCGGTGTCGATGTCGACGCAGCGGTCGCTGCTGCCGTCTCCTCCGCCGCCGCCGGGCGCGTCTTGCGGTTCACCGTGACGGAGACGCGGCGCAGATCGGGACCGAACACATCGGCCTGGACGTCGACGTTGTGATCGGAATGACCGTTGTCCCGCGTGAACTCGCGCACCTGCTGCCGCCCGCAGAAATAGACCGGGTCGCCCTTGCGGATCGACGCCGCGACCCGCTCACCGAGCATCTGCCAGCACGAGACGTCGTAGAAGCTGGTGTTGGTCGTCTCCCACTGTTGGGTCTCGGGGTTGAGCCGGCGTTCGTCCGATGCAACGCGCACGTGGGTGACGACTCGCCCGGTGGTCGTCGTGCGCATGATCGGGTCGGCGACCACATTGCCGGTCACGGTGACGGTGGTGTAGCTCATGACGGAACCTCCCTGGGGGCTGACGACGGCGCCTCGCCGCCGGTCCCACCATCCGGTACGGCTAACCCACGTGGGTATCCGATGGCTCGATCTGTGCATCGGTGCAGTAGTCCACAAGTCCCACCAGGCCCCCACTTGGTGCACTCAGAACGAGGCAGCCGGGACGGGCACGGAACTGGGCACTTTGACTCAGGAATAGCTCGAAAGAACTACGTCAGGGCCATTGCTGTACGCCGTTTGCACGCAGAGCATTCAGTCCCGCACAGAGAGTGAAACTCGCGGAGAACTGGAGATGATGCGAATGCTCCGGTCCACGAGGTTCCGGCGAACCGCAGCGACGATCGCCATGAGCGTAGCGGCCGCCACCGGCGTGGGCGTCGGCGTACATAACCCCACGCATGCAGCTGCGGCGACATCGCGCGGTGCGCACCTCGACCCCGGGCTCCCGACCGCCGGCACACACGGCGTACACGTTGTCATTTCCGCGCGAACCGGGGCGATCACCGCAGCGCGGCGCTCGACCACCCACCTCGGCGGCCGGTTGGGCGCCGAGCTACCGATCATCAACGGGTTCGCCGCAGTGGTGCCGGCCGACCGACTGAGGGCACTGTCCGGTGACCGGTCCGTCCTCGCGGTCACCGCCGACCGCAGTGCGCACCTCGACGACCTGACCTTCGACCCCAGGAGGACCGCCTCTTCGTTCGTGCCTTCCACCGGAGCGGACCAGGCCTGGTCACGCGGCGACTACGGCGCAGGTGTCGGCGTCGCGGTCGTCGACACCGGGGTCTCCGACGTCGACGATCTCGCCGGCCGGGTCATCCACGGCCCGGATCTGTCCGGGGACGGCACGAGCGTGGACGCCTACGGTCACGGCACCGTCATGGCTGGGCTCATCGCCGGGGACGGCACTGACTCCACGGGCCCCAGCCGCAGCTACACAGGGGTGGCGCCGCGAGCCAACATCATCGCGGTCAAGGTCGCGGGGCGGAACGCATCGGTCGACGTGTCAACGATGTTGCAGGCGCTGCACTGGGTCGCGGCGTACCACGATCAGTTCAACATTCGCGTGCTGAACCTGTCGTGGGGTGTCGCGTCCACACAGGACCCGAGCGTCGACCCGATCGACTATGCGGTCGAGCGGCTGTGGAACCTCGGCATCGTGGTGGTCGTCGCGGCCGGCAACGCGGGTCCAATGCCCGGCACGATCACCAAGCCCGGTGACGACCCGCTGGCCCTGACGGTCGGGGCGCTCGACGACCATGGCAACCCGAGCCTGGCCGACGACTCGTTGCCCCTATGGTCGAGCCGCGGACCGACCGCCCGCGGGCTGACGAAGCCCGACGTGGTCGCCCCCGGCCGAAAGCTCGTCGCCACCAGGTCGTTCGGGTCCTACATCGAGCAGACGTTCCCGAAGGCTCGCATCGGGTCGAGCTACATCCGTGGGTCGGGTACGTCGGAGGCCACGGCGGTGGTATCCGGCCTCGCCGCTCTGCTCATCGCGCAGCGGTCCAGCCTCACGCCGGACCAGGTGAAGTACCTACTGAAGTCGACAGCGGTCCCGGTGGGGGGTGCGTCGCCGAACGACGACGGTGCCGGCCGCGTGCAGCTCGGTGCCGCGCTCGTCGCGGACGAGTCGGCGGCACCGGTGCAGGTGTCCACGGCCACCGGCACCGGATCGATCGAGGCGAGCCGAGGCGGCTTGCACGTGACCACAACGTGCGGGGGTCGCCCGACTGTCGTCATCGGTGAGGTGGACGCGCACTGCGAACCGTGGGACGGCACGAGCTGGGCCGGCACGGCTTGGACGGGGACGACGTGGACCGGCGTCACGTGGACGTCACAGGCATGGACTCCGGCCGCCTGGACCGGCACGACGTGGACCGGCGGCCTATGGACCGGCGACTCGTGGCTCGGCGCGGCCCCGTGGACCGGAACCACCTGGACCGGCACGACCTGGACCGGAACTACTTGGACCGGCACCACCTGGACGGGCACGACGTGGACGGGCACGACGTGGACCGGCACCACCTGGACGACCCTCGATGGGCTCCCCGTCAGCGATGAGTTCCAGACGGCGTTCTGGGGCAACGGGCCGTACGCGCGCTCGCTCCCCGGCGAAGTCACGGAGTGGCCCAACCTGAGCGGCGTGGGCGGCTGGTGGACAGGGAGCATCTGGTGAGCACAAACGTCATTCCGAGACAAGACAAAGGCACACCCGGGTCAGCGTGGGCGCGCCATCGGTTGGTCGTCACGGTGGGCGCCGCGACGGCGGTCGCGACCGCGCTGGTCGTGGTCGGGATCGGCTACGACATCGGCCGGCAGGGACCGCGCGGCTGGCAGCTGGTCGCCACGGTCGTCGCGCTGATGGTCGCCGACTCGGCGCTGATCGACGTTCGCACCGGTCACGACGCGGAGTCGGTGACCTTCGCCGAGGCCATGCTCGCCGTCTCCCTCCTTCTCGTGCCGTGGTCGTTCCTCTTGCCACTTGCCGGGATGTGTGTGGCGATCGCGCACTCGCTGCGTGGACGCGCGTTGATCAAGACGATGTTCAACGCTGCGTCGTTCGTCATCGGTACAGCGCTCGCGTCACTCGTCATTTCGTTTGGTCATGTCGAGCCGCTCCGCGACATCGGGGCGGCAGATGTCGCGGTCGTCGCCCTAGCGGTGTTCGTCTTCTGGGTCTGGAACGGCGCCGCGACAGCGAGGGTCGTGTCGCTAGCGGCGCACCGTCCTATCCGGGAGATCTACTGCAAGGCATTCGCGTTGCGTTCAGTGGTCGGCATCGGGAACCTGATAGCCGGCCTCGGCATCGTCGTACTCGCGCGCTGGTCACCGCCCGCGCTCGCAGTCTTACCGCCCATCCTCGTCTTGCTGTACGTCGTGTACCGCGGTTACCTCAGCGCGACCCGAGACGTGGAGCTCTGGCGACAACTCGAGATCGCCACCAAGGAGATAACACAGCTCGACGAACGCGCAGTGGCCGACGCCGTGCTGCGCAATGCCGTCGAGCTGTTCCAAGCCGACTGGGCCGAGCTCGTCATCCCCGACGAAGAGGGCCGGCCGAAGACGTACTCAGAACCGAAGTCGTCCGCATCGGGACGGCCCTTCCAGATCCTGTCCGCCGAAACCTGCGCCGTAGCCCGCCTCGGTGGCCCTGACGGCGATCTCGGCGTACTTCGGCTAGGCGTAGCGCCCCAGGTCAGGCTGAGCCGACGCGAGATGCAAGCGCTGACGACGTACGCGCGCACGGTGACGACGACACTGATCAACGTTCGGCTGCACGAGGCGGTACGCCGACAGGCAGCGCACGCGGCACACGAGGCTTCTCACGATGCGTTGACCGGGCTGCCGAACCGTTCGCTGCTGCTCGCCCGTGCCAGGGAGGCCTTGGTCGCGGCGCAGGAGAACGGGTCGAACGTCGCACTCCTGTTGCTCGACCTGGATCACTTCAAGGAGATCAACGACACACTCGGGCATGCCGCCGGCGACATCCTGCTCCGGCACGTCGCGGACCGGCTGCGCACCGCCGTACCCGAGGAAGCCACGATCGCGCGGTTCGGCGGCGACGAGTTCGCCGTCCTGATGCCCGGGCTTCGCGGGGTGCTCGCCGTCGCGTTGGCCGCGGAGAAGCTGCTCGGCGCCCTGAGCGAGCCGGTGGCTTTCGAGGGCATGCGCCTGTCAATCGAAGGCAGCATGGGTGTGGCCTGCTACCCGGCCGACGGCGACACCGTGGAAGAGCTGCTGCAGCGCTCGGACGTCGCGATGTACCAGGCGAAGGACGACCGCGGTGCATGGCGGTTGTACGACGCCGAGCGTGACGAGTCGAGTCTCGATCGAATTGCGTTGGTCGCCGAGCTGCGTACGGCGATGGAGCGTGACGAGTTGGTGACGTACTTCCAGCCACAGATCAATCTCGATACCGGGACGATCGCCGGTTACGAGGCGCTCATTCGCTGGCGGCATCCACAACGCGGGTTGCTGAGCCCGCGCGACTTCGTCGCCGTCGCGGAGCACTCCGGTCTCGTGCGCTCGTTCGCACTGCACGTGCTCGACCGCGCCATCGCGGAATGCGCTGGTTGGCAACGCGACGGCGCCCCCGTTTCGGTCGCGGTGAATCTCTCGGCGCGCAACTTGCTCGACCGTCAGCTCTCCTCCGACGTGAGCCGCGTGTTGCGCCGCCACGGCGTCGAGGCGTCGTCGCTGGTGTTGGAGATCACCGAGACCACGATGATGAGCGAGCTCGAGGTGGTCGAAGAGGTGCTGGCGTCGCTGCGCACCCTCGGTGTGCGCTTGTCGGTGGACGACTTCGGCACCGGCTACTCGTCGCTGGCTCTGTTGCAGCGCGTCGCGGTGAACGAAGTGAAGATCGACCGCGCGTTCGTTGCGAACATGTTGACCTCGGCGAGTGACATGGCGATCGTTCGGGCGACGGTCGAACTTGCACACAATCTTGGCTTGCAAGTAGTAGCAGAGGGTGTCGAGTCGGCTGCGCTGTGCGATGCGCTCGCGTCCTTGGGTTGCGACCTCGCGCAGGGCTACCATCTCGGCGTACCCGCGCCAGCGAGCGACGTCGGTGCGGCACTGCGGACGACCGGAACCACAACCGAACGGGTTCCCGGTCAGCGTCGTCCTCGGCTCGCCGTGCTTGGTGGCACGGGTCCCGACCCGCACTGAGATCCGCGCCGGTTTCCCGGCGTGCCGCTCAAGGTAAGTCAGCAGTCGAGATGGTGGACTAAGCCAATGGCCCGCCCCGAGCGCCAGCTCATCGGCGTGCTCGCCGTCGCGCTCTTTCTTGTGTTCGTCGGCGCAGTCGTCGCGGCTGGGGTCAAGGACAACGGCCACCACCACAGCAACGCAAACGGACCGACACCGACACTTGCACCCACGGCACCCGGCAGCAGCCCTCCGAGCACGAGCCCGAGTCACGTGCCAACGACCACACCGCCCGCTTCCCCGCCCCCATCAGCCGGGCCGAACGGTGGCGGTACGCCTTCTGGTGGCGGCACTCCGTCATCCGGCCCGGGTTCACCGGGTGGCGGCGGATCCGCGGGCGGTGGCGGGTCAACCACGACCGGTCCGCAGATGCCGAACACCGGCCTGTCGGCCGTCGTACCCGTTGGCGCGCTTGCACTCGTGGGCTCTTCGGTCCTGCTGGGCAGACGCAGCCGGTTCTAGGGTGACCGCGCGCGCCCGTAGCTCAGCCGGATAGAGCAGCCGCCTTCTAAGCGGCCGGTCGCAGGTTCGAGTCCTGCCGGGCGCACCCTGCTGGCGCATCAACGCGTGTCGAGCGTGGAAATCCGGGTCAGCAACCTGCCCTCGACGCGCCGGGAGTGCAGGCACCGGCATGATCGAGACGTGGCGCGTACCGCGGTGACGCCAAGCGTGACGCGTGGCCGGACGAACCGGATCACGGCGTTTCGTTTCGTGCTCGCGTTCGGCTTGGTGTCGGCGCTCGGTGACGTGGTCTACGAAGGCGCCCGTTCGATCATCGGACCGCTGCTCGCGCACTTCGGTGCCAGCGCCGTCATCGTCGGTGTCATCACAGGCATCGGCGAAGCCGTTGCACTCGGCTTCCGGTTGTTCACCGGACGACTCGCAGATCGCACCAACCGGCCGTGGCCGCAGACGATCGTCGGCTACGCGCTCACGATGATCTGCGTCCCACTCATCGCGCTCTCGACCGGTATCGCGTTCGCGGCGGCGCTCTACAACGGTGAGCGGTTCGGCAAGGCCATCCGTGCGCCGAGTCGCGACATCATGCTCGCGCATGCGTCGGCCCAGCTCGGCCGCGGCCGGGCGTTCGGCCTGCACGAGGCCCTCGATCAATGCGGTGCGCTCGTCGGGCCGTTGGCGATCGCTGCGTTCCTCGCCGTCGGCGGCTCGTTGAACCATGCGTTTGCCATCTTGGCCTTGCCGGGGGCCGTTGCTCTCGCCGTCCTCATGCGGTTGCGCCTCGCCGTCCCGCACCCCGAGAAGTACGACCCCGACAACGAGGCCTCGGCGAAACTGCTCACCATCGACGTGCGGCTGCCGCGGCAGTTCTGGCTGTACGCCGCATTCGCCGCGAGCACAATGCTCGGCTTCGCGACCTGGGCGGTGCTCGCCTTCCACCTCGCCGTGCGCCACGTCGTCTCACCGAGCCTCATCGCGGTGTTGTACGCCGGCGCGATGGGCGCTGCGGCCCTCGCCGCGCTCGTCTTCGGACGTCTCTATGACCGGGTCGGGCTGCGCGGCCTCGTCGTACTTCCACCACTCGCCGCGATCGTGCCGTGGCTGTCGTTCCAGACATCAGTCGTGGCCGTGACTGTCGGGGCGTTGCTGTGGGGCGTCGCCATGGGCGTGCACGAGTCGACGATGCGCGCAGCGGTGACCGACCTCGTGCCGGCACGTCGCCGTGGCGCGGGTTACGGAACGTTCACTGCGATCTACGGCCTTGCCTGGCTGGCGGGCTCGGCGCTGATCGGTCTGCTCTATGAGCACGGCGTCGCCGCCGTCGGCTGGTTCGTTCTCGTCGTGCAGGTGGTGGCATTTGCGCTTCTCGGTGTGGTGCTCCGCTCGCGTTGACGCTGTCAGCCGAAGCGGCCGTGCACGTAGTCGGCGGTGCGTTTGTCGCGGGGGGAGCCGAAGATCTGCTCAGTCGCGCCGGCCTCGACGATGCGACCGGTGAACGGTCGAACAAACTTCGCCGCCGACCGCAGTTCGATGTCCGCGCACCCGGCATGATCGGATCGTGACGCACGGCGAGGACTACCTGCTCGACAACAGCAAGCCGCAGGCGGCGCAGCGCTTCGATGTGTTTGCGACATTGTTCGATCCGTGGACGTTCGCCCACCTTGACCGCCTCGGCGTACAACCGGGCTGGCGCTGCTGGGAGGTGGGCGCCGGCGGGCCGTCGGTGCCGAGCTGGCTCGCGGAACGGGCGCACCCGGGCGGCCACGTGATCGCCACCGACATCGACGTGTCGTTGTTGAGAGGTTCGGACTCGTCGTTCGAAGTACGCCTGCACGACGTGCGTGTCGACGATCCACCCATGACGACGTTCGACCTCGTGCACGCCCGGTTGGTGCTCGTGCACCTGGCCCAACGCGCTGCGGCGCTGCGTTCGATGGTCGCTTCCTTGCAACCCGGCGGCTGGCTGCTCATCGAGGATGCCGACCCGGCACTGCAACCGCTCGCCTGCCCGGACGAGTACGGCGCGGAGCAGCAGCTCGCGAACAAAGTGCGGCACGGCTTCCGGTCGCTGCTCGCTGCGCGCGGTGCTGACCTTGCCTATGGACGCAAGCTGCCCCGGCTGTTACGCGAGGCAGGCTTGGTTGATGTCGGTGCCGACGCGTTCTTCCCTGTTGCGTCTGCAGCGGGCGCGCGGCTCGAGCGGGCGACCGTCGAGCAGCTCCGAGAGCAACTGGTCGCGTCGGAGGCCGTGACGTCGGATGAGCTGGATGCACACGTTGGCAACGTCAGTGCCGGACGAATCGACGTGACGACCGCTCCACTCATCTCCGCCTGGGGTCGGCGCCCCTGATCGGCGTGGCTCCGGCCGCCGTTTGAGGCGGGAGCTGCCCGCGGGCGACGATGCCGACGCCGTGATGCGGCAACGCGCGTTGCACGAGCGCAAACGGCGCGACTGCGACAGCCGTCATCGTTGCAACAACGGGGTTGCGTGGTTGAAGGAGCCGGCCGCTCGCCGCTGTGCGGTCCGCCCGCGATGCGTCCGAACTGCGCGTGGCGAGCAACCGGTTGCGCACCGACTCGAGTGCGTAACCGAGCGGCGCGCCGTACATCAGCATCCGCACGTCGGTGAGCCCAACGGATTCGAGGAGCTTCGCCACGGCGGCCGGCTCGTACCGCCGGAAGTGCCCAACTGCCTCGTCTGCCGCACCGAAGCGGTCGGCGTACGCCGGGACGCTGATGAGGAGGTGACCGCCGGGATCGAGCAACCCGCACCAGGCACGCAGCGCGCTCTCATCGTCCTCGATGTGTTCGAGCACCTCGAACGCGCACACGATGTCGAACCGTTCACCGGTTAGGGTCGCGATGTCGGCGCAGCGCACGTCACCGCGCGCACCAACGCGTGCCCGCGCCACCGCACACGACTGCTCGTCCGGCTCGACCCCGACGTAGCTGTACTGCTGCGCGAGGCGGTAGCCGACGGCGCCCTCACCACAGCCGATCTCCAACAGCGACCTCGGGCCGAGCGGAAGGAGCGCGCGGATGCGGTCATAGCGGAGCCGGGCCATCGGCGTAAGCGGCGGCTTCATCGCCCGCCATTACATAGGCGCTCCCACAGGGGCGCGGCGACCGCCTCGGCCGTGAAGGAGTGGTCGGCCAGGTCGGCGGCGGCCTGACGCAGCGACGCGACGCGCTGGGGCTGCGCCGCGAGCTCGCTCAATGCGCCCGCTAACGCATGGGGGTCGCCCGGCGGGACGAACACCGCCGCATCTCCCAGCAGCCGACGTTGCGGTGCCGTGTCGGACGTCACGAGGGCGCAGCCGGCGGCCGCACCTTGAAAGACCTTGTTCGGTACGACGCGGAGTGCCTTCGGCCCGGTCCCGAAGATGCCGAGGCAGACGTCGTACGACGCGACGACCGCGGGCAGGTCTTCCGGCTCGACCCAGCCCTGCCAGTCGACCTTGGCGCCGTCGGCGGCGGCACGCGCAGCCGCGAACTCCTGGCCGCTGCCGATCATCGTCAGCTCCACGTTGTCACCCGCGAGCAGCGCGGCCGCGGACCCGATGGTCGGTGCTCCTTGCAACGGTGTGTACTGGCCGAAGAACACGACCCGCAGCGAACCTTCCGCAGTGACCGACCGCGGACGGCGTGCGGCGTACCACTGCTGCGGAGCACCGACCGGGCACACGACGGCCTTGTGCCGGTGCTGCTCCGGAAGCAGCTCGGCATGCTCGACCGTGTCGACGACGACGATGTCCGCACAGCGGAGCGCCGCCGCATCTATGGCGCGAAGCAGGAGTTGCTTGATCGCGCCGGACTCGCCGCGGTCCGTGCCGGTGTCGCTGGCGCTGATCAGGTGGTCGAGCGCGATCGGCGTACGGCGGAATAGCAGACGCGCAAGGACGACGTCGAAGTGGCCGAGGTACCCGACGAGGACCGCGTCGACGGACCCCACGCCGCGGGACCGGCGTAGCAACCGCGCCCATGCTGCGGCCAGAGACACGAGGAGCAGCGGGAGCCGCCAGGGCCGGCGGAGGATCGCCACCCGCGCATCCGTGTCCAGACCCCAGGGCACGTTGCACTCCGCGATGTTCGCCCCGGCCGCTTGCAGGCCGTGGCGGAGGATGCCGACGCGCGGATGGCGCCTGGTGTCATATGTTCCGAAGAGGAGGACTCGCACCCGATTGATCCTTCCGGATGAAAAATCCGACAAAGGACTCAAGTAATGCTCCTGGTGGGCCGAAAGGGTCGGAGAAAGCAGCCAGATGGCCCATTCAGGCCACCCCTGAACGTGCGAGACGCCCGCCTCGTCCCGTCGACTGAAGGGCAGTCCGATGAAGCGAGTCCCCGGCCACCGAGTGGGCGAGGCGCCTACCTTGCCCACGCGGCTGACGTCGACCCGCCGTGTGCTGATCATCACTGACCGGTCCATCCATGCAGCAGCGCTCCAAGGCATCCTCGACGGCGAGCCGGACTTCGCCGTCGTGGGCGTCGCGGCGACCTACGCGGTCGCGGTTCACCGGGTCCAGGAACTACAGCCCGACATGCTCATCGTGGACCTCGCCATGCATGCGCTGAACGAGCGGCTGCTGCTTCACGCGATCCGGATGGCGAGCCCGGACAGCGCCATCGTCGTGATCAACGGGACTGGTTCAGCGCAGGACGAGGCCCAGGCCTACGACGACGGTGCCGACGTCTACTGCGATGCATATATAGGTGCGACCCAACTGGTGGGACTGCTCCGAAACGCTCGCCCATGGGGTACGCCCGCGTAGGCTGCCGCCGTGCTGGACCGGCTGGTGTGGATCGACTGCGAGATGACCGGCCTCGACCTGCGCACCGACGCGCTGATCGAAGTCGCGCTCGTCGTGACCGACTCGGAACTGCGCCTCCTCGACCCAGGCATCGATCTGGTTGTGACCGCACCGCAAGAGGTCATGTCCACGATGGTCGACGTCGTACAGGAGATGCATGCCGCCTCAGGTCTGATCGAGGCGGTAGCGGCGTCGACGCTCGAGATGGGTGACGCAGAGAAGCAGCTGCTCGACTACCTTCGTGAGTTCGTGCCGGAGCCCCGCAAGGCGCCGTTGTGCGGCAACTCGGTCGCGACCGACCGAGCGTTCCTGGCGCGGGACATGCCTGCCCTCGAGGGCTACCTGCATTACCGGATGGTCGACGTGTCGAGCGTCAAAGAGCTGACCCGCCGCTGGTATCCGAAGACCTACTACAACAGCCCGCCGAAAAACGGCGGTCACCGCGCCCTCGCCGACATCCTGGAGAGCATCGACGAGCTGCGGTACTACCGGTCCACGGTCTTCGTCCCGCCGCCCGGCCCCGACGCCGAGACCGCCGCCGCAGCGGCGTCGGCGATCGTGGGCGCCTCAGTGCCGCCGGTCGCGGCCCCCGATCTAGACGAGGACGCGCCGCCGCTCCCCTAGAATCTTTACGTCGCGAGGTGTCCACCGGGCATGTCGCTGCACACCTTGGTGGGTGTAGCTCAGCTGGTAGAGCACCGGGTTGTGGTCCCGGTTGTCGCGGGTTCGAGCCCCGTCACTCACCCGAGTATTTCCGCAGGTGAGAGCCGATGCTCATTACAGCTCACGTTGAGGCGGTCCAGGCAACGCCGGAACACGGCACCTCCACGACACGTGCAGACCCACAGGACGATTGAGCAGACCCGGTACAGGGCAAAGTCGGCGCATGGGGATGAGGCGGCTGGGGCTGATCGAGTCAGCCGTGGCCTTTGCACGGAGCGAGCGCGGTCAGCGGCTGATCGCGGATGCGCGCCGCAGGTACGACACCCCGGAGAATCGGGCGAAGTTCCGTCAGGCGATCGCCGACATCCGCCGCAACCGATCCACAGGCGGTATGACGCGGCGGGCCCGGTAACCCCTACTGTCGCGCAACACGGTGTATTGCGGTGATCTGAAGCGCCTGTAGCGGCACTTCTCGTGCACCTTTGAGCGGACGTCCGGGATAGTTGATCCGTGACAAATGACGCGGGCGCGTTTTCGGTTCTGTGCGAAGTTGAGCCGGCCACGACCCCTGACCTTCGTCGGGTGCGCCGCCAGATCGTGGCGTTCGACGGCATTACCGATCAGTTCCTCATCCCGGACAACCACATCGGCCGAGCGACGGTGTCGAGCATCGCCGTTGCACGTGAGGTGGCCGATCTCGGCGGACGCGCGATCGCGTGCGTCAACAGCCGCGACCGCAACCTGCTCGGGTTCCGTCGAGACCTGCTCACGGCCGCCGCATACGGCGTCCGCGACTTCTTGTTCGTACGCGGCGATGATCCAGCCGAGGGGGGCCGGTCGGACCTAACGGTGCGGCAGATGCTCACAGAGGCCCGCGCATACCCTGACGCTGACTTCTCGCTCGGCGTCACCGCTCGCAGCGGCAGCACCGTTCCAACCTGGAAGCACGAAGCAGACTTCTGGCTCGTGCAAGCGTCGTTCGAGCCGGACAAGCTCATCAAGTGGCGGCGGGAGCTCGACTACGGCGGCCAGGTTTTCGCTGGTGTTCTCGTCATGGCCAGCGCGAAGATGGCAGCGCGGATCGCGGCCGCTCTCCCCGAGATCAATGTGCCCGACGACCTCATCGCAGCTCTGGAGCATGACCCCGATGCTGGGGTGCACCGCGCGCTTGACCTCGTCGCGGTGCTACGGCAGTCAGGTGCTGTCGACGGAGTCCACCTGGTCCCAGTCGGGCGGCACCACCAGGTCGCGGCCTTGATGAGGAGCCGCGGGAGCACCTGACCCGACACGTCGTGTAGCGCAGGATCCACGGTCGCCACGTACCCGGCATGACATTGCATCCGTCGATGACGCTCTCGCGTTCTACCGCGAAGGTCACGGCTACGCGTGAAAGAAACTCGCGTCGCTTTCGCAGAAACGCGGTGGACGCGGCAGCATCCGATTAGGCAGGCTCTGGTCATGGCGTCAATCGTCTGGGACCAGGAGTTGGCCGAGGTTTATGACGATGTCTACGCCGCGAAGGAGCAGCACTCGGTCTTAGCTCCCATGCTCGACCTGCTCACTGAGCTCGCCCGCGGTGGGCCCGCTGTGGAGTTCGCGGTGGGCACCGGACGTGTCGCGCTGGCGCTGAGCGCGCGCGGTGTCTCCGTGTCGGGAATCGAGTTGTCACCCGACATGACCAAGCGGATGCGCGCCAAGCCCGGTTCGGAGGCGGTGTTCGTCACAGTCGGAGACATGACCAGTACTCGAGTTCCTGGTCAGTTCGGGCTCGTCTATGTCGTGGCGAACTCGCTCATGAACGTGACGACGCAGGAAGAGCAGGTCGCCGTTTTCGTCAACGCGGCACGACACCTGGAGCCGGCCGGGTGCTTCGTGGTGGAGTTGATGGTTCCGCAACTGCGGCTGTTCCCGCCCGGACAAGCAGCCAGGGTTTTCACCCTCGATCCCGATCACGTCGCTATCGAGACTCTCGATGATCCGCTCGGGCAGATCACCTCGTCGCATCACTGGATGAGAGTGCACGGGCGCCTGGTGCAGCATTCGGCGCCCTACCGCTATGTCTGGCCGGGCGAGCTCGACCTGATGGCCAGACTCGCCGGCTTCCGACTCCGCGACCGGTGGGCAGGCTGGGACCGATCGCCGTTCACCTCCGACAGCACGAGTCAAGTCGCGGTCTATGAGAAAACAAACAGCACCTGACGTTCGGATCGGCCACCGGCACCGGATCCCTGAAGGTCAACGTCAGCGGCGCCGAGCGAGCAGGAGTTCCGCGACACCCGTGCCGGCGCTCGACAGTGCGGCGACGAGGAGCAGCGCGACACCCAGTGCGTTGGGGCTGTCAATGGCCAGCATCAGCACGCACCACAGCGCGAACAGCTCGTTCGTGGCGACAATCCAGGTCACCTTGAGCGACTCGCGGCGAAGCGAGAGCCCGCCGGCAGCCGCCGCGATAAGGAAGACCGCTCCCGTCACATAGGCGGCGCCCCGCGGGATCGACAGCCAGCGGGCCAGCTCGTCCGCGGCTGCGAGGCAGAAGACGCCACCGACAGCATCGAACACGGCCGCCCCGGCGAGCATCCGGCGCAGCATCGACGTGCGGGGGCCGACCGTGCTGGCCTCGTAGGACGTGGTCATGGTGGTCATGGCTCTCTCCCTCAACTCGGCGATGGCCAGAGCATGCGACGCCGAATGCTGTACGGCGATTACCTACGAGGTAACGGCGGCCGAATCAGCGGCCGCCTATCGTGCAGAACATGTCGGCCGCACCCACTGCCACCCTTCCCGTGGGGCCGTTGCTGCGCGAGTGGCGCAACCGGCGCCGGGTCAGCCAGTTGGAGCTGTCGAGCGAAACCGGCGTCTCCACCCGCCACCTGAGCTTCATCGAGACGGGACGGGCGCGGCCGAGCCGCGACATGGTCATGCGGTTGGCGGAGTACCTCGAGCTTCCGCTGCGCGAGCGCAACGCCCTGCTGTTGGCTGCCGGCTACGCGCCGGAGTACGCGCAGACACCGCTATCGGCCGAATCGATGCGCGACGTACGGCTGTCACTGCAGTCGCTCGTAGACGCACACCAGCCGTGTCCCGCGCTGGTCGCCGACCACGCCTGGAACCTCGTGCTCGCGAACGACGCCGCGCTGACGTTCGTCGAGGGCGTTCCGGACGAGCTGATGACCGATCCGGTCAACATCATTCGGCTGGTCCTACACCCCGACGGGCTGCGCTCGCGCGTCGCCAACTTCAGCGACTACAGCGAGCACGTCCTGATCCGGTTGCATCGGCAGCTGCGCGCCACCGGCGACCCGACGATCCGCGACCTCATCCGCGAGTGCCTGACCTACCCGGGCGTGGGCCGCCCCCGGCGGGCGACCCATGCAATCGCCCCTGTCCTGGCGTTGCGGCTCGCGACCGGGGACACCGTCCTGTCCTTCTTCACGGTGGTCTCGACACTCGGGGCGCCGTACGACGTGACGCTCGACGAGATCGTCATCGAGTCGTTCTTCCCCGCGGACGCGGCGACCGCAAAAGCAATCGGCATGCAGTCACCGCATTGAGCGCTACTGCTGGCGCTCGAGAACCTCTTTGAGACGAGCAAGATCCTTCTTGTTCGCCCGTCGCATCGCTCTAGCCATCACCGGCGCCGCCAGTGATGAAAACCCACGTGGTTCGCCCCGATTGCGTAGCGTCATCCTCGTCCCGCCGCCCGTGGCGTCATCCCAGATGTACGTCGTCTCCATCGGGAACGGTCCCTCTTCGGTTCGCATAACGAGCCGCTCCCCAGGCTCGTACACGACGACTTCGTAGGTGTACGCGAGTTGCCGGCCAAGGAAACGCGCGACGAATGCAACCCTGCTTCCGAGGGACACAGGTGGTTTCGTCTGCCATTCGACTCGCTTGATGTTCTCGTACCAGACGGTGGCCTGGCTCGGGTCCGCCGCGTATTGGGCCACTTCGACGCGGGGCCGCGAGATTTCGATCCTGGTCGTGATGTCAACGGCCACGAGGCAGAGTAGCGCCGGGCATCTCCGGTCCATGTTGCGCGTGCATCCGAGGACGGGCCTCACAGGGCCACCAGGTCGGGCAAAAAATCACGCCCAAAAGCGGGCATATGGCCGTATCTAGGGCCGCGGCGCATCGTTGGGCACTTCGGCGTCCGGCTTCCCCCGGGCTGGGCGCCGAGGCCCCGGCGCGACCTCTCCCGGTTCCGTGCCGGGGTCTCGTTTTTCTTGCGGCGTCTCTAGGCCCTGGCCGCTTGGCCGCAACAAGGGGCTACGCCAGCGAGACTGCGAAGAGCCGGGCTGGTTCGGCGAGTCCTTTGAGTTCACGCTCCGGCAGTTCGGTGAACTGAGCCGTCACGTCCCGGCTGACGGCGGCGTACAAATCCGCTGTCACGAGAAACTCGTTCTCCCCCGTGGCTCCGGCGACACGCGCGGCAAGGTTGACCGCACCGCCGACGTAGTCGCCCTCGGTGAACAACACCCGCCCGTGGTGTGCGCCGATGTGCAGACCGGGGAAGTCCGCCTCGGCTTCGACGGCGGTCAGCAGGGCAACCCCGCAGCGCACGGCATCGCACGGATCGAGGAAGGTGACCATGAACGCGTCACCGATCTGCTTGATGATTCGCCCGCCGTGCTGTGCCGTGCTCGCGCGGACCAATGTGGCGAACTTGCGCAGGACCTCCGCGGCGCCGGCGTCACCCATGGCCACGGTCAGCGGGGTGAAGCCAGCGAGGTCGATGAACATCACTGTCGCCTGGGATTCACCCGGCGTCGACGCGGGCGCTGTGGTGGCTTCAAGCAGGTGCCGCAGCAAGTCTTCCTGGTTAGCACGTTCGAATGCACGGCGGTGAAAGTAAGTGACCGCTGGCTCGACAAGTGCGAGCAGCGGCTTGGCCAGTGACTGGCTCGCTTCCAACAACTGGCTGCCGGACAGTCCGCTGGCACGGAATTGTTCGTGTACGTAGTCGTGGAACGTGCGCACCTCGGCGTCAGCGAGCCGGTCGAGCATGTCGGCAAGAACGCGGACAACCTGCACCAAGGGCTCGCGGGACAGACCCAACTGCAACGCTTGACTGAGCAGGTCAAGCGCGTCGACGTCTTCGTTCGTCGCCCGCTCGGTTGGGTCCCAGCCGAGAACCTCCACCAGGACTGACACGAGGTCGGCATCCAGCCCGGCCCGAGCGGCGGCCTGTTCGAGGGTCAGCTCGGTGGGTTCCGCTTCGCTGAGGTAGTCGAAGACCGACAACAGGTCACCCTGCTCGGCAACCGCCTGGCCCAGCCGTTGCTCGTCAACACCGCGAGCCCGTGCGAACCGGATCAATCCCAACCGGTGTAGCGCATCGCCGGTGTAGGAAAGGCCGTCCCCGGCTCGCTGAAGCAGGCCAAGCTCTGCGTAACTGGTAAGACGCTCGACCGACTCACCGCATGCCTCCGACAGCTGCTCAGCTGTCCACACGTCGGGCACGCGCAGAGTCCACTTACCTGGTGCGGCTGAGGTTCCGGTTAAGCACTCGCAACGTCAAACCCGACGCGACGAGTTCGGCCAGAGCGCCGGCTCCAAACCCCATGCGAGGCCACGTGCCGGGTACAACAAGTGCCAACACGAACAGTACGACGCATGCACTCGCACCCCACATGACGGCAATGCCGATGCTGTATGGCCTCATGCCGGCCACCATGTGCCTCAGGGCATAACGCCAACTCCCGTTCCGCCACATGATCGGATCATGGCAGACCGCGCGTGCGCGATAGAAATTGCGCGTGACGCAAACCGCGGCGACGCCCCCTGATGTTCCGCCTGCTAACCGAGGACGGGTGTTCAGCGCCATCGCGCGCTGGATTGCACCGGAGGACAACCCCAGCGGCGTCGTGTACGGGACCGTCGTTGTCGGGACGCTTTTGGCCGCAGAGAACAGCCGACTGGAAACCTTCGCCAAGCTGGACGAGGCGGTCCTCGTCGCCTTGACCCTCTACTGGCTGGCGCACGCCTACGCGCGCTTTCTCGGGGATCGCTTCGAGCACCCTGGTCGGTGGTCGATGCGGCGGCTAGCGAGCACGCTGTGGCATGAATGGGCGTTGATCCGAGGTGCCCTGAGCCCGCTCGTCGTGCTGCTGGTCGGCTGGGCCGTTGGCGTCAGTTTGGCTTCGACGGTGACGTGGGCGCTGTGGAGCTGCGCTGCGGCGCTCGTGACCTTCGAGCTCGTCGCAGGGATGCGCGCCCGTCTTCGGTTACGTGACCTGGTGCTCGACGCGGCACTCGGGGCGTCGATGGGTGCCGGCATCCTCTTGCTGAAGGTGATCTTGCACTAGCCCGACATCCCAGTCTCAACCGGCGCAGACGGGGAACGGTTCCCTCATGTCGGAACGCTGGTACAGGGAAGCAGTCATCTACTGCGTCGACGTCGAGACGTTCGCCGACTCAAACGGTGACGGGTACGGCGACCTGCAGGGGCTGATCGGCAAGCTCGACTACCTCTCCCGCCTCGGTGTCACCTGCCTTTGGCTCAACCCGATCCACCCCACCCCCAACCGCGACGACGGGTACGACGTCGCCGACTACTACGCGGTCGATTCGCGGTTGGGCAGCCTCGGCGACTTCGCGGAGCTAGCACTGCAGGCAAACGAGCGCGGCATCCGGATCCTCCTTGACCTGGTGGTCAACCACACGTCCAACGAGCATCCGTGGTTCCAGTCCGCGCGCAACAGTCCGCAGTCGCCGTACCGCGACTGGTATGTCTGGAGCGACACCGAGCCGCCGGACCGCAAGCAGGGGATCGTGTTCCCCGGCGAGCAAGACGCGACGTGGACGTGGGACGACGCTGCGCAGGCTTGGTACTACCACCGGTTCTTCGACTTCCAGCCCGACCTCAACTGGCGCAACCCGGACGTGCGTGCGGAGATTCACAAAGTGATGGGGTTCTGGCTGCAGCTTGGCGTCTCGGGCTTCCGTATCGACGCGGCTCCGTTCGTGCTCGAACAGGTCGAGGTCGGGCACGATCCCGCACCGCAGGACTTCAGCATCCTCGACCACTGGCGCCAGGAGTCGCAGTGGCGCAGCGGCGACTCGGTCTTGCTGTGCGAGGCGAACGTCGACCCCGACAAACTGCCGGACTACTGCGCCGCGACACCGGGCGGGGCGAACGACCGCGCCCACATGCTGTTCGACTTCCTGCTCAATGCACGGATCTGGTTGGCGCTCGCGCGGGGTGACGCGGAGCCCGTCGCCGAAGCCCTGCGCCAACCACCGCAACTGCCCGCGATGGCCCAGTGGGCGACGTTCCTTCGAAACCACGACGAGCTCGACCTCAGCCGGCTGACCAAAGAACAGCAGGGCGAGGTGTTCCGCGCCTTTGCGCCCAAGGCGGACATGCAGCTATTCGGCCGCGGCATCCGCCGCCGGCTGGCGCCGATGCTCAAAGGCGACCGCCGCCGCATCGAGCTTGCCTACTCGCTGCAGTTCACCATGCCGGGGACCCCCGTTCTTCGGTACGGCGAGGAGATCGGCATGGGCGAGGATCTCTCGCTGCCCGAGCGCAATGCACTGCGTACGCCGATGCAGTGGCGGGCCGGCGCCGGTGGTGGGTTCACGACGGCTCCAGTCGCGCAGCAGGTCCGACCGGTCATGACCCGCGGGCGCTACGGCTGCGGGCAGGTCAACGTGACCGCGCAGCAGCGCGATGCGGACTCGCTGCTGCGGTGGTTCGAGCAGATGATCCGGACCCTGCGTGAGTGCCCGGAGGTCGGCGTCGGCACCTGCACCGTGATCGACGCGGCGCTACCGCGATCGGTCCTGGCGCACCGGTGTGACGCGGCGGAAGGTTCGTTCCTCGCGCTGCACAACCTGGCCGCCGTTGCTCGAACAGTCGACATCGGGCGCCTCGACGGCGTCGACAGCCGCAGCCTTCGCGAAGTGTTCGCCGACGGTGCGTACGACTCGCCCAACGCGCGCCTGTCCGGGTTGGCGCTACGTCCCTATGGCTATCGCTGGTTCCGCCTGAACGGCTGAGCAGCCGCACGGCGTCCGGACCGTCAGCGGCGACCCAAGTGCACGGGGGATGGCACCTGAGCCGCCGTACCTCAACGCTTCGCTTGGGACGGCGGGAACACCAGAGCAAAAATGCCTAGTACGCCGGAACCAACGCGGGGCAGCACGCAAGGCGGCCCTTCAGATGAGAGGCCCCGACACAGGGACGGGGCCTGTGCCGGGGACCTCGGGCGCGGGGTCGGGGTACCCGCGCCGTAAGGCCCAACGCGACCGTTGGGGCCCGGATACGTGCCGACGGGCTACAGCCACCTAACCGCCATGTCTGAACCCGTCGTCGATGATCTGTGTCATGCCGCTACGTATCGCGCTTATCGGTTACGGCCTCGCGGGCTCGACGTTCCACGCTCCCGTGATCTCGGCGGTGCCGGGGATGCGCGTGACCGCGGTCGTAACCGGCAACCCAGAGCGGCAGGCGCAGGCACGCACGGCGCTTCCTGAGGCGCGCGTGCTCGCGCACCCGGACGAGGTGTGGTCGACCGCCGAGGACTACGACTCGGTCGTTGTTGCGACGCCGAACGCATCGCACGTCACCCTTGCGCATGCCGCGCTCGAAGTCGGCCTTCCGGTAGTAGTCGACAAACCACTCGCCATATCGTCGACAGAGGCCGCCGACTTGGTGGAGTTCGCCCGGCAACGTGACGTGCTGGTGACGACGTACCAGAACCGACGATGGGACGCCGAGCTGCTCACGTTGCAACGGGTGCTCGCCGACGGTGAGCTCGGTCGGGTGCACCGGTTCGAGTCGCGGTTCGAGCGGTTTCGCTCGCAGTTGAAGCCGGGCTGGAAAGAGAGCGGGGATCGCGCTGCCGGCGGCGGGATCCTCCTCGATCTCGGCAGCCACCTCGTGGACCAAGCGACGCACCTCTTCGGTCCGGTGACGACCGTGTACGGCGAAGTTGATGTACGGCGTACTGACGCGGTGGTCGACGACGACGTCTTCGTCGCACTCCGGCACACCTCAGGCGTCACCACACATCTGTGGGCGAGCGCCCTCGCTGCCCAGCGCGGGCCGCGGCTACGTGTCCTCGGCGACCGAGCTGCGTTCGTCGCGCCCGACCTGGACCCGCAGGAAGCGGCGCTCCGCAGCGGTCGTCGCCCCGACGCCGACGACTGGGGCGCAGTTCCGGAGCTCTCGTGGCCGATGGTCGGAGCAGGCGACGACGCACGCCGGGTGCCGAGTACGCCGGGCGCATGGCCGCAGTTCTACGCGCAGTGGCGCAACGCGCTGCTCGATGACGGTCCTGTTCCCGTGGACCCGACGGACGCTGTCACGACACTGCGCATCCTCGAAGCGGCAACCCAGTCTTCGCAGACCGGCCAGGTCGTGCGGCTCCCGCAGCCCGGTCTTACAAAGTAGAGTCAGCGCCCCAGTGCGCGACGACGGGAGATCGCGTCCACCGACGCAGCGACGAGCAAGACGATGCCGGTGATGACTTCCTGGTGCTGCACGCCGAGGTTCGGCTTCAGGCCGATGCCGTTCGGGATCATCACGATCACGAGAGCGCCAAGGATGGCGTCACGTGGCTTGCCGCGGCCACCGAACAACGACGTGCCGCCGATGACGGCGGCGGCCACCGCGAACAACAGGATGTTGCCTGCACCGAGGTCGAGTTGTGCACCGCCCGTGTTTGAGGCGAGGAACACACCACCGAGCGCGGCGAAGCCGGAGTTCACCGTGAATGCCGTGACCTTGATGTGCCGTACGTCGATACCCGCGCGTCGAGCCGCTTCCTCGTTGCCGCCGGTCGCGTAAAGGTGCCGTCCCCACGGCGTCTTCGTCAGCACAAGCGTCGCCAGGATCATAAGCGCGATCGGGATCACCGCGGCGTACGGCAGACCCTCGATCTTCCTGAACGAGTTGGTGTTCCTGTTCTGGTTGGCGAAGTAGGTGATGACGATCGCGACGGCGGCGAGGATGGCCGCTCGTACGACGACCAGCTGCATCGTGTCAGCGGCCAACCCAGCCGCATGCGCACGCAGCGACTTGACGGCAGTGAAGATGAAGTAACCGGCGACGACCGTGATGGAGAAGACCCAGCTCCATCCGGGTGACAAGTTGCTGTGCGCGAGGTCGTACCAGAGGTTGTAGCTGTTGACCCCGATCGGCTGGGATTTCAGCGCGAACAGCAGCACGCCCTGGAAGGCCAGGAACAACGCCAAGGTCACGATGAAGCTCGGGATGCCGACCGAGGCAACCAACCAGCCGATGAAGATTCCCACCGCACACCCAATGGAGACAGCGAGAATAAGGGCAAGCAGGACGTGCTTGTCGGCACCCGCCAGCACAATCACCAAGCCGACGATGACCACGATCGGTCCGGTGATCGACTTGAGATAGAAGCCGAGCAACGTCGCCGTCACCATCGAGGCGATGAGCATCCAATAAAGCAACCCTGAGACGCCGTGGTGCAGCCCGCGCGAGAAAATTGCCTGCGCCGCGAACCCCGCACAGATCCCGCCGGTCGTTCCGGCGGATAGGTCGATCTCGCCGAGCAACAACACGAAGACGAGACCCATCGCGATGATCGCGATGTAGGCGCCCTGGCCGGGAAGGTTGCCGATGTTATTGCGGCTCAGGAACCGGCTGCTGACCTGACTGAAGATCGCCGCAAGGACGATGAGACCGAGCACGGAAGGAAGCGCACCGGGCTCGCCGGAGCGCAAGCGATCGAAGTAAGCCCGGATAGCGGACGGGACGGTACGACGCTCGACGTCGAGCGAGAAGTCGCCCGACTGGCCCCCGGAGCCGCTCGGACGGTCCGCAGCTGAGGCATCCGTTGCCTTCGGGGTCGACATGGCGCGCGCCTCAGATGCTCTCGTCGGCGGTCGCCGGAGCCAACCCGATATCGCCGCTCCGTCCGGCCGTGATCAGCTCGACGATCTGCGTCGTGCTGCTCTCCTTCGCGTTCACCACAGCGGCGACGCGCCCGAGGAACAGCACTGCCACCCGATCGGCAACCTCCATGACGTCGTTCATGTTGTGCGAGATCAGCACGACACCCAGGCCTTGATCGGCGAGGCGGCGTACCAGGTCGAGAACCTGACGGGTCTGGGCGACGCCGAGGGCCGCGGTCGGCTCGTCAAGGAAGACGACCCTGCTGTTCCAGAGCACAGCCTTTGCAATGGCGACGGTCTGTCGCTGTCCGCCGGACAGGCTCGCGACGGACTGCCGAACCGATGACACCGTGCGCACGGACAACCCGGTCAGCGTCTCGCGTGCCTTGCGCTCCATCTCACCGTCGGCAAGGAAGCCGTAGCGGCGGATCTCGCGGCCCAGAAACATGTTTTGTGTGATGTCGAGGTTGTCCGACAGTGCGAGGTCCTGGTAGACGAACTCGATTCCAAGGGCCGCCGCGGCGCGCGGGTCGGTGAGCGTTACCGGGCTTCCCTCGAACAGGACCGTTCCGCTGTCGATGCTGTTGATCCCGGCAATGCACTTCACGAGCGTCGACTTACCAGCACCGTTGTCCCCCACAAGCGCGACGACCTCGCCCGGACAGATGGCGAGGTCGACGTCGTGAAGGACGTGCACGGGGCCGAAACTCTTGTTCAGGCTCCGTATCTCGAGGATGGGCTCAGCCACCGGACGCTCCTCCTGCTGGTGGCCGGACCGTACCGCCGATCCGGCCACCGTGTCGTCAGGACGCGCAATCGGCAACTACTGGACGCCCGCGGAGCTGCACGCCGTCTCGATGCCCTTGCAGATCTGGGCGACCGTGAGCGCGCCGGCGTGGACGACGTCCATCACGTTGGCCTGGGTGATGACCAGAGGTGGAAGCAACAGCGCCTGCAGGTTGTGGTTCGGAGCCTTCGGGTCATCGAACTTGGTCAGCGTCAGCCCAGCCTGGGACGCCGTCTTGCCGCTGATCAGCGCGATGGCCAGCCGGGCCGCGGCGGCAGCCTCGAGCTTGACGTTCTTGAAGATCGTCATGCTCTGCTGCCCGGTGAGGATGTTCTGGAGACCTTCGACGCCGGAGTCCTGTCCGGTGATGGCGACGTGCCCGGCCAGGCCGTTGCTCTTGAGTACGCCGAGGACCGCGTTCGCGATGTCGTCGTTTGCCGCGACGACGCCGTCAACCTTCCCACCTGCCGCGGTCAGCGCCTGGGTGAATGTCGGCGCTGCCTTGGCGATGGTCCATCCCGCGACCACCGACTCCGACACGATCTTCAACTTGCCCTGTGACTGCAGCGGGTCGAGCACCGTGTGGGCACCCTTAGCGAACAGGACGGCGTTGTTGTCGACGTCCTTGCCGCCGGACATCATGATGATCTGCGGGTTGGACTTGCCGCTCGCGTTGAGGCAGTCGACGAGCGTCTGCGCCTGCAGCTTGCCGACCTCCTCGTTGTCGAACGAGACGTAGTACGGCGCGGTGCCGCCGAGGTTGACTCGGTCGTAGTCGATGACCTTGACGCCGGCGGATTGCGCCTGCCGCTCGACAGCCGCACCCGACGTGGCGTCAATCGAGTCGATAATGAGCACCTTGACGCCACTGCCGATCATGCTCTGGGCGATCGACTCGAACCGGGATGTGCTGCCCCCTGCGTTCTGCACGTTCGGGGTGATGCCGGCGGCTGACAGAGCGCTCTTCAGGAGCGGGGCGTCGTACAGCGTGTATCGCGTGGACGAGGTGGTGTCAGGAAGGATCACACCGACCTTGCCGCTCGCCTTGGCGCTGGTTGTCGCCGCTGGTGCCTGGGCTGCGCTCTTCGGCGGGTTGGTGAGTTTGCAGGCCCCTTGCGCGGAACCCCCGCCCCCCGACGGCGACTGGCTGGAGCCCGTCGTATTGCCGCCGCTGCTGCCGGACGAGCCGCAGGCGGCGATGAATGCGACGGGGAGCAGCGACGCGAGGACCGCGGCGCGTGTGGCTGAACGGCGTGTGGGCACTGTCGCCTCCGGGGACGAACGCGGCTCCGCGGAGCCGGCACCTGCAGGACGCTTGCTGTCTTGTCGCCGGACAATCTCGCCGTTGCCTCGTTCTGTCAACCAGCAGTCACAACTGGATCGGCTTTGCGGACCAGATTTGGCCAAACCGTGATCTGTCTCCCCAGCGTCACAGGATGCACGGCATCCGTGGCTGCAGGTCACGCCGTTCTGACGACTCCTTGACAGAACAGACAGCGGCGCCCACAGTGCGGCCGTGACCCGCGCCGGGCGTCCTGTACGTCGGGCGGATCCGCACGCGGCCAATCTGGCCCGCATCCTGGACGTCTTGCGGCTCGAAGGGCCGCTTCCGCGGGCTGACCTCGTGCACAGCGTTGGGCTGTCCCGGGCAACGGTGTCCAGCCTGCTGAGCGAACTGCTCGACCGCGGCCTCGTCCGCGAGGAGGCGAACACGCGCCGGCCGACGTCCGGCGGTCGGCCACCCGCTTTCGTCGGTCTCGAACCGAGTGCCGCAGCCGCGGTCGGTGTGGACATCGGGCGCACGCACGTTCGCGTCGCGGTCGCCGACCTCGGTCTGCATGTTCTCGCCGAAGCGGTCGAGCATGTCGACGTCCCTGATCACCCCGAGGAAACGCTGGAACTTGTCACCGCCCTGACGAAGCGGGTGGTGCACGAGTCTGCGATCGAGCAACGGGACCTGCTCGGCGTCGGCGTGGGACTGCCCGGCCCGGTCGATCGCGCCTCGGGCCGCATGGGGTCCGCGACCATCCTGCCCGGATGGGTGGGGCTCGCCTCCCGCGACGAGCTCGAGAACCGCCTGCAGGCACCGGTGCTGCTCGAGAACGACGCAAACCTCGGGGCGCTGGCCGAAGGCCGGCTCGGCGCGGGCCGCGGCAGCCGGGTGCTCGCCTACCTGAAGGTCGCTGCGGGGGTCGGCGCCGGACTTCTGGTCGATGGTCGACTCTTTCGCGGCGCGTCGGGCGAGGCGGGCGAGATCGGTCACACGACGCAGGCGAACTCCGGTCCGGTCTGCCGATGTGGCAACCGCGGATGCCTCGAACAGTTGGCCGGAGCGACGGCCCTCCTCGCACAGATGGCCGCCGCCGGTGTCGATCTCGACGGCGTCGAAGCACTGCTGCAATTGGCGGCAGACGGTCACGCCGGCGCCCGACGCGTGCTTGCCGACGCGGGTGAACACCTCGGCCTGGCCGTTGCCAACCTCGTCACACTCATCGACGCCGACCGTGTCGTCGTCGGTGGTGAACTCGGCGCCGGCAACGAACTGCTGGTCGAGCCATTGCGGCGAGCAGCACGATCTGCGGGCGTGACCAAGGCGGGCAGCACGATCGACATCGTGACCGCCGAGCTCGGCGAACGCGCCGAGGTACTCGGAGCGCTCATCCTCGTTCTGTGTGAGCCGGTCTCACTCGGATTGGAACTGCTCGCCCGACGCTGATCAACCTGCAGTTGTCGACTAGCTGTCGGAGACAGGACCGTGATTCACGATCGTGTCCGCGACGTCATGGATACGTGCGTTGTTGTCACGAGCCTGCTTGCGCATGATCTCGAAAGCGCCGTCGAGGCTGACACCGCGAGCGGTCGCCAAGATGCCCTTGGCTTGCTCGATGACGATGCGAGTGTCCAACGCCTGTTGCAGCTGCTCGCTGGTACGGCGCTCTTCTTGTAACGCCGACGCATACATCAGGTAGACCGTGGCGACGTCGGCAAGAATCCCTGCGACACGAACGTCGTCCTCCGACCACCGTCTTTCGCGGTTGTCATACAAGTTGATCGCGCCGATGGTGTCCCTGTCGGCATGCATCGGGATACCGGCAACAGCGCGAAGTCCGGCGGCACGCGCCTGCGCCGCGTACTCCGGCCATCGTCGCGCTGGATCGGCGTCAGCCAGGTCGTCGACGGTCACCGGCCGCCCTGAGGCAACCGCGTCAATACAGGGTCCGGACTGCAACTCGTCCTGGAGCGACTCAGTCAGCGCGATCGCCTCGACCGGGGCGGTCACGAAGTGCACTCGCCCGTCATGCTTCAAGGTCACGCCTGCGCCGACAACGCCCAGCACGTCAGGGATCCGACTCGCCAGATCGTGGAGCACGTCACCGATGCCGTATCCGCGAGTCAGCGTGCCGGCGAAACCGGCCAGTGCGTCCAGCAGGGGGCCACTTTCGGGCAGCGACATCCCGGATTCCTACCCCTTGGGCTTAGCGGACATGTCCGCCCATGGCCCTGGGCTACGACAACCGCGGAGGTCGTACCGTCCTGGCATGACCACCGACCGCGTCTATCCGCCCGTAATCGGCTCCGCGCTGGCCATGTTCCGTGTCATGGGCCTGCGGTTCGACCTCTCCGGGGCCGAGCACATCCCGGCAACCGGCGGTGCGGTGCTGGCGAGCAATCACGTTTCCTACCTCGACTTCATCTTCGTCGGATACGCCGCCAGGCCGGCCGGGCGTTACGTGCGATTCATGGCCAAAGACGCGGTGTTCCGTCATCGCATTGCCGGGCCCTTGATGCGAGGCATGCATCACATCCCGGTGGATCGAACTGCCGGCGCGGCGTCGTACAAAGCTGCAGTGGAGGCCCTGCACGCCGGCGAGATCCTCGGTGTGTTCCCGGAGGCCACGATCAGTGAGTCATTCGCCCCCAAGGAGTTCAAGACCGGCGCGGTGCGGATGGCCGCAGAAGCAGGCGTGCCGCTGATACCGATGGCGACCTTTGGCGGTCAACGCATCCTCACCAAGGGACGCCGGCGCGACCTCACCCGCGGGCGGCGCATCGTGATCAGCGTCGGGGAGCCACTCGTCGTCGGACCCGGTGACAATGCACTGGAGGCGACTGCGCAACTCCGCGCATCGATACAAGGGCTTGTCGCGCAGTCGGTGGACCGTTATCCGCGCAGCGACGAGCCGGACCAGTGGTGGTTGCCTGCGACGACGTCATGACCGAACGCTTCGAAGTGCAACGCCTCATCGCCGCTCCACCAGGCCGGATCTTCGAGGTTCTCTGCGATCCGCGCGGGCACGTCACCATCGACAGCTCCGGCATGCTGCAGTCCGCTGAAGGCCTGCCGGTGCGCGCTGTCGGCGACGAGTTCGTCGTACACATGGATCGCGAATCGCTGAACGATTACCCGTTCGGGAAGTACGACGTCACTGTGACCATCACCAAGTTCGAGCCCGACGCGCTCATCGAGTGGACGATCTCCGGCGTGATCCAGCCGCCGATCCGGCATCTCTACGGCTATCGGCTTGATCCTGACGATGCGGGAACGCTGGTGACGTCGTACTACGACTGGAGCGAGATCGACGAGACCTATCGCGACGCGAACATCTTCCCGGTCATCCCGGAGGCCGCACTGCGCGCCACGCTTGGAATCCTCGCTCGCACCGTCGAGCGCTGAGACGCAAGCCGGCCTCCCGGCATAGCCCGGCGGGCTGTCGGGCCATGGCCCCCACCATGACCTGACAGCCCGCTCGCCCCCGGTGCAGGGATCCTCCATGTGGGCCGGAATGGTCGGCAATCGCCCGGAGTTGCCATTTACCCCGAGCGTCGGACCCGTCACCCCTGGTGACGGTCAGCGCCACTTTGCCAACTGCCGCGACGATTGGTGACGGTGTGACGATGCGGCGACTGGCGAGCGCGTCATCGGAGCAAGAATGACTACGTCGCCGACCACCGATCGGGTGAGGCAGCGTCGTCCACGAGAACCAGTTGCCATAGTCATAACGGTCCCGACGCCTACGTCGAAGCGCGTACTACTGCGTCCCACCATGATGGGAGCGTGCCGCCGCTTCACCACGCCGCTATCTGTACGACTGACCTCGACCATTCGCGTCGCTTCTGGCAGGACGGGCTCGGTCTAAGCGAGTTCTTCGACCACGAGTTCAGCGGTGAGTGGCCGACGCTGTTCGGCGCGTCGACGGAGCGGCTGCGCTCGGTCTTCCTCGGCGACCCGGACCATCCCGACGCCGGCATCGTCGAGCTCGTCGTCTTCACCGACGTCGACACGCAAGCCAAACCCGCAAACGCGCCACGAGCAGGCTTCTTCCTGCTCTCCTTCAACGTCGATGTCGAGACGACGCTGCAGCGACTCGAAGGTCTCGGCTTTGCGGACGGCGTACGCCGCATCGAGGTCGCGAGTGGGAGAGACAGGAAAGTACCGATGGCCGTCGTGCGCGCACCCGACGGCGTACTCGTCGAGCTGATCGGCCCGGCCCGTTAGGTCCGAGGGCGACGCGCGCGTTGCGCCGCACCGTACGAGTCGATCGGGCTGTGCTGCCCGAGCCCTCCGTCGGCGTGCAGCACCTGCCCGGTGACCCAGTCCATCTCGAGCAACCCGACGACCGCGGTCGCGATGTCCGCCGGCGTACCGAGGCGACCGAGCGGAGTCCGGTCGTGTAGTTCATCGACCCAACCGGGCAATGCCGAGGCGTTGCCGAGCATCGGTGTCTGCGTCACGCCGGGACCGACGGCGTTCACCCGGATGCCGTAGCGACCCCACTCGGCAGCGGCGACGCGGACGAGCATGTCGACCCCGGCTTTCGACACGCAGTACGCGCCGGAGTTGCGGTCGGCCAGGGTGCCGCTGATGCTCGACACCGCGACCATCGAGCCCGCGACGCCACCATCGATCATCGCCTTCGCCGCTGCGCGCAGCACCAGCCACGTGCCGATGAGGTTCACGTCGAGCACCCGCCGGAACTCTGTGGGCGGATGGTCGAGCAGCATCCCGGCACGCGCAATCCCCGCGCAGGTGACCACCCGCCCCGGTACGCCGACCGAACCGACGACTGCCGCCATCGCGGCATCGACGGCAGCCGGATCGCTGACGTCGCAGCGATAGTCATGCGGCTCGTTGAGGTCGAACACGACGACCCGCGAACCGGCCGCTCGCAACCGGTCGGCAACCGCGGCACCGATACCCGACGCACCACCGGTGACGAGCGCGAGCGGCGGTTCGGACATACCGCACAACCTACTGACGCGCGTGTCAGGCAGGATGCGACCGTGGATGCAGAACTTGCTGCCATCGCAGCGACGCTCCCCCGACCAGAGTTGGCTGATCCGGGCGCGACCCGCAAGCGGCTGCGCGACATGTACGAAGCGGGCGAGGCTCAGCTCAGCCGTTCCTGGGCCGAGCGTCTCGACGTGGAGCGGACCGACGTCCCCTCCTCCGAAGGACATCGGATCCCGATCCGCATCTACACCCCGCGTCAGGCGGCGACACCGCGCGGTGCGCTGGTGAATTTCCACGGCGGCGCGTTCGTCGCGGGCGACCTGGACATCTCCGAGAGCACGGTCGCGAGGTACGCCGACCGCGCGCAGGTGACCGTCGTCGATGTCGACTATCGACTCGCTCCCGAGCACCCGTTCCCAGCGGGCGTCAACGATTGCTTCGCGGCGTTGCAGTGGACGGTCGACAACGCGGACCGACTCGACATCGACCCGGCACGTATAGCCGTCGGGGGTAACAGTGCGGGCGGTGGCCTCGCGGCTGCGGTTGCGTTGATGGCGCGCGACCGCGGCGGCCCGGCGATCGCCTTCCAGTTGCTGCTCTACCCCGTGCTCGACGACCGGCTGACGACTACATCAGTGCGCGAGATGACCGACACGCCCATGTGGGACGCACCGTCATGCGTTCACATGTGGCGGTACTACCTCGGTGATCAGGCCGGCGGCGGCGGCGTCTCCGCGTACGCCGCACCGGCGCGCGCCGCCGATAAGCCCGACGGTCTCGCCGGGTTGCCACCGGCGTACGTCCTCGCCTGCGAATTCGACCCGCTCCGCGACGAGGACATTGCGTACGCCGTTGCGCTGCTCGAAGCCGGCGTCAGCGTCGACCTACACGAGGTCGCCGGGACGTTCCACGGTTATAACGACATGCCGACGGCCATCAGCAAGCGGGCCACCGCCGAGATTGCCGGTGCGCTGCAGCGCGCCATCGGTACGCCGTGATCAGTGGATTCGCGCACACGGCAGTCTGCGTGCCCGACGTCGAGGCGGCTGTTGCGTGGTATCGCGACGTGTTGGGTCTGCACGTGCTCTCCCCGCCGTACCTCATGGAAGGCGACGAGATCGCGAGCGACATGGGCGAGCTCATCCCTGAGCCGCGCGTGAAGGCAGCGATCGTCGGCGTACCAGGAGATGGCGATCGAGTGCTCGAAGTCATCGAGTATCCCGGCGTGCCGTCGACTGACGCGCGTTCCTCGGCGCGGCTGACCGACAACGGGCTCACGCACGTCGCACTGGTCTGCACTGATGTGACCGCCACCCGACGCGAGCTCGAGAGCAAAGGTGTGCGGTTTCTCGTCAGTGGAGTTGCTGACGTCGCGCGGCTCCGGACGACGTGGTTCGCCGACCCTTGGGGCGTTGTGTTCATCTTGATGGAGAAGTCTCGGCCGGAGCGGCCGTATTACGCGCAGTGGGCTCGCGCGTGAAAGCCGGCAAACCAACAGTCGCCGTCCTCGGCGCGGGCTTCGGCGGGATCCTGACCGGCATCAAGCTGAAGCGCGCGGGCTACGAGTTCACGATCTACGAGAAGAGCGACGGCGTCGGCGGCACGTGGCGCGACAACAGCTACCCGGGCGCAGCGTGTGACGTGCCGTCGCATCTCTACTCCTTCTCGTTCGAACTGAACCCGTGGTGGAGCAGGACCTACGCGACGCAGCCGGAGATCCTCGCCTACATCGAGCGCGTCACCGACCAGTACGGCGTACGTCCGCACGTGCGGACGAACACCGCCATCGTCGAGGCGCGCTGGGACGATGCGACGTACACCTGGCGGTTGACCTCGGAGGACGGCGAGACCTTCACTGCTGATGTCCTCGTGAGCAGCCTCGGGATGCTGAACATCCCGCACGTGCCGGACATCCCTGGCCAGTACCGGTTCCGCGGCCGGATGTTCCACTCGTCGCGCTGGGACCACAGCAAGCCACTGGCCGGTGAGCGGGTGGCGTCCATCGGCACCGGTGCGAGTGCGATCCAGTACGTGCCTGCGATCGCACCCGAGGTCGAGCAGTTGACGGTGTTCCAGCGCACGCCGATCTGGATCACCCCGCGACTCGACCGGCCCTACACACCGGAAGAACAACGTCGTTTTGCCCGCAACCCGATAGCGGCGCGTCGACATCGGTGGCAGATCTGGTGGACCTACCAGCGCTCGCGGTTCGAGACGGACTCGGAGACGACGCGGCAGCAGACCGACCTCGCCCGTTCGTATCTCGAGCGCAAGATCGCGGACCCGGATTTGCGCGCGCTTTTGACGCCGGACTATCCGGTCGGCTGCAAACGGCCGTTGATCTCACGTGAGTGGCTGCCCGCGCTGACCCGGTCGAACGTGCGCCTTGTCACCGAGTCGATCCGAGAGTTCACCGAACGCGGCGTGCTCACGTGCGACGGTGAAGAGCACGCCGTCGACACGGTGGTCTTCGGTACCGGCTTCCGCGCGAACGAGTACCTCACGGCTGTCGACATCTACGGACGCGGCGGCCGGCGACTACATGACGACTGGCGCGACGGCGCCGAGGCCTACCTCGGTCTCACCGTCTCCGGCTACCCCAACCTGTTCCTGCTCTACGGGCCGAACACCAACGGCGTCAACTCCGTCATCTTCATGCACGAGGCGCAGGTGCACTACGTCATGCGCGCGCTCCGGCTGCTGACTCGTTGGCCGGTGAAGACGGTCGAGGTACGCCGGTCCGCCATGCGCCGCTACAACGACCGCATCCAGGCCGCGATGCAGGACAAGGTGTGGCTCGCAGGCTGTTCCAACTATTTCCGTACGCCGGGCGGAAAGGTTGTGACGCAGCTGCCCTACAGCGGCGGGCAGTACTGGTTACGCAGCCGTGTGCTCCCCATTTGGAACTATCGGCTTCGCTGACCCAATGCCACAGGCAGGCACGGTGCCACCGCCGACGCCTTGGCGTTGGCTGCTCGCGATCGCTGCGGCGCCGGCAGTTCTGCTGCTCGCCGTCTCCGGCCGGTACGGCTACCACCGCGACGAGCTCTACTTCATCGCCGCCGGGCACCACCTCGCCTGGGGTTATCCGGACCAGCCTCCGTTCGTACCGTTCCTGGCTCGGCTCATGACCGCAGTGGCGCCTGGGTCGCTTCCTGTTCTGCGTACGCCGTCCGCGATCGCGATGGCACTCGTCGTCGTCTTGGCCGCCTTGACGGCACGCGAACTCGGCGCCGGCGGCTCCGGCCAGCTGCTCGCCGCCGGCGCGATGGCGGTCTCGGCATTCCTGCTCGGTGCCGGACATCTGCTGAGCACGTCGACGTTCGCGTTGCTGGCGTGGTCGTCGCTGGTCTGGCTCGTCATACGAATCCTGCGAACGGGCAACCAGCGACTGTGGCTCGTCGCAGGTGTCGTCGCCGGAGTCGGTCTGCTTGACAGCGACTTGACGGCGTTCCTCATGGCGGGCGTTGTCGCCGGCATGCTCATCACCGGACCGCGATCGGCGTTCCGTTCACCGTGGATCTGGATCGGCGGCGTCATCGCCGCAGCGATGTGGACGCCGTACCTCATCTGGCAAGCACGGCACGGCTGGCCGCAGCTCGACGTCAGCAAGTCGATCGCCGCCGGGAACTCCGGCACGTCGGAGCCCCGCTGGTCGTTCATCCCGTTCCAGTTCGGCCTGGTCAGCCCGTGGCTCGCGCCGGTCTGGATCACCGGGTTGGTGCGGCTGTTCCGCGACAACGGGCTGCGCTGGGCACGCGCGATCGGATGGGCCTACGCCCTGATGGTCGTCGCGTTTATCGCGAAGGGCGGCAAGCCCTATTACGTCGCCGGCATGTTCCCGGTTCTGCTCGGCGCCGGTGCGCAACCGGCAATCGACTGGGTACGCCGCGGCCTGCCGCGACGCCGTCGTTTGCTCATCGCCGCGATCGTGCTGAGTACCACCCCCGTCCTGTTCACAGTGCCGGTGCTCCCCCTCTCCGTTCTCCCCCACACACCCGTCGTCGCGATCAACTACGACATCGGCGAGACCGTCGCATGGCCGGCGTACGTCGAACAGATCGCGCGGGTGTACGCCGATGTGCCCGGGGCAGCGATCCTCACCAGCAACTATGGCGAGGCGGGGGCCGTGGATCGTTACGGCGGCGCATTCCACCTGCCGCATGCGTTCAGCGGTCACAACGGCTTCTACTACTGGGGGCCGCCACCCGACAGCGTCACAACCGTCGTTACGGTCGGCATCGACAAGGCGCTGCTCATGCGTTCCTTCAGTGACGTGCGGCTGGCAGCGCAGCTGCACAACGCTCGCGGCATCGACAACGACGAGCAAGGGGTCCACGTCTATGTGTGCACTCAACCGAAGGCGAGCTGGCGGACCCTGTGGCCGCGGTTCCGGAATATCGGCTGAGCGCCGCCTGAACCGTGGTCGTGGCTTCGGACATTCGCGTCGAAGCGCGGCATTCCCCCTTGGCCCCGCTAGAGTGTGCCCGCACCGGCCTCAAGCCGGACGCTGCCGAGGAGACGAGGATTCCGTGCTGCTGCTGTTGCTGGTCATGCCAGTGGCGCTGCTCCTCATGATCTGCATGCTCGAGCGTTACGAACGGCTGATCGACCGGCCGTTGCGCACGGAGGCTGACCAACTCGGGTCTGCTGTTGGCGCTGAGCACGTGACGTCACGGGCCGGCGAGCTCGGCGGCGAGATCGGAACGGAACTCGCGCCCGAAGCGGCCTAAGCCGTTCCGGCTGCCGCTGCCTGCGGCACCGGTGCTCGAGCGGGTGCCAGCCGCCCGACGAGGGTGAAGCTCGCGAGCGCGCCGAGCCCGACCCAGATCGCGGCGATCACAAGAATCCAGTGAAAGCCGACGACGAACGCATCGTGCGCCATCGCCATGCTCACCCCGTGCGGCACCTGCCCTGCACTCACCGTCGTGCTCACTGCACGCGGCGCGCCCGGCAGCGTGTGGCTCACACCCGCTTGTAGCAGCGCACCGAACGCCGCCGTACCCATCGCGACACCGGCAATGCGACAGGTATTCGACACGCCCGCGGCAAGACCCGAGCGCGTCGGCGCAACGACGGCCAGTGCAGTTGCAGCGATCGCAGGGTTGGCGATACCGATGCCGAGGCCCGCGAACAACAAGCCCGGCAACAGGTTCAACCACGACGTCGTCGCGCCGGACCACGTCATCAATGCGAGGCCGACCGCGGTCAACGCCAGACCGACACCGACAACGACTCCCGAGACCGGCATGATGCCCATCCGCCGAGTGACGAACGGCACGACGAACACTTGCGCCGTGACCGGAAGCATCCGCAAGCCCGCTTGCAACGGTGAGTACCCCAAGACGTTCTGCAAGTAGATCGTTATGAACAGGAACATCGCGAACATGCCGGAGCCCAGCGCAAACGTTGCGAATGTCAGACCGTCAAACGGCTTGCTCCGGAACAGCGTGCGATCGAACAACGCGTCGTCGCGCCGTTGCAGGAACACGAAGACCGCCAGCATGACGATGCCAGCAACCAAGGCGCCGGTGACGATGAAGCCGCGCCAACCGTTGGACTCACCTCGCAACAGCCCTTCAGTCACCAGCGCAAGGCCACCGGAAAGCGTCACGAGGCTCGGCACGTCGAGCTTGCGCGGGTTGGGCTCTCGTCCTTCCGCGACGTAGCGCAGTGTGAGGTAGACGCAGAGCGCGCCGACCGGCACGTTGACGTAGAAGATCCACGGCCAGCTCGCCGCCTTGATGAGCAGGCCACCGATGAGCGGACCTGCGGCGACACCGCCGCCAACTGACGAGCCCCATGCGGCGATGGCACGGCCGCGCTCCGCTCCTTGGAACTCCTGGCCGATCAGCGCAAGGGCTGTTGCGAACATTGCAGCTCCACCGAGCCCCTGCACGACCCGGCCGGCGGCCAGTGTGCCGAGGTTGGGCGCGAGACCGCAGATCGCGGACGCGACGGTGAAGACGATGACGCCGGACAGGAACACCAGCCGACGCCCGAACCGGTCGGCGATGATGCCGAGGGTGACGATCAATGCCGCCAGCGGCAGAGCGTAGGCGTCAACCACCCACTGCAGACCGGTGATGCTCGCGTGCAGGTCGCGTTGGATCGGCGGCAGTGCAACCTGGACGATGGTGATGTCCAGCAACAGCATGAACGTCGCGATGCAGATCGCGGCTAGTGTCCACCGCTTGTTTCCCATGGTTCCCCTCGTCACGCCCCCTCTGGCAGATGCATTGTGCCTTCCGCGGGGCTCCCGAACAGAAGTTGGGCCTGCCGCACGCACTCCTCGAACCCTTCGAGTGCGGTCAGCAACTCCGCGTGCGGCGCCTTGTGGCGTACAACCTCGTTGCCGCTTCGCCGTACGAGGCCCTCGCACATGAGGTTGTCGGTGAACCCGTAGTCCTCGACGCTCTCGTTGTCGTTCATCAGACCGGCACCGGCAATCCGGCCTCGGTAGTCGTCCGTGACGTTGCTGTATGCGAACACGGACTTCTGCATGGCGTACATGTAGCTCATCTCGATGGCTGTGCCGACGTCCATGCTGACGCCACGGAACGGGGTCATGTTGGCGATGACCAAGTCACACCGGCTCATCATGCGGACGCAGATGTCGAAGATCTCGAGACCGACGTCAGTGGAAAGCTCAGTGAAGTCCGGCTCCTCGTCCGACGGGTACGCCGCGTCGAACCCATAGCGCAGGCAGATCTCCTTCTTGCGTACGCCGACGTCCATCGCGCGAGTAGGTGGAAGCAAGAAGACTTCGGGGCCCGCGAGGTAGATGCATGTGCGCCCCTCGACGTCATCCGCCAGGCGAGCCACGCGATCTATCCTCGCATCGCCCTGGAGCACGACGGTTCGCAGCGGAGATGCCGGGGTGACGTGTCGACCGGTGGCGTACGGCGTAAAAGAGGTCGCGGCTCGGCGGCCCTTGGGCTTATCGCCGTACCCACAACGTCGTCTCAAGTCCGTGCCGTCGCTTCGGTAAGATGGGACCAGCTAGCGCCGCTAGCTCAACTGGCAGAGCAGCGGACTCTTAATCCGCGGGTTCGGGGTTCGAGTCCCTGGCGGCGCACGACTTTCTGTTGATAGTCAAGGAGGTCCGAAGACCCAAGGCTCCGCTGCCGCTGATTGCCCCTCGATCGCCCCTCCTTACGCCCCGAGCCATGCGGGAGGACCCCTTGGTTCAGTCTGACGAACCGATGAAAATTCTGCGTCGATGGGAGGAAGCCGGGAGGCCTCCGTGCGAGCATCCCCGGGCAGACGAAGAGTTTCGGATGCGTTTCGAGCACGGGTGGGCGGGAACAGCGGAAGCGCGGTTAGCGCGCGGCGTCGCTACTGTCTGCGTAGATCCACACATGATCCAGCGAACCTCCACCGGGCGGATTAGCAAGTTTGTCCATCACCCGGCGCAGTAGCTCGAACAGCGGTCGCAGTTCCAGGCCGTCCACTTCCCAGGCCCCTGTTCCGAGCTTGGTTCCGAAGACCGATAGCAGTTCGGTGACCTCATTGCCGGTCTGATTCGACTTCTCGCCGTTGACTGACCATCGCACGATTGCTCTCGCCATGCCGCCAAACTGTAATCCGTCGCTGTGTAAGACACCGAGCGAGCGTTGGGTCGGCTTGCGCGGCGCGCGGCTCTGGTGTCGCGCTTATTCCGATCAAAGATCAACTTCGGAACATGAGCAAGTGGGGCGGTGAACCGTGGTGCACGTGAAGGAAGACACCGCCGCTTTGTTCGAACGCCAACGAGCCGCCGAGGATGAACGGATGACGCGGGAGGTCGGGAGCCGCTAGCCGCAGCGGACCCGTCGTGCTTCTGGTTCTACTCGCGGTGCTGGGTTGGTCGCGCATTGCCCTCCGTTGACCGCGCCTGACTTCCACGGTCCTTGCTTCACCGCAATCGGGAGATCGCCTAGACGAACCGCCTACCCCCGTCGTACGCTTCCGCTCGCCGTAACGCCCGAGATCCGTGCCTAGCAGGACTCGTTGGGGTTGGCAGTACCGCACCGACAAGTAGAAGCCGAGTCGGTGGGTGCCGCCGACCGCGCGGTGCCCCTCCGACCTGAGACAGGAGAGGGCAACATGTCAGGAATTGCGGGGCGCCCGCGCTTGCTCGACGTCTCGGAGGCGGCCGAGTACCTGCGCATGAATCAAAGGTGGGTCAGGAGGGCGATTCAAGAAGGTCGACTGCCCTTCATCAAACTCGGGGGTCTAATTCGCTTCAGCGAAGATGATCTTCGAGAATACCTGCTGGCCAATCGGCGACTGCCAGTCGGTGCACCGAAACCGCGTGGGCGTGCTTGATGACCCGGCTGGTTAAGCGTCGTTGGGTGGTTGAAACGCCCACACTAGATGCGTTCGACGAGAGCGTCTGGGTTGTGCAAGCGCTCAACAAAGGTGGCAGTGCGCCCAGGCATTGGCAGGCAGCTGTCTTGCAGATTGCGGACGAACACCTGGTTCATAAGACCGTTGCTGCAGCATGGTTGCTCCTCGCGCTCGTCGATTCTCGCGACTTGGTGGGGCTGCTACAGCCTGATCAGGGCGGGCCGAGCGTGTTCGTCAATCGCAACACGTGAACCGCGCACCGACTAGGAGCCGGAGAAGAGTGCGTGCGGCGTACTCGGCGCTTCTTGCGCCTGAACACCTAGCGCAGCTCCGTAGTTCCGCGATCAGTCCGGTCGTTGCGAAGGGAAGGGGTTATCGCAGCGTCAAAGCGCAGACACTGCATGACTTTGGCTTCCCGAAGTTTCAGCATCGAGACGGCCTGCTTATCCCGCTGTACGACCCGAGCGGATCTCTGGCGGGCTATCAACTTCGTGCCGACATTGCCGTCCCAGGGCAGCCCAAGTACTTGCTGCCTAAGGGTGCGCCTCTTCACGTCGACTGTCATCCACTCCTAGTTCGGCGTGGGTGGCTAACGGATGTCAAGCGTCTGCTGCTGATAACAGAGGGCACGAAGAAGGCTGACGCCGCGGTATCCGCCGGGTTGTGCTGCGTGTCTGTCTCGGGCGTGTGGTGCTGGCAGCGGCGTGGACAAGTGCTTCCGGATTGGCACCAGATCCCGTTGGCTGATCGAGATGTTGCGATCGTTTTCGACTCGGACCGCCATACCAACGTGCAGGTTGCAAGGGCGCTCGCAGAGTTGGAGGCGTGGCTGCTCTCGGAGGGAGCGCGGGTCGCCATCATCGAATTGCCGGATAACGCTGATGGGCAGAAGGTCGGGCTCGACGACTACCTGACTGCCGGCCACTCAGCCGAGGACTTACTCAACCTCGCCGAGTCGCTCAACGCGGCGACGTGGGCCCCCTTGAACCTGTCTAGATTTCTGCGCAGCGCGCCCAGTGCATCTGCTCCGCTGGCGTTGCGCCGTTCCGACGGTCAAGCACTGCTCTACGCCGGCAAGGTTCACTCGCTGCACGGCGAGCCGGAGTCGGGTAAGTCCTGGCTTGGGCAGGTTGCGGTCGCCGAGGCGGTCCGGGATGGCCTCGATGCGCTGTACCTCGATTTCGAGGGAGACCCGGCAGCCCTGGGCGAACGCATGGTGGCCCTCGGCCTAACCGAGCGTGACGTTGACGCTCACCTCGTGTACGTCAACCCGCAGGCGGGGCTCACGACTTACATCGAACGCGACGCATTCGAGTCACTGTTAGCGCGCCGCTACACCGTCGCAATTCTGGACGGCGTCACCGATGCCATGTGGCTGCTTGGCCGCAAGCCTCTGGACAACGAAGAAACGGCCGCCTTCATGCGTGAACTCCCGCGGCGAATCGCCAAAGCCACCGGCGCCGCGGTCCTGCAGATCGACCACGTGACCAAGGACCGCGACACTCGAAACCGCTTCGCGATCGGAGCACAGCACAAGATGGCGGCTATCGACGGAGCCGCCTTCAGTATCGAAATGCGGCAGCCGTTCGGCCACGGACTAACAGGCCAAGCCACCGTTTCGCTCGTCAAGGATCGTCCCGGGCGACTCCGGGCGCTCGCAGCCGGCCACTACAACGCGGGAAACCGGGCGCAGCCGATAGCCACCGTCACGATGGCCTCGGACGCTACTTGGAGCACAGTCACCTGCACGATCAATCCGCCCTCTCGCGCGCTCGATCAGGACGCCGCCGACTTCGTGCCCACGTGGCTGATGGAACGCATCTCCGACTACCTCTCGCAATCAACTGAACCGCAGTCGGTGAATGCAATCAAGAAAGCCGTACGGGCGCTCGGCTCAAAGGCGAGGGACAAGACACTCGAGCTCGCTATCGACCTGTTGGCAGCGCAGGGGTACACCGAGCAAGTCCCTGGTCCGAAGGGTGCCCGCGCATCAAGATTTGTGCGGCCATACCCGGCGGTCGACGAGCCCTCAGCACAGGAACCCGGCGTGACCGACGACGTCGGCCCAACCTCGTCCCAACCTCGGCCCGGCGAAAGTCCTCGACCTCCTCGGCCTACTTCGGCCCGCCCCCTTACTAGGGCCGAAGACCGCGGCCGAAGTCGGCCCGTCCGGAAGAAGCGCGCCGCCCGGCCCCGTCCAGGACCCGTCGATCGAGACAGGAGTGGTTGAACCCTTCAACCATGAAGAACTGGAGGAAACATGCAGTGCAACAAGTGCAACGTCGAACACCGCAACGCGCGGGGGGTCGTCACCTGTGCTGCTCACAAGGATGGACGACCTTGCGGGGCATTCCCGATTCGTGGAGCGCGCGTATGTCGTGTGCACGGCGGCCAGGCCCGCCAAGTCCGCCGAAAAGCGAGCGAACGCATCGCGACGAAACAGCAACGACGCAAAGTCGGTGATCTCCTGGCCAAGTACGACACGGCCGGTCTGCATCCGCTGGACGCGTTGCTTGACTGCGTCCGGCGCTCTGCAGCGATGATGCAGATCATCGGCCAGGTTCTCGCCGAAGGTGACGCGGACGATTTCGAAGAGCGCCGGGCGGACCTGCTCCGCATGTACTCGGATTGGGCCCGGCTCAGTGCCCAGGTGTCGAAGATGGCGCTTGACGCAGACATTGACGAACGTCTGATCCGGAACGCTGAGCAGACGAGCGAGATGATGTATCACGTTGTGGCGCGAGCCCTTGCGCGCAGCGACCTAACGATCGACCAGCAGGAGCGATTCAAGGGGTACCTCGCCGCAGAGCTCCGGGCGGTCGCCGCGTCGGCGCACTCGGGCGGGAGGCGTCCGGGTCGAGAACGGCGAGCGGTCGAGTCTCCGCGGACCTAGCCGGGCGGGGCGGCTGCGGGAGGCTCCTGCAAAGGGCCTAGACGCGATGCAGCCGCTTGCACGGCGCCCGAGAGGTCCGCCCTACCCGCCGTGCCCGCTGCAGGGCCTCGGGCCCTTCTAAATGATCTTGTAGCCATAACGCCCGTCTTGGCGTTAAGTCCTCCTCGAAAAGTTGATCTTGAACGGACCGAGGAGGAGCGATGGAAGCGAGGATGCCGTGTCAGTGGTACGGCTGCTTCGACCACATCGCCGCGACAGCGATCGCGGATGTGGCCGGCTGTGGCTTGTACGTGTGCAGCAGGTGTCGACGTCTTGCGGAAGCCCTTGGGCTTCGGTTCAGGGATGTCCACGTGGCGAGGGCAGGCACGCCATGGATGTGACCGGGTACCTGCGCGTTTCGACCGACGAGCAAGCCAACAGCGGCCTTGGGCTCGAAGCGCAACGCGAAGCCATCGCCCAGGAGGCCCAACGCCGTGGCTGGTCAGTTACTTGGATCGAAGACCCCGCGTGCAGCGCCAAGAACCTGAACAGGCCAGGCATCCGCGAGGCGCTGCGCCTCCTACGACGAGGCGAAGCTGAGGCGTTGGTCGTCGCAAAACTCGACCGACTGTCTCGTTCCGTGCAGGACTTCGCGTCCACGATGGAGTTGGCGCAAAAGCAGGGTTGGGCGCTGGTGGCTTTGGATCTGGGCGTCGATACCACCACGCCAGCGGGTGAACTTGTCGCGAACGTTATGGCTGCCGTGGCTCAGTGGGAGAGACGGGTTATCGGCCAACGGACCAAGGAAGGCCTTGCCGCTGCCAAGGCCCGGGGGGTTCGGCTCGGTCGTGATCGCATGACGAGCGATGAGATCGTTGACCGGATTCTCTTCATGCGGACTGGTGGCGAGTCGTTCGCCGCGATAGCCGAGCAACTGGACGCAGATGGCGTTCCCACATCTAACGGGGGCAGGTGCTGGTATCCCTCAACCGTCGCACGCATCTTTTCGGCGGCGGAACGGCGGGGGTTGGTGTAATGGCACGAGCCCGAGTGGTCCATAACAAAGAACGAAAGTATGGAAAGGCTTGGGAGGTCCGCTGGTCTTGGACTGACGGCGCAGGGAAGCGGCACTTCGACCAACTCGCCTTCGGCACGAGGGCTGACGCAGAGGCGTTCGCAACGGACCTTAACCGACAGTTGCAACGCGGATACGTGCCGAACGTGGGAGAAGGTAGGCGCAGGTTCGCTGAGTACGCCGAGGAGTGGCTCGCTAGCCTTAAGAACATCAAGCCGCGCACTAACGAGGGCTATCAACAGATCCTGGCCAAGCACCTTGTGCCGGCGTTCGGTGATTTTGCGCTTCGGGAAATCCGGAGGTCGCACGTTGAGGATTACGTTCGTGAACTGGAAGCCCTAGGACTTGCGCCGCCGACGATCAAGCAGGCCTTCATGCCTCTTCGTCGCATCCTTGCCCGCGCCGTCGCGGATGAGGCGCTAGCAACGAATCCAGCTGCTGGCATAAGGCTGCCAACCGACCATTCCACTGGTCGCCGGAAGCTCCGGCCCAGCTTTCTGACACCCCAACAGGTCGAGGCCTTGGCCAAAGTGCTGGACGAGCACCCGCCGTACGGATTGCTGGTCCGGTTCATGGCATATACCGGTCTTCGAGCATCCGAGCTTGCAGCGTTACGCATTGCTGACATCTCGATAGGGCGCGTGAATGTCGAAAGGACGCTGGAGAAGGTCAAGGGTGGATGGCGCGAGGGGACCCCGAAGAGTGATAACTCGACACGTCAGGTGCCGATGCCGCCATGGCTCGTGGAGGACTTGCGTGACTACCTCGCCGCCCAGCACCCACGGGGGAACGACCTTGCTGCACCGTTGTGGCCAGGGCGCCACCGCTACCCGGATCTGTTGACACTGGGTGAACTTGACTGGTCACAACCGTGGGAGCGCGACTGCTTCAACAAGCACGCGTTCAAGCCAGCCTTGCGATGTGCGGGGCTGCCGTCGACATTGCGCCTACATGATCTGCGCCACACCTACGCGAGTATTTGCGCCAGCCAAGGTATACAGCCTGTTCGCATCTCCCGACGTCTCGGCCATAACAGCGTGAGCTTTACTCTCGATACGTACACGCATCTATTCGACTCGGATGAGGACGCCGACATGGCGCTGCTGGAGCGCCCGGTTGCAGCGGTTGGCAATGTGATCTCAATCAGCCTGCGCCGTGAGCACTAACAAAGGTGTGATCGCCAATCGCTAGGCGCTCTCTGGATTGCCTAGGGTTCGCCGTCGACTCCGTTGTGCGAACGGGCGCCTACGGTACCTCCCGCCGCCTGCTGGATCGCCGCAACGAGATCGTGGCCGTCTTCTGGTGGCCATGGATTAGCTGATGACCGAACAAGACCGGTCCAAGCTCCGGGATGCTTCGCCACAGCTTCACGAAGTCGGCGCTGCTTTGGGATCACCTCGCGCATCGGTAGCGCCTCTTCGAGTGGAAGACTGGCAAGCACGCGCACAGGGAGGCGTAACGGGAAGGCTCCTTCTCCCCAGATGGGCGGGTCCACGCTTTGAAACAGTTCTCCGGTTACCTCGAGAGCACCTACCCAGCTGCTGAAACCCACGACGTAGCAAACCAGGATGTCGCCAGTTTGGATTCGTTCCGCCCGTGTGCGTTTATGCTGCCGAAAGCCGTAGACGGTGCTCCCTGCAGCCTCGAAGCGCGCCCAGGAATCGGCAGTAAAAAGCACCACGAAATAAGACGGTGCGTGCGCGGTGCGTGACCTAGACAACGGCAGCTGGTCGACGCCGGATGGCTTGCAGTAGGCGACCGTCCTCGGTGACCGTCCAAAAGGACCAGCCGTTCCGATTCGGATGGACAGTGGGCTTAAGCGCGGCCACGACCGCTACTGCTGCCCCACTCGGGCTTTTGAATCTTCGACCCGCTAACGGACCGTCGCTGACAACCACAGCCTCGGTCGTCGGATGAAACTGTGCCGTTATCCTGGTGCTGGCGTACACGGCGTGGATCGGAATCTCGTCGTCGCTGTGCGGACGTATTACCGGTGCACCTCTGACGTCGGACTGTTGAAATTCTTCGATGAGGCGCGCGATGGCCTCGGCCTCGGGTACGCGCCATGCCCGCGCGAGCAACGACAACTGCGCCCGCGTAGCGGACGGAACCCGAATCGTCTCCATAGCGCTCCTCAGCAGATAGAAGAGAAATAGTAGCAAGATCGAGCAGGAGTTGCCAAGGATTGACTTCGAGCACGACTAGCGTCTGTATCCGCAAGGTCCAGGCCGAAGGAAGGTTGGCATGCCGACGAGGTTGGTCGATCTCGACGAGCTCGCCCGTCGCTTAGCGATCAGGCGCAGTTCTCGATCCGAGGCGACGCTTCAGGCAGACATCAGAACCTTTCTTCTGTACGGAGGCTTGAACCTCCATGACGCGCAGGTGGTCGATCTGGAGGTACCGACGCGTGACGGCACCCGCAGACGCATCGATATCGAGGTCGGGTTCGCGGTCATCGAGGTCAAAACCGATCTGCGTTCGGTAGGGGTCAAAGAGCGAGCGATCGCTCAGCTGGCCGCCTACGTGTCGAGTCAGTCCCTGCGGTTGGGGCAGCGGTACGTGGGCCTGTTGTCGGATGGAGCCGATTGGTTTCTCTACCACCTAGGTGCCGGCGGGGTCCTTTCTGAAGTTAGTCAGTTTCGCCTTTCCCCGACGGACCCTGACGTGGACGGCCTGCGTGTTTGGTTAGAGGGCATCCTCACCACGGTTTCAGGTATTACTCCAACGGCCCAGGAAATTGACCGGCGACTAGGAAGTACCAGCCCCGCATACGCTCTGGACTTCGCATCCTTAATGGATCTGTACGAGTCATGCAAAGACCGTCCGGAGGTCCAGCTTAAGAAGGAACTCTGGGCGAAGCTCCTGCGCGTCGCGTTTGGTACAAAGTTTGAAGAGCAGGACTGGCTATTTGTCAGCCATACGTACCTAGTGATCGCCTCCGAGGTTATCGCTCACGCGGTCATGAACTTGCAGCCCGCGACGTTACGTCCAGCATCAATCGTCTCCGGCCAGGCTTTCGCTACAGCGCAGGTGTATGGAGTCGTGGAGGCCGACTTCTTTGATTGGGTCCTTGACGCACCGGGAGGACACGAGTTCGTCGCCTCGTTGGCCCGACGACTGTGTCGATTCAACTGGCACGACGTGGACCACGATGTCCTTAAGACCTTGTATCAGTCGGTGATCAGTGCCGAGCAGCGCCACTCGCTGGGCGAGTACTACACACCCGACTGGCTCGCCGGTAGCATGGTAGAAGAAACCTTCACCTCGCCTCTCGGTCAACGGCTGCTGGACCCGGCGTGCGGCTCCGGCACGTTTCTCTTTCACGCAGTGCGCAAGTTCTTGACTGAGGCTGACCGTGCCGGACTTAGCGTTGCTGACAAACTTGATCGCCTAACGCGGCAGATCGTCGGCGTGGATGTCCATCCCGTTGCTGTCACGCTCGCTCGCGTCACCTATCTGATGGCCATAGGGACATCGTTGATCACATCTAGCGAGCGTGGTCCTCTGTCGATACCCGTGTACCTGGGCGACACGCTCCAGGCCGATCAAAGCACCGGAACGCTTTCCTCCGGAGCGTTGGTGATTCAGACGGCCGACGACCGCGCCTTATTCGAAGACGAGCTTGTCTTTCCGGAACGTGTTGTCGACGATGCGGCGCGATTTGATCAACTCGTCTCGGTGTTGGCTGATCGTGCTGCCGCGCGAGCGGACGCTAGTGTGCCCTCGCTCAGGCCAATTTTCCGACGCTTTGCTATCCGTCCTGAGGATGAAGAGCAGCTCACGCGGACCTTCGCTGCCATGTGTCATTTGCATGACATGGGACGCGATCACATATGGGGCTACTACGTTCGGAATCTAGTCCGTCCCGTGTGGCTGTCCAGATCGGAAAACAAGGTGGACGTGCTCATAGGCAATCCACCGTGGCTTGCCTATCGCTACATGCCAGCTCTGATGCAGAAGCAGTTCAAAGCCCAGTCGCAGGCACGTGGTTTGTGGTCAGGCGGCCGTATGTCCACACAGCAGGATCTCTCCGCCTACTTCCTGGTGCGATGCGTCGAGTTGTACCTCAAGCCTGGAGGGCATGTTGCGTTCGTTATGCCGAACGCGGTGCTGTCCAGGTCCAGCTATGACGGGTTCAGAACTGGCTTTTGGCCAAGTCCCGCGTCGGGAGACGTGGCTGTTCAGTTCGACACTTCCTGGGATCTGCATCGTGTTGAGCCGGACATTTTTCCTATGCCTGCAGCCGTCGTCTTCGGCCGCCACTCGCCGGACCGTCCCCTGGCAATGAGCCCCGATGTCTTGGAATGGCATGGGCGCGTACCCGCGCTGACAGCCGATTGGCGAATGAGCGTCCAACGACTCCTCAAGGAACCCGCAACCATTGGTGTGATTGGCGAGAGAACGTCACCGTACGCGAGTCGCTTTGCAAACGGGGCCACCGTCTATCCGCGCCTCTTGTTGGTTGTTGAGGATGCCCCCGCTGGCCCACTGGGTGTCGGAGCTGGCCGTCGCGCAGTCAGATCAGCTCGCCGCAAGATTGCACATCCGCCGTGGAGCGAACTGCCACCGTTGGAGGGAGTCATCGAAGCGCAGTTCATCCGTCCTCTGTTGCTCGGTGAAAGCTTGGTGCCCTATCGAGCGGCAGCACCGCTGCTTGGTGTCATTCCTTGGGACGGGAGAACGCTGCTCGACGAGAACAACAGGAACCTTGACGCGTACCCCGACCTGGCCAAGTGGTGGAGACAAGCTGCCGACCTCTGGAGCGCTCATCGCACGACAACGTCGAAGTTGTCACTACTTGAACAGCTTGACTATCAGCACAAGCTCAGTAACCAGTTTCCGACGCCCGCCCATCGAGTGGCTTACACAAAGTCGGGTCGAAGTCTCGTGTCTGCGCGAGTGGAAGATACTGCGGCGATCATCGAGAACACTCTCTATTGGGCAGCGTGCGAATCTGCGAACGAAGCTCGCTACCTTGTCGGGATCCTGAACAGCGCAGTCTTGCTTGCCCGCGTACGTCCACTGCAGAGCAAGGGCGCATTTGGCGAGCGCGACTTTCACAAGCACGTGTTTCAGATAGGCATCCCAACCTTCGATGAGGATGTCGAAACGCACCGCGAGTTAGTGGTCTTGACTACACACGCCGAGAATATTGCGCAGGACGTCCCGCTAGATCCCGTATGGCCGTTTCAGCGAGCTCGCAAAGCTGTTACCGCGGTACTTGTCGACGCGGGCATCGCAAGCAAGATTGAGTCCGTCGTTGATGCCATCCTGCCTAGGCTGTAGCGCCTTCCATGTCGGCACGTTGGACGCGCATGAACGCATGGTTGCGCAACCTTGACCGGAAGTTCCTCGGCCAGGATCAGGCTCCTGCGAAGCCAGCGGCGGTGCCCACGGAGGCGGTGTTCGTCACCGAGGGAATTCCGCGGTTCACCTACAACCCACGCGGGTCGCGCAACCTTGAAGCCGAGGTAACGGAGTACCTGAACCGCGTAGGTAAGGCGCTGTCCATATCGGGGCCTTCGAAGTGCGGCAAAACCGTTTTGGTCAAGAAGCTTTTGCCAGAGGACCAGGCGATCTGGTTAGTCGGCTCGGACATAACCTCGCCGGAGTCGTTTTGGCGAGGCGTCGTTGACCGCCTCAACGGCTTCCAGCAGGTGGAGCGAAGCCATGAATCAAGACGTGAACAGGCTGGCGCATTTGGAGGCGGCACACCAATATCACTAAGTAGTACGAGTGCTGAGCTCGTGGGCGAGCGTCAGAGCCAGGTCCGGACGGCCGTCGAGGTTGCTCGTCGGGAGTTGCAGACAAGCAAGCTTCCCGTAGTCATCGACGACTTTCATTATGTGCCTGCTGTAGTTCGGACGGAACTGGCGCGGACCATCAAGAGCTTGATCCCGACGACACACGTCATCCTGATAGCTGCGCCGTACGAGGCTCTTCAAGCCGTGGAAAGTGAGCCAGATATGGGGGGCCGGGTGCGCTACCTGAGGCTGGAGCCTTGGTCCACCGACGAGCTCGCCTACATTGCTCGAGAAGGCTTTCGCGCGCTCAATGTGCAGGATCATGAGGGGCGAATCACGGCACAATTGGCAGCCAACAGTTTCGGCGCGCCGTCATTGATGCAGGATCTCTGTTACGAGATTGCGTCATCCAACGGCATCGCCAGTTCGCAATCTTCGCTGTTTGGCCTGGTCCCACCGCCCAACTGGCACTTGTTCTTCAGACAGATTGCCGCCAATGCCCGTCCCGCAGTGGTCAACCGGATTCTGAACGTGTCCTCGGCGGGACCGTCGCGTGCACCGCTGGCTTTCAAAGACGGGTCGGAGCGGGATATCTATCTGGCCGTGATGCTCGCTGTTGCGCGACTGGGGCCCTCAGCAACCATCCACCGCGCGGCGCTTACCCAGAGTCTGCGTAACGAGCTTGTCGGGGCGCTAGCTTCGCAACGAGTCGTCAAGTGTCTCGAACGCATGTCACAAATCGCGCTCGACCACCGTGGCTCCGGTGATCCCGCGCTGGTCTATAAGAATGACGAGCTCCACGTGATCGATCCGTATCTGGCCTTCTTTTTGACGTGGGCGGAGCTGCAGTAGACGTTACGCGTCGCCCCGGATAGTGCGAATGGCCGCCCTTCGCCGCAAGACATGCAGATCATGTCTCCGGTGCGGCTCCCGAAGTTCTACGCCAGCCCTGGAGCCGTCACACGGAGTCCGCAACTCAAGGCAATCTGAGAAGAGTCACATGCCGTGAGAGAACACCCCGGCCGAGTGATTCAGGACACGGACGAGGCTGATGCCGTATCCCTAGAGTGCAGTTCGTCGCAGCGGGGCGGGACGGGCCCGAGCCGCATACCGCATCACACGGTGTGTCATTCCGTAGGCAGCGAGAACGGCGCTCATCTCGAGCTCTGTCTCGGAATCTACGGGTTTTGATCGATACGTTTCGACGAGGAGTACGACGTCTGGATCTCGCCCAATCATTATGTACAGACTGTTGTGCGACCTACGAACGAGATCTGCCGCAGCGCGCAACGCAGCATTACGCCTGCGCACGGCCTCCTTGAGCGCGTCCTCTCGGGCGGCCGCAGACGTGGGCATGGGGAGTACCGGACGAAATTCAGCCAACCACTCCTGCAGCACCTCGTAGTTATGCAGTGAGATACGGAACTTAATCTTCTCGGCCAGCCGGCGGGCATCCCGTGTGAAGTCAGATGTAGTCACCACTAACCCTGCAGTAGCCCGATGGTGTTCGACCTCGCCGTACAACGCGCGTACCACGGGAATGCCGACAAGTCGGCGCCACCGTTTGGCCTCGACGAGGTACAGGACGGATCCCAGTTCAGTTTTCGTGGCGAGACATAGGTCGTAACCCCCATCCCGCGTTGCTGAAGTCAGGTGCACCTCGTAGCCGCGCGAAGAGAACAGCTCGGCCAAGACCTTCTCGAAGTCGCGATGATGGAGCCGCTGAAGTTCATCCGGATGTCGCTGAAGGTGACGCACCAACTGAGCGGAAAGTTCCCGTGAGTCTGTCAACAACTGGTGAGTGTGCGCCTCGCCCACTCTCAGCGGCTGACCGTCCGGTCCCAGTAGTCCATCAGCTAGCACACACCGTTCAACAGAATCAGGTGAACGCGCTGGAGAAACCGGCTCCGACACGCGCAGGACCGGCGCATAGCGCTCGCCGCACTCAATGGGCAACTCCTCGTCGCCATTAAGGTCTGGACCTGGGCCACGCAGGACTTCAACAAGACGGGCCGCAAGACTGTCGATGGCCGCGAACGCTCGATCGAGCCCGAACTTGGACGTTGGGACGCTATCGTCGTAAAGCATTTCGCTGCTGTGGTGTGCAGACACACGCCGATCTTGCGCCTGCTCGTTAGAGACTTCCAGGGAGGTTCGTGGGTGGCGTCAATGTCCAGCAGCGATCGGCTGAGCCGCCTCATCAGCAGTCTCCGAAACCGCAACCCTGGGACGATGGACGGCGAAGATCGAAAATTTCGATACAGAGATGCGTCTAACCCGCGTGAGACGTTCACCCTTCTCCCCTGGAACGGACCTCCCTGCGGAGCTCTGGGCTAACCGTGAGCTCAGCGCGCCTTGGCGACCTTCCCCTCGATCGTCGTCGCTCATGCTCGTCGGCGTATCGCAAGCTCCTCCGCGGACATCCGGGACCGAGCATCTTCATCGCCTTCACCTAGCCAGCCGTGCAGCTCTGCTTCTGGAAACTCCGGCTGAGGTCCAAATATCCCCGGGATCACCCGTGCGCCAGGCAGGACTCGGTCAACAAATCCTGTTGCGCTCTCCTCCGTACCGTCGTCGTCTTGCTCGGCATCCGGACCGCCCACCTTGGCAAGTGAGCGCGAGTAGACGAGAACAGCAGTTGGCCGGCCGGCTTGAGCCACAACCTCCACCAGGTGATCATCATTGAGCGAGTGGCCGACGAATAGCACGTGGGTTGACTCCGCAAGAAGCTTGCGAAACTCATCCCATAAGGTCTCCGCGCCGGGCAGACTCGTGGTCGTTTTCTCAGGGTCGGGGAGCAACAGCGCTGGCCGTCCCAGGGCTGGTATGTAGCCCCTGTCAGGTGGATACCAGCGGATGCGCTGATCATCACCTCGGTACCAGCCGACAGCACCATGCAGATGCAGTATGGGGATGCGATCAGTTGCTTGCAGCCACTCTTCCGCGATGCCGGTGGCGTTCAAAATGGGAGTTTCGAGTGGGCTTCGTCGAAACCCGTCGAGGATCTTCCACTGTGGCGCGGCGAAGGCCGCCTCAATACACTGATCGTAGTTGGTGGTTGCAAACGCCAAGCCTATGTCGCTCCCGGCGGCCGTCAGCATCGACTTCAGTCGAGAATATGCCTGCTCTGCTAGCCCGTCGTTGTAGTGGCTGTATCCAAAGTTGCGGTACAGGTTCTCGTGAACGGTCTCGGTGATCGCGTCGAGGCGCCGCTTTGCAATACCTGCCCATTGAAGGGGATACGCCTCCTCATTCGCGATGAGCGAGGTCATCCCCAGCCGCCGTAGGCCTTCAAAGAGTGGCAACTCCGCTTGCAAGCGAAGGAGCGCCCCGATTCGCTGTTCGAATACGTCACCTGGCAGGCCCGTCGTTAAACCCAAGACTCGACTTGTGCCGGGCTCCAGGACGTCAAGGGCATCGGTGAGATCGTCGCACCAATCGCTCATGAGCGGCATCGGTTGCCCGTCGCCGAGTTCCCTACTGGCCCCAGCCCCCGCCACAACAAGCACGCGCCTAGTGATCATGTGTTGCAAGACGTCCGCCACGGCGTGACCATAGTCGGTGCAACCGCTACTCCCTCATTGTTAGGACGGAGGAACCTAGGCCTCGGGCGTAAACCTCCGCGCAGTGAGTCGGTCGTTCAGCTGCAACTTCCATACGACAAATCCGCGCTCCCGCCGCGCTCCCGCAGCAGCGAATAGCGTCGGCAAACGGCAGCCGCGGCCCAACAGGGCTTGTGCTCAGCAAAGTTCCGGGAGTCACCCGGGGCATAGCAAACGGGAGCTCGGAAGCACCGGTCAAATGCGCGCAGACGCTAGGCCACGCACCACCGGTCTAGCCTGGCGTGGAAGGAGTCGGCTTGTGATTGACGACGACGCGCTTGGTCGCCCGCCTACACCCTGTGCTGCAGCCGAGGGGCGTCGCCAAACTGTCCGACAGCCACTAGTTCAACGATCTGAGCCGGAACGCGGAACCCATCGACCCATCCAAAACCGTGACTCTGATGCTCGTACACCGGTTGCAGGACGTCTTCGGCATCATGAGCCAAGTGGCCCTCGTCGCGCAGTTGTTGCACCAGGCGGTTGATTGGACGAGTGAAGCCTTTGAGTTGGCGTTCGGGGCCATATTCGCCAATTCGATAGACATCCTCACGACTGACGAATCCATCCTGAGCCAACGCGACTCGTAAAGCTTCCCCCTGTACCGGAGCCTGACGGGCCAGCCGGTACAGCAACTCTTCAAGCGCAGCGGGAGTCCATCCTGTTGATGCCTCGAGTTCATCAGTTGGCCGTGACCATGAGCGGTCCGCCCTCTCGACGTCCTGTACCGATTCATCCTTTACGTGAACCGAGAGGGCGGTGCGAGCGCGAGCGAGCAATTCTTCCGGGCGCAGCATGAACAGGCGCGTGCCCGCTCGGTGCTTCAGCTCCTGTACCAGCTCGTTGCGCGGACCACGGGCGCTCGCACCCTCCCGCCGCCACCAGTCGCCCTTGTTCACATCGCCGGTAACAAGCAACACATCTAACAAACGTTTCGATGCTTCGAGCAGCAGCTGTTCCCATACGAGGAAGTCGCCCGCCGCCCCCTCTGGACCCCGATCCGCCTTCGTCTTGGCATCACCAAAGCCCGGAGGCTCGCCTGCGTCAGCACGTCGTTGTCCCTCAGCAATTGCGGCTCTGTACGCATCAGGCGCCATTGCTGCGCCAATATGGCCTTCGAGGACTGGTTCGAGCAGGCTAAGGACTGTGTCGTTGGCGGTGTTGCGAGCCTGGTCAAGCTTCGGATCCACAAGACTCTCAAGCTCATTAATCACGGCCTCGACAGTTTCCGCAACGGCCGCCTTATGCCCCGCGGCGACGTCCACGTTCAAAGCAGCCCGGTTTACCCACTGACTCACGACCTCGACAATCGCGTCACGGTGATTGCGGAGCTTGCTGATGCTTTCGGCAACGTCAGTTCTCGGATCCGAAAGTGCTCTCTCGCGGTTCCGCCAGAACTCCTTCATCACCTGGTGCGGAATCCACAGACGATCGCCCAAAGCTGTAAGTACGTCGAGCATGGCCTGGCGTGACTCTGCGTTGTAGCGGTAGAGATTCAGAAGCACGTTGGTGTCTAGCACTACTAGGCCACTCGTGAGCACCGTATTGACGTCATCGGGCGTCGGAGTGCGGTAGCCCTCGAATCGGTCGTATATACCGCCAAGAGTGGCCGACGGCTCTTCCGAGCTCACGTGTCTCTCCAGGAAGCAGGTGCGCCAGCAGGAAGATCATATGCCGACCGAGGACAAAGCAGCGGCAGCGCCTGCTCGCGACCGTCGGTAACGCGCTGGTCACCGGGCTCAGCCGGGGACCTCAGCCGCCGCCCAACGCTCGTTCAAGCTTGCCCGCCGCAGAGTCGTCTCCGTGCCTCCGTAGATCGGCGACCGCGCGTTGGACCAGCTCGCGCAGCCGGCGAATCTCGTTTTGCAGGTATTCCCGACTTTGGTCACCACCCGCCCACTGACGGGCGAGCGCATAGGCCGGGCCGTTTTCGAGCATGATCTTGTGAAGGTAGGAGCCGCCGATCTCGTACCCACGTGACCTGTACTCCTGCTCCTCCTGATCGACGTAGAGGTTGACAGCCTCAGGCTCTGCAGCCGCGAACGCTCTAGCGAACGCAAGAACCGTATTGCCCCGAACATGTAGCACTCCCCGGCGATTCAAGAACGATGGGTACTGCGCGAGTGAACTGAGACCCGGCGGGTCCGAGCCGCAGCGAGCGACGATCCGTTCCGCCGCAGCCTTGTCGCAGCGCATGATGTCGTCGTGGTGCAGGTATATATCCTCGCCAGAACTTGCGAGAACAATGTTGATCGCTTGGCGAATAGGCGTTCCAAAGCCATCGTCAGCCGCCGCAGCTAGCAACTCCGCCTCACGTTGCTCGTCGCGAAGCAATCGCTTGGCGTCTTTCCAAGAACAGAGCAGTTTCGTCAAGGGCACATACTCGGTTAAGCCTTCGTGCGGTTCGCCAAGGTGCCGAATCTTCGCCTTGCGGACGCGCGGGACGTAGTCAATGAACTCAACTTCCAGAACAGGTTCGCCGAGTTGCCTTGAATCACGAAAGCCATACCTGCCACCGAGCTTCAAGTCGTTCCGCTGCACAGGACAGATCTATTCACACGGTTACCGTCCCGGACAACAGCCCGTTCAGATGGTCGCGCCTGCATTCCAGCCAGCCGCGATCACATCTAGATTGTCGCCATGGCTCAGGAGCACGTCTACGTCGTGTCAGGTGCCAAAGCAACGCCGGCGCAACGAATTACGCTCGGTGAGGCAGGGCTGCTGGAACGAGAGCATCTCCAGGAGTGGGTGCTGGCCCATCCAGAGATCCTCGGTGAGGACGCCCTCATCATCACCTTCGAGTTCGACAAATGGCTAACCGCCGCTGGGTCCCCAACATGGGAGCGCCTCGACGTTCTGGCGCTTGACCGCAGCGGCCGTCTTGTCGTGGCTGAACTGAAGCGGGACAAGGCTCCCGACACGGTGATGGTGCAAGCACTTAACTACGCCGCAATGGCCAGACGCTTCACGCTCGATTTGCTAGTCGAGACGTACGCAGCGAACCGCAGACAGGACACGAGCACGAGTGAGCCTATTGACGAACTAAGGGAGTGGGCGCCAGCCATCTCCGATGACAGCCTGGCTCCACCACGCGTCGTACTCATCGCGGAAGACTTCGGACCGGTCATGACCAACACAGCGATGTTTCTCATCGAACAAGGACTGGATCTGCGACTGATCCGAATACAGCTGTACCGGCTTTCAGACGACACTCTTGCGCTGACCGCGTCTCAGTTGCTGCCTGTGCCGGATGTTGAAGAGTTTATGGTGCGACCACGCTCGGTGGCGCAGACCCAGCGGTCAACACGCGCAGCCGCGACGCGACGCGCATCAGTCACTGATCGCCTTGTATCCGCTGCGGTACTCGCGGACGGCGACGAACTGCAGATAGTTGTCCCCGTCGGTACGCAGGAGGACCGGGACAGGATCAGTGCCTGGCTCGAAGGTGAACCGAGTCGCTGTCTCGTCCGTTGGCAGAACGAGGCCCGCGCCCCAGCGCGGTGGGCGGTAGACGGGGACGCGTGGAACCTCACAACGCTAATCAGACACATCATTGAGAAAGCCACCGATGAATCACCGCGAACGCAAGTCTGGGGCCCCAACTGGTACCAGACGCGCGACGGCGTGGTCCTCTACAAGATCGCCGAGGGGCTGACGGAATCAACTGAGCAAGGTCGTTTCGATTGGCAGACTTTGCACGACTTGATGCGGGCGCTGCCACGAGGTTCCTGGACGACCTACGGCGATTTGGCAGAGGTCGTTGGAACGGCCGCGCAACCGCTGGGTAACCACGTCACGCACTGCAGCACCTGCGACCACGCCTGGCGCGTGCTCGGCGGCGACGGACGGCCCCGGCCAAACTTCCGCTGGGCAGACCCGAACGATCGACGCACACAGCAAGAGGCGCTAGAAGCAGAAGGGCTTCTGTTCGATCGTGGTAGCGCCAGCACATCGCAACGGCTGACATCCGCCGACCTAACTGACCTGATTCCGACGTCCCCCGAAGGCTAGTGCGCGGAGGCAGCATGGAGACACTTCTCTGCTACCCCTACGTCAATCCACCGAAATGTCCTCTGGCAGGCGCTCCTCTACTGGGATGACCTGTCCAGCATCGTGCCGCAGGAGTACTACCCGCAGCGTCAACTCTCGGACAACCGCACGTTCGTCCCACACTTGGCCGCGCAGGGCGTGCCCATCCACGTCGTCAGTAGTCAGTTTGTACACAGCAGTCTCGCTCTGGCCGCTGACCGCTACACGCACCTGTTCCCAGACCACGAGCGGCTGCAATAACAGGTAGACGCGGCGCTTCTTGCAGGCCCGGGGCCCCGAGCCCCACCGAGAGGATCACTCAAAGCAAAGCATGACCGACCAGTCGGACGCCGAGCGATAGCGACGAATCGACGAGCGCGATGCTCGAAGTGTTCTCAGAGGCGACGTACCTTGGAGCAATGAATGACGGGCGAGCAGGTGCCAGGAGAAAGGGAAGACCGCTGACCGACGCTTTCCCGGCCTCGGGGGCCACTTGCGCGCTGCGCACAGTCCCAACAACTTACTGATGCCGTTGGCTTTTCAGCCCTGAAGGCATGGCAAGACCAGCAGCAGCGGATGCGAGAGTTCATCGACCCTCCCGCCCTACGAGGGTTGCGCGAGAAACAGCGAATGCACCTCTTACTCCAGCCGAAGTACCGGCCTCCAGACCGGCTCGGCGCTCGAAGCATGGGCACCGACTGTTGCCCTGCTCGCAGAGGCGATGAGACCCTCGCTTCACGCGTTCGAGCAAGTATTCAGTTCATCGGAAGCCATAAGACGTCTGCAGGAGCCATTGATGGCGCCAAGGGCACTCGCTTTCCTCCAGAAATCGGTGGTCCTTCGTGACGCTCAAGAACATGTCAACGCGCTCGCCCTATTAGCACGAACCCTCGAAGCCACGAATCTCCGCCGTGCATCGCTATACGTGGAACAGCTGCGCGAGGAACCAGCCTTCATCGAACATGCAGAAACTATGGCGGAGGGCTTACGCGAGAGCGGTCTAGCGCGCGAGCTAATCAATGAGCCACAGGTGCAAAATGGAAATCGCCAGGAGCGCGTGGCCCGGCTGGCGTTGCTGTTGTTCATTGCCGCTGGTGGGTCAAGCCTGATCGTCGTAGGCGTGCTCAACGAGTCCGTCGAGAAGACGGCCGGCTACGTCGTTGGGGTTCTCGCGCTGTTCCTATATCTGGCCGAGAAGGTTCTAACCTCAGACGGGTAGGGGGCGGCCGTAACCGTCTGAGGATCTGGCGGGTTCCTTCAGGCAATCAGAGCTTGCGCTGCGTCCGTCAAGAGAGTTGCTCGGTCGCGTTGGAAAATCCTCGTAACAAAGCATGTTCAACCCCGCCGTGCCAGCTAGCGCGATCCGGCAGATCGGCACCTAAAACGTAGGCCCCCTCGGGTCTGGGATCGTCCCTCGATCGCCCCTCGTTCCATCGCTTACCGGGCCTTACCGAGAGGCGCCGACGACAGCCGAAGCGAACCGTAAAGCCGCTGGTCGGAAGGCTGATCCGGTGAAAAGGCGCAGGTCGCGCGAAACTTGTTGCACCTTTGAGCCGCGTCCTCTTAATCCGCGGGTTCGGGGTTCGAGTCCCTGGCGGCGCACCGCATCGTCCCAGGTCAGCACGGGTGTCACCTCTGCCGACTCATGTCGGGGGTCTTCACTGGCAGCCAAACTTTCGGCGTCGTGTCCCCACAGTGCCGCAGCCATCCGATCCGCGGCGTCTTGCGCGGACCAAAACCATGACTACAACCTGCGACTTTGGCGCAGATGGGCGCCAGGCTCACGTGTCGCACGGCGAGTTGTGCGCATAAGCCCACCCTGGACCAACCGTTTCACCTGGGCGGCCTGGATCCTTCTGGGCGTGGCTCTCCTGGTCCATGCAGCGGTGAGGTCGATGTAGACGTTGGCATCACGGGTAGGTTCGCCGCCTGCTGGACCTTGGCGACGAGGTGCAGGAACTGGCGTTGCTCGGTGAGCGATAGCGCTGCCGACATCACATCGCGCCATGCTGTGTCCACGACGACGACCGCGTCGAGACCGCTGATCGGGGTGGAGGTGCAGCTTGCCGATCGGATGACGTCTGGAAAGCGCTGTATCAGGTCAGCCGACCTCCATAGCCCGCCGGCCTCTTGATCACTAGCGTCAGCGCGCCGGTTCCCAGATGGGGGGTTGTCGTGAAACGTGTGGCTCTGTGGGCGCTCGTGCCCGTTCTTGCAAGCACGGCCCTGGCCGGCCTCGGCCACGCGGCCGCCGCGCCTGTCGGTGCCGGATCGGTGACCGGCAAGGTGTACGACGAGCACTACGGCAATGGGTATTGCTGGATCACATTCACCTTTTCCGGCCGCATGCCGACCAGCACCAACGTCGTCAACGTCGTCGAAGGTGTCGGGCGCTCGTCGTACTGGAACTGCGATGACGCCCAGATTGACACCGACATAGACGTGAAGATGACAGGCAACACACCGTCAGGATCCCGGACCTGGGACTGCCCCGGACACGTTACCGGCGGTGGCACCTACGCCGGTTTCAGCGGCGTCTCGGCGATCTGCTCGACCAATCCTGGTGGCGCAACCTTCGTCTGGAAAGCGTCCCTGCTCGAACGTGACGCTTCTATTTATGACTGCGGTGGGCACTCAAGTTGCGAGAGCGCGCCGTTCCACGCGACGTACACCGCTCAAGGCCGACCACATGTTCAAGAACTACGACGGGGTCACGAAGATCGACGCCGAGGTCGGTAACAAGAACGTCTACGACCCACGCTCCTACGGGCAAGGTCGCCGAGCGCGGCATGGCCACGCGGGTGGTTCAGGGGTGAAGACCTGCAGTCTGTCGGTCAGAAGATGCGCTGAAGCGGCTATGAGGGGCGACACGCACCGCAGCCGGGGCCGGACCGCGGCCACACTGGCCCCAGAGGACACAGCGCCACCTCCTGCCCGACTAGGCCAAAGGCTTCCCAAAATCAGGCGCCAGTCATAGCGTGACGTCTTGACAGACCCTCCGGACCTCGGGGTTCGCCACGATTAGACCGGGTCGTTACCCGGCCTACTGGGAGCGAACATGGCGTTCCACGGTCTGCTCGACAACGGTCTGCTCTACCAACGGTTCCACGAGGTGGAACACGAGGGCATGCGTCTCGGCCGCCACCTCTGGCTCGACGCGCGGAGCCTGGCGTACATGATCGAGAACAAGATCGAGGAGATGACGCACCCGGTCAAAACGACCGAATGGGAGCGCGTCATCGCGATCCTCGACCAGGGCAAGCTCGGCTCGTGCACGGGCAACGCCGGCACCGGTGCCCTCGGCACTCAGCCGTTCTACGACGCGGTCGGCAAGACGGTGTTGCCCGAACCGACGGACGCACTCAATACCGAAGGCTTCGCCGTGCAGCTTTACGAAGACGCCACGGTGGCGGACGGCTACCCAGGGCAGTACCCACCCGACGACACCGGGTCCTCTGGCCTCGCTATCTGCAAGGTGCTCAAGTCGCGCAAGACGATCAAGGGATATCACTACGCCCGGTCGCCGCACGGGTTCCTGCAGTTGCTGCAGCGCGGACCGGTGCTGCAGGGCATGCCCTGGTACAACGCCTTCTTCCAGCCCGACAAGCAGGGCTTCATCGACTCGGACCCGCACTGGTCGTCGAGTGGTCTTGCCGGCGGGCACGAGATCGAGGCGGTCGGCGTCGAGGTCGACAAGAAGGACGTGTTCAACAGCGTCGTGACGTACTGCAACAGCTGGGGCACCGGCTGGGGCGACTCCGGTCGTTTCCGGATGCGGCTGCGGACCTACGAGCAGTTGAGCAGCGTCGACCTCAAGCAGTACGTGGTCTGACCAGCGCGTCGGCTCGGCGTAGGCAGGGCCTTGCCGAGCCACGTCTTGCATCTCTGCTGATTCGCTGCGGGGGGCCGATGCGACCTGGACCGAAACGGTGGGGCGGCTTGTCACGGCTCGACGTCACGTCACGTCGATGTCCACGGCGTAGTCGTCATCGGCGTTCTCCACCGGCTCCCACGGTCGGCGCAGCCGGAGGGACAGCCGCCCGTTTCCGGGCTGCACTGCACGAACCACGACACGTCGGGTGGCAGCGGCACCCGCGCGCGCATCAGCCGGCGGCACGAGTTCGGACGACTCCACGGCGAGCGCATCGCCCGGGTCGTCGGCTTCCCACTGGAAGCCCGTCGTCGCCTTCTCCGGGAGCACCAGCTCAACCGTGTCGCCCACTTTCGCCGCAACCCGCTGACCGTTGTGACGATGGTCGAGCCCGATCACGGCCATGCGTGCGAACCTGCCCGTGGCAGGTAGCCGGCGTCAATCCCCGGTCGGTGGCCGTCGGCCTGCTGCTGGTCGGCGCCACACTTGTGGCCTGCTCATCTGGAACGTCGACCGGCTCACCATCTGCCAACGGGTCTACCAGCGGATCGCACACAAGCAGCCGGCAAGAACTCGGCTTCAACCCACCCGGACCGCCGGGTCCCACCGTCCCCGACGACGTGGGAGCGGCGGTGTCGAGTTGGTGGCCGCTCCTGCATCGGAGTGCCTGCCGAACGCTGATCACTCAAACGACACACGCGGTGCCCGCCAGTCCTGACCCGTCGACGGACTCGCTGCGCGCCGCCGCGTTGATCTACCGGGCCGCTGGTGAAGTGTGCGTTGGACGACTGACCTCCGCAGCGCGCGACGTGCAGGTCAACGTCCCGAACAGCGGCTGGACCGACTGCACCGGCCAGCCGGTCCTGCTGCAGCGGTGGGTTCGGCTCATGATCCAGGCGCGTCAGGGTGATGCGAGCGCGACGCGTGCCGTGCGCAAGTTTCCAAGAGTCTCTTACGCGTGCGTGACAGCAAGCCCGTCACCGTCGCCGTCACCCGCACCGACCGAGTCGGCATCACCGGCCGGCACCTGAGCAACGAATGAGCACGGACCCAAGCACGCCAACAGCCCCGGCCGGCACCACTGCTGCCGACGGCGCGGCTACCCCGGACCTCTCCGCGGACCCCGCGGTACGCCGCACGATGCGCCTGCTCACATCGGTCGTGGCGCCCGCGACTCTGCTCACCTCGCTGTTGTATTACTTCGGATGGACCGAGGCCCACGCGTCCGCGAACTACCTGGGCATCGACGAAAGCGTGCTCGGCTTCACGACCCAGGATTACCTGCTGCGCAGCGTCAACGCCGTTTTCTGGCCGCTCGCAGTCGGATTGATCGTGGCAGCTCTCGCTCTACGCGGGCACGTCACCGTTATGCGCGCCGTCGTACACACACGTCATCAGCGACACGTGCAGGTCGTCGCCGGAGTGGTAGCGCTGCTCGGTCTGATTGCCGTGGTGTACGGCTCACTCGCACTGCATCACCACTGGATTTTCCGCGGCGACTTCTCGATCGCACCGCTGTGCCTGACCGCAGGGGCTGCGGCGATCGCTTACGCGTTCTCGCTCTTCGAGCGGGCGCACGTCGTCGGGAATCCGCACGCGAGCACGGGCGCCGGATCGTCCTCGCTGGCCGTCTTTGCCGTCGCGATGCTCATCGGTGTCGGCTTGTTCTGGCAGGTCGCAGAATGGGCCAACTCCGTCGGCGTCGGGAAAACGAGGGACCTGGTCGCTCATCTCGACAGCCGCCCGAGCGTGACGTTGTACAGCGCTAAACGCTTGCAGCTGGACGGGAAGAGCGTCACGGAGACGAGTCTGCCGAGTTCGGACTCCGCCTACCTCTACCGCTACGACGGGCTTCGTCTGCTGCTGCGCTCAGGCGGCAAGTATCTGTTGCTGTCTGACCAGTGGAACCGCGTCGACGGCCGGACCTTTGTCATCGACGACACCGCTCAGGTGCGTCTCGAGTTCACTCCAGGTCGGTGAGATGAGGTGACCGTGGAACCCGCGATGACTGACGATGACCCCGCTTCCATGATCGGCGGCCCGGTGGCCTTGGCCGGTCGGGTCGTCACGATGGACCGGGCCCGGACGGTTGTCACGAACGGCGTGGTCTACGCCCGGGACGGATCGGTGGTGGACGTGCGGCCAATGGCAGCGTCGCCGCCGGAGGGCTTCGAGCCCGTACGCGTCACACATACACGCGGGACGATCTTCCCGGGGCTCATCGAGTTGCACAATCACTTGCCATACGACGTGCTGTCGTTGTGGCAGGTGCCCAAGCAGTACGGGAATCGTGACCAGTGGAGTGGTGCGTCCACGCCGGACTACCACCGCTTGGTCACCGGGCCCATGGCCGCTCTCGGTGCCAGTCCGACTGTCACGGCGGCGGTGGTTCGGTACGTCGAGATGCGTTGCCTGCTCGGAGGTACGACAACGAGTCAAGGCGTCACGTTGGCAACCGACGCGGGCATCGTGAAGCACTTCCGTGGGCTGGTGCGCAACGTTGAATCCACCGGGGATCCCGGCCTCCCGCCCGCATCCACGCACATCGCCGATGTCGTCGCCAAGGACGGGCAGAAGTTCCTTGAGCACATCTCGGGCAGCAAGAAGATGATCCTGCATCTGGCCGAGGGCACCGATGACGGTGCGCACAACCATTTCAAGGCTCTGCAGCTCAAGCCGAACAAGTGGGCGATCACCGACAACCTGATCAGCATTCACTGCGTCGCACTCACGGACGCGGACCATGCCGTATTGGCCGCGCATGGCGGGAGCATGGTCTGGTCACCGGTGTCGAATCTCTTGCTGTACGGGCAGACGGCCAAAGTAGGCGCTGCGATCAAGCACGGCGTACCGGTCGCGCTCGGCTCGGACTGGGCGCCGTCGGGCAGCAAGAACCTGTTGGGCGAACTGAAGGTCGCGCGGCTGGCGGCGCCGCTCACGGGCGCATCGCTCACGGATGCGGACCTCGTCGCCATGGTCACGCGCACGCCGGCGGCCATGTTGAGCTGGGACCAGCAGCTCGGCAGCCTCGAACCGGGGAAACGCGCGGACCTGATCGTGGTGCGCGGCGCGGCGGGTGATCCCTACACCGCACTGGTCAATGCGACCGAAGCAGCCATCACGTTGGTGATGATCAACGGCGTTCCGCGCGCCGGTACGCCGGCACTCATGAGCAGCTTCCCGCTCGGACCGAAGACCGAGACGGTCAAGGTTCGCGGCGAGGACCGACTGCTTGATCTCACCGAGTCGACCGCCGACCCGGAAGTCGCGCAGCTCAGCGTCGCCGACGCAGAGTCGGTCCTGCGTAAGGCGCTCCGCGATCTGCCGAAACAGGCTCGTCTGGCGAACCCGATGATGGCGGTCCCCCGTGGTCAGCTGCGGCTCGCCGTGAAGGGTCTCGTCACGAACGACATGGTCGCGCGCCATCAGCTTCCGTACCGCGGCCAGATGACCGGGGTCTACGACCCGGCCAACCGCGTGCGAGCGGCAGAGGCCGCGGTCGCGATGGGACCGTTGCCGTCATTGCCCCTTGACCCGCTGACCGCCGTCGACAACCCCGGCTTCTACGACACATTGCGCCTGGAGCAGAACCTGCCCGGGCCGGTCCGCGGCGGCATTCTTCGCCGGCGGCCACGAGGCTGACTACGGATGGAGACCTGATGACAGCGACAATGCACGCGTTTTGCCCCGGCTACGGGAAAGCGCCGTACAAGAAACTAGTGCAGGCCTATCCCGGAGCCGAGGTGTATCCGACGAGCGCGTTCCGGACCGAGTGGGGGCCGATCTTCCATCGGGGGCGCCTCGATGGGACGGCGCGAGTCTTGGTCATCGGGCAGGACCCGGCGCAGCACGAAACCGTCGCGCGCCGCATCCTCGTCGGTGAAGCCGGCCAGCGATTCCAAGGGTTTCTCACGAAGCTCGGCGTCGACAGAAGCTATGTGCTCGTCAACACATTCCTGTATTCGGTCTATGGCCAGGGAGGGGGTGCGAAGCACATCAAGGACCAACTGATCACCGACTACCGCAACCATTGGCTCGACGCGCTCGCGGCACACAACCAACTGCAGGCCGTCATCACTTTGGGCGGCTTGGCCGACAAGGCGTACAACGCGTGGCCCGGCGCCACTGGGGCACGGTGGAAGTACGCCACGGTGCTGCACCCGACCTACCCGGACTCAGCGAGCGCGAGCGGTCAGATCACCAAGAAGGCCGCGATGAAGCGGCTCTGCGACAACTGGAACACCGCGCTCGACACGTTGAGCAAAGCGCCCGGCAAGGTCACACCGGACACGCCACGGCCGCTCGTGCATTACGGCGACACCATCACACCGGCCGAGCACACGATGATCATCGAAGCGGACCTCCCGCCGGGCCTGCCGGACTGGATGCGCGGGCTTCAGGACTGGGCCAAGCGCACCGGAGCAACGGCCGCCGACAAACGCGCGACGATCACCGTCAGCATCCCCAAAAAGCAAAGACCGGCTTAGTCGAGGGCGAGTAATGGGGCGGCTGTTAGTACGCCGTCGGCGCCGTCACCCTGGATATGGACGTCGAGCGCTTCCGGTGCAACCCGGTTCGCGACGAGTCGGCAGAAGTCCACGGCGTTGACGACAATCATCAAACCGGCGGCATCCGCGGGCCCGCTCCGCCCGTCCATCGGCAGGTCCCAGGTGCCGCCACCATCACCGGTCAGCACGAGATGCACGTTGGTTGTCGCCGCTGAGCCGCTACGTGTCAATGCATGCGGCAGCAACTGGACCGCGAGATCTGTCATCAAAGTGAGCACCGACGGGTCGGGCACGCTCGGCGGCATCCCGACCGCGCTGCGGATGTCGCTCTCGTGCGTCCAGAGCTCAAACGCCCGGACCACGAGCATGGCGTCCACCGGCAAGCGCATGCCGTGCATCGACAGCAGGCTGCCGGCATTTCGCTGCGGCGCGGTCGCGATCAGTTCGAGGGTCCGGTCGGCGGCGTTCCGCCACTCCGCGCGCGTGCCCGCGGGATCCCGGCCCGCTTGCGCAGTTGCCAGATCCTGGGTCGACGCGACGTGGTCAGCGTCCGCGACCTCCTCGTCACCGTTGAGTGCTCGCTGGACGTCACGCTCGACGCCGATGAGGTGACCGACCAAGCCCTGGACGTCGAGCTGGCGCAGCACGGGCGCGCGCCACTGCGCGGTCGACAACTCTGACAGCAGCAAGGTGAACGCATCCACCGCCCGCGCGAACGCTTCGGCCGGCGAGATCTGCTGTGCCGCCGGCGCCGCGCGCCCGCCGCTTCGGGCCGTACGCGACGCAGCCAGCACGCGCTCCCGCAGCCCCAACGAGAGAGGCGAAGACACGGTCATGACGACTCCAACAGCTGACGGTCGAGCAGGACCTCGAGCCGGGCGAGCGCGAGCCGGACGCGTGACTTCGCCGTACCCTCCGGCACTCCGATCGCGCGTGCGACGTCGCGGTAGGTCAGCCCGCGGAAGTACGCCAGCTCCACGACCTCGCGCTGGCGAGGCGGCAGCAGCTGAACGGCGTCGCGCACCGCGCCTGCCGTTTCCGCCGACGCGATGTGCTCCGACGGCGACGCATCGCGCTGCTGTGGCATCAGCCGCTCGCTCCGCTGCTCCCGAGCGGCCCGGCGCAGCTCGCCTCGGATGATGTCGAGTGCTCGATGACGCGCGCGCACCGTCAGAAATGTCCGAAGTGCTCCGAGCGCCTCGTCGTACTTCTCCGGATGACACCACAGGTCGACGAACACATCTTGTACGACATCCTGCGCCGCCGACCCATTGCCCAGCACCCGCACCGCAGTCACATAGACCGCGCCGGCCAACGTGTCGAACGCTTCAGCGAGCGCGCGTTCGTCACCGGCAGCGATGCGTGCGGCGAGCAGCGAATCGGCCGAGAGGGAGCCCACGGCGCCGACGTTACCGACCTCAGGGGGGTCGCCACAGGCGTTCACATCGATTCGCCGGGCGAGCGCGGCCGACGTTGGCACCTCACATTTACGTCGCTGCTCCCACAGTCGGATCACTCCCCCAGCGGGCTGATCCGCGCGCCTGGTCGGCGGCGTATCAGCCGCAAGCCGAACGACAAAGGAGGAGCTCATGGCAGTGGTGGTGCACGTCACGCTCCGGGGTGTCACCCCAGCGCAGTACGACGCGGTGCGCGAGCGAGCAGGCTGGATCGAGCAGCCGCCGGCCGGTGGCATCTCGCACACGACGTGGTGGGAGGGCGACGACTGTCACAACCTCGATGCGTGGGAGAGCGAGGAAGCGTTCGCGGCGTTCGCCGAGCGGCGCCTGGCGCCGGCGATGGCAGCGAGCGGTGTCACGTCCCAGCCGGAGACGACGGTTCATGCCGCGCACGAGGTCTACACGCCGCATGCGGGCATCGTCGCGCCAACGGCAAAGCCAACGGTCGGTGCCGTCGACAATGCCGCCTTAATCCGCACTGGCTATGACGCGTTCGCCCGCGGCGACGTCGAGACCGTGCTGTCACTGTTCGATCGCGCCATCACGTGGTACACACCGGACACGATCCCCTTTGGGGGCAGATACGAGGGTCCGGCCGCCGTCGGCGGGTTCTTCTCGAAACTGCCGGAGAACTACGCCGAACTGCACGTCGAGCCGACAAGGTTCATCGACCGCGCGGACACCGTCGTCGCCATCGGTCGGCACCGCGGTCGCAGCGCCGCCGGTATTGCGTTCGAGAATCCGTTCGTCCACGTGTGGACGTTCAGCAACGGCAAGGCGACCAGCTTCACCGAGTACTTCGACACGGTGAAGATGAACGCCGCACTCGGCCTGGTCGCACAGTCGGGCGCACCTCAGGGGGTGGCGCAGCATGTCTGACCCGAAGCAGCTGGTCCGCCGGCTGTTCGACGAGGTCATCAACCAAGGCCGAATGGACAGCATCGACGAACTCTTCGTCGAAGACTTCGTCGACCATGGTCCGATGGGTGACATGCACGGCCGGGACGTCTTCCGGCAACTGGTCGAGCAGTGGCGGGCGGCCGTACCCGACGTGCACTGCACGGTCGAGAACATCGTCGCCGACGGCGACCTGGTCGGCTGGACCGTGCACACGACCGGCACGCACCGGTGACCAGCTCGGGTTCCCGGCAACCGGCAAGACGTTCGAGACGGTGAGTGCGAACATCGGACGGATGCGTGACGGCCGCGCCGCGGAGCACTGGGCCGAGCAGGGCATGTTCCCGATGCTGGTGCAACTGGGATTGATACCGCTGTCCGCTCCGGCAGCTACCTGATCGCGCAAAGGGCCCGGCACCTCTTCACGGGGTGCCGGGGCCCTAAGCGTGCGGGTCAGACCGATTAGCCGACCTGGTCGTGCGAGTCGAGCTCACGCCAGAACGTCACCTCGGGCGCAGCGGTCGCGCCGACTTCGGCCATCAACGGCTCGATCACCGCATGGTTTGCAGCAAAGAAGCGCTCGAAGCTCTCCGCGTCGGGCCACTCGTCGAGCACCATGATCTGGCCGTCGTCGGTGCCGTAGAACCGGTGCGCGATCAGCCCGTACTTTTTCGCATCCTCGGCGATCGCGCGAATCGCCTCGGGGTTCTCGCCCGCGTGCTTCTCGAGCAGCGTCGGATCGCCCTTGGCACGTAACGTCATGAGCACGGACATGTCTCCACTCCTTCTGTCGAGGGATCCTCTTTCCTCTGCTACGCCGCCGCGACCCGGCGCGGATCACCAACAACTAGTCAAGGAACGCCGCTAGCCGATGTCCTTGTCCTCCATTTCCCAGGCGTGGTCCATCACATGAAAAGCGCTGTGTCGGATGAGAAACGAGCTCAGCGAGCAGCTCGATGACTCGCCGGTCGATCTCGTCGCGGATCGGGCGGATCTGCTCAGGTGGCAGCCCGGCGGGGTCTTCGAGTGACCAGTCGAGGTACCGCTTGCCAGGGAAGATTGGGCAAGCGTCGCCGCATCCCATGGTGATGACGACGTCGGCTGCTTGGACTGCGTCGGCGGTCAGGGGCTTGGGTCCTTGCCGAGATCAAGGCCTACCTCACGCATGACTTCGACCACGGCCGGGTTGATCTGTTCGGCTGGTACGGATCCGGCGCTGCGGACGGTGACGCGACCCCTGGCGTGATGGTCGAGAAGAGCGGCCGCCATCTGGGACCGGCCGGCGTTGTGTACGCAGACGAACAGCACCTCGGGTGGGCTCGTCACGGGTGACTCTCCAGGGATGCCAGGTGGTGTGGGACGACGAGGTCGTCGGCAACGTCACTTGCAGCCGGGTAGAGGACGGCGATCAGGAGCAGCCCGACGGCGCCACCGACGATCTGCGCGCCGATGAAGCCGGGTAGCGATGACGGGGCGATCCCGGCGAACGTGTCACTGAACGCCCGTCCGATGCTGACTGCGGGGTTGGCGAACGACGTTGAGGAGGTGAACCAGTACGCCGCGCCGATGTACGCACCGACCGCCCACGGCGTCTGGTTGGTCCGACCTGATCGAGCCAGGCTGACGATGACGAGAAGAAGACCCGCGGTTGCGACGACCTCACCGAGCCACAGATGCGCACTTGCCCGGTGCCGCGTCGACCAGGCCAGCCCGACGTCGAACATCGCGTTGGCGAGTGCTGCGCCACCGATAGCGCCGGCGATCTGCGCCGGCAGGTAGACGCAGAGGTCGCGTCGGCTGAGGCCGCTGCGAGTACGCCGGCCGACCAGCCAGTCCGCCACGGAGATAACCGGGTTGAAGTGCGCGCCGCTGATCGGGCCAAGCATCAGGATCAGGACGGGCAGAGCCGCCGCTGTTACGAGCGCGTTCTCCAACAACTGCAACCCGACATCGCGACTCAATTGTTGCGCAGCGATGCCGGAACCGACGACCACGGCGACGAGCAGGCCGCTGCCGAGGAACTCGGCGAACGCCCGTCGCGGCAGCGAGGAGGTCACCCGCGGTCCAGGGCGCCGGTGAACAAGCCGCCGACCTGGTCAAGTGCCGCGCGCCGCGCCCGGTAGTACACCCAGGTGCCGCGTCGTTCCGAGTCCACGAGACCCGCCTCACGCAGAACTTTCAGATGATGGCTGATCGTCGGCTGGGACACGTCGAACGGACCGGTGAGGTCACATACGCAGGCTTCATCGGCAGCGGCGATCATCGACATCAGCCGAAGACGGACCGGGTCGGCCAAGGCCTTCAGCAACCCGGCAACGTACTCGGCTTGGTCCGCGTTCATCGAGTCAACGCCGAGCGGCGCGCAGCAGGCGAGGGCGTCCTCGTTCCGCCGGCGAAATTCCGGTAACTTCGACACCCATCTATGTTGACAGACATCAATACAAGAGACAAGGTCATATAGACGGCCGTACATACAGAGTGAGGAGCCTGCCCATGTCTCGCGTCCAGCTGGCATTGAGAGTGGCCGATCTCGACGCCGCGGTCGACTTCTATTCGCGCCTGTTCGACAGCGCCCCGGCGAAACGCCGCCCGGGGTACGCCAACTTCGCCATCGCCGAGCCACCGTTGAAATTGGTCCTGCTGGAGGGTGAGCCCGGCGAGGACACGCGTCTGGACCATCTCGGCGTCGAGGTCACCTCTACTGACGAGGTCACCGCCGCCACCGAGCGTCTTGCTGCCGCTGGCCTGGCCACCGACGTACAAGCCAACACAACGTGTTGCTACGCAGTCCAGGACAAGGTGTGGGTCCATGGCCCCGGCAAGGAGCCGTGGGAGGTCTACACCGTCCGCTCCGACCACCGACCCGACCTCGAGGGTGAGCACGACCTAGCGCTTTCCGCCGTCGCCGGGCACAGCAGCTGCTGCGCCCCCGACGGCCGCGCTGCCCCCTGCTGTTGACCGGCGCTGCAGGCCCTGCGCCGCCTAAATCATCCGGCGGGGATGACGCGACCGCATCGCAAAACAGGCTCCACTGACCGAGGGCTCACAGCGGGTCCCGAGGCCAGGAGGCTGAAATGACGGATATCAATTCGGGGCTCGCGACCGGGACCGGGACGGCGAGGACCCAACCCGACACGCTCGAGGTTTACCGAGATGACGTCGGCAGCGGTGAAGGCTGGCTGTTCTTTGCTGGGACCATGCTCGGCCTCGCCGGCCTGATGCGCATCCTCGACTCGATCTGGGCGTTCGCCTACAACGGGTCGCTGCCCGACAACCTGAAAGACGGGTTGCTCGGCTCCAACCTCAACAACTACGGGTGGACCTGGCTAATCGTCGGATGTGTCCTGATCGGGGCCAGTTTCATGGTGCTCACCCGCTCACAATTTGCACGTTGGGTGGGCTACTTCGCCTCGGGCATCGCGGCATTGAGCGCGATGACGTGGATGCCGTACTACCCGATCTGGGCGCTTACCTACGTCGGCCTTGCTGTGCTCACGTTCTACGCGCTGGCGAAGTACGGCGGCCGCGAGGTCTCCTAGCGGCGCGGCTACATCGACGGCATTGCTGCCAGACCCCTTGTGGCAGGCGCGATCCGGGTTACGTTGGTCTGAGCGCCATACGCTCCAGACCCCGGCCGCGGCGATCGGTACCACGCGAAGGGGTCTGGTGCAGGACGAGGTGCGGCATCGTGCCGGGGACGATCGCCGCTCGAGACGATCCGTGCTGGACGCGGTCAATGCCGTACTGACCAGGGAATTCGCGGGAACCGTTTCGTCCGAAACAGTCAGCGGATGTGTGGCGCGGACGTACGAACAGCTGCTCAATGCCGGCGTCCGCGCGGGCTTGGGCGCCGCCCTCGAGGGGCGAGCCCGGACCCAGCTCCAGGCGCTGACCCCGGCGCGCGTGTACCCGCGACTCGAGATCCCTTAAGCCAGGAGAGCGGCATGTCAACTGACGTCGATACCAGCACACAGATTGACGCTGTGCAACGGCTCCTCGTCGAGCGTTACGGCGAACAGCTCTCAGTAGATCTGGTTCGGGCGGAGGTCGAGGCCGCGGCGCAAGAACTCTCCAGCGACGCACGCGTGCGCACTTTTCTTTCGGTGCTTGTCCAGCGTCGCGCGAACGAGCGGCTCCGCATGAGGCAGACAACCCAGGAGCAGACCGTCGACTGATCCCTTGTCGCCTCGGCTTAAGCGGTGACGTCCATCGTCGTGATGCGGGCCCAGGCCGCGGTGCCGAAGATCGCGGCGTACGCCAGCGGGAGGAAGATTCCAGGCAGCAATGTCGACAGGTGCGGCGGTTGACGAAGCAGCTCACCGAAGTCTTGCCAGTGGTGGGTGAGCAGAATGCTGCGCACTGAACCCACTTGCGGTATCGAGTCGAGAATGGCGAAGACGATCGCCACTCCCAACGTCGCCGCCATCGCAGCCACCGGCACCTCAGTCAGCGTTGACAGGAACATCCCGATCGCGACCAGACCGACGAGGTCGATGAACACGTACACCGCGACACCGAGCGCGCGGAGCAAGCCGTTGCCGACGGAGACCGTGTCGCCGGACAGCAGGGTCACGGGATGGATGCCGAAGAATGCAGCGCCCGAAATCAAGCCGACGACACCGATGATTGCCACCGCCGCGGCAGCGTAGGTGAGCACGCCGATCGCCTTGACGAGCAGGACCCGGCTACGCGCCACCGGGACCGTGAGCAAGTAGCGCAACGTCCCGCTGCCCGCCTCCCCAGCGATCGCATCACCCGCGACGATGGCAATGGCCATGGGAAGGAACACCGGCAGCCCGACCGCGAGCGCAGTGAACACCAGGAACAAACCGTTGCCGCTCACTTGGAAGATGAACGGCGGGCCGTCTCCGGACTTCGGCGTCGACACCTTCACCGCCGTACCGATGAAGATCGGCACAAGCGCGACGAACATCAGGATGAGCGCGTTACGGCGGCGACGGAACACCAGGCGGAACTCGCTGCGCACCTGTCGCGCCAGCGCTCCGCGATGGCGCGCACGCGCGACAAGCGGCGTCTGCGCCGAGGCCTCAACGGAGGACATTGAAGCCCTCCCCCGTCAGCTCGACGTACATCTCCTCGAGCGCCGGCCGGTCGACGGCCAGCCCACGCACCGGTATCCCTGCCTGCACCAGCGCAACGTTGACCGCTTCGGGGGCAAGTCCACCCAGTTGGCCGCTGACGCCATCGGCATGCCGTTCGATGCCGGCGACGCCGAGCTCACCAAGCACCATCGCCGCATGCTCCACGTCTGACGTGACGACCCGCAGCACGCTCGCGGTTTCGCCGAGGACGTCAGCCAGGGCACCCTGGCGGATGAGCCGGCCGCCACTCATGATGCCGACATGTGTCGCCACTTGCTCGACCTCGGCAAGCAGATGACTGGAGACGAGCACAGTCATTCCGTCCGACGCGACCTCACGGACGAGGTTGCGCACCTCGCGCGTGCCCTGTGGGTCGAGCCCGTTCGTCGGCTCGTCGAGGATGAGCAGTTGTCGAGGCTGCAACAACGCCGCTGCGAGACCGAGCCGCTGTTTCATACCGAGGGAGTAGCGCCGGAAGATCTTCTTGGCTGCTGACGACAGGCCCACTCGCGCCAAGGCCGCGTCGATCCGGGCCTTCTGGGTCTGCGGATCCGCGGTGGCGTCGAACGAATCCAACCGGCGCAGGTTGTCGCGGCCGGACAGGTAGGGATGGAAGGCAGGCCCTTCCACGAGAGTGCCGACCAGGGGCAACACGCGGGCCGCCGCGCCCGGCAGCCGTTCGCCGAGGACGTCGATGGAGCCGCCGTGTGCAGCGATCAGGCCGAGCAGCAGCCGAATAGTCGTCGTCTTTCCGGAGCCGTTGGGCCCGAGGAAACCGTAGACGGCGCCGCGCGGCACGTTGAGGTCGACATCATCAACCGCCACATGTGAGCCGAACCGTCGGGTGAGCCCCGTCGTACGGATCGCAAGGGACGTCGCGGTGCCAGGTGCTGAGGCGGAATGCGGCGCTGTGACTGCGGTCAAAGACCGCGTCCGGTCGCGGCAACCTTCTGTAGGTCAGTGCCGTCGATCGCTCCGGCGTAGATGTTCCCGTCATCTGCGATCAGGATCGACACAAGCGCTGTTGTGACGAGCCGCCCGCCCGCGACTGGAGTGCTGACCTTGTCCAGCAGCCTGGAGACCGGCCGGTTCAGCGAGCCACCCGCAACCTCTTCGACGGCCGTCCATCCCGACCCAAGTGTGCGCGGCTGGCTCGACATGGCGTGATCGGCGTTCGGCTCCGGGGCGGCGGTCCGCACATCCGGTGCGCCTCTTACTTTGGCCCGGTGGGTGCGTGGCGTGCCGACGAGGCTCGAGACTGACGTCCGCTGCACCTTGCTGCCCTTGGGCGGCGCGAACTGGAAGATCGAGCTGCGCGGTGTGCTGAAGCTGATGCTGCTGAACGCAACCGACAGGGCGGCGCGTCCTGAGTTGCGTGCGAAGACCTGGACGCGCAGCGGCAACGACGTCTTGCTGTCGACGGCGATCTGCGCGCGGCTCACGAGCGACCGCGTGTCGCGTGGCGACAGCTGGAGCTGGTACGCCGGCCGTCCGGCAACGCGCGCCGTACGCGAAACCGTCACGATCGTTGACGGGTCGATGTTCTTGAGGAGCTCGTGCGCGGCTTCCATGGGTGTCGGTGCGGTTGCCTGTTCCGTCGCGTGCCGCTGGTCTTCCTTGGCGGGCAACGTTGCGTGGGTGACTGCCAGCTTGCTGGAGTCGTAGGTCCAGACGTCCGTGCCGTTGTGCACGGCATCCAGCTCGGCAAGGTGTCCTAGCCAGGCGACGCGCTGGTGCTCTTGATCGCGGACCCACACGCGGAAGGTCTGAGTGCCGCTCAGCAGCGACTGCGGCGAGAAGGCACCCCCGCTCCCGAACGAGTCCGGTATCGAGGGCAGGCCCAGGTGTGCTGAGGTCTTGACGGTGCCGGAGAAGGCCGGCAGGGACGCCTCCTGCACGTCCGCCAACAGCTGCGCTGCGGTCCGTGCAGGCAGCCGGGGCGAGCCGCCCGCGGTCGCTCGGGTCGCCGCGAGCAGGCCGATAACGGCCACGAGAGCGGCGACAACCGGCACCGCGGCGTATCGGAACCAGCGGCTGCTCGCTGTGACGGCCATGCTCACAGTTTGCGCTCGCATCTGCCCGAAGGCCAATGCGGGGTCTGAAGTCTCACGCGACCGACATATACGCGACGGCAAAGGTTCTGCGTCGTGCGGGCAAAGCGCCGCGGCCAAGCGGGATCAGAACAACCCGGAGAGCTCCGAAACGAGCCACTGGCCGTGCGAGCGAACGAGGGTCATCCTGACGTGTTGTTCGTCGACACGCGCGACCGGTTTCGTTTGCTTGGGTAGCTGTTTGACCGACGACTGGTCGACGAACAGCAGCACGACCGCACGGTCGCGGCTGGCGTCTTCGATCGCCACCGTTCGGACATCGGCTCGGACGATCGCCTTGAGCTGCGGAGCCTCGGACAGAAGCGTGCTGGTTGTCTGGGCGTACTGGTCAGTGAACGGTTTGGTGATGAGCTTCTTCGCGGCGCTCACGTCGCTCGTGATGTGACGGTAGTCGTACGCGAGCAGGGCAACCGCTGCCGCGCGCGCCGAACGCAGCGCAGCCTTGCGCGCGTTCTCGGTCGCGTCGCGGGACTGCAACCGCATCGTGAACAGGACGAGGAGTACGACGCATGGGATGCACAGCGCGGCAGCAATGACCGGTGCAAGCGAGCGCAGTCGGGCAAGGACGGACGGGCCGCGTTCCGTCGACGGTGGCGTGGTCACCTGCAGTTCCTCGTCCTGGCTCAGAGGATCACGCCCTGTCCGACGAAGGTCTGCTTGTTGACGAGCCAGCGTCCGTGTACGCGCTGCAAGTCGAGCACCATCCGCCGCGACGTGTTGACCGCCCCGCTGGCTGCGCTCGACGTGATCGACTGGTTGATGGCTACGGCGATCTCCGCGCGGCTCCCATGGGCCGAGACGACACCGGCTGCGATGACCTCGCCCGTTGACACGGACTTCGTCTGCCGCAGGACACCGGGAAAGGCGGTCAGCTGATCCCGGTAGATCCGTTGCTGGTCGCCTGTGGATCCGTCGATGATGCGTTGCAAGTCGCGCGTCGCGGTGCGGTAGTCGATCGAGAGCAAGTTCACGGCGGCCTGCCTCGCTGCGGACAGCGCAGCAGTGCGTGCGTCGGCGCGGTCAGCCGCAGCTTTGACACGCAGCCCGACGAGCACCGTCGCGACGACGAGCCCGATGAGGACGGCGTACACGAGCAGCGAGAGCGGGAGGCGACGGCGCCGGCCCTCGGTCACATCAGCGGCCCCAGGATCAGCCACATCCACGAACGGTCTCCCCAACCTGCCGAGCGGGGGTCGGACGGTAGCACGGAGCCCGGTACGCCCGACTTGTCGAGCGCGCTCCCCGACGTCCCGGTCGAAGCCGTTGACGACGGCGACGACGACGAGGACGAGCGAGGGGAGGACGAGCTACTGGAACGCGGGATGCCTTCAGCGTCGCGGTAGCGCGGGTCGTCGCCGAGTCGGCCGCCTCCCGGCTCTGGAGCCTCACGCGACCCGCGGACACCGATCGACGACTTGGTGGGCTGCAGGCAGGTGGACTTGTAGCGCAGCCCCGGATACTTCAGATCGCTGGGCAGCCGGTGCTGGTCGTGGGGGATGTAGCCCTTGGTGCACGGGGGGACGTCGTTGTCCGCGAAGATCGGGATGCCGAAACGCACCCCGTTGTTGGGGAAGATGCCGAACGTCGACGCGATGACATAGGGGTAGCCGATGAACACCTGGCGCAGGGCAGCCGTCCGCTGCGAGATCGGCTGACCAAAGGCCACAAGGTCGGACAGCAAGAGCGGGAACGACACATCAAGCGCTTGCGCTAGCTGCTTCAGCTGCACGGCCGCAGGCGAGCCGCGGTTGATCACGTTGCGCAGGTCGGTGTCACTCGCACGCAGCTGGTCGGAGAACGACGCAAGGTCCCGGGAGAAGCTCGCGAGGTCACCCCGGAGCGAGAGCTGGGTCGACAACACAGGCGGGCTCTCGTCGATCAGTGATGTCGTGGCCGGCAGGTTGGCCTGCGCTGTCGTCAGAAGCGCGTGCGACGCGTCGAGCAACCGCTGCAGCGACGGCCCGGTGCCGGCGAAGGCCTTGGCCAACTCGTCGACGACGGTGCGCAAGTCCGCACGGGGAACCGACCGCGCCAACCTGTCGACGCTCACGAGAAGTTGCTGGGTGCTGACCGGGATCTGTGTGCGCGACTGCGGGATCACGCTGCCCGCGCGAAGGTAGGGCCCGGAGGTGCTCCGCGGCTGCAGGTCGATGTACTGCTCGCCGATCGCCGAGCCGTTGCCGATGACGGCTTCGGTCTCTTTCGGGATGTGGTACTTCCCGTTGAGGTTCAGCGCGACGCGGATGCCGTCGCCACGCAGGCTGATCGCGCCGACCCGGCCCACCTCGACGCCGCGGTAGGTCACGCTGGCGCTCGTGAAGATCCCGCCGGAGTCGGCGAGGTCGACGTAGGCCGTGTAACCGTGCCCGACCACGGCCTGCCCGAGCCCGAGGTAGCGGATGGCGACGTACCCGACGCCGAGCAGGGTGACGATGGTGAAGACGACAACCTTCACGATGACGGAACGGCCGATCATCGGTCGCACCTCGTCAGCCCTGCGGAGAGCATCACTGCGCCCGCTTTCCGAAGTTGCGCGTCATGGAGGTCCGCGACAGGTCCAGAGTGATGTGCAGATTGCCGTAGTCGCCGTAGAACGCCTTCTCCACGCCATCAGCCACCGGGTAGCTGAGCACGAGCTCGAGTGTCTTCGGGATCGTCTGCCCAACCGACGCCAACCGTTGGAGCGTCGGCTCGAGGTTGCGGAGGTTGGTGACCATGTCGTCACCCGCACCGTTCTCGATGCGTACGGCGACGTCGCTGAGGTGTTGCAGCGAACCCAACATGTGGACCAGCTGTTTCCTGGTGTCAGCGAGGACGCCGAGCGCGGCGGGCATCCGGTCCACGGCCGTCGTCAGCGCCGTCTCCTGCGCACGCACCGTTCCGGCCAGGTCGCTGAGGCCTTGCATGACGTGGATGATCTGCGTCTTCTGCCGGTCCAGGCCAGCCGTGAACTCCTGCAGTTTGACCAACGTGTCCCGCAACGCACCTTCGCGACCCTGGAAGCTGCGGTTCAGCTCGCGGGCGATCGTGCGTACTTGCGCCAGGCCCCCGCCGTTCAGGAGCATGGCCAACGACCCGAGGACGTCCTCGACGGTCGCCGACGTGTCGGTCCGCGCCAGCGGGATCACGCTGCCGTCGCGCAGCGCACCACGGGGCGACTGATTGTGCGGCGGTTCGATCTCGACGAACTTCTCGCCGAGCAGGCTCGTCTGCTCGAGCCGCGCGATCGCGTTCGCGGGCAAATGCACTTTGCGCTGGATCGCGCAGACCACGACAGCGTGGTGTCCCTCGAGCCGCACGCTGTCGACGGTGCCGACGCTCGCGCCGTTCACCTTCACTGACGACCTCGGTACGAGGTCGAGCGCATCCGCGAGCTGCACGGTGACGCGGTACTTCGGCCCGCCTGACCCCTCGCCGCCGGGCAGCGGCAACGAGTAAATCCCGTGGAAACCGCAACCGGACACCAGCACGGCGGCGACGCCTGTCGCGACGACCAGCCTGAGCGCGCGCGTCATTTGGCGTTCCTCGGCAGGATCCCGCCCAGCGTGGGATCTACGCCGGATGGCAACGTGATGTTCTTGAACCCGGCCGCGAGCTCTTGGAAGCACTGTTGGGCTGCTTGGTCGCCACCGATGGAGCCGAACAACTGACAGATGAACAGCGCCTGGTTGTCGGTCACGTTGTTGCCCACGAACCGGGAGTTGTAGGTCCGCGCAACCGGTGAGTACATGTGCGGATAGTTCGTGATGCCAACGGCGCCGGCGTCGAGTGTGTGCGCGAGGGTGTAGCGCTCTTGCGCGAGGATATTCGTCAGCGAGGTCAAACTGTTGATGTTCGTCGCGATGTCGGCCCGGTTGTCATGAATGAACCGGCCCACGTCGTCAAGAGCCGAGCCCAACGCATGCAGTGCCGCGCCGAAGTCCTGGCGCTGCGCAGCCAGGAACCGGGACACATCGGCGAGGTCATCGCTGAACTTCCGCGTCTCCTGGTCGTGCGCCCCCAGCGTCTTCACCAGGGCCTGCAGGTTGCGCACGGTTGCGAAGAGCGCTTCGCGGTTGTCCCCGAGCGTGCCCATCATGTCGCTGAGGTTCGTGATCGTGGCGTTGGCCGCCGCACCGTTGCCGCGCAGGTTGTCGGCGCCCACCTTCAGCACGTTCGACAGTGCACCCTTTCGGTTGGCACCGTCAGGTCCGAGCGCCTGCACCAGCGCCGTAACGTTGCGGTCGAACTCATCGAGCTCGACGGGGATGCCGGTTTGCTGCTCAGGAATCGTCGCGTGGTCGGCGAGCACCGGTCCGCCGCCGTACGCCGGGGCCAGCTGCAGCACCCGGTCCGCCACGATGGTCGGTTCGACGATGACAGCGTGGACGTTTGCGGGGATCTTCTGCGACGCCTTGTAGGCGAACGTCACCCGCACCTGCGCACCGACCGGCTTGACGCTGCGCACAGAACCGACCTTGACCCCGAGCACGACCACGTCGGAGCCGGCGTACAGATGCACGGTGCGGCTGAAGTACGCCGTGGCGGTCTTGGTGTCTCCGCTGGGCCAGACGACGATCGCCAGCATGAGTACAAGGGCGGCAGCGACGACGCCGGCGATGACGGCGACCCAGCCGTGCAGGATCCCCAGGAGCCGCCTCACTGCGCGCTCCGGGGGATTCGAGGCAGCGCGGCCACGGTGTGCGGCGAGCCCTTCGACGTACTCGAGTGGGTCAGGTTGCCCGGGCCCTGGAAGGGGTTGGTGAAGTTGACCACTTCACCGTCGAACCACGGTCCGTTGCCGATCGTCTCGATGTTGCGCCGCGTCCAGACGAACAACCGCTGGATGCTCTCCTGAAGGTTGGTCTGCCCCTGCTGCAGGATTTGCACGACGCTGTGCAGGTGGTCGAGCAGCGGCCGGATCTTCGCCTCGTTGTCCCGGACCAATCCTTCGAGCTGGGTCGCCAGTTCCCGACTGTGCGTCAGCAGCGCGGCGATAACCTGTTCGCGTTGACGGATCATGCTGAGCAACTGGCTGCCGCCGTCGAGCAACGTCACCAGTTGCTCGCGCCGCTGAGAGAGCACGCCGGTCACCCCTGAAGCGCTCTGCAGGAGATCGCTCAGCTGCCTGTCCCGCGAGGCAACCGAGCGGGACAGCCGACTGAGACCGTCGAGCATCGCGCGCACCGACGGTGGGCTGTCCCGGAACGTCGCGGCAATCGTGTCGAACGCAGTGGCCAGCTGCTTGTCGTCGATCTTCGCGACAGTGTTGGAGACGTCTTGGAAGGCTTGCGTGACGTCGTAGGGCGCAGTGGTGCGGTCCAACGGAATGGTGCGCTTCGCCGGCCAGGTGCCTTGGTGGCCGGGCTCGAGCGCGAGGTACTTGTTCCCGAGCAGCGTGAAGATCTCGATGTCGGCGTGCACGTCCTGGCCGAGGTGCGCGCCCTTCACGGTGAACGTCACCTTGACGCGCTGTCCGGCCAGCGTGATGCCGGTGATCTGTCCGACGTCGATACCGGCGATCCGGACGCGGTCACCCTTGTGCAGACCGGCGACCTCGGGGAAGTACGCGCTGTACGTAGAACCGGCACCGATGAACGGCAGCGAGCGTACGTTGAAAGCTACGTAGACAAGCAGCAGTAAGAGCGCGAGGAAGGCCGCGCCGACCGGCACCGGGTTCATCGACCGCAGCTGCGGCAGCCGACGGTGGCGGAGCTTGCTCCCGGCGCTCATGGGTTCGTGCACCTCTTCGCATCGTCGAAGAACGGCTTCGTCTGCGTGCCGTCCGGCAGGATGAAGTTCGCCGAGCAGAGGAAGAAGAGCTGGAACGCGCCGTACCCGGTGATCGCGGAGGCCACTTGCAGCTTGAACGGCTCGTAGTCGAGGAAGTGCTGGATCAGCTTGCGGCTGTCCGGCTGGTCGAGCTTGGCGGACAGGGTGGCGAGCTGGTCGACGTTCGCGCGCAACGCCGGGCGCCCACGGTCGAGTAGCTGCGCGGTGCTGTTGCTGACCCGGTCGATACTGGTCAACGAGTCGCCGATCGCGTTGCGGTCCTCAGCAAATCCGCTGATCATGCGTTGCAAGTTGCCGATCAGCGCAGAGAGGTTCTGGTCCCGCGCATGCAGCGGGCCGAGCACGGCATCGAGGTTGTCGATCACGCTTCCGATCAGCTGGTCGCGGTCCGCGAGCGTTGTTGTCAGAGACGCGACCTGTTGGAACAACGCGTCGACGGCGGGCCCTTCGCCCTGCAGCACCTGGATCAGCTCGTAGGACAACTTGTTGACGTCCGCCGGGCTGAGCGCGGTCAGCAACGGCTGGAACCCGTTGAACAGCTCGTTCAGGTTGAGCGCGGGTTGGGTGCGCTGCAACGGAATCGTCGCACCCGCCGGCAACGGGCTGCCGTCGCTCGGGCCGTCCACCAACGCGAGGTACCGCTGGCCGATGAGGTTCCGGTAGCGAATGATTGCGCGCGTGGTGGTGGTGACCGGCACCTTCTTGTCGACGTTGAAACTCACCATGGCCTTGTCGCCGTCGACGAGCTTGACCCCGGAGATGCTGCCGACGCGTACGCCGGCCATCCGCACCTCGTCGCCGTGGATGAGGTTCACGGCATCGACGAACTCCGCGTGGTAGCCCCGCGTGGTCGTGAACGAATAGTTGCCGATCGTGACGGCCAGCAAAGTGGTCGCGAGGATCGTGACGACGGCGAAGACGATGAAGCGCACACCGGCGGAAAGCGTCTCGCTCATCGCAGGTTCACCTGCGACCCGTTGAGTAGTGGGCCGTAGAGCAAGTCTGCGATGTCCGGGACCTGGTTGTCCGGTACGCCGAGCAGTGGACCGAGCAGGGGCGCGAGCGACGTACGGACACCGTGCTTGGGAGTGTTGGCACGCGACGACGGCTTCGGCGGCGTGGGGGCATCGCCCGAGTCCGGACCGGTGCCGTCCTTGTAACGCACCTTCGGCAGCGACAGCGGCGGGTTGGGCAAGCCGTAACACTGCGGTCCGCGTGTGTCCGCGAACTCCGGCAGGTCGATCGGGTACCGGTACGACTTGCCCGGTGGCAGGAACTCGAGGGTCACCCGCGGTCCGAAGCGGAACGGCCCGGTCGAGGGCTGCGCCTTGTGGATCCGAGGAACCACCTTGGCGATCCCCTCGATGAGGCAGGGGAACTCCGGGGAGTACTGCTTGAGTAGTGCCACGGTCCGCACGCTGATGCGGTTGATCGTGATGAGGTCGTCCGCGCTCCGTGCCAGCAGACTGCGGGTCGCATCAGCCCCGCCGGTGACGTTGGCGAACAAGTCGGCCAGCGCCGTGCGCTCGTCGACCACCGTGTTGCTCGTCTGCGCAAGGTTGCGCAGGAGATGCAGAAGGTCAGGGGCTGCGGTGTTGTACGCCTCCGCCACGTGTGCGCCGAGGTCGAGGTCGCGACCGAGCTCGGGCACGTGCGGGTTCACACTGCGGACGTAGTCGCGCAGCTGCACGAGCGTGCGTCCGAGCTCGTCACCGCGTCCGTGAAGTCCGGTGGCGAGCGCGGTCAACGCGGAGTTGAGCTCCTCCGGACGGACCGCGCGCAGGACGGGCAGGAGGTCGTCGAGTGCTTGGTTGATCTCCAGTGCCGGCGTTGTGCGGTCTTCGCGGATGATGGATCCGCTCGTCAACCTGCCGACCGGCTGCTGGGGCAGCACGAGATCGACGTACTTCTCGCCAAAGATCGTCTTGGGCACGAGCCGGGCGGAGACGTTCGACGGAATGGACTTTGCCTTGCTGGGTTGCAGTCGCAGCTTGATCTCGGCGCCGTTGCCGTCCGACGTGATCTGCTGCACGCTCCCGACGATCACACCGCGGACCTTGACGTCCGACCCGGGCAGCAACTGCAAGCCGGCGCGACTGATGTGCATGGACACCGGCGTTGTCGACGTGAACTGTTCGTTGAACATTGCAATGCTGAGCCACGTCAACCCGGCCAGCACGAGCAGCATCGTGAGACCGAGCACTTCGTACCGATGCCGGGCGAACACCAGTCAGCCTGCGATCCGAACGGTGATCTGCTGTCCGTACAACGCGAGGTCGAGCAACAAGTCGGTTGCGACGACAAGGGTGATCGCCAGACGCACCGCGCGGCCAACTGCGACGCCCACACCAGCCGGTCCGCCGGATGCGTTGTAGCCGTAGTAGCAGTGCACCAAGATGATGAGGATCGCGAACACGAGGACCTTGATGAACGAGATGAGAATGTCCTCGCGCGGCAGGAACGCCGTGAAGTAATGGTCGTAAGTTCCTCGTGACTGCCCGAAGAACAACGTCGTCATCAGCCGCGTCGAGGTGTAGGACGCGAGCAAGCCCATGACGTACAGCGGAATGACCGCGACCAGCCCCGCGAGCATCCGGCTGGTGACCAGGAACGGAATGGACGGCACGGCGAGCGACTCGAGCGCGTCGATCTCCTCGCCCACGCGCATAGCGCCGAGCTGAGCGGTGAACCCACAGCCGACCGTTGCTGACAGTGCGATGCCCGCGATGATCGGCGCGATCTCACGTGTGTTGAAGTACGCCGAGATGAAACCGGTGTAGACGGCGGCACCAAGCTGGTTCAACGAGTTGTAGCCCTGCTGACCGACTTCGAGACCGGTGAAGAACGTCATGAAGATGACGATGACCACGGTTCCGCCGATGACAGCGAGCGCGCCGGTCCCGAACGCAACCTCAGACAGCAGCCGCACGCATTCTTTCTTGTACCGGCGCACGGTGCGACCGCTCCAGCCGAGCGTCCGCCCGTAGAACGCCGTCTGCCGGCCGAGGTCTTCGAGCGTGCTGCGGACGACCTGTCCGCTGCTGATCAGCGGTCGGAGCACCTTGGGAAAGATGACCCCGATCGGCTGCCGCTCGGAAGCCATCTACAGCGCCTTCTGCGGCACGATCTGGTTGTAGACGGCCGTGGCCGCGAAGTTGACGGCGAACAACAGCATGAACGTGAACACAACTGACTGGTTGACCGCGTCGCCGACTCCCTTTGGCCCGCCTTTTGCGGTCAATCCCTTGTAGGACGCCATCAACCCCGCGATCAGCCCGAAGATCAACGCCTTGGCTTCGGCTTGGATCAGGTCGGGTATCTGCGCGAGCTCGGTGAAGGAGGCGAAGTAGGGCCCGGGGGTCCCGTGCTGCACGACGACGCTGAAGAAGTAACCACCGAGGACACCCACGACCGAGACGAGACCGTTCAGCAGGACGGAGACGAGCATCATCGCTGCGACGCGTGGCACGACCAGGCGCTGCAACGGGCTGATCCCGAGGACCTCCATGGCGTCGATCTCGTCGCGAATCTTGCGCGCACCCAGGTCGGCGCAGATCGCGGAACCTGCGGCGCCTGCGATGACGATGGCGGTGACGATCGGTCCGGCCTCACGTACGACGGCGATCACCGATGCACCACCGTTGAGCGACACCGCACCGAGCTGGCGGATGAGTGCACCGGTCTGCAGCGCGATGATCGCGCCGAACGGGATCGCGACGAGGCAGGTCGGCAGGATCGAGACGCTGGCGACGAACCAGCACTGCCGCACGAATTCCTTGAATTGAAAGCCGCGGTGCACCGAGGCACGGAGCGTGTCGATCGAGACCGCGGCGAAGTTACCGGTCTCGCGTAGTGCGCCGGTCAGGGGGCTCAACACAGATACGGACACATGCCCCCCGGGGACTGGACGGGAGAACCCAGGCGTGGGACCTGTTGTGCGGTTATGACACGCAGCCGGGGGGTCTAAACCCCACCAGCCGGGAGAGGGCTCAGCCGGTGCGCGGCGAAGGGGCTGGTCAGGCCTGCCGCGCGGGCGGGATACCGCCGGGTGGTGCGCTGCGCAAGAGGTAGAGCGGGTTGGTGAACGCGACACGCGTGGAGGTCGTCGTGTCGACGAGGTTGATGCGCACGAAAGTGTCGCTCGTGGTGTCCACGTTCACGTACGCGTTGCCGGTTGCGTCGAAGGCGCTCGCGGGCACCGTCTGCACAACCTTGGAGCGATTGGCCGTGGACCCTGAGTAATCGATGGGACCTTGCACGACCTCGACGACGTGCTTGCTGGACAGCGCCGTCGCCAGGATCGCCACCTTGCGGGAGGTGCGCGTCAGGACGGAGATCGAGCCCATCTGGGCCGACCCCGCATTGATCGCGAGCTGCCCGGCGTACGAACCGATCTCGCTGCAGAAGACGCGGCCGGAGCGCAGGGCGGACAGCATCTCGCTCGTCGTCACGCTCGCGGTGTAGGCGTAGGTCAGGAACCGGTTCGTCATCGTCGCCCACGAACCGACGACTCCCCCATGGTCGTCGGACACCCCGTTGCCGGTGACCCAGATGCCGCTCGACGACAGCGTGTCCCACAACCCGAGATGGTCTTCCAGTGTCTTTCCGCGCAGGCGGTAGCCGACCTCGAGGATCTCCGCGCCCCATGCCTTGGTCTGCAAGAGGTCGGTGATCGGGATCGGGACACCGTCGCCCAGTGTGAGGCTGGTGCCGAACGGATGGTTGATCGATGCGACGCCACCCCAGGAGTGCACGAGGTCGCACAACTCCTGCGTTGTCGGCAGGGAAGCATCGGAGTACTGGAACAGGTGCTGGTTGCCGCCGAACGCATTGATGTGCGGGTCGATGAACGAGATCTCCTGACCGCGCTGGATCAGCACACCGGGGTACTGGCTCTTGTACGCCGCGATGAGGTCGTCCTGCAATCCGAGCGGTTGATCCGCGACCAACGAGCGGGCAAAGCGCAGGTAGTCGACGTAGCCTTCGGCTGCGGCTCCCTTGACACTCGTTGCCCCGAGCGAGAGCGCACTCGTCGAATGGTCGCGCGCTTCAATGTCCGGCCACAGGGCGGCGATGTCTGCTTCCAGATCGAGTACGACTGAGTTCCAGCGGTTCGCCTGGACCGGGACTGTGACGATGCCGAGCAGGCCTTGCGTGGTCACAGTCCGGCGCTTGGTACCGAAGCGGTACGAGATCTGGTAGATCCCAGCCGGTCGCCCACCGGTCGCGGGTAGGTACGACAACTGCAGCAGCAACTCCAGCCAGCCACCGCTGCTGATCTGGGTCGGGAAGACCTCGAGGCGCCAGGTCTGCCCGGCCACGACCGCGCGCAGATTCTTGTGCGCATTGCCGTCACGCGCGATCGCGGAGTAGGACCCGATGCCAGATGAGCTGCGGGCGCGAAGGTGCAGAGCTCCTGGCGTGCTGCTCGGGTCGGCAGGGCTCACGGGCGAGGTGACGATCTCGGCGACGTAGTCCGAGAGAGCGCCCGACTGCGCAAACTTCCAGGCCCACGGAAGGCCGTTCTCAGACTCGTTGAAGCTGTCGAAGTGGTAAGCGTTCCGGTAGTCGTGGGCGGACATGCGCCAGTCGTGCTCGGTGAACCACATCGCCTGTACGCCGGTCGCCGCCGCTTCGGAGATCTGGGCGCGCATTGACGCCGAGCCCTCGGAGAACGACGAGTGCACGTGCATCGCCATCGACGTGGGCGTGCGACCGAACCACGCTTCGTTGGACTGTGCCGCAACAGGTCCGTCGCGTGTTGCGGCGAGCGCTCGGCCGAACGGCTGCGTGAGAACAGCGGCGCCGGCGCCGATCACACCCAGCCGGCTGAGGAACGAGCGACGCGTGGGATGCCCGGACCCGTGGCCCGGCAACCACACGTCGTCGCCGTGGTCGTCACACACGCCGGAGAGGTTACTTGGCTGACGGCGAGCACGGGACCGAGTTGACAAATCTTGACGAACCGTCCGACATCGGCCCGGGCACTACCGACGTGGTCCGGCGCGCACACAGCTGCGGACCCGCTCGACGTCAACGGTGAACGCATCAAACGTCGTCAGGAGCCAGGTTGCTCCCGCATCGACCCACGGCTGGGGGTCCGCGCCGACGACGTCATGCACGACCACGTCGTAGTCGCGCAAGTCCCCCGAACGGTGCGCGTCGAGCACCTCTAGCACCGCGGGCAGCTGCCCAGGCTGCAGGTCGATGACGAAGACGCCGTCGAAGCGCGCAGCGCGCCGCAACGGACGTCGGTTCGGCCAGCGCGCTGCGACCCAGATCGGCAGATGCCCCGTCACGGGGGTCGGCCGAAACGCCACGTCATGCACGTGGAAATGAGGACCGTGGTGAGTCACCGCGTCGCCCGAGAACAGCGCCGTCAGCACATCCAGGGATTCGTCGAGCATCTCTGCACGGCGTACGGGATCGGCCTCTTCGCCGAACCGGGTGAACTCCTGACCGCTCGCATCAAGGCCCAGGCCGACGCCGAGCACCATGCGCCCGCCGGAGAGCTGGTCGATGGCGACGGCTTGCCGCGCGACGATCTGCGGTCGGCGTCTCGCCAGCGGCGTCACCATGGGACCGATCGTCAACCGCTCGGTACGCGCGGCGATCGCTGCCAGCGCGATCCACGGGTCGGTGGCCGCGAGCACGGGCTCGCGGTACCGCACGTGATCCCACACGAAGCAGCCGTCCCACCCGTGCGCCTCGGCGTCAGCGGCCAAGTCGGCCAGCAGCGCGGGATCGGCAAGGTCATCGAAGATCGGGACCGTCAAGCCGAACTGCATGCGTCGCCTCGCTCAAACCTTCTGGCGCCGAGTTGATCCGTGTGTACCCCCAACGCTAAGGGCGGCCGCCGCCAATGTTCCCGGTCCCGCCGACGATGACGACGCCAATGGCGGTCGCACTCCCGACATAGTCACGCGTAACCGAAGGCTTAACGGCAAAGCGACCCGCCCTCGGGGTCAGCGAGTACGGGCCGCTTGCGGTACGACGAAACTCAGACGGTGACCGGCTCGTGGGTCATTTGGCGCTTCGGGCTGTACTGGTAGTTCGTGATCAGGCTCACCGCGAGAACCGCGGCGCCGCCGGCGACATAGAACGCCGCCAAGCCGGTGTCACTGTGCTGGAACGACAGCGCGAACGGCGCGATCACGAGCAAGGCTGCGGCGAGGTAGTCGCCTGCCGAATGCACGGTGAACGGCAACACCTTGACGACGCCCAACGGGTAGCGCGTGAGCATGCTCACAACGGCGACGACGACTCCGACAACGACGCCGGTCGCAACCGCCTTGTCCGACCCGCCCGCGATCAGTGGGACCAAGATGAGCAGCGCGGCCACTGCGTAGTCGGCGATCGCGTGGAACCACGCGGGTAGCAACTTGACGAGCGACATTCCGAACCCCTCCTCGCGAGCCGGGCCCTTGCCGGCTTCCGCAATGGGTATTCGCTCGCCGAGGTGATTCGGATCGACGTCAGGCCGACGTTGCCGTCCCGATCACGACCGGTGTGCTGGGTGCCGGCGGGATCGTGGTGCCGGCCTCCTTCGAGATCGCGAACGCGGTTGTGGCGTCGTAGGGCTGCGTCAGGGTTCCGTGCGCGACGGTCACCGCGTGCTCGGCGCCCAACGGGAACGCGACCACACCCAGCGGCCTTGCGTCGTGCGGCATTTGCCACAGAACGTAACGCTGATTAGCGGAGTCGATCGCCGGCAGCGATGACGTCGCGACCCGGACGTCTTGACCTTTGATCAGGAGGTACGCCGACTCGCTCTGGTTGCGTGCGTTGGTGAGCTGCACGACATGACAGCCGGACGTGTGCCGGCAGCCCGACAGTGCCGACTGGATTGACTCACCCGAGGACCCACCGCGCGCGAGCTGCCAACCGAGGACTCCGGCGACGATGACAACAGCCGCGGCTGCGGCGGCCAACCACCTCGGTGAGGCCCGGCGCCGGCGCTGCTCATCGAGACGTAGCGCTGGAGATCGCTCGCTATCGATCTGCGCGCGGATCGACTCCCATACCTGCGGTGGCGGCGCGGGCCGAGGCTCCTCCGGAGAGCTCATCGCGAGGCCGGCAGCAACCTCGCTGAACTCCGCCAACGAACGCCGGCACTCGGCGCACGTCTCAAGGTGCGCGTCGAACTGCTGCTCGTCGCCGGGTTCAAGGGCATGCAGCGCATGCCCGGCCGCGAGCTCTTCGAAGTGCTCGTGCCCAGGCACGTCAGCCCTCTCCCCTCTGCTCGCGCACGCGTGGTCCCAGCACCGCGCGCAGCCGTCGCATTGCACCCAGCGTGCGTGACTTCACGGTGCCGAGCGGGACAGCCGTGATCGCGGAGATCTCCCGCTGCGAGTATCCGCCGTAGTAGGCGAGCAGAAGCACCTCCCGCTGTTCGGGCGGGAGGTCACGCAGCGCACCCTGCACCGCAGCCGCCTGCAACAGCGACCAGGCCTCGTCCTCGGCCGACCCGGTCGCCCGCGGCAGCCCTTCCAAAGTCTCGTCGCTCGTCCGCCGGGCCCGCAGCCGCTCCTCCTTGCGAACGAGGTCGACGGCTTTGTGATGGGTGATCGCGAGCAGCCAGCTCGCCACCCCGCCGCGGCTCGGGTCGTAACCGCCGCCGCGCCAGCACGTCAAGAAGACTTCCTGGATGACGTCTTGCGCGAGCAGCTCGTCCCGCAGGATGCGCCGGGCAAGCGAGTAGCAGGCAGAGCCGTACCTTTCGTACAACTCCTCCAGTCCGGCGCTGTCACCGGCCTCGACCCGCCGTACAGCAGCAACGTCGCGGGCGCGGACGAGCGTGCCGGCACCGTAGGCACCGGCGCTGCCTTCTGCTGCGCCGTCCACGACATCCATTCGAACTCGGCGGGCGTTCGGATCGACTCAATAGTGCCCGGCATACTCCGCAGGTGCCTCCATCCGCGAACCGCTCAGCCGGTCTGCTCGACGGTGTACGCGTGCTCGACTTCGGCATCTGGCGGCCGGTCCCGTACGCCACCCAGCTGCTGGTCGAGATGGGAGCCGACGTCATCAAGGTCGAGCCGCCGAGCGGCGATCCGATGCGCGTGTTCCCGGACCTGTTCGCCGTCCTCAATGCGGGCAAGCGTGCGGTGGCCGTCGACCTGAAGGATTCCGCTCAGCGCGCACAGGTGCTCGGGCTGGCCCGCGCCGCTGACGTCGTGATGGAGGGTTACCGACCCGGTGTCGCCGAGCGGCTGGGTGTCGGCTATGACGTGATATGCGCAACGAATCCTGCAGTCGTGTACTGCTCGCTGTCGGGTTACGGCCAGACAGGGCCGCTTCGCGACGTCCCCGGTCACGACCTGAACTATCAGGCCCGCGCCGGCGTCATCGAGCCTCGGGACGCGGCCGGTGAACCGGTGGTCGGGCGACCTCCGATCGCCGATCTCGCCGCCGGCGTGTTCGCGGCGATGGGTGTCTGTGCGGCGCTCGTGCGTGCAGCGCGAACCGGTCGCGGCGAGTACGTCGACGTCGCGATGACGGATGTGTTGGCCACGTGGACCGGACCGCTACCCGTACTGCATGTCGACGGCGGCCCCGCGCTCGGTGGCGGCGTACCTGGTTATGGCTCGTTCCGGACGGCGGATGGCAAATGGGTCGTGCTCGGTGTCATCGCAGAAAACCATCTCTGGGACGCGCTCGTGGCCGCGCTCGGGCTCGACGATGCCGTCGGACTGTCGTTCGTCGACCGGCTGCCGCGCCTGACGGAGCTGAACGCCCGCATTGGGGCCGTTATCGGAGGGCTGACGCGTGACGACGCCCTCGCACGTCTCGAAGGGGCGGGCGTGCCCGTGTCACCGGTGCTGGGTCAAACCGAGCTGGCAGATGATCCGCAGCTGAACGCTCGCGGCGTGATGCGACGCGGACCCGACGGTCGAACGCTCATGGGTCACCCGCTCACGTACCGCGAGCACCCCGCTCAGGTGCCGTCGGCCGTGCCGCCACTGACACCGCTGACGGACGGGTTGCCCAGCTGGCGGGTGCCCGCGTAAGGCAGCCAGTCGCGGCCGTCCCGACTGTCGGCGCCGAAGAGCCAGCCGGCGATGCCGAGCGAGAGAAAAATGGCGAGCAGGATCAGGAAGCCCATCATCGCGATCCCCTCAGCAGGCCGGTGCGCAGTCGGCGACGCATTGCCGGTCGGAGCCAAAGTGCGGCGCCGCACCGATGCGGCGGGACGCTGGACGGCGGGCGCGGCGCCGACCGGTCGAGCGGCGCAGTTCGGCGACATGCGCCTCGACGAGGTACTGCAGGAGCAGTGGATGCACGCGTTCAGCGTGCGCCCCGGAGAGCATGCGAGCGAGTGGCAGAAATGACAATGTGCGCTAGGATCCTGCCATGCTGACCGTCGCCGCGGTGACCCATGACGGGGTGGCCAATTTCGAGCTGGCCGTGCTCGAGGAGGTCTTCGGCTATCAGCGCCCGGAGCTCGGTGAGCTCTACCGCTTCATCGTGTGCGCGCCGACGGCTCCCGTGCAGACCTCAGCCGGCTTTCTCATCGCGAAGCCGTTGCCGCTCCGGCAGTTACGGACCGCGGACATCGTCGTCGTACCGAGTTGGGAACCCGACCAGCAGCCGCTGCCCGAGGTGCTCGCTGCGTTGCGGGCCGCTTACGAACGCGGTGCCCGGGTCATGTCGGTGTGCACCGGCGCGTTCTTGCTCGCGGCGGCGGGGCTGCTCGACGGGCGACGCGCGACGACGCATTGGCGCTACGCCGACGAACTGGCGCGGCGCTACCCCGACATCGCAGTCGACCCCGACGTCTTGTACGTCGACGAGGGCCGAGTGCTCACGTCGGCCGGCACGGCCGCCGGCATCGACCTCTGTCTGCACGTCGTACGACGTGACTACGGCGCAGACGTTGCCAATTCAATCGCGCGCCGCATGGTGGTGCCGCCACATCGTGACGGCGGCCAGGCACAGTACGTCGACGTGCCGATCCCGTCGGAGTGCGACGACGACGCTCTGAGTCGTGCATTGCAGTGGATGGTCGAACGCCTCGACCAGCCGATCACCGTCGACGACGTTGCGCGGCAGTTCTTGTTCAGCCCACGCACGTTCGCACGACGGTTCCGGCAGGTCACCGGCACGACGCCGTACAAGTGGCTGCAGTCACAGCGCATCCTGCACGCGCAGCGCCTGCTGGAGTCGACCGACGACCCGATCGAGCTGGTTGCAGTGCGGGCCGGTTTCGGCACGCCGGCGAACCTGCGGCAGCATTTTGTCGCCGCCGTCGGGACATCGCCGACAAGCTATCGCCGTACCTTCGACCGCAGCGTCAGATCGGCCTGACCGCGGCGACGGTCAGTTGTTGCCAGGCTTTGCGCTGATGTCAGCGAGCGCCGAGTCCTGGTCTCGCTCCTGAGCGACGTCGCCGATGGAGATGATCCCGATCGGCTTGCCGTTCTCCTCGACCGGGATCCGGCGGATCGCCTTGTCGCGCATCAGTTTCGCCGCTTCGTCCACCGAGGCGTCCGGGGGCAGCGTGACGAGGTCGGAGGTGCACACGTCTTCGAGCTTGGTGCTGTTGGGGTCGCGCCCCTCGGCGATGCCGCGGACCACGATGTCTCGGTCGGTCACCACGCCGCGCAACTTGTCACCGTCGACGATGATGATGTCGCCGATGTCCTTCTCTTTCATGTTCTTCGCTGCCTCGACGAGCGGTGTGCTCCCTGGCAGCGTCACTGGGTTCTTTGCCATGACGTCGCGGACTGCAGCACCCATGTCGCATCCTCCCGCTGTTGTTTTGTGCCTACACCGCTGATCGGCGTACCCCTGGTCGTCGCAGGGAACACAGACACGGCAACTGGTTAGAGGGAGGTGGCCATGCCGCAACGAGCATGGAGCGCGAAGCGCGAACGACAGTACGAGCACATCAAGGACGGCCTCCGCGAACGCGGACAGAAAGAGAGCAAAGCGGAGGAGATCGCAGCACGCACCGTGAACAAGGAACGGGCCCGGTCCGGCGAGGCGAAGACAGCGAGTCGCACCTCTGTGCGCGACATCTCTTCCGGGCGTCGGGGCGGCTTGCGGTCACATCGCGGGTCGGGCGGACGGACCAAAGAGCAGCTCTACAACGAGGCCAAGCAGAAGGGCATCGAGGGCCGCTCCAAGATGAACAAGCAGCAGTTGGAGCGCGCGCTCAGCCGCTAAGCACGCGTCCCCGGCCACGGCTTGTGAGCGGTGAGCGGCGTCCTGGCACGCCGGATGGCTCACAAACCGAGTGGTCGGGCGCTACAGCTCGGGCAGGACCTGGTCGCGGAAGAAGCTCAGGAAACCTTCCTGGTCCAGGCCCATCTGTCCGACGTAGACCTCGTCGTATCCCGCCTCGGCGTACTCCGTAATGGCCTCGACGTACTTCTGCGGGTCCGGGCCGCACGGGATCGACTCTTTGGTCTCCTCCACGCTGGTCGCGCTCATCAGCTGCTTGAAATGCGCAGGCATCGGCAGCTCTTGTGAAGTCTGGCCCCCGACGCCCTCGAAGCCCCAGAGCTCGTACGCCGTCTGCGCGGCCTTGTCCTCGTCCTCGCCCCAGCAGACCTTCAAGCCGGCCTGGGCCGGGCCCTTGCCCCCGGCGTTCCGATAGGTCTGCAGCAGCTCCGACTCGGGACCGGTATTGATGTAACCGTCGGCGTACCTGCCGGCGGACGTCGTCGCGTCCGGCCCGAAGCCGCTGACATAGACGGGAACGGGCTCGTCCGGTGTCGTGTAGATACGCGCCCTGTCGACCTGGAAGTACTTGCCGTCGTGGCTCACGATCTTGCCGGTCCACAGATCACGCATGACCTGCACGGCTTCCTCGAGGCGTTCGATGCGCTCCTGTGGTGACGGCCAGCGGTCTCCGAGAATGTGCTCGTTGAGCGCCTCTCCGCTGCCGACGCCGAGGATGAACTTGCCGCGCGTCATCACCGCACAGGTCGCCGCGGCCTGCGCGATGATCGCCGGGTGAATGCGGTACGTCGGGCACGTCACCGCGGTCGTGATCGTCAGGTCCGTCGTGGCCGCGATACCACCGATGACTGACCACACGAAGGGGCTTTGCCCCTGGTCGTCGATCCACGGGTGGAAGTGGTCGCTGATCCAGACCCGGTCGATGCCGCATTGCTCGGCTTTCCGCGCGTACTGGATCTGCTCGCGCGGACCGAGCTCTTCTGATGACAGGAAGTAACCAACCTTGATGTTCGCCATACGGCGCTAGTTCCCGCATGGGGAACACCTCTCACCTACGGGCGGGCCCGGCATTTCTCTTCGTCAGGCGCACCCAGTCGGCGTTGACACCTTGCCCGGGCCGCACGGCACCTGCCAGGTGACGAAGTTCTTGCTGCGAGCGACCCCCATCACCGTGTGGCCCCACCCACCGAACTTCTTCAACTCCTTTGACCCGATGTAGAACAGGTAGAAGTAGCCGTCGACACGACGCGCATCGCAGAGGTACGCCGAGTTCGCCTGGTCGAACGTCACTCCGGGAACGCCCGGCGCGCGGTTCCACTGCTCCAGCGGAATCTCGAGTTCACGGCCGGGCGACCAGTTCAGCCAGCCCGACGGCTTCGCCGGGTCCCCCTTGAGCACGAACAGCCATGGCCGGTCGAGCTTGTTCGACGTACCGAGCACATGCCACATGCCATCGATCTCGAGGAACTCGTAGTTCTCGATCGTGTCGTTGAAGACCTTGATGTCGGGGCGGCCGACATACACCCAAGGCCCGTCCAGCGAGCCCGACGGCGACCACGCGATCTCGAAGTGCTGCGAGCCGCCGCGCGGGTTGTACTTGTACCCGAGGAACAGGCCGCGGTGGGTCCAGGCCAGCGCGGGGTCGATCACGCGGTCGCTCGGGGAACTGTGAAGGCCTGGCATCAGCCGACGCGGCGCCGACCACGTCGCCAGGTCAGTCGACGTCCGGTAGTAGATCTTGTCCTCGCCGGCCGGCGCGGTCTCGCGCGGGTTCGACTCGTACGTCACGACGTACGTGCCGTCCGGCCGTTGCGTGATGTCCGGTGACGCGACCCCGGCGACGCCGCTCTGCGGCGGCCAGCTGCTTTCGACCGACCAGTGCTGCAACGTCGGGCTCGACGCGCTGCCGATCCGCCACGTCGGAGCCGTCCCGACGGCGGAGGTATAGAAAACCTGCCACGCGCCATGGCGCGCGCGTACGCCGATGTCGCGCACGGCGCTGCCCCGGTGGGACAGGATCGGGTTGCGCAGCTGCTGCCAGGGGATCGTCACGCTGCCACTCTCGGTCGGTGACCCCAGGCAGCTCTGGCTGTACGGCAACGAGTGATTGATCCCCTTGGTGTTGCGGGCATGCGCCGGCTGGCTCGCGCAGGCCGCTGACACGATGGCGAGCAGAGCAGCAGCACGCCAGGGACGGCGCAAACGCTGGGGCACCCCGGGACGTTAGCCGCGCGACGTCGCTTCGCGCTGCGGAGGTTGACGCATCTGACGCCTAGGATCCGCGCATGCCGACGACGTTTTCGCACATCGGTTTATGCGTCCGAAATCTCGAGCGTTCGCTGCTCTTCTACTGCGACGGACTCGGCTTCGAACGCGCCGAGTCATATCCGATCGATGACACGTTCGCGGGTTCGCTCGAGGTCGGTGGTGTCATTGCGCTGACGTCGCAGATGATTCGACGCGGCGACGTCACGATCGAGTTACTCGGCTGGGAACTTCCGGAACCCGCCGGCACACCGTCCACGTCCCGCCAACAGGTGGGCTTCACACACCTGTCGTTCTATGTCGAAGACCTGGCGGCAACGACAGATCGCCTTCAACGCCTCGGTGGAGAGTTGCTGCCGAACACACGCTTGTCGATCCTGGGCGCCATCGACATGGTGTTCCTCGCCGATCCGGACGGTGCCCGGGTCGAGTTGATGCAGGTACTTGGCGACAGCTAGAGCTGCACCGACCGCCCGCCACGCCACTCGCGCAGGACGAGCGAACCGCCCTTCAATGCCGCGTGGTCCCAGACGCCGAAGCCCATCGTCGTACCCGCGTAACCGCTCGACGCCGGCAGCCGTTTCACGTGCTCGAGCCCATGCCTGATGCCACTACGCGTCAGATGGCCACCGCGCGCGATGCCATGCACGATCAGTCGGCCGATGTCGTACGCCGCGACGCCCACGGATCCCGCAGCGGTTCGTGGTGCACGTTGTTTCAACGCCATGCGGACCGGGTTGTCGTCGGCGATCGTGTCGATGTAGACCCAGCCCTCCCAGTCGACGCGCCAGTCCTTGCGGATGTATCCGAACATCAGTGCTGAGTTGGCTACGACCGGGACCGACCAGGCGAGCTCTTTCACCGCGACCGCGATCGGGCGGGCCGCCATGCCCACGCCGAGATAACACAGCGCTGCCGGTTCGGCGTCACGGATGCGCTTGACCGGACCGGAGAGATCCTCAGCGACCGACGACACCGCTGTGCTCGCGACGATGTCGAGCGTGTTATCCGGCGCAGCGGCGACGAAGGCATCGAAGTAATGCCGTCCCACCGCGGAGTCGTCGTACATGACACCGACTGTCGACAGTCCTCGCTCGCCGAGGTGTTGCGCGAGTACGACGGGCTCTTCCTCGAGCGAACCGACCTGGTAGTGGAACATCCACTCGCTGCGGGTGATCTCGCCGCCGGTGTAGTTGATCGTCGGCAGCTCGGCCGCGTCCGCAAGCTCCTTCACGATGAGTCCGTTGTCGCTGATGGACGGGCCGACAACGACCAACGCGCCCGCGTCGTCGAGCGTTTGGAACCCCTGACGCACGGCCTTCTCGGTGCCGGCCGGGAGGCCCGAAACCTGCAACGGTTGCAGCTCGACGGCACGGTCCAGCTTGTCGGCGTGTTCGGCCAGCCCGAGTCGCAGCGCTTCTTCGAACCCCTGACCGCCGTCGTGTTGGGGAAAGTCGTAAAGCACCCCGACGACGATCGGCTCGGCCACGGGCCGCGAGTCTAGTTACGTGTAGTTTGCGCGCGTGCAGAGCGATCCGGAGCGCAGGCAACGCGGCCTCGAGACGATGGGCAAGGTCTACGGCTGGGACGTGGACGACGGCCCCGGTGACTTCTTCCACTACACGGTCGAGCACCTGTTCGCCGACATCTGGAACCGGCCCGGGCTCTCGATGCGCGACCGCCGATTGTTGTTGCTGGGCCTGCTCGTCGGCGACGGGGCGTTCGACGTCGTACCGCTTCAACTCGGGGCAGCGTTGGGGAACGGCGAGCTCGACGAGGAGTCAGCGCGCGAGCTCGTCGTGTTCCTCGCGCACTACGCCGGTTGGCCGGCCGGCGCGCGGTTGCTCACGATCGTGGAACAGGCTCTGGCGCAAGCCAGAGGGCGTCCGCAAGCCGCTCCGCAGCAAGACGACTGAAGGGCGCGTCGACGCCGAGCCGCTCGGCGAGCTCGATCGCGAGCGCGAGGTCCTTCGCGCCGAGCGTGTAGGTGTGTCCGAGGATGTCCCGTAGTGGGTCATCGGCAGCAAGCGGCGCGGTCGTCTCGCGGAACATGATCGCCGACGTCCCACCCGTCACCGTGTCGCTCTGCCGCACGACGGCCGAGAGCTTGCGCAGGTCGACACCCGCCGCCTCGGCAATTCGTTGCGACTCCGCAGCCGCTGCGTATCCGACGAATGTCAGCAAATTGCGCGCGATCTTGGTGCGAGTGCCTGCCCCGACATCACCCATGTACAGCACGAGCGACGCCCACGAGGCGAACACGTCCTTGCATTTCTCGTACGCCGACCGGGCGCCGCCGACCATGACCGCCAGCGTGCCGTCTGCGGCGCCCATTGCTCCGCCCGATACCGGCGCGTCGACGACATGTACGCCGTGCTCGCGCGCCTGCGCGGCAACCTCGACGGCCGTCTCCTCAGCGATGGTGGAGTGCACTGCGAGCACTGCTTCCGGCCGACAGCTCGGGAGCATCGCGGTGACAACCTCACGCACCTGGGCGTCGTCGAGCACCATCACCGAGATGACGTCGCACTGCGCTGCCAGATCCGCCGCGGACGACGTAACTGCCGCGCCCGATTCCGCGAACGGCGTGCAGACCTCGGCGCGCACGTCGTACACGACCAAGCCCTCCGGCCGGTCGAGCAGCCGCTTCGCGATCGGGGCGCCGATGTTCCCGAGCCCGATGAAACCAACGGCGCCGTTCACAGCCACCGTCAGCTCCGGAAGATGTGGCCGCCGTCGACGGCGACGATTTGACCCGTCATCAACGATGCCTCGTCCGAGAGCAGGAACAGGCACAGCCCGACGAGGTCCTGCGGTGTGCCCAGTCGCTTGAGCGCCGACTGCGCGACGATCGAGTCGACGAGGCCGCCCACGACCTCACGCGTGGCGGCGGTGTCGATCGGCCCCGGTGCGATCGCGTTGACACGTATGTTCATGCCGCCGAGCTCGTGTGCAAGCTGCTGCGTCAGACCATTCATGCCGACCTTGGCCAAGGCGTAGTAGCCGGCGTACATCCAGGCAGCCGTCGACGACTGGTTGACGATCGCTCCCCCACCGCGCTGCTGCATGTGCGGGTAGCACGCGCGAGTGCACAGCAAGGCCCCATCGAGGTTGACGCTCATGAAGCGTCGGTAGTACTCCCACTCGACCGAGAGCAGGACGTCGAGCTTCATCCCGCCATAGATGGCGGCGTTGTTCACGAGCAGGTCGACACCGCCGTACGCGTCGACGGCAGCCTGGGCGAGTCCCTGCGTGGACGCGGGATCGGACACGTCGACGATGACCGCTGTGGCTGCGCCGCCGTCCGCGTTGATGGACTTCGCGACCTGTTGCGCCGACTCGGCATCGAGGTCCGCGACCACCGTTGCTGCGCCTTCCGCCGCAAGAGCTCGGGCGTAAGCCTCGCCGATACCGCGCGCCGCACCCGTGACGATCGCAACCTTGCCGTCGAACCTGCCCATCACACGCCCCTAGATCCGCGGCCACAGTGGAGCCGGCGCCGCACCCAATCGGTAGTGACCGGGCGCCCGCTCGCCCGCCATTGCCTTGTTGATTCGCTCGGTCATGCCGTCGGACAGCACGCCGGCCTGCATCATCTCGATGAACACCGAGCCCGCATTGCCGACGTCGTAGAAATCCCGCTGCCACGCCCACAGGCCGTGCCCGCCGTAGCCGAACCAGCTGCCGCCGAGACCGGAAACCTCGTACGTCGACCCGTCGTCACGCCGCGCGGCCGCGACCTGCTTCCAGAGACCGAGCAGCATGCCTTGCCGGTCGTCGATCAGCACGGCTTGGTACGGATACGTCCAGCCCTCCAGCCCGTGCATCTCCGACTGCAGCGCCAGCGTGCGGATCTCCTCGCGGCCGATCGCCATGAACTCGTCGTTCGGTCCGCTGTTCCAGCCGTACGTCGCGTCCTCGGCGTACATGTCGGCAAGCGGTCGCCAGTCGCGGTTGGCCTCGCACTGCTTGTTGGTGTCCAGCCAGCGCTGCCACATCTGCTCCAGCTCGTCTCGGGGGTATGGCGGCACGTCAGCCCTCCTCGAGTGTCAATGCGTGGGTCGGGCAGTAACGCACGGCAGCGCGCACTTTGTCTGCCAGCTCGGCAGCCGGACTCGCGTCAACGATGCGCACCTGGTCGTTATCGCCGAGCACGAACACCTCCGGAGCTTCGACAGTGCACTCCGCGTGGCCCTGGCAGAGGTCGTAGTCAGCAGCAATTTTCACCGGCGTTCACGTCTCCCGCGCGCGGTAGCGCACCGCACATGGCTGCTGCAGCTGCACGACCATCTTTGAGTGGTCGTTGCGGTAACTGTCGCTCGGCTGGGCGAGCTCGAACTCGAAGCGCGACAACAAGACAGAGAAGATCGTTTTCAGCTGCATCATCGCGAAGGCGGCACCGACACAGCGATGCTTGCCGCCCCCGAACGGGATCCAGGTCCACGGGTTGGCGTCGTCCTCGCGTCGGGTATCCAAATAGCGCGCCGGATCGAATGTCTCCGCGTTGGGAAAGTCAGTGCCTAACCGGTTCGAGATCGCCGGCGTCGCGCCGACGAGGTCGCCCGCCTTCACGGCGTACCCGCCCACGTCCATGTCCTCGGTTGCCACGCGCAGCAGCAGGATCAGCGGCGGATGCAGGCGCAACGCTTCCTTGACAGCGGACTCCAACCGCGGAATCTCACGCAGCGCCTGAAAACTAACGCTGGATCCGTCGGCGTACAGCTCATTCAGCTCCGCGACGACCGCCTGCATCTCGTCGGGGTGACGAAGCAGCTCGATCAGTGTCCACGCGGCTGTGCCCGATGTCGTGTGGTGTCCGGCGAACATCATCGAGATGAAGATGCCGGTGATCTCGTCCGAGGAGAACCGCGGGGTGCCGTCGTCGAGCTTCAGCGACATCAGCAGGTCGAGCAGGTCCGGCTCCTCGGGCGGAGCCGCGGCGGAGCGTTTGGCCATGATGCCCTCGACGAGCTCGACCAGTCCCGCGCGGGCCTCATCACGTCGGCGGAAGCTCTCGATCGGGGCGTAGGGATCAACGAAAGCGAGTGCGTCCGTACCTCGCTCCAGGTCGTGGTAGAGCCGAGCGAACCGCGCGTCGAGCTCCTCTCTGAAACGCGGGCCGATGAGACAGGCACTCGAGGTGTAGATCGTGAGCTCGGCAAACCAGTCGAGCAGGTCGATCTCGCCGGCCGATCCCCAGGCGGCCACGGCGCGCTCCACCTCTGTCGCGATGGTCTCTGCGTGCCCGCGCATCTGCGGGCCGCGCAGTGCTTGGTTCTGCAACATCTCCTTACGCCGTTCCGGCGGTGCGTCGAAGACCACGCCTTTGCCGAAGATCGGCGTCATGAACGGGTACGCCGCCGCTTGGTCCAGCAGCTCGTCCGGCGCGCGGAAGTACCACTCATTGAGCTCCGCGCCGGACAGCAGGACGACCGTTCGGTCGCCGAGCACAAAAGACCCGATGTCCCCGCACTCATCACGCACGCGTTGCATCAACCCGATCGGGTCGCTGCGCAGCTCCTCGAGGTGACCGGTGTCGTCCTGGCCGCCGGACACAACCGGCGGTTGCTGCGCCGTGATCGTCACGATGTCGGCTCCTCTCCCGATGCGACCGGTGCGACCGGCTCGACCTCGATGAGCCGGAAGTGCACGTCAGCCGGCGCGGATACGACAGCGAGGACTGCCCCCGCGACGCCCTCCGGCGGCAGGAAGTTCGAGTGCCGGGCGAGTCCCCACCGCTGCCATTCGGTGATCAACTTGTGGGTGACGGTCGGGTCCCAGTCCCAGCCCATCTCGGTCATCGTCGGACCCGGACGCACGATGGACACGCGTACGCCGGTGCCGTCCATCTCCATCTGCATTGCGTGCGCAAGTCCCTCGACCGCCCACTTCGACGTGACGTACGCCGCCACGCCCGGGCGGGGTTCCTGCACGACTTCGGACGTGACGAACACGATGTCGCCGTGTGCGCGCTGCACCATCGTCGGGGCAAACGCGCGCATCAGCGCCTGCGCTCCGAGCACATTGACGTCGAGGTGTTGCTGGAACTGTTCGGTTGAGGCATTTACGGCGCGCCCAGGCTGCGTGCGGCCGGCGTTCGACACGATGATGTCGACGTCACCGACGAGTCGTCTCGCCTCGCGGGTGAAGGTGTCGGCCGACCGTGGATCGGCAATGTCCAGCGGAAGTGCGTGGGCTTGCTGTCCGTCAGCGCGGATCTTCTCGGCGAGCTCTTCGCAGCGATCGAGTCGACGGGCACCGAGCACAACGGGGTGCCCTGCCTGCGCCAGCACCCGGGCGGTTGCGGCACCGATACCGGACGAGGCACCTGTGACGATCGCTGGTCGTTCGTCCGCTGCCCGTGTCATCGCAGCCGCACCGTCGTCGGCAACGTCTCGAACCCGCGAACGTTGACGGAGTGCGACCGACGGCTCCCGGCTTCGTCGATCTCGTAGTCCGCGACGAGCGCGGCGAGCTCAGCCAGCACGATGCGCGCTTCGAGCCGAGCGAGCGCCGCCCCCAAGCAGAAGTGCCGACCGCTGCCGAAGCTGATCAGTGCACTGGTGTCGCGGTCGAGGTCGTAGCGGTCGGGATCAGCGAACGCACGCGGGTCTCGGTTCGCCGCACCGAGGAGCAGCAACACCCGGTCGCCCTCGCGCATCACGTCGTTGTACATCGCGATGTCCCTTGCCGCCGTACGCGCAAGGATCTGGGTCGACGCGTCGTACCGCAACGTTTCCTCGACCCAGTCGGGGACGCGTGCCGGATCAGAGAACGGCTTTGCCCGCTCGTCGGGATTGCACCACGCCCAGTACCACGCGTGCCCGAGCAACTTCGTCGTCGTCTCGTTACCCGCGACCACCATGAGAAACAGCACGCCGACGACTTCGTCGTCGGTGAGGCTTTCACCGTCGACCTCGACGTTGAGCAGTGCAGAGGTCAAGTCGTCGGTCGGTTGCCTACGCCGCTCGGCGACGAGGTCGAGGTAGTACGTGACGAGCGTGAGCGCGGCTTCCCCGGCCGCGGGCGGCACGTCGAGGACGCCCTCCTCGCGGTGGATCACGACGTCGGCGAGGCGCCGCAGCTCGTTGCGGTCGGCAACCGGGACGCCGAGCAGCTCGGAGATGACGTCCATCGGCACCTTGCCGGCGAGGTCCTCGATGAAGTCGAAGTCACCGCGGGCGAGCACACCGTCGAGGTGGTTTCGCGTGATCTCCCGCACACGCCCGTCGAGCATCGCGACCCGTCGCGGGGTGAAGCCCGCCCGCACGAGCATGCGCATCCGGCCGTGTCTCGGCTCGTCCATCGCCAGGAACGACATCGTCTTGTACGCGTCCGGTCCGGAGCCAGCGGGATCGATGGAGACACCGTCCCGACTGGAGAACCGGTCCGCATCGCGGAACGCGGCCACGACGTCGGCATGACGCGACAGGGCCCAGAAACCGAGCTGGTCGTTGCGATACAGCGGCGCGTGCTCACGCAACATGCCGTACGTCGGGTAGGGGTCCTCATGAAAGTCGTAGCTATACGGATCGAGCACGGGCAGCACCGCGGTCATCGCGCCCTCCGGCGAGTACCGATGATCAACGCAGTGACGCCGGCCAGGCGCCCAGGCAGCTCTCGGTAGTCGACGTTGCCCATGCCCGCCATCAACAGTGCGCCCGTGAGAGCGAGGACGAGCGCATCCACGAGCTCAGGTGTCGCGTCCTTGCCCAGTGCCTCGTGAAGGCGTTGCACGAACACAACGCCCATCTGGTCGCGCAGCTGCTTGACGTCGGGGTCGTGCGCGAGCAACGCCGTCGTCACGGCGGCCGCGAGCGCCGGCTCGTCGCCGACCAGCAGCGCGAGGTCTCGAGTGGCAACGGCGACGCGGTCCGCCGCGGACTTGCGTTGATCGATGACCGACGTGGGCGTCGTCTGCAGTCGGCGCCAGAACACCTCGGCGAGCAAGTGGTCCTTGCTCGCGAAATAGGTGTACGCCGTCGCCGGTGCGACCTTCGCGCGTTGGGCGACGCCACGGATCGTCAGGCCTTCGTAGCCGGTCGTCTCGACGACGTGCACCGCTGCGTCGAGCAGGTTCTGAATCGTGTCCGCCTGCTGTGGCCGCGCGTGCCGGCGCGGCACCGAGACGAGTGGGCTAGACATGTGTCTGGACAGTAGTCTGGCCAGCGGGGCAGGCACAAGAGTAGGTTTCGCAGACATCCGCCGAGGAGCGACACATGCCGAGCAGGTTCAGCAGCCTCACGAGAGACGAGCTCTCGATGCTGGTCCCGGAGCTGCTCCTGATCGGCCACCTCATCGACCGCGCCGGCATGCCCTGGTGCATCTCGACGTTCGGACCCGATGAGATGGCGCAGGTCGCCATCGACGAGTGGGCAGCGGCAAGCCCGATCTACTCCAAGCGGATGCAACGTGCGCTCGGCTTCGAAGGCGACGACGTGCCGACGATCTTCAAGAACATCCAGCTGGACATCGGCGCGCCGCCTCAGTTCATGGACTTTCGCTTCGCACTGGGCGACCGATGGCACGGCGAGTTCTGGCTCGACCACTGTGGTGCGCTCATGGACGTCGAGCCGCTGGGCGAGGACTACGTCGTACGGATGTGCCATGACATCGAAGACCCGACTTTCGACGCCACAGCGGCCACGACGAATCCGCGAGCACGAGTGCGTCCCGTTCATCGTCCGCCTCGGGCGTCTCCCGACGCCAAGCCGCACTGCAAGTGGACCGTGGTCATCGATGAATCGGTTGAGCCGCTCCGGGCCCACCCTGCGGTCACCGAACTCGCCGGCACCATGGCCGCGCGATGGCGGCTCGACGACATCGACCCAGACGACGAAGGGCGGCATGACTATGCCGGAGCACTGCTTGCCGACCTGGACTTCGCGGACTTCTCACACTCAGCCTTGAGTCGCCTCGCCGACGAAATCTGCCTGCAGATGCACCTACTCAACCTCGGCTTCCGGCTCGCAGTCGGCAAACGCGCGTCCGCACCGGAGCAAGCTCTCGACATCGCGCGTCGACAGCTGATCGGTCATGCCGGGATCGCAGCCGAACGGCTGCAGGGCGCTTTGCGGCTGCCCGCAACCCCGGCCGGCGCGCTCCAACTGCTCGCGCTGCATCCGCTCCTGAACCCCTCCGGTTACGTCGCCGCGCACGTCGCCGACGACGTCATCACGGTCTCCGAAAGCCCGGCGCATCACGACGGAGCGTGGATCGCACTGTGTGGACCGCACGCACCGGAACCGCTTCGGGCAGCGGTCCGGACGGTCGACCCGCGCTTCGACGTTCGCGTCGAGGGAACCGAGACCGATTGGTCCCTTGCCGTCGTACAGCGCGACGAGCCGCACAAGGAGCCGGACGAGGTGGCTCTGGTGCGATTCAGCACCGGCGTCGACTTCGAGTTCCGACCGCGAACATCGCTGCCGATCACGGTCCTCTGACCGCTGTCGGCTAGCGTCGCCGGATTGTGGGCACGGTCCGCGACGATCTCCGCGCAACGGCCGAACGGTTCCCGGAGCGGACCGCCGTTCGTGTCGACGGCGTCGACGCGATCTCCTACCTCGACTGGGAAGGGCGCGCCAACGCGCTCGCGCGTGGTCTCACCGCACGCGGTGTGCAGCGCGGTGACCGGGTTGCACTCCTGCTCGACAACGCCGACGCGATCGACTTCCACGTGGGCTATATCGCGGCTCACCGCGCCGGCGCGGCCGCGGTTCCGATCAACCCGCGGTATGCCGCGCGCGAACTAGAGCATGTCGTCGGTGACTGCTCGCCAGCGATTGTGCTGTCTGCCGGCGAACAGCTCTCGCGAGCGCGCGCGCTGTCAGCCGCGGTAGTGGTCGTTCAGGATGTCGTCGCCGATGACACTTCGCCGTACGACGTAACCATCGACGACAGCGACCTCGCGGACGTCTTCTACACGTCGGGTACGACGGGGTTGCCCAAGGGCGTCGCATCCACCCACGCGAACACCGCCGCAACGCATCTGCGTCCGATGAAGTCGGGTGGCGCGCTCCTGCACGCCATCCCGCTTTCGACGTTCACCGGCGTGCACGGCGGTCTGGTCACGCCGATGCGCCTGGGTATCACGGCCGTGGTGCAGCCGAAGTTCGACACGTTCAGGTTCGCCGAGCTCGTCGAGGCCGAGGGCGCGCAGTTCCTCCTCATGGTGCCGGCCCAGATCGCGCTGCTCCTGAACTCCGGCCACCTCGACGGCAGAGATCTGAGCTCGGTGCAGACCGTTATGTTCGGTGGAGCGCCAACTCCGCCGGCCCAGGTCGATGCACTGGCGAAGGCGTTGCCGACGGCGATGTTGCTCAACGGCTATGGGTTGACCGAAGCCGGCGGCAGCATCTGTGTGCTCCCGCCGGGTGAAGCCGCCCGACGGCCCGGCTCTGTGGGCAAGCCGCTGCCCGGTGTCGAGATACGCGTAGTCGACGACTCAGGAACCGACGTCGCCACCGGCGACGTCGGCGAGATCTTGCTGCACATCGCGGCGGGCGAGCGGCGGTACTTCGGCGACCCCGAGGCCACCTCCCGCACATGGGAGAACGGCTGGGTCCACAGCGGGGATCTCGGCAAGTTCGACGAAGAGGGCTTCCTCTACGTCGTCGACCGGACCAAAGACATGCTGATCCGCGGCGGCTACAACATCTACTCCGTCGAGGTCGAGAGCGCGCTGCACGAACACCCGGACATCATCGAGGCGGCCGTGGTCGGCGTACCCCACGCGATGCTCGGCCAGGACGTGTGCGCTGTCATCCGGCAGCCAGACGGTACGGCGCCGCTCGACGTCGACAGCCTGCGTGACTTCCTTGCCGATCGGCTCGCTGACTACAAGCGCCCCCGTCGGGTGGTGGTGACCCGTGAGCCGCTTCCCCGCAACGCCATGGGCAAGCTCGACAAGGTCGCCGTCCAGAGCCTGGTCTCTGGTTTCCATAGTTGTGAGCGCTAAACAAGAGCGGCAAAGACGATGACGTTGTCACGGTAGTGACCGCTCGATGAGTTGAACGATCCTCCGCACGTGATCAGTCTCAGCTCGGCGCCGGCGGTGTCGCCATAGACGAGATCCGTTGGAAACGTCGTCTTCGGGAATCGGCGTACCGAACGGACGACGAAGTGCGCGGCGCGACCGTCGGCACGGCGTACCGAGATCGCATCACCGATCCGCAACGCCCCGAGCTTGAAGAAAACCGAAGGTCCATGCTTCGAGTCGACGTGCCCGACGATCACCGCCGGACCACGCTCGCCGGGGGTCGGTGAGTACCGGTACCACGCGGGTTCGTCGTAGTGCGGCGGCTGCGGCACATCCATGGCCCCGCTCGGTGTCAACCCAACCGAACCCACCGATGCATGTACGCCGATCCGCTGGATGTCGATGACCGTCGGGCGCGACGCGGGCATTCCCACGGCGCCGGCATGTGGAGGTGTGGACGCACGCGCTCCGGTCTCGGTTGGCGGAGGCTGCGGCGGTCGAGCCGGCTGACCGTTGTCACGTAATGCGGCGACACCGACGGCGACCGCCGCAACCATCATGAGGCTCGCCGCGATGACGAGGAGTCGTCGCGTGCGCATCAGAGGCTCAGCGCCGGACGGCAGCCCAGCGGATGGCGAAGAGGCCGGCACCCGCCGCAGCAAGCGAGGCTGCGAGAACCACGAGCAGCGTCCGCGACGTATGCGACGTCGAGCCCGCCCCGGTTGCGACACCGCCGGACGGCACCTTCGTCACCTGGCTCGGAGATCGGATGTCGATGACGACACGGTTCGGACTCGACAGCGTCGTCACAGCGAAGGGCTGCTTGCTGCTCAGTCCAAGTCCGTACGACGTCGTTCCTTCGAAGTCACCGGCGCCGCGGACCTCGCGAAGCACAGCGAACTCCGGCTTGATGTCTTGCTGCGGCGCGTGGTGTGTCGTCGACGTGTGGTGGAGCGCCACGCTGACGAACGCGGAGCCTTCGAGCGGGACGGTCTGACCAGAGGCGTCGCTGACAACCTTCGGCACGTACCCGACGTCGTAGCCGGACAATGCGCCGGTGTACTCAACGGTCACCCGGTCGCATCCGTCGTGATGCCCGACACGAACGGCCGTGATGACGGCCGGCGGCGCGCCGGGAGTCAGGCTTGCCGCGGTGGCTTCCGAGTCGGTCGACATCGATGACGCGCTCGGGCAGCCGCCTGTCGCCGCCGCCGCGGTCCCACCCAACGCCAGTCCGAGCGCCGCTAGACCAACTGCAGCCAGCGGAGCGGTCAATCGCACAACTTGGATGCGCTTCATCGTTGCCCTCCCCGTGCGGACTGGAAGCAGCCTCGCACTGAAGAGACGCCGAGTGAAGTGTTTCGGTTTACCTCGCGAGCTCGAAAGTCGGCAGGGATGCCTCCTCCGAGACCGGCTCGAAGCGCACCTGAACCTTCGCGCCGATCCGGATGTCGGTCGGCTCCGCGCCAACGATGTTCGTCATCAGCCGTGGTCCCTCGTCGAGATCGACGAGGGCGACAACGTAGGGCAAGAGCTCGCGAAACGCCCGAGAGAAGTTCTGCCGGATCACGGTGTAGCTGTAGATCGTGCCGCCCCCGGATGCGTCCACCCACTCGACGGGTTGTCGGCAGACGAGGCAGTGCGCGCGCGCATAAAGCTGGTGATGACCGCAGGAGGTGCAGCGTTGGACGACGAGCCGGCCCTCGACCGATGCCGACCAGTACGCCGCCGACTCCGGATCGGGTCGCGGCACAGGCCGCGGCTTGGCTTCGCTCATGCGCGGGCCAGCAACATCGAGGCGCCGGTCGACAGCATCCCGCCGGTGCCGTGCACCAGCGCGACCTCGACGTCGGGCACCTGGGTCTCGCCGCACTCGCCACGAAGCTGGCGGACGGCTTCCACGATCAGGAACATGCCACGCATCCCCGGATGGCAGGCAGACAGCCCGCCGCCATCAGTGTTCATCGGCAGCTCGCCGTCGAAGCGCAAGCGGCCGCCCTCGACGAACGCACCGCCCTCACCCTTCGCGCAGAAGCCGAGATCTTCCAACGTGAGGAGCGCGGTGATCGTGAACGAGTCATAGATCTGTACGACGTCGACGTCGGCGGGAGTCAAACCGGCGCGTCGAAACGCAGCCGGGCCGCTTTGGGCGGCTGAGGTCACCGTCAAGTCGGGCATCGCAGAGATGTTCGTGGAATGCGTCGTTGCATGGGCTGCGCCGAGCAACTGAACGGCCGTGCCGGGCAGGTCGCGGGCCCGCTCCTCGGTCGTCACAACGCACGCAGCGCCACCATCAGAGATGACACAGCAGTCGAGCATGTGCAACGGGTCGGCAATGAGACGCGACCCGACCACGTCTGCCACAGTCAATGGATCGCGGTACTGAGCCTGCGGGTTGAAGGCCGCGTGCGCGCGCATGGTCACAGCGATCTCGGCCAGCTGCTCCGGCGTCGTCCCGAAATCGTGCATGTGGCGCATGGCAGCGAGCGCGTACGAGCCGACCAGAGTGTTGCCCCACAAGGAGTCGTACGCCGACGGACCGAACAGCGGCCCACTGGGCGCACCGGTGCCAAGACGGCGACCCATCGCGGAGAGCTGGACACTGCCGTACGACACGAGCACCGTGTCACACGCCCCCGCTTCGATCGCTTGCACGGCATGCTCGACGAGAACCTCGTACGACGCTCCACCGATGTTCGTCTCGTCGATGTGCAGCGGCCGAAGCCCGAGGTACTCGCACATCTGTACGGCGTACATCGGGGCGAAGCCGGCGGTGGCATAACCGTCGACGTCGTCGTACGTGAGTCCCGCGTCGGCCAGCGCACGGTCGGCCGCTTGTGCATGCACCTGATGCTCGGAAAGCTCCGGCAGCACGGGGTAGTCGCTTGTCGCGACGCCCACGATGACCGCCCGCCGCCCGTCGCGCACCACGGTCGCGGACACTATCCTCAACGAACGTCAGCGATTCGGAGGGCCACGATGACGACCACGGAAACGCGTCGGCACAACCCGATCGCGCCGGCTCTTCCGGAGCTGACTCCCCAGGCAGAAGTTGCGCTGCTCGCGCGCATGCTGTTCCGCGAAGGTTATGACGATCACCTCGCCGGCCACATCACTTACAAGCAGCCCGACGACACATTGCTGGTCAACCCGTTCGGGCTCACGTGGGACGAGGTGAAGGCGTCCGACGTCATGCGCATCGACCTCGACGGCAACGTCCTCGACGGCCCGTGGACGGTCACGCCGGCGATCAGCTTGCACCTCGAGCTGCATCGCGCTCGTCACGACGTCACCGTTGCGGTGCACAACCACCCGCGATGGGCCACGATCTACGCCGATCTCGGTCGCGCACCCGCCGTCTACGACCAGACGTCCGCGCTCGTCGCCGGCGATGTCGCGGTCTACGCCGACTACGAAGGTCCGGTCAACCAGACGGAGAACGCACGCGCTGCGGTCGAGGCAATGGGCGACGCCTCGATGGCGCTCCTGCAGAACCACGGCGTGCTCGTCGTCGGCCGAGACATCCCGCAGGCGTACCTTCGCGCCGCGACGATCGAGTGGCGCGCCCGGCAGGCCTGGCACGTTGAGGCCGTCGGCGGCGGCAAGGCGCTGCCGGCTGAAGTTCACGAGGGTTTCGGCCGCATCTTCGACCAGGTCAACTTCCCCGGACTGTTCGAAGCGATGGCGCGCCGCGAGCTCCGGGAGGACCCCGGGATCCTCGACCTGAACCCGCCACTGTCAGCAGGGTTCACCGCCGCTCGGCCCAACGGCTGAGCCCGGTGACCGATGTCATCGAGCGGTACCTGAAAGCCATCGCAGCACACGACTGGACCACACTCGCGGACACGCTGACGCCAGATGTCGTGCGCACCGGGCCGTTCTTCGACGTCTTCGAGGGAAGCGACAACTACCTCGGCTTCATCACGAAGTTGATGCCCACATTGCCGAACTACTCGATGCAGGTCGAGCGGGTCAGCTACGTCGACGGCGGCACCCGCGCGTACGCCGAGCTGAGCGAGACGCTCGACGTCGACGGCAAACCGCACACCACGCCTGAGGTGCTCACCTTCGACATCGATGACGACCGCATCGCGCGCATCGACATCTACATCAAGCGGAAGTGACGCGCCGTGCCTGACCTGGTGATCGATGCTGACGGGCACGTCGAGGAGAACCTGGCCGCAATCGTCGCCGGCGTTCCGGAGTCGATGCAGGACCTGGCACCGCGATTCGCTCGCGACGAGAACGGCAAGTCCGTGACGCTCATCGAAGGCAAACCATGGCGACCGAAGTTTCGGCAACCGCGCGGATCCAAGACGCATGTGTCGGCCGGCGGTGTGGTGCGCGCTGGGGGTCGAGACCCGGTCGAACGAGTACAAGTACTTGACGACGAAGGCATCACCGCGGCGGTGCTCTATCCGAGCCTCGGCCTGATGTTCGGGCTCTACCAGGAACCGGAAGTGGCCGCGGCGCTCTGCGCGTCGTACAACGACCAGCTCGCGGACTACTGTGCGACCGACCCCCGGCGGTTGCTGGGGGTCGCGCTGCTCCCCCAACAGGAACCCAAGCTCGCGGCCGCGGAGCTCGAGCGCAGTGTCGAACAGCACGGCTTCATCGGCGGAGTCATCCGGCCGAACCGGATCGCCGGCCGCACCATCGACGAACCGGCTTTCGATGCTCTCTGGAGTGCGGCAGCTGCGCTCGACGTGCCGATCGTGACGCACGAGGCCTACACCGGCGGGGGCATCGACACCGTTGGTGAGGACCGGATGACGTCGTACGCCGGCGGTCACGTCGTCAGCCACGCCTTCGAGCAGATGACGGCCATGCTCACGTTGTGCCTCGCCGGCGTGCTCGAACGGTTCCCGACGCTGCGGTTGGGGTTCTTCGAGGCCGGCTGCGGATGGGCGCCGTACTGGACCGAGCGCATCGAGGAGCACTACGAGCTGGCGCCGACCGACTTCCACGGGGGTGACCCGCACGGGTTGCTGAACCGGCGCACCTGGCTGACCTTCGAGGTGGACGAGCGGACGCTGCCGGTGGTCTGTGCGCTCGGCTGGGCCGACAACCTGTGCTTCGCGAGCGACTACCCCCACTACGACGCCGTCTTCCCCGGTGCCGTGCGGGCAGTGCGCGAACGCCGCCTTGACCGCTCGATCGAGCGCAAGATCCTCGCGGAGAACGCGCTCCGCTTCTACGGCGAACGACTCCAGAGACTGGTGGGTTGAGAGCGCCGCCCTGGGCTGGTCACATCTGGCAGGTCCGCCTTAGGGCATTCTGGACCGAAATGGTGTGACAACTCGTCGGGGGAGGTTTCGTGCGACGCACCCATTCCGGCGGCGGGCCGATGGCCGCTGCGCTCGCCCGGGTCACGGTTCTCGGTGCGATCCTCTGCACGGCGGTGATCGCGGTTCCCGCCGCGCTCTCGACGACTGACGTACCGCCGGCGAGCTCCGTGATGTGGGGCATGGACGACAACGGCAGCAGCATCAGCCAGACCGAGTCCGGGCTCCACCGGCGGTTCGCCCTCGTCCGAGAGTTCCGGCGCCTGGACCAGTCGTTCGTCGACTCGCGGATGACCGCGCTGGCGAACAACGGCCGCTCGCTCGTCGTCAGTGTCAAATCGAAGACTGAGAAGGGGTACATCAAGTACGCCGCCATCACCGCCGGTCGATACGACAAGGCGTTCCTCAAGGGGTTTGCTGCGCTGACCGCGCTCAAGACCCGGCCGTTCTTCATCTTCCAACACGAGCCGGACTCAACCGACGCGGGCGCCTCATGCACGTCCAGCACCGCGAAAAAGGTCTGCGGCCCGCAGTTCATCGCCGCGTGGGACCACGTCTACAACTTGGCGAAGTCGCACGGCTACCAGCGCCCGATCTTCACCTGGACGGTGACGAACTGGGGTTTCAACCGGCTGACCGGTGTACGGAACAAGTACTACTGGCCGGGCAATTCGAAGACCGACTGGGTGGGCGTGGATGCCTACAGCGGCGACTGCACCTCCCGCTGGCATGACTCGTTCCACGACATCATGAGCGACTCGATCGCGTGGCTGCAGACCAACGCGCCGAGGAAGAAAATCCTCATTCCCGAGTACGGCGCAACGGAAGGCTCCTCGGCTACCGCCAAGCCCGACTGGTTCAAGGCGATCCCTGCCGCACTTGTCCAGCCGGGTTACACGAGGATCAAGGGCCTTGTGTACTGGAACGGGTCGGGCGGCCGGAAATGCAACGACTTCCAAATCACCACGAGCTTGGCGTCCTACAAGGCCTACAAGGCGCTCGGTCTGACCAGCGCGATGCAGATGCCGGCACCAACCTGACCGTCGGGCCGCGGGCCGTCACCCCAGGAGCCGAGCCGCTCCGAAACCGGACGAAAGCTCGTCACCCTTTGCGAACCGCCCGGGGTGGAACGGGTCGAGTTCTTCGACCCGTTCGCCCGCCACAAGCGCTGCGACGTAACCGCCGAGCACCGGCGCGAGCTTGAATCCGTGTCCGCTACTGCCGCAGTCGATGACGACGTTGGTCGCGACCTCGCCGATGATCGGCTGCCAGTCGGGGCTGACGTCGTAGACACCGGCCCACCCTCGCGTCAACGCACAGTCCGCGAGTGACGGGAAGCGGTGCACGAGCAGCGCGGCGTAATGCAACGCCTCATCGTCACTGATCCGTTCGTGGACGGTTGCGACGTCGACGGGCTGCTCAGGCGTCAGGCCGCCGACGACGTACCGGCCGCCCACCTCGGGCTTGCCGTACCAACCGGTGACCGTGTCGGCCACGACATACGGCAGCAGCCCTTGCCGGAGGTCCAGCGTCGCAACGACGTGGCGCTCGGCGTGGGTCAGGACCTCGACGTCACACGTGGCAAGCAGTTCGCGCGTCCAGGGCCCGGCGGCGACGAGCACGCGGTCGGCGGTCAGTGAGCCACGCGTGGTCCTCAACGTCACCACCGCGCCGGGCTCGATCCCCTGCACAATGCACTTCAGCCAGACCTCGGCCCCGCGGGCACGCGCTGCTGCGACGTACGACGTCGTCGTGAGCACCGGGTCGGCGTAACCAGCGCCAGGCTCCCAGACCGCGATCGCAATGCCATCGATGTCGATCGCAGGATGGTCGCGCTGGAGTGCATCCGGTGAGACAACTTCCACGTCGATGCCTGCCGCTCGGAGGGCTGCGGCTGCGCGGGTGACGTCCGCCGCCTCGGCTGCGCCGTGCACGAACAACGCGCCGGTGCGATGAAAACCGGCGGGACCCCCCACCTGCGCCTCGAAGTCGGCGAAGACGGACAGGCTGCCCTGTGCTACCTCCGCAAGGAACTCGTTCGTGTAGAACGCGCGGCAGATTGCGCTGGACCGTCCAGTGGTCGGACCGTCAGCGGGATGGCCGCTTTCGATGACGAGCGTCCGCAAGCCGCGTTCAGCGAGGTGGTACGCCGCACTGGCACCGTGGACGCCCGCGCCGACGACCGCGACGTCGTAGTCAGCCACGCGACCCCGGGCCCGTCCTGACAGCCGACTCGTCGAGGTTGAGCTGGGAGACGTACTGCGCAAGCTGGGCCGCGTTGCGCTGCGCGTAGTCGGCGTAGCAGTTGTTCATCAGTGCATGCGTCTGTTCTGAGCTGTTCGCCAGCTCTTCGAGCCTCGGGGCCCACTCTTCGAGCTCCTTGTCGTCGTACAGGTAGCCGAAGCGCTCGTAGATGTTCTTGCTGTTCCAGAGCTCGGAGTGTCCGTGGAACCGTACGACGGAAAGACGCGGGCTGGTCGCGGCGACCACTGGAGGAATCGACGACGTAAACCCCTGCGGCATGTCCACGGCGACGTACGGCAGTCCGTACATCGTCAGGAAGTCGAGCGTCTCGGCCTGGTTGTCTGCGCTCATCCATGTCTTGTTGCGGAACTCCACGCAGATCTGCATCGGCTCGGCGCGTTCCTTGCACTCGAGGATGTAGTGCTTGCTCGCCTTCGAGATCACGAACCAGGGCGGGAACTGGAACAGCAACGCGCCGAGCTTGCCCGCGTGGTACAACGGCAGCACTGCAGATCGGAAACGGTCCCAGACCTCCGCGACGACGTCGTCAGGTACGTCCTTGAGGTAGAGATTCTTCTTCGCGGTCTCCGGACGCAGATCCTTGGGCAGCGCCCTCGGCTTGGTTGGGTGTTGTGTCAGCAGGCTGAATGCCTTGACGTTCCAGGTGAAGTCCTTCGGGGTCCGGTCGCGCCAACTCGTCACCGTTTCCTCGGAGGGGAGCGCGTAGTACGTCGCGTCAACCTCGACCACCGGGAAGCGTTCGGCGTAGTAGCGAAGCCGCGCGTCCGGCGACCGCGCGACCTCCGGTGGGTACCACCCCGAATCGAGCAGGGTCTTGTCCGTCCACGACGCGGTGCCGACCTTGATGACGCCCACGAACACCCCGTTCCCCTGCGGTCAGGACGCTGAACGTCACTGGCGTCCGCCATCCGCGTACCGACATGATCAGCGCCATGCGGTCCTTCGTGCGCGTCGCTGTTGCCAGCGCGCTCGCCGTTCTGGCCGCGTCCTGCGTGTCGACCTCCTCCACTGTCACGTTGACCACGGCGCAAGCTGCCGCGATCCGGTCCTACGCAGTGGGCCATTTCGGTGACCAGGTAGGTGTCCGGCCCCCGCGGGTTGGCTGCGCATTCCACAACTTCGGCGGCAAGCGCGATGGTGCAGCGGTCACGGCGTACATCGTGACAATGTGCTCCGGGGAGGACTCCGCGACGGACTGCAGCCAGCCGGGATCCGCCGGCGACTTCTCGATCCCGACTGCGGTCCGCTTGCGCGGCTCGCAGGTCATCGCCTGGCAGCAACCTGGCGACGGTGACGAGTTCGGCAAGGGAATGAGCCGACTCTTCCCCCGCGCATTGCGCCACCGGATGACAGAAACGCCCCCGGCGGTGATCGATGACCTGGATAGGCAGGTCCGGACGCAGCTGCACTGCGGCTAAAGGAGCGGGGCTAGGGAGCAGGCGCGAACCTCGGCAAGGCCAGCTCGGGTCCCATGTCTTCCCAGACGACCTGGACCGGCATGCCGATGCGTACGTCGGATACGGCGGCCTCGACGAGGTTGCTGACCATGCGCACGCCCTCGGGCAGGTCGACCGCGATCACGACGTACGGCACGTCGGCGGGGACGAACTGCTGGTGGACGACGGTGTACGTGTAGACGGTCCCTCGTCCACTCAGCTCGAGCCACGTTGAGTCGTCTGAGCTGCATTCCGGGCAGATCGGGCCAGGCGGATGTCGCAACGCCTTGCACGACACACAGGACTGTGTGACCAGGCGATGGTCGCGAGCCGCCTCCCACCATGGCAACGTCTCCGCATTCGCGGACGGCACCGGCATGGAGTCCGGGAACCAGCGCGCCGTCATACGGTGAGCACCAAGGCCGAGGTCGGCACGCCGGCGGCACCGGTGACGAGGCATGTGCGCGCGCCCGCGACCTGGGCCGTCGACTCACCGCGGAGCTGCCGGACGCCTTCGACGACATGGTTGAGCCCGTGGATGTACGCCTCGGACAACGAACCTCCATGCGTGTTCATCGGCAGCGTCGTCTCGGCGAAGAACGCGCCTCCTTCACCCCGCGCGCAGAACCCGAAGTCCTCCAGCGTGAGCAACACCAAGCCGGTGAAGTGGTCGTAGATCATCGCGACGTCGACATCCTCCGGGCGCAACTGGCTGCCGGCCCACAACCGCTTCGCGACACCCTCGCCACCGCCATTTGCATACAGCTCGTCCGGCAGGTTGACGTTGAGGTACTGCCCGTGCCCGAACCGATGCGGGGCTCCTTGCGCCGTTGCCACGATCGGTACCGGCGACCGCTGCAGATCGAACGCGCGCTCCTCCGTCGTCACCACGACAGCACACGCGCCGTCATTCTCCAGGCAGCAGTCGAAGAGATGCAGCGGTTCGGCGACCATCCGGGAGCTCGCGTGGTCTTCGAGCGTCATCGTCTTGTCGCTCATGACCGCACGGGGGTTCTTGTTGGCGTGTGCGCGAAAACGCACAGCGACGTTGCCCATCTGCTCTGACGTCGTGCCGAACAGGTGCATGTGGCGTTGCATCACCATCGCGTACGCCGTCGGCGGGTTCACCATCCCGAACGGCATGGTGTACGCCGCATGCGCCTCGATCAGCGACCGCGCGCGCCGTAGGGCAGGCGCTCGTTCCGACCGACGGCCGCCCGGCCCCTGGCCGAACCGTCCGAACTGTCCCTGGCAGAGCGACCGGTAGACGATGACGGTCTCGGCCTGGCCGGACTCCACCGCGACCGCAGCTGCGGCAACCGCGGCGCACGACCCCCCGCCGCCCGGCAGCCAGGACATCGTCGCCCAGCGCAGCTCGTGCAGGCCCAGGTCGGCGGCCATGAACGTCGCGACATTGCGGTCGTCACCGAAGGAACACAAGCCGTCGACATCGCGGACGTGCACACCGGCGTCGGCGCAGGCTCGCGTGATTGCCTCCACGGCGAGCTGATACTCGCTCGCGTCGGTGATGCCGCCCCACTTCGTGTAGCGCGTCTCCCCTACGCCGACGATGCAGGCTCGACGGTTCATCTCAGCCGAGCTCGGCGACGACTTCTGCTGTGTGCTCACCGAGCCGCGGGGGCCGACGACCGAACGCGAACGGCGACCCGTGTGCGACGAACGGGGCCCCGCAATGCGTCACGGTGCCGGCTCCGTCGGGGCGCTCGAGCTCGACGAAGTGACCGCGCGCCTGCAGGTGCCGATCATCGAGCGTTTCCTCCGGTGCCCGGATCGCACCCCATGGCAAGCCGGCCTGCTGCCCCATCCGGAACAGCTCTTCCGCGTCGTGCTGCTCGCCTAGTCGCCGCAGCGCCTTCCCGATCTCGCGGTAGTTGCGCATCCGGTGGCCGGGATCGGCGTACTCCGGTTCGGACAGTGGCCCGGCGACACCGTCGGCCTCGAGGATCCGGAGCAGATTGGTGAAGATGTGCGGGCCGAGGAAGTCCGGCATCAACGCGGTGACCTCACGCCCGTCCTGGGTCGACACCGAGAGTGCGCCCGCGCCGCGGCGGTACGGCGTACCGGTGCAGAGGTAGTTCATGAGATGCCACTCGGTCATGCTCGCCGAACACTCATGAGCGGACACGTCAATGAGCTGACCGCGCCCTGACTCGTGCCGCCACGCCAAAGCACCCAGGATCGCGACAGCGGCGTACGTCGACGCCGTGTGCCACGCCTGGTCGCCATAACACGCAAGCGGAGGCGTGTCGTAGCTACCGTCGCGGTTCGGCGCGTAGCCGCAGGCCGCCATCGAACCGCCGAGCGCCATCAACACCAGGTCGTCGGCGACGTAGTCAGACCACGGGCCGTCCTGACCGAACGGCGTGACGGCGCACACGACCAGCCGCGGGTTGGCAGCGGCGAGCGTGGCGAAGTCAAGGCGGGCGTCGGCTGACTCGGCCGGTCGGAGCGTATGCACGAGTACGTCGGCACCGCGCAGGAGCCAGGCGATCTCGTCCGTGGCCAACACCGCCGACCGCTTGCCGACGTTGTAGTGCCAGAACTGAAGACTGCGCTCGTTGTCCGGCTCGTCGTCCACGAACGGGCCGATGTGGCGCGAGGCCGCACCATCGACCGGTTCGACCTTGATGACGTCCGCGCCGAGCCCGGCGAGCAGCCGACCGCAGTACTCCGCCGACTCATCGACGAGCTCGACCACACGCACGCCTTCGAGCGCACTCATGTCAGCACGCCCTCGTCAGCCAGCGCGTGCACGTCATCAGCGGGCATCCCGAGCAGCGACGTCAGCACGTCCTCGGTGTCCTGCCCGAGGCACGGCGGACCACGTCGAATGACGCCGCCGGTCGACGGCGGCGTTTCCGACATCCGGAACGGCACGCCCTCGAGTGGCAACGTCTCCGCGCCTTCCTCGCGGTGCGGCCACGACGTGTAGTGGCCCCGCGCCTGCAGCTGCGAGTCGGACTCCAACCGGTCCTTCGAGTCCTGTACGGCGCCCGCCGGCACACCATGGCGCTGCAACAGATGCATCACGTCGTACCGGTCTTGCGACTGCGTCCACGCCTCGACGTGCTTGTCGAGCTCGTCGGTGTTCACGACGCGGTCGGCCTGCGTAGAGAAGCGCGCGTCGCTCGACCACTCCGGCGTACCGAGGGCGGCAACGAACCCGCCCCAGTGGTCATCGGTCGTGCACGAGATGACCACCCACTTGTCCTCGCCCACGCACCGGTAGGCCCCTTGCGGCGCACCCGCTGGATGCAAGCGTCGGTTGCCGGGCGGGAACCCAGGGCGGCGCGAGGAGCGACCGTTGACGAGCTTGTCCAGCAACAGCGGGCCGGCGAGCGCAGTGGCCGGCTCGAGCTGCGAGACGTCGACGTACTGTCCCTCGCCGGTGCGCTGCCGATGCAGCAGCGCCTGCAGGACCGCGACGGCACCCAAGTACCCACCGACGTGGTCGAGGTAGGAGAACGACCAGCCAGCGGGCGCACGGTCCGGCAGCCCGACGAGGTAGGTCAGTCCCGTCAACGCCTGCGCCGTCGGGCCCATCGTGATGTAGGACGCGTCCGGACCCTCGTGGCCGTAACCCGACATCGAGACATAGATGATGTCGTCGCGCTGCGCGCGCATCACGTCGTAGGGCAGTCCCCAACGTTCCATCGTCCCGAGCGCGAACGACTCTGTGACGACATCGCTGAGGGCAATCAGCCGCTTGAGGATGTCGAGCCCGCGCGGGTCCTTCGAGTTGACGGAGATGCTCTTCTTGCCGCCGGTGTTGTACTTGAAAAAGATCGCGCCGCGGTCGAGCGAGTGCGCCGCTTCGCGCGCCGCCATCGTCGCGTTGCCGAACCGCTCGCTTGTCTCACCGGGACGTGGGACGTACGGCGGCATCACGCGGATCGGATCCGGGTGCTTCGCACTCTCGACGCGGATGACCTCGGCACCGAGACAACCAAGGATCAGCGTTGCCTGTGAGCCGAAACCTAGCCGGGTGAAGTCGAGCACCCGCACACCAGCGAGCGCATTCCCCGGCGTCGTCACGGAGCGGAGCCTATCCATGACGCGCGTGTCAGCCGGACCCGATGAAGTTGCTGATCACCTGCGCCAGCTCGTGCGGCTTGTCCTCCTGGATGAAGTGCCCGGCACCCGCAATCACGGCGTGGTCGAGACCATGTGTGCCGGGGACGGCTTGTTGAAAGACGTGATCCCACCCAGCTGTTGCCGGGTCCCCGTCGCCGTACGCCGTGAGGAAGGGCTTGGTCCAACTGCGCAATGCGTCCATCGTCGCGGCGTTGATGGTGGCGCCCGGATCGGTGCGCGTGAGCGGGATCAACAATGGCATCTGGCGTAGTCCGGCCATGAACGACTCGTCCGGGAACGGCGCGTCGTACGCCGCGAGCGCGTCGCCGTCCACCGCGCTGACAGCACCGAGCAGGTGGCTCGGTAACCAGGCGAACCGCTGCGTCATCAGGATGTAGTCGAGCAGCTCTTCCTGGACGACGACGCGACGCTCACCCTCGACGCCGTGCAACGCCCACGCCGTTGCGCCGGCGAGCGACGTATCGGCGGTGTGCAGGATCGTGTTCGTCGCGACGACGCGCGCGAACCGTTCCGGTTCCTGCGCCAGGACACCGAGTCCGATGGGCCCGCCCCAGTCCTGACAGACAAGAGTCGTCTCGCGCAGGTCGAGTGCTGTGACCAACGCACGCAACCAACCAATGTGCGCGTCTACTCGGTACGCCGTCCGATGCATTGGCTTGTCCGACCGGCCAAACCGATGAGATCCGGTGCGACAACACGATGTCCGGCGCCGACCAGGTCGGAGATCACGTGTCGGTACAGGAACGACCACGTTGGTTGGCCGTGCAGCAACAGCACCGGCGCCGCACCGTCGGGTCCCGCATCCACGTAGTGCATGCGCAGCCCGTCACCAACATCGGCGTACAACGGCGCGAACGGATAGTCGGGCAGCTCGATGAACCGGTCGTCCGGCGTACGCAGCGCACTCATGGCGCACTAGGCTGACACGCACGTCAGGAAGGCGGTTCGCATGCGCATCGAAGACATGATCATGATCAGCGTCGACGACCACGTCGTCGAGCCTCCGGACATGTTCAAGAACCACCTGCCCGACAAGTGGAAGGACCGCGCACCGGTCGTCGTGCAGAAAGAAGACGGCACCGACGTGTGGCGGTTCGAGGGCCGCGACATCCCCAACATCGGGCTCAACGCCGTCGCCGGCCGACCGCCGGAGGAGTACGGCATGGAGCCGACATCCTTCGACGAGATCCGTCGCGGGTGCTACGACATCCATGAGCGCATCCGCGACATGAACGCGAACGGTGTGCTCGGCTCGATGTGTTTCCCGTCGTTCCCGCAATTGTGCGGGCAGCTGTTCGCCCGCGCGAAGGACAAGGAGCTCGGGCTCGCGTTGCTGCAGGCCTACAACGACTGGCACATCGACGAGTGGTGCGGCACGTATCCCGGCCGGTTCATCCCGCTCGCGCTGCCCCCGATCTGGGACCCGGACGCGATGGCGGCCGAGGTGCACCGGGTCGCGGCCAAGGGCTGCCACGCCGTCTCGTTCTCCGAGAACCCGGAGAAGCTCAGACTGCCGTCACTGCATAGCGACGCGTGGGACCCGTTCTGGCAGGCCTGCTCGGACGAGGGCGTCATCGTCTGCCTGCACATCGGCTCGTCGTCACAGCTCGTCATCACTGCGAGCGATGCGCCGGTCGACGTACTCATCACCTTGCAGCCGGTGAACATCGTCCAAGCCGCCGCCGACCTGCTCTGGTCACCGGTACTGCGCAAGTTCCCGTCGCTGCGCTTCGCGTTGTCCGAGGGCGGCATCGGCTGGATCCCGTACTTCCACGACCGCGTCGACTGGATCTACACACGGCACCGTCAGTGGACCGGCCAGGACTTCGGCGACATGCTGCCCAGCGAGATGTTCCGGGAGCGCGTTGTCACGTGCTTCATCGACGACCCGGTCGGTATCGACGTACGCCACCGCGTCGGCCTCGAGACGATTTGCTGGGAAGGCGACTATCCCCACTCCGACTCGACCTGGCCGACGTCGCCGGAGATGCTGATGAAGTCGCTCGACGGCATCCCCGACCATGAGATCGACGCGATCTCGCACCTCAACGCGATGCGACACTTCCGCTTCGACCCGTTCGCCGTACGTCCGCAGGAGGAGTGCACGGTCGGCGCACTACGCGCGCAGGCCGCCGACGTCGATGTCACGCCCAAGGCCTCGGCCAAAGCAGGGAAGCCTCATCTGACGAAGAGCACCGACCTGATCGGCGTCGCCACCAGCCGCAACTAACCCCCACTGTCGCGGTGATCTAGGGGTTGTGGCGCGTTTCCACGGCGTGTCGCGGCCAGAGGTCCTCGATCACCGCGGCGGTTTGGCGGAGCGGCGGATCTGGTCTTCCGGTTCCTTGCGGTCGAGGTAGTCGCGCCACGACGTGACGAGCCCGTCAGCGTCCACCTCGACCACTGTGGCCCCATGCATCTCGATGCGCGCACCTGCGCCGGGACCACCGTCGGCAGGTGAATACGTCGCCCGACCGATCCACTCGAAGAACGCCCAGTCATCGCCGCCGCGGATCCGCGTGATCTCCTGCGTCCAGTCCGGGAAGATCGCCGTGGTGTCCCGCGAGATCGAACGCAAGTCCGTCGTCGTGGATGTGTTCGGATCCGCGAACGTCGCATCCGGCGCGAACAGCCCCCGCCAGTCGCCGCGACCGGCAACGTCGATCGCTTTCTCTGCGCGCCGGGCCCACGCTTCCCAATCCACAAGCGGACGGTAGCCCCACGGCGCTAATGCAGGTGCGGTACGCCGGAACCGCGGGCACCATGACGCCATGCCCGCCCAGCACGTAGCGCCGAAACTGCTGTCGTGGGCCTCGACGATCGAGCCGGACACGATCGCGCAGGCCGCACGCACTGCGCGGCTGCCGATCGTGGCGGGCCATGTCGCCCTGATGCCGGACGCGCACGTCGGCATCGGCGCGACGGTCGGGTCCGTGATCCCGACCAAGGGTGCGGTCATCCCCGCAGCGGTCGGTGTCGACATCGGCTGCGGCATGGTCGCGATGGAGACGGATCTGACCGCGACCGACCTGCCCGACTCCCTGGACACGCTGCTGCCGCTCATCGAGAAGCGCGTGCCAGCGGGCGTCGGCAAGGGCCACGACTCGATCGTCGACGCGCGCGCGCTCGACGCGGTCGGTCTGCCCACCGCGACCGAGCTGACGAGCAAGCAGGTCGCCACCGTCGGGCGGCAGTTCGGCACGCTCGGCTCCGGCAACCACTTCGTCGAGATCTGCCTGGACGAGCGAGACGTCGTGTGGACGCTGCTCCACTCCGGCTCGCGCGGAATCGGCAACCAGCTCGCGCAGCGGCACATCAACCGAGCCAAGGGCGCGATGAAGCACCTCGACGTCCACCTCGAGGACCCGAACCTTGCTTACTTCGTACAGGGCCGGCCCGAGTTCGACGCCTACATCTCCGACATGCTCTGGGCGCAGCACTATGCCTTGGCATCACGCGCGGTGATGGCCCGCCGTACGACGCAGGCGCTCTTCGACGTCGTCGGCCAGGGTGCTGCACGCCGCACCATCAACTGCCATCACAACTTCACGCAGCTCGAGACCTACGACGGTCAGGAGCTCTGGATCACCCGCAAGGGAGCGATCAAGGCAGGCGACGGCGACGACGGCGTTATCCCGGGCTCTATGGGCACCGCGTCCTACGTCGTGCGCGGCAGGGGCGACCGGGCGTCGTACAACTCCTGCTCGCACGGAGCGGGACGCACCATGTCGCGGGGGCAGGCCCGGCGAGCGCTCACGGTCGAGTCACTGCGCGAGCAGATGACCGGCCGCACCTGGAACACCGGCAAGGCGAGCGCACTGCTCGATGAGCACCCTGCGGCGTACAAGGACATCGACCAGGTCATGGCCGACCAGGCGGACCTGGTCGATGTCCAGCACGTCTTGCGCCAGGTGCTGAACTACAAGGGCACCTGACGAGATCGGGCGGCTAGGCCTGGGCTTTGCCCGCCCCGGCGAAGCCCTTGCCGGTCGCGGTCAGCGTGTAGACGCCGGCCGGAAAGACGATCGTCGTCTTGCCGAGCTTGCCGGTCCAGGTGTGGCCGCCACCGGTGATCTTCCACGTGGTGGTGGCCAGCACGCCGGCGGGGATCTTGTCGGACTTCAGGATCGTGAACGTGCAGGTGGCCTTGCCGGGGTTCACCGCCGCGCAGCCGGGCAGCGTCGCCGTCGGTGCGGCGAACGCCGGTGCTGCGGCGGCGACGAGTCCCCCTACGACGGCGAGCATGACCAGACGGCGCATACGACCTCCTCGGACGGCCGCCTCGGCCCCGGGCGGGCCCGAATCTGACGGCGCGTCAGGTTCTAACGGTCAGGGCCGGCCGCCACAAGGGAGGTCTGCCGCCGACCCCCCTAGCCGTGCCCGCGATCTCCGAGCACCATCTACGTCCTGACGAGTCGTCAGGCTCTGTTCCCCAGCCGCGAGGTGGACCCGCATGCCCCGGTCGCAACGAGCCGCTGTATCGCTAGTCGCCGTCGGACTGCTCCTCATGTCAGCGTGCGGTGCGCGTGTGCCGTCGACGCTTCGCCAGCAGGCCGCTAACGCCGCGATCAACGGAGGCGGCGGCGGAGCCGGCCCGGGCACCGGGCCGAACACCGGCCCCAGTACGGGAACCGGGACCGGTACCGGAACCGGCACCGGTACGGGTACGGGTACCGGCATTTCCGGCGGCTCGGCGGGGTCCAAGGGCACGGCCGGCAGTCAGGGCAACACGGGTACCGGCACGACGAAAGGCTGCAGCAGCTCCAACAACGGCGGCGCCACCGACGTCGGGGTCACCGCCAACAGCATCCTGGTTGGCAATGTCGCGGACCTGACCGGACCGGTATCCGGTCTCTTCAAGACCGCGCCGGACGGCGTTGACGCCTACTTCAAGTACATCAACAGCCAGGGCGGTATTTGCGGACGGAACCTCTACGTCACGAGCGCTGACAGCCAGACGACCTGCCAGGCGAACTCCAACGCGCACCTCCAGCAGCTGCCGAAGGTTTTCGGCTGGGTCGGCTCGTTCGCGCTGTACGACAACTGCGGCACGGGAGTCATCGGCCAGCACGCGACCGTCCCTGACCTGTCCTACCCGTTGTCGAGTGAGACGAAGGACAGCAAGAACAACTATCCGCCGGAGGCAGCACCACTCGGATATCAGACCGGGATGTTCTGCTACTGGGCCAAGAAGTACGGCGCTTCGGTGGTCCAGAAGGTCGGCTCCATCGCCCCGAACATTCCGTCCGCGTCCACGAGTCAGAGCTACTTCGAAAAAGCGGCGAAGACCTGCGGGTGGAAATGGATCTACGACCCGCGCGAGCCAGCCGCCCAGACGTCCTTCTACTCCGATGTGCAGGCGATGAAAGCCAAGGGCGTGAAGCTCGTCTTCATCTCGGCGGAGAACGCGCAGAACGCGGCAACGCTCAAGCAAGAAGCCGACTCGCAAGGCTTCAAGCCGATCTGGATCATCCCGATCGCGTACGCCTCCGACTTCATCTCGCGGCTCGTGGCAGCCGGCGACAAGCCGTCCGACGCCAACGGCATCGTGGGGTCGAACCTCTACTCGATGTTCTTCAGCCCCGATGACGCGAGAAACATCCCTGAGGTAGCGCTATTCCAGAAGTGGATGCATCTCAGCCATCCGAACGATGCCGTCGAGCTGTACGCGATGTACAGCTGGGCGGCCGCGAAGATGTTCGTCCAGGTGCTGAAACAGATAGGGCCCAAAGTCACGCGAGCGGCATTCACCGACGCCATCAGAAAGATAACGAGCTTCAACGCGAACGGCATGCTGCCGACGACCGACCCGATCCACAAGAAGCCGGCCAACTGTTACGTGTTGTGGGAGGTCCGCAACGGCGGCTACTACCGGGTGGACACGCCCGCGAACAAGTTCCGTTGCGACGGCACGTTCGTCTACCTGTGATCGGCTGACGCATGCTCACCGTCATCGTCATCGGTGTCGTCTACGGGTGCATCTACGCACTCGCGGCGTGTGGGCTGGTGGTGACGTACCAAACCTCGGGCATCTTCAACTTCGCCCACGGTGCGATCGGCATGTTCGCCGCCTGGGCCTACTGGCAGCTGGCCGTCAGCTGGAACTGGCCCAAACCGCTGGCGGTCGTGCTGGTACTCCTCGTGCTCGCGCCAGTGCTCGGGCTGTTCATTGAACGCGTCTTGATCCGACCTCTTTACGGCGCCGCCGTCGACATCACCGTCGTTGTGACGCTAGGCCTCCTGCTCTCGCTCGTCGGCATTGCCTTCCTGATCTGGAAACAGGGCCGGGTCTACCGGAAGCCGACGTTCTTCCCGGGCACCACGGTCAATGTGTTCGGCTTCGTGATGAACGGCAACCAGATCAGCGTCATCGTCGTCGCGATTGCGATCGCGATCGGGTTACGGCTGTTCTTCAACCGCACCCGAATCGGCATCGCCATGCGTGGCGTCGTCGACAACCCGGACCTCGTTGCGATGGCCGGCGGCACCCCCGCGCGCATTCAGCAGCTGTCCTGGGCGATGGGCACGTCGCTGGCGGCGCTGGCTGGAATCTTGCTGGCTGCGAACGAGGACTTGACGATCTTCCAGCTCACACTGCTCGTGACACTGGGATACGCCGCGGCGATGCTCGGGCAGCTGCGGAGCCTGCCGTTGACTGTCGTCGGCGGCTTGATGCTCGGCATTCTGGGCAGCTTCTCGGCTCGCTACTTGAACTACAGCTGGTTCCAGGGCGCAAAACTCATCCTGCCGATGATCATGCTGTTCGTCGTCCTCATCGCGCTCGCGTTCTTCGGTACGGCGCGGCTGCGGGTCGGGACCATCGTCGGCGAGCGCGCCCCGAACCCGGCAAGCCTGGGTTCGTCCGTCGCGTGGAGTGTGGTGCTGATCATCGGCGCGTTCATCGTGTCCGGCCAGGTCGGGGCGGCGACGCTGAACGTGCTCACGCAGGGTTTCGCGATCGCGTTCATCCTGCTGTCGCTCGTGCTGCTGACCGGTTACGCAGGGCTCACGTCACTGTGCCAGCTGACCTTCGCCGGTCTCGGCGGGTTCGCGATGGCCCGACTCGGCCACGGCGGTTCCTTGTGGGGCGTGCTGGCTGCGATCGGGCTGGCCGGTGCAACCGGCTTCATCCTCAGCCTTCCGACGTTGCGCCTTCGCGGCCTCTATCTCGCGCTGACGACATTCGCGTTCGCCAACGCGATGGACCAGATCTTCTTCCTCAACCCCAACATCTTCGGCCTCGGCGGCAGCCTCAGCGTTGCCCGGCCGCACATACCGTGGGTACGCCAGACCGACCGGACCTTCTTCGTCGAGCTCGCTGTCCTGTTCGCACTTGCATCGATCGCGGTGCTCGCTGTACGACGCGGCCGGTTCGGCCGCCGACTTGCTGCTCTGGACGATTCACCGGCCGCTTGCGCCACGCTCGGGCTCAACATCAACTGGACCCGGCTCATCCTGTTCACGGTCTCGGCCGGCATGGCCGGACTCGGTGGTGTGCTCTACGGCGGCGGCCAACAGTCGGTCAGCGAGAACGACTTCATACCTTTGCTGAGTCTCGTGCTCCTTTTGCAACTGCGTATCGGTGGAATCGCGACGGCAACCGGCGCTTTCCTCGGCGCAATGTTCTTCGCAACGTTCCAGCTCTTCGGCTTGCATCACGTGGTGCTGTCTATTTTCGGGTGGCACGTCGCCGTTGCAGATCTGCAGCTCCCGCTAACCGGCATCGCAGCCATCGTCGTCAGTCGCGATCCACAGGGCATCGGTGGTCGGATCGCGAAACAGGGCGAAGCGATTCGCCGCGCCATAGCAGCGCGCCGAGGTGCGCCCGCGCAGCCGCCGACCCCGGACCCCGTGCACGAAGGGGAGCTCGCCGGTGTCTGAGTCCCCCACTCTCGAAACCATCGGCGTCAGTGTGCGGTTCGGCGGCGTACAAGCGTTGGACGACGTCACCCTCACCGCCGCACCGGGCATGGTCACCGGTTTGATCGGCCCGAACGGCGCAGGCAAGACCACGCTGTTCAACGTCGTCACGGGTCTGGAGAAGCCGAACCGCGGACGGGTGGTGCTGAACGGCCGCGACATCAGCGGCTTGTCGCCCTACCGGCGGGCCCGGCTCGGCATGGGTCGCACCTTCCAGCGGCTCGAGGTCTTCGGCTCGCTCACTGCCGCGGGCAACATCCTCACGGCCGCGGAGTTCCGGCAGGGGTGGGCACGTGACAAACGCGACCCGCGCGCGGTCACGGACGAGATCATCGACCGGGTCGGGCTGCGCGCGGTGGCCGATCGTCGCGTCGACGCGATGCCCACCGGCCTCGCGAGGCTCGTCGAGCTCGGCCGTGCACTTGCCACGAGGCCGAGCTTGCTGCTGCTGGACGAACCGGGCTCGGGGTTGAACCACGAAGAGACGGACAACCTCGGCACGCTTCTGCTGGAGCTCGCATCAGACGGCATCGCAATCCTGCTCGTTGAACATGACGTCGAGCTCGTGATGCGGGTCTGCAGCCGGGTGAACGTGCTCGACTTCGGCCGCATCATCGCGGCGGGCAGCGCCACCGAGGTGCAAGCCGACCCGGTCGTGCAGACGGCGTACCTTGGCGCCGACACGTCGCATGTCGAGGGAGCGGCCTAGATGGCGACGCCAGCGCTCGAGTTGCTCGACGTCCGCGCCGGTTACGGCCGGATCGAGGTTCTGCACGGTGTGAGCTTCCAGGTGCCCACCGGGTCGGTGTTCGCTCTGCTCGGTCCCAATGGTGCGGGCAAGTCGACGACGATGCAGGTCATTGCCGGCAAGATCCGGCCGACGTCCGGCTGCGTCCACGTCGCCGGCAGCCACGTCAACGGGGCGTCTCCCGAGAAGCTGACGCGAGCAGGCATCTGCCGGATTCCGGAAGGCCGCGGCATCTTCCCGAACCTGACGATCGTCGAGAACCTGCGGATCTGGACCTATGCCGCGCAGATGTCGCAGCGCGACGTGGAAGAGCGGGTCTTCGCCCGGTTCCCGCGGCTCGGGGAGCGGCGCAAGCAGCTGGCCGGCACGCTCTCCGGCGGCGAGCAGCAGATGCTCGCCATGTCACGGGCGTTCGTCTCCGAACCAAGCGTTCTCCTTCTGGACGAGATCTCGATGGGCCTCGCCCCGCTCATCGTCACCGAGCTCTACGAGCTCGTTGCGCAGCTCGCTGCTCAAGGGATCACGGTTCTTCTCGTCGAGCAGTTCGCCCGCACGGCTCTCGCGGTTGCTGACTACGCGGCGATCATGACGCAAGGAACGATTGCCATGGTCGGAGAGCCGGCTGATGTCGAGGAGTTCGTCGGCGAGGCTTATCTCGGAGGCGCAGCATGAAGCGACGTACGAGTTTCGCGTTCGTTGCCGGCGGCACACTTCTGCTCGCCAGCCCGCTGATCGCGCTCTCGACGACGAGCGCCCATGCTGATGGCGCGCCGGGGTCGGGCTTCCAGTCGCTCAGCCTCTTCGGGGAGTCCGGTGGTGAGCGGATGGTCATCACGGGCAAGGACAACCATGTCGGTGACGGGGCGACCGAAGTCGACGTTCCCCTCGCGCAAGTCGACGTGACCACGACGGGTGGGCATGCGCTGTCGTCCGCGGTTTGGCCGGGCACGATCGCAGGTGATGCCGGCTCGTTCCTGCTGCTCGTCGACCCCACCGGCGGCAAGGTGCCGTCGAACGCCACCATGCTGAACGACCCAGAGAGGGCGGAAGCGCAAACTGCCGGTCCCACGGATTCGACGAACGACGTCGTCCCCGGTCTGGTGATGAACGCGAACGTGACGGACACCGGAGCAGCCGCCGAGGCGCACATGGGCGGCAGCGCCAACACGACGATCGGTGACTACGGCACGACTCAGGTCAGCACCCGGGCGACGATGACCGGCCCTTCAGCCGCCGAGGTGGACGGCACCAGCTCGGCACAGAACATCGTCACTGGCGTCGACGGGATGATCTCCATCGGCTCAGTGACGTCGCACGCTCATGTCGCGACGAACGGGACGACCACGACCACGTCCGGCGACACGACCGTTTCGAACATGCGCATCAACGGCATCCCGGTCGGCGTCGACCAGCACGGAGTGCACGCGCAAGGTCAGGGGATCGCCTCGCAAACCCAGACCGAAGCCATCAACAAGGCACTGGCCGCGTCCGGGACGACGATCTTCCTCACCCAACCGACGAGGACGACCTCCCCCAACGGCGCGACGTACGACGCCGGCAGCCTGTTGATCGCGTTCCACTGCCCGATGCCCCCGGCCAAGCCGGACTCCGCATGTGCTTCGCCTGGCGACGCCGGTGAGTACCTCATGGTTGGCGGTGCGCATGTGAGCGCGAACAGCACCCTCGGCAGCGCGTTCGTGATACCTCCATTCCTCGGTACGCCGGGCACGACGGGCGCACCTGGCACGCCGGGAACACCCGGCACGCCTGGGACGCCGGGAACCCCGGGCGTAGCGCCGGTCGCCGGCAACCCGGGCGCGAACGCGCCACCACCTGCCGTCGCACCGCCGACTCAACTCGTCAGTAGCCCCGCGACCTTGCCGCACGGTGGGCTGTCGCCCGGTTGGCTCGTCGCAGTACTTCTCGGTTCCGGGATGGTCGCCTTCGGTTTGTGGCGGTTGCCCGATCGGCTGTTGGAGCAGGTCCCGACCTCGTGCCCCCTCGGAGAGAAGTCATGAGCGCGCAAGCAGACGTCGCATCCGTCGGAGCTGCCGAGCGGCAGTCACGACTCGCAGCGCGGGTCCGGAACGTGCGCACGCGCGCAGGCGCCGGACAGCTGGACCGCTGGTTGCTCATCATCGGCGGGGTCTTGCTGCCGCTCGGTGTGTTGCTGATCCTTCTCGGCTGGCTGGGTGCCTCGCGCACCATCCTCCCGTTCGAGCAGATCCCCTACGTAGTCTCCGGTGGCTTGCTCGGTATCGCGTTCGTCATCATCGGCGGCTTCGTCTACTTCGCCTACTGGCAGACCCTGCTCGTGCGCGACACCCGCGCCGAACGTCGCGAGCTCGTCGACGCGCTGTATCGCATCGAACGGCTGCTCTCCGGCGGCGGGTTGATCACGTCGAACGGTGAGCTGCCGGCGCACGACGAAGCGCCGCTCGTCGCTACGGAGAACGGCTCGATGATCCATCGCACGGACTGCCCGGTTGTGCTCAACCGCGACAACCTGCGTTCGGTGAGCCCCGGCACGCCCGGGCTACGGCCGTGCAGCATCTGCGATCCGCTCGCGGCGAGCGCAGAAGCCACGCACTAGTGCCCGAGCCGCTCTTCCGGCACCTCGATGATGACGACGTGCCCTGGCAACAGGTCAAGGCGCAACGCAACGCCGACGGATCCGTGTCGTCGGTCTGGGAGAAGTGGCTGGCCTTCTCGGCCGACCCGCCGTACCTCTCGCTGTACGCGCGCTATGACCCCGGGATGATCGTGCGCCGGCACGGCCACAACAGCCCGCATGTGCTGTTCGTCCTCGACGGGGAGGTCGTCATCGGGGATCGACCGTGCCCGGCCGGCACGCACGTGGAGCTGCCGAACGGCGCGGCGTTCGGGCCGATCCGCGCCGGTGCTGACGGCGCGCTGCTGTTCGAAGTCATGCTGGGCGACCCGCGATCGTGGGGCGACGCCCCGGACACTTTCGACAGAGCGCTCGCCGAACACGGAGTCGAGCCGTTGCCCGACCCTCCGTTGCAGTTTCCGGCTTGGCTGGAAGACCAGCGGGCAAAGTGGGCGGAGCCTACCTAGCCCGTAGAGCTTTCTCAGGCAAACTGTGCCCGTGCGCATCTCCGCCAAGAGCGACTACGCAGTCCGCGCCATGGCGCAGATCGCGGCCGACGGCGGCGTGAGCACACCGATAAAGGCCGAGCAGGTCAGCCAGGAACAGAACATCCCGCTGAACTTTCTGCTCGGCATCCTCCGCGAGCTGAAGCAGGCCCTGTTGCTGCGCAGCCAGCGCGGCCCGGACGGCGGTTATCTGCTGCGACGGCCGGCCAGCGAGATCAGCCTCGCCGACGTGATCCGCGCGGTCGACGGGCCGCTCGCCCAGATCCGCGACGTCAGCATGAGCGAGCTGACCTACGACGGCCCGGCCGAGATCCTTCCCGAGGTGTGGATGGCGGTGCGGTCCAGCTTGCGCGCGGTCCTTGAGAACGTCAGCGTCGCCGACCTCGTGAGCAGCCGCCTGCCGAAGAACGTGCGGACTCTCGCCGACCGGTACAAGGAGCGTCCCGGGCCCTAGCGCTCGCCAACCGGGTGCGTGGCGCGAAACCACGACGGTCGAGGATGCAGCCCCCTCCTGCCGCACCCTCGATCGTCGTCAGAACCGCGAAGCGGTGTCCCCCGGTGGACCGGCCGTCCCCCCGAACGTCCCGGTCAAGGCCAAGCCTCCACTGAACAGACCGGCTAAACCATGTCGTCGTACACAGAGCGATCGGTATTTGGACCAGGACGTCAGGTCAACTGGCAGAACGCAGGCAGACGGTGTCGGCCGGCGCCGCGCCATCGAACGGTGCGGTGAAGTAGTCCGCGATCTGACAGCCGTGCACGGCCTGGTGCATGCGGAGCCCTGGTACGACGTCGTCCACAGTCAGGACGGCCGCGATGTTCCAGGCGCCGTACGCCCATACCGGCCCGGAGAGCGGGCGGAAGCGGAAGCCGAGCGCGCGCAGCACCGTGAGCAGACCTTGGTCCGCGACCAGGTAGACCTCGTCGATGCCGCCGGCGAGTGCCTCGTCGTAGGCCGCCCGCAGCAGCGCGACGAGCAGCGCCTGGTCGTCGGGACGGCGCACCGCCGGCCGCGACAGCTCCGCGATCCGGGCGCTGCCCGGGTCGGGTAAGTCGAACACCCGCTGCACGGGTAGTTGTCGGCCGGTCTGGGCGCGAAGCAGGCGCATGGTCCCCACTGGTTCCTCCTCGTCCACCGCGAGCAGATGCAACGCCTGTGCGTCGTACTCATCGAGGTTGACCTCGACGATGCGGGCCAAGCCGGCGGGGTGACCGCCCCGCGCCGCGGACGCCCGAAGTCGCGCAGCGGCGAGCAGGTCGGCCGGCGTCCGGGCGACGCGAACCGTCGAAGCGGCAGCGCTACGGCGTACACCGGTGATCGCAAGTGGACGACTTGCCAGCGCGACGGGCACGAGGCCTCCGGAGGATGGCGGGCTAGGGAATCCCCGCAGCATCACGGCTGCGGCCCGCTCGTTCCACGTCGTTGGGCCGGTGCAAGTGCGTAGTCCTACACGTTCAGGTCGCTCGCCTCACATGCCTGAGCCGCGACGGCGCAGGCCCTCCAGGTCGTGCACGGTGATCCGCCGGCGCTCGGTCGATAGCCAGCCACGGTTGCGGAATTGCGCCAGGGCCTTCGCGATCGCTTCGCGGGAAGCCCCGGTCCAGCCGGCGAGCTCTTCCTGGGAGAGCGGCAACGTGATGAGCACACCGCCGTCGACCGGCTGACCGTGCTGGTCCGCCAGCTCCGCCAACCGGCGAGCCAACCGCCCAGCGGCGTCGGACGAGGCGAACTCAGCGCGCTTGCGGTCCGAGTCGCGCAACCGGTGCAGGACCGAGCGCAACATCCAGAGCGTCGCCTTCGGGCTCGCCTCGAGGAAGCCCAGGAACTGCATGGCATCGAGCTGGATCGCGTCGATCGGTTCGAGCGCGACGGCACTCGCCGAGCGCGGCAATCCGTCGATCACGGACCAGTCGCCGATCAGCTCCCCCCCGCCCCGTACGCCGAGCAGCACCTCGCGGCCATCCGCAGTGACCTGCACGATCTTCACGTTGCCGCGCTCCAGCCAGAAGCACCGGTCCGAACGGTCGCCTTCGGCGAACAGCGTCGCGCCTGCTGGGTAGCGGCGCCGGATCCCGCGGCGCAAGAACTCGGTGCGCGCCTGCTCGTCCAACGCATCCAGCAGGCCCCCGCCGGCTGGGTCCTCGCCCGCCATGCGGAGCAGTGTGTCGTGCTAGCTCCCCCGGCGCGAGGCAGGGATGCGCGTGCGCGGCTCGGCCGAACCGGGCTCCGTTGGGGCCACGCCCTCATCCACGGACGCATCGGCGCAGCCGCAACCGTCCCGGAGTGCACCGGAGCCATCTGGACGCAGCGCGAACCACACTGCTTTGCCATCGTCGGGCAGTGACCGGGACCCCCAGCGATCCGCCAGCGCAGCAACGATGGCGAGGCCACGGCCGCCCCCCTCGTGGGCGCCGGCCCGGCGCGGGCGCGGCTGCTGCGGGTCAGCGTCGGAGACCGACACGACCAACCGCCCATGCGCGCACGAGACGCCGAGGCGCAGCGGACCGGCAGCATGCTGGACGGCATTGGTCACGAGCTCGCTCGTCAGCAGAGCAGCGGTGTCAGTGACGTCCTCGACGTGGAGCTCGTGGCAGAGGCGACGAACGATCGTCCGGGCGTCGGAGGGAGCCAATGCGGAGTCCACGAGTGCTGCCTCGTGCCGGTAGCACACCTTGGATCCCCGCTTCCTTAGGCGGCTGTCAGGACTGGTGTACCCGCACTCTGCGCCCGATTCGTCCGAAATGGGAGAGTCCTTGCTGACCGTCCGGTCAGGCTCCCGCTGGCCGACCCAGGCCGAGAAAGCGAAGCTGGAAGTGCCGCGTACAGGCTCGGCACCCCCAGCTGCCTGCCGTTTCCCCATCGGGCACGAGACCCTCGTCGCCGCAGTAGGGGCAGTAGAACGGGACCGCGCGCTCCCCACCACTGGCGGCTTCCGTCATCGCCGGGGCGTCACTGCAGGTCAGCCTCGTCCGCGCGGGCTGCCCAGACCGCAAACGTCTCCTCGGGCGTACGCCCTGCGCGGTAACGCGTCAGCACCCGCTCGATGTAGTCGGGCAGGTCTTCGGCCATCACCTTGAGCCCGCGCAGCTTGCGACCGAAGCCGGACTCGATGCCGAGGTGCCCGCCGAGGTGGATCTGGTAGCCCGGCACGGGCTCACCGTTCGGCCCCGGGACGAGCGACCCCTTCAAGCCGAAGTCGGCAAGCTGGAACCGCGCGCAGGAGTTGGGGCAGCCGTTGACGTTGATGGAGATCGGCTCCTGCCAGTCCGGCATCCGACGTTCCAGCTCGTCGGTGAGCCAGACAGCACGTGCTTTCGTCTCGACGATTGCGAGCTTGCAGAACTCCAACCCGGTGCAGGCCATCATCCCGCGACGAAACGCCGTCGGCCGGACCTCCATGTCGAGTGCAGCGAGCTCGGACGCGACGGTGTCGACGTGGCTCTCAGCGATGTCGAGCAGCACGAGTTTCTGCTCGACCGTCGTGCGCACCCGTCCTTGACCGAACCGGTCGGCGAGGTCGGCCACTTGTTTGAGTACGCCGCCCGAGGTGCGCCCCGACTGCAACGCGGCGCCGACGGCGAACAAGCCGTCCTTCTGCGCCGTCACTCCGACGTGGTCGCGCAGGCCATCCGGAGGTGGCTCCGGTGCGGGACCGTCCGGCAGCGCGAAGCCGAGGTACTCCTTCTCGAGCACCTCGCGGAACTTCTCCGCACCCCAGTCGCTGACGAGGAACTTCAACCGCGCCCGGTTGCGCTGCCGCCGGTATCCGTAGTCACGGAAAACCGATGTCACCCCGGACCACACATCCGGCACCTGGTCGGCTTCGACGAAGGCGCCGAGGCGCACGGCGAGGATCGGGTTGGTCGACAGTCCGCCACCGACCCAGAGATCGAAGCCCGGGGTGCCGTTCGGACCGACGACGCCGACGAAGGAGATGTCGTTGATCTCGTGCGCGGTGCAGTGCCGCGAGCAACCACTGATCGCCGTCTTGTACTTGCGCGGCAGGTTGGAGAAGGACTTGTCGAGCAGCCATCGGCCGTCCGTCGCCGCCAAGACCGGTCCGGCGTCGATGACCTCATCGGCGGCGATCCCGGTCAACGGGCAACCGAGCATGTTGCGCGGCGTGTCCCCACATGCTTGTGCCGTGGACAGCCCGACGCTCTCGATGGCTTTCCAGATCGCCGGCACGTCTTCGATGCGGATCCAGTGGAGCTGGATGTTTTGCCGGTCGGTAATGTCTGCGACATCGCGGCCGTAGACCGTTGCCACGTCCGCGATCGTGCGCAGCTGGTGCGAGGTCAGCTGCCCGCCCGGGATGCGGATGCGCATCATGAAGAACTTGTCGTCGAGCTCTTCGGGCTCGAGGATCGCGGTCTTTCCGCCGTCGATGCCCGGCGCGCGCTGGGTGTAGAGACCCCACCAGCGCATCCGGTTGCGCAGGTCCGCCGGGTCGATCGCGTCGAAGCCGCGGTATTGGTAGATGGACTCGATCCGTTGCCGGACGTTCAGGCCGTCGTCGTCCTTCTTGACCTGCTCGTTCTTGTTGAGCGGCTCGCGATGGCCCATGGCCCACTGGCCTTGGCCCTTCGGGCGGCCACGACGATCTGCCGGCATAGCACGACCCCCTTCCTGCTGCGTGCGAACGGTTGGCGAGACATCAAAGGGCGATGCCTACCGACACGCGGCACTCACCACGCGCTGCAGGTCGACGTGCAGCCGGGCTACCAGCAGGGGATACACGGCCCCAGTGTGACAGACCCGACGCGTGCACGGGCTTCGCGATCTTCGGGCCCGTGTGGCACCCTTGATCTCGTGACAACCGGTCTGGCCCTCGTCGCGCGCCTGCACGTCGATCTGCGGCGCGTCGCCAGCGCGGTCTGTCTACCGGCCGAGACCGGCCGGTAGCTCGCGGACCCACCCGCTGCCGGCCCCATCCCAGCCAGGCCGGAGGACACGTGTACCCCCTTTCACTCGACCTGCGCGACCGACGCGTCGTCGTTGTCGGCGGCGGTCCGGTCGCGGCCCGTCGAGCGCGGGCCCTGATCGCCGCTGGCGCGTCCGTCGAGGTGATCGCGCCGTACGCCTGCGAGGACCTGCGTGAGCTCGCCGCAGCCGACCGACTGCGGTGGCTGGTTCGTGAGTACGCCGACGCCGACCTGCTCGGCGCGTGGCTCGTGCACGCGTGCGCCGACGACTCCGACGTCAACGCGTCGGTGGCGGCCGATGCTGATGGGGCCGGTGTCTGGTGTGTTCGGGCCGACGACGCTGCGGTCTCACGGGCGCACACGCCCGCGGTCGCCAACGCCGACCACGTCACCGTTGCGGTCACCTCCGGTGACCCGCGCACCTCGAAGGCGGTTCGCGACGCAATCTCGCTGTTGCTCGACACCGGCTCGCTGCCGGTTCGGCGGCACCGAGCGGGTGCTGGCCAGGTCGCTCTCGTCGGTGGCGGACCCGGCGACCCCGGACTGATCACCACCCGCGGGCGACAGCTGCTGGCAGCTGCCGACGTCGTCGTCTTCGACCGGCTTGCGCCGCGCGAGCTCTTGGCGACGCTCGGCGACGACGTCGAGGTCATCAACGCCGGCAAGGCACCGCACGCGCACACGCTGACCCAAGAGCAGATCAATGATGTGCTGGTCGAGCGAGCGCAGGCGGGCGAACGCGTCGTACGGCTGAAGGGTGGCGACCCGTTCGTCCTGGGGCGTGGCGGTGAGGAAGTGGCTGCCTGCATCGCCGCCGGCGTCGACGTCGAAGTGGTGCCGGGCGTCAGCTCCGCCGTCGCCGTACCGGCGGCGGCCGGGATCCCGGTCACGCACCGGGGAGTTGCGGCGGCGTTCACGGTCGTCTCCGGGCACGGAGAGATCGGACCGGCCGCGCTGGCCGCGATCCCGGGCACTCTCGTCGTACTGATGGGCCTTGCGCGACTCGATGCGCTCGCTGCCGGACTAGTCGCGCATGGACGCGCACCGTCGACCCCGGTCGCGGTGGTCGCAGAGGGAACCTCTGCGAGCCAACGGACGGTGGTCGCGGACCTGGCGACGATCGCGTCCGCTGTCAGCGAAAGCGGAATCGAAGCGCCCGCTGTCGTGGTTGTCGGCGACGTGGTGGCGCTCCGATCGCTTCTCTCCGAGGACCCGCGATGAGCCGCGGGTTGCTGCTGGCCGCGCACGGCTCGCACGAGAGCGCGGCACAGCAGTCGACCGAGCGCCTTGCCCAACTCGTTCGCGCTGAGCTGCCTGGGGTGACGGTTGCCATCGGGTACCTCGACCACGCGGAGCCATCGGTGTCCGACGCGCTCGCCGCGCTTGCGCGCGAAGCGGAGACAGTGACTGTCGTTCCGTTGCTCTTCGCGCCCGGAAAGCATGTGGACGTCGACCTTCCGGCGGTCGTCGCCGCCCACCCGGGGGTGACGCTCACCGCCCCACTGGGTCCGGACCCGCTCGTCGCAGCAGCTCTACGCGACCGGCTCATCGAGTCGGAAACATCCGCGGACGCCACGGTGCTTGTCGTGTCCGCGGGCTCCAATGATCCAGCCGCCGCGCGCAGCACGGAAGCGACCGCCCGACTGCTTGCCGAGGGGACCGGCTGGCACGTTGTCGCAACTTCGGCGAACGCCGACATCCCGCTGGTCGTAGCGGAGGCGCGATCTGGGGACGGCACCGTCGCGGTGTCCCCGCTGTTGCTCGCACCAGGGTCGTTCGCCGAACGCATCGCGGCTGCGGCCTACGCCGGCGGCGCCGACATCGTCGCCGAGCCCATTGCCGACCACCCAGCGATCGCGCTACTCGTCGCAAAGCGGTTCGCCGCCAGCACCCAGGTCGCGGCATGAGTACGGCGTACGACCTCACGACTGAGGAACACCTGGCCGCGACCGCGTCCGCGGCAGGGGCGTACTTCGAGGGTGCGTCGCCGCAGGAGATCCTCGGCTGGGCGATCGAGGCGTTCGGTGAGCACTTCGCCATCACGTCCTCGATGGGCGAAACGGTCCTGATGCACATGGCGGCACAAATTCGGCCCGGCGTCGCGGTGCTGTTCCTCGACACCGGTTACCACTTCGCGGAGACGATCGGCACGCGCGACGCTGTCGCCGCGACATACAAGGTGGGCGTGCACACGCTGCTTCCGCTGATGACCGTGGAAGAGCAGGACGCTGCGTTCGGCGCGAAGCTGCATGAGCGCGACCCGGACCTGTGCTGCGCGATGCGCAAGGTCGAGCCCCTGGACCGTGGCCTGTCGCCGTACCTCGCTTGGGCCAGCGGTTTGCGTCGCGACCAGTCACCGACGCGTCGGCACACAAAGGTCGTGGACTGGGACGGCCAGCGCGGCAAGGTCAAGGTCAACCCACTCGCCTCGTGGACGCAGGAGCAGGTCGAGGAGTACACCAACGAGCACGGTCTTCTCGTCAACCCACTGATGTACGACGGCTACCCGTCCATCGGCTGCGCACCTTGCACGCGTCGTATCGATCCCGGTGAGGAACTACGCGCCGGACGCTGGTCCGGCACCGGCAAGCTGGAGTGCGGCATCCACGGCTGAGAGAAGATGATCGCGTGGGCATCATCACGCGGATCGGGCGGGCGCCCGGCGTGCGCCGACTCGTCCGCAAGCCGGCAGCCCCGGGTGAGACGCGCGAAAGCCCGGACGACGAGGAACGAGACCCGCGCTGGTGTGCCGGGTGCAGACGCGAAGTGCTGTTCGAGATGACGCGGTGCCGGCACTGCGGCGGCGAGCCAGTGACGGCCACTGAGCTGGCACGGCGCTCCGGCGACCTACCGGCGGCACCTGGAACCGGGCCTGCTGACTGGCGGCTCTAGCGCCGCCGCCCGCGCTTGCGCACGCTTCTCGCTGCGCTACGGCGCTTCAGCACGACAACGACCGCGATAACGGTAACGGCCGCGCCGACCGCCACGGCGACGCGGTCTTTGCGCAAGGTGCGCGTTGTCGTCACGGGCGCCGGCACTGGCACCGCATGGATCTCCCGCTGCTCCCGGGGCTCGGTTGGCGTACCCGTCACGGCGTGCAGCTGCCCGTTGCCGTTCACGGTTTCGCGGGCGAACACACCTCCGATGCCGTCGCGGACCTTTGTCGCCCCCCGGGCCGCGGCGCGCTTCGGCGAGAGCCGCTCGGCGATCAAGTCGACGGTGCGCGCGAGCTCTTCCCGCGTCTCCTCGATCTCGCGCTCGATCGCGCTCGGATCGCGGCTCATCCAGACCTCCCAGACCAGGTGGCGTCAGTTTCCCACGACACTGCGTCGCCACCAGGGACAGTGCCCAACGACGCGCGCCCCACTCCGATAACGCCGGGTCAGAGGCGCGCCAGCCGTTGCAGCGTGCTCCAGCCCCGCGAGGTGACCCGCAGCCCGCTGGCGCGCTCGGCGAGTGGCATGACATGCGGCGCGCGCCCCTGGCGGGGCCGCGCAGCCAAGAGCTCATGAGTCGTCACGGCGACGATCACCGTTCCTCCGGTGCGTTCGATCCGGGCCGCATCCAGGGGCGGCGCGCTCAACGGCAGGAACGCGACGAGCAGCTCCCACTGCTTGTCGTCGTACGCCGAGAACGGCTCGTCCGCGACGAAGTCCTGCAGCCAGTCGTAACGGCGGATGATCACCGGCTCGGGCCGGCCCAGCACCTCTTCAATGCCGCGCTCGAGCCGCTGGACGATCCCGGCGAGCCGCCGTTGTGGTGCGGTGAAGGTCAGGTTCCCGTGGCGAGGTGGGACCGCCCGTCGACCCCGCGGGCGTCGCTCAACAGGCGCAGCAAGACATCGCGGTGCATGCCCTCGCGTCCGACCATGATGTTGCGGACGAAGCCGACCCAGCGCACGGCGCACATGGTGCCTGCTCAACAAGTCAGTCTGCGGTGGCACCGTCCGGCAACGCCGCGGACCACTTCTCCTCGATGCGGGCGAAGCGCCAGACGGCGAGCGCCACGACCCATGTGACGACAAACAACCCGACGATGCCGAACCCGAGCACGTTCAGGTCGAGACCAGCGATCCAGTCCCACACCGGACCACCGAGCGACAACCGGTCCTGCGCGATCTGCAGCAGCTCGACCGTGCCGATGATCCACGCAACGGCGACGGAGAGACCGGTGATCGTGAGGTTGTAGTAGACCTTGCGCACCGGCTTGGAGAACGCCCAGCCGTAGGCGAAGTTCATGAACGATCCGTCGATCGTGTCCAGCAGGCTCATGCCCGCTGCGAACAGCACCGGCAGCACAAGGATCGCCCACCACGGCAAGCCGGCAACCGCTGCGCCGCCCGCAATGACGAGGAGCCCGACCTCGGTCGCGGTGTCGAAGCCCAGCCCGAACAGCGCGCCGAGCGGGTACATCTGCCATGGCTCTCGGATCGAACGGGTAGCCCGGCCGAGGAAGCGGTTCATGAGACCGCGGTTGTTCAACTGGTCCTCGAGCGCTGCCTCGTCGTACGCACCGCTGCGCATGCCACGGAAGACCTTCAGCATCGACAGCAGGATCACGAAGTTCAGCGCCGCGATGAGATACAGAAACGACCCCGAGACCAGCGTCCCCACGTAACCCGTCACCGAGTGCAGTGTCGACTGCCCGTTGCGGACGGCGCCGCCGAGCTTCAGCCCGAACGACAACAGCAGCGCGAGCACAAACACCACCGATGAGTGACCGAGTGAGAAGAAGAACCCGACTGACAACGGACGCTTGCCATCGGCCATGAACTTCCGAGTGGTGTTGTCGATGGCAGCAATGTGGTCGGCGTCGAAGGCATGCCGAAGGCCGAGGGTGTACGCCGTCACGCCGAGACCGACGCCGTAGACACCGTTGCCGACGACGTAGTGGTGCGGCACGACGAACGCGAGCAGCACGCCCCAACCGAGCAGGTGCAGGAACACGACGGCGGCGGTCAGGGCGCCGGCACGCGCCCACTCGTGCGGCGTCAATGCGGAGCGGATCCGCCGAAGCCGGGTGTCCCTCACCATCGGTTTCGAGCCTAGTGCGGCAGAAATGCACCTGCAAACAATTCGCAATAAGACCTTACGGTCAATTCGGGCCAGTCCGGCGCAGGACGTCCTGCGCTTCCCGCACCGCGTCGTGCTCGGCCAGCCGTGTGAGCATCGCGTTGTACGCCGACAGCTCACCCTCGCCGCTGTTGCCGGTGCCGACGGCCGTGGCAGCGGCCCGGTCGAGCGCCCGGTCGATGCGGGCCGCCTCGCGCGTGTCGGCGCGCATCCACTGGGCGATCAGCACCGCGAGGAAGAGCAACCCGACCAGGTCGCCGCTCGCCCAGAGGATTCCGCCGCCGATGTTCTGGTCGTCGGCGAGGCTCGGACCCCAGGTGCGACCGAGCCCGACGTAGTAGCTGCCCGCGATCAACGTCTTCGACTGCATGATCGTGATGCCGAGAATTGCGTGCGCCGGCAGCACGAGGAACGTCGTCAGGACGCGCAGAAGGTACGGCGACCGGTTCGGGATCGGGTCAATGCCGAGCAACGGCCACATGAACATCGCCCCGACGGCAACGAACAGCAGATGCTGGAGCTCGTGCAGGCCCGTATGCGTCAACGTCGCCTGGTACCAACCGGTGAAGTACAAGGCGAAGGGCGCAACAACGAACGCCGCCATCCCGACCGGAGGGAAGGCCAACACACGCCCGACCCAGGAATGGATCGCTCCCAGCAGCCACTGGCGCGGGCGACGATGCAGCGTCCGCAGCGCGAGTGTGACGGGCGCGCCAAGTGCGAGGAAGACCGGGGCGACCATCTGCAACACCATGTGCTGCACCATGTGCATCCAGAAAAGCGTGCCGTCATAGACACCGAGGCTGGACATCGTTGCGACGCCGATGCTGCCCAGGCCGAGCCCGACAAAGGCGATGGTGCGGCTGACCGGCCAGCGATCGCCGCGGCGCGCTAGCCGCAGGGCTCCCCAGAGGTAGAGCGCTGCCACGACACATAGCCCGACGGCGAGCCACAGGTCGAACTGCCACTCGGTGAACCCGGTCCGGCCGGTGAGTGGCGGCGGTAGGTCCGCACCGGCAAACACCACGAGGCCGAGCCTAACTAGATTGGGCCCATGCCGACCAAACAGCCGAAACTCGCCGCGGGCGACGCAGCCCCGGACTTCTCTTTACCGGACGACACGGGAAAGACAGTGCGCCTGAAGGACTTTCGCGGCCGCCGCGTTGTCGTGTACTTCTACCCCGCTGCTCTCACCCCTGGCTGTACGAAGCAGGCCTGTGACTTCCGCGACAACCTGAAGGCGCTGGACCGTGCAGGCGTCGACGTTCTCGGCATCTCACCAGACAAGCCGGAGAAGCTCGTGAAATTCCGCAAGGAGCACGAGCTGAACTTCCCCCTGCTCTCCGATCCCGAGCGCGAGGTGTTGACGGCGTACGGCGCGTTCGGCAAGAAGATGATGTACGGCAAGGAAGTCACCGGCGTCATCCGCTCGACTTTCGTTGTTGATGCGAAGGGCAAGCTCGAGCATGCGGCGTACGCCGTCAAAGCCACTGGGCACGTCGACAAGCTGCGCCGCGATCTCGACTTGTGAGCCCTCGGCTCACAGCAGGCCTTCTGCCTCCAGCAACCGGCGCAGACCGTCGCGCAGCTCGACAAGCTGCAGATCGGGCAGCGTTCGCAACAGCAGATCGGGTCGCGCCTGCAGGTTGGGCCGGTCAACCGGACGCAGTTTTGCCGGATCCTGCGCGACCGAGATGGCACGTCCGGTCATCTCGCGAATCATGGCAAGGACGTCTTCGACGCTCGTAGAAGTACCGGTTCCCACGTTGACGATGCGCGGCGGATCCGGATGGCTCACGAACGAAGCGAACACCTCTGCGACGTCGTCCACATAGACGTAGTCCCGACGCGGAGACAAGTTGCCCAGTTGCAGTTCGTCCGACACGCGCAAGCCGGCACAGATGTCCGGCAGCAGGTGAGGGTTCGTCTCCCCCGGTCCGTAGATGTTGAACAACCGCGCCGCAATGCCTGTGCCGCTGGTGCGCTCGGCCCACGACTGCAGCAGCTTCTCGGTCGCTAGCTTCCCGATGCCGTAGACGCCCCTCGGCGCCGGTACGTCGTCCTCCGAGTGCGGCTCCGCGCCGATCGCGTAGACATCCGCGGTCGAGGCGATGACCACGCGCTGTACGCCAGCGTCCGCGGCGGCACTCAACACGTTCTGGGTGCCCTGCACGTTGATCTCGATGGCTCGCTCGGGCTCCGCATTGCACCAGGGGATGAAGTGCAACGCCGCGAGATGTACGACGCAGTCCGGGGCAACCGTGCGAAATGCTTCGGTGAGTGGCACGACGTGCCGGACGTCGAGCGGCAGCACTTCGATGTCGTCACCGAACGACTGCAGCCGTGTGCGAGCGGCCACGGAGAAGTCATCAACGACGCAGACGTCCACGCCACGTCGCAGCAGCTCACGAACTACCGCCACGCCGGCGAACCCGGCGCCGCCGGTGACGAGCACGGTCACGTCGACAGACCCACCGTCCGGTACGCGCTGAGCAAGCGGTCGACCGCTTGGTCAGCACCGAACTCCGCCTCGACGTACGTGCGCGCGTGTGTGCGCATCGCGGCTCGCCGCGCCGGATCACGCAGCAGTGCCACCACACTCGAGACGATCTCGTCGTCGCTTTCCGCCCTGAGGACGCAGCCGTCGCAGCTGACGCCTTCCAGACCTTCGCGGTTGCTGACGACGGGCACGCCGTACGCCATGGCCTCGATCACCTTGATCTTCACCCCGCTACCGCGCGGCGGCGGGTAAAGGAGGACTGCCGGGCGACGGAAGAAGTCGGTCGGGTGCTCGACCTCACCCAGCAACTCTGCGCCCTCGAGCGGGAAGTACGAGCCGAGGAACTGCTCCGCTCCGCGACCGGCGACGAGCAGCACAGCCTCGGGCACCTCGGCGCGGATCCGTGGCCAGAGACGCTCGATCACGCGCTGCGCCGCGGTGAGGGACGGATACCAGAACATCGTGCCGATCACGCCGACGACCGGGTCGCTGACGGCGGGCAACTCGTCGTACAACGACAGATCGAGGGCTACCGGGACAACGGGTGGCCGCGTGCGCGCCCCCAACCGCACTGCGTCATCGGCAATCCGTTCCGTCGCAGCGATCGAACGCGGCGTCACACGTAACAACCGACGGGTCGCTCGGTACATCTGCATGTACGCCCACCGGTCGCGCGGTGACAGTCGCGTGCGCTCTTCCCAGTCGACGTACTCCAGGTGATGGAGATAGGTGACAGCGTTGGGCAGGCCTCGGCCGAGCCACGTCGTGAACAGGTGCTCGATGTGCACGACGTCGTAGCTCGCGGGATCGAGCTCGGCCAACGCCGGTAGGACGCCAGGAGCGAACCGCACGTGGGACCAGGGATCGACCAGCGTGCCGAGCCGGCGCCGGAACGTCCTGGGCACCTGCACCGGGACGTGGACGAACCGCCAGCCTTGCTCGACGGATGCTGCCTTCGCCGCGTCAACGGTTGCACCGTGGCCATCGCTCACCGTGAGGCACGTGACGTCGTAACCGCGCTGGGGAAGCCGCGACAGGACGACGTGTTGCCAACGCGAGTCCGCGCCTCCGAACGGCAACGGCAACGCAGGCGAGATGAACAGGACACGACGAGACACGCGATGGAGCGTAAACGTCCCCGGCCGAGAACCCTCGAAATCACGGGCAAAGCAAGCAATTTCGTCGGCAGTGGGGTCGGTGGGACTCGAACCCACACTGGCGTGCTCCTAAGGCACGTGCCTCTGCCGGTTGGGCTACGACCCCTGCGACGTCCAGCCTAGGGCTGGCAAGCCCTGACGCTGCTAGCCTCGCGACAAGCAGTGCGTCCGGAGACATGCGGACGCGACGGGGGCGCAAAGAGGGGAAGTTCGCCGTGGCGCAACGACGTGCAGTCGTGACCGGCGGCGCTGGCTTTCTCGGCTCGCATCTCTGTGAGCGGTTGCTCGACGAAGGCTACGAAGTCGTCTGCCTCGACAACTTCATCACCGGCCACGCGGGCAACGTCGAGCATCTGATGGAACACCCTGGCTTCCGCCTCATGCGTGTCGACGTCAGTGAGTTCATCCACGTCGGTGGCCCGGTCGACGCCGTGCTGCACTTCGCGTCGCCGGCTTCGCCGATCGACTACTTGAAGCTGCCGATCCACACCCTGAAGGTCGGCTCGATCGGCACCCTGCATGCCCTCGGGTTGGCGAAGGAGAAGGGTGCCCGCTTCGTCATCGCCTCCACCTCCGAGGTGTACGGCGATCCCCAGGTGCACCCGCAGCCCGAGTCGTACTGGGGTCACGTCAACCCGGTGGGTCCGCGCGGTGTGTACGACGAGGCGAAGCGGTTCTCCGAAGCGCTGACGATGGCCTATCGCAATGCACATGGCGTCGACACCGCGATCCTGCGGATTTTCAATACGCACGGTCCGCGTATGCGCCCGGATGACGGTCGCGCGATCCCGACGTTCATACGCCAAGCGATCAAAAGCGAACCGATCACCGTGGCCGGGGACGGCACGCAGACGCGGTCGATCCAATACGTCGATGACTTGGTGGAAGGCGTCATACGGCTGCTGCACTCCGACCAGCCAGGTCCGGTCAACATCGGGAACCCGCATGAGGTGTCGATGCAGCAGCTCGCCGAAGTCATCCGTGACCTGATCGGCGCGACGTCGGAGATCGTGCACATCCCCCGGCCGCAGGACGACCCGACGATCCGGCAGCCGGACATCACGCTCGCGCGTTCGCTGCTCGGTTGGGAGCCGGTCGTCGGTCTCGACGAAGGCCTCAAGCGCACCATCGAGTATTTCCGGCAGCACCCCGACCTGATCTGAGCTCGCGCCTCCTATGCGGCCTCAGCTGCGGCGAGCAGGGCTAGCGCGATCCGCTTGCGAAAGCCGTTGTGGCGGGTGCGGTCAGCGAGGCCCTCAAGGGCGGCTATTGCCTCATCGCTGCCGATTCGGCCGAGGGCAAGGATCGCGGCGTTGGGCACCTTGTCTCCCGACATCCACCCGATGAGACCGGACATCTCTATGCCGCGTTCGCTGATGCGCAGCAAAGCCGGCACCACCCACTCCGCACGCACAGAGATGGCCGCCCAAACGGCGCCGCGAGCGATGTCACCGTTGCGTTCGTCCAGGACGATCGGGAGGACGCCCCAGCGTCCCGTTGTCTCCACCGGTGGCGCATCCGCGAGGGCCACGACCAGCAGGTGCACGATCTCTGCATTGCTGTCGTTGTCCAGCAACGTCGTTGCACGCGACAACCACTTGCCCGTCGGCTTGCTGCCAGTTGCCCTCAACAAGTGCCGCAGGAGCGCGTTGACCGACGCGGGGGCCGAAGTCGTGGTGGCGAGATCCGGGAGGACGGCCGCGGCCCACGCATCCACTGGCTGGATCAGCGAGGTGTCGACTACGACATCGGAATCGGACGGCAGCAACTCACGTAGGCGCGACCTCAACTTTTTGTAGTCCGGCTGAGACAGCTGCTTTCTCTGCTCTACGGACTCCAACAGCAGTGCCACTGCCGTCAATTCGCGCTCGCCCAAGGACGCCAAGTGCTGAAGCATGCCGACCGCAATCCGAACAACAGAGCCTGCCATCCAAAAGTCAGCGGCGTTGACTGCCGCGTCGACGGCGAGCAGCGCATCCTCTTCCGTCGCGACGATCGCGCGCTTGCTCAGGTCTGCAACGTGCGCGCTCGCCCCAAAGAGCACCTCGCTACGGCGACATGCCCGCATCCACATGAGGGTGCGCGCCGTCGCCCCGGCTGGCGTCAGCGTGCCGTCCAGCGCAGCTTCTTCGCTCACTGCTTCCTGCACGAGTCCGTGGACCTCGTCTTGCGGCAACCGAGCGTCGCACAACCGCACCAATAGAGGACCCGCCGCCTGTGCACGCAGAGTCCAGGCAGCCTCATCGACCTCGAGCTTGCGGTTTTCTCGCCACAGCGGCATTGACTCAACCGCCTACGAAGGGCACCGGCTGCACGATGCGCTCGGGCTCCGCACGCGATGACGTCTCGTCCCTGATCATGAAATCTAGGTGCCCCCCGCCCGCCCGACGCTGCGCGACAACATGGTGCCCGCGAAATGACGATCCGTCAGTACCCTTGCAAACGTCGCTACTAGGGCACTCAGCCCAGGAGGTCTGCCAACAACGGAGCGAGGGCGCGGAACGCGCGGCCGCGGTGGCTGATCGCGTCCTTCTCCTCGGGTGGCAGCTCAGCGGTCGTGCGCGTCGCACCGTTCGGCACGAATATGGGGTCGTAACCGAACCCGCCAGTCCCCCTCGGTGCACGCGTCAACGTGCCGTCGACGCGCCCTTCCACGACGCACTCGCCTTTGTCCGGTACGACGGCGACCGCGGCGCACACGAACGCCGCACCACGACGTTGGTCCGGCAGATCCTCGATCTGCGCAAGGACCAGCGCGAGGTTGGACTGGTCGTCGCCGTGCCGACCGGCCCAGCGGGCGGAGAGCACCCCCGGCATGCCGTGCAAGGCATCGACGGCGAGGCCCGAGTCGTCGGCAACCGCTGGCAGCCCGGTCGCCGCGGCCGCGGCTCGCGCCTTGATGAAAGCGTTCTCGGCGAAGGTCGCTCCTGTCTCTGCGACGTCCGGACCGTCGTACCCGGCCAGCTCGATGGCGAGCAGCGGCGCGAGGATGCGGCGTAGCTCTTCGACCTTGTGCGCGTTGCGGCTGGCGAGAACGACGTGCCGGATCACAGCGCGGTGGAATCCGTCTCGTGCGCTCGGCGCAACTGCTGCGTGAGTGCGGTCTCCTGCAGCTTCGTCAGCTCTGCGCAGCCGGCAACGGCGAGGTCGAGCAACTGGTCGAGCAGCGATCGGTCGAACGGGTCGCCTTCGGCAGTCCCCTGCACCTCTACGAACTGACCCGTGCCGGTGCACACGACGTTCATGTCAGTGTCCGCGCGCACGTCTTCGGCGTACTCCAGGTCGAGACGGGGCTCGCCGTCGATGATCCCGACGCTGACCGCGGCGACCGATCCGCGCAACGGCTCGCCCGCGAGAGCACCCTTGTCGCGCAGGTAACCCACTGCGTCGACCAGTGCGACGTAGGCACCGGTGACTGCGGCCGTCCGCGTTCCGCCGTCGGCCTGAAGCACATCGCAGTCCAGGACGATCGTGTTCTCGCCGAGGCCCTTGAAGTCGATGCAGCCGCGCAGGGCGCGCCCGACGAGCCGTGAGATCTCCTGTGTGCGCCCGCCGAGGCGGCCCTTCACCGACTCGCGATCGGAGCGGGTGTTGGTGGAGCGCGGCAACATCGCGTACTCCGCGGTGACCCATCCTTCGCCACTGCCTTGTCGCCACCGGGGCACTCCGGTCGTGACGCTGGCCGCGCACAGCACGCGGGTCCGGCCGAACTCGACGAGCACCGATCCCTCGGCATGGTCGAGCCAGCCGCGAGTCAGTACGACGGGACGAAGAGCATCGGCGGCGCGTCCGCCAGGGCGAGGCATGGGCGCAACGCTAATCGGGCCGCCGTTGCGGCCCGATTCAGACCTCGTACGACGAGCAGACCCGGGCTTCCTCGACCGGTCCGGGGAATCCGGCGCTGGCGCGCTCCATGGTCTCGGCCGGGTCGTTCCACGGCACCTGGTGGGTGATCACGAGTCGCCCGACATCTGCGCGCTTGGCGTGGTCCGCCGCTTCGCTGCCGGTGAGGTGCACACCGGTCGGGTTCTCCACGCCGTCGGCGTACGACGCCTCGCAGAGGAAGAGGTCGCTGCCACGGGCATGCTCGACGAGCGAGTCACAGGAGCCGCTATCAGCGGAGTAGGTCAGGCTCTTGCCGCCGGCCTCGAATCGCACGGCGTAGCACTCGATCGGGTGGATCGTCCGTGACGTGCTGATCCGGAACGGGCCGATCTCGAGCTGCGTGCCGTCACCGATGTCGGTGAAGGTGTACGTCGAGTCGACCATGTCCGGGCGCGGGCGGTCGAACGACGTCATGATGCGGTCGCGGAGGCCGACCGGACCCCATACGGGCAGTTGCGCCGGCTCACCGCGCGGGTCATAACGGCGCGCGTAGGCGTAGCCGACGAGGTCGAGGCAGTGGTCGCCGTGCAGGTGGCTGATGACGACGGCGTCGACATCGAGCAGATCACCGACCCGGTGCAGGTTGCCGACGGCGCCGTTACCGAGATCGAGGACGAGGCGGTACCCGTCGTGCTCGATGAGGTACGCCGAGCACGGTGAATCAGGACCCGGGAAGGTGCCGGCACAGCCGACGACGGTGAGGCGCATCGGTCAGCCGCCCTGCGCCGCGGTCGCCAAGCCGGCCGCAGCCGGGCCGACTTCCCCGATCTCGGGGCCGAGGAAGCGCCGCCCGAGCGTTTCGAACGGGGTCGGATCGCCGGTGGCATGAAAGCGGTGCTGCGGCGGGCCGGAAGCGGGGTCGCGCAGCAGGCCGCCCGACGCCAGCACCCGGTAGACGTCGATCGCCGTCTCTTCCGCGCTGGACACGAGCGTCACATCCGGCCCGACGACGTAGGAGATGACGCCGGTGAGCAGTGGGTAGTGCGTGCAGCCCAGCACGACCGTGTCGCAGTTCGCCTCGACAATCGGCGCGAGGTAGTCGGCGGCAACCTCACGCAGCTCGTCGCTCACGGTGTCGCCGCGCTCGACGAAGTCGACGAAGCGCGGGCAGGCGACCGTCGTGAGCTCCAGGTGCGGCGCGGCCGCGAACGCGTCGTCGTAGGACCGGCTAGCGATCGTCACCTGCGTCCCGATGACCCCCACCTTGCCGTTTCGGGTCGCGGCGACGGCTCGGCGTACGGCCGGATGGATCACCTCGACCACGGGAACGGCGTACCGCTCGCGGGCGTCGCGCAGGCACGCGCTGGATGCGGCGTTGCAGGCGATGACGAGGGCCTTCACGCCTTCATCGACGAGGTGGTCCATCAGTTCGAGGCTGAAAGCGCGCACTTCTGCAAGCGGTCGCGGGCCGTACGGCGTACGCGCGGTGTCGCCGACGTAGAGGATGGGCTCGCCGGGCAGCTGGTCGAGGATCGCGCGGGCGACGGTGAGGCCGCCGACGCCTGAATCGAAGATGCCGACCGGCGCAGCGTTTCGCCCACCGCTCGGCCCGCAGTCCACAACCGCCCACCATAACCACCGAACCCGGCGCGCGAGGCCGGTCCGGCGTGAGCCTCGTCACGGCCCCCTCCCTTGCGGTGTTGCCCACTCGGCGCCGGTACGACGCGGCGGAGCGCTTGTGTACGCCGCAGTCGTCCACATACGGGCGTGGCCGGCTGACGGGGGCGGGTGGCGCGGTTAGGCCCAGAGCTGGCCTTCGAGGGCGGCTTCGGCTTCGTCGACGGTGCCGGAGTACGCGCCGGTGGACAGGTACTTCCAGCCGCCGTCGGCCTCGATGACAACGATGTCGGCCTCAGCGCCCTCCTGCGCCGCACGGTCGGCCTGGGCGATCGCGGCGTGCAGGATCGCTCCGGTCGAGATGCCGGCGAAGATGCCTTCCTTCTCGACCAGCTCGCGGGTACGACGGACCGCGTCGCGACCGCCCACCGAGAAGCGCGAGTCGATGAGCGACTCGTCGTACAGCTCGGGGATGAAGCCTTCGTCGATGTTGCGCAGCCCGTAGACGAGCTCGCCGTACCTCGGCTCGGCGGCGACGATCCGCACGCCGCGCTTCTGCTCGCGGAAAAACCGCCCGAGCCCCATCAGCGTGCCCGTCGTACCGAGGCCGGCGACGACATGCGTCACCGACGGCAGATCGGCGAGGATCTCCGGACCGGTCGTCTCGTAGTGCGCGAGCGCATTGGCCTCGTTGCCGTACTGGTAGAGCATCACCCAGTCGGGCTGCTCCGCGGCCAGCTTCTTCGCAACGGCAACGGCTTCGTTGGAGCCACCGACGGCCGCGGAGAACACGATCTCGGCACCCCACATGCGCAACAGCGTGCGGCGTTCCTCGGACACGTTCTCCGGCATGACGCAGATCAACCGGTAGCCCTTGAGCTTGCACACCATCGCGAGCGAAATGCCGGTGTTGCCGGACGTCGGCTCGAGCACGGTGCAACCGGGCTTCAGTACGCCGGCCTTCTCGGCTCGTTCGACCATGAACAGTGCGGGCCGGTCTTTGATCGAGCCGGTCGGGTTGCGGTCCTCGAGCTTCATCCATAGTCGTACGCCATCCGCCGGCGACAGGTGCGGCAGCCCGACCAAAGGTGTATGCCCGAGCGCGTCCAGCAACGAGTCGTAACGCGCCATCAGAGCATCACCGAAGAAACGTCAGCCACCTGCGACGGCGGGCAGGACCGTCACGACGTCGCCATCGGCGACCGGCGTGGCCAACCCGCCGAGGAAGCGCACGTCCTCATCGTTCAGGTACACGTTCACGAACCGCCGAAGACCGTCGCCGTCGACCAGCCGCTCGCGCAGGCCGTTGTGCCGCGCGTCGAGGTCGTGCAACAGCTCGTCGAGCGTGTCGCCCTTGCCTTCGGCGACCTTCGCGCCGTCCGTGTAGGACCGCAGGATGGTCGGGATCCGGACCTCGATGGCCATGCGGGCAGGCTCCTCACGACGAGACGGTGTGGCTCGATTGTCTCAACCCGAGACGGCGCCGCTGGATTCCGGCTCGATCCGGACCTCTTCCTCGGTCACCTCGCCGTCGACGATCCGGAACGACCGGAACTCCACACGCCCGGCGCCGAGCTCCGGTCGGGTCGACACGAGGATGTAGTGCGCCTCCGGGAACCCGGCGATCGAGACGTCGGTCCGCGACGGATACGCCTCGGTTGCCGTGTGCGAGTGGTAGATGGCGAGCAGCTCCTCGTCCGCGTCGTCTATCGCACGCAACGTGCGCAAGACCTCCATCGAGTCCATCTCGTAGAACGTCGGCGACCGCGCCGTGTTGGTCATCTCGATGACCCGCGTGGGTGACCCGCTTACCCCCGCCACCATCCCGCACGCCTCGTCCGGATGGTCCCGCCGCGCGTGCGCAACGATTGCGTCGTAGGTCGCCTGGTCGATGGTCAGCACGGAGTCTTCCTACAACAAGGTCTCAACCAGCGTCTCCTGCAAGATTCCGAGCCAGGTATAGAGCGTGAGCTCCCGGCCCCGTGGCGTGCTGGGGTCGATGCGTTCCAGCTCGGCGTAGGAATCCTCGGTGACCTCCAACCGAACGCCGATCGCGAGCCGGAGGTCGTTGAGCGCACCCAGCCATGCGTCGGACTGCTCCGGAGTTAGTACGACGCGGCCGCTGGCGGCCGGCAACGACGCGAGCACGGTGCGAATCGCGGCCTGCTTGCCGGTCCGGAGCTCCGACTCGGTGAACCGGCGGAACTCCGCGCTTCTCCGCTCGTCGTCGGCGTAGGCATCCGGCAGCAGCCGGGCAAGCACGGGGTCCGTGGGCTTCACCGCCGGCGCCGGCGAATCGGAGAGGCCGGTCAGCTCGACGAGCGGATCGCTGTCCTGCGCGACGTCGTCGGACTCCGCTTCGAGCAGCTGAAGAAGCTGTTCGAACAGCTGCGTCAACAACACCACCTCTCCGGCGGCGAAGCGAATGGCCGGGCCACGGCGGGTCCCCCGGAAGACGGTGCTCATCCGCGCGGTGGTCAGTCCTGCTGCAGCGTCGCCCAGAGACCGGCGCCGTGCAGTCGGGTGACGTCTCGCTCCATCTGCTCGCGTGTGCCGCTCGACACGACGGCTTTGCCCTCGTGGTGAACCTGCAGCATCAACCGGGTGGCCTTGTCCCGGCTGTAGCCGAACAGCCGCTGGAAGACGAGCGTGACGTAGGACATCAAGTTGACCGGGTCGTTCCAGACAATCGTGATCCACAACCGTGCGCTGTCGACATCCTCACCGAGATCCGGACGATCGACCTCGGTCGGCGCAGTCGCCGTGCCGGTCATCTCTCCATGGTGGCATGGCTCCTAGGGTGCTGCGGTGCCCGTCGGACTGCTCACTGACCACTACGAGCTCATGATGCTCGAGGCGGCGCTACGTTCCGGTGCGGCGCAGCGACCATGCGTGTTCGAGGTGTTCACTCGACGGCTGCCGAAAGGCAGGCGCTTCGGCGTGCTTGCCGGCCTCGGGCGACTGCTCGACGCGCTGCCTGACTTCCGCTTCGACGACGCGGCCATCTCGATGCTCGCTGCGCAACGCGTCGTCGACGCACAGACCTGCGACTGGCTCGCGTCGTACCGCTTCACCGGTGACATCTCCGGCTATGGCGAGGGTGAGCTGTACTTCCCCGGCTCCCCGGTGCTTTCGGTGACCGGAACGTTCGCGACCGCCGTGCTCCTGGAGACGCTCGTGCTGTCGATCCTGAACCACGACAGCGCGATTGCCGCCGCAGCCTCCCGAATGGTGAGCGCTGCGGACGGAGCGCCCTGCATTGAGATGGGTTCCCGCCGCACCCACGAAGAGGCCGCCGTGGCGTCGGCGCGCGCTGCCTACATCGCTGGTTTCGCGTCGACGTCGAACCTCGCTGCGCGGGCGAGGTACGGCGTACCGACGTCCGGCACGAGCGCGCACGCGTTCACGCTCCTCCACGACGACGAGGTGTCCGCGTTCGAGGCGCAGCTAGCCGCGCTCGGCAGCGCGACGACGCTGCTCGTCGACACATACGACGTCGAGACCGCGGTACAACGGGCCGTCGAACTTGCCGGAGCGGATCTCGGTGCGGTCCGCATCGACAGCGGCGACCTCGTGCAGGTCGCACGTGACGTCCGCCGACTGCTCGACGAGCTCGGGGCAACACGAACGCGCATCATCGCCACCAGCGACCTCGACGAAGACACGATCGCGACGTTGCGCCGTGAGCCGGTCGACGGCTTCGGTGTCGGTACGTCGGTTGTCACGGGCAGCGGGGCGCCCACGGCTGGCTTCGTCTACAAGCTCGTCGCGCGGGCACGCGCTGCGGACGGCACGTTGGAACCGGTCGCGAAGAGATCTACGGGCAAGGCGACACCTGCCGGCGAGAAAAACGCCGCGCGGCGGCTGCACGACGGGCAGGCGACCGCTGAGGTCGTGTACGTCGGGCCCGCCGCGAAGCGCGACGACGAACGCGCGCTGACCACACGGCTCGTCCGGGCCGGCGACGTTGTCGGTGTCCCCAATCTGGAGGGCATCCGCGCGCATCACCGCCGAGTACTCGCAGAACTGCCCGAGGAAGCCCGGTCGCTGGCTCCGGGCGACCCGGCGCTGCCGACGATCTACGAGGAGGTACGTCGATGACGCGAGCGCTCGTCGTTACCGATGTGCAGAACGACTTCTGTGAAGGCGGCAGCCTCGCGGTCACCGGTGGCGCTGCTGTGGCTGCAGCGATCACAAAACACATCGCGGCCTCGGCGTACGACCACGTCGTCGGCACGCGCGACTGGCACGTCGCCCCGGGTGCGCACTTCTCGGCTGAACCGGACTACGTCGACACCTGGCCGCCACATTGCGTGGTCGGCACACCGGGCGCCGCCTTCCATCCAGCGCTCGACGCCGCCCGGCTGGAAGCCGTGTTCAGCAAGGGACACGACACCGCGGCGTACAGCGGCTTCGAAGGCCGCACCGACGACGGCACGACGCTCGCTGAGTGGCTGCACGCTCGCGATGTCAGCCACATCGACGTGGTCGGCATTGCAACCGACCATTGCGTCCGCGCCACTGCACTGGACGCGGTGGCAAACGGTTTCTCGACGAATGTGCTGTTGCGACTCACGGCAGGCGTCGCCGCGGAGACCACGCAGACCGCTAAAGACGAGATGCGCGCGGCCGGAGTTCAGCTCTCCGAGTCCTGACGCAGTTCCCGTTTGACGACCTTTCCCGTTGCGTTGCGCGGCAGTTCGTCGTGCAGCACGACGTCACGTGGTACGTAGATGCGCCCGAGGTTCTGCCGGACGTGCTCGCGCACGGCGTCGACGTCGAACTGCTGCCCGTTCGCGGCAACCACGTGCGCCACGAGTCGGGCACCGAACTTCTCATCCGGTACGCCGACGACGGCTACATCACTGACGTCATCGCGCGCAAGCAGGAGTTCTTCCACTTGCCCCGGAAAGATGTTCTCGCCGCCGGAGACGATCATGTCGTCGTCTCGCCCCTCCACCGTCAGGCGGCCGGCGTCGTCGAAGCGACCGACGTCACCGGTGGCGACCAAGCCGGCCACGCGGTCCTTGTCACCGCCACTCGTATATCCCTGGAACGTCATCGGGTTGCCGACGAAGATGCGGCCCACGCCACCCTGCGGCACCTCGTTGCCGTTGTCGTCGAGCAACCGGACCACGGCACCGCGCAGCGGACGGCCAACGGTGCCCGGCGCCTCGCGCAAGTCCTGCGGCGTCGCGACCGTTGCGTACGCGACCTCCGTAGAGCCGTACATGTTGTAGATGACGTCGCCGTAGGTGTCACTGAAGCGTTTCGCCACATCGGCGGGCAACGCCGACCCGCTCGTGGCGACCACGCGTAACGACGACGTGTCGTGCTTTTTCAGTTCGTCCGCAGGCACGTCGAGCATGCGCTGCAACATCACCGGTACGACGACCAGGCCGGTGGCTCGGTGCTCCGCGATGTCGGCCACGGTCGTCGTCGCATCGAATCGCCGCCGTACGACGAGGGTGGAGCCGAGCAGTCCACCGACAGTGAGATGCGCGAAGCCCCAGGTGTGGAACATCGGCGCCGCAACCACTGTCACTTGTCCAGCACGCAGTGGGATCGCGCCGAGCAAGGCGGTCAACGACTCCAGGCCGCCGAGGCCCCCGGGCGCGCTTCGTTCGGCACCTTTGGCACGCCCGGTGGTGCCCGAGGTGAGGATGACCTGGCCGCCGTGCGTGCCGGGCGACGACAGCGGCGTCGGGTCGCCGTCCGCGAACTTCGACACTTCGTCGATCGTGATGCCGGTCCGGTCGCGGACACCCTCGGAGACCAGGTCAGCGAACTCGTCGTCGTACACGACCGCCTTGACGTTCTCGTCGTCGAGCGCCGTCGCGAGCGCCGGGCCGGCGAACCCGGTGTTGAGGTGTACGACGGTCGCGCCCAGCTTGCCGAGAGCGATCAGCGCAATCAGGAACTCGACCGAGTTCCGCGCCAGCAGTGCCACGCGGTCGCCGGACTCGACGCCCTTGTCGGCCAACCCGCGGGCCGCGGCGTTGCTACGGGCCTCGAGCTCGGCGTACGTCGTCGGGCCGTTGTCGTCGATGACGGCGACACGGTCGCCGTGGCGGACGGCGCCCACGACGAATGCCGTCGCCGGCGTCAGCCCGTAGCGCAGGACCGCCCGGCCCATGCCCGGCAAGCGGTCCGGGCGGACCGGAGCGAGCAGCCCGGCTCGGGCAAGGACGCGGACACCATCGGCAAGGGAGACAGCGCGAGTCAGCACGCCGACAGTTTCGCCACTTACGCCTGTGCTGAACCCCATGGCCGCGGGGGCCTTGTCCCAGGCGCCGGGTCATCCCATCCTCGGGGGTTCAGACATGCGTCGTCGGTGGCTGCTGGTCGCGCCGTTTCCGCTCGTGCTCGCGGCCTGCGGGGGCGGCGGTGGCTCGCCCGGGACGCTGGCTGCTGGTCCGACCGCGACACCGGCGGCATCGCCGACGCTGACCGCGCCCGCGACCCACCGGGCTGCCCCCTCGGCGAGTCGTCCCGGCTCCCCTTCGCCGAGCGCGTCGCGCTCCGTTCGGACGACTGCGCACGCGCCGTCGCCGACCAGGTCGGCCGCACGTCCGCGGCCGTCGGCCCGGCCGTCCCCAACCCACAAACCGACGTCGCCCGCGCCCGCGCCGTACATCATCACGATGACCGACTACGCGTTCTCCCCCGCCAACGCCTCCGTGCGGGTAGGTACGCCGGTGAAGATCGTCAATCACGGGCCGTCGTCGCACACGTGGACGTCCGGCTCGACGCCTCCCGTACACAGCGGACCGTTCGACTCAGGGAACCTCGACCAGGGCCAGACCTACGTCTACACGTTCCACAGCGCCGGGAGCTACAACTTCTTCTGCCAGTACCACTACACGTCCGGCATGAAAGGCCGGATCACGGTGACCTGAAGCCGGTCAGGCGTCGGCGGCGTCTCCGACGTCGACGGTGTAGGCCTCGTAGATCAGGTCTGCGTCACTCTGACGGTGCCGAAGCAATCGGCCGAGGATGACGTTCACGTCCTCGCGTACGTCCAGCCGCCAGTCGACCCCCTGGGCGATCGGGCCGGCAGCCACGACGGCCAGCAGCCACGTCACCAGGCTGGAGATCTCATCGATCTCAGCGCGGAGCCGGCGTACCTCCCCCGCAAGCCGGGGCGCATCGGCCAGCACCCGCCGGTACAGCCCGCCAGGGCCGTCTTCGGTCGCGGCGTGTGCGGCGAGGTCCTGGGCGAGCCGCTGCAGCCCGGCGCCGACCCCCGACACCCAGCCAGGGCCCTGCGCCGGTGCGGCGACGGCCGCCTCGAGGTCGAGCACGGCGGCCCGGATGTCGGTCCAGCCGGCCACCTCGAGCGACAGCAGCGACTCGGGGCCGGTCGTCGCCGACAGTGTCAGAGCGTTGGTACCGATCAGGGAAATAGCGTCCACTCGGTCCTCTTTTCCGGGTGGGCGCACGCTCGGCGCCCGCTGAACACAACGCGCGGTCCGGATAGGGTGCCTGTCGCGGGCGGTTAGGGCAAGACCCCGAATAGGGGATGATCATGTAGCCGTTCCCGACCAGTATCAGGCCCCCCGCAGCTCCGCCCAGGCGGCCGGAGCCGTGTCGTGGGCGAGCGCCCAGGCGCTCCCGGCCATCCGGGCCACTTCCTCGTCGTGCAGGATCGCGGCTGAATCCAGCGCGGGACCCGCCGCCAGGTCCAGCAGGAGCGCGAGCGGCACGCCGGCGGTCAGGCACCGCCAAGCGGTGAGCGGGTGCTGCGGGTTGGGTGTCATGGCGGTCCTCCTGGCCAGCGGGTTAATGACATTCTTGTAATTCGGTCGGCTGGCGCAAACCTTGAGGTCGGCCTTGAGCACCTGGCTACGGTCGCAGCGTGCCCGCCCTTCCGGTGCCCGACGGGTCCCCGTTCCCGCTCACGAACCTGCCGTACGCCGTCGGCGGTCCGGCTGGCGACGCCCCCCACGTCCTGGTTGCCGTCGGCGAGCAGGCACTCGATCTGGCCCGGCTGGCGCGCACAGGCCTGCTCTCGCCGACGCACCGGCCCGCCGCGACCGACACGAGCCTCGCGGGCCTGTTCGCACTCGGCCGGCCCGGATGGGAGGCGCTCCGCGACCGCCTGTCCGAACTAGTCACTGCCGCGGACGCGACGAGCCGGCTGGCACCGGCCCTGGTTCCGCTCGACCGCCTCAACCTCGGCCGCCCGTTCGAGGTTGCCGACTACGTCGACTTCTACTCCTCGATCCACCACGCCACGAACGTCGGTCGGCTGTTCCGGCCGCAGGGCGAGCCGCTGGCGCCGAACTGGCGCTGGCTGCCGGTCGGCTATCACGGCCGCGCCGGCACTGTCGTCGTCAGCAACGCACCGATCGTGCGGCCGCGCGGGCAACGCCGGCCCGCTGCGCCAGACCAGCCCCCTCACGTTGGCCCCACCGCACAACTCGACGTCGAGGTCGAGGTCGGCTTCGTCGTCGGTACGCCGAGCCCGCTGGGCAGCGTCGTACCGACATCGGGTTTTCGGGACTACGTTTTCGGCGTCGTACTGGTCAACGACTGGAGCGCCCGCGACATCCAGTCCTGGGAGTCAGCACCACTCGGGCCGTTCCTCGGCAAGTCGTTCGCCACGACGATGTCGCCCTGGGTCGTGCCACTGGCAGCGCTCGACTCCGCTCACGTGCGGCCACCCCAGCAAGATCCGGTGGTCCCGGATTACCTGCGTTGCACCGAAGATTGGGGCCTCGACATTGCTCTCGAGCTCGAGATCAACGGCACCGTTGTGTCGCGGCCGCCGTTCGCGTCGATGTACTGGACGATGCCGCAACAGCTTGCGCATGCAACGGTCAACGGCGCCGCACTACGGTCCGGTGACCTGTTCGCTTCCGGCACGGTCTCGGGTCCGGAACCCTCGCAACTCGGCTGCCTGCTCGAGCTGACAAGCGGTGGCCGCGACGTCATCGAGCTGACCGACGGGTCGACACGCACCTTCCTGGAAGACGGCGACCGGGTCGTCATCCGCGGCACTGCGCCGGGTGCGGACGGCACGGCGATCGGCTTCGGCGACTGCGCGGGCGTCGTACTGCCGGCGGATTAGCCCTCCGACTCCAGTCGCTCGGCCCACTCGCGCTGCCGGCCGTCGGGTCCGAGGTCGTAGAGCCGCTGGCAGTCCGGGCACAGCGGATAACGCGACGGATCGCGCGAGGGCACCCAGACCTTCCCGCACAACGCAATCACGGGCATTCCGGTCACCGCGCTCTCGACGATCTTGTCTTTCTCCACATAGTGCGCGAACCGGTCGTGACCGCCGTCCTCGGTGGTCGGCGCCGGGGCCTCGGGAATGGTCCGCGTGTCGGTCGTGGTTTCCCTTTGCACGGAGTCATTGTGACTCCTACGACAACTGGCTGCGCGCGTCGGTCGCACGTGCCAATATGCGTGAGGGGAGTGACAGGGCGGGGTGACTCGGTGACGCATGCGTATGACGGTGGCTGGGGGCGAATCAAGCGCGACCCGGTGCCGTCGCAGCGCCCCCGGATCCGTCCTCGCTGGTGGATCGAGCTCAGCATCGTGGCCTGCGGCTACGCGTTCTACTCGGTCACCCGCATGCTCATGCCGCATCGCACCGGCGCCGCGTTCGCACACGCCGTCGGCCTTCTGCACGTCGAGCGCGCGTGGCACCTCGCTCCCGAGATCGGCCTCAACGCGCTGGTCAGCAGCCATCGCGTGCTGGCCGTGATCCTCGACTACCACTACGCGACGCTGCACTACATCGTGACGCCGGCGGTTTTGATCTGGCTGGTGATCGCGCGCCCCGACCGCTACCGCCATGCCCGCCGGATCCTGTTGGTCGCAACCATCATCGGGTTGATCGGCTTCTGGCTGGCGCCGGTCGCACCGCCCCGCATGCTCGGTGACGCCGACGGTTTCGTCGACACGATGGCGCGTTTCGCGATGTACGGCTGGTGGTCTCATGACGCGAGCGCCCCGCGCGGCCTCGGCGGCCTCACCAACGAGTACGCGGCGATGCCCTCGCTGCATGTCGGCTGGGCGTTGTGGTGTGGCTGGCAGGTCGCGTCGTACGCGAAGCACCGGTGGGTGCGGATCGCCGGCGTGCTCTACCCGATCACGACGATCTTCGCCGTGATGGGCACCGGCAACCACTACTTCCTCGACGTGGTCGGCGGCGTCGCGGTGATGCTGGTCGCAGTGCTCGTCGTCAAGTACGGCGAGAAAGTCGGCCGGTGGGCTTTGGAGAGCTTGGGCTACACCCGCGGTCAGGCGAGGGGGTCGCCTGCCGTCCACGTCGACCAGGAAAGGTTCCAGTCGGCGTAACCGTTGCCCTGTTGTAGCCGGCGCGGCGTACCACTGACCACCACGATGTCGCCCCGGCGACTCCAGTCGAAGAACCATTTCGAGTCGGCGGGCGACAGGTTGACGCAGCCGTGTGAGACGTTGACGTGCCCCTGTGAGTGGACCGACCAAGGTGCGTCGTGCACGAACTCGCCGCTGTTGGAGATGCGCACCGACCACGGGACCTTCTCGAAGTACCCGTCCGGACTGTTGCGCGGGATGCCGACGGTCGCGGAGTCCATCACCTGCAGCGGGTTCTTGTTGAGTACGACGTGGATGCCTGACGTCGTCGGGTACTTGTCCCGGCCGGTGCTCACTTTGAAGGTCTTGACCGGCTTGCCGTCGTCGAAGACCTGCATGGAGTGCGTCAGCGCGTTGACCTTGCTCACGTGGGCGGCACCGACGGTGAACGCGATGGTCCGGTGCTGGTCGCCCCACGTGCTGTTGCCGCCATCGAGCCCGCGCAGGTCGTAGCGCAGGGCGACCTTCTCGTCCGCCGGCCAGAACGACGGCGGCCGGTAGTGCATCTCGGTGTCGGAGTACCAGTGCCATGCACCGGGCGGGGCCTTCTCTGCGCTGACATGGAACCGCCGCTCCACGGCGGCGCGGTTCTGCACGGGGGACGGGAAGTAGACCGCGATGGGCTGTCCGACCCCGACCGTCTCACCGTTGAGCGGGGCGACGGCGGCGGCCAAGCGGTGCTTGGGCGTCAGCGTGGTGAAGACCTCGTGGATCGTGACGGCACCGTCATGTGCGTCGGTTGCGTTGACGGTCACGTCGTACGTCGAGGCCGTCAACAGCGACGCTCGGCTCGTCCAAGACCTGTGGTCGGCGCTCATTGCCCCGGCCAGCTTGCGGCCGGTCGCGGCCGAGACGCTGACCGACTGAAGATGGCCTTCCTTCGCGTGCACCTGCACGTGCGAATCCGGACGGACACCACCGGTCTGATCGCTCGGCGAAATCGTCACGAACGAGGACGACGCGGTGTGCTGCGCCGAGGGCGTGCTGGAACTGCATCCGGCGACCGCGAGCAGCGCGATGCCACTGCTGGCGCCCACCCAGCGCAGCGAACGGCGTTTCATCACTCGCATTCTCACCTAGGAACGGCTGGCGACGGCGACAAGTTCAACTAGTTCAACGAGGGATCGGGCGGGAATGTCGACACCAGCGCGAGGTCGCCACCCTGCCGGCGCAACACGTCGCGCCACAACACCTCGGGCCGGCTGCAGAAGACGTCGTCCGGGGCACCGGTCACGACGTACCACGAGCCTTCCTCGATCTCGGCGTCGAGCTGACCGGGTCCCCAGCCGGCGTATCCGGCGTACACCCGCATCGCGGCCAGGTGAGGTGCGAGCAGAGCAGAGTCGATCTCGAGGTCGACGACGCCGAACCCGTCGACCACGGGTTGGAAGCCCTCCTCCGGCATCCCCGGCCCGGCGATGCGCGCGAGTGCGAGCGCTCCCTCCTGCGACACCGGACCGCCGACGAATACGACAGGCGGTGACGTGACCGTGGCTTCCCACGCCGGGAGCACCCCGGCGACGTCGGTCTCCGACGGGCGATTGAGAACCACGCCGACAGCGCCTTCGGGCGAGTGCTCCGCGATGAAGACCGTCGTACGCATGAAGTTGGGATCACGCAACAGCGGGGTGGCGAGCAGGAGTCGACCGGCCAGGGACTCGATGCCGCTGCCGTCGTCGGGCTCGCTCACCCATTCACCGTACGGTGCGCCAGTGCAGATCGCGCATCGGTACGACCTCACGCCCACTGGGCTGTTGGCCGTGCTGGTCGACCCGGCGTTCCTGGCGGCGCGAAGCGCGCGCTACGGCGGGGTCGGCAGCCCGATGGCAGCACGCGCCGGTGACGAACTCGAGGTTCGGACCGTGCGGCAGCTACCGCTCGACCGCGTGCCTGGGCCGTTCCGGCGATTTGTCGGTGACGGCCGCGTGGAGCAGGTCGACGTCTGGCCTGCCGACGGCGGACCGGACGAAGGTGTGGTCACCGGTCGGTGGTGGCTCGAGACCGGCCGCGCGCCGATCGACCTCAACGGGCGGCACCTCGTCACGGCCGACGGCGCGGGTTGCAGCTACGTGGCGTCGGCCGAGATCCGCGTGTCGGTGCCCGTGGTCGCCGGCCGGCTGAGCCGCCAAGTGGAGAGCTATCTCGGTCAGCTCATCACGGCGGAACAGAAGTTCCTGGCTGAATGGCTCGCGGCATGATGAGCGGCCGGGAGGCACCCATGGCAGAGCCGATCAGCGTCAGCATCGACATTGACGCACCGGCAGAGAAGATCTACGCGCTCGTGGCGGACTTGCCGAGCATGGGCAAGTGGAGTCCGGAAGCCACTGGCGGCAAGTGGCTGGACGGAGCAACGTCGGCCAAGCCGGGCGTGCGCTTTCGCGGCACCAACCGGAATGGCGTCTTCCGCTGGTCGACCGTGTGCACGATCACGGCCGCGGAGCCTGGCCGAACCATCGAGTGGGTGACCACGGCGATCGGTTTTCTGGACGGCGCACTGTGGCGTTACGAATTCGCGCCGAACGGCACCGGCGGTACGACCGTCACCGAGCTCACCGAAGATCGACGCGGGCGGCTGCTGCGCTGGACCGCACCGGTCACCGTGGGCGTGAAGGACCGCGCCGGCCACAACCGGCGTTCGATGCAGGCGACGTTGGAGCGACTCAAGGCCGCGGCTGAAGGAGATCACCGGGGTGAGGACGCGGTGCGCTGACGGCCGCGGAGCCGGTCGACGAGCTCGTCGAGGGCGTCCGCGATCTCCGTCGTTCGGTCGTCGTCGAGTTCGCTGAGGGCGACACCGAGCTGGTCGTGCATGTGCTGGCGCAGTTTCTGCCGCGCCTTGCGTCCCTTCTGCGTGACGGCGTACACGACGACGCGTCCGTCCGCAGGGTCGCTCTCGCGCGCGACGAGACCTTCCTCTTCCAACTGCTGCAATGAGCGACTTGCGGTTGGCTGGCTGACGTCGAGCACCGCAGCGATCTTCGAGACGGAGATCGGACCGCGTTCTTCGACGTAGGCGAGCAGGCGGGAGTTGGTGCGCGAGATTGCGATACCAGTGGCGCTGACCAGGGCCTCATGCACGCGCGATGACGCCGTCAACCGGAGCAACTCGCCGACCGCGTTTTCTATGCGGACAAGCTGCCCGTCCTCGGTCGTCACGACGGCGAGGCTATCGGTCACTCCGGCAACTCGGGTTGCCAGGCGACGCCGTTGATGTGACCACCGCCGTCGACGAACAGCGTGTTGCCGGTCAGGTAACGGGCCGACTGGCTTGCGAGAAAGACCGCAACCGGAGCGATGTCGTCGTACGGATCGCCCATGCGACCCATCGGGTTCATGCCGGCGGCCATCTCACCGATCTCCGGGTGTTGCTGTATGACGCGTTCGAACGCCGCACTGCGCGCGGCCGGACAGATGACGTTGACCGTGACACCGCTCGCCGCCCACTCGCGCGCCGCTGTTCGGGACAGCGCGCGCAGGCCCTCTTTCGCGACGTTGTACTCCGTCGTACCCATGTGCGCGTTGACACCGTTTAGGGAGCACATGTTGATGATCCGACCGTAGCCGTTTGCTTTCATGTGTGAGTACGCCGCTTGCATCGCCCACAGCGGTCCATAGAGGCCAACCGCGAGACCGTGCGCGATGAGCTCGTCGCTCTTGTTCTCGAGCCGGCCGATCTCGCCGCCACCCCAGGCGTTGTTGACGAGGATGTCGATGCTGCCGAAGTGCTGATCTGCGGCCTCGACCGCGCGCTGCACGTCGGTCTTGTTGCTCACGTCGGTCTGCACGAAGTACGCGTTGTCGCCGAGTTCGTCGGACAGGGCTGCGCAGAGTCCGTCGTTGATCTCCGCGACGACCACACGTGCGCCCTCGTCCACGAAACGACGGGCGATGCCTCGGCCGATGCCCTCGCCGGCGCCGGTGACGACGGCGACTCGCCCGTCCAGCTGCCCCACTGTCAGTGGTCGGCGCCGAGGATGAGTGCGCTCGTGGGTACGCCGGTACCGGCTGTCACGAGGACGTTCTCGACGTTAGGCACCTGGTTGACCGAGGCACCGCGGACCTGGCGCACACCTTCGGCGATGCCGTTCATGCCGTGGATGTAGGCCTCGCCGAGCTGACCGCCGTGGGTGTTGATCGGCAGCTCGCCGCCGACCTCGATGCGGCCGTCGGTGATGAAATCCTTCGCCTCACCGGGCTTGCAGAACCCGAACTCTTCGAGCTGCGTCAGCACGAACGGCGTGAAGTGGTCGTAGATGACCGCGGTCTGGATGTCGTCGGGGCCCAGACCCGTCGTCTCCCAGAGCTGGTCGGCGATGAGCTTCATCTCCGGCAGGCCGCTCATCGACTCGCGGTAGTAGCTCGTCATCATCATCTGGTCGTCAGCGGCACCCTGCGCAGCGGCGCGAATCACGGCGGGTGCGTTCGGAAGGTCACGCGCGCGTTCGAGGCTCGTGACGACGAGCGCCTGCCCACCGTCACTTTCCTGGCAGCAGTCGAGCAGGTGCAACGGCTCAACGATCCACCGCGAGCTCTGGTGATCCTCGAGCGTGATCGGCTGCTCGTAGAACCACGCCTTCGGGTTTGTCGCTGCGTGTTTACGGTCGGCGACGGCGACCCGTCCGAAGTCTTCACTCGTCGCGCCGTACTCGTGCATATAGCGCCGTGCCGACATCGCCACCCATTGCGCGGGAGTGAGGAGTCCGTGCGGTGAGTACCACGCGTAGTGCGCGTTCTCGGCATTCGGGATCGGTGGCCGCCCTTGTACGCCGGAACCGAACCGGCTGCCGCTTCGCTCGTTGAACGCGCGATAGCAGACGACGACGTCAGCGACACCGGTCGTCACCGCAAGCGCGGCCTGCTGCACCGTGCCGCACGCGGCACCACCGCCGTGGTGAATCCGGGAGAAGAACGTCAGGTCACCGATGCCGAGGTTGCGAGCGATCTCGATTTCGGGGTTGGTGTCCATCGTGAACGTGACCATGCCGTCGACGTCGGAGAGGGGAAGTCCGGCGTCCTCGACGGCCGCCTGCACGGCCTCGCAAGCGAGGCGCAGCTCGCTCCGGCCGGAGTTCTTGGAGAACTCAGTGGCACCGATACCCGCCACGGCAGCGGTGCTCGCGAGGCCGTGATGGCGAAGGCTCATGGGAGCTTGACCTTCACGGTGCCGGTGACGTGGTCGCCGAGGCTGTTCGCCCCGCGGACGCTGACTTCGACGGTGTTGTCCGCGTCGTCCTTGCCCGTCACTTCGCCAGTCATCACCATCGTGTCGCCGGGGTAGTTCGGAGCCCCGAGCCGGATCGACACGTTGCGGAGGATCGCGTCCGGGCCGGCCCAGTCCGTGATGAACCGCCCGACAAAACCGTTGGTGGACAGGATGTTCATGAAGATGTCCTTGGAACCGCGCTCGACGGCAAGGCCCGGGTCGTGGTGGACGTCCTGGTAGTCACGCGATGCGATGGCCGTCGCGACGATGAGGGTCCGCGTCAGCGGTACGTCGAGCTGTGGCAACGCGTCGCCCACGACGACATCGGCGTACTTCATGCAACCGGCCGGAACATCGGCAACGTCAGGTCGTCGTCGACGGCCACGAACTCTGCTTGCACCGGCATCCCGACCTCTACCTCGGCGGCCTCTACTCCGATGATGTCGGCGACGAGGCGGGTGCCCTCCTGGAGCTCGATGAGGCCGACCGACAAGGGATAGTCGAACGCCGGGACCTGCGGGTAGTGGTTCACGACGAAGCTATAGACCGTGCCGCGACCACTCGCTTCCACGGTGTCCCAGTCGTACGACGTACACCTGGGACACACCGGACCTGGCGGGTGCCGCAACCGACCACAAGGCACGCACCGCTGGATGAGCAACTTGTGTTGCTTTGCACCCTCGAACCAGAACTCGCTGTCCTGTGTGACCGCCGGTCGGGGCCGCAGCGGTTTGGTTTCCATCTTCTCGGGCGGCCGGAACTTCAGGATGCGGAACGTCATCGATGCAACGAGGTCACCACCCGCGTCGTGGTAGTCCTGCCGCGTTGTGACGAAGTGGCCGACACCGAGCCCGGTCTTCTTTTCCTCCGAGACCGACTCGATGGACGCGGTAACGGTGACCCGGTCGCCGGGACGCAGATAACGCTCGTAGGTCTGCTCACAGTTCGTCGCAACAACGGAGCTGAAGCCAGCGTCGGTTAGCAGGCTCAGCAGCTCGTCCTGTGCGTTGCCACTTCCGGCCGGCGGCGGGTTGAGCCCGCGCATCACCCAGGCTTGCAGCATCGTGGGCGGCGCGACGATGCCGTGGTGCACGGACTTCGCCGCGGCGGCCGGATCGGTGTAGACCGGGTTGGCGTCGCCGACCGCTTCGCACCAATGGCGGATCATCGCCTGGTTGACCTCGTCCGGTCCCGCTGTCGGCGGACCGACGACGCGCCCCTCGAACGCGCGCAGCTGATCGAGTAACGACACGCAGCAGACCTTCCGCTCGAGGGCGGCTCACCGTAGAAAGAAGCGTTTGACTCTGTCAAGTTTCTGCTCAGCGATGATTTCCGTCGTACCTCGCCGTCACTATGGCGAGAGCATCGGTCCGAGAGGAGCAGCGCAATGGGAGCACCGGTCGTCCACTTCGAGATCATCGGCAAGGACTACAACGCGCTGAGCGCGTTCTATGGCCAGTTGTTCGACTGGAGGTTCGACACGGACAATCCGAGCGGTTACGGCGTCGTGGCGCGCGAGGACAACCTCAACGCTGATGGCATCGGCATCGGCGGCGGCCTCATGGGCATGACCGGCCACCCCGAGATGGAGGGGTACGGCGGGCACGTGACGTTCTACGTCGAGGTTCCCGACATCGAGGCTGCGCTGGCGAAAGCCGAGCAGCTGGGCGGCAAGCGGATGATGGGCCCACAGGCGGTGCCCGACGGTCCGACCATCGCGCAGTTCCTCGACCCGGAGGAACGGATGGTCGGGCTGGTGCAAGCCGGGACGATGGGCTGAGGCTCAGGGTGGGCACACTGCGCCCATGACTGATGACAAGCCGAAGGCCGAGCACGAGCAGGTCGAGGGTCGCGACGTCTTCGTTACCAAGGACGAGAGCGGGATCACCGCGGTCGCCGAGGAAGAGGGAGCCGCGGATCCCCGGGTCACCACCGAGGACGACTCGTCGAAGGATGACGACTCCTCCGAGGACGCCGACGACCGGAGCTGACGCCTCAGCCTTCGGGTAACCGGTACGCCGCGATCTTCCCGTAGTGGTTCGCGATGACGTTGTTTCCCGCGATCGCGACGCCGCTGCCGATGCTGGCGCTCGGTTCGATCGGCGACATCCACAACAGCTGACCGGTTGCTGCGTCGAAGGCTTTCAGGGCCGGTTCGTCGACGTAGTAAACGACGCCGTTCGCCAGCGCGACGTTGCCACCCTTCATCGGTACGCCGGTGAGCGGCGCCTGCCATTTCGTTGCGAACGTGTTCGCGTCAAAGGCGTAGAGCACACCGGGGTTGGCAGCGACGTACAGCGTCTTCCCGTCGGTTGCGATGCGCGCCAACTCGCCGCCGAGGAACGACAAGCTCACGAACAACTGCTTCTTCCACACCGGTCGCATCGTCGTGGCATCGAAGACATGCAGCCATCCGGACTTCTGCGTGGCTGCCCCGAGCAACCGCCCGGACCGGTCCCGCCACAGTGTCGGGCCGACGCCGAAGTCCACGTCGGTCTGGCCGCACGCCGGTGAACCGCCGTACACGCCACCGTTCACCCATGCCTTGTCGCCGACGTTCTGGCAGACGGGGTTGTCGTAGCCGGTCACGCTGTCGGGTGTGCCCTTGTACGTGCCGACGATCCGACCGAAGGTCGGCCGGGTGCGGTCGAGATCCATCTTGATGATGGAGTCGTCGTACTGGCTCTCCTTGGTCTTGGACTCGGGATTCGACGTACCGACGTAGAGGTACTTGGTCGTCGCGTCGACTGTGGGCGTCCCCCACACTCCGCCGCCGTGGTAACCACGTGCGATCTCGTCAGCCGGGATCGTGGTCGACTTGTAGAGCACCTTGCCGGTGGCGGCGTCGATGATCCCGTAACCCTCCTCGGCGTTCGGATCGAAGTCCGGACCGGTGGTGAACAGCACCTGAAGCCCGTCGAAGACGATGGCGCTCGCCTGCTGAGTGGTCGAGTAGCCGAAGTAGATCTCGTCGCTCGTCCAGAGCAGATGTCCGTCACGTACGTCGAACGCCGCGGCCTTCGGATGACCGTCGTTGTTCAGGCCGACGTGCACGCTCCCCTTCGCGACGGTCACAGCGAACGTCCCGCTGGTGTCCGCGCCTTGTGAGGTCCAGACGAGCTTGCCGGTGGTCAGGTCGAGCGCCTCGATGTGCCCACCGGTATTGATGAACACACAGCCACCGGACACGATCGGCGGCGGTGACTGGTAGCCGGTGTCACCGGTGATCCACGCCTGTTGCAGTGACGCGACGTTCCCGGTTCCGATTGTCGTTTTGGCGGTCTGGTGCTGCGAACCGTGCAGGTCCTCGCCGTACGTCGCCCAGCTGCCGCCACTCATCTTCTCCGTGCACGGCGCGGCTGCTGCACTGCGCGCGGCCGCAGGTAGCGCGACGGCCGTCAGAGTGATCGCGACGAGCACCGCCGAGGTACGCCGAGCCCTCACCGCGACAGCCCGTTGACACCGGGCCCGCCGACGCACGCCGGATCGGTGGCTGACGTGCAGTCGTAGACGCGGAAGTTCCTGAACGACAGGTTTCCCCAGTTGGACGGATCGTCGGTGACCGGGTTCGTCGGGCCCGTGTCCATCCGGTAGCCGATGCCGTACGTGTAGGAGAAGTTCGGTTGTGACTGCACTTCGAAGTTGTACGGCGCTGGGTCCGGTAAGCAGGTGGCGCAGTCCGTGACGGTGCGCCCATTGATGCGCACGATGTAGCGCGAGCCGACTTGCACGATCTCGATCTGGCTCCAGTCCGGATATGAGTTCGACTTGATGCGCTGCGCTGGGTAACCGCTCACCGGGTTGTCGACCGCCCACCCCGTGAGCGCATCCGGCACCGTGTTGCCTTGGATGCCTCCGGTCAGGAACTCACCGGCCTCGCGCATCTGGATCTCGTGACCACCGACGTATATCGCGCCGTTGTCCTCGAACGCCTGCATCCGGTACGCGAACCGGATCAGCACGTTGTGAAGCTTGCGGGCTGTGTAGGTCATCGTGCAGCCCTGCTCACCGACGAAGCCTTCGGTTGCGAGCGGCGCGTAGTTCGTCGGCGACTTCGTGTGCACCTGTCGCACGCTGCCGTCGTCGTCCAGGGCGCAGTTGGACTCCGTCCAGCCGTCGAACGTCGTTCCGTCGAAGATGCGTTTCGTCCCGGCCGGATCGGCGGGCGCTGCATCCGGCACCTTCGCGCCGGTGCCGTTGAAGTCGATCCAGCTGATCTCGACGGGCAACGCCGTGAGGTCGGCGGCCAGGAACAGTTCGGGGTCTCGACCGGGAACCTTGTTCACGATGGGCCACGGCTGCGTCTGCCAGCAGTTCGGCCAGCCGAAGTTGGACTTGTGTGCGTTGTTGAGGTCGTCGGCAACATCGACGGTGCCGATGATCGACGGGGCGTCCGGCGCGCCGGCGCGGAGCTCGACACGACTCGGCGTGACGTGCGGCTTCCGTTGCGGGACGCACACGCGCAGCGATACCGAATAGATGTGTGTGAAGTCGACCCGACCGACGTCGACTACGTCGCCGGTGGACATCTTCATGGCGCGGTCGCGGGCACCGCCGCGCGGGTCGCGCACGGCGGGCGTCACGACTGCCGGCGTACCGGCAGCGGCCTTGCCCTGGTCGACCTCGACCCGCTCGTAGCGCATCGGAACTTCTTGCTGACCGGAGACGAGGCGGATCGTCACAGGGTCACCGGCGTCCCAGCCGGTGGCGCGGACGGCCGCCTCCGACGGCACCGATGCGATCCCGATGCACGACCCCGGCGTCAGCGGGTCGGCCGCGGCACGCGACTGAGTGCCAACGGCATCGCGTCGTGACCCGCCCCCAACGTGGACGGCCACCGGAGCGTGTACACAGCCTGCTCCGTCGAGCCGGTAGGCGACCCGGTCGCCAAAGTCGACGGGTCCCCACGCCAACGGAGTGGCGAAGTGCGGTACGCCGGACGCGCGCGCGATCGGAGCAACGACAGCGAGTGCGACGAGCGGCGCCACCGTGAGGCCCAAACGGGTGTAGCGATGCATGACGGTCCCGTGCCTTTCAGGCTGACGCGAATGAGAGCTGGGATCTCTGAGCCCCGCGGACGGGTATTCGCGCTCGCCGGCCGCTGCACCTGCCGGCCGGGCCTCTACTCGTCCAGCTTGAAGACGCGCATGGCGTTCTCGCGCAGGAACTTCGGCCAGACATGGTCGCGGAACGAAACGTTCGGCAATTCGTCGAAGATCCGCTCGAGCGAAAGCCCCATCGGGTAGTAGCCGGCGTACATCACCTTGTCGGCACCACGCGTGTTCGCGTAGTCGACAACTGCCTTCGGGTAGTACTTGGGTGCGAACGCGCTGGTCATGTAGTAGAGCCCGGGCCACTTCAGCATGAGCTTCACGGCGAGCTCTTCCCACGGCTCCGCACCGTGTCGCATCACGATCCGCAGCTCGGGGAAGTCGTAACAGACCTGGTCGAAGTGCATGACGTCCTGGCACGCGGACGGCAACCGCGGTCCGGCGATCCCGGCGTTCACAACGATGGGGATGTCGAGGTCGATACAAGCCTGGTAGATCGGGTAGTAACGCCGGTCGCTCACCGGCACTTGCGGGTTGCAGCCGGCCGGGAACGTCGTGACGGCCTTGATGTTGTGTTCGTCGTGCGCCGCACGGATGGCACGCACGGTGTCGGTGATGCGGTTCGGGTCGACCTCAACCGCGGCAAAGAAGCGGTCCGGATGCTGCTTCACCGCCGTTGCGGCGATGCCGGGACCGAGGCCGACCATGCCCTTCGCAACACCGTATTTGGCCATCTCGCCGAGCGTGACGGCGATCGAGTCCTGTTCCTCGTCGAGCCGGTTCGGCACGTCCTTGAACATGTACTCGGCCGGAAACTCCATCTCCGCCGACTCCTTGTCGTGCAGCTGAGGCTTCATGAAGTCGTAATGGCGACGCGCGTTCGCGCTCGGGAAGCCGATCATCAAGTCGACGACGCCGATGCCGGCCGGGTATCCGCTCACGGCGGGTCACCCTGTCGCGGGTTGCTTGACTCTGTCAAGGTTACTTGTCGGCGCTCCGGCTTTGGGGCCACAGTGACGGCGACGGAAAGAACGGTCCTCAGCAAGGAGGGCACGTGGACGTTCGTAAACTCGTCGCCGAAGCGCTCGGCACCATGCTGTTGGTCATCTTCGCCGTAGGGACGGCCACTGAGGCGTTCGGCTTCAAGCTCGCGGGTGACGTGTCATCGGGCGTCGTGATGACGGCGTTCGCGTTCGGGCTGGTGCTGTTGGCGCTCGCTTACACGTTGGGTCCGATCTCGGGCTGCCACGTGAATCCGGCGGTGACCGCGGGCTTCCTCGCCTCGGGCCGGCTGACGTTGCCCGAGGCGATCGGTTACTGGATTGCGCAGTTCGCCGGGGGCATCGCCGGGGCGCTCGTGCTGTTCGGGATCTTCAGCGGGACTCCGTCGTACAACCGCAAGACGACGGGGCTCGGTGCGGACGGCTGGGGCAGCCATTCGATCCTCGGCGTGAACGGCGGTGGCGCGTTCGCCGCTGAGGTCGTGCTGACGTTCCTGTTCGTGCTCGTCGTGCTCGCCGTCACAACGCGTTTCGCGTCACCTGGTTTTGCCGGGTTGGCGATCGGTTTGGCGCTGACCGTCGTTCACCTCGTCGGCATTCCGCTGACCGGTACGTCGGTGAACCCGGCACGCAGCCTGGGTCCGGCGCTGATCGTCGGCGGTGACGCACTCAACCAAGTGTGGCTGTTCATCGTTGCGCCCCTCGTCGGCGGCGTTCTCGCTGCATTGCTGTACCGCTACCTGTTCCGCATCGCCAACGAAGTCGCCGCTGCGGAGGATCTGCAGCCTTAGCTCGACGCAGCCTCGACGGCGGGATAGTTGCTCTCGCGAAGGTCTTCGACGAAGCGACCCATCAGCTTCGCGAAGTCCTGTCGGTCCTTCTCCGACCACTGCGCCAGGACGCCGACCATGTGACCGTGCAGCACGGATGCCAGCCGTTGATGCACGCGAAGCCCGGGGGGCGTCACCACGACCAAGTTGACGCGCCCATCCTCCGAGCTCGCGTACCGGCGTACCAGCCCATCTCGTTCGAGCTGGCCGACCTGGCGTGCTGTCGCACCTGCGTCCATGTGTGCACGCCGTGCGAGCTCACCCATCGGCAACGGTCCGTCCTGACTGATACAACGAAGGAGGACGTACGCGGGCTGGGACATCACCACGCCGGCGGTTTCTGCCTGGTTGGCATAGACCCGCCGGCTTGCGCTCATGCGGAGCAGTTGTTCGAGGTGTCGCTGTATCTGCGTCACGCTTTCGGCCTGCGCCACGCGGGGCAGGTTATCGCTTTACTTGACTAGGTCAAGGACAGCCGTTAACGCGGGTCGACGCGGTCGATATTCCAGTGCCGTACGACGATGCCCAGGTAGTCGCCGTCCTCGAGCGGCTGCATCGCGAAGCGCGTGATCGTTCGCTGGCCACCCTCGTGGTCCCCGTACAGCAGGTAGACCGTCAACGTCTCGCCTGACTCGATCGCCTTGCGTGCCGCGAGAAACTCCGGATCGGTCGGGTCCCGCAGCGCGCCCTGCCAGAACCCAATGTCCCCCGCAGGGACGTAGATGTCCCGCGTGAGCCGATGGAACTCGCCGAGCTCGGGGTGCGGGACTTCACCCATCACGCGTTCGGGCACGAGGACCCAGCCGTGCAGCACGGCGATGCCGGCGCCGACGTTCCGCAAGGACATCGTGAGGTAGATCGCCTCGTCGGTGGCCTCGGCAGCACCGCGCGAACCATTGAGCTTGACCCAGTGGTTGTCCTGGAAGCCCACCTTCACGGGCGGATCGTCGAGCCGCGACGGCATCAAGACGGGCCGGATGCCCGCCAGCAGCGATCGCTCAGCGCTCCGGGCGGCGCGGTTGCCAGAACGCACCGAGGCAAACGTCGCGACGGCGAGCACGAGCGTGCCACCGGCTGTGGCCAGTGACGAGATCGTCGCCCAGTCCGCCACCGCTCCTCCTCGACTGTCAGAACGTCAGACGGCTCTAGCCGTCCGAGCGTCTGGCAACTCGGCAGGCTAGGACTTGGCAGTCTCGCGGAAGCGGGTGGTCCGGTGGACGGGATCCGTGTCGATCTTCGGGATCACGTGCTCACCGAGCAACCGGATCGTCTCGAGCGTGTCTTCAATCGGCGCGGGACCGATACCGAAGACGAGCTGGTCCATGCCAGTGTCCGCCCAGCGCTGACACTGCTTGAGCGCGTCGTCCGGGTCGCCGATGACGAGGCCGCCGTACTGCGCGCCGAGCTCGGCCATCTCCGGTGTCGGGTCGGCGAGCACTTCCGGCCACGCCGGGATGTGCTGCGGCCGCGGGAACGTGTCGTGGTAGCGGTACACGTTCGACACCAGGTAGTTCGGCTTGCAGTTGACGTAGGAGTCGATCGCCTTTTGCTTGTCCTCGGCGACGTAGGCCGCGATGCAGCTCATGATGTTGTCGTTGACGAACGCACCGACCGGCTCAGCGTTCGCGATGCCGTCCTTGTACGACTTCCGCAGCTTCTCGACCTTGTCGAGACTGTCGAGGGAGAAACCGAGCACACCCAGACCCATGCGGCCGGCCATCTCGTACGACGCCGGGTTGCCGGCGGCGTACCACATCGCGGCGTGACCGGGGCCGTACGGACGGGGCAGGATCTTGCGCGGCGGCAGTGACCAGTACTTGCCTTCGTAACCCTCGTAGGTCTCCTGCGTGAACATCTTGGGGAACTCGTAGATGACGTCTTCCCAGATCTCTTTCGTCATGTTGGTGTCGGTGATGCCGGCGTGGTGCAGGAAACCGAGGATCTCGTGCGAGCCCGCACCGCGGCCGGTGCCGAACTCGAACCGACCGTGCGTGAGCTGGTCGAGATAGTTGACGCGCTCGGCAACCTTCGCCGGGTGATTCACCTGCGGCAGCGGGTTGAAGATGCCGGAGCCGACGTGGATGCGCTCGGTCTTCGCAGCGAGGTAACCCGCGACGACGTCGTTCGCCGACAGGTGGGAGTACTCGTCGAGGAAGTGGTGCTCGGTCAGCCACACGTACTTGAAGCCGGCCTTGTCGGCGGCGATGACCGCCTCGATGTCTTCGAAGATCGCGTGATGCTCGGCGTCCGGGTCGGTCTCCCGGCGGGAGTTCGGGACGAAGTTCTGGATGAAAAGGCCGAACTCCATGGCTTGCCTCCTGTTGCAAATATGCAACTGCTCGGTGCAGAATCGGAACGAACGGTAGCCCGAGGGGAGCGGATGTGTCCAGGGAGTCGCCCCCCACCCGTCGCACGGTAGCCCTGCTCGACGCGGTTGTACGCCGCCCCGGGCACGACCACTCGCTCGCCGAGCTGGCGAAGGAAACCGGCATCAGCAAGGCCACCGCGCTCGGCATCCTGAACGAACTACAGCAATCCGGCTGGCTCACCCGAGACCCGGGGAACAAGACGTATCGCCCCGGTGCAGCCATGCTCGCCGCGGGCACGGCCGCTGACGAGGGGTTCGTCGCGGTTCATGCCACCAGGCCGCTGATGACGGCGCTGACGAAGGAGATCGGCGCGGTCTGCACGGCGTCGGCTGTCATCGACGGCCAGGTCACTGTGCTTGCCCGCACCGAGCCGGATGGGCGCGGCACTCCGGCGTTCCGCGTGGGCCAGCGTTACCCCTTCGCGCCGCCGTCCGGCGTGATGTTCGTCGCGTGGGACGACAACAAGACGGTCGAGGCCTGGCTGAACGAACCGCCGCTCGCGCCGCTGACGGTCAACAAGACCGAGCTGCGCGCGGTGGTGGCGTCTTGCCGGGAGCGTGGGCATCTCGTCGTCGGCCTCGGTGAGTCCGACGCCGGGTTGTGGTCACTGCTGTCGGAACTGCCAGACGACGCGGTGTCCGCGCAGCTCGGCGTACTTCTGCAGCGACGCATGCCGGGGGGCATGCAGCCCTACGTGGTCGACAACATCGACGCGCGGAAGCGGTACGACGTGAGTCTCGTCTGCGCGCCGGTCTTCGACCGCAACGCTGAGATGGCATATCTGCTCACGGTTGTCCTGATGCAAGCCGGCGTGCTTGGTCGCGACCTTCGCAACGTCACCAGCGCACTGGACCGTACCGCCGGTGAAGCGACGGCAACCCTCAACGGCCGCGACCCGTGGTCATGACCGCGCGGACATGGTGCGGCTGTCGCTAGCCACCCATGACGAGCGCGACCTTGCCCCCGACTGCTTCGTCGGCCACCTGATAGGCACTCGCCGCGTCATCGAGGGCGTATTGGTGCGTCACCGTCACCTCGGGGTGCAGATCCCACTGCACCAGGTTCGCGGCCAGCTCCTCCATCCGTCCGATGCTCGTCACCCACGAGCCGAAGACCGTGAGCTGAGAATGGATCAGTGCAGGGCTGACGTCGATCTCCATTCGCCCGCCCTCCCCCACGAGCACGCATCGCCCCCAGCGGCGCGTTGCCGCAAGTGCGGTTGACCGCGCCGCCCCCGAACCGGAGGCGTCAAGGCTCACGCTGCAACCGTGACCGCCCGTCAGCTCGCGGATGACGTCGACGGCATCCGCAGTTGCGATGACGCCGTGGTCGATCGCCCCGACATCTTTCGCAAGGGTCAGTCGGTCGGCCACGACATCCACGCCGATCCGCGGCCCGGCACCCATTCGCCCACCGAGCAGCCCCGCAGCAAGACCGACCGGACCCATGCCGGTGATGAGCAGGCTGTCGCGACCGGAGACGTCTGCCTTGCAGAGCGCTTCGTACGCCGTACCGAATCCGCACGCCACGCAGGCGCCGTCGATGAACGTCAATGAGTCGGGCAACGGGACGCAGGTTGACTCTTCGGCCAGCAGGTAGTCCGCGTGGCCACCGTCGCGCTGCCAGCCATACGCCGCACGCAACGGTGACGTGCAGCTGATCATGTATCCCGAGCGACAATCGGGACAGACTCCGCAGCCGGCAATGTGGTAAAGGATCACGCGATCACCGACAGCGAAACGGCGACAACCAGGGCCTACCTCGACAATGACACCGCAGGGCTCATGACCGGCAATGACATTGCGGTACGCCTCCGCTCCGCTGCCGAGATGCTCTCGGTAGATGGCGCGAATATCGCTTCCGCAGATCGTCGATGCCTTCATCTGTACGACGACTTGCCCGTGGCCTGGCTGCGGGTCCGGTACCTCGCGGTAGGCCACCTCACGGTTCCCGGGCAGATAAACACCGCGCATTCAGAGATCCAATCGTTTCGCGCCATCGGACGTATGTGCGACGAACAATGTGGGTTCGGCGAACTCGGCGCGACGAAATGCCGCGCGCACTCCGTCGGACACGTCGTCGATGTCTGCGGTCGCGACGAGCGCGACGGCGCAGCCGCCGAAGCCACCACCGGTCATCCGAGCTCCGTACGCGCCGCATTCGAGCGCGGTACTGACGGCGAGGTCGAGCTCGGGTATGGAGACCTCGAAGTCGTCGCGCAACGAGGCATGCGATGCGCTCAGCAGGGGCCCAACACCGATGGTGTCGTCGTTGCTCAAGGCCTCGGCGGCTTGCAGCACCCGTGCGTTCTCAGTCACGACGTGCCGAACACGTCGCGCCAAAACAGGCTCGAGCCCGTCCGCTTGGTCAGCGGTGGCGTCGCGCAAGGCCGTGACACCGAGCTGAGCAGCCGCACGTTCGCACTCGCTGCGTCGGGTCGCGTAGCCACCGCCGGCGTTGGTGTGCTTGACGTTGGTATCGACAACGAGCAGTGCCACGTCGGCCGCGCTGAGATCGAACGGCAGCTGCCGGCTCGTGAGTGATCTGCAGTCCAGGAACAACGCGTGTCCGGCGCGGCCCAGCAACGCGATCGTCTGATCCATCACCCCAACAGGAGCTCCGACGATCGACTGCTCAGCGCTTTGCGCGACTAACGCAAGTTCCTTCGGGTCCAGCCGGGCATCGGCCAGCTCACACAAGGCCAGACCGACGGCACACTCGAGCGCAGCACTCGATGACAACCCACCGCCGACGGGCACATCGGAGTCAATGGCGACGTCGAATCCGCCGACGTCAACACCCCGCTCGCGCAGCGCCCACGCCACACCCGCCGCGTAGCCGAGCCAGTCGTGGGGCGGGCTGTCTGCCAACTCGTCGAGCACGACGGACTTGGCCGACCCACATTGCTCGGACCAGCCACGAACAACGCCGTCCCGCCGTCGCGCGACCGCAGCCATCGTCGACCTGTCGATCGCTACGGGCAGCACAAAGCCGCCGTTGTAGTCCGTGTGGTCGCCGATCAGGTTGACCCGGCCGGGCGCGCGCCAGACGCCCTCGGGGTCGCTGCCGAACGCAGTCCGAAAGCGCTGTGCAACCCGACCCGGGCGTGCGCTGTCAGCTGCCGACGACGTGCCCATCGGCCTCATCCAGGGCGCGCCGCAGCGCGGCCGCTGTTGCCTCGGGGACGGTGTCGTTGATGAACGCGCCCGCGGCAAGCTCGGCACCCGCGAGGTACTTCAGCTTGTCGGCCGTGCGGTACGGCGGGGTGAACTCGACGTGGAGGTGACTGACCGCGAGCCACTCCCCGTCATCAGTGGGCGACTGGTGCATCGCCATCACGTAGGGCATCGAGAACGCAAACAAGCCGTCGTAGGCCCGCGCCACGTTGAGCAGCACTTCAGCGAACGAGCGGCGTTCCGGGTCGCTCAGATCAAGCAGGCTGGCGGCATGTCGCAGCGACGTGACGTGCACCTCATAGGGGAAGCGCGCAGCGAAGGGGACGAAGGCCAGGAAGTCCTCATTGCTCGAAACCACGCGCACACCATCGGACTGCTCGTGGGCAACAACGTCGCAGTACACACAGGTTCCGTGTTCGGCGAGGTGCGCGGCCGCGACGTCAAGCTCCCGCCGCGGACGCGGCGGTACGTCAGGAAAGCCGTAGATCTGACCATGCGGATGATCGATCGTGACACCGATGACTGCGCCCTTGTTCTCGAAGATGAACACGTAACCGATGTCGTGCCGGGCCCCGAGGACGGCGTACCTGTCAGCCCACACGTCGATCAGCCGACGCACCCGCTCGATGTCGAGATCGGTGAAGGTCGCGTTGTGCTGATCGCTATAGAGCACGACCTCTGCTGCGCCGACCGCGGGCAGGACGTCGTACAAGTCGGAGGGTTGCACCGTCGGCTCGGGTGGCTGCGCCGACAACGACGGGAACTGGTTGTCGAACACCACGATCTGGTACGCCGGTTCCGGGACCTCGGTGGTTGTCGTCGCACCGACGGGCGTCGGGCACAGCGGGCAGGCCTCGGCCGGAGGCAGGAACGTCCGGTCCTGCCGATGTGTGGCAAAGGTGCGCCACTCGCCGGTGACCGGGTCCCACCGTCGCTCGGTCATGACGGCTCGGGGTAGGCGTAGTAGGTCAGCGACCGACCATCCGGCTTCACGGTCTCGAGCCGTGCCGTTGGCTCACGCGGATGCGCTGCCCAACGAAGGATGTCCGCGAGCAACGCCCGTGCTGCGGTGTCCCCTTCGAGCACGCGACGTGCCAGCCGGTATTGACAACAGATCAGCCGCCCGGCGCCAACGTGGTGACAACCGACGATCCATCCGGTGATGGAGCCGGGTACCGGCTTGTACGCGATGACGACGGGCTCGTGCGGGAAACCGCCACCCGCGATGCGAACGACGGCACTGTGCGCCTGGATCGTGGACTCTTCTGCTACCAGCACGTTGCGTCTCGGCAATGACGGCAGCGCACCCGAGTCGGTCGTGAAATGGAACACCGACGATCCCCACGCGGTCTCGACATTCGCGAGCTCGGTCGGGACCGGATAGTGCGCAGCCTTGGCCGGATCCTGCGCGAGGACGACGACGGTCTCACCTGCGTCGAGTCGCAGGCGGGCCTCGGTTCCGGCGGCGACGTCAAGGGCACCCTCGGCGACGACCAGCGGACCAGTCGCACCACAACGGGCGCCCACTGCCTGCAGGACCGCATCGCCGTCGCCGCGCGACTGCACATCGTACGGCGCGGCGGTGCGCGTGACGATGTGAATCGGGTAGCGGTTCTCCGAGATGACCTGCGCACCGGACGACAGGATCAGCAGCAGATCGTGGTTGCCGGCGACACGCGGTGCCAGCACGGTCACGTCGCCCACGACGACGCTGCGATCGGCCTCGATCGAACCGACGCGGACCGCGACCTCACACTCACCGAAACGCGCCTCGATCCTCGCGGGTGACAAGGCGGTGGCGTCGAAGGCAGCAACGCGATCGAGGTTCGCCGCCATCGTGCCGCCGAAACGGATGTGCACCTGTACGTCGCTAAGCGCGGGACCATCGTTAGCGATATGCAGAGGCGCGCGCAGGTACTCCCCCGCATAGACCACAAGGCTGTCGAGGTGCAGCATCGGGAGGGTCGGTTGGTTCGCGCGGCGGATCTCCTCGACCGCTGGCGGCTTCGGCTGACGATGCAGATCAAGCAAGCCGTTCAGCTCATGCGGCACGTCGGTCAGCTCGGTGACGCAGTAGCCACCGACGTGGTCGTGGCGCCGGAACACCTCGATCTGCAGTCGGTCGGACAAGCCCTGGTAGCGCTGCGTTTCCCGCACGAACCGGCCGATGCTGGCGGGCCAGAGCGTCGCGGCAAGCCCGGCGGCGTAGATCTCGCGCGGATCCCAGAACGGCGCGGCCGGTGTCTCCGGCATCGTCGGCAGACCCCAGTCGCCGAACTCGGTGACGTAGAGCGGTCGCTGCGCGTCAGCCCACTGCCGGCATGCGGCGTCGAGCTTGTCGAGGTACTCCGAATGCAAGCGGCCGTACCAGTGCGCGGTGAGGATCGGTGAACAGAACACGCGGTCGGGATGGGGCTCGACCCAGTCGTTCTCGATGACAGGCCGCGTCGGATCCATCGACGAGACCGCGGCGTACATCGTGCGCGCGAACTGCTCGTAGACCGGCGACTCGCGTACGCCCGCCCGGTCGAGGCCGAGCTCGTTCATCGCCGACCACAGAATGATCGACGGATGGTTGCGATCGCGGCGGACTTGCTCGGTGATTGCTTCGATCGCGCATTCGCTGAGTGGTGTGCCGTCGCCGAGCTCGTCGTGCGCGATCGGTTCGGCTATCGGGAGGTCGCTGTGCACCAACATTCCGAGCTCGTCGCACACGCGTAGGTAGGTCGGGTCGAAAGCCTTGATGTGCAGCCGCACGGTGTTGAAGCCCATGGCCTTGGCGGCTTTGACCTCGTCGATGATCTGCTCGCGGCTGCCCTCGGCATACAGCTGTTCGGCGCGGAAGCCCTGCACCAGCACACTCTTCATGCGGTACGGCACGTCGTTGATCAACATGCGCGTCCCGTCCAAGCGGATGGTGCGCAGCCCGTAACGAATCTGCCGCCGGTCGCTCAACGCGACGTCGGTCTTGACCTCGACGAGCAGCTGATGGAGCGCAGGTTGCTCGGGTGACCAGCGCGGCGCGGGAGTGCTGCCGAACTGCGACGTGACCGTCGTGGACTCGCCAGGACCGAGTCGTACGACGTGCTCCTGCACCCGGTCGAGCGTGCGCAGCCCGAGCAAGCCCCAGGTCTCCTCGGCCGCGACGTTCTCGACCTCAACCCGGACCTGCAGGTCGTCCGGATCGCTGTTGACGAACACGTCCGAGAGCACCAACGGCCCGTGCCGCCGAAGGCTCACCGGCTGCCAGATGCCGCCGTAGGTCAGATAAAGGCTCGGTCGGCTCGGGAAGACATGGTTCGCCCAACCTTGTTTCCCGTGCGCCATCCGCACGTGTTGCGGATCCTCGAGTGGCGGGTCGGTGACCCTTACATCGAGCACGTTCACGCCGGCACACAACGCATGCGTGACCGGGAGCTCGAACGGCGTGAAGGGCTGCGCGTGCGAGCCGATGTGTTCGGCGTTGAGGAACACGTCGGCAAGATCCATGACGGCGCCGAAACGCAACGTCCAGTGGCCGTCGACGTACGGGAGATGGAAGCGGCGGCGGTACCAAGCGGTGCCGTCGAGCTCGAGGTAACCCTGCGCCTCCCACAAGCCGGGGACCTCGATGGCAGCGGGCGTCAGTTGGTCGAGCTCGCTGCGATCGTGATCGCCCGGGAAGAACTCCCATATTCCGTCGAGCGAGCCGCGATCGCGCGCATCGAGATCCAGGACGCTCGGCGCGAGCGCCGTCGTCACCCCAGCTGGGTCGACGTTGACCGCGGGCTGGTCGGGCCGGCGCCTGCCCCGGTAGTCGTGATCGCTGTGGACAGTTCCTCCCGGTCGCCCTCGGAAAGCTCCAGCGTCGCTGCCGGAAGCCACCCGTCGACCTGGTCCGCGCGCCGGGCACCGACGATCGCGCCGGTGACGCCCGGCCATGTCAGCGTCCAGGCTACGGCGATCGCGCCCGTTTCCACGCCATGTCGATCGGCAACCGGACGTAGCGCGTCGGCCAGGGCGAGGTTGCGCTTCAGGTTGTCACCGGTGAAGTCTTCATGGTCGCGGCGCCAGTCATCGTCCGGCATCGACGCAAGCCGTTCCTCAGTCATCGCCCCGGTGAGCAACCCGGACTGCATCGGGCTGTAGACGATCACGCCGGTGTCATGCTCGGCGCACCACGGGATCACGTCGTCAGCTGCTTCCCGATGAATCATCGAGAACGGCGGCTGCAGTGATCCCACGTGTCCAATTGCCTCAGCAGTCTCCAGTTGCTTGACGTCATGGTTCGACAAGCCGATCGCGCGCACCTTGCCCGCCTGGACGAGGTCGACCATCGTTGCCCAGTAGTCCTCGAGTGGCGTGCCGTCCTCCGGCGGCCAGTGCACCTGGTACAGGTCGATTCGCTCAACCTGGAGCCGCCGCAGGGAGTCCTCCACCTCGCGGCGCACGCTGTCCGCGGCCATCACGTTGCTCGGTCCGGCCTCGTCGTCGTTCACGTCGAAGATCAGGCCGCACTTCGTGAACACATAAGGCCGGTCAGCGTCGGAGTAGTCGCGAAGGGCGAGACCGACCACCTCTTCGGAGCGACCGCGGCCGTACACCGGCGCGGTATCGACCCAGTTGACGCCGCTCTCGACGGCGTGGCGGATGGTGGCTATCGACTCCATGTCCTCCTGGTTGCCCCAGCCGAGCCGCCAGCCGCCACCACCCACTGCCCACGCGCCGAAGCCGACGCGCGTGATGTCCATGCCGGTCGTGCCGAACGGGACCACCGGCAGCGATGTTTGTGGGCTCACGCTGCTTCCTCGCCAGCGATGTCGTCGGTCGGCGCGGCCTCGCCCAGTGACGGAATGGAGTCGACATCTGCAGCCGCGAGGGCGTAGCGCCACGTTTCGGAGTTCGCGTCGCGCTCCTGGAAGAACAATGCGAGTTCCTTGCCGTCCAGGACCAGGGTGCCGTGCCCGTTCTCACCAGCATGGTCGCCACCCACCGGGCTGAGCACGGGCCCGTCGACGGCGTAGGGACCAAGCGGTGTGCTCGCGCGGGCGAAGAAAACGCGCTGTCGACAACCGGCCGGAGCATCCCGCAGGAAGCACACCGCGTTGAGCAACACATCTCCATCGGGCAGCTCGATGAGCTGACCACCCTCGAGTCCCCATTCGTAGAGGGGTTCGCCGCGCTGGTTGTGGCAGTCGACGTGCTCGTGTCGCAGGATCGGACCCAGTCGTTCCCACGGCCCGGACCACCGACCGGTGACGCTGCGTGCCAAGTGCACGTCGGGCTCACCCACGGTGCGGAAGCCGGAGTAGACGAGATAGGGCCAGCCACCGATCTCGGCGGGGTGCGGGTCGTAGATACCGGCGTCTTCGGTACCTGGTTGTGACGTCAGCGCGGTGTCGACGTGGTGGAACGTCGTACCGCAGTCAATGGAAACGAGATGCTCGATCGTGCCGCCGAGCTTGTTGTACTCGGTCTGCAGGAACATGTGCAGGCGGCCCCGCGAAGCGACGACGCCCGGCGCTGCGACGCACCCGCCCGGGATATCGACGCGGATCGGTTGCGCAACCTGCCACGGACCGCGCAGGCTCGGCGCTGTCGCATGCAAGAGCTCGAACACATGCGGGCTCGTGATGCCCGTGCCGAACAGATGCCAGAGCGAGCCGTCGAAGACCGGACACGGATCTTTGACCATGCAGTAGCGGCGCGACTCGAACCGCAGCGCAGTCCGAGCCATAGCGATCGTCACGCGGTCACCTGCTCGCTGTCGGTCTGCTTCTCTGCCAGCGCCGTTTCGAGGATCTGCACCATCGACCCGGCGATCGTGTCCCACTCATAACGCTTCTGCAGCGGCGCGACTTGTTCGTCGCGGCGGCCGCAGGAGTGCTGCACGACGTGCTCGCACGCAGCGGCAAACGCGCGGCCGTCGTCAGCGAGATGTACGACGTCGCCCCAGTCCAGCACGACGTCCGGCACCCGGGTCGAGACGACGGGGAGCCCCGCAGCGAGGTACTCCAACGTCTTGGTCGGACTGATCGAGCGCGTCGCGTCGTTGAGGGCGAACGGCATCAGCGCGACGTCGAACTCCGCCATCACCTGCGGAAGCCGCTCGTAGGCCTGCATGCCGAAGTAGCGGATGTTCGCCGCCTGCGGCGACGTTGCCGGGTCGATCTTTGCGGTCGGACCGACCATGTGGATTTCCCAGTCCGGCAGAGCCGCTGCGAGATCCGCGATGAGCTCGAGGTCGAGTCGTTCGTCGATGACGCCGACGTAGCCGGCGACCTTGACGTCGTGTTGACGGCGAAAAGACCTGGACGTGGCGTAGTGGGAGCACTCGACGCCCGATGGGAACAGATGCGTCGGTTGAGCGCCCCGTGCAGCCGCGGCGCTTCGATGCAACGAGCGGCCACCTGCGAACGCAACGTCGGCGATCGTCAGGGCGCGTCGCATCCGCAATGTCATCTCTGGCGGCGCGTCTGCGAAGCTCGCGAGGTCGTCCATGACGTCGTACACGAGCAGTCGTGGTGCGAGTGCTTCAGCGATATGCACCGCTGTCGGCGCATAAAGCCAGACGTCGCGCTCCCGGCCGCCCAGCAGGTCCTCGAGCAGCGGCTGGTAGAGCTCCGTCGACGTCGCTCCGAACTCCCGGACGTCGCCAGGAGTGTCGATCCAGACCCGGGTGATGCCGTCAACTTCCTGAATCTGGGCTTTGGCTTCTGACACGTCGCATGGTCGAGGTTCCTCGACGAACCAGGTACGCCGGCCCGCACCGACGCGGCTGATCAGATGTTGCGGCCGCTGCCACACCCAGTCCCAGCGCAGGTGCGACAGAACGACGAGATCGCCATCGTGGAGCCTCATGCGGCCGCACCTTTCGCGCAGTTGGTGTTGCCCGCCTGAGCGCGTTGTCCCCGCCGTCCCTGCAACGGCGCCCCCTGCGTCAGGTGCGGAGCAAGGGAGTTGTCGTACATCGACAGCGCCGACGCGATGGCCATGTGCATGTCGAGGTACTGGTAGGTACCGAGCCGGCCCCCGAACAGGACGTCGGGTTCCGCCTCAGCCAGCGACCGGTACCGCTCAAGCCGGGTCCGGTCGGCTGCGGTGCCGATCGGGTAGTACGGCTCATCCGCAGATGTCGCGGCACGTGAGTACTCCCGCACGATCACGGTCTGGTCGTCGGGGTAGTAGTCACGCTCGGGGTGGAAGTGCCGGAACTCATGAATGCGGGTCCATGGCACATCGGTGTCCGCGTAGTTCATGACCGGCGTGCCCTGGAAGTCGCCGGTCGAGAGAACCTCGGGCTCGAAGTCGAGCGTGCGCCAGCTGAGCGGGCCTTCGCAGTAGTCGAAGTACCGGTCCAGCGGGCCGGTGTACACAATCGGCGTTCCTTCGGGGATGTGCCGGCGTACGTCGAAGAAGTCGATTCCGGTCCACACATCGATGTTCCGGTGGCTGGCCATGCGCGTCAGCCACGCGGTGTAGCCGTCCGTCGGCAGGCCTTCGTAGGTGTCGTTGAAGTACCGGTTGTCGAATGTGTACCGAACCGGCAGCCGCGTGATGATGTCCGGGCTCAGCTCGCGCGGATCGGTCTGCCACTGCTTTTCCGTGTAACCCCGCACGAAAGCGTCGTACAACGGGCGACCGATCAGTGAGATCGCCTTTTCCTCGAGGTTGTTGGCCCGGTCCGCGTCGATCTCACTCGACTGCTCACGGACGAGCGCGCGGGCCTCGGCCGGTGTCAGGTAGCGCCCGAAGTACTCGCAGATCGTGCCGAGGTTGATCGGCATCGGGTAGACCCGGTCCTTGAAGATCGTGAAGACCCGATGCTGGTACGGCGTGAACGTCGTGAACTCGTTGACGTAGTCCCACACGCGTTTGTTGGACGTGTGGAACAGGTGCGCGCCGTAACGGTGAACCTCGATACCGGTCTGCGGATCGGGCTCGGAATACGCGTTGCCCCCGAGATGGCTGCGGCGTTCGAGAACGAGGACCCGGCGGTCGAGCTGACTCGCGACACGTTCAGCGATGGTGAGGCCAAAAAAACCGGATCCCACGACGACGACGTCGTAGGACCCAACATTTCTGCCGGTACCGTCCTCCATCGGGCTAGGCCCTCCCGCAACACACAAGCGACCAAGGTCGGCTGTCTGCTCAGCCCATTCGGCCATTCCTCGGCCGTGACCAGCACAAACGCGGACGGCTCGGATCTGACAAACTGTCAGATCCAGGTGGTGCGGCTTTGGCTGTCAGTGGAAGGGTTTCTCATGTACGAGTACGACAAGTTGTTCATCGGTGGTCAGTGGGTCGCACCATCCAGCGACCGGGTCATCGAAGTGCACTCCCCCGCGACGCTGGAGCCTGTCGGCCGTACGCCGGAAGCGGCCGAGGCCGACGTGGACACTGCTGTGGCCGCAGCGCGAAAGGCGTTCGACGAGGGCCCTTGGCCGCGCATGACACCGATCGAGCGCGCCGCAGTGCTCACGAAGGTCGGTGAGCTGCTCGCGACACGGACCGACGACACGGTGAACGTCATCTCCAGCGAGCTGGGCCAACCGCCCATGACGGTCCAGATGATGCAGGTGTTCCCGTCGCAAGCAGTGCTCGGTTTCTATCCCGGCCTAGCCGCGAGCTTCCCGTGGGAAGAGGAGAAGCAAGGCGTCTTCGGCACGTTCCGGGTGCACAAGGAGCCGGTCGGTGTCGTCGGGGCGATCATCGCTTGGAACGTCCCGCTCTTCCTTGCCTTCAACAAGCTGGCACCGGCGCTGCTCGCCGGCTGCACGGTTGTCCTCAAGCCGGCACCGGAGACGCCGCTCGCGACGAACGTCGTTGCCGACTGGTTCGCCGAGGCGGGGTTGCCCGAGGGTGTGCTCTCGGTACTTCCGGCCGGACGCGAAGTCGGTGAGCACCTCGTCACGCACCCCGGCATCGACAAGGTGAGCTTCACCGGCAGCGTCGCCGCGGGCAAGCGCGTCGGCGCACTCGCTGCCGAGCGGCTCAAGCGCTGCACACTCGAGCTGGGCGGCAAGTCCGCCGCGATCCTGCTCGACGACTTCGACCTCGCCGCCAACGTCGACGGTCTGCTGATGTCCGGACTTGCCAACAGTGGTCAGGCCTGTGTCGCGCAGACGCGCATCCTCGCGCCGCGCGCACGGTACGCCGAGATCACCGATGCGCTCGCGGCAGCAGCAGCGGCGTACAAGGTCGGGCCACCGAGCGATCCGGAAGCGCAGATGGGCCCGCTCGTCGCGGAGCGGCAACGCGACCGCGTCGAGGGCTACATCGCGAAAGGCAAGGCCGAGGGCGCGAAGGTCGTGGCCGGCGGTGGTCGACCCAAGGGTCTCGACAAGGGCTGGTACGTCGAACCCACTGTGTTCGCCAACGTCGACAACAAGATGACGATCGCGCAGGAGGAGATCTTCGGTCCGGTGCTGTCGGTGATCCCGTACGACGGTGAGGCCGAGGCGATCCGGATCGCGAACGACTCCGACTATGGCCTTGCGGGCTCGGTGTGGACGAACGACGTGGCGCACGGTCTGGAGATCGCCAAGCAGGTGCGCACCGGCACATACGCCATCAACTGGTACGCGTTCGACATGGCCGGGCCGTTCGGCGGCTACAAGTGCTCGGGTGTCGGGCGGGAGGACGGTGTCGAAGGTCTGGAGTCGTTCTGTGAGACGAAGCAGATCCTGATGCCGCTGGGCTGGACGGCGAGCTAACGAAAGTCCTCGTCACGGGGGGCACCGGCTTCATCGGTGCCCACACCGTCAAGGCGATCGTGGACGCGGGTCACCACGTCCGGCTGCTGGTGCGCAACCGGAAACGGATCGAGCAGTCGCTCGCGCCGCTCGGCGTACCTATCGACGACTTTGTCGTCGGCGACATCAAAGACGCCGACAGTGTCGCGACGGCGATAGACGGCTGCGATGCGGTCGTCCATGCGGCCGCCGAGGTTTCGGTCGAACGCCGTCGCGCCGCCGACGTGCTGGCGACGAACCCGCGCGGCACCGAGATCGTCATTGACAGTGCGGTTGAACGCGGGCTCGACCCGATCGTGCACGTGTCCAGCGTCGCGGCAGTGTTCACACCGGGCGTCAAGCTGGTCTCGGCCGACCTCCCGCCGGCCAGGGTGGAGTCGGCGTACGGCAGGTCCAAAGCACAGGCGGAAGAACATGTACGACGGCGACAGGCCGAAGGCGCACCGGTGGTCATCACGTATCCGGCTGCCGTGTGGGGGCCGCCCGCCGGTCAAGCCATCGGCGAATCCGTCGCGGCACTGGAGTACTACGCGCGGCACGGCGTCGTGATGTCCGCCGGCGCGCTCTCGTTCATCGACGTCCGCGACCTCGCGGCAATTCACGCAGCCGCGCTCACACCGGGGCGTGGGCCGCGGCGTTATATGTGCGGCGGCCACTTCGTCCGGATGCCCGACTACGCGCGCCTCCTGCAGGACGCGACGGGGCGCCGGTTCCGGGTCATTCCGGTCCCCGGGGTGGGATTGCGCGTCGTCGGCACGGTCATGGACGGCCTCATGCACGTGCTCCCGGTCGACTCACCGCTCACGCACGAAGGCATGACGTTGCTCACGCGCTGGGTGCCGACCGATGACAGCGCGTTCCACACTGACCTCGGCGTCGAACTTCGGGACGCGCGAGAGACGGTGCGCGCCGCGATCCGCGGCCTCGTGCAGCTCGGTCGCCTCACCGAGGCCCAGGCTGGCGCCGCACGGGGGTGAGTCGCGCCCCGAAGCGCGGTGTGGGCCGCTTCTATGCGGCGGTAGCCGCGATGATCATGCGGGGGGCGCAGCCGCCGCCGGCAGTGAACATCTGCCCGTCCGATTTCCGCCAGTCGTTGTCGGTCCCGGCTGGCAGAGTGGGCGACGTGCTCGACCACGAGACCTGCTATCGCGCCGTGTCCAGCCGCGACGCCCGCTTTGACGGCGCGTTCTTCACCGCGGTCACCTCGACGCGGATCTACTGCCGGCCGAGCTGCCCGGCGCTGACGCCGAAGCGCAGCAACGTCCGCTTCTACGCAACCGCTGCAGCGGCGCAGCAGGGCGGCTTCCGGGCCTGCAAGCGCTGCCGGCCGGACGCCACGCCGGGTTCGCCAGAGTGGAACCTGCGCGCCGACCTCGTCGGTCGCGCGATGCGGCTGATCGCCGACGGCGTCGTCGACCGCGACGGTGTCGCCGGTCTCGCGGCGCGACTCGGCTACAGCGAACGGCACGTGCACCGTCAGCTCGTCACAGAGGTGGGCGCCGGCCCGATCGCACTCGCGCGAGCCCAGCGCGCGCAGACCGCGCGCATCCTGCTCGAGACGACCGACCTCGCGGTTAGCCACGTCGCGTTCGCCGCCGGGTTCGCGAGCATCCGTCAGTTCAACGACACGATCCGTGATGTCTTCGCGGGCACACCGCGCGAGCTGCGCGCGCGGTCGGCGTCGACACCGACGGCGCCCGGCTCGTTGACGTTGCGGCTTCCCTATCGTGCACCGTTCGACGCGACACCACTGTTCAGGTTCCTCGGCACTCGCGCCGTTCCGGGCATCGAAGAGTGGGACGGAACGACGTTCCGACGGAGCCTGCATCTCCCCCACGGCACCGGCGTCGTCGACCTGACTCCCGCCGACGGCCACGTCCGCGCCACGATGCGCCTCGACGACGTGCGCGACCTGGCCGCCGCAGTGCAACGCTGTCGGCGGCTACTCGATCTCGACGCCGACTCGGTCGCGGTCGCGGACGCGCTCGGCCGCGACCCGCTGCTGCGTCGGCTCGTACGCAACGCTCCCGGTCGGAGGGTGCCTGGTCACGTCGACGGTGCCGAGCTCGCGGTGCGCGCGATCCTCGGGCAGCAGGTGTCGGTCTCCGGCGCGCGCACGGTCGCGGGACGCCTGGTCGCGAAGTACGGCAAACCGCTCACCGCGCCCGTGGGTGCCGTCACACACCTGTTTCCGGACGCCGGCACCCTCGCCGACGCTGACCCCGACGATCTGCCGATGCCCGCCGCGCGCAAACGCGCGCTGCACGCCCTCACGTCAGCGCTCGCAACGGGCGACATTCGCATCGATGCCGGCGCCGATCGCCTCGCTGTCGAGCGTGCGCTGCTCGCGCTGCCCGGCGTCGGACCGTGGACCGCGTCCTACATCGGCCTGCGCGCGCTGTCCGACCCGGACGCATTTCTGCCCACCGACCTCGGCGTACGACATGCACTGACAAACCTCGGCCAACCGGCCGACCCGAGATCCGCCGCGGCGATCGCCGAACGCTGGCGTCCCTGGCGGTCCTACGCGTTGATGTATCTATGGGAGTCGCTATGAACACGGGAACGATGACCGTTTACACGACCATGCCGAGCCCGATCGGCGAGCTACTGCTGACCGGCGACGGCGCCGCGCTCACCCGGCTGCACATGAGTCCGTTCGCCATCGAGACGACGTGGGAGCGTGACGACGACGCGCTAGCTGACTACGTCGGACAGCTCCAGGACTACTTCGCGGGCACCCGGCGCGACTTCGACATCCCGCTCGCCCCGGCGGGTACTCCGTTCCAGCAGCGCGTCTGGGCAGCGCTGCTCGAGATCCCGTACGCCGAAACGCGCTCCTATCTCCAGCTCGCAACGCGGATCGGCAACGCGAAGGCCTGCCGCGCCGTGGGACTCGCGAACGGGCGCAACCCGATCGCGGTCGTCGTGCCTTGTCACCGGGTGATCGGGGCAAACGGGTCACTGACCGGATACGGCGGTGGCATGGACCGCAAGCGGGTGCTCCTCGACCTCGAGCGCCGGACGTCGGGAGCGCAGCTCGAGCTTGCCTGACGGCAGGAATCCGGGTCGCCGGTGGCGAATATGAACAGACGCCCCCCGGAATCCCAGGAGCTCCTGCATGCACCGTGGCCTTCGGCTCACCGTCGCCGCTGCCCTCGCAACGACACCGCTTGCGCTGGTGCCTGCCCTCGCCGACACGCCGCCGGCGTACACCGTCCAGACGCTGCACTTCGCGGTGACCGTAGGCCCGCACAACAACACTCATTGCGACGTCATCGGCGACCTCTACAAGCCGAACGACGCTTCGGCCGCGAACCCGGTGCCGGCGATCCTCACCACCAACGGCTTCGGCGGGTCGAAGGACGACCAGGCCGGCCTCGGCAAGCTCGCGGCGAGCAACGGCTACGCCGTGCTGTCTTACTCCGGGCTCGGCTTCGGCGGCAGCGGCTGCAAGATCGAGCTCGACGACCCCGACTGGGACGGCAAGGCGGGCAGCCAGCTCGTGTCGTTCCTCGGTGGAGCCAGCGGTGTCGCGTACAAAGACGCGGCGCACACCACAGCGGCGCCGACCGTCGACTTCGTCATCCACGACGCGGTAGCGCACGACGGCCAGGGACACGCCAACGACCCACGCGTCGGCATGATCGGCGGTTCGTACGGCGGGCAGATCCAGTTCGCGGTCGCGAAGGTCGACCCGCGCCTCGACACGATCATCCCGATCATCACGTGGAGCGACTTGTCGTACTCCCTCGCTCCGAACAACACGAGTCGGAAGTACGGCGTCACCTACGCGACACCAGGCACTGAGAAGCTCGAGTGGACGTCGCTGTTCTTCGGGCTCGGCATCGCCGACGGTCTCGAGGGTGCGCAGACCGACCCCAGCCGCAACGTCGGCTGCCCGAACTTCGACAACCGGGCTTGCCCGAGCAAAGCCGAGATGGATGCGCTCGGTTACCCGACGAAGTCCACCATGCAGCTCGCGCGGCACGCGTCCGTCGAGTCCTACGTGTCCCGCATCCGCATCCCGGTGCTGCTCGCGCAGGGTGAGAACGACACGCTGTTCAACCTGAACGAGGCGGCCGCGACGTACCGCGCACTGAAGGCGCAAGGCACGCCGGTCCAGATGATCTGGCAGTCGTGGGGTCACAGCGGGGGCGTCAAGGGACCGGGCGAGTACAGCGGCGGCGAGGACGCGTTGTCGACGTACGAAGGGCAGCGCTTCTTCGACTGGTTCGACCACTACCTCAAGGGCAGCGCCGTCTCGACCGGACCGGACTTCTCCTACTACCGCGACTGGGTGCCGTTCAGCGGTAGCGGATCCGACACGGTGCAGTACGGCACCGCAGCGTCGTACCCGATCAGCAACTCCGTCAGCTACTACCTGTCCGGGACGAACCGGCTCGCGGCCTCACGTGGGTACGTCACACAGGGCATGGCCGACTTCGTCGCGCCGGGTCCTGCCGCCACGAGCTACAGCGAGACATCGGCTCTCCAGGCCGACGTGCCGAGCCCGCTCGGCGACGTACGCGATGCACCGGGCACGTTCGCGGCCTACAACAGCGCACCGCTCGCCCAGGCCGTCGACGTCGTCGGCGTACCGACCGTGACACTGCGGGTGTTCGCACCGTCCGTTGTCGCAACGCAGCTCGGCAGTCCGGGCGGACACCTCGTGCTGTTCCTCAAGCTGTACGACGTCGATGCGGCCGGCCACAAGACGCTCACGAACCGGCTGATTGCTCCTGCTCGCGTCGCCGACGTGACCAAGCCGTTCACGGTGACGTTGCCCGGCATCGTTCACCAGTTCGCCGCCGGCCACCACTTGCAGCTCGTCGTCGCCGGTAGCGATGCGGCGTACAAAGGCAACTCGACCGCGGTTGCCGTCAGCGTCGTGACGAGCAAGAAGGCGCCCGGGCTGTTGCAGCTCCCCGTCGTCGGTTGAGCTCGTCACGCACGGCACGTGACGACGAGGTCGCCGCGTGGCAGCAGGACGGGTGGGTGGTGCTGGACGGCCTGATCAGCGCTGAAGAGATCGGCGCAGCGGCCGCTGAACTGGCAGTGATGTTCCCCAGCGCGGAGGAATACCACGCCGACCCCACCGGCACGATCGAGCGGTGGAGGGGACGTCCACCGCAGCAGTCGCAGGGCTATCTGTGGCCTGCAGAAGGTCCGGGTTTCCGTCCGGAGCAACATCGCTGGCGACGTGAGTTCCCGTTCGCGGGTGGGGGTTTGCTCAACCGGTTGTGCGTGCACCCGTCGATCGTCGACTTCGCCGAGCGCGCCCTCGGCAGCAGAGACCTCCGGCTCTACCAGGCCGGCCTCGGAGCGAAGTACACCGGCGAGACCAACTACGAGCAGCCGATGCACACCGATCGCAACCACTCATGGCTGCCGCCGAGCGGACGCGCGCCCTGGTGGCACCTCGAGACGTTTCTCTACCTGTCCGATGTCGACGAGGCGAGCGCACCGACGCACCTTGTGTCGCTGCCGGACTCCGTCGGTCGCAAGCCGACGATGCCGCTGTACATGCCGGACTGGGATCGCGAGCTGTACGCCGCGGAGCAAGCTGCTGTTGGCGTCAAAGGGTCGCTGTTGGCGTACCGGCCCGACGTCTTCCACCGGGCCGTGGATTTGAAAGCACCGGGCGGGTCGCGGTTCTTGCTGAACGTGAGCTTCAAGGTCGCCGGCCAGGACTGGGTCGGCTTCGAAGGATTCCAGGCACGTGCTGTCGACCCGCAATGGGACGCATTCGTGGCGGACCTGTCGGTGCGCGAGCTGGACCTGTTCGGTTTTCCTCCGCCTGGCCACCCCATCTGGGACGACGACCTCGTTGCGGCGACCGCTGAGCGTTATCCAGGCCTGGATGTCTCGCCATGGCGGGACGCGCTGCCTAAGTAGTCGGCGGCGACACCCTTCGGCACGCACATCCGCCAGGCGTCCACGACGAACTCGCGCATCTCGGCCGGCGACAACCGGTCGAGCCGAGCCACCACCCAGTTGTAGCGGAGGTCCGACGTCGGCGGCAGCCGGAACTTCGTCGGGTCGGACGCGATGAGCGCGTCACGCTCCTCTTCGGAAAGCCGAAGCCCATCAAGGTCTCGTCGCGGGAGAACGCGACAAACACCAAGCGTCCGACGCGGAACTTCACCCGGTCGCGGACCAGCACCTCATAGGCGCGCGGCAGGCTCAGCGCGAGCGCCCGAACCTCGTCTACAGCGACCAGCTCGGGGGACTTGTCGGCGCCCATCGACGGACATCATGCGCCGCGGCACCGACAGGGCCCGGGAACGCGCAAGCGGGCCGGGAGACATCGTCCGCCCGGCCCGCCTTCAAGCGTTCCGCTCAGCTGGTCTTGCGTGCTTCCTTCGTGCCTTCGAGCGTGTCGTCGATCACGTCGACGGTCCGCTCGGCGTCGAGCGCTTCCCTTGCCGCGGTGAGCGCTTCGGACTCCTTCGCGAGCGCCTCGCTCTTTGCGAGCCGCTCACGTCGTTCGATGGCCTTGTCTTGCTGCAGCTTCAGCTCACGCGCGTTGCTGGCCTTCTTGGCGGCCTTGTCCTGAACCTTGCGCTCGCGAACCTCGGCCTGCCGCTCGAGTTCCGCTTCACGCTGGTCAGCCTTCTGCGCTGCCGCTGCACGCTTGTGCTCGGCCTGCTCACGACGTTGCTCGAATGTCTCGTCGGCAACCTCGCGCTGACCCTCGGCAACTGCTTCGAGCTTCGCCGCGCGCCTCAGCTGAGCAACCTTCTCCTCGCGAAGCCGACCCTTGGCCGCGAGCTCCTCGTCCCGCAGAAGCTTCCCGATCCGGGTCTCAACGCCGGCCTGCAACGTCTCGTAGGCGACGGCCGGGGCCCAACTCTCGTTCTCCTGTTGCCGGGCAACCCGCTCGGCCACGGTCACCGGCAGCCGACCAGCACGCAGGTAGGTGCCGACGATCGTTCTCGGTACGACGCGAATGCGATCCGTGACGCTCATGCGATCTCCTCTGCGGCCTTGTCGAGCACGTCTGCGGCGCGTTGCGACCGCTGGGCCTCCGCTTCGATGTCAGCGGCACGCCGCTCGGTCTCAATGCGTTCGCGTGCGGCGACCTGCTCCTGGCGGGTGGCTGCCTGTTGCTGCGCGGCTTTCCCTTGCTCCACTGCCGCCTCTTTGCGTGCCGTCTCCGCAGCAACCCGCTGCTCTTCCGCAGCCCGCGTGCGCTCGATCTCCGCCTCGCGCGCGTCGGCTGTCGTCTCCGCAGCGAGCCGCTGGCGCTCTACGTCGATCTCACGCTCCCGCGTGACGAGGTCGGCCTCGGTCTTCTCTTGTGTGGCCTTGGTTGCCGCTTCCTTGGCCGTACTCGCGGCGTCGGCCTTCTCGTGGTGCAGTTCACCTTCGCGCTTCAGGTCGTCGTCACCGATCACGGCGCCCGCGACATGTTTCACGGTGCCTTTGACGCGATCCACGAAACCCCCGGCGAACGAGGGTCCTCCTTGCTCGGACACAGCGACACTCCTCTCGGGCGAACCCGATGTGTTTGTTGGTGTGTCTTCGCCGTACCCGATGGTGCTAGCGGCAAGCACGCGCGAGGCGCATCTAACGATGAGGTCAGGTCACGACAGCCGCGCCCTGTGCTGACGTGTGTGCATCGGGTTACGGACGCGCCGTTTGACGATCAACTCATTTGACTGATGAGCTCCTGCAACGCTGCCAACTGCTCCATGTAGTGCTCGCGCGACCGATGACTGAAGCGCAGGCTGAAGCCGGTCGCGCCGACCGCGATGAGCCCGGCCAAGCGCTCCGTTGTCCCGTGTGGGTCTCCGAGTGGATCCAACGGTGGCTCCGGTGACAGGATCTGCTCGAGCGGGCTCTCGCGGGCGCTTTGATCTCGTTGATCTCCTTGTCCGCCGCGAGTTCGCGGAGCTCGGGCTCGGTGAGCCGGAACGGGATCCACGCATCGCCCAGCAGGGCCGCCCGCCGCAACGAGCGCCGAGACTGACCACCGACCCAGATCTCGAGTCGGCGCGGCACACCAGACGGCTCTACGACGAAATCGCGGAACGACCAGTGCGTGCCGGCGAACTCGGGAACATGTCGACCCCAGGCAGCGCGGATGGCGCGGATCGCGTCGTCACCTCGCGCACCACGACCGGCGAACTCGCGGCCGAGCAGGTCGAACTCCGGCTGCAACGAACCAACTCCGACGCCGAGGATGACGCGGCCGCCGCTCAGCACATCGACGGTCCCCCACCGCTTCACGATCTCCAGCGGATGGTGGTAGCTGAGTACGACGATGTGGCTGAGCAGGCCGATCCGCGTCGTATGCGCCGCGACGTAACTCAGGGTCGCGACCGGGTCCCAGTACCTCGGGCCACGCATGCCCGTGGCGTCGTACGGGATCGCGACATGCTCAGGCGCAGAGACCCAGTCATAGCCGAAGCCCTCTGCCGCCTGTGCGATTGCGACAACGTCGTCGATCGTGCCCGTGCTCTCCCAGTCCGGCGGGTTGAAGCGCGGGTTGATATGCACGACGGGAGTGATGATGCCGACGCGCAGGGTCACAGCCAAAGTGTCTCGCGGCCGGGCGGCAGGCCTTCAACGCGCTGGTCCGTGTTGAGGTTCGTTATCTACGCGCGCCCGTGCGGCTCGGCAGGTCATGCGCGTCGAGCAGCACACTGCGGCGTTCGCGCAGCTCGTGCAGGCGTTGCAGCGCGCGATGGAGGTCGTCACGGGCGTCACGGTCGGCCGCGGCTCCGGACGACGGACGCACGCGCAACAGATCTGCCTTCGCGCGACACGCGCGATAGCACTCGCTGATGTGACGAAGCTCGTCGAGTACGTCGGTTGGGACAGCGCTTGGGACCGCTGGTGCAGGCTGGGTCGGGACTAGCGGCGGCAGTACGACCGCGGGCAGGTCCGGCCACTGCTTGGCCGGCATCACGAGATCCTGAACCATCGTCATTCTTGCTGTCTCGGTCCGTCCGGCACCCGAACACATGCCCCGTCGGACCCAAATCGGCATGGTGCCGACGGGCTCCCTCGGCTTCTAGTCATTCAGTGCTGCCCGGGCTAGTCAGCCACGGCCCGTCGAGGCAGGTGGGTCGTGCATCTGGTCGTCCGCTTTGTACGCCGCCATACTGACCCCCGACCTGACCGGCTTCAGCAGAGGAGGCCCGATGTCCCTACGGCGAAAGTGGAAGGTCAGCTGCGTCGCAGTGTTGTCCGCTGGGGCGCTGATCGCGGGTACGTCCGCGACGCTCACGCCGGCTCTGGCTCGAGCGTCCAGCTCAGCGGCCACCGATCGGATCGTGGGTGTTCCAGGGGTCGCCCACCGCGTGCCACAGCATCATGTCGCCTCGACGGGCCGGCCGAGCACCCACACTGACCGCGGTGAGCGCCACGCCGTCGCACCGGGATCGACCGCGGACCCCACTTCAGTGCCGGCCGCGAGCCGCCCGGCAACCACAGCGTCGGGGACTCTGCTGCAGAACTTCAACGGCACGAGCAGTCACGACAGCGAGGTCACGAACTACAACGCAGAGTTCGAGCCACCGGACCAGGGTCTGTGCGCCGGAAACGGATTCGTCCTCGAGCCGGTGAACTCGGCGTACAACATCTATAAGCAGGACGGGACGAAGATCCGGGGTCCGTTCAACGTCAACGACATCTTCAACGAAGGCGGCGAGGAGTACACCTCCGACCCGCGGTGCTACTACGACCCGTCGTACAAGCGCTGGTTCGTGATCATCCTTTGGCTGGACATCAACAACTTCCGGAGTAGTCGTCTCGACATCGCGATCAGTTCGAGCAGCGACCCAACGGGCTTCTGGTTCGAGACGCGCATCGACACCACCAACGACGGCACCAACGGTTCGCCCAAGCACCATGGCTGCCCCTGTCTCGGTGACCAGCCGTTGCTGGGTGTCGACGCATTCAACCTCTACGTAAGCACCAACGAGTTCTCCATCCTGGGGGACGAGTTCAACGGCGCTCAGGTTTACGCCATTCCGTTGGAAGATCTCGTCTTCAGCGACGACGTGCCCTACGAGTTCTTCGGCAACCTGCGCAACGGAAGCCACCCGGCGACGTCGTTGCAGCCGGCGATCACGACCGGCACGGCGAGCGCTGAGTACTTCATGGACTCGTTCGACAGCGACAGCACCGGGCAACCGAGGGGCAGTCGGCTCGGCGTCTGGGCGATGACCAATCGCGATGCGATAGACACCGGTACCGCTCCGGTGCTGTCGCAGGTCGTCATCCACTCGGAGCCGTACAGCGTCCCGCCGTCGGCAGCGCAAAAGGGATCGCAGAGCCGGATCGAGCCGAACGACGACCGCATGCAGCAGGTGCAGTTCATCGGCGGCACGTTGTGGGGCGAGCTGGGCACCGGCCTCACGCCTCCTGGTGACCCCACGAGGCGCGCCGGGGCGGCCTGGTTCGCAGTCAAGCCGGTGTTGTCCGGCGACACGATCGGCTCGGCGTCCATCAAGAAGCAGGGCTACGTCGCCGACCCGGGCGACTACCTGCTGATGCCTGCCATGCAAGCCGACGCTGCCGGCAACGCGGCGATGGTCTTCACCTTGACCGGCGCCACTCACTACCCGAGTGCGGCGTACGCCGTACTTCAGGCCGGGGCGTCGGAGTTCGGGCCGGCGGTCATCGCCGCCAACGGGACCGGCCCGTACGACCCGAACGCGGGCCGTTGGGGTGACTACTCGTGGGCGATCCTCGACCGTTCCGCGGACGCGGTATGGCTGGCTACGGAGTACATCCCGCCGAAGCCGAGCCAGACCGATGACGGTCGCCGCAACTGGGGCACCCGCGTGTTGGAGGTACAGCTGACGTAACGGCGGGAATTCGCGTCAACTGCTCGCGTCGAGGTCGCTGCGGCCACCCGTGCTCCACCAGCTCGCGGTGAGCCGCAGCCCCTCGACCGAGGAGCGCGGGAAGATCTCTTCGTACGTTCGCCGATAGCCCGTGCGCGCGATCCGCCAGCCATCATCGTCGCGGACGTATTCGTCCTCGTAGAAGGCCGCACCCTGGATCGTGATGTTGTGCTCGCCGTGTACGACGGTGTCCTCCAGCGCCCAGACGCCGACCGCAGTCGTTGGGCCGATGACATCGATCTCCGGGTGATGACATCGATGTGAGGACAGGAACTGCTCCGACCCCATTGACCGACGCAGGAAGTCGACGATCGCGTCCCGTCCCTCGAACCGATAGCTGCCGGCGCTGTACTCAGCTACCGCGTCGGCGGTGAAGCAACCGGCGATGTCGTCCCAGAGCTTCTGGTCGAGACATCGCAGGTAGCGGTACTTCAGCCGGCAGATCTCGTCGACAGCGACGATCCGGGAGAGGTCATCCACCGGCGCATCGTAGGGCTCTGGTGATTCCAGTGGTCATCCATCGTGGAGGCGCCGGGAATCGAACCCGGGTCCTTCGGCGTCATACGAGGGCTTCTCCGTGCGCAGCTCACTGTGCTTTTCTCAGCCCCACCGGTCACGCGAGCAAGCCGGTGACGGGCTCAGCTGCTGTTGGCTTTTCCGTCAGACCCCGCAGCCGGGCCTTCCGGTGAGCTCCCTGTCGATGCCGGACACCGGGCCGGGAGCAATCCCGGGCCGACAGCTATCACCTACCGTCAGGCAGCGATAGCGAGCGCGTTGTTATCGGCGCTTGTTTCTTTTCCAGCGGATGGTTAACGAGATCGCCACTGGTTTCCTCGGCACGCTTCCCCTCGGACCACGTCCGAAGTCGAAACCGTTCGCCCCCATGTTCAGTTGTCAGTTCGTACAACGGTAGCCGACGCGGGCTTCTTCCACCGTCGAGTTCGTGAGAGATGAGCAGTGCCAGGACACTGCTAGCCACTCACAAACCCCGAGCGCGCCGGCAACTGACCATCGCCGCGCTCGGCGAGGTCACCGATCTCCTCGGCGAACCGCGGCCAGAGCGCACGCGGCATGTCATGACCCATCCCGGGAAAGACGTGCAGCTTCGCGCCCGGGATCGCCTTGGCGAGGGCCCGTCCGCCGGTCCAGTTGACCAGCGGGTCGGCTCGTCCGTGGATCACGAGCGTGGGTACGGCGAGCTGGCGCAACTTCGCCGTGCGGTCTGGCTGAGCCATGATCGCCGAGAGTTGGCGCAGGTAACCGCCCGGGTCGTGCGCTCGGTCGAACGCGCGCGCGGCGACCTCCCGAATGCGTTCCTCGTCAACGTCGTACCCCGGTGAACCGATTGAACGGAACGTCTCGACTGCTGCGTCCATGGCCTCATCGCGGGTCCGCACGGTTCGCCGGCGCAGGATGTTGAGGATCATCTTCGGCTTGGCGTAACCGACCAGCCGGTTCCCTGTGGACGTCATCATCAAGGTGAGACTGCGCAGCCGCTCCGGATGTGCAACGGCTACCGTCTGCGCGACGAAGCCACCCATGGAGATTCCGACGAGATGGACGGACGGCAGGCCGAGCGCGTCCATCAGACCCAGTGTGTCCTTCGCGCAGTCGTCCAACGTGTACGGCGGCTTCGCTCGACCGAGGTAGACCGAGACCGGATTCGGCGCGCGCACGGAGTACAGATGCGTGGACAACCCGCTGTCCCGGTTGTCGAAGCGAATGACGTAATGCCCGCGCGCCGCTAGGGCCTCGCAGAAGTCCTCTGGCCACGCGAGCATCTGCGTACCGAGACCCATGACGAGCAGCACCGGCGAACCGCTGGGGTCGCCGAACGTCTCAAACGCGATGTCGATCCCGTTCGCCTCGATGTGGCGTACGCCTGTCTCCACGTCAGTCATTGTGCGGTCAGGGTAAACAACCGGGCGGCGTTCTCCCAAAAGACCGCGCGCAGCCAGTTCTCTCCGAGGTCGAGGCGCGCCAACGCTTCCAGCTGGTGCGCGTAGGAGTATGGGATGTTCGGGTAGTCGGTGCCGAACAACAACCGCTGACGCAGGTCCGTCAACTTGCCGAGGAGCCGTGGCGACGGAGCCTGCCCACGCATCGTGAAGTCGGTGAACGCCATCGTTGTGTCGAACATCACGTTGGGATACGCATCAGCGAGCGCGAGAAACCCGTCGTACTCCGGCAGCCCGAGATGAGCGATGACCGCGGCGAGCTCAGGATGCGCGCGCATGACCTCCGTGAACCGCTCGGGTCCGGTGAAACGTCCGGGCACCGGCCCTGAACCAGCATGCACGATGACCGGCACGTGCAATTCCGCCAGCAGACCCCACACATCGTCGAGCAGCGGATCACGCGGGTCGTAGTCCCCAACCTGGATGTGCGCCTTGAAGACCCGTGCACCGTCAGCGATAGCCGCCTCGACGTACGACGGCGCGCTGGGTTCCGGGTAGAACGTCGCCGTGTGCAGGCAGTCCGGCGTACGTCGGGCGAACTCGACCGCCCATCCGTTCAGCCACTCCGCCATCCCTGGCTTGTGCGGGTAGACGAGCGCAGTGAACGCACGCACGCCCATGGCCCGGAGCCGCGACAGCCGCTCGTCCTCGTCGTACCGATAGTTGATCGGCCACTCGCGTTTTATCAGCGGGCCAGCCGACTCGAAGTGCTCCCACACGCGTTCCATCAGCCGACCCGGCATGAAGTGCGTGTGTACGTCGATGAGACCGGGCAGGCCGAGCGCGTCGAGATAGGTCGGCACGTCGACGTCGGCGATCGGTGCTGCGATGGTCAAGGTTGTGGCAGCCCGATCGGGTTGAAGTCGACGAGCGGCGCAGCCAGGACCCGCGCGAGTGGCGTCAGCAGCTCGATCAGGCGCTGCGTGCCGGCCGCGCCGAGCTGGCGCCATGGTGCGAGTGCAGCACGATCGGTGGCGGTCTCGATCGCGTCATGGTGCGCCTCACCGTCCGCGGTCGGCTTGCCCTCCGCGTCGAGCCAGCCTCGGTCCACCAGCCGCGCGTGCGCCGCGACCCACTCGTCGTCGGTCCAGCCACGGTTGGGCTGCAGGTGGTCGCGCACGAGGTCGTACGACGCGCGCCACACGAGCGCTTCGCAACCGCTCACGTCGGCGGCCACCTGTGCAGCGACGTGCCCGTCACCGCGGTGTTCGCGCAGAATCGTCGTGGCCTGCCAGATCCGCGGCCAGTCCCCGGTAGTCCTCGCAAGCGCGGCATTCGCGGCGCCGAGAACCCGCCCCGCACAGTCCACGTTGGCGGTAGCAGCGCCGAGCAGGTCGGCGATCTCCGCCCGTGACACAGCGTCCACGTCGGTGAGCATCGACCCAAGCGCCGCGACTGCGCCCGCCATCCGCACGTGCAACGCATCCGCCGGCGAGATCCGGGTCCACACGTCGGGCACGGCGCGCGCCACCATCTGCGGCGCAAAACTGAAGAAGGACGCAACGACCGGTGCCGCCTCGACGGCCCCGAGCGGTGCCGCGCGGCCGGCGAAGTACCCCCGCCAGAAGCCGCGCAGCCCGGCATCCTCGAACGCGCTGCGCGCCTGCGGTGTGAAGTACGTCACGACATGGATCGGCTCGTAGAGCGACCACATGTGTCGCGCAAGCGCTGGATCCGTGACTGAGACGTTCATGACAGGGCACGCTAACCGACTAGCCAACCGAGGTGGGACCGGTGAGGCTAGGGCGGGTGACGCGTTCGTCGTACGCCGCTCTGCTGCGCCTCCCGTCGGTGCGCTGGCTGTTGGCGTCATCGATCGTCGCGCGCGTACCGATCGGAATGGAGACGCTGGCAATCGTCCTGGCGGTCACTCATTCGGGTGGTTCGTACACCCGCGCGGGCGCCGTCACGGCAACGCTCGTGTGTACGACTGGCATCGCGCATCCGGTGTTCGGTCGAGCTGCCGACCGGTTCGGACGGCGGCACATCCTTCGCGGCATGGCGGTGGTCAACGCCGGTGCCGCGATCGGTCTCGCTTTCGCCGTCACCGCGTCAACACCATGGCTGTTCGCGGCAGCCGCGTTGACTGGCTTCTCGAGCCCGCCCGTCGTGGCTGCGATGCGCGCCGCGTGGTCCGGACTCGTCTCCGGCGAGGCCCGCGAGTCGGCCTATGCGCTCGAGGCGACGACGCAAGAACTCCAGTTCATCATCGGGCCGATGCTCGTAGCGCTGCTCGCCGCGGCGATCGACCCGCGCGTCTCGGTCGCCGCCATCGGGGTGGTCGCGCTGATCGGCACCCTTGCGATGACCCACACCGACGCCGTCGAAGCCCGGGAGGAGAGCCACACCAGGGACCGTCGCGGCAGCGCGCTTCGTATCGGCGCACTGCGCCGGTGCATGCTCACACTCGGACTGATGGTCTTCGCGCTCGCGTGCTGCGAGATCGGCGTGGTGGCCGCCGTGAGCAACGGCAAACAGGCGACCCCGGTCGCCGGCGTCGCGGTCGCGCTCTGGAGCGTCGGGTCCATGGCCGGCGGCTTCTGGTACGGCAGCCGCCGCGAGCACCGCTACCCTGCCGCCGTCTCGGTCGGCCTCGTCGCGCTGTCTCTCGTCGTGCTCGCCATTCCCGAGAACCGAGCCGCGCTCGTTTTTCTCCTCGTCGCCGGGGGCGTCACGGTCGCCCCGATGTTCGGTCGGATGTACGCCGAAGTCAGCACGGTGTCGCCGCCGTGGGTGATCACGGAGGCGTACGGTTGGATTTCTGTGGCCAACCTGACCGGGTCCGCGATCGGTGCCCCACTAGGCGGTTATCTCGTGGCCACGGCCAGCCCGCGGCTCGCCTTCCTCGTCAGTGCAGGTGCGGCTGCTCTTGCGGCGGTCGTGGTCACGGGTTTGCGCGCACCTGCACCTGCGGTGCACTCTCCCGAGTTCGAGACAGCAGTCAGAACCGGCCCTTAGCCCGGCGACCGAGCTCCCGCTCGATCTCCCGGCTGGCTTGCCGCTCAGCAAGCGTCGCGCGCTTGTCGTAGCTCTTCTTGCCTCGTGCGAGCCCGATCTCGACCTTCGCCTTGCCGTCCTTGAAGTACAGCGACAGCGGGATCAGCGTGCGACCGCCTTCGCGCGTCTTCCCCACCAGACGTGCGATCTCCTCACGGTGCAACAAGAGCTTGCGCGCGCGACGCGGTTCATGGTTGGTCCACGTGCCTTCGGTGTATTCGGGGATGTGCACGTTCTGGAGCCACGCCTCCCCGTCTTTGATGACTGCGAAGCCGTCGACGAGCGAGGCGTGCCCCGCCCGCAACGACTTCACTTCGGTGCCCATGAGCACGAGCCCGGCTTCGTACACGTCCTCGATGGCGTAGTCATGGCGCGCACGTCGGTTCTGCGCGATGAGCTTGCGCCCGGACTCCTTCGGCAACGCGGCGGTCAGCCGCGTCCGGCCGCGCCGCTGTCAGCAAGCAGCCCGTGCAAGACCTCGACCGCGCGACTGTCCGCGACCGAGGGGGAAGCGCCGAACGGCACCTCGACGTCCGGATCGATGCCGACACCGTCGAGCGAGCGGCCGCTCGGCGTGACGTAATGGCCGACGGTCAACTCGACGCCACTGCCGTCCGGCAGCTGCGATGGCTCCTGGACCGAACCCTTGCCGAAGCTCTGCGAGCCGACGAGGACGGCCCGGCCGCGGTCCTGCAGTGCACCCGCGACGACCTCGGCCGCGCTCGCCGTACCCCCGTTCATCAGCACCACAAGCGGTGTATCGGTGTCGCCGTCGCCCGTGGCGCCCATCCGGCGCGGGGCCTCACCTCGCCGGACGTAAGAGACCACCAAGCCGCCGTCGAGGAACGCCGAGGCAGTGCCCACCGCCTCGTCGAGCAGGCCGCCTGGGTCGTCGCGCAGGTCCAGGACGATCCCGGTGCTGCCGGCGCCGCGGGCGCGCTCGACCGCGGCCTGCACCTGTCGAGCGACGCCGCGGGTGAATGCAGCGACCCGGATACACACAACGCCCGGAGCCAGTCGGTCCACCTCGACGTCGCCATCGACAACCTGCGTACGGCGCAGCCTGTAGTGCCGGCTCGTCGCTCCCTGCCGCACCTCGATGGTCACGAACGAGCCGGCTTTGCCACGCAACGCAGCGACGACCTCCGCAACGCTGCTGCGCGACACCGGCTGGCCGGCGACGGACACCAGCATGTCGCCGACCTGCACACCAGCCTGCGCGGCTGAAGAGCTCGCCTGCACCGACGTGACGACGACGGCACCGTTGGCGGCCCGTCGTACCCAGAGACCGACGCCGCTGTAACGACCGTCGAGCACGTCTTGGAAGCTCGCGTACTGCGTCGGGTCGTAGTACGTCGACCATCTGTCGCCCAGTGCGCCGAGCATTCCCTGCACCGCGGCGCGCTCGAGGTCCGCACGTGAGATCGGGTGTGCAGCGTTCTGCGCGATGTGATCGGCGGCTTGGTCCAGCACGCCTTCGCCATGCGCGTTGGCCGGCTGTTGTGTGCCGACAACACCGGTGACGACACCGGAGAGGTAAGCCGCGGCAATTGCACCCGCAACGGCAGCGGCGCGCAACCACGGACGAGTCCCGGGCACCCCGTGATTCTAGGCGGGCCGTTAAACCCGGGTCGCGCGGGAGAACGAGAGCGTCAGAAAGGCGACGATCGTGGACATCAGCACGCCGATGGCCAGCACTTCGATCCCGACGGTGCTCACGTCGCCCCACCCGACGGCGGGGCCGCGGGTGAACACCAGTGCTTTGTTCAGCTGGCCGTGTACGACCACGCTCTCGATGAGGGCCACTCCCCCGACCGCGAGCAGGCCGCCGATGAGCCCGGCAATCGCACCTTCGAGCAGGAACGGCAGCTCGATGTAGAGGTTGGACGCACCGACGAGCCGCATGATCCCGATCTCACGCCGACGGCTGAAGACCGCGATCCGGATCGTGTTGACGATCAGTGCGACCGCAGCGAGCAGCACGCCGACCGCTGTTCCGATGGCGATGTTGCGGAACGCCTGCAGCACCCGGAAAAGCGGCGCCAACAGCTTGCGTTCGTCCTGTACGGCGAAGACGCCGGGCTGGCCGGTCAGGGCGCTGATCAGCACGTCCGCCTTCTGCGGATCCTTGAGCTTGACCCGGAACGACTCGGGCAACGTATCCGGCGTCAGGCTGTTGAGCAGGGCCGGAATGTCCTTGAACTGCACCTTGGCGCGCTGATAGGCCTGCTGCTTGCTCTCGTAGTAGACCCGCTCGACCTGCGGCAACGCCACGATCTCGCTGCTGATCTGGTTGCGCTGCGCATCGGTGACTGCGTGGTTGTTGCAGGGCGCTTCCTGGTCCGTGTCGGCGCACAGCTGCACGGTGACCTGGATCTTGTCGTACCAGTAACCCTTGAAGTGGTTCACCTGGCGGCTCAGCATCAAAGCGGCGCCGACCAGAATGAGCGAGACCGCGACCGTGACGACCACGGCGAGCGTCAACGTGATGTTGCGACGCAGCCCGAGAAACATCTCGGACATGACAAGACGAAGTCGCATGCGGCGTGATCCTCGGAGCTCTAGTGGCTGTAGCCGTAGACGCCACGTGACTGGTCGCGGACGACGTGGCCGCCTTCGAGCTCGACCACTCGCCTGCGCATCGAGTCGACGATCGCGGCGTCGTGTGTTGCCATCACAACGGTGGTGCCGACACGGTTGATCCGGTCGAGCAGTTTCATGATGCCGACGCTTGTCGCCGGGTCAAGGTTCCCCGTGGGCTCGTCGGCGAGCAGGATCATCGGCCGGTTGACGAACGCACGCGCGATCGCGACCCGCTGCTGCTCACCACCCGACAGCTCGTCCGGCATGCGCTCGCCCTTGCCCTGCAACCCGACGAGCTGCAGCACCTCGGGCACAACTTTCACGATGTGGTGACGCGGCCGCCCGATCACCTCGAGCGCGAATGCGACGTTCTCCGAAACGGTCTTCGTGGGCAGCAGCCGGAAGTCCTGGAACACGGTGCCGATCTGGCGGCGCAGGCCGGGCACCTTCCAGCTCGCGAGCCGGGCCAGGTCCTTGCCGGCGACGTGGATCGTCCCCTTCGACGCCTTCTCCTCACGCAGCACCAGGCGTAGGAAGGTCGACTTACCCGAGCCCGACTGGCCGACAAGGAAGACGAACTCGCCCTTCTGCACCTCGACCGAGACGCTGTCGAGAGCCGGGCGGGTCTGCGTCGGGTATTGCTTGGTGACGCGGTCGAGTCGGATCACCTGGCTGCCCCGGGGGCGGCAACTGCCATCACGGCAGCGAGTCTAGGGGCCGCGACTGTGCGTCTCCTGCAGCTCCGCCGGGTGTCACCCGTTATCTACCGAGACCTCCAGGAAGGTTTCACTCGTGCCGACACAGACGATCTGGGAAGATGAGTAGCAAGAAAGGGGCGACCGGATGAGCTGCGAGCATTTGATCTGCGCGCAGTGCGCCGGGCCCGTCGCCGAGGGCCGGTGCACGGTCTGCCGTGCTGCCCGCGCGGATCTGCACGTTCACGGCCCCAATTGGTCCGTGTCGATGCTCGCGTTCATGGGCGTACTTTTGGTGCTTCTGCTGGCGCTCGCGCTGCACATGCATCCCTGACCCGCGTCAGCCCTCCGCCTGCCGCCGCCACCGGATCTCGGCTTCGATGAAGTCGTCGATGTCGCCGTCGAGTACGGCGGTCGTGTTGCCGGTCTCCACATCGGTGCGGGCGTCCTTCACGAGTTGATACGGGTGCAGCACGTAGTCGCGCACCTTGTTCTCGCCTGCACCGAAGCTCGCCGACATGTGCGACCCACGCAGCTTGTCGATCTCTTCCGCCTCTTCGCGACGGCGTAGCTCGAGCAGCTTGGCCTGCAGCACCTCGAATGCACGCGCGCGGTTTTGGAGCTGGCTGCGTTCGTTCTGGCAGGTGACAACGAGCCCGGTCGGCAGATGCGTGAGGCGTACGGCGGAGTCGGTGGTGTTGACGCCTTGACCGCCCGGCCCGCTGGACCGATAGACGTCGACCCGCACTTCCTCTTCCGGGATGTCAATGTGGTCGGTCTGCTCAACAACCGGCGTGACGTCGACGTCGGCGAAGGAAGTCTGCCGCCGAGACTGGTTGTCGAACGGTGAGATCCGCACGAGACGGTGACGTCCGTGCTCACCCGCCAAAGTTCCATACGCATAAGGAGTTTTCACGACGAACGTCGCCGACTTGATGCCGGCCTCCTCGGCGTATGACGTGTCGTAGACCTCGGTCGGATAGCCATGGCGCTCAGCCCAGCGCAGGAACATCCGAAGCAGCATCTCCGCCCAGTCGGCCGCGTCGGTGCCACCGGTGCCCGAGTTGATCGTGACGAGCGCATCGCGGGCGTCGTACTCACCGGCGAGCAGGGTGCGCACTTCGAGAGCTTCGATGTCGCGGCGGAGATTCGGCAGGTCGTCGACGCCTTCGCGCAACAGTTCGTCGTCGCCGAGCTCAACAGCGGCGGTGAGGTCGTCGACCCGCCGCCGAAGGGCTTCGAGCCGACCGAGGTCAGCGCGGAGGTGCGACATCTTGCTGGTGACCTGTTGCGCGCGCTCCTGGTCGTTCCAGAGATCGGGGTCGGCCGCTTGCCGCTCGACCTCGGCGAGGTCGGTCTGCATCCTGGCGGGGTCGAGGACAGTCTCGATCGACGTCAGCGTCGCGTCGAGGTCCTTCGCTTCCTCGGCCGGATCGGGCACGGCGTCGAGGGTAGCCGGACCGGACCTGTCGGGCAGCGGACAAAGCCACGCAATCCTCACGCAACCGTGCGCAGGCAAGATCGCCCTGACGAAGGAGGGGTCGTCAATGTGGGTGCTGACCGCTGCTGATCTGCGCATACGGTTGCGGCAGTTCGCCATCGCCACGATCGGCACGGCCCTCGTCTTCGCCATCGCGTTGGTGGTTGCCGGGGTCGCCGGCGGGTTCCGCGCAGAGACCAAACACACCGTGGAGAGCATCGGCGCAGACGGTTTCGTCGTGCCTGCCGGCTCGGGCGGGCCGTTCTCGAGTGTTTCGGTCCTGCCCTCGTCGTTGGTAGACCAAGTACGACGGCTGCCGGGAGTGACGCAGGCGGCGCCGGTTCTCGTCTTCCAGCAACGGCTGCGAACAACGCACGGTTTCGTCTACGGCCCCGTGATCGGCGGACCGACGAGCGGGCTCGGCACGCCTCCGATCAAGGGTTTGCGGCCGCTGCGCCACGGCGAGGCCGTCGTCGACGACCTGACGAAGGTGCAGGTCGGTGAGGCCTTCAGCGTCGGGTCGGTCACGTTGCATGCGGTTGCCAAGGTGCACGGCTTCTCGATGCTGGGGGGCCTACCCGCCGTTTACCTCACCCTCGGTGACGCGCGCGCGATCGCGTTCAGCGGCCGCGATGTCGAGACGACGGTAGCGTTTCGCGGTCATCCGAGGTCCGTGCCGGCCACCCTTCGCGTGTACACGAACCAGCAAGCACGCAGCGACGTCCTCAACCGGCTTGGCAGCGCGGTCAGCACGATAGACACATTGCAGCGCATGCTGTTCGTTGTCGGCGCCGTCATCATCGGCGCTGTCGTCTACCTGTCCTCGCTCGAGCGCCGCCGCGATTTCGCCGTGCTGAAGGCGGTCGGCTCTTCGTCGAGGTGGTTGTACGCCGGACTGGCCGCACAAGCAGTGATTGTCGCTGTGTTCGCCGCCGGGCTCGCGGTCGTGCTGTTGCCGCTGATCGCGACGTTCGTCTCCATTCCGCTGGCGGTGCCGTCGTACCAGTACTACGCGCTGCCTGGTGTGGCCGTCGTCGTCGGGATGCTCGCGAGCCTCGCCGGCCTACGTCAGGCCATCCGCGTCGACCCAGCTCAAGCGTTTGCGAACACGTGATGGGCCAGCCGGCGACGCCTGCAGGGATCGAGGTGCGCAACCTCACCGTCGAGTTTGCGAGCGGTGACTACGTCGTGCGTCCACTCGACGGGCTCTGGCTCGACGCGGCTGACGGCGAGCTCGTCATCTTGCTCGGCCCGAGTGGGTCGGGCAAGACGACGCTGCTCTCGGTGTTAGCGGGGATCCTGCGTCCGACCGCCGGCATGGTGTCTGTGTGCGGGCGCAACCCGTCCCGCCTCACGCCGCAGGAACTCACCGACTACCGACGGCACACCGTCGGCATCGTGTTCCAAGGCTTCAACCTCATCGCCAGCCTGTCCGCGCGCGAGAACGCGGCCGTACCGCTGCGGTTGGCCGGCGTACATGGGCGTGCTGCGCGCAAGCGCGCCGACGAACTGCTGGCCTTGGTCGACCTGTCGACGCGTGCGCACCACCGGCCGGGCCGGATGTCCGGCGGACAGCAGCAGCGGGTGGCGATCGCGCGGGCGCTCGCGCTCGATCCTCCTGTCCTGCTGGCGGACGAACCGACCGCGCACCTCGACCACCTGCAGGTCGAGGGCGTCATCACGCTGCTGCGCAGCCTCGCCGCTCCTGGCCGCACGGTGCTCGTGTCGACGCACGACGACCGGATGATCCCGTTCGCCGACCGCGTCGTGGAGCTCGCACCCAGGCTCGACGCAAGCGTCGAGTCGCCACATGACCTCGAGCTCGCGAAGGGTGAAGTCTTGTTCGAGCAGGGCAGCCGCGGTCAGCTTGTCTACGTCCTCGAGTCCGGCCGGGTCGACCTGTTCCGACTCCGCGCCGACGGCAGCGAAGAAGCGGTGAAGTCCGTCAAGCCCGGCGAGTACTTCGGCGAGATGGGCCCGATCATGGGCGTCCCGCGCAGCGCAACCGCCCGCGCGGCCGTCAAGTCCACGCTGACGGCGTACTCCGTGCGCGACTTCCGCCATCGGGCCGGTGCCGATCACCGCGAAGCGGTTCGCGCGGAGGGCGACCCGGTGCGGTAGGACGGTCGCGACGCAGCTACTGCACCCAGAGCTGGTCGATCAGTACACCGAACTGAGTATTTCGCGCGTAGTCGCCGGTACGCGGTGAGAGCACGTCGTAGTCACGGTCGTCTTCCAGGAAGATCCACGGCGCCTCATCGGTGACGGCGCGGTCAATCTGCGACCAAGCCAAGCCGGCGGCAGCCGAATCGCTTGTTTGCTGCTGCAGCGCCTTCTCCATCTGCGCATCGATGTGGCGATCGCAGAAGGCCCCGGAGTTGAGGTTGTTATTGGGCTGGTCGGGAAGGATCGCGCCGCACGACAGGAGGACGTGCAGCACGTCGGACGGCTCGGGAAAGTCGAGATTCCAGCCTGCCAAGCCCGTTTGCACGTGCTTGCTGAGGTCGTTCACGTACAGGAAATACTTCTCCGCAGTGCTATCCCCGGTGTCCGGGAAGCGTTGCACCTTCGCATCGAGCCCGATCGCGCGCATCGTCGCGGCGATGGTGTAGCCGACGTCGTAGCGGTCCGGACGCGCAACAACGGTGACCTTCGCTCGTTGGGCATGTGCCTCCCGAACGAGGTTTCGCGCCATCGCCAGGTCCGGCTCGGACCACCGGCCGCCGCCGTTGGGGTGCACGGTGTAAGGGCAGTACGGCTGGTATCCGCTGATGGTGGGCGTGACGACCTGACATGTGGCCTGACTGAGCAGCGAGCCGCCGAAGGCCCGGACGATCGCGTTTCGGTCGATCGCATAGTTGACCGCCCGGCGCACGCGAACGTCGTTGAACGGTCGCTCCCTGGTGTTCAGGAAGTAGTAGTGGGTGCCGTTGGTGGCAAACGGATGTAACTGTTGCGTCTGTGTGAGCACCAGCTTGTTCAGCTGGCCCGGCTCCATCCGGTCCGGTGTCCAGTCGTACTTGGTACCTCGCGCGACGGCAGCGATGTCGGCCTCTGCCGACGAGTTAAACAGAGACTTGGCGATCGTGACCTCGATCCGGTCTGGGTATCCGGCTGGCTGCGCGACTGCGGACCACTGGTGGAACCACGGGTTGCGGGTGAGCACCGTCCGCGTCTTGCTGCCGCTGGTGATCACATACGGTCCGGTCCCGCCGTGCGGTCCGAGGCCAGTGTCCCCGTGAGGGGTGCTCGGTGGTACGACATCGAGAAACGGCAACGCCAGCTTGTACAGGAACTCGGGGTCCGCAGATGTCAGGTGGATGGTGACGACGCCGGTGGCGTCGTCGGGCACGACGCCCCGTGTCAGGTCACACGCACTCGGCTTGCATGCAGGCGCCCCGACAATCGTCTGGAAGTACGGCGTCGGCTGCGGACTGACGCGCAAGGCGCGTTCAATCGACGTCCGGACGTCGCTGGCCTTCACCGGCGTACCGTCCGAGAAGCGAATACCGGGTCGCAGTCGAAACGCATACGTCTTGTCGTTGTCCGACAAGGTAGGCAGGGCCGCAGCGAGGTCCGGCACGATCTGAGCACCAGCTGGTCCACCGGTCCTGCGGTACGTGACCAAGCCGTCGTTCGTCGTCGCGAGAATTGTCCACCCGAACAGGGTGAACGAGATCGACGGGTCGAGGCTGTCCAGCTGGTCCTGTCCGGCCACGATGCGGAGCGTCCCGCCGACGTGCTGGGCGGACGAGCCGCGGGCGCTGACCCATGCGTCGTTTTTCGTCACCGCAACGCCCTGGGGAGCGTTGCCGACTTTCACCGTGTCAACAACGCGGTTCTTCTTGGGGTCGATGCGCGAGACGGTGTCGGAGTTGCTGTTCGCCACCCACACGGCGTCGCCGCTCGCGGCGGCACCGGTGGGATCACGCCCGACCGGCACGGTGGCAATGACACGGTTGGTGGCCTGGTCGATATGAGTCGCGGTGTCGTCGAGTGCATTCGTGACCCACACGCCAGTGGGGTCGATGGTGACGCCCTCGGGGCCGTTTCCGACATTCACTGCAGCAATCACGAGCAAGGTCTTCGGGTCGATGCGTGAAACGGTGGACGAACCTGAGTTCGCCACCCAGACGCTGCCGAAGCCGAACGCGATTGCCGCCGGTTGAGCGCCCACGGGAATCGTCGCTATCACCTTGTCCGATGCAGGGTCGATGACGGACACCGTGTCGTCGATGAGGTTCGTCACCCAGACCCGATCAGCTCCAAACGTGACCGCAGAGGGCCCGGTGCCCACAGGAACTGGCTCAACGACCTTTCGCGACGCTTGGTCGATCCGCGAGACGGAGCGATCGTCTGCGTTCGTCACCCAGGCGGCGCCACCACCGAGTGCAACACCACTGGGTCCGTGGCCGACCGAGATGGTGTTCGCCGGCGCTGTCGGGTCATGCAGGTCGATGCGCGAGACGGTGTCGTCGGCGGTGTTCGCCACCCAAACCGAGCCCGCATCCGCGGCTAGCGGACCAGGCGCTGTCCCGACGGGTACGCGCCGGTGCAATGTGCTGCCGTCGATGCTTACCGCGCCGACAGCGTTGCTGCCGATTTCGTGCAGACCACCACCGCCGCCATTCGAACGTACGCCGACAAAGATGGCCACTGCTGCGATGACGACAAGGGTTGCACCGACCGCGATGAGTCGACGTTGCCGTCGACGCGTCGCTTCGCGAGTCGCCATCGCCGTCTGCGTGACGGCCGCCTTGAACGCCGGGTTCTCAGCCGGGTCCCCGCCGGTCGCACGCACGCGCAGCACGCGCGGCGGCTCTTCGATGCCTTTCAGCTGCACCCTGCCCCGGTCGACGTAGTCGACACCGTCAATGCGCCGCGCGAGGTGAGTCGCCTCGCTGGTGGCGAGGACCTCGCCCGCGCCGGCAAGCGAGCACAGCCGCGCCGCCATGTTGAGCGCGCCGCCGCGATAGCCGTCCTGAACCGCGACGGCTTCCCCTGAGTCGATGCCGATACCCACGCCGAAAGGGAACAGCGGCTCAGCGATGGTCTCTTCTACGAACCGCGCCTGCAGGTCGAGGGCGCAACGAATCGCCTGCCGCGGCGAGACAAAGACGACAAGTGCCTCGTCGCCGCGGAGCTCGAGCAAGCGACCACCACGCTCCGGCACGACCGCCTGGACGAGCTCGGCGAACCGGGCAGCCAGCTGTCCGGCAGCTTCGTCGCCGCGAGTCTGAGTGAAGCGCGTGTAGCCGCGGACGTCAGCGATCAGGAAGGTTCGGACATCAGAGCCTGCTGGTTCCGGCTCCGAGTCCCTCATCGGTCCCTCCCCGCGCCGAAAGTGATCTTAGTCTCGAATCGAGGTCGAATCTCGAAGACGCCGATGCCGGCGATCACGTCGTCGCCGAATCCATAACCGGTCAAACGGTGGCAGTCCGCGCGCTTGCCTCGGCGTCGACGTTCACGGATCGGGCGCCACCCGTGAAGAAGCCGGTGAACGGCAACAGGACGCGACAGTGCACACCGACGCGGACCGTTGTCCCGTCAGCACTGATCTGCGGGTCGTCCAACGTCAGGTCAGTGAACCGGGCGGCCAGGCCGTTGCGATCGGCGTACGACTCGATGGCGGCCTGCGCGGCGGCCGGATCAATGCGAAGGTCACCGGAGGCACCATCGCGGTAGAACGCCGCTCGGTTAATGGCCTGGACAGCCGCGATGGCTGCGCCGTCGGCGGTCGACGCCAGCGCCCGACGGGCCAGATAGACCTTCGACACATCCGTCACAACCATGACGACCGCGGCGGCGATCAAGAAGTAGACCAGGACCAGCAACAACAGCTGCCCCGAGTCGTCGCGTCTCACCCGCATGTCGTCTGCCCAGGTGGTGGCGCAGCGACAGCCTGAGCGAAGCAGTCGACGACCTCGTCGTGGTTGCCGTGCACGGCGATCGTCGCCGTCGACTGCCCGAACGACGGCAGCAACGGCAGCGCGACGTCGCCGTCGATCCGCACATGGATCGCACCGCCCGCCGTGTCACATTCCGGGAATTCGCAGGTGATCTGTAGTTGACCCGGCGCCAGGTCGAGACCCTGGTCACGCATCGCGAGCCGCGCCGCTTCGAACGCGTCGTCGTACGCCGACCCCTTTGCTCCTTCGGCGACGAAGACTCGCCCCGCCTCCCGGGTCGCCGCCGTCACGGCGTACGCCGACTTCTGAATATCGAGGGCGATGAGAATCGCGTAGATGAGCGGCAAAAGCAGGAGCACTGCGAGGAACGAGAACTCCACGATCGCGTTGCCCTCGTCGCCGGAAAGCCGCTTCATCGGTGCTCTTGTAGTGCGTGGCCGTGTACAACAAGAGCGCGCGACGGCCCGGCGAACGCAACGACCGGCAGCGGCGCCTTGACCGTCATCTCAACAATCGGCGCGCCGCTGTCCATCACCACTAGCCCGTGCACGTCGTCGGCGTACGACGCGCGGAGGCTGCTCGTGATGCAGTCCTTTGTACGCGTCTCTCCGTCGGCCAGCGTGCGGTCGGCGTTCGCGGCGTACCGCGCGCCTTCGCTCGCACATGCCACCAGTGTGTTCCGCACATGCAGGTCGAGCCCCAGTTGTACGACGCCGAGGAACAGCGGCGTCAACAACAACCCGCCCACGAGGACGAAGTCCACCGGAGCGGCACCACGGTCGCCCCTTCGCCGAAGCATCGTCAGGGCGTCAAGCCACCCACGGCATTGACAGCTTTGCTGAACACATTGCCGAGCAGCGGGCTCGCGATACCGAATAATGCGATCACCAACGCCGCGGTCATGATGGTGACCAATACCCAGCCCGGCACATCGCCGCGCTCACCGTCAACCAGCGTCTGCTGCAGACGGACGATCAACCTTTCGAGCATGGTCCCTCCTCAGGGCGTGCTGAATGTGAGCCCGTAGTAACCGGGAAACAGCGCGAACAGAACAGTCACGGGAAGGATCAGGAACACGACCGGGATCATCATGGCGATCTCTTTGCGTCCACCCGATTCGAGCAAGGCGCGTCGACCGGCTTCGCGCACGTCGATCGCCTGCGCGCGAAGCACATCGGCGAGCGGCGTACCTCGTTCGACGGCGATGACCATGCCGTCGACGAAGCGTGCGAGAGCGGAGATCGAGGTGCGCGCAGCGAGCGCATCCAGCGCGGTCGTCAACGCGACACCGGATCGCGACTCGGCCAATGCCCGCCGCAGCTCACCCGCGAGCTCGCCGCCGCTGATGCGTGACACGCGATCAATGGCGCCGACCAGACCTTCGCCCGCTGTGACGGCGAGGACGAGCAACTCCGCCACGGTCGGTAGTTCGGCGAGGATTCGCGACTCTCGCTCGCGAACTTCGCGTGAGAGCCACCGGTCTCGGGTCAACACTCCCGCAATGACGCCTGCGAACGTCAGCGCAAGGACAGGAACTGCCGCGGTGACACCCCGTCGTACCCCGATGAGCAAGCCAAGAGCGAGGCCGACAGTCGCGCCGACGGTCCCCCATACGACTTGCTCTGCGCGGAACTCCTCGAGCGACATCCCGCGACCGGCTTGTTCCAGCCGGCGCCGGACTGGGCCCGATCCACCGAGCAACCGATCGAGCGCGCGCACCGCATCACCAAGAACCGGCCGAACAATCCGCTCTGCGGTCGGGAACGGCGTGAACGTGCGGTCACTCGCGAGCAGACGTGACGGTTGCGGCGCATCGAGCAAGTACGGCGCAAGGCGGCTATCGAGCAGCCGGCGCCGGCGCAGCACCGGTGTCGCAGCAACCGCCATAACGATTCCGGTGCCGGCGAGCAAGCCGAGCGCGGCTCCGGTGCCGTTCATCGCAGCACCCGACGTTCCTGTGGCAGGCGGCCGATCCGCAGCATCAATCGGTAGGCCGAAAACGAGACTCCCCCGCCGACGAGCAGGATGACGACGCCGGCTGCGGAGTTGTACGCCGCAGCGGCTTGGCGGTTCAGGGCCAGCAGGCCCAACATGACCCAAGGCGCAGCCAGGGCAAGTCGCGCGCCGTTGACGGTCCACCCCTGTCGCGTCTCGAGCTCCGCGCGCGTGCGCGCGTCCTCACGTAAGAACGCGGACAGTGTGCGCAGCAGACGGCCGAGATCTGTCCCACCGACCTCCCGCGCGACCCGAAGCGACTCGACAATGCGATCAGCGACAGGGTCGGCGAGCGCGTCTTTCAACCGGTCGAGGCACTCGACAAAGCGGCCGCTCACCCGATAGTCCACGGCGAAACGCTGGAATGGCCGGCGCAACGGCTCGGGCCCGCGCGTCGCCACCTCAGCCACGGCCTCGGGCAACGCCAGGCCCGCACGCACGCCAGACGCGATGTTGTCGACGACATCCGGCCATACGTCGCGCAGCTCTGTGGTTCGCCGGCGCTCCCGATAGCGCACCATCGTCAACGGCGCCACCGCGGCGAACACTGCGAACGCAAGGGCAATGGTCGGGGAACGGGAGACGGCTGCCGACGCAATGAACACGACGACTGCGGAAGTGGCGCACAGCGCGTAGAACTGGGCCGGACGCACCGATTCGACGCCGGCGCGGGTGAGCAGCTCCTGAGTGTGATCGGACAGCGATCGCCGACGACCAGCACGCTCGATTCGCCTGGACCCTGACTGCCAAGCGAGCAGGACGCCGATGCCGAAGAGCAGGCCGACGAGCGCACCCATCAGCGCAGCAACTGCACGATGTCGAAACCGGCACTTGCGAACCGCTCGATGTGCGGAGGGAAGCCGTTGGCGCGGACGAGCGAGTCGTCCCGTCTCGTGAACAGATCCGCGATCTCGATGACGTCACCCTCGACGCGGCCCGGCACCGCCACGATCTCGGTCACTCGTCGCTGGCCCTCCCTATCGGTCTCGATGTGCACCACGACGTCGACGGACGACGCGACGGTCGGTACGACGAAGGAGTGGTTGACGTTTTCACCAGCGAGCAACGGCAACGTGCACATCTTCATCACTGCTTCGCGCGCAGAGTTCGCATGGATGCTGCACATGCCTGGCAGACCACTGTTCAGCGCGATCAGGAGGTCGAGACACTCTGCCTGGCGGACCTCGCCCACCACTATGCGTGACGGACGCATGCGGAGGGCCTCTTTCACAAGGCGCCGCAACGGGATCTCACCGGTGCCCTCGAGGTTCGGCTGCCGCGTCTGCATCGACACGACGTCCGGCAAGGGGATCTTCAGCTCGAAGACCTCTTCCGTCGTGATCACGCGTTCCCGCGCCGGAATGGCCGCGGCCAAGCAATTGAGAAGGGTGGTTTTGCCTGCTTGGGTCCCGCCCGCGACGATGACGTTGAGCCCTGCGACGACAGCGGCCTCGAGGAAGCGCGCAGCCTGTGCCGTCAGCGTGCCAAGCGCAACCAGCTCGTCCAGCGAGTGCGCGCGCAGCACGAATTTCCGGATGTTCACGGCCCAATGCCGGCGAGTGATGTCCGGGATCACGACATGCAGACGCGAGCCGTCGGACAGCATCGCGTCAACGAAGGGCATCGACAGGTCCACCCTGCGACCCGACGCCTTGAGCATGCGTTCGACGAGCTCGCGCACCTGCGCCGTGGTGAGGATGGTGTTGGTGAGCTCCGAGCGTCCGCACCGAGCGATGAACACTCTGCCCGGCTCGTTGATCCAAATTTCCTCGACTGTCGGATCGTCGAGGTAGCGCTGCAATGGTCCGAGCCCCGCCACCGCGTCGTACAACATCCGCGCAGCGCCGGCCTGGTCGGCGACCTGCGGAAGGCTGCTCGTCAACGACCGCTCGTCGTAGTCGGCGAGCACGTCGTCGATTAACCGGCGGATCGCGCCGGCGTCCACCTCCGGATCGAGGCCACGCCGCCGGACCAGCTCGCGGACTTCGCCCTCGACCATCCCGAGTGCGTGCACGCCGCCTCCCCGTCGGCTCGTGAGAGCCAAGGTGCGAACACAGTTATTACGGGGAAGGGCGCAGACACTAGTGCGTGGTGATCCGCCCGGCTAGTCCCATTTCGTCGTTCTGTGGACAACGAACCGGACGAACAAGTACTGCAAACATCACGCGCATCAGCCGTGCCCGGTCAGCCGGCTATGGGAGACCAATCAAGGCTGTGTAGGTGTTCTGGTCGTTTGCACGGGGCGCGTTCGGCGCGCTGCCCTCACACACCGCAGGCGGGTTGCCCGGCGTCCCGGTCCCGGGGCAGAGGAACAGGTCCGGGTCGCGGGTGTCCGACCAGATCGGGTAGGCCGTCGAATCAGTTGCCGTGAGGCCGATGTAGTCGCCGTAGAACAGACCGCTGAACTGCGTGGGCGGCGGCATCTGCGAGCCGGTGACCGCGACCTGGGTCCACGAGTGCAGGTCCGGGCTGCTCGACAAGGTGATGCCTGAGTAGCCGGTGTTCTCGTCGTTGCCGTACTGCCGGTCGTAGTAGGTCGTCACGAACCGGCCACTCGGCGTGTACGTCGACCACTCCCAGAACTGGTCGGTATTGCCCTGGGCAGCCGTCGTCGTCACGACAGGCAGGTCGCGCACGTCGTGGTTGGCACCGGTGAACGACGCGCCACCGTTGTTCGACGTGCTGAGCACGATGTCGTTGTTGCACGCACCGGGCGTGGTGACGCCCTCGAAAACGTTGAGGAAAAAATCGCTGAAGCCCGCGGGGACACAGCCGTCGCTCTCGTTGCTGTGCCTGTTGATGTAAGAGCCGAACGTCACAACGACGTGCTTTGGATCCTTCGGGTCAGCCGCACCGGAGGGGTAGTTCACCGCGCGGAAGTACGAGTTCTGTTCGCTCTTTGTCGGTACGCATCCGCGGCCGGCGTCCTGGCCGGTGTAGGTCGCGCAGTCGGGCAGGTCGTAGAACCAGCTCACTCGCACCGGCTTGCCGAACGACTGACCGCCGTCGGTCGACGTCGACAGCAGCACCTGGTTGCGGTTGTCGTTGCCCGTCGTCTGGTTGTTGTAGTTGCTGTAGACGACGTAGAGCGTGCCGTCGCTCGCGGTGAACGGCTGCGAGTCCTGGTTCTCGTTGCACTTGCCCTTCGGCGTCGGGAGGCCGTAGGTCAGGTCACACATCGGGCTGCCGCGGCTGACGATAACCGGGGCGCTGAACGTCTCACCGAAGTCACTGCTGTACGACTCGTAGATGTAACCGGTGCCGTTGCTAGCGAACTCCGTCCACGTGACGTAGACGCGGTCGCGGTACGGGCTGCCGACGTGGTTGTCGACCGTGAGGTACTGCTTGTCCAGCAGCGTGTCGCCCGAGCCCACCGTATCGTTGTGCTCGCGCACCGGGCGGCCCGGGAAGTTGTACGACGCGCCGCCGTTCTGCGTCGACCGGTACACGTAGAACGCGCTCGACTGGTCCTCGTTCGGCGAGACGCCGAACCCGCGCTGGAACACCTGGCAGGACAGGTACGCATTGCCGCGGGTGTCCCAAGCGATCGACGTGTCACCCGACGCCTGCCAGTACTGCCGCGCCTTGTTGCCGAAGGCCCCGCCACGGGTGAAGCCGTTCGGCGTCGTCGTGTCGGCCCACGACTTGCCGCCGTCATGCGAGTAGGTGGAGCCGCATGTTCCGTCGCCGCGGCGGTAGTCGTTGTACGTCGCGACGAGGTGCGACGGGTCGGTCGGGTCGTGGGAGACCGCTGTCTCGTTCTGCGCCTGCGCGCGGCCCTGCAGATCGGGGTCGGAAAGGGCCAGGCAGTCCCGGTTGACCTTGCGGTCCTGACCGTGCGCGTTCGGGCAGCCGCTCGTGTCGGTGGGGAAGTAGGTCTTCGGCGCCGCGCTCGCTGCCTCACCCGAGCCTTCGTCATCCCCGGGGCCAACGCCGCTGTTCGCCTGGACGCCGCTCGACATCGGCTGCGTCAGCGCGTAGGACGCAGCGCCGGACAGCAGCCGCTTCTGTATCGGAGCGAGCGAGTTGTAGTTGAACGGCGTCGCTTTGGCGCCACCGGCCGTGAAGACGACGACCGGCACGATGGCCAGTGTCGCAACGGCAGCGGTTGCGATGAGACGTCGACGAAGACGCATACTGACTCCCCCGTCAGTCCAGATGCCGCGGCTCGGCACGCGTCCCGGACCGTACTACTCATACCGGGCTGTTTGCCAGATGTCCTCGCCGTGAGTTTCCGGTCACGGTATGACGAACGCCCGCCCACATGTCGTGGGCGGGCGCCGTCGACTTGCTAGGGGTCGAGGCCCTACTTCGGGCTGCCGACGCCGAGGGCGCCGGTGAACGTGACAGCTGTCACCGGGACCTTGGCGCAGTTCTGGGCAGTGGTGGTCGGCTTGAACACCACGTCACCGGCAACGGTGTCGCCGGGCTTGATGTTCGGGTCACTGCTCGACGTGGCCTTACCGGTGATGGCCTGGTTGGCCGTGACGCCCTTGGTCGTGACGGAGGCAGTCGTCGTCGTGCCGGTGCTCCAGTTGATGGTGGCCGTCAACACGAGGTTCCCGCTCGCGCAGCTCGCTGTGGCGTGGACCGGGTTAGGGGACGTGCTCACGGAACCGGAGTACGCCTTCGGGACGCCGGGGGTCCCGGAGTTGCCACCGTGGCAGTTGGTCAGCCGGACGCCGGAGAGCGTGATGCTCTGCGGCTTGGGTGGCCCCCAGCCCTGGGCTGATCGTCGCCGAGCCGGCGAGCTGGCACTCAGCACCTCGTGGCGTCGCGTGCGCGGGTGTGAGGGTCGCCAGCGCGGCAATAGCCGCCGCGGCAAACGCTCCTGGGACGACGAGACGTCGACTCATGCACTTTCTCCATTCCTGGACAGGGGGCTAGGCGTGCACGCCTGACCCGGGGTGGGCTCGCGCGCACTCTTCGCCGTACCGGCCCAACCTCCTGCCTCGCCCACACGAACAACTCCGACTCCGGGCCGCCACGGCCGCCGAACAGGACGAACCGGCACGAACCGTCGCGACAGTCGGACCGCCGCGGGTCCGCGCGGGAGATAACGTCCGCTTTGGAGGTCGATGTGCAGACAGCGTTCACGCGGCTCGTCGGTTGCCGCCATCCCTTACAGCAAGCCGCGATGGGTGGAGTCGCAACGCCTGAGCTCGCGAGCGCGGTGGCGAGCGCCGGCGCCCTCGGCATGTTGTGCGAGTACGACGTAATGCCGGCGGCGGCCCGGATGGACCGCGCGCTCGAGCTGGCCGGTGATGGTCGCGTCGGCATGGGCTTTTTCGGTCACTGGATCGACGGGAACCTCGCGACGTTCGAGCTCGCCGCCCACAGGATGCACGTCGTCGAGGTGTTCTGGAGCAAACCCGAGCGCCTCTCGTCGAGCGCGCGCGCCGCAACGGAACGGCGCTCATGGCCTGGCAGGTCGGCTCGGTTGATGACGCGAAGGCAGCCGAAGATGCGGGTTGCGACTTCGTGGTCGTCCAGGGCGTTGAAGCCGGCGGTCATGTGTATGGCACGGTGCAGCGCGATCGGTTGCTCGCCGGCGCCATCGAGGCGGTGTCAATCCCCGTCGTGGCCGCCGGGGGCATCGGAACGGCTAGCGACCTGGCCGGTGTGATCGCAGCAGGTGCAGCTGCTGCGCGTGTGGGGACGCGCTTCGTCGCGACCGTCGAGTCGAGCGCGCATCCCGATTACGTCGCGGCCTTGGTGGCCGCGGCATCCGAGGACGACACGGTGCTCACGACCGCCTTCGCCCTCGGCTGGCCGGACGCACCGCATCGTGTGCTCCGTAGGTGCGTCGACAACGCCACCGCCCATGACGGTGACGTGGTCGGTTACGTCGTACAAGACGGCGAGCGCCACGCGGTGCCTCGATTCGCTGCATCTCCACCCACGAAGCAGACCGAGGGTGACATCTCCGCAATGGCGTTGTACGCCGGAACCGGGGTCACGTCGGTCACGCGCATGCAGTCGGCCGGCGAGGTCGTCGCCGAGTTGGTGAGTGACCTCACCTGAGCCCGGCGACGGCAGGCAGAATCGCAGGATGGAAATCCGGCCGGCCGTCCTCGACGACCTCGAGGCCATCAACGAGATCTATTTCCACTACGTCGTCAACAGCCACGTCACGTTCGACACGGAGCCGGCGCCGATGGGTGCGCGCGTCATGTGGTTCAACCGCTACCACCTCAACGGCCGGCACCGGATCTTCGTTGCCCACGACGGGGAACGCGTGGTCGGTTACGCGACGAGTGGCGAGTTCCGTGACAAAGGCGCTTACGACCCGTCGGTGGAGACGTCGGTCTACTTGCGACCCGACTGCACCGGACGTGGCGTCAGCATCTTGTTGTACGACGCGCTGTTCGCGGCCCTCGGAAGGGAGGACGTTCACCGCGCCTACGCCGGAATCGCGCTACCCAACGCGGCGTCGATCGCCCTGCACGAGCGCTTCGGGTTTCGTAAGGTCGCGCACTTCACCGAGGTCGGACGCAAGCTTGGGAAGTGGTGGGACGTCGCGTGGTACGAGCGGCCGATGGGCTAGCCGCGCGGCGTACCGACCGTCGTGCGCATCCACGTCGAGCGGTACGCCGAAGCACGCCGACAGCGCAGTACCGATCAGTGTTTGCTCAATCGGGCCGGCGGCAATTACCCGGCCACCGTTGAGCATCAGCACATGAGTGAAACCGCGCGGGATCTCCTCCACGTGATGTGTGACGAGGACAGTCGTCGGGGCGAGCGAATCGGCCGCGATCCGGGACAACCGCATCACCAAGGCCTCTCGCGCCCCGAGGTCGAGGCCGGCAGCGGGCTCGTCTAGCAACAACAGCTCGGGATCGGGCATCATCGCGCGGGCGATCTGAACGCGCTTGCGTTCACCCTCCGACAACGTGCCGTAGCGCCGTTCCGCGAACGCGTCGCAGCCGAGGAACCGCAGCAGCCCGAGGGCGCGCTGCATGTCGACCTCGTCGTAGCGCTCCCGATGTCGTCGGGTGGTCGCGTACGTCGAGGTGAGAACGACGTCGAGTACCTTGCCGCGAGCCGGCAGTCGGTCGGCGAACGCCGCACTGGTCACGCCGATGCGCGGCCGCAGCTCGAACACGTCGACCTCGCCGAGTCGTTCGCCGAGCACTTCGACAACTCCGCTCGTCGGATGTAACGCAGCGGCAGCGACCTGTAGCAACGTCGTCTTTCCGGCGCCATTAGGTCCGATGACGACCCAGCGTTCGCCGGCACGGACGGTCCAATCAACACCGTCCAACAGACGCGCACGGTCACGCAGGACGGACACGCCGGAAAGGTGCACGACGGCGTCGTCCGGGACCATCTATGCACGCTAACCGACGATGCGAGTCAAGAGTTGGCGGCGCTCCGGATCACCGAGCGGATCTGACGCAGCGCAACCGACAGCGTGGCAAGATCCGCCTGCGCATGGTCTCCGCTGTCAATGTCCGCGAGCAATTGGGCGGCTCGCTGCACCGATCCCGCGTTCTTCTCGATCCACTGAGTCAGCCGGTCGACCGTTGGTGACGCGGAATCGGTGCTCGCCAAGACCTCGGCAGTGAGCGCTGCGTGTGCGCCGTACAGGTCATCACGCAGCGCCGCACGGGCGAGCGTGTGCCAGCGATCGTCACGCGGAAGCGCGTTGACGAGGTCGCGCAGGCGGCCGAGCGCCAACCGGTCTTCGATGGTGAAGTAGAGCTCGGCGACCTCCTCCACTGGTCGCCGCGAAGACGCGGAAACGTCGACGATGTCGAGAGCGGAGTACAGCGGCGTCAGCACGGCGAACTGTTCGGCGACGTCACCGGGCACACCGGCGTTGGCCAAGGTGGAGCAACGCTCGTCGAAGGTCACGCGATCCGAGCCGGTCAACATGTCGGTGAGCTTGCCGGTCACGGCTTCCACCCCGGGCGCGAACGCCGCAATCGTCGGCTCGACGTCGATCGGCGGCCGCCGGTTGTTGAGGAACCAGCGGCTGGCTCGTTCGACAAGCTGGCGGGCTTCCAAGAACATCGTCGTTTGCACGTCGGCCGCGATCACGTTGTCGAGCGCCTCGACCGCTGCCCACGCGCGGTCCATGTCGAACACGTGCCACGCCACGGCGTGGGCGCGCGTCACCTCGACCACCGATGACCCGGTCTCCTCGCCCAAGCGCAGCAGGAAGGTAGTACCGGTGCGGTTGACCATGTGGTTGACCACCGCGGTCGCGACGATCTCGCGGCGAAGCCGGTGCCCGTCCATGTACTTGCGGTACCCGTCGCGCAGCGGATTCGGGAAGTACGTCTCCATCGCCGCTGCGAAGTAGGGCTCGTCCGGGAGGTCACTCGCGAGTACGTCAGCAGTGAGTGTGATCTTCCGGTAGGCCAGCAGCACCGCGAACTCGGGTGCGGTGAGCCCGGTGCCGGCTGCCTGCCGCGAGGCGATCTCATCCGACCCGGGCAACGACTCTAGCTCCCGGTCGAGATGGCCGTTGGCGACGAGCCAGTCGATCAGTCGCGCGTGCACATGCAGCATCTGCGGTGCCTGTGCGACCGCATTGCCAAGAGCAATCGTCTGCTCGTAGTTGTCGCGGAGCACGAGCGCGGCGACCTCGTCGGTCATCGACGCGAGCAGCTCATTGCGCTGGCCGCGACTCATCTCTCCGTTGCGAATGGCGTCGCCGAGCAGGATCTTGATGTTCACCTCGTGGTCGGACGTGTCGACGCCCGCCGAGTTGTCGATCGCGTCCGTGTAGATCAGCCCGCCGTGCTGCGCGTACTCCACGCGACCTTGTTGTGTGCAGCCGAGGTTGCCCCCCTCGCCCACAACCCGACAGCGAAGGTCGCGTCCGTTGACACGGACCGCGTCATTGGCCCGATCACCGACCTCTGCGTTCCTCTGAGAGGACGCCTTGACGTAAGTGCCGATGCCGCCGTTCCACAGCAGGTCGACCGGAGCCTGCAGGATCGCGCGAATGACCTCCAACGGCGTCAACGCCTCAGCCGAGACGTCGAGCGCAGCACGCGCTTCGGCCGAGAGCGGTATGGATTTTGCGCTGCGCGGCCACACGCCACCGCCGGCAGAGATCAGCGCCCTGTCGTAGTCGTCCCAGCTGGAGCGCGGCAGGTGGAACAAGCGCGTGCGTTCGTCGTACGAGGCGGCTGTATCCGGATTGGGATCAATGAAAATGTGTCGATGGTCGAATGCGGCGACGAGACGCAGGTGCCGCGAGAGCAGCACGCCGTTGCCGAAGACGTCTCCGGACATGTCACCGATGCCGACGCAGGTGAACTCCTGCTCCTGGACGTTGACGCCGAGCTCGCGGAAGTGTCGCTTCACCGACTCCCAGGCGCCGCGCGCAGTGATGCCCATCGCCTTGTGGTCGTAGCCTTCCGAACCACCTGAGGCGAAGGCGTCGCCCAGCCAGAAGCCGTAGTCAGCGGCGATGTCGTTTGCGAGGTCGGAGAACGTCGCCGTCCCCTTGTCCGCTGCGACGACGAGGTAGGGGTCGTCACCATCGTGCCGGACGATGCCAGCAGGTGGCACAACAGAACCGTCCACGATGTTGTCGGCGAGGTCGAGCAAGCCGCGGACGAACTCCGAGTAACAATCGACCGCCTCCAACCCCGCTTGCTTGATGACGAAGCCACCTTTCGCGCCCACCGGCACGATGACAGCGTTCTTGACCATCTGAGCCTTGACGAGTCCGAGTACCTCAGTGCGGAAGTCCTCGCGGCGGTCCGACCAGCGCAACCCACCGCGTGCGACCGCACCGAAGCGCAGGTGCACGCCTTCGACCCGCGGCGAGTAGACGAAGATCTCGTGCGCGGGCCGCGGCGCCGGCATCTCCGGCACCTTTCCCGGCTCAAGCTTGAGGCACAGGTAGTCCTTCTGCAGGAAGTGGTTCGTGCGCATGGTCGCTCTGATCAGACCGAGGTAGCTGCGCAAAATCCGGTCTTCGTCGAGGCTGACCACGTCATCGAGCGCGGTCGTGATCTGTCCGACCAACGACGTCTCGTCGGCGTCGCGGTCGGCGCCGAAGCCCGGGCTGAACCTCGTCTCGAAAAGGTCGACCAGCAGGCGGACGATGTTCACGTTGTTCACCAACGCGGTCGCGATGTAGACCTGGCTGAACGTCGTACCGATTTGGCGGAGGTACGCCGCATACGCGCGCAGCACAATGACCTCGCGCCACGTCAGCCCGCCGGCAAGCACCAGTGCGTTGAACGCGTCGCTCGACATGCGTCCCGCGCGAACGGCGGCGAACGCCTCCTGGAACGCCTCGCGCACACCGTCGGCTTCGAAGTCGTCCTCCGCGCGGTGCCTGAGCCCGAAGTCGTAGATCCATGCCGGCTCGCCGGTGCCGAGCGTCAGCCCGTAAGGACGCTCGTCGGTGACCTCGACGCCCATGTCTTGCAGGCTCGGCATCAACACGGCGAGCGAGAGGGGCGGTCCGATCCGGGCGATCTTGAACCGGCGAACTCCTTCTGCCGCGCGCGCAGGTTTGTAGAGCGAGAGATCGAGGTCCTCCGGTCCGCCCAGGCGACTCAGCCGGCGGATGTCCGCGACCGCCACACGTGGAGAGAAGTCCTCCTTGTATGCCTCCGGGAATGCTGAACCGTAGCGACGGAGGATGACCGCGCCTTCCTCTTCCCCGTACGCCGCGACGACCGCGTCGACAAGTTCGTCCTCCCAGGACCGGGTGGCCGCGGCCATCTCGCGTTGCAACTCGTCGGTGTCGACCGCGCTCGGTGTCGAGGGTGTGCGCACGACGAAGTGCACGCGGACGAGAACCGACTCGGAGTACCTCGTCGAGTAGTCGATCGCTGTGCCGCCCAGCGCGCGCATGAGGATCGACTGCATGCGCAGCCGCACCTCAGTCGTGTATCGCTCTCGCGGTAGGTACACGAGGCAGGACACGAACCGGCCGTAGTCGTCCCGGCGCATGAACAGCCGCACCCGCCGGCGCTCCTGCAGCCCCAGGATGCCCATGCTGATCTCGTACAGGTCGTCGACGGAGATCTGGAACAGCTCGTCCCGCGGGTAGGTCTCGAGGATCTGCAGCAAATCAGTGGCGTCATGGCTGCGCGGGGGAAAGCCCGCGCGCTCGATGACGGCAGCGACTTTGCGGCGAACGACCGGGATCGTCTTGACGCTCACCGAGTAGGCGTTCATGCCGAACAGGCCGAGGAAACGACGCTCCCCCGTCGGCACACCGTCGGCTCCGAGTCGCTTGACGCCGACGTAGTCGATGTACGCCGGCCGGTGTACGGTCGCGCGCGAGTTAGCTTTCGTGAGGGTGAGCAGTTCCGGTGTGAACGCTTTCTCGCGCGCTTCGGGAGCGAGCTTCGCGAAACTCAGTGACACCGGTTGCAGACCGGAGTCACGCAGGATGCCGAGACCGGTCGCCGGCACGGACGACAGCACAGGCTCGGCGCTGTCCCGGCTCAACGTGTAATCGCGATAGCCGAGGAACGTGAAGTTGTCCGCTGCGATCCACTCGAGCAGGGCGATCGTCTCATCGACGTCGTGGTTCGGCACGGCATCGGGTACGCCTGCACGGAGCTCAGCGATGGCGTCACCCACACGGGACCGCATCCGCGACCAGTCCTCAACCGCCGCCCGCACGTCTTCGAGCACCCGGCGAAGGTCACGTTGCAGGCCCGCGAAGACCGACACGTCCGAATGGCGATCGATCTCCACGTGGATCCACGACTCGGCAACGAGATCTTCCGACTCGGGTGCGTCATGCGGCACCACGGCGATGAACTCGCCCACCGCGTCGCGTCGTACCCGCAGCTGCGGATGGACGACGAGGTGGATCGAGAAGCCTTGGCGGTTGAGCTCGGCAGTGACGGAGTCGACCAGAAACGGCATGTCGTCGGTGATGACCTCGACGACGCTGTGTGGGCAGGTCCAGGTGTCGACGTCCTCGCTCGGGCTGACAACGCGCACGAGGGCGGTGCCGGGTGGGCGGCGCCATCCAAAGGTCAACTGGGAGCGCGCCGCGCCGACCGCGTCGACGGGCGAACGGTCGCAGAGGTCCTCGTCGGGGACGTTCGCCCAGTACTGCCGGACCAGCGATTCGAGGTTGGCCGGGCCGCCAACCTCGTCCGTGGCGGAGCCGCGCGCATGCGCCGCCGCTCGGTCGAGAAGCTCCGTTGCAACCCGGACCATGCTCTGACGATAGGCCGTACGCTGCCCGCTATGCGACTACACGCGGACGATCCGTACCAGGCAGCGCCTGCATCAGTGTTCGGGATGTTCTGCGACCGCGACTTCATCCGCTCCAAGTACGACACCCTCGGCTACCCGAAGCACGAGCTGGTCGAACTCGAGACTTCAGAGGACGGGGCGCGCATCAAGACGCGCCGTTGGGTGCCGGCCAACGTGCCCGGCTTCGCGAAGAAGCTTTTCGGTGAGACGACCGAGATGGTGCAGACCGACGTGTGGGGCCCGGAGACAGACGGCGTACGTCACGGCACGTGGACGATCGAGGTCCCGGGCAAGCCGGTCAAGGCCTCCGGCTCGATCCGGTTGGAAGGCACCGAGACCGGGGCGCTCGTCACGATCGACGGTGAGCTCAAAGCCTCAGTCCCGCTGATCGGGGGCAAGCTCGAATCCTGGGCCGGCGGTGAGGCCGCCGAGACGTTGAAGAAGGAGCACGAGTTCGCCGTCACCTGGCTCGCACAACATACGTAGCAGCGGCAACCGAGCCGAGACCCACGAGAATGCCGCCGGTGACGTCGCTCGGATAGTGCACGCCCAGCAAAACTCTCGTCGCGGCGATGCACGCAACGACGACACTGATTGCGGCAATCACGGCGTACCGCGCGCGAGTGCTCGCCTGCCGAACCAGGACGACCGCGATCACGCCATAGACCGCGGCCGAACCCGCAGCGTGGCCGGACGGAAAGCTCCAACCAGCCGCATGCGTGATCGGATGAAGCAGCTGCGGTCGTGGTCGCGCGACCGACGATTTGATGAGCGCGTTGACGCCGAGCTCGATGAGCCGTGCTGCGATCACGAGGAGTGCGAGTCGCCAGTGCCGTCGCGTGGCGGCGGCCGCTGCGGCGGCAAGCACGAGCAAGTTAACGGTGCGCGGGTCTCCGAGCTGAGTGACATCGCGCGCGGCACGTTCCACGTTGGGGTGGGAGAGCACAAGCGTGTGCGCCGAACGTTCAGCGTGCGCGTCGAGGCTCACCAGCGGATGCCAGCGGACTGCTACCAGCGCTGACAGGACAGTCAACGCAAGGACACATGTCACGACGACGACAGCCCAGGATCGGGATCGGTGCCTCCCCGCCGGCAACGACACCGCGTCAGTTCAGCACACGGCTACAGTCGCGGCCGTGACGACACCCCAGCTGTCGATAGGGCTGCCCAACTTCGGCAGTGCCCTCGCCGGTGACGAGTGGGAGCACCTGTTGACGGTGGCGCGGGTGGCCGACGAGACCGGGATCGATCGCATCGTCGTCGTCGACCACGTCGTCATGGGTCCGCACACCGACGCCTACAGCTGGGGCCGGTTCCCCACTCCGCCGGACGCACCTTGGCTCGAACCGCTCACTGTGCTCGCATACTTCGCCGCGATCACGACCCGCGTGCGACTGGCCACCGGCATCCTGATCGCCCCCATGCGCGGCGCGGCGGTGCTCGCGAAAACAGCGGCAACGCTCGACGTACTCTCCGCCGGTCGTCTCGATCTCGGTGTGGGAACCGGCTGGCAGCGGGAGGAGTACGACGCCGCCGGGCTCGACTGGTCGCGTCGCGGCCAGTTGTTGTCGGACACTCTGGCGGCGTGCGTCGCGCTCTGGCGCGACGTGCCTGCTGCAGTCGATCTGCCGACGGTGCGGTTCAGTGAGACCTACTGCGTGCCACAGCCGCTGCAGCGGGGCGGCATACCGCTGTGGGTGTCGGGCACGTTGATCCCGACCGTGGCCGACCGCATCGTGCGTTGGGGAAGCGGGTGGATCCCCATCATGAACGCCACCAACGACGATCTGCGTGCCGGGACGCAGACGCTCCGTCGCGGCTTCGAGAACACGGGTCGTGACCCCGACACTCTGCAGGTGCGCGGCGCGCTTCCCGTCGTACGTGACGAGGAGAAGCGGCCCGACCTCGATCGGACGCTCGCCGGCGTTGACGCGCTCGTCGAAGCGGGCGCCACGGACATCCATCTGCCGTACCAAGCGATCTGCCGCGATCCGTCGGAGGCGCCCGACCTGTTTGCGGAGCTCGTCAGCGGCTTCCGGACGAGAACCGGCTGACGATCGACCAGGTGCGATCCCGGTCGAGATAGTCGCGGATGTCGGCGTCGACAACGGCCGCACTGTTGCCGTCCCGGTAGAACCGGGTGCGCATCGACTCCTCGTCGTGAAAGTGCAGCTCGCTGATGGCCGCGCAGACGGGTTCGGTGCCGTGCCGGACGAAGTGCTGGACGTAGCGACAGATCGCCGGGTGCTGCACACGCGCAATCTCCGCATGTGCTTGGTAACGCTGCCGAAAGTCCGGCGTACCAGGCAACGCAGCGACGAAGGCAAAGCGGGTCACGCCCGGCAGCTTTTCGTCATCCCAATGCGTGATCGTGTCGCAAAAGTAGGCACGTTGTACGGCGCTGCCTCGTGCGAAGACCATCTCGTACTCGCTCGGGCCGACGACGACGAGATCGGCCGGCACGGGGGACTTGACGACGTCGTACACGGATGCGCCCCGCACGCCTTGCCGCGGACCGCGGACGACCGCGATCAGAGCCACGTGCGCAGATCCCAGAGCACCGGGTAGTAGCGCAGGCCGAGCCGACTGTGCAGGTACGGCGCGCCGGTCGACCCGCCGGTACCCGACTTGGTGCCGATCTGCCGCTCCACCATCGCGACGTGCCGGGCCCGCCAGTTGGCGGCGGCTTCGTCGTGCGCGACGAGCGCCTCGGCCAGGTCCCAGAGGGCGCCGTAGGTGTTGCGGTCGAGGGCGACCGTGCGCAACGACTCGATCAACGCGTCGTCCGGTTCGGCTGCGAGCCCGGCGCGCCGCAGCGCCGACAGGAAGCCGTCCCAGACCGTCGGCTCGTCCAGGCGCCGGCGCAGCCGGTCTTGTTCGGCGTCGCTTGCCCCGCGCAGGCGTTCGATGTACGCCGGGTCCTTGTGCCCGGAGAGAAACTCAAGCTCCCGGTACTGCACGGACTGGAAACCACTCGCCGGCGCGAGATATGCGCGGAAAACCAAAAAGTCCTGCGGCGTCATCGTCTCGATGATGTCGATCTGCTCGATGAGCACGCGCTCGATTGTGGTGACCCGTTGCAGGAGGTGACGCGGGGTCCAGAGGTCGTCGTCGGCGAGCAGGTGGTCGCGGGCTGTTTCCAGCTCGTAGAGCAGCACCTTGAACCACAGCTCGTAGGCCTGGTGGACGGTGATGAACAACAACTCGTCGTGAGCCGGCGGATCGGACTCGGGTACTTGCTGGGCAAGCAGTTCACTCAGCCGCAGATAGCT
>JBJMHR010000014.1:0-23116 GCA_045807285.1 Actinomycetes bacterium
TGAAGACGCTGCGCTCGGTGCGGACCTCGCCCGCGCCGGTGGTCGAGCTTTCGCCCCCGATGCGGTGGTGCTGCACAGGTGGATCCCAGCTTCCTACCGCGACCACTTGCGCGGCGAATGGCGCGTGCAGGGCTTTCCCGGACTCACGCACGTGTCCACGGAGGCAGCCGACGCACTCTGGCACGGCGTCTTCCTCCACCGCCGGACGGCAGAGGTCGACGTCGGCCTCGCCGGCGTCGCCATCGCACTCATCACCGGCCGGCACAGCGCTGCGTTGTGCGCGGCGCCATGGATCTACCGACGCGCGCGCGAAGTGCACCGCCGCGGATTGCAGCCGGCACCCACACGAACGCTGCAGCTCCTGGTCGCTGACCTCGTTCGCACAGCCGCACTCGTCCGCGGCAGTGTTCGGGCCCGACGCGTCGTACTCTGACCGTCCCACCGCCAGCGTGATTAGAGTCTTCGCGTGCCTCGACGCCCCGCGATTCGGACGTCTACGGACGAATGGCGCACTATTGCTGCCACCGCCGAGAGCGACGATCTGCTCTACCACATCTGCAGCCGACCGGATAAGCGCGGCAGCTGGACCGAGCATGACTTCTACGCATCCGGACGCGAGGACTGGGCGGACTTTCTCCGTCATTGGCAGCACTACGAGCCAGACGTCGGCGGTCGCTGCGTCGAGATCGGCTGTGGCGCCGGGCGCATGACGGCGGCCCTCGCGCAGTTCTTCACATCCGTCGCCGCAGTCGACGTGTCTGACGTGATGATCGAGCGCGCCCGCGCACATACGCCGGACACCGTGACGTTCGGTCGGGTCGACGGCAGTGAGCTGCCGCTCCCGGACGCATCGGCGGACGCGGTGTTCACGGTGCATGTGCTGCAGCACCTCGACAGCGAGGCCGCCATCCGGCAGTACGTCAACGAGGCGTTCCGCGTTCTGCGCCCGGGCGGCACGATCATGGTGCACATCCGGTTCGTCGCCGACCCTCCGTCGTGGCGAGCACGGCTGCGTGCCCAGATCGACCTCGCACGGAGCCGTCGGGCACTCGCTCGTCGCGGTGAGGCCGGCGCCGTTCGCATGACGATGCCGTCGGTGGGCGCTTCGTGGCGGATGCTCACGGTTGCCGGCTTCCGCGACGTCGAACTACGCGCTTTCCCGGTGCAGTCCAACGGTTTCGTGCACACGTTCTACTTCGCCCGTCGTCCGCTGGCGGATCCGGCAAAGGAGATGAGATGACGCAGGTCGCCGGTGGTTCGGCTGGGCGGCTCACGGCTCGCGACGTACTGGCAACGCAGCACCGGTGGTACCACACCATCGACCTGGAGCCAGGTGTCGCAACGCCCGGATGGTGTGACCTTCGTGACAAGGCGTCCGTGCCACCCATCCCGAAGAAGCTCAAGGGCAAGCGAGCACTGGACTGCGGCACGTTCGACGGTTTCTGGGCGTTCGAGCTCGAACGCCGCGGAGCCGAGGTCGTCGCGATCGACATCGACGAGATCCCGCCGCCGGACGCGCCGGAGATCTACCGCGAAGAGACGCGCAAGCAAATGGGCGGCGTCGTACCAGGTACCGGCTTCAAGGTGCTGAAGGAGTACTTCGGTTCGAGCGTCACGCGTGTGAGCTGCAACGTGTACGACGTCCGCCCGGACGTGATCGGTGGGCCGGTTGACCTCGCGTTCATGGGCGCGCTGCTCCTGCACCTGCGCGACCCGATCCGCGCCTTGGAGTCGGTGCGCAAGTCGATCCGGCCGGGCGGCACATTCGTGAGCTTCGAACCGGTGAGCGACCCGCTCGAGGACGAGAAACCGGCGGCGAACTTCTACGGCCACACCACGCCGTGGACGTTCTGGTACCCCAACAAGGCGTGCCTGCTGGCGTGGCTGCACACTGCAGGCTTCCGCGACATCGAGGCGACCGGCGAGACGTGGCTGACAGATGGCGACGGCGTCACCCAGCACCTCATCGGCGTACGCGCCACGGCGTGATCGGCCCGCGTCAGCCGGTCTTGCGGTAGATCTCCCAGGAGCCCGGTTGCGTGTCCGCGGCGTCGACGCGTTCGAAGCCGGCGTCAAGCCAACGGCCGACCCAGGCGGACGTCAGCGGACGCATCGAGAATGTCGAGCTGGCGGTCAGCATCAATCCGTCCGGACGCAACACACGCCGGAGCTCGCTCGGGTCGACCACGGCGTTGAGGCTGGACGCAACGTCGAACGACGAGTCCGCGAAAGGCAAGGCCAGAACAGAGCCACGCTTGAACTGCAAGTTGGGTGCGCGGTTGAGACGGCGCGCTTCCCGCAACATCGCGCGGGACAGGTCAAAGCCGACAACGGTCGCGTTCGGGAACCGCTCGGCGGCAGCAGCAGCCGAAGCGCCGGCACCGGTACCGACATCGAGCACGGATGTCGGCGCGCCGAGGTGCTCCAGCCCGGCGCGGTAGGACACAAGGTGCGCCGGGGTCTGCGCCAAGCGCGCCCAGCGATGCGCGAACATCGTGAACCACAGACTCGCCGCGAGCCGGTCGCTCACGGCTACGCTGCCGAGCATGAACGTGGTCGTTGCGCCGCGCTCGCGCGCGGCGACCATGCGGCGTACGACGGGATCGGTCAAGCGGTTGACGCGTGAACCGCCGGCCATCGTCTTCGTTCCTCCACGCCTGACGTACGCGCCATATGCCAGCGCTCCGAAGTAGTGCCCGGTGACACGGATCCTCGTCATCACGAACATGTATCCGCCGCATCATTATGGCGGATACGAGACGACCTGCGACGAGGTCGTGGCGCGGTGGCGGGAACATGGTCACGAAGTACACGTTCTGACGAGCGACTGGCGGCTACCTGATCGGCCGCAACAACCCGAGCCGCACGTCACTCGGACACTTCGGATGTACTGGCACGACCACGTCATCCTTCATCCCTCGCGGCCAACGCGAGTGCGGTGGGAGTTGTCTAACCAGCGTGAGCTGCGCAAGGCATTGGCCGGCTTTCGGCCCGACGTCGTTTCCGTTTGGCACCTCGGCGCCCTGTCGCTGGCCATCGTCGCGAAGGTGCTGCAACGCGAGGTCCCGATCGTGTTCAACGTGCACGACGACTGGCTGGTCTACGGCCCCGGCATGGATGCATGGACACGGATGTTCGAGGGCCGCCCGCGGTTCGCACATCTGACGCAGCGACTTACCCGCGTACCCGCCAACGCACCTGACCTCGGTGCGGCCGGAGCGTTCTGCTTCGTCAGCGCTGCGACACGAGAGCACGCGGTCAACCGCAGCCGCTGGCGGTTCCCCTTGTCCACCGTCGTCTGGAACGGCATCGACCCTGGCGTGTTCCGACCAACCGAGCGTGACCCCCGTTGGCGATGGCGGTTGTTGTACGCCGGACGCATCGACCCGCGCAAAGGGGTCGACACGGTGATCCGCGCCATGCCGGGCCTCCCCGCGGAGGCAACGCTCATCGTCGCCGGACGCGGGGACGACGACTATGCGCGTTCCCTCTCGCAGCTGGCGGCCGAACTCGGCGTCAGCGACCGGGTGACCTTCACAGTTCTCGACCGGCCGGACCTCGTCCGCACCTACGCCGAGGTGGACGCCGTCGTGTTCCCGAGCCGGTGGCAGGAGCCGTTCGGTTTGGTGCCGGTCGAGGCAATGGCGTGCGGGACACCGGTCGTTGCGACCGGCACCGGCGGGTCAGCGGAGTTTCTGGCTGACGGAGTCAACTGTTTGCTTTTCGATTCCGAAGATGTCGCCATACTGAACGCACAGCTGCAGCGGCTCGCCAACGACAGCGCGTTGCGAGCTCGCGTGGTCGACGGGGGCTACGCCACCGCGGCGGAGCTGACTATCGACCGGCTCGCAGACGTGCTCGAGACCTGGCATGTCGCCGCCGCGCGTGGCTACCCCGACGGCCCGCCCCCGGACCGGAGCCGACCAGTCATCACCCGGTCGCGATGACGTCAGTCGACCCACCGGAAGTGAGCGTCGTGGTCGCGACGCACAACCGCGCTGCGCTCTTGGCGCGGCTGTTCGCCGCGCTCGCAACCCAGGAGAGCATGGAGCGGGCTGAGCTCATCGTCGTCGATGACGCCAGTGTCGACGACACGCAGCAAAGGCTGCAGGAACTTGCGCGGACGGCGAGCTTTCCGGTGACGCTTCTGCACCTGCCGGAAAGCCAAGGACCGGGCGGCGCGCGCAACGCCGGCTGGCGTGATGCGCGCGCGCCGATCATTGTCTTCACCGACGACGACTGCGAACCACAACCCGGTTGGCTGGCCGCTCTGCTGGCTGGATTCGTCGAGGCAGACGTCGTACAAGGCCGGACTCGACCGGCACCCGAGCAACTGCATCAACTGGGAGCCTTCGGCCGAACCATCAACGTGCCCGCGAGCAACGGTTTCTTCCAGACCTGCAACGTCGGCTACCGGCGCGCGCTGTTGGCCGAGCTCGACGGCTTCGATCCGGAGTTCCGGCACGTAGGCGAGGACACTGACCTCGCGCTTCGTGCCGTCGAGTACGGCGCGCGCGCGTCGTTTCGCGCCGACGCCGTCGTGCACCATGACGTGCGTCCGTCCGACTGGTGGGTGCACGTGCGTACGTCGTGGCGCTGGCAAGGTCTGCCACTCGTCATCCGACGTCACCCGCAGGCGCGGCGCTACCTCGTCCATCGCGTCTTCTGGCGTCGTGCCCATCCGCCCGCCATAGCCGGCGCCGTCGGTATCGCCATCGCACTGATGGGCCGGTCGCGCCGCACCAGGCTCGTCGGCGCCGCACTGAGCCTGATCTACGCCGACTACCGGCTGCGGCGCGAGCCACTCGCGGAGAGCCCGATGCGTCGCGCCCTGTTGCTACCGGCCGCGCTTGCTGCCGACGTCAACGAGACGGCAGTCATCGCGAGCGGTGCGGTGAAGCACCGCACGTTGATGCTGTGAGCGGTCAGGCCGGCTTGCGCGCCCAACCGAAACAGAACAGCTCGCCTTCGCCCCGGACCTCGACCAGTTCGAGACCCGCGCGTTCGAGGTATCTGCGCATCTGCGCCACGGGGACCACGCTGCCGAGGAACTGCGCGACGTCGCGCCCATGCGTCTCGCGGCGGATACCGGTGCGATGCAGTGCGGACAGCACAGCGCGTCGCACCCGCCACCGGACGACGCCGGGTGTGTTGTTCCACTGGAACACGAACACACCGCCCGGCCCCAGCACGCGTCCCGCCTCGGCGATGTAAGCCGCGATGACCCGCACGTCGGGGATGTGCTGGAAGACGGTGAAGGTCAGGACGAAGTCGGCGTCACCATCCGCGACGCCGGGAATCGACGCGCCGTCGGTCAGCTTGAACTCGATCCGCGGGTCGTGGACGAGCTCGTTCGCGCGCTTGACCATCTCAGGTGCGATGTCGACGCCGGTCACGCGGGCGAAGCGGTCCGAAAGTGCGAGGCAGATGCGCCCGAGCCCCGACCCGATCTCGATGGCGTGGTCGTGACGAGCCGGTGTGACCGGAGCTCCGTCCATCGCTTCAGCGACGATGCGCTTGCCGGTCTCGAAGAACTTCTCCATGTCCGGGTCGGCGAACGACAGGCTCGTGTCGACGTACCAGGCGGCGTTGGTCTCGGCCGCGTGATTCCAGTAGTCCCGCATGCCCTTCGTTGTCCGGAACGCCACGGACGAGGATCCTACGTGGCAGCCTGCTCAGGGATTCACCCATTAAGTTGTTCGCGTGTCCGACGGCTCCGACAATCGAGCCCGATCCCGGGCTCGGCGCGCGCTCGGTCGCGGCGGCTGGATCGCACTGTCGCCGTTGTACTACCAGGGCAAGCGGATCAAACGGATGCGTCGTCGTTGCACCCGGACCTGGTTCATGGTGCGGGTCCGGCTCGCGGCGATGCTCTCGCGTGCTTCGGTCATGCTCGACGTCCATCCGGATGCCGACATCTCCGGCGGCGTACGTCTCGACATCTGGTACGGCACGCACACCTCTCTTCGAGTGGGAGATGGCGCACATCTCCGCCGCGATGTGCTGCTCAGTTTGCGCGGTGGTTCGGTCAGTGTCGGCGCAGGCACCGATGTACGCCGGGTGGTCACGCTGCAGGTGAGTGGGCACCTGTCGATCGGCAGCGGAGCAGTCGTGTCGACCGGGACCGTCATCCACTGCGCGGAAGCCGTGCACATCGATGACCTCACCATCATCGGCGAGTACGCGACCATCGCCGACTCGGCGCATCTGCGCACGCCGCCCGGCGTCCCCGTCCATCACGCAAGCCGGTCCAACCCCGTGAAGATCGGTAGCAATGTCTGGATCGGCGCGCACGCCATCATCGCCAGCGGCGTCACCGTCGGCGATCAGGCCATCGTCGGAGGTGGCGCTGTTGTGCTGCGCGATGCGCCGGCCGGCTGGCTGACCGCGGGTAACCCGGCGCGGCCGTTGCGTGAGCTCGAGGCGACGGACACGTCTGAATCGCGATGACGTCTCGGCCCGGACGCCGCCGCCCCGCAGTTCTGCACACGATCCCGAAGTGGGGCGTGCCCTCCGAACGCTTCGTCGTTGATCTCATCCGGTCGACAACGCTGACCCGACCGTTCGTCGCGTGCGGCGCGATCGAGTCGCAACCGTCGACCGGTGACGTCGACGTGCCGGTGAGCACGATCACTCCACTCATCTGGCGCGTGCCGCAACGATGGCGGAAATCGGCCCGAGCAGCGCTTATCGCGGCGGTTGGCGCTCGACGGCGGGCCCAGGTCTTGCACGCCCACTTCGGATATTGGGGCATCGAGACTTCGATCGCCGCCCGGCTCATGCGACTGCCATGGGTGCTCTCGCTGCACGGGTACGACGTGCTCGTCATCGCCGCACGCGAGGGTGTGCCGGAACGAGCGAAGCGCGCCGGCGTCATCGTCGTACCGTCACAGTTTCTGGCCCGCGCCGCCGTGGCGCAGGGTTATCCGGAGGACCGGATTCGGGTCATCCCGTCCGGGCTCGATGTCAGCGCGTACACACACCGCGTTCGCCATGCGCGGCCGGATGGAAGCGTGCACGTCGCATTCGTCGGCCGGTTCGTGCCGAAGAAGGGTGCGCTCGACGCTGCCGGGGCGATGGCGATCGCGCGACAACAACTCCGGTCCGAGCTCGTTTGCACCTTCGTCGGCTACGGACCGCAAGAGCAAGCGCTGCGTGACGAGATCACCCGGCTGCGGCTGCCCGCCACGATCGTCGACGGCCGGGCACCAACGGCCGTCCGTAGTGCGCTCGACAATGCCGACGTGCTGCTGACCGCAAGCCGCACGTCCGCCGACGGCGACGCCGAGTCGCTGGGCTTGGTCAACCTGGAAGCGCAGCTGTCCGGGTTACCGGTGGTCAGTACTCGACATGGCGCGATCCCGGAAGCGGTCGCACCCGACGGAGCAGTGCTCGTGCCTGAGTCTGACGTGCCCGCACTGGGCGAGGCACTCGCTGATGTCGCCCGGCACCCCGAACGCTGGGCGGCGATGGGATCAGCAGGGCGAGCACATGTGCTGCGTCATTACCAGCTCGCCGACCGTGCCCGCGAGGTCGACGAGTGCTACGTCGCGCTCACCGCTGCAGCGCGGAAAAGCGTCGGGGCCCGCCCGCACTAGGCGAGCGAGCCCCGACGCGGGTGATCAAAGGCGCCCAGTTACAGCGGGAAGTTCCCGTCGAACTGTGTCGAGCCGTTCCCGGTGGCGCAGTTGTGCGCGATCTTGTACGAGAACGCGCCGGTGCTCGAGTTGCTGGTGGCCTGGTTCGTGACCTGGACCGTGTCAGTGCCAGGGATGTCGTCGAGCCCGGGCGCGCTCAGGACCTCGGTGACCGTTGTCGTCGCACCCGTGGCGGTGCTCGTGAGCGCCGCGACCAAGGTCAGCGTGAAGTCTGCGGTCGTGGGCGTCGGGCAGCCGGAGCCGGGGCCGAAGCCGGTCGAGGTGCCGGTGCCGCTCAGGATTGTCACCTCACGGGTGCCCTTGAGATCGCCGAGGCACGAACCGCCACCGCTGGTGACGTTGTAGGTCGCGATGCCGGTGTTCGAGTCGTAGGTGACATCGGTGTGCATGCTGATGCTGCACCTCAAGTTCTGCGGTGCTGCGTTGGCGGGCAGCGCGGTGAACGCTAGCCCGGCGGCGGTCACAGCTGCTGCGGCGACCGCACGGTGGATGCGCTGGGTCATGATCCCTCCCCTGGGATGGACGTCGCTCGGCAGGCTATTTGTCGCACTTGTCTAAATCTATGGAGGTTGGCTGCCGAAGAAGACAGGTTCAGGTATTGGGCCGGGCCGCCGAGATGACGGAAGTTGGGCTAACTTCGGCCGCCGCGCGAGCCTCGGTCGTATGCGATCCTGACTCTTGAGCCGTTTCGACGGGGTTTGATCGGACAGCGGGCCCAGCAAGGGCCCGCCCAGCGGGGATGGAGCGATGCAGGACGTCGACGCGGTCGTCACGGCACACACAGGTCACGACTCCGAAGTTGTGGCCTCCCCCGCCGGACAGATCCGTACCTCTGTCGCAGATCGCCCGGTTCTCGATGCTCGCGGCGAGTGGACCCCTCCCCGTCAGCTCCTCCGTGAGGTCTGGGACGCCCGCGACCTGATCGCGACACTGGCCCGCAAGGACTTCTTCGTGCGCTACCGCCGCGCATCGTTCGGAGTGGCGTGGGCCGTGCTCCTGCCCGTGATCCAGGCCGCGGTCCTGACCGAGGTCTTCCAGCACTTCCGCGCGATCCGTTCCGGCACGCACGGGTCGCTGCCGGTCTACGTCTTCACGGGGATGACCGTCTACACGTTCTTCACGACCACCGTGACGTCCTCGTCCACGTCGATCGTCGACGGCGCCGGGTTGTCCAGCAAGATCTATTTCCCGCGCGCCGTACTCCCTTTGATCAGCGTGCGGTCCAACCTGTACGCATTCGCGTGCAGCCTGGTGATCCTCATCGTGATGTCGGTGATGTTCGGCACGCACCTCGACGCGCATGTGCTGCTGCTCGTCCCCGGCGTCCTCCTGCTCGTATGGGTCACGGCGAGCGCCGGCCTCACCCTGTCTGCACTGCACGTGTACTTCCGGGACGTGCGTTACATCGTCGCTGCGATCTTCAGCGGGTTGCTCTACCTGTCGCCGGTCTTCCTGCCGCTGCGGATCTACCCGCCATCGATTCGCTGGATCGTTCTGGTCAACCCTGTCAGCGGCGTGATCGAACTGTTCCGTCTAGCCATCACGGGAGCCGATCCACAATGGCCGTTGGCGATCACTTTTGCCGTTGCCTGGGCCGTGTTCCTGACCGCCACCGCCGTGTATCTGCACTGCCGGCGCAACCGCGTGTTCGTCGACCTCTTATGAGCGCGCAGAGCACCGGATGACGACATCGGTGATCGAGCTCAGCGGCGTAGGAAAGCGGTACATCAAATACGTCGACGCGCCCATGCTGACGACCGCACTGGTGCGCTTCCGTCGTGGTACCAAGCGTGACGAACTGTGGGCGGTTCGCGACGTGGACTTCCAGGTGGGCGAAGGTGAATGCGTCGGCGTCATCGGACGCAATGGCTCCGGGAAGTCGACGCTGCTGCAGATGCTGAGTGGCATCACTGCCCCGACAACCGGTCGCGTGATCGTGCGCGGGCGGATCGCGCCGCTGATCTCCGTCGGCGTCGGGTTCCACCCGGAGCTGACCGGGCGCGACAACGTCTACGTGAACGGCACGATCCTCGGCCTGACGCGACAGGAGATCAATCGGCGGTTCGACCAGATCGTGGAGTTCGCCGAACTCGCCGACTTCATCGACACGCCGGTGAAGTTCTACTCCTCCGGTATGGCGGTGCGGCTCGGCTTCTCGGTCGCGATTCAGGCCGACCCGGAAGTCCTGGTTGTCGATGAGGTGCTCGCGGTTGGTGACTTCGCGTTCCAGCTGAAGTGCTTCGAACGGATCACCGCGCTCCGCAACTCCGGCAAGACGATCCTCGTCGTCAGTCACAATCTGAGTGCGATCCGGCAGATGTGCGACCGCACGATGCTCATGAATCAAGGGGAGAAGGTCTTCGAGGGCGACACTGCAGAGGCGATCTCGAACTTCCACGAGCTCATGGAAGAGGTCCGCGAGCTGGAGGGACCCGTCGACGGCGCACGAAAGGTCCCTTTCGAAGCCGGCTACGCCGAGCTCGTCGAGGCGACCGCGAAGAACGCCGAGGGCAAAGCCAGTCACCACTTCGAAGCCGGCGAGAAGATGCTGCTGAGCACCCGGCTCCGAGCGCTGCAGGACATCACCAACCCCTACCTCGGCATCATCATCACCAACCAGGCCGGCATCGTCGTCTACAACGACACGAACCGGCTGGCCCCCTTCGCGTCAGTGCGGGCAGGACGCACCCGCACGTTCGAGGCGGCGCTGCCGAGCTCGTTGCCCACCGGGTCCTACAGCGTGCAGCTGATCGTCGGTCACATCCCTACCGAGAACCAGCCGGTGCGCATCCTGCGGGACGTGCTGCTCAACCTCTACATCGCCGGCCGTCCCTACGTTCACGGCGCCGCCGACCTGGGGGCTCGCTTCACCTCGCGGCCCGCGCGTGGATGACGAGGTCACCCGCGAGCCGAACTTCCTGATCGTCGGGGCCCCGAAGGCGGGCACCACATCGCTCACGTCCTATCTCAGCCAGCACCCCGATGTGTTCATGGCGCCGGAGAAGGAAATCCGGTTCTTCGACCGGGACTTCGTCTACGAACGCGGCTGGGACTGGTACTGCGCGCAGTTCGCGGAGGCGGCCGCCGCGACGGCCATCGGAGAGGCGTCACCGACGTACCTCAGCAACCCGGCAGCACTGGAGCGAATCGCACGCCACCTGCCCCATGTGCGGCTGGTCGCGATCCTGCGCCACCCCGTCGAACGGGCGTACTCGCACTACTGGCACGTGCGCGGGTACGGCGCTGAGCAGCGGTCGTTCGAAGAGGCGCTTGCTGACGCGTCGGCGGAACACCGGTACCTCTCGCCCGGTCGCTACGCCCAACATCTGAAGCGCGCCAAACGACTGTTCCCGCCTGAACACGTCCGCGTCATCCTGTTCGATGACTTCACCGCCGACCCCAGTGCAGTCATGGACGACCTCTGTCGATGGCTAGGCCTCGGCCCGCTCGAGATCACTGCCGCGGAGGACGTGCACAACCAGCGCTTCCGGCTCCGCTCACCCACGCTGCGTCGGCTGATGGTGACCGGGCGGGTATGGCGACGGGCCCCGCGGCTAGCGGCGTTGCTCGAGCGCGCCAACCGCGCGCCGGTCGGGGCCGCCCCGATGCAGCCGAAGACGAGGGCGGCGTTGCTCGCAGAGTTCGCCCCGACGAATGACGAGCTCGCCGCGATGCTCGGCCGCGACCTGTCTGCCTGGAACCGGTGAGCTGCCGCTACGCGGATCAGGCGGTCGCCGGCGCCGCCACGGGGTCGCGGCCGGCCACCGTCAGCGACGAACGGTCCGCCATGACGTCGACGACGACCTCGTCACCGTCGCGCACTTCACCAGCGAGCAGCTGGCGCGCGAGTGGGTCGCCGATCGAGCTGTCCACGAGCCGGCGCAACGGTCGCGCGCCGTAGACGGGGTCGAAACCGGAGACCGCGAGCCACTCGCGTGCAGCGGGTGTGACCGTCAGCGTGAGCCGACGGTCGCCCAGCCGAGTAGCCATGCGAGCGACTTGCAAGTCGACGATGCGTGTCAGCTCCTCCGTCGTGAGCGAGTGGAAGACGACGATGTCGTCGAGCCGGTTGAGGAACTCCGGCTTGAAGTACTCACGCGCAGCGCGCAGCGCGGCATCAGTTTTCTTCGCGTCGTCGAGACCCGGGTCGTTGATGTAGACCGATCCGATATTCGACGTCAGCACAAGGATCGCGTTGCGGAAGTCCACGGTTCGTCCTTGACCGTCGGTGAGCCGACCGTCATCGAGGACCTGCAGGAGTACGTCGAAAACGTCCGGGTGCGCCTTCTCGATCTCATCGAGAAGTACGACGGAGTAGGGCCGGCGTCGCACCGCTTCGGTGAGCTGACCGCCCTCTTCGTAACCGACGTATCCCGGCGGCGCACCGACCAGCCGAGCGGTCGAGTGCTTCTCGCCGTACTCACTCATGTCAATGCGAACGAGCGCCCGGTCATCGTCGAACAAAAAGCTCGCGAGCGCTTTGGCCAGCTCCGTCTTGCCGACACCGGTGGGACCGAGGAACAGGAACGAACCGGTGGGGCGGTCCGGGTCGCTGATCCCGGAACGCGCACGCCGTACGGCGTCGGACACGGCGCGAACCGCGTCGACTTGACCGATGACACGTTTCCCGAGCTCGTCTTCCATCCGCAGCAACTTGCTGGTCTCACCCTCGAGCAGTCGGCCGGCCGGAATGCCGGTCCACGATGCGACGACCTCCGCGACGTCGTCCGGCCCGACCTCCTCCTTGACCATCGCCTCGTCCTGGTTGGTCGAGGCGGACGCCTCGGCGAGCTCACGCTCCGCGGCGGGAATGTCGGCGTGCCGCAATCGCGACGCGGTGTCCCAGTCCTGTTCGCGCTGCGCCTTGTCGAACTGCACGTGCAGGTCGTCGAGCCGCTTCTTCAGCTCACCGACGTGGTTGAGGCCGCTCTTCTCGCGCTGCCAACGCGCGTTCAGCGCGTCGAGCTGCTCTTGTTTGTCCGCGCGTTCGGACTGCAGCTTGGTCAGCCGTTCCTTGGACGCCGGGTCGTCTTCCTTCGACAAGGCGAGCTCTTCCATGTGCAGGCGGTCGACCGCCCGCTGCAGCTCGTCGATCTCCACCGGGCGAGAGTCGATCTCCATGCGCAGCCGCGATGCGGCCTCGTCGATCAGGTCAATGGCCTTGTCCGGCAAGAAACGCGAGGTGATGTAGCGGTGCGACAACGTCGCCGCAGAAACGAGCGCGGCGTCGCTGATCTCGACGCGATGGTGCGCCTCGTAACGTCCTTTGAGCCCGCGCAGGATCGCGATGGTGTCCTCGACGCTCGGTTCGCCGACGAAGACCGGTTGGAAGCGGCGCTCGAGCGCCGGGTCTTTCTCGATGCGCTCGCGGTATTCGTCGAGCGTGGTCGCGCCGACCATGCGCAGCTCGCCGCGAGCAAGCATCGGCTTGAGCATGTTGCCGGCGTCCATGGAGCCTTCGGCCGCCCCCGCGCCGACGACCGTATGCAGCTCGTCGATGAACGTGACGACTTCGCCTTCGCTCTCCTTGATCTCGGAGAGCACCGCCTTGAGCCGTTCTTCGAACTCTCCGCGGTACTTCGCGCCGGCGACCATTGCGCCGAGGTCGAGTGAGACGAGTCGCTTGTCGCGCAGCGACTCCGGCACGTCACCGGCAACCATGCGCTGCGCGAGCCCCTCGACGACGGCGGTCTTGCCCACACCTGGCTCACCGATCAGCACCGGGTTGTTCTTGGTACGCCGGGAAAGCACCTGGACTACTCGGCGGATCTCGTTGTCGCGCCCGATGACAGGGTCGAGCTGGCCGGCCCGCGCACGCTCGGTCAGGTCGACGCCGTATTGCTTCAACGCATCGCCAAGCGTTTCCGCGGACTTGCTCGTGACGCGCTTGTCGCCGCGGACCTGCTCATACGCCGAACGCAACGACCCGACTTCGGGCAGGAGCGCGCCGGTGTCGCGGTCGGCGGCAAGGCCGAGCAACAAGTGCGGGACCGCAACGAACATGTCACCGAGCTCAGCCGCCTCTTGCTCGGCGCGCCCGAGCACACGGATGAAGGCCGGTGACGGCTGGATTTCCGCTGCGCCGGACACCGTCGGCTGGCCCGCGGCCAGCCGCTCCGCGCGCGCCGTCAGGTCGGCCTGCGCACCGGTCTGCTGCACCATTGCGGAAACCGTCGGGTCGCCGAGCGCCAACACCGCGAGCAACAAGTGGACCGGCTCGACCGATCCGGCAGAGCTCGTGGTCGCCCGCGTGAACGCTGCGCTCACCGCCTCGCTGGCGCGGGTCGTCAATTTGTCAGGGTTCATATCTCCGTCAACAACGCTGAGATTGAGTCTCTTCCGCTCAAGTTTGGGTGGGGAAGCCGGACTCGTCGGACGGACGCCACACGAGGACGTCGCGCTGACGCAGCGGGACGAGGTCGCGCCGGTAGGCCGCGTGCACCCTCGCCTCGGCCTGAGCGACAGCCGATCCGGCCGCGGCGAGCTGCTGCTCCAGCTCGGCCAGCCGGGCCCGGAGGGCGGCGATGTGGTCTTCGAGCTCGAGCACTCGTTTGATGCCGGCCAGGTTGACGCCCTCTTCCTGCGAGAGCCGTTGCACGGCGAGCAGCTGCGCGACGTTGCGTGCCGAGTACCGCCGGCCCCGGCCGGTGGCCCGTCCGGGTGACACCAACCCGAGCCGGTCGTACTGACGCAGGGTTTGCGGGTGCATGCCGGACAGCTGCGCGGCAACCGAGATCACGAACACGGGCGTGTCGTCGGTGGCGTCCATGCCGGCGGGCAGCCCGCTTTCGAAAATGAAGTCGGCCATCAGTTACCTCCCGTTGCGGCGTACAAGTGCGCGCGGGGGTCGGCTTCGTCGCTGCCGGCTACCGCATCGCGGTACGCCTCGAGCGCGGTTCTCGCGGACCCACTCAGCTTGTTCGGTACGGCGACGTCGACAGTGACCAGCAGATCGCCGCCACGTCCGTTCTTGGGATGGATGCCCTTGCCCTTGACGCGCAGCGTGCGACCCGACGTCGTGCCCGGCGGGATGCGCACCGTGACCGGCTCACCGTCGAGAGTGGGCACGGCAACCGTCGCGCCGAGCGCGGCTTCCGGAAACGTCACCGGCAACTTCAACATCAGGTTGTTCTCGCGTCGGCCGAAGACGGCGTGCGGGCGCACGTGCACGCGGACATAGAGATCGCCGGCCGGAGCGCCGTTCTCGCCCGGTTCGCCGCGTCCGGCGAGCCTGATCCGTTGCCCGTCGTCGACACCGGCGGGGACGCGGATGGACAGCTTGCGGTCCGACACTGCCTGGCCGGAGCCGCCGCAGGTCGGACAGGGATCGTCGATCAACGCGCCGCGACCGCGGCAGTTGCGACAGGGTTCGGCGAACGCGAACGCACCTTGCGAGGTCGATACCTGTCCCGCGCCGTTGCAGACCGGACACGTCCGCGGCGATGTGCCCGGCTTCGCCCCGTTGCCGTGACAGGTGGGGCAGAGCTGCGGTGAGGACAACCGCACCGGCACCGTCAAGCCGCGCACGGCGTCGACGAAGTCGATGGTCACGTCTGACTCGACATCGGCGCCCCGGCGGGGTCCAGAGCGGCGGCCACCGAAGACGCCACCCAACAAGTCGCCGAGACCACCACCGCCGCCACCGAACAGGTCACCGAGGTCGAAGTGCATGCCGCCGGCAGGAGCGCCGGCCGCGCCCGGTCGGAAGGGGCCGCCGCGGAAACCATTGCCGAACAGCGTGCGCGCCTCGTCGTACTCGCGGCGACGATTGTCGTCGGACAACACGTCGTAGGCCTCGGAGATTTCTTTGAACTTCTCCTCGGCGGACGCTTGCGACTTCGCATCACCGGAGTTGGCATCGGGGTGGTATTGGCGCGCGAGTTTGCGATATGCCTTGCGGATTGCGGCTTTGTCGGCGTCTTTGGGGACGCCGAGGACCGCGTAGTAGTCCTTCTCGAAGTCACGCGGGCTCATCGACGTCCCTCCTTACTTATTCGTTGTCTTCAGGTGTGCTGACTGGCTCACCGGGTTCGGTGACGGCGACGCGCGCTGGTCGCAGCACGCGCTCTCCGATGCGGTAGCCGGGCTGCAGGACGGCCGTGCAGGTCGGCTCCCTGACATCACTCGAATAACCGTGCGTCAAGGCCTCGTGCACAGTCGGGTCGAACGGTTCACCGACCTCGCCATAACGAAGGAGGCCGAGCTTGGTGAGCGTCGTCTCCAGGTTGTCCGCGACGGACTTGAAGCCACCTTCGACTTCGCCGTGATCGCGCGCACGATCGATGTCGTCGAGCACCGGAAGGACGCCAATCAGAACGCTCGCGAGTGCCTGCTCGGCGACCGCTTGGCGGTCGCGCTCGACGCGCTTGCGGTAGTTGGCGAACTCCGCTGTCACCCGCTGCAGGTCAGCCGTGCGCTCGGCCAGTTGCGCTTCGACCTCCGACTCCGGACCGGGCTCGGGGGCTGCAGGTGCTGCAGCCCCCGGCGCCGGTTGTGGTTCGGCGTGCACACGGACCTGTCCGGTGGTCGGGTCGATGCGCCGCTTGTCGCGAACGATCGGGCCGTCCTGTTCGGTGAGTTCCGGTGTGGGTTCGGGTGCTGTCATGCAGCGCCTTCCCCAGCCGACGGCTCGTCAACGATCTCCGCGTCGACGACGTCGTCGTCGGTTGACTGCGCGCCGGCATCGCCGGTAGCGGCACCGGTCGTCTGCTGAGCCTGCGTTTCGGCGTACATCGCCTGACCCAGCTTCTGGCTGACCGTCGCGAGCCGCTCCGTGGCACTGGTGAGCGCCGCAGTGTCCTCGCCCTCGAGCGCCTTCTTGACATCAGCGATCGCGGTCTCGACCTCGGTCTTGACGTCGGCCGGCACCTTGTCGACGTTCTCGGTCAAGAACTTCTCGGTCTGGTAGGCGAGCGACTCGCCCTGGTTGCGCGCCTCAGCCGCCGCACGCCGCTTGTGGTCCTCTTCGGCGTACTGCTCGGCCTCGCGCATCATCCGGTCGATGTCGTCCTTGGGCAGAGCGGATCCACCGGTGATCGTCATGCCTTGTTCCTTGCCGGTGGCGAGGTCCTTGGCGGAGACGTGCACGATGCCGTTGGCGTCGATGTCGAAGGTGACCTCGATCTGAGGGACACCACGCGGTGCCGGCGGCAGACCGGTCAGCTCGAACATCCCGAGCTTCTTGTTGTACGTCGCCATCTCGCGTTCGCCTTGGTAGACCTGGATCTGCACGGACGGCTGCGCGTCCTCTGCGGTCGTGAAGATCTCCGAGCGCTTGGTCGGGATCGTCGTGTTGCGCTCGATGAGCTTGGTCATGATGCCGCCCTTGGTCTCGATACCGAGCGACAGCGGCGTGACGTCGAGAAGCAGGACGTCCTTGACCTCACCCTTGAGCACACCGGCTTGCAGCGCAGCGCCGACCGCGACGACCTCGTCGGGGTTGACGCCCTTGTTGGGCTCGCGGCCACCTGTCAGCTCCTTGACCACGTCTACGACGGCGGGCATACGGGTCGAGCCGCCGACGAGAACGACGTGATCGATCGCGGACAGCGGGATCCCGGCGTCCTTGATCGCCTGCTGGAACGGGCCCTTGCACCGCTCGAGCAGATCCGAGGTCATCTTCTGGAACTCCGACCGCGAGATCTTCACCTCGAGGTGCAGCGGGCCCTCGTTGGACGCCGTGATGTACGGCAGGTTGACGGTCGTTTCGGTCGAACTGGTCAGCTCGATCTTCGCCTTCTCCGCTGCCTCGCGAAGCCGCTGGACGGCCATCTTGTCCTTGGAGAGGTCGACGCCGTTCGAGTTCTTGAACTGGGTGACCAGGTGGTCGACGACGCGTTGATCCCAGTCGTCGCCCCCGAGGTGGTTGTCACCGGAGGTCGCCTTGACCTCGATGACGCCCTCGCCGATCTCGAGCAGCGACACGTCGAAGGTGCCGCCACCAAGGTCGAAGACGAGGATCGTCTGGTCCTTGTCGCCCTTGTCGAGGCCGTACGCCAGCGCCGCGGCCGTCGGCTCGTTGATGATCCGCAGGACGTTGAGACCCGCGATCTCGCCGGCTTCCTTGGTGGCCTGCCGCTGGGCGTCTTCGAAGTACGCCGGGACCGTGATGACGGCGTCGGTCACCGGCTCGCCGAGGTAGGACTCGGCGTCCCTCTTGAGCTTCTGCAGGATGAACGCGCTGATCTGCTGCGGGGTGAAGTCCTTGCCGTCGATCGCGGTCTTCCAGCTGCCGTCGCCCATGTGACGCTTGATGGAGCGGATCGTGCGGTCGGCGTTGGTGACGGCCTGTCGCTTGGCCACCTCTCCGACCAGGACCTCGCCGTTTTTCGCGAACGCCACCACCGACGGTGTGGTTCGCGACCCCTCGGCGTTGGCGATGACCGTGGGCTCCCCGCCGTCGAGGACGGAGACCACGGAGTTCGTCGTGCCGAGATCGATACCCACTGCTCGTGCCATGTGTGCTCCTGGTGTTTTTTAGTTGAGCGCGTTGGACGCAACTTTATTGTCAGCAGTGGGAACGGTCAACGCGCGGGCGGCTATTCCCGGCCGGTCCTAGGCTGTCGCGGTGCGGGAGCGGTGGCAGCGGCGCCGTGCGCCGGCCGGCCGACTGCCTGACTTCCTCATTGTGGGCGCGATGCGCGCCGGCACCACATCGCTGGCGGCCTGGCTGGCCGCGCATCCGCAGGTGTTCATGCCGGCCGACAAGGAGCTGCACTTCTTCCAGCCCCCGGTCTGGGGTCGGCGCGACGTTGACTGGTACCGCGAGCAGTTCGCCGGGGCCGACCCCGAGCAGCGAGCGGGTGAGGCCACGCCGGCGTACATGGCCCACCGCGTCTTCATCGAGCGGATGGCGAGCGTTGTCCCGGACGCTCGGCTGGTGGTGAGCCTGCGCAACCCGGTGGAGCGGGCCTGGTCGCAGTATCGCCATGCAGTAGCGCGCGGCGAAGAGCGCTCGTTCCGTGCGGTCATCGACGAGGAGCTCGCGCGGGACCCGGCCGACTGGCGGACGAGCGGAATGTGCCTTGCCCGCGGCCGGTACGCCGAACAGCTGCGCGCTCTCACCGACTACTACCGCCGGGATCGCGTGCACGTGGTGCTGTTCGAGGCGGTGACTGCCGAGCCGGAGCCCGCCTACGTCGCGATGTGCCGGTTCCTCGGCATCGACGACGAGTTCCGACCGTCGGTGTTGGGCCAGCGTTTCGACCCGGTCGCAATGCTCGGCGATCGGATGCAGCAGAAGGACTTCAAAGGGCTGCTGTCGCTGCCGGCGGCGGGTCGCGCTGACCCGCAGGACATGCCGCCGGACATGCGGGCCGAGCTGCAGCGCTACTTCGCGCCGTACAACGAGGAGCTCGCGGATTGGCTCGGCGCCAAGCTACCCGGATGGGATCACTGACCCACTCCCGGCGCACTCGGCACGAGCCGTGCATACAACGCGAGCAGCTCGGCCGCCGCGCGGCTCCAGGTGTAGGTCGCTGCGTGCGCGACCAACGCCTTCGCCGGTGCGTGGCGGCCGTCGCGGGCAACGGCAACGAGTGCAGCGGCGAAGCCGTCGGGATCGCGCGGGTCGGCGTACTCCGCGAGCCCGGCAGTGACCTCGCGGAACACCGGGATGTCGGAGCACACGACGGGCCGGCCGACCGAGAAGGCCTCGAGCAGGGGCAGCCCGAAGCCCTCGTACAGGCTCGGGCTGGCAAGCGCAGCGGCACCACGAAGTAGCGCGCCGAGATGTTCGTCGGTCGGCGCGTCGACGACGACGACACCGGGCGGGTCGTCCGGGCCCCATCCCCTGCGGCCCGCGAGCACCAGGTCATGTGTGCCCGACAGGCCGCTGCGCCGGTAGGCCTCGACGAGGATGGCCAGGTTCTTGCGCGGCTCGCGCGTGCCCAGTGCCAGGACGTAGGGCCGTGGTCGTTTCGCGGGAGCAACGTCGGCGATCGGCGTCACTCCCCATGGAACCGCCGTCACCCGGTCGGGTGTAACGCCGAGTTCGGCGATCACCTCGGCGCGCACCGTCTCGGTGGGGACGAGCAGGTCGCAGTCCGCGATCGCCGCCGCAGCGACGCGGCGGTAATAGAGCCGGCCGAGCCGGCTGGACAGCTCGGGGTAGCGCCACCAGGTGAGGTCGTGGACGGTGAACAGCGTGCGTCCGGCGGCCCGACGTAGCGCCGGGGTGGGCGGAAAGCTCAGCGTGTGCGCGAGCGCGACCCCGCGCGCGGCACGTGGCAGCACCAGCCAGTCGGCCATGACCCGGGCACTCGGATGTGCGTACGCACGCCCCAGGGTGCGCACCCCTGGTCGCGTTGCCATCAGGTCGCGTATCGCGCGGGCGACGCGTTCCCAGCCGGTCGTGTGCGGACCGTACGCCGAGCGGTCGTCGAGCAGCAGCCACGGTCGCTCGCGACTCGGCGTACTCATTCGGCGATCGTCGCACCCGCCGTACCGCGGGTACCCTCAGCGCATGCCGGCACCTGCACCCACGTTCCTCAGCCGGCTGCGCGGACCATCCGGTGGCCTCGCCCTCCGGACGCGCGTCGCCGCCGCGCTCATCGTCGTCGGCCTGATCGTGTTGACCGCGCCGATCGTCGTCGTGCCCGTCGTGCGCACCCTGGTGCACGTGTTCGTCTAGCTGCCACGCAGCCCGCTCTATAGCCGCGGTCCGATCGCGCATTCGGGCTGCCCTAGGCTCCGCAGCACTCACCGAACAACGCCGCTAACCGCTGCCTGGAGGAGATGTGCGCATTGGGATCGGCCTCGGGCTGACCCTCGTCGCTGCTGCCGTCGCTGGGCGGCGGGCACTGTGGTTGTTCCGCCTGGCCTGGGCCGGCGAGCCGGCCGCCGACCACAACATCACGGTCGGCGGGTTCGTCCGCGGCCAGGTCGTCGACGTCTTCGGTCAGCGCAAGCTGCTGAAGTGGAGCCTGCCCGGAGCGGCGCACTTCCTGACGTTCTGGGGCTTCGTGGTCCTCTTCTTGACGATCATCGAGGCGTACGGCGCCCTGTTCAGCGACAACTTCGGCATCGGCCACTGGGCCGGCATCGGGTTCATCGAGGACCTGTTCGCGGTGGCAGTCCTGCTCGCGCTCGTGATCTTCACGGCGATCCGTTACAAGAACTCGCCGGTCCGACACGGCCGCAGCTCGAGGTTCTTCAAGTCGCACACCGGTGCGGCGTGGATCGTGCTCGGGATGATCTTCCTCGTCATCGCGACGCTGCTGATCTACCGCGGCGCGCAGATGAACACCAACCACTACCCGTACAAGCCGTACGGCTGGTCGTTCGCCTCATGGACCGTCGGCAAGGCGCTGCATCCGTTGGGCGACGCGAACTACTACCTCGAGACGACGTTCATCCTCGCGCAGCTAGCGGTCGTCCTCGCCTTCCTCGTCTTCGTCATGCACTCGAAGCATCTGCACATCTTTGTTGCGCCGTTGAACGCCGGCTTCGCACGCCATCCCGATGGTCTCGGTCCGCTGCCGCCAATGTTTTCCAATGGTCAGCCGCTCAACTTCGAAGAGCCCGGGGACGACGACGTCTTCGGTCGGGGGAAGGTCGAGGACGCGACGTGGAAGGGCGTCCTCGACATGTACAGCTGTACCGAATGCGGTCGCTGTCAGTCGCAATGTCCGGCCTGGCATACAGACAAGCCGCTGAACCCGAAGCTCATCATCACCGAGCAGCGCGACCACCTCTTTGTGAAAGCGCCGTACATCCTCGCTGGTGGCGAGGAGGCGAGCGAAGGCAAGCTGACGCGACTGCCTGACCACGTGCACGCCGAGGTGGCGCGGCCGCTCATCGGTACCGACGAAGAGAACGGCGTCCTGCACCCGGACACCATCTGGTCGTGCACGAACTGCGGTGCCTGCGTCGAAGAGTGCCCGGTCGACATCGAACACATCGACCACATCTCCGCGATGCGCCGCCACCAGGTGCTGATCGAGTCGAAGTTCCCGCCCGAGGCCGGCGGCCTGCTGCGCAACCTGGAGAACAAGGGCAACCCGTGGGGGATGAACGCGTCCGCACGGTTGGAGTGGACCGAAGGTCTGCCGTTCGAGGTCCCGGTCATCCACGGCGAGATCCCCGCCGACGTCGAGTACCTCTACTGGGTCGGCTGTGCAGGCGCGTTGGAAGACCGCGCACGCAAGCAGGTACGTGCCGTCGCCGAGTTGTTCCACGCGGCCGGGCTGAAGTTCGCGATCCTCGGTGCGGCCGAGTCATGCACCGGTGATCCGGCTCGTCGCATGGGCAACGAGTTCATCTTCCAGATGCTCGCGCAGCAGAACATCGAGACGCTGAACGAAGCGAAGGTCACCAAAATCGTCGCCTCGTGTCCGCACTGCTTCAACACGATCGCGCGCGAGTACCCGCAACTCGGCGGCAACTACGAGGTCATCCATCACACACAGCTGCTTGCGCATCTCGTCCAGACCGGTCGCATCACACCGACGGAACCGATCGAGCAGAAGGTCACCTACCACGATCCGTGCTTCCTAGGTCGGCACAACAAGGTCTACACGCCGCCGCGCGACGTGCTCGACGCGGTTCCGGGATTGCAGTCGCAAGAGATGCATCGCTGCAAGAACCGCGGCTTTTGTTGTGGCGCGGGTGGTGCGCGCATGTGGATGGAAGAGCGGATCGGCAAGCGCATCAACGTCGAGCGCGTCGAGGAGGCACTCGAGCTCGACCCCGACATGGTCACGACTGCGTGCCCGTTCTGCATGGTGATGCTCGGCGACGCGATCCAGGCCAAGAAGGCAGAAGGTACGGCGAAGGAGTCGCTCGAGATCGTCGACGTTGCGCAGGTCCTGGCGCGGTCGCTGGTTCCCGCCGGCGTCAGTGCAACCGCGACGACGACGGAGCCCGCCGCCCCGCCGGCCGAACCCCCGTCCCCACTGGAGACACCGACCACGGAGCCTCCGGTGCCCCAGGAGACGCCGACCACCGAACCGCCGACACCCGAGCCGGCGCCGGAACCCCCGGCCGAGGGGCAGGCGCCACCCGGAGCAGCGGCCACCGCAGCCGCGGCGACCGCGCCCCCCAAGCCGCCGGCGGCAGCGCCGACCCGACCAGGAGGTCCGACACCGCCGGGACAGCGACGCGGACCCACCCCACCCGGCCAACCCGCAGCCGGTGCGCCACCCGCAGCCCCGGCAGCACCCGCCGACAAGCCCACCCCCCCACCGGCAGACGAACCCGCAGCAACCCCAGCCGCGGCAGCACCGGCCGCCAGCGAACCCACCGCGCCGCCGCGCAAAGCCGGACCAACACCACCCGGGCAACGCCGCGGACCGACACCACCCGGCCAACCCGCAGCCGGTGCGCCACCCGCACCCCCGGCAGCACCCGCCGACAAGCCGACCCCCCCACCGGCAGACGAACCCGCAGCAACCCCAGCCGCGGCAGCACCGGCCGCCAGCGAACCCACCGCGCCGCCGACCAAACCCGGCCCCACACCA
>JBJMHR010000015.1:0-72533 GCA_045807285.1 Actinomycetes bacterium
ACAATCATACAAAACAATACCATCAAACCATCTGCTTCGTCGGCTCGATGAGGGTGAGCGGCACGACAAGCTGGCCTTGAACAACGTGCTGCGTGAGCACGGCATCGCCACGTGAGTTCAGCCCCGCGATGAACCTGCTCGCCCACGGTCAACTCGATGGGCTTGTTGCCGCTCTTGTCGACATCCCTTCTGAGAGCGGCGCCGAGGGCCCCATCGCCGATGCGATCGAACTGTCGTTGCGGCAGTTGCCTCATCTCCATGTCGACCGAGACGGCAACGCGGTTGTCGCACGCACGCAGCTCGACCTCGCGCAAAGGGTTCTCGTTGCGGGGCACCTCGACACGGTCCCGATCGCCGACAACGTGCCCTCGCAACGTGACGGGAGCCAGCTGCTCGGTTGCGGTTCGTCGGACATGAAAAGCGGACTTGCCGTGATGTTGCAACTCGCACGGATCGATGCGCCGGCGCGTGACTACACACTCGTCTTTTACGACTGCGAGGAGGTCGAGGCGTCGCGTAACGGGCTCGGACGACTCGCACGCGAGCACCGTGACTGGCTCGCCGGCGACTTCGCGATCCTGATGGAGCCGACGAATGCCGTGGTCGAAGCCGGCTGCCAAGGCACGATGCGTATCGACGTCACCTTGCCCGGGCGGCGCGCTCACAGCGCCCGGCCGTGGCTGGGCGACAACGCCATCCACGCCGCAGCGCCGGTGCTCGCCACCCTTTCGTCGTACGACGCCCGCCAGGTCGGCATCGACGGCTGCCGTTACCGCGAGGGGTTGTCCGCCGTCGGTATCCGGGGTGGGGTCGCGGGCAATGTCATTCCGGACGAGTGCGTCGTGAGCGTGAACTTCCGGTTCGCCCCTGATCGCTCGATTGCCGACGCGGAAGCCCATGTCCGGGACGTCTTCGCGGGCTTCGATCTGACCGTGACCGACAGCGCCCCAGCTGCACTGCCCGGTCTTTCGCAACCGGCAGCGGCCGAGTTCGTCGCCGCCGTCGGCGCACCGCCAGCCGCAAAGTACGGCTGGACCGACGTGGCCCGATTTGCCGAGCTCGGCATTCCCGCCGTCAACTACGGCCCGGGCGACCCCAACCTCGCGCACACTCGGGAGGAGTCGGTCGATCTCGACCTCGTTGCGCGGTGTGAGGACGTGCTTGGCCGTTACGTGGGCAGGCTGGTGACATGAGCGACCACACCGTCGACCCCGCGAGCCAGTCCGATGCGCGCACGCCCGAGCGCAGGCGCGGCCCGATCACGTTCCGGCGCAGTCAGATTCCGGGTTCGACAACGGACCAGCGGCTGCTGGACCGGCGTGGCCCGTCCGACTGGGTGCACACCGACCCCTGGCGGGTGCTGCGTATCCAGTCGGAGTTCGTCGAAGGGTTCGGGCTGCTCGCTGAGCTACCCGGTGCGGTCAGCGTCTTCGGATCTGCCCGTACGCCGGTGGACCATCCCGACTACGCGGATGCCGAAGCGATCGGTGCCGCCCTGGCCCGCGCGGGGTTCGCGGTCATCACGGGTGGGGGGCCGGGCTGCATGGAGGCCGTCAACAAGGGCGCGAGTGAAGCCGGCGGTGTTTCGGTCGGCCTGGGCATCGAGCTGCCGTTCGAGCAAGCCATCAACCAATGGGTCGACATCGGCGTGCAGTTTCGCTACTTCTTCGCACGCAAGACGATGTTCGTGAAGTACGCGCAAGCCTTCGTCGTACTTCCCGGCGGTTTCGGCACGATGGACGAGTTGTTCGAAGCGTTGACGTTGGTGCAGACCCGCAAAGTCACCATGTTTCCGGTCGTCCTGTGGCGGTCGTCGTACTGGCGCGGGCTGCTCGACTGGATCCGCGAGCAGGTCCTCGTCGAAGGCAAGGTCGCCGAGCCGGATCTCGAGCTGATCAGCGTCTGCGACGACGTCGACGAACTCGTCCAGATCATCGTTGCGGCCAACCGCGGGCGTGAGGCCGAGAAGGCTTGACCACGCCACTGACAGTTTGTGTGTTCTGTGCCTCGAGCGACCTGATCGCTTCGCAGTACATCGAGCTCGCCGCTGATGTCGGCACGGAGATCGCGCGCCGGGGGCACACCTTGGTGACCGGCGGCGGCAGCGTGTCCTGCATGGGCGCGGTCGCGCGCGCCGCGCGCGCCGGTGGCGCGCGCACAATCGGCGTCATTCCGCGCGCCTTGCTCGCGTCCGAGATTGCCGACGACAACGCCGACGAACTCGTGGTCACCGAAGACATGCGCACGCGTAAAGCGGTCATGGACGAGCGCGCCGACGCGTTCATCGCGCTCCCCGGTGGACTCGGAACGCTGGAAGAGCTGCTCGAGATCTGGGTGGCCCGCACGCTGCGCATGCACGACAAACCGATCGTTGTGTGTGACCCCGACGGGGCCTATCGCCATTTGCGCGCCCAGGTCGACCAGCTCGTCGACACCGGGTTCGCGCGGGCCGAGGTGCAGCATGCGGTGCGTTGGGTCGACTCGGCGGGTGCGGCTCTCGACGCCGTACAAGCGGGCGTACGACGAGGGCCGGACCAGCCGCCGCCCACCGCACGGGAAGTGCTCGAAGCCGAGCCCTGACCGTTATTGCTGCGGCGGCTCAGGCAAGTCCGCGCCGCGTCGCCGCGGGCGGCCGTCCGCCTTTGATCGAGGCAACCATCTCGAGCACTTCTCGTGTCTCGCGCACTTCATGTGCGCGGAACACGCGCGCACCGAGCCACGCCGAGACCGCGGTCGTCGCGAGTGTGCCGACGAGGCGCTCGGTCAACGGGACGTCGAGTGTTTCGCCGACGAAGTCCTTGTTCGACAAAGACACGAGCACCGGCCAACCCGTCAACGCGAGCTCGTACAGGTGGCGGGTCACGTCGAGTGAGTGCCGAGTGTTCTTGCCGAAGTCATGGCCGGGGTCGATCAGGATCCCGTCGCGTCGTACGCCGAGATCCACCGCCCGCTGGGCGAGCTCACCCGTCGTACGAACGACGTCGGCCACGACATCGCCGTACTGCACGCGGTGCGGGCGCGTTCGTGGCTCGGCGTGGCCGGCATGCGTGCAGACCAGGCCAGCGCCGGTCTCGGCGGCGACGACGGCAAGGTCCGGGTCGACCCCACCCCACGCGTCGTTGATCAAGTCGGCGCCCGCAGCGACCGCGGCCCGGGCTACCTCGGCGCGCCAGGTGTCGATGGAGATGACGACGTCGGGATGTCGCGCCCGCACCGCGGCGATGAAGTCGGCCGTGCGGGCGACCTCCTCACGCGGATCGACCTCGGCGCCGGGGCCCGCTTTCACCCCGCCGATGTCGACGATCTCGGCGCCGGCCGCCAGGACGCTGTCGACCCGGTCCAGCGCAGTGTCGTCCGCGAAGGTCGCGCCGCGGTCGTAGAACGAGTCCGGCGTGCGGTTGACGATCGCCATGACGACGTAGTCGGTCTCGGCGAACACGCGTGAACCGAGCCGGAACGGACCTGGCACGCCTGACCTCCGCACTCGACACACCCGGCAGGGCCCACCGCGCCGGATGGGCCCAGCGTGGCACGATCTGGCGGTGCTCTATCTCGAGTTCGCCATTGCTGCGGCGGTGCTGTTCGCGGTCGGCGCGATCGTGGCGGTCCGGCGCCGCGAGCTCTCAGACGCGGGTCGCGATTCGGCTGACACCCGCCTGCCCCCGTCCGGCGTACCGATGACACCAGCCGACGTCGACGGCCTGCGGTTCGGCCTCGCGTTCCGTGGCTATCGGATGGACCAGGTGGACGACGCCTTGGATCGGCTGCGCGAAGAACTCGACCGCCGCGACGAACGGATCGTGGCACTCGACCGGCCCGCCGGCGGTCGGCTGCGACTGCCCTCCGCGGAGCCGACAGCGACGGCCGTCGATCCGGCCGAGGGTGCCGACGACGCCGCGTCCGTCGAAACGGCTGCCGACGCCGAGCCCGTCGAGCCGGCCACCGTCGAAGCGGCCGCGATAGCGGCATCGAGCGCGGGCGCCGGCGCACCGCAGGCCTCCCCACCTGACGCTGAGCCGACGCCCGAGCCGACGCCCGAGCCGGCGGGGCCACCGGAGGCCGAGACGCCATCGTTCGAAGCGGAACCTGCACCGGTCGAAGAAGCAGCCTCGCCGGCAGAGCCCGCGTCGGCTTTCGCACCGGAACCAATCGTCGACCTACCGGGCGCACCTCCACAGGAGCCGCTGCAGCCACAGCCCGCCGAGGGCCGGGCGGCCGAACCACCCGTCAAGGACGGCATCTCGAAGCTGCGCCGACGGGAAGCCGCCCCGGCCGAGGAGAGTCCGCCCGCCGATCCGAACCGCGATCCCGAACCGAGTAACGGCTGAGCGCCGCAACCGCTGCACCGCCGCCTCGCGATGTCGTGCGCGGTCCAGATGGCCGGCGTCGGTGCTTCTGGTCGATCTCGACGGCCGACTACATGGACTATCACGACTTCGAGTGGGGAGTCGCGGTGCGCGACGACAGGGGTATCTTCGAGCGCTTGTCGCTCGAGGCGTTTCAATCGGGACTGTCGTGGCTGACGATCCTGCGCAAGCGTGCGGCGTTCCGCCGGGCCTTTGCGGACTTCGAGCCGACAAAGGTCGCCGCGTTCAACGCTCGAGACATCAAACGGCTGCTTGCCGACAGCGGCATCGTCCGCAACCGGGCCAAGATCGAGGCAACGATCGCGAACGCCCGCGCAACCGCGTCGATGCCCATCGGCCTGGCCGAGTTCGCATGGTCGTTCGCGCCGGCCGGTCGCCGTCGCGCGCCTCGCACCCGATCGGACATCTCGGCGAGTACGCCGGAGTCGGCAGCCCTCGCCAAAGCCCTGAAGTCAGCGGGCTTCCGGTTCGTCGGGCCGACGACGGCGTACGCGCTCATGCAGGCCTGCGGCCTCGTCGACGACCATCTTGTCGGCTGCTGGCGGCGCGGCGCTGACCGCCCATCAGCAACTAACGCCCTTTGAACACCGGCTTTTCCTTCGCCACGAAAGCCGTGACCGCGGCGAGGTGATCCTCGGTCGAACCGGCTCGGTTCTGCATTTCGTGTTCGAACGCGAGTGACTCGGCGACGTCATGCGTTGCGGCGTAGGCGAGCGACGCCTTCACCGTCGCGAATGCGACGGTCGGTCCGGCCGCGAGCTCCGTCGCCAGCTCGCGGGCACGCGTCAGGACGGCCTCGGCCGGCACAACCTCGGTCGCGAGGCCCAGGGCGAGCGCATCGGGCGCCTTGATCGTGGTCGGTCGCATGAGCAGGTCGGTCGCGCGCGCATAGCCGACGAGTCGTGGCAGCGTCCACGACGCGCCGGAGTCGGCGGCGAGCCCCACGGCCGTGAACGCCAGGTTGAAGCCCGCCGTCTCAGCGACGACCCGGAAGTCGCAGGCAAACGCGAACGACGCACCCGCGCCGGCGGCGACACCGTTGACCGCGGCAACGACCGGCTTCGGCATCGTCGCCAACGCGAGCGCGATGGGGTTGTAGTGCTCGGGCACGGTGTCCCAGACCGCCTGAGGGTCACCCTGAAGGTTGTCGATGTGTTCCTTCAGGTCCTGCCCGACACAGAAGGCGCGGCCGTTCCCGGCGAGGATCACTGCGCGTACCCCGGGGTCGTCAGCCGCTCGCAGAACGGCGTCCCGGAGCGCCTCTTTCGTCTCCGTGTTGAGGGAGTTCATCGCCTCGGGACGGTTCAGGGTCACGGTCGCGACCGCGTCGGCCACGTCGTACAGCACGGAATCGGACACGGGACCTCCCCAGGGTGTGTCCAGATCCTCTCCCAGCGCCGGCGTCGGGCGGCAGGTCGGTCCGATTTCTCCCTTCCAGGTGACACCAGGGATAATGACGTGTCGGCGGGTCCCAGACAGGTCACACGGGGGCGCCGGCATCTCATTGAGACCGGAGGGAGCTGGCATGGCGGCCATGAAGCCGCGGACAGGCGACGGTCCGCTCGAAGTCACCAAGGAGGGGCGCGGCATCGTGATGCGCGTTCCGCTGGAGGGTGGCGGGCGGCTCGTCGTCGAGCTGTCGGCCGACGAGGCCAATGCCCTCGGCGACGCCCTGAAGAACGTCGCGGGCTGACGTCCGCGTTGGAACACGAGCCCCGGTCGGCTTCCGCGAGGAAGCCGGTCGGGGTTTCCCATGGCCAGAGCAGTTCGCTCGCACCCGACGTCGTCACCTCTGACGCGTCTGTTGTCGACGCCGACGACGTCGATGTCATCTCTGTCCGCACGACCCAAGATGACGACGCGGCCCTCCCTGGGCCTGAGGTCGCCGCGCTCAGCGCGCGCATCGGCGTCGACCTCGCTGCTTATCTGACGCGCGAGCAAGCCAAGGGCAGCGCGGGGGAGGTGATCGCGCTTCCGCTCCCCGGCGAGCCCCTGCGCACCGTGCTGATGGTCGGCACCGGCGATGGTTCGGCCGCCGCGCTGCGCAAGGCAGGCGCAGCCCTGGGTCGGGGGGTCCGAGACGCGACGTCGGTCGCGACCTCGCTGTGCGCCGATGCGGATGCCGCCGGTGTGCGGGCATTCGTCGAGGCGCTGCTGTTGGCGACGTACACCTTCACGGTCAAGTCGCAGCCAAAGCCACTGTCCCTCGAACGGGTCGTCGTGCAGACCGCGCACACCGCAGCGGTGGAGCAGGCGATCACAACGGCAAGCGCCGTTCGGTTGGCGCGCGACCTCGCCAACACGCCGTCGCTCGAGAAAGATCCAGCCTGGCTCGCCGCACGCGCGACCCAGGTTGCGAAAGAGACCGGTATCGAAGTCAGCGTCCGTGAGGACCGCGCACTTGTCGAGGAGAAGTTTGGCGGCATCGTCGCGGTCGGCGCCGGCTCGTGGCATCCGCCCCGGCTGATCGAGCTGCGCTGGAAGCCACCCGGTGCGCGGACGCACGTCGTACTCATCGGCAAAGGCATCACGTTCGACTCGGGCGGGTTGTCGATCAAGCCGGCCGACGGCATGGTCGCGATGAAGACAGACATGGCCGGCGGCGCGGCTGTGATCGCGGCGATGAGCGCCGTCAAAGCGCTCGGTGTGCGGGCACGGGTGACAGCGCTGGTGCCGGCGGCGGAGAACATGCCCTCCGGGTCCGCGATGCGACCGGGTGACGTGATCACTCATTACGGCGGTACGACGGTCGAGGTGCTCAACACTGACGCCGAAGGTCGGCTCGTGCTTGCCGACGCGTTGGCCTACGCCGACGCGCGGCTGCGACCTGACGTCGTCGTGGACCTCGCGACGTTGACTGGAGCGGCATCGCTCGGGCTCGGCCGCATCCACGGGGCGTTGTATGCGACCGACGATGCGCTGGCCGGCGAACTGGTCGTCGCGGCGCACGTGGGCGGCGAACAGATTTGGCGTATGCCGCTCGTCGAGGACTACCGCGACGCGCTCGACTCGCCGGTCGCAGATTTGCGCAACATCGGCGAGCCCTCGACGCACTACTCCGGCGGGTCGATCTCTGCCGCCCTGTTCCTGCGCGAGTTCACCGGTGGCCGTCGGTGGGCGCACCTCGACATTGCCGGCCCGGCGCGATCCGACAAGGACGACGGCGAGATCAGCCGCGGCGCAACCGGTTACGGCGTACGGCTCCTGCTGCGCTGGCTCGAAACGCTCGACTGACCCGCTGACCTACCGCTCGCGTTTGTGCCGACGCTCCGTTCGGTTCCGGCCCTTGTGGGTCCGCACATGGGCGACTTTCCGACGGAGCCCTCGGATGCAGCGTTTCCCAGCCTCGACTGACGATCAGCCGAGGTCGAATCGGTCGAGGTTCATGACCTTGTCCCACGCCGTAACGAAGTCGTGCACGAACTTTTCCTTGGCGTCGTCAGCGGCGTACACCTCGGCGAGCGCGCGCAACTGAGAGCTCGCACCGAAGACGAGGTCGACAGCAGTGGCCGTCCACTTCACTTCACCGGTGGCGCGGTCGCGGCCCTCGTAGACGTGCTCGGTTGATGACACCTTCCACTCCGTGCCCATGTCGAGCAGGTTCACGAAGAAGTCGTTCGTCAACGCTCCTGGCTGGTCGGTGAAGACGCCGTGCCGGGACGCGTCGGCGTTGGCACCGAGCGCACGCATCCCGCCGATCAGCACCGTCATCTCCGGAGCCGTGAGGTTCAACATGAACGCGCGGTCGACGAGCAGCGTCTCCGGCGCGAGCTTCTCGCCCGACCGTAGATAGTTGCGGAAGCCATCGGCCGTGGGTTCGAGTACGTCGAAGGCCTCGACATCGGTCTGTTCTTGCGACGCGTCGGTCCGACCAGGTGCGAACGGGACCCTCATGTCGTACCCAGCGTCCTTTGCGGCCTTTTCGACGGCAGCGCAACCACCCAGCACGATCACGTCGGCGAGCGAGACCTTCTTGCCGCCCGACTGCGCGCTGTTGAACTCCTGCTGCACCTGTTCGAGCTTCTGCAACACCGTCGCCAGCTCGGCAGGGTTGTTGGCCTCCCAGTCCTTCTGCGGCGCAAGGCGGATGCGCGCACCGTTGGCGCCCCCGCGCTTGTCCGTGCCCCGGAAGGACGACGCGGCCGCCCACGCCGTACCAACGAGCTGTTGCGTCGAGAGGCCGGCAGCGAGCACCTTGCCTTTGAGCTCTGCGATCTCGGCGTCGCCGATCAGCTCGTCGTCAACCGGCGGCACCGGGTCCTGCCACAGCTGCGGCTCAGGCACCCACGGGCCCAGATAGCGGGACACCGGGCCCATGTCGCGGTGCAGCAACTTGTACCAAGCCTTCGCGAACGCGTCGGTCAGCTCGTCAGGGTTGTCCTTCCAGCGGCGTGTGATCTTTTCGTACGCCGGGTCCGCGCGCAGCGCGATGTCTGTTGTCAGCATCATCGGCGCATGCCGGACCGAGGGATCGTGCGCGTCGGGTACGGCGTCGGCCGCGGCGCCGTCCTTCGGCTTCCATTGCTTCGCGCCGGCGGGACTTTCGGTCAGCTCCCACTCGTAGCCGTACAGCGTCTCGAGGAATGCGTTGTCCCACGTGGTCGGCGTGGGCGTCCACGCGCCCTCGAGCCCGCTGGTGACGGCGTCTGCGCCGACACCAGTGCCGGCGGTGTTGCGCCAGCCGAGGCCTTGTTGCTCGATCGGTGCGGCTTCGGGTTCGGGGCCGACGTAGTCAGCAGAGTGCGCGCCGTGTGTCTTGCCGAAGGAATGGCCGCCGACGATCAGCGCGACCGTTTCCTCGTCGTTCATCGCCATCCGGCGGAACGTCTCGCGGATGTCGCGCGCCGCCGCCACTGGGTCCGGGTTGCCGTTCGGGCCTTCCGGGTTCACGTAGATGAGGCCCATCTGTACGGCGCCGAGCGGACCGGAGAGCTCGCGGTCGCCGCTGTAGCGCTCGTCGCCGAGCCAGGTGTCCTCAGGACCCCAGAAGATCTCCTCCGGCTGCCAGATGTCCTCGCGGCCGAAGCCGAAGCCGAACGTCTGGAAACCCATCGACTCGAGCGCCACGTTGCCGGCGAGGACGAGCAGGTCGGCCCACGACACCTTGCGGCCGTACTTCTGCTTCACCGGCCACAGCAACCGACGCGCCTTGTCGAGGCTCGCGTTGTCCGGCCAGCTGTTGAGCGGCGCGTAGCGCTGTGCACCGGTGCCGGCCCCGCCGCGACCGTCGTGGATGCGATAGGTGCCGGCCGCGTGCCACGACAGCCGGATGAACAGCGGCCCGTAGTGGCCGTAGTCGGCAGGCCACCAGTCCTGCGACGTCGTCATCACCTCGACGAGGTCGCGCTTCAACGCATCGAGGTCAACGGTCGCGAACTCCGCGGCGTAGTCGAAGTCCTCACCCAGCGGGCTGGCCTTCGCTGCGTGCTGCTGGAGCACCCGAAGGTCCGGCTGGTTCGGCCACCAGTCCTGGTTGGTCCGCGGTCGATGCTGGTCGGGAGTTGGGGACTCGATGACAGGATTTTCGCTCTCGCTCATCGCTTGCTCCTCTCGCGTTGCTTATGGCAGCGGGGGCACAGACCCCAGAACGTCACTTCTGCTTCGTCGAGAACGAAGCCGTGGCTCTGCGATGGGTCAAGGCATGGTCGCGCGCCCACGGTGCAGTCGACGTCCGCCGTCGTACCGCAGGAGCGGCACACGACGTGGTGGTGGTTGTCGCCGACGCGACCTTCGTAGCGGGCGGGGCTGCCGGCCGGCTCGATGCGGCGCGCCAGGCCGGCGAGGGTGAGTGCGCCGAGGACGTCGTACACCGCCTGCGTCGAGACCGAACCGAGCCGGTCGCGCACCCGATCGGCGATCTCGTCAACCCCGAGGTGACCGCCGTCGTCGAGTACGGCGAGCACAGCCAGCCGCGGCGCGGTGACTCGCAGCCCGGCGGCTCGCAGTCGGTCGTCGCAGCGATCGTCGGCTCGGTCGATGGCGGCTTCGGTCACGGGTCGACCCAACCATCCTATTTGGAATCAGTCAAGAAAACGACTGAGCCAATTCAGTCCGGGTCGGCCAGCCGCACGGCAGCCAACAACCCGTCGCCAACGGGCAGCAGCGCCGGCACGAGCCGTGGGTCGTCGCGCACCTGCTTACCGAGCTCGCGGACTGCGACCGTGTAGTCGTCACGCGCGCCGGCTTCCCCGACCCGGTTGCGCGCGAGCGCGTTGTCGAAAGCGACGATGCCACCGACCCGAAGCAGTCGCATCGCCTCCACCAAGTAGTCGGCGTACTCGCTCTTCTCGCCGTCGAAGAACACCAGGTCGTACGCCGCGTCGGTCAGGCGGGGCAGCACGTCGAGCGCACGTCCGGTGATGAGGCGGGCGCGTGCCGGGGCTATGCCGGCTTCGGCAAAGGTCTGCTTCGCGAGCCGCTGGTGCTCCGGCTCGACGTCGACGCTGGTGAGCACCCCATCGAGTGCCATGCCGCGCAGCAGCCACAAGCCGGAAACCCCGGCACCGGTGCCCACCTCAACGACATGACGCGCGCCGATCGCGGCTGCGAGCAGTCGCAGTGCAGCGCCGCCGCCCGGCCCGATCGGTCCGGCGCCCACCTCCGCGCCGCGCTGCCGGGCTGCCGTGAGGACCTCGTCCTCGGCGAGGTAGTTCTCTGCGTAAGCCCGGCCGGGGTCGGTCGGGCCAGCCCACGGCTCGCTGATGTCGCCCCCAAAAAGTGGGAATTGAGACGGCAGAGCCTAGGGCACCTGATCAGCCGCCGGGGAACCTGAACGGCGCCTTCAGGCGTTTCGGTCACTATGGAGGTCACGCTCGCTCCCGCACCGGCGCTGGTCAGCAGCCCGGTGACCTTCGGAGGTGGCACCATCGCCGAGTCGGCGCTTCCCCCACCACGCTCTGGTGACGACTGGTCCCCCCCGCCGTGGGACGAGATCGTGCGCGCGCACAGCGGCCGGGTCTACCGGTTGGCCTACCGGCTCGCCGGCAACCAGCAGGACGCCGAGGACATCACCCAGGACGTCTTCATCCGGGTGTTCCGCTCTCTGGAGAACTACACCCCTGGCACGTTCGAGGGGTGGCTGCATCGCATCACCACCAACCTTTTCCTCGACCTTGTACGCCGGCGCGCGCGGATCCGGTTCGAGGCGTTGCCGGACGACAGCGGCGACCGCTTGGCCGGCCGGGGCCCGACGCCCGAACAGGCCTACGACGAGACGCACCTCGACGTCGACGTACAGGCGGCGCTCGCCGCACTCGCGCCGGAGTTCCGATCGGCCGTCGTCCTCTGCGACATCGAGGGCCTGTCCTACGAAGAGATCGCGGCGACGCTCGGCATCAAGCTGGGGACGGTCCGCAGCCGCATCCACCGGGGTCGGGCACAGCTGCGGCAGGCGCTTGCCGACCGTGCACCAGATCGGCGGACCGCAGGCGGGCCGGCCGGATGACGCATCTCGGCGACCAGGTCAGCGCGCTCGTCGATGGCGAACTCGACCATGACGCTCGCGACCGCGCCCTGGCACATCTCGCCGGGTGCGAGGGCTGCCGCCTCGCCGTTGATGAGGAGCGTCGCGCCAAGTCGGCGGTCCGTCACTTGGAAGTGCCGCTGCTGCCGCCATCGCTCACTGACCGGTTGTCCGCGCTACCGGCTGAGCTCTCCGCACCGGCCGGGTTGCGCGCTGGCGGAGCATGGCCGACGGGCCCCCGTCGGCGGCCTCGGTCGCGCCGCGCGGCCGGCCCCGCTGACCAGCGTCCCCGCGGGGCGGCCCGGCGACGACGGCGGCTTGCCACGGCAGCGACCGGGGTCCTCGCGGTGACGGCGTGCGCGGCTGCCCTGGCCGTCGGTGGCGGCACTGCTGGGGGGCGCGCCGTCTCTCCGCCGGTGGACCGCTTCGGCGTGGAACACGCCGCCGTGACTCCTGAGGTCCCGCTGCAGGACCAGGGTGGGCCCGCGGTGGTGGTCTCCTTCTCGACGCCCGACGGACCGTGATCACGCAACCGCGCAGGACCCTGGGCGTTGCGACTCTCGGCGCCTTGCTCGTCAGCGTCACAGCGGGTGCCGCCGCAGCGATTGCCGCCGCCGCAGAACACGTCGCGGACAGCACGGTCATGTCGGCGAGTGACACAGCTGCTGTGCTGCTGCTGGCCCGCGCGGTCCGTGCTCAGCGGGAGCGCAACTACTCGGGGACGGAGTACGTCTCCGCCTGGAGCGACGGAAGCGCTACCTCCTCCGTCGTGAACATCGAGCACACCGCGTCGCACGGCACGCTCGTGCAAGTGGAGCCGTCTGTCTCGACGCCCGGCCGCGCCGTACAAGAGCCCGACCAGGACGATCAGCCCACATCGATCGACCCGCTCGCCGTGTCCGCGGTGGACGGTGGGCCGCTCGACCTGTTGCGCCGCAACTTCATTCTCACGGTGGCCGCTGCCGACCGGACCGTCAGCCAAGTGCAGGCACGGCGTACCGATGGCACCCTCGCCGCAGAGTTCTGGCTCGACCGTCGTACCTCACTGCCCGTACGGCGGGAGATCTTCGACGACAAGGGCCGACTCGTCCGCGCGAGCGCGTTCGTCAACCTTCACGTCAACATTGCGCCGACCATGACGACAACGGCGGCACCGATCGTTGTGTCGGCGCCGCCGGACCTACCGGTCACGGGCACCGATGTGGCGGCGATGCGGCAAGCCGGGTGGGTGCTCCCCGCACAACTGCCCGGCGGCATGGTGCTCTACGACGTGCGCCGGCAGGGCACGGGCGAGGACCAGGTAGTGCATCTCAGCTACTCCGACGGCCTGTCCACGGTGTCCGTCTTCGTGCAGAGCGGGAAGCTCGCGAAGCACTCGGTGCAACGGTGGTCGCGGACGCGGATGGGCGGACCCGTTTACGTTCGAGGCGAAGGGTTCGGTAGTCGCGTGACGTGGAACGGACACGGCCGCGTCTACACGGTCGTCGCCGACGCGCCCCCGAACGCGGTGGCCGCGGTGGTCGCGTCGCTGCCGCACGGTGAGTCGCACCGCGGTTTCTGGTCGCGTCTCTGGCACGGTCTGGCCCGCGTGGGCTCGTGGTTCAACCCGTTTGGTTGAGCCGCTGTAGACGCCGTGCGACACGGCAGAGGCGACGGGGGACAATTCATCGATGGCCGACGACATCGTGAGTGACGACGACGCCGGGGCGGCGGACGCGACAAAGGGCGCCGCGACCCCCGGCTGGTGGTCGCGGCCATCGACCTCACCCACCACCGCGCCGAGCGACGGCACCGACACGCCGGCACCATCAGGCGACCCGCGCTGGCGGTGGGACCTGCCGACAGACAGCATCAAGCGTCGCAGCGCCTGGGCGTCTGTGCGCGTCGCCCTGCCGCTCATGTTCGGACTTGTCCTACTGGTCGCGTTGCTCGCCGGCGCGGTCGGTGCTGCGATCGGGATCACGTCCGAGCGGCACAACAGCAACGGGTTCGGCAACAGCTCCGGACCCGTGGTGATCTCGACCGCCGCACCTGTGAAGCAGCCGGCGGCGCGCAGCAGCCAGTCGCTCGCCGGGATCGCCGCGCGCACTCTGCCGAGCGTCGTCGAGGTGGACGTGAGTGCCGGAGCGGCGAAGGACACGGGAAGCGGCTTCGTCATCGCGACGCAGGGAAGCTCTGCCTACATCCTCACGAACAACCACGTGATCTCGCTGGCTGCGACGCAACATGGAAACGTGCGCGTCGTACTGCAAAACGGCACGTCCATCCCGGCGCGGATTCGTGGTCGCGCCACAACGTCCGACCTGGCCGTGTTGCAGGTGGCGCGGCCGCACGGGGTCGCTCCGCTCACACTTGGCAACTCGGACGGCATCGCTGTCGGCGATCCGGTCATCGCGGTCGGCTCGCCGCTGGGCTTCGCCGGCACGGTGACCGCCGGCATCGTCAGCGCCGAGGATCGCCCCGTCGACGCGAACGGCGAAGGCACCGACACGCAGGCCGTTATTGACGCAATCCAGACCGACGCCGCCATCAACCCGGGTAACTCCGGCGGTCCCCTGGTCGACGCGGCAGGGCACGTGATCGGTGTGACCTCTGCGATCGCGACCTTGTCCAACGGGTCGAGCAACCCGTTCGGGGGGCAGCAACAAGCCGGCAACATCGGGCTGGGCTTCGCGATCCCGATCAACAGCGCCCGCGACACCGCACAGCAGATCATCCACACCGGTTTCGCCGTTCGTCCGGTTATCGGCATCGCACTCGACCCGCAGTACGACGGGTCGCCTCCCGGCGGACTCATCGGCTGTTCGCCGCAGGCCGGCCGCTGTACGCCGGTCAGCCCCAACGGTCCGGCCGCGAAGGCGGGGCTGCGCAGCGGCGACATCATCGTCTCCATCGACGGTCGGCGGACCCCCGGCGCCGACGAGGTCGTGATCTTGACCCGCAAGCACCGACCGGGAGACACCGTCAGGATCGAGATCGTGCGCGACGGCGAGCACAAGACGCTGACGCTGAAGCTCGGCCAGGCGAAGGCCTGATGTTCCACGTCGGGTTGGGCGAAGTGCTCATCATCGTCGTGGTTGCGCTGTTCGTGATCGGCCCGACCCGGTTGCCGAAGTACGCCGCTGACGCCGGCCGGATGCTGCGACAGCTCCGCTTGCTCGCGAAGCAGGCGTCGGCGTCGGTGCGTGAGGAGCTCGGGCCGGAGTTCGCTGACGTGGAGCTAGCCGACCTGCATCCGCGCCGTTTCGTGCGCAAGCACTTGTTCGAAGACATCGACGACGACGACGTCCGCGACGGAATGCCGACGACGGCGCCGCCGCCCGTGGCGCCGCGCCAGCTCGAGGCCGGCGAGCGTCCGCCGTACGACGCCGAAGCGACCTGAAAGCTCGCTGTTAAGCCGGCGCGATCGGCAGGGACTTGCCGACCAGGCTGTGCGTGCGCGCGCCGAGCTGGTCAGCGAGCCGGCGTAGCTCCTTCGCCGCAACCGCGTCAGGTTCGGCGAGCACGAGCGGCCGGCCGTTGTCGCCGCCCTCGCGCAGGCGCGGGTCGATCGGCACGGATGCGAGCAGCGGCACGCTCGCTCCGGTTGCCCGCGTCAGAGCATCGGCGACCGCCTGACCGCCGCCGGAGCCGAACACCTCGACGAGCTCGCCGCAATGGGGGCAGGGCAAGCCGGCCATGTTCTCGATGACACCAACGAGTTGCTGATGCGTCTGCAATGCGATGGCGCCCGCGCGTTCGGCTACTTCGCGCGCGGCAAGCTGAGGTGTCGTCACCACCACGATCTCCGCTGTCGGTAGCAACTGCGCGACCGAGATCGCCATGTCGCCCGTGCCGGGTGGCAGGTCGAGGAGAAGTACGTCGAGGTCGCCCCACCAGACGTCTGCGAGGAACTGCTGCAGCGCCTTGTGCAGCATCGGGCCGCGCCAGACGACCGGAGTGTTGCCCTGGGTGAACATGCCAACCGAGATGACCTTCACGCCGTGAGCCTGTGGCGGCATGATCATCTGCTCGACCTGAGTCGGTCGGGCCGTGACACCCAACATTCGCGGTATCGAGTGCCCGTAGATGTCGGCGTCGACGACACCGACAGACAGTCCGTTCGCCGCCATCGCTGCAGCGAGGTTGACGGTGACCGATGACTTTCCGACGCCGCCCTTGCCACTCGCCACCGCCAAGACACGCGTGAGTGAGTGCGGCTGCGCGAAGGGGATCTCGCGCTCGGCTCGGCCACCGCGCAGCTGAGCGTTGAGCGCTTGGCGTTGTTCGTCGGACATCGGTTCCAGGTCGACCTCAACCGACGTCACGCCATCAACCCGGGACACCGCAGCGGTCACGTCGCGCGTGATCGTGTCGCGCATGGGGCAGCCGGCGACTGTCAGCCAGATTCCGATGTCGGTCCGACCGTCGTCGGCAACGTTGACGGAGCGGACCATGCCCAGCTCGGTCAACGGCCGCCGGATCTCCGGATCGGAGACGGTGGCAAGGGCGGCTGTGATCGCTTCGACTGATGGGCGCATAGGTGGCCCATGGTAGGTCGCGTCGTCAGGAACTGAGGTGCTGCGTGCTCATCGTGAGCCGCGGGCTGCGCTTGGCCAGCGTGAGGACGCGTCCCTCCAGCAGTTCTGGGTCCGCCGGCTTGATCACGAAGTCGTCGGCGCCGGCGTTGCGCGCGGTGTCCTCCAGGTCGTCGCCGTCCTGACCCGTGAACAGCAGCAACGGGAGCAAGGCTGTGCCCACTTCCGAACGCAACAGCCGGATCAGCTCGATGCCGGACAGGTCAGGCAAGCCCTGATCGATGACTGCGACGTCGTAGTCCTTCTCGGACACGCGATGCAAGGCGGCGCTCGCCGTCGTGACCGCGTCGACGTCGGCGGTCTCCATCAGGACTGCTGTGACGTATTCGCAGACATGCGGGTCGTCGTCGACGACGAGCACGCGGGGCCGGCCCACGCTGGATGCGGCCGGTGCGGGCTGTTGCGGGATGACCTGAGCGTGGGTGCGGCACCACGGGCAGACTTTCCAGTCCGGATCAAGTGGTCGGCTGCAGCCCGTGCAGTGTCCCCGGCTGACCGAGACGTTGCACCACGGGCAGACGACCATGTCGTCGGCCAGGCGGCGCGCGCAGGACGGGCACGCTTGGCCGCCGAGCTTTTCGTTGTGCGTGACGCGCAGCACCTCTTCGAACGTCGTCTCGCCATTCATCGCCTTGCGCAAAGCCGCGCCGCGGAGGGTCATGACACCCGCCGCGCGGGCGGCGGCCGCCAAGGCGGCTTCCGGCCCGGGACCGGTGAGCGAGCTGCGCATGGCCGGTGTCACCGGCAGAACTTCAAAGACACCAGTGCGGCCGCGGTATCCAGTCTCGCCGCAGTCGCCGCAACCGCGGCCGCGCAGCGGCGTCGCCTCGGCAAGGTCCTCAGCGGTCAGGCCGAGCTTGGTGAGCACACGCGGATCGGGTTCATATGCCGCAGCGCAGGACGGACATGGCAGCCGGACCAAGCGTTGCGCGACAACGAGATTCAACGAGGACGCGACGAGATAGGGCTCGATACCCATGTCGACGAGTCGGGTCAGTGAGGAAACGGCGTCGTTCGTGTGCAACGTCGTGAGGACGAGGTGCCCGGTCATCGACGCCTGCATGGCGAGCTCCGCGGTTTCGGTATCACGCACCTCACCGACGAGGACGACATCGGGGTCTTGCCGAAGGATCGCGCGCAACCCGCGCGCGAAGGTCAGTCCGGTGCGCTCGTTCACATGCACCTGAGTCAACCCCTGCACCTGCATCTCGACGGGGTCTTCCAGCGTCACGATGTTTCGGTCCGGCGTCCGGATCTGGTTGATCGCGGAGTAGAGCGTGTTCGTCTTGCCGGAGCCGGTCGGGCCGGTGATGAGGATGAGTCCTTGCGGCGCGAGCAGCGCGGCCAGCAGATCGTCGAGCTGACGCGGCTCGAGCCCGATCTTGGCGAGCGCCGAGATGGACTCGGCGGCAGACAGCAGCCGGACGACCACTTTCTCGCCGTGCACGGAAGGGAGCGTGCTGACGCGTACGTCGACGGCGTACGTGCCCACGTTGAGCCGAGCGCGCCCGTCTTGCGGAACGCGGCGTTCCGCAATGTCGAGGCCGGAGATGATCTTCACCCGGCTGACGAGAGAGGCACCCGCCGTACGCGGCAGTGTCATCACGTCACGCAGCAAGCCATCGATGCGATAGCGCAGCCGGATGTTGTGCTGCTGTGGCTCGATGTGTACGTCGCTCGCGCGGAGCCGGACCGCGTCGGCGAGCAGGTTGTTCACGAGTTTGACCGTCGGTGCATTCTCAGCGGCACGTGCGGCGCTGTCGACGGGTTCTTCCTCCTCGACGACCTCGGAGCCTTCGAACATCGACATGTCCGACGGCGTCTCTGCCAGCGACCACGCGCGCGCCAGGTGGTCGCTGATCTGTGATTCCGTCGCGACGACGACGTCGAGCTCTTGGGCGCCGGTGTAAGCGCGCACGTCGTCCAGAGCGATCACGTTCAGTGGGTCACCGGCGGCGATTCGCAGGCCCGTCGCGGTGCGGGCGAGGATGAGCACGTCTGCTCGTTCTGCGACGGAGCGCGGGAGCAGGTGCACGATCTGCGGATCGATGTGCTCTTGACCGAGGTCGACCATCTCCAGGCCGAGCATGTCGGCCATGGCATGAGCCACGTCGCGCTCGTTGAGGATGCCTTCCTCAATGAGCAACCGGCCGAGCCGGACGCGGCGTCCTGCCGCGACCACCTCCAGCTGTCGAGCGAGGGCGTCTTCGAGCTGGTCCGGGGTCAACAGGCGGGACTCGATGAGCACATCACCCAGACGTCGCCGGGCCGGGAGTGCGTCGCGACCCGCCGCGGGGACGCTCGCCGCTGCTGGCGGGCGCGATTTCACTCTCGCTCTTTCGACACATTGGGTGGAGGGGTGAAGCGCCAGCCTGCAGAACCGGCCTAATCCGACAAACCGCCGATCCGTCAGGCGGCGCCGTCGCTTTCCTCGGCCTCGAACCTCGAGCCGCTCTCTTCGAGGAGCCGCTGCAGCTCGGACCTGACGAAGTCACGCGTAGCGACTTCGCCGAGTGCGATGCGCATGGCAGCGATCTCGCGCGTGAGGTACTCGGTGTCAGCGATCGACCGGTCGTTGCGCCCACGGTCCTCTTCGAGCTGCACTCGGTCGCGGTCGGCCTGCCGGTTCTGCGCGAGCAGGATCAGCGGGGCGGCGTACGACGCTTGCAACGACAGGATCAAGGTGAGCAGCGTGTAGTTCAGGTGCCGCGGGTCGAACTGCAGGTGCGATGGCGCCCAGGTGTTCCACAGCAGCCAGCCGATGACGAACACGGTCATGTAGACGAGGAAGCGCGCCGTGCCCATGAAGCGCGCGAACTTCTCGGCCACCTGTCCGAACGCCTCGGGGTCGTAGTGCGGACGTGGCACGACCGACCGCGCCTCGCGTGGCACGTCGAGGCGGGCGCGGCTGCTGCGCCGCTCATCAGCCGCCATTGAGGGCCTCCTCGGCGCGTCCGTCGAGCGGGCGCTCGCGCCACCCTTCCGGCAACAGGTGGTCGAGGACGTCGTCAACGGTGACGGCGCCGACGAGGTGGTCATCGGCATCGACGATGGGTACGGCGACGAGGTTGTACGTCGCGAGGTAGCTCGTGACGAGCGGCAGCGCTGCGTCCGGGCGCAACGCGTCGATGTCGTTGTCGACGACACCAGAGACGAGTGACGACGGCGGCTCGCGGAGCAGCCGTTGCGTGTGCGCAATGCCCAGGAACTTGCCCGTCGGTGTCGCGGTCGGTGGCCGGCACACGTAGACCTGGGCTGCGAGGGCCGGCGTGAGCTCTGGATTGCGCACGCGCGCGAGCGCCTCCGCCACGCTCGCGTCCGGCGGAAGGATCACCGGCTCGCTCGTCATCAAGCCGCCCGCCGTGTTGTCGGCGTACACCAACAACCGGCGTACCGGTGCTGCCTCGTCAGGCTCCATCAGCGACAGCAGACGCTGCGCCTCTTCGTCCGGAAGCTCTCCGAGCAGGTCGGCAGCGTCGTCAGGCGCCATCGCTTCGAGGACGTCGGCGGCGCGTTCGGTTTCCAGTTGACCGAGGATCTCGACCTGGTCGTCTTCGGGAAGTTCTTCCAGTACGTCGGCCAGGCGCTCGTCGTCGAGTGCTGCGGCGACTTCGGCGCGTCGCTTCGCCGACAGTTCGTGCAGCACACCGGCAAGGTCGGCGGGGCGCAGCTTGTCGAACGCCGCCAGCAGGTTCGCCGCACCTTGTTCGTCGTCGACGCGTGCGAAGCCTGTGACGTCATTCCAGTCGAGGGTGCGGACGTGCCCCCGACGCCGCAGTCCGCTCCCGCTCGCGCGTACCGCGACGCGGGTGACGAGCCAGTCACGTGTGCGGGTCTGCTCCATCGCCACGTCGACGACGGTGACGGCCTCGTCGCTCTCCTGCTCGGTGACGCGCCGGTCCAGCATCTCGGCGAGAACCAGCGTCTCTCCGGGGCGTTGCTCGAAGCGCCGGAGACTGACGGTCCCGTGGATGATGACCTGACCGGCGTCGATCGCGGTCACGCGACTGATCGGCACAAAGATGCGTCGCCGTGGCTGAACCTCGACGACGATCCCGGTTACGCGCGGTGGCTGGCCGGCGAGGCGCAGCAAGACGACGACGTCGCGAACGCGCCCGATCTGGTCACCGTTCGGGTCGAAAACGGCGATTCCAGCCAGGCGGGCGATGAAGACCTTCGTCCCGGGTCCGCTCATCGCCTTGGCTCTACGGGCATTGGGCGGCGCACTGCCGCAGGCTACCGCTGCGAGCGGGCTGAGCCCGGGACGCTTTGGGATAGGTTTCGCCGCGACCACCAGCACACCAACGCGTCTCCGGGAGGCGACATGCAGTTCCGCATGCAGTTCCGCAAGACGCTTGGCCTCACAGCCGGTGCGGCTCTTCTGGCCGTCACCGGGGCGGCGTGCGGTGGCAGCTCCGACAACGGGGTCGCCAAGAAGACGCCGGACCAGATCATCGCAGCGATGAAGGCAGCACTGAACAAGAACGGCAGCTTCCACGTCGCCGGTTCTGGAAAGTCGGGCGGTTCGGGTCTCGGCGTCGATCTGAACATCGATGCGAAGAAGAACGCTGCGGTCGGGTCCCTCACGGTGAACGGCCAGCGTCTGGATCTCGTGCGCATCGGTTCGGCCATCTACATCAAGGCGCCGGCGGCGTTCTTCCAGGCACAAGGTGCGCCGGCTGCAGCTGCCACTGCGTTCGACAACAAGTGGCTGAAGTCGACGACCTCCAGCAAGAGTTTCTCCGACTTGAGCGACGTCACAACGGTTGACGGCTTCTTGAAGCCGGACGGGCCGATCACCAAGGGCAGCGCATCGACGCTCCACGGCAAGAAGGTCCTCGCCTTGGTCGACTCGAAGGGAACAAGCGACGAAGGCACGCTCTATGTGCAGACCACCGGCGACCCGCTTCCTGTGCAGATCGTCTCTGGTGGGAGTGACAGCGGCACGCTGGTGTTCGACAAGTTCGGTGAGACAGTCACCGCAACGGCACCTGCGGCGGCGGTCGACCTCTCCAACGTCGGGGGGTGAACCCCGGCCGTGATGACGCTCACCTCTGAGGAAGTTCGCGAGCTAGCCGGCGTACCTGAGACGCGCTTGCCGGTCGACGCGGCGGCTGCGCTGCCGGAGTCGACGCCGGGTGCGCCGTGGCGCGTGCAGATGTCCGCGTTGATGTGGCGGCATCGATCAAAGCCCGAGGCTGCCGAAGCCGTTCCGTCTGCGCTGGTCGCGAAGAGCGGTGGGATCACGAACGCCGGGTTCGTCAAGTACGCCGAGACGCCGGTCGGACCGTACTCAGAAGTGATGTCCGCGGTGAGTGTGCAGGGCGGAATGCTGCCGCGCGTGCACATCCCGTTCATCGCGGTTGACTCCTTGTCCAGCGTGCAGGCAGGCCGCACGCACTGGGCACTGCCGAAGGTCCCGGCTTCGTTCACGTGGCGGGGTGCGGAGTCAGCGCACGCGGACGGCGACGGCTGGTGGTTGTCGGCTCGCGTCGTACACACCGGTCCCCGCATCCCGTTGTTCGGTCGCTCCACGAACGTGCAAGTTCGACCGGACGGCCGTACCGGCTTGTCGTCGACAGGTATGCATGGCTGGGCGCGTGTCGTGACCGTGCAGGTCCACGTCGATCCGAACGCGTCCTTCGCATCGTGGGTGGCGCCAGGGCGACATCGCGGCGTGCTCGTCACACATGCTCGGTTGTCGATGGGTGCCGCTCGCTGGTCGTCGTACTAGGGTCGCGGGCCATGCCTCTCGATGCGCCCACGACTCCGGTAACCGATCGATTCCGCCTCGACGGCAAGGTCGCCGTCGTCACAGGTGCGTCGTCGGGTTTGGGCGTTGCCTTTGCGCGTGCACTGGCCGGCGCAGGCGCTGACATAGCACTGGGTGCGCGCCGCGCGGACAAGCTCGCCGAGACTGCGCAGTTGGTCGAGAAGGAGAGTCGACGGGCTGTCCTGCGCGCGACCGATGTGAGCGATCCCGATGCGTGCACGGCGCTCGTGCAAGCGGCCATGGACGAGTTCGGACGCGTCGACGTGTTGGTCAACAACGCTGGTCTCGGTACGGCGGTGCCGGCAACGCGGGAGACGCCCGAGGAGTTTCACCGCGTCATTGCGGTCAACCTCGAGGGCTCCTACTGGATGGCGCAGGCCTGTGCTCGCGTGATGCAGCCAGGATCGTCGATCGTGAACATCGGCAGCATCCTCGGATCGACAACGGCTGGGTTGCCGCAAGCGGCGTACTCAGCGAGCAAAGCCGCGATCATCGGGCTGACCCGCGACCTCGCCCAACAATGGACAGGTCGCAAAGGCATCCGGGTCAACGCGCTGGCACCGGGCTTCTTCCCGTCGGAGATGACGGACCAGTACCCCGAGGGCTACCTCGACCAGATGATCTGGCGGGTTCCGATGGGCCGCGGCGGTGATCCGGACGAGCTGTGCGCGGCGTTGTTGTTCCTCGCCAGCGATGCCTCGTCGTACATAACCGGTGTCCTCCTGCCCGTCGATGGCGGCATGCTAACGACGTGAGCGCTTCGATGCTTCGTTACGAAGTCGTCGACGTCTTCGCTGACTCGCCGTACGCCGGGAATCCGCTTGCCGTCGTGTTCGGCGCGGACGATCTCGACACGCCGGCCATGCAGAGCATCGCGCGTGAGTTCAACTTGTCCGAGACGACGTTCCCTGTGCGTACGGCGACCCGCGCGGACTACCGGCTGCGCATCTTCACGCCGGTGAACGAACTTCCGTTTGCCGGCCATCCTTCGGTCGGTACCGCGTGGTTGATGGCACAGCGCGGCCTCGTGAAACCCGGTCAGGTGACGCAGGAATGTGGCGCGGGCCTGCTGCCGCTCGAGGTCGACGACGATGGCGCGACGCTGACCGGTGGTGAGGCATCCGTGGGCGACCCGCTGGAACCGGAGCCGTTGCTGTCTGCGGTCGGTTTGACGATCGCTGACTACGACCCGGTCGCTGCCCCCCGCGTCGCCGGGACCGGGTTGCCACAAGTGCACCTGCCGGTGCGTCGTGCCGCGCTCGCCCGCGCCGTGCCTGACTCGGCACGAATCCTTGCTGTGGATCCGGCGGGCATGATCAACCTGTTTGCGTGGGACGCGGACTCGCGCACGTCGCACGCGCGGATGTTCGGTGCCGGCGCGGGCGTGGTCGAAGACCCCGCGACCGGTTCAGCCGCATTGGGATTCGGCGTGTGGCTCGCGTCGTCGGAGCTCGTGCCGGAAGACGGGACGACGACGTACACCATCCGGCAGGGCATCGAGATGGGCCGTCCGTCGCGATTGGAGGGCAGCGTCACGACTGCGGGTGGACGCGTCGTGCGAACAACTGTGCGCGGAAGCGTTGTGGCCGTCGCGCGTGGGGAGATCGCGCGTCCGCCGCGATGACGACGGCAACGGTGCGGCGCAACGCCGTGGAGCGCCCGCCTGCGCTCGACATTGCCTTGCTGGTGCTTGCCGTGTCGGCGGTGTCGACATCCGGACCGCTGATTGCAGCTGCAGCTGCGCCCGCACTTGCCATCGCGTTCTGGCGCAACGCGATGGCAAGCGGGGTGTTGGTGCCGATCGCCCTGGTCCGAAAACGCAGCGAGCTCCGGCACATGAGCGCGCGCGACCGCCGGTTGGCGATCGTCGCTGGCGGTTTCTTGGCCGCGCACTTCGCTACGTGGGTGCCGAGCCTTCGCTACACGTCCGTCGCTTCTGCGACCGCTCTGGTCGCCACGCAACCGATCTGGAACGCACTCATTGCCCGCGGTATGGGTCACCACGTGCCGCGGCGTGCCTGGCTCGGTATCGGTATCTCCGTCGCCGGTGCGGTTGCACTGACCGGTGCGGACTTCTCCGTGTCGTCGCGCGCGCTCACCGGTGATGTGCTTGCGATCGCGGGCGCGATACTTGCGGCCTTGTACGTCGCGGTCGGCGGTGAGGTACGACGAAACGTCTCGACGACGTCGTACACCACGATCTGCTACAGCACGGCCGCCTTGCTGCTGTTGTTGGTTTGTGTTGTTGGGCGCCTGCACCTGACCGGTTACAGCAGCAAGACGTGGCTGCAGCTCGTTGCACTGACGATCGGACCGCAGTTGCTCGGGCACTCGGTCATCAACCGGGTGCTGCGGACGACGCCGGCGACAGTGGTGTCGCTGGCCATCTTGTTCGAGGTGCCCGGCGCGGCGCTCATCGCCTGGGTCGCCTTGCATCAGCACCCGCCGGCGGCGATCCTGCCCGGTGTGGCGCTGTTGCTCATCGGTCTCGCGGTCGTAATCAGCGGTGCCACGCCGGATGTCGAGCCGTCAGTGCCGGTGGAGTGACGATGGCGGGGCTGATCATCCTCGGCGTACTCCTAGCAGTTGTCGCCGTCATTGTGGTGAGCGTTGCCCGCGGCCGGCCGAAGCGGCCACCGCACCCGCCAGGGACGCTTGTTCGCACGTACCGTCGCGGTGGACGCAGCTATCAGCGGCACGTTGACTACCGGATCCGCAGCGGTCGACCGCGCCGCCGCCGCTGAGACTAAACCGGTGTTCGGCTCAGTTCAGCGCGTGCAGCGCCTCGACGTGGCCTTCATAGACGGTGCTGCCGTTCGTTGTGCGCAACCTGATCGTCCCCGTGCCGTCGTCACCGTGCGGCAGCTTGAGGAACGCAGTCGACTCGTAGACGTCGAGGCTCTGCCAGTGTCGTGACCCCGGCGCCCGATAGTCGATGTACGCGACGCCCGGCGCACCGGCGACGGCCAACCATCCGTTGCCATCGCGGCCTTCAACCACAGCACTGAGCTCCACGGGAAGGTGGGCCGGGTCGACGGGGATGTCGAGGTAACCGCTGACGTCGGTCGCCGATCTGATCACCGTTACTTGGATGCGAGTAGGGCCAGTCGGGTACTGCGTTAGGTCCCCCCAGAACAATGTGCCGTCCGGCAGCGCGAGCCGTATGAACTCTTGACCAGACGAGACCGAACCATGGCTCGGGAATGCGTGCCAGAAGCTCTGACCCAGGCTCAGGGCGGCGAAGATGTCCTCCTCGGAGGGCGAGGCGTCGCTGCGTCGTGCCCAGCCAATCGCGTCGCCTCCTTCTCGCGGGCGCCCATCGCCGTGCTTGGGCGAAGCGGCGATGCCACCCAGCGAGGCACTGCCACCGACCGACACGCTGCCACCGTGTGAGTCCGCTGTTCGTGAGCTCGTTGGTGGGGCCATCGTTGTCACGTCGACCGCGGCCGCGACCCGTCCACCCGTCAGCCGGACGGCCGGGGCAAGTCCGTCTTGTCGCACATTGCTGATGCCTTGCTTCTCGGCCTCTCTGTCGATGTCAACTGTCGTCAGCCAGGAACCGGACTTCGGGACATTGGCGAACCCAACGCCGTCGGTCAGGGAAATGTTGTGCCAACGGCCTTTCGAGGGGTCGTCACACACGCCGTTGTTCCATCGTGCTGAGTGTTTGCCGGGCGGGGTGAGCACCAGGAGTCGCTCGACGTGGAACGGTTGGCCGGCGGGGCAGGGATCGACGAAGCCGCCAGCCGGCAACGGCAAGTAGACCGCTATTCCGGACGGTGCGAAGAGGGGCACGTCACTTCGCAGGGACAGACGCTTTGCATCCGGCCCGGTCAGGACGACGCTGCGCATCCCTCCCCGCGGTTCCGGGCCGGAGAGCACCACCACGATCCCCACATCGGGAACGTGGTCCGCGTAGATCTCATGCACAGGCTCCGCCAGCTTGCCGCGATGGGCGGCTTTCAAGGCACGTTCCCACGTGCGGATAGCGCTTTGCCGGACAGCGGCGTCCGTGGCGAGGCCGCCTCGAGCGGACCAGGTGGCGACGTTGCTACCGCCGGCCGGCGGTGAGGAACGGCTGTTGTGGCTCAGCAAGACGCTCGGTGTGATTGCGGCGATCGTCACGGCCACGGCGGCAGCAAGTGCGGCGCCGGCGTACCGCATCCGGCGGATGCGTCGTGCATGTTGTTGTACGCCGAGGTAGAACGTCGGGTCTGCTGAACGTTCGTCCGGCAGTTCCTGCAGGATCCGGGAGAGCTCGCGTTCGACGAGGTCGCTCATCACATCGCCTCCTCGTTCACGAGAGCGCTCAGCATCGATGACTCGCGCAGCCGGGCGAGGGCGCGTGAGGCGTGCGACTTGACCGCGCCGACCGAACAGCCGAGCGCTGCGGCTGTGTCGGCTTCCGACAGGTCTTCGAAATAGCGGAGTACGACGACGGCGCGTTGACGCGCCGGAAGCTGCACGAGAGCCCGGCGTACCGACTCGCGCAGGTCGACTTCGGTGAATGCGTCGGCGCTTGTGAGCCGGTCCGGCAGCAGTTCGGTCGGTGTCTCGCCTCGCCACTTGCGTCGCCACCAGCTGGCGTACGTCGTCACCATCGCGCGGCGAACGTACGCGTCGACGTTCTCGTGGCGTTCGATCCGATGCCAGGCCAGTGACGTCTTGGCGAGCGCTGTCTGCAGCAGGTCCTCGGCGAGATGCCAGTCGCCGGTCAACAGCCAGGCAGTCTTGAGCAGCCGGGCAGAGCGCCCCGCGACGTAGTCGCGGAAAGCGTCCGGCTGGGTCTGCATGGGCCCCCCTCGCTTTTCAGTCTGAGGGAAGACGACGTGGAAGGCGCGGGAGGTTTACCGCACACGGGGACTAATCGCGCGGCAAACCGACCAGATCCGCACTAACTTCCCAAAGGCGTAACGCCCACTCCGGATCGACGGCCTTGGGCCCCACCGGGATCGGCTTGCAGTCGACCCAGAACTCGCCGCTGTGCTCGGCGCCTTCCGGTGACGACGCGACGTGGATCGACGTCTCGGCGCCCTTGGCCGGGCCGCGCACGAACGGTCGGATCAGCCGCAGGAAGACGTTCGCGATCGCGTTGTCGCGCCCGAGCGACGTGCTGACGAAACCCGGGTGCACAGCGTTCGATGTCAGCCCGCTGCCGGCGGTACGTCGGGCCAGTTCCCACGCGAAGAGCGCGTTCGCGAGCTTGCTGTTCCCGTAGACCTTCAGCGGCTTGTACGACGTGTCGCGTGTCTGCAGGTCGTCGAAGTCGAGCAGACCCCAACGGTATGCATCCGACGAGACGGTGACCACGCGGCTCGGCGTACACGCAAGCAGCCGGTCGAGCAACAGGCGGGTCAGAAGGTACGGAGCGAGATGGTTGACGGCGAAGGTCGCCTCATAACCGTCCGCGGTTTCCTGTCGCTTCTGCAATACCTGGCCCGCGTTGTTGACCAGGACGTGGATCTGCTGGCAGCTGTCGAGCAACGTGGCAGCCAACGCGCGCACGTCGTCGAGCCGCGCGAATTCGCACACATGACTCGAGACCGCGCCACGACCGACGGCCGCAACGTCTTGTTCTGCTGATGTCAGCCGGTTCGCGGTGCGGCCGACGAGCACGACGTCGGCGTCGCGTCGCGCGAGGCCCAGCGCTGTCTCTTTGCCGATCCCCGAGCTCGCTCCGGTGACGACGCAGACGCGCCCAGCGAGAGAGTCCATCCGGCCCAGGATCTCATCCGTGAAATGCCGGTCGTTACCCTCGTCGTCATGACCAGCGAACTTCGTGCCCGTCGGTCATGCCTGGCGGTGCCCGGCAGCTCGACGAAGATGCTCGAGAAGGCGCAAGGACTTCCGGTTGACCAGGTCTTCCTGGACCTCGAGGATTCCGTTGCGCCACTTGCGAAAGATGACGCGCGGAAGAACGTCGTCGACGTCCTGAACACCGGTGACTGGACCGGCAAGGTTCGCGTGGTCCGCGTCAACGACCTGACCACGAAGTGGACCTACCGCGACGTCATTACTGTCGTTGAGGGCGCCGGCGCCAACCTCGACTGCGTGATGTTGCCAAAGGTTCAGACGGCTGACCAGGTGCTCTGGCTCGACGTACTGCTGACGCAGATCGAGGAGACGAACGGGCTCGAGATCGGCCGCATCGGCATCGAAGCGCAGATCGAGAATGCGAAGGGCCTCGTCAACGTCGACGCGATCGCGGGCGCGTCACCGCGTACGGAAGCCATCATCTTCGGGCCGGCGGACTTCATGGCGTCGATCAACATGAAGAGCCTCGTCGTCGGCGAGCAGCCGCCTGGGTACGACGTCGGCGACGCGTACCACTACATCTTGATGCGCATCCTCATGGCCGCGCGGACCTACGACCAGCAGGCCATCGACGGCCCGTACCTTCAGATCCGCGACGTCGACGGATTCAAGCGCGTTGCCAGCCGGTCGGCCGCACTCGGCTTCGACGGCAAGTGGGTGCTGCACCCCGGTCAGGTCGATGCCGCCAACGAGGTCTACTCGCCGTCGCAGGAGGACTACGACCACGCCGAGCTAATCCTCGACGCGTACGCGTACTACACGTCCGAGGCCGGCGGAAAGCGCGGTGCGGTGATGCTCGGTGACGAGATGATCGACGAAGCGTCGCGCAAGATGGCCACTGTCATCGCGGCGAAGGGCCGCGCGGCCGGTTTCGCGCGGACCTCCAAGTTCGAACCGCCCGAGGAGTAGCGGTTCGCCGCTATCGGCGGACGAAAGCGAACACAACCGAGCATTGCAAGCGCCTCGGGTCCGTCCTTCCACGCTCAGAGTGATCTTCATCGACTTCGGTTGTGTTCGCTTTGGTGCGCGTCAGAGGTGGAACGGTGCGCGGAGGTCGGGCGCCGTGGCGGCGTTGCCGAGGTACGACGTCAGGCCGAGCATTGACTCGGTGCTGCGCAGCATCGAGTAGTGCGTGAGCCGCGTCGCGATCCGCGCACCTGGGCGCACCGCAGGTCCGAGGGCGTAGGTCGCGATCAAGCAGCTCGAGTCGTTGTTCGCGGGCGTCGCGCAGTCCTCGCCGTGACCACCGCCGGTGCCTTCATCGAAGGTCAGGAATATCGCGGTTCTTCCCGAGTCATACGCGCGGCTGTCCGCGATCCGCGTGAGCCACTTCTTCATCCAGGAATCACCCGTGCTCACGGAGCAGTCGTGCATGTCGTTGCACAGATTCGGGGTGACGAACGCGAAGTTCGGCAGCGAGTCGTGCGCCAAGTCGTGCCCGAGTCCGGTGGTTGCGTCGTCCAAAGGCAGGTTGTTCCGGCGGCACGTGGGTGCGATGTCGCGGTAGTACGGCGGTGGGTTGTGCTTCACGGCGTACGGATCAGCGTCGTAGTGGGCGCAGCCACTCGGCATCGACTCGGCGTACGCCTTCCATGTCAGGCCCGCGATCTCGAGCTGGCGGAAGATGCTGCGCGAGGACGACGAGCACGCCGCTGGGCTGCAGTCACTGGCGACCCCGCCGGTACGTCCGGACGTCGCTGCGAGGTAGTTCGGCAGCGACGGATGGCTCACGTTGTGGAAGTTCGTGGCCAGCGCGCACTTCGCTGCCACCTGGTTGAAGTACGGCGCGTGCGACGACCCGATGACCGTGCCTGCCGACTTGTTCTCGAACCAGATCCAGATCACGTGCTGGTAGCGCTTCGGTGGGGTCCGCAGCCATCCGCACAGTGCGCCTGCCGGCCGGGTGGCCGGAGAACTGGCGGTCGGCGAAGGCGATGGTGACGGCTGTGCCGACGGACCTAGTGTCGGAGTGCTCGTCGCACTGCTCGTCGAGCCAGGCACCACCGTCGGTGCGTCCGAGCCGCTGCACCCGCTGACAACCGCTGCTGTGAGAAGCGTCACGAAGGCGCACATTGGGCGAGTGGCGAGCACTCATCGACGGTACGGGAGCGCATGGAACACATGGGATACTCGCGGGTACTCCCAGAGCATCGTCACGTGACTTGACCGGAAGGAACGCATCCCGCATGGGCCGGCTAGCGCAGACCGAGGGCCTGACCGACATCCAGCAGGAGATCCTCGCGACCGTCCGCGACTTCGTCGACAAGGAGATCCTGCCGAACGCGACCGCGCTCGAGCACGAGGACGAGTACCCGCAGCAGATCGTCGATGGCATGAAGGAGATGGGCCTGTTCGGGCTCACCATCGAAGAGGAGTACGGCGGGCTGGGCGAGTCTCTGCTGACCTACGCGCTGGTCGTGGAAGAGATCGCGCGCGGCTGGATGAGCGTCTCCGGCATCATCAACACGCATTTCATCGTGGCGTACATGCTCGGCCAGCACGGCACCGACGAGCAGAAGAAGAGCCTGTTGCCGCGGATGGCGGCCGGTGAGGTGCGCGGGTCGTTCTCGATGTCGGAGCCGGGTTGCGGTTCCGACGTCGCTGCCATCAAGACCAAAGCGACGAAGGACGCGGACGACTACGTCATTACCGGCCAGAAGATGTGGCTGACGAACGGTGGTACGTCGAACCTCCTTGCCGTACTCGTGAAGACCGACGAAGGCGCGGACTCGGTCTACCGCAACATGACGACGTTCCTTGTCGAGAAGGAGCCGGGCTTCGGCACGGTCGCACCCGGGCTCACGATCCCCGGCAAGATCGACAAGATGGGTTACAAGGGCGTCGACACGACCGAGGCGGTCTTCGACGGCTTTCGAGTGCCGGCCGGTGCCATTCTCGGTGGCGAACCCGGTCGTGGCTTCTACCAGATGATGGACGGCATCGAGGTCGGTCGCGTCAACGTCGCCGCCCGTGGCTGCGGCGTCGCGCGCCGGGCGTTCGAGCTCGCCGTCGCCTATGCGCAACAACGAGAGACCTTCGGCAAGCCGATCGCGCAACATCAAGCCGTCATGTTCCGGCTCGCGGAGATGGCGACGAAAGTCGAAGCCGCGCATCAGATGATGATCATGGCGGCGCGCAAGAAGGACGCTGGCCAGCGCAACGACCTCGAGGCCGGCATGGCGAAGTATCTCGCCTCGGAATACTGCGCCGAGGTCGTCGAGGACGCGTTCCGCATCCATGGCGGCTACGGCTACTCGAAGGAGTACGAGATCGAGCGGCTTTACCGCGAGGCGCCCATGCTGCTGATCGGCGAAGGGACGTCGGACATCCAGAAGACCATCATCGGGCGCCGCCTGCTCGAGGAGTACAAGGCGTAGCACTTTGGCACCCGACCGCGCGCGCATGGCGCGGCTCTTCCGCGAGCAAGGCGAGGGCTGCGGTCGGCTCGGTTCTCCGTTGTACGCCGGACTGCTGACGCATGCCGGCGACGACATCGATCGCGGCGGCGTCCTAGCGACTGTGCTGTCCGGTCACGAGGACGACTACGGACCTTCCGCACTGGCGCTACGCCTCGCAGGCGCCGTTCATCGGATCGTGTTGTCCGGGCGCGCGCCGCGGCTTGCGGCGTACTACCCGAGCATGGGCGGCGTCGCCAACCCAGCTGCGGCGTGGCCGGAGTTCCGCGTGGTCATCGCAGAGCACGCGGACGAGATCGACGCGCTGCTCCAGAGCCCACCGCAGACCAACGAGGTGGGGCGCTCCGCAATCCTCATCGGTGCCCTATTGCAGCTGACGGCGCAGTTCGGGCTGCCCATCCGGCTGCTCGAGTTCGGCGCGAGTGCCGGCCTCAACCTGCGAGCCGATGCCTTCCGGTACGACCTCGCGGACGGCGTCATCCTCGGAGATGTCGGCTCACCGGTCGTGTTGTCGCGTCCTTGGGCTGGGCTCACGCGGGCATGGCCACCGGTCAACGCCGCCGTCGACGTGGTCGAGCGGGTGGGTGGTGACCCGCAACCAGCGGACCCTTTGGCGCCGGACGACCAGCTCCGTCTGTTGTCCTATGTCTGGCCGGACCAGCCGGAGCGGATCGCTCGGTTACGTGCAGCATTCGACGTGGCGGCACGGGTGCCCGCCCCCGTCCTGCCAGTGGCTGCCGCGCCGTTCCTGGCAGACCAGCTCGTTGCGGCGCGACAAGGCGTGCTCACGGTCGTGTGGCATTCCGTTGTCTGGCAGTACCTCGACAAGGCCGAACGCCAGGCGGTCCTCGGCGTACTCGCGGAAGCCGGTGAACGTGCGACGACCGATGCGCCGCTCGCGCACGTGGCGTTCGAACCGGTCCGCCCGACGCCGGACCGGCGTTACGCATTCCTCGGGTCACTGCAAGTCTGGCCCGGCGACGGCACGGAGCGCGTCATCGCCGAAGGACAAGGTCACGGCCCACCGGTGGTCTGGAGCTGACACCTCAACTGGAAAGATGCCCGCATGCAATTCGGACGCTACTTCGAAGAGTTCGAGGTCGGTGCGACGTACAAGCACTGGCCGGGGAAGACAGTGACGGAGTACGACGACCACCTGTTCTGTCTGCTCACGATGAACCACCACCCGTTGCACATGGACGCGAACTACGCCGAGAAGACGACGGAGTTCAAACGCAACGTCGTGGTCGGCAACTACATCTACTCACTGGTGCTCGGCATGAGCGTGCCGGATGTCAGCGGCAAGGCGATCGCCAACCTCGAGATCGAGTCTTTGCGTCACGTTGCACCGACGTTTCACGGCGACACGATCTACGCCGAGACCACCGTGCTCGACAAGACCGAGTCGAAGTCCAAAGACGACCGGGGGATCGTGTACGTCGAGACGAAGGGTTACAACCAGGACGGCACGCTCGTCTGCATCTTCCGGCGCAAGGTGATGGTGCCGAAGCAGTCCTACCGCGGGGGTCAGGGACAAGCGTTGGGGGAGCAGCCCGGCCGCCCCGAGTTCCGCGAGGCCTGACAGCGCTCAGACGACGCCGCTGCGACGCAGCTCGGCGAGCAAGCCGCCGCTCAGCTCACCCCGAGCGTCCATAGCCGTCAGTGTCGGCTCGTCGACCCAGCGGACGTCGGCTGCGTCGTCGCCGGCCCGCAACTCGCCACCGACGACGGTCGTCGCATAGTCGTCGCCCAGGTATTCGCCGGCGTCGATCCGACACAACGCGGGCCCGACGGTGACTTCGAGTCCGGTCTCCTCGCGGACCTCGCGCGCGACCGCGGCCTGCGGCGACTCGCCGGCCTCTACGCGTCCGCCGGGCAGCGACCACAGGCCCTGCGACGGTTCGTGCGCTCGCAGCACCAACAGCAGCCGACCTTGGTCGTCATGTATGACGGCGCCTGCGCAGGCAACCCGGTTGGCCGGTTTCCCTTCCAAACCGCTCGGGCACATGACCGAGACCTTAGAAGGGAGCAACAGTTGCTCACGCTTGTCGTCATTCTCGTCATCGTCGCGGTATTGGCGGCGATCGTGGTCGGTTTCGGCGGGTTCGGCCCACGTGTGATCCGGCTACAACCGTCGTCGACAGCCCCATCGAACGCCCGGTGCGACGGCGGCGGGTGTTCGAAGAGGAGACGATCGACCGCGAGCTCTGACCCGCCACGAACCGCAGTGACCTGGGCGGGGCCCGGTCGGGGTATTGACGCAACCGGTCGCTGCACCGCACCGTTGGCAGGTGCGGCACGCGTCCTCGTGTCCGCGGTGCGGTGGTTCCCTCCGGGAGCCGGGCCTGTGGTCGAGTAGCTGGCGGTGCGAGCGGCATGGCGCAGTCCCTCCGATGCGCCCTGTCGCCCGGCCTTCTGCTGACTGTGTCGACCAGCTGGTGCGCAGTGCCCGCGTCCCCGTCTGGCTTCCGTGGCCGCTTCCTCAGGGCTGGGTCGTTACCGGCTTCGCGCACGCTGGTGATGAGCGCACCGGTGCGGTCGCGACGGCCGTAGCCTGCTCGGGCCCGTCGCCGCTCGGTGGTGCAGGGGAGCTGCTCGTTGTTGCCGAGGAGCCCGGCGTCGGCCTCGGTGCTCGGTACGCCGGGCTGCCCGGCCCCGACCCGGGCGACGGTCTCGGTGTGGGGGCACCGCACGCGAAGATCGAGGCGGCCGGCCACCCAACCGCACTCTGGTCGCTCGACTCGCCGGACGCCGCCGTCTACGTCGGGGAGGCCAAGGGCAACTGGATCTGGGCCATCCTCTGGCCGACCTCGGCCGGTGTGCTGTTGCTCGAAGACCTGCAGGTGCGTGACCTGCGTAGCTACCAGCCGGTGCCGGATCTGCCCTACGGCGCGCTCTCACCCCGGCTCGTGGCCGAGCCGGCAGCGTGACCTAACGTCGCATGCGTGCGGATCGACCTGCACTGCCACAGCAACGCCTCCGACGGCACCGACCCTCCCGCTGACGTCGTACGCCGAGCCCGCGCTGCGGGCGTCGACGTTCTTGCACTCACGGACCACGACACCATCGCCGGCATCGACGAGGCGGTGACTGCACAGCCCGACGGGCTGACGTTGGTTGCCGGCAGCGAGATCTCGTGCGCGGTGACCAACGACGACAAGCGGACGAGCGTGCACCTGCTCGGGTACCTGTTTGACGCGAGGGACAAGCCGCTCGCCGCCGAGCTGGCGCGGTTGCGCGAGGACCGCGACCGGCGGGCCCGCGCGATCGTCCACCGGTTGGTCGACCTCGGCGTGCCGATCACGATCGAGCATGTGACCGACATCGCCGGGAGCGCGCCCATCGGCCGCCCACACATCGCCCGCGCGCTCGTCGCGCTGGCCGTCGTACCGGATCTGCCCGCGGCGTTCAGCGACGAGTGGATCGGCGCGGGGGGTCGGGCCTACGTCGCAAAGCACGCGCTCGAACCGACCGCAGCGGTGCGCCTCGTGCGCGCCGCCGGCGGCGTACCGGTGCTGGCCCATCCCGCGGTCGGCAAACGGGGCACGACCCTCGCCGACAGCGAGATCGCAGGGCTGGCTGACGCCGGGCTCGTCGGCCTCGAGGTCGACCATCCCGACCACGACCCGCCGACCCGTGACCGGCTGCGTGGCCTCGCGGCCGCCCTCGGCCTGCTGACAACCGGGTCCAGCGACGACCACGGGACGATCACCGGCCGCCGGATCGGCTGCGAGTCCACGAGCGATGCGGCGTACGACGCGATTGTGGAAATCGCCACCGGCGCGACACCTCGATCCGGTTGACCGCGGATGTCGGTCCGGCGCCGGACAATGGAGCTATGACCGCGACCAACGTCGAGCCCACCGACCAGCTGGGTTTCGACGGCATGCCGACGCGGCTCTACTCATGCACGCCGTCGCGTGTGGGCACGTGGCTCGACTGCCCGCGCCGCTACCGCATGACCTACCTCGACCGACCACAACCTCCCAAAGGCGCGCCCTGGGCGCACAACAGCCTCGGCGCGAGCGTGCACAATGCGCTCGCCGGTTGGTGGCGGCTGGTCCGCGCCAAGCGCACACCGGAGTCCGCCGCTGCGCTGCTCGAGAGTGGCTGGATCGGCGACGGCTTTCGTGACGAGGAGCACGCCGCCGTTTGGCGGTCACGCGCGCGCGACATGGTGCAGCAATACACCGCGACTCTGGACCCGTACGACGAGCCGATCGGTGTCGAGCGCACCGTCGCGGCGACCACGTCAACGCTTGCACTGTCGGGGCGCATCGACCGGCTCGACGAACGTGTGCGTGCAGATGCGACCGAGCTCGTGGTCGTCGACTACAAGACCGGGCGCAGTGTGCCGACCGATGACGAGGCCCGTGGTTCGTTGGCGCTCGCGGTCTACGCCGTCGCAGCGGCGCGCACGTTGCGCAAGATCTGCCGCCGAGTTGAGCTGCACCATCTCCCCACCAGCACGGTCGCCGCTTTCGAGCACACACCGGAGTCGCTACAGCGACAGATCGGCCGCGTCGAACTGGCCGCTGCCGAGGCACAGGCCGCCGATGCGGCCTACGCCGAAGCGGTCATCGCAGACGCGGTCGACGAGGTCTTCCCGCCGCGGCCGTCGACCAAGTGCGGCTGGTGCGACTTCCGCCGACACTGCCCGGAAGGTCGCGCGGCGGCTCCGGAGCGACGATCGTGGGACGGACTTGCGGGTGAGGCCGACCTGGCCTGAGCAGGTCGGCGGTCAGCTCGGTGGTCCCGCCGCCTCGACCCGGCTGCGACCGGTCTGCTTGGCGGTGTACATCGCCGCGTCGGCGTCGCGCAGCAACGACTCCGCGTTGGAGTCGATCTGCGAGATGGCGACACCGACGCTGACCCCTGGCAGCGGCGGCTCACCCCTGGTCAGCTCCGGTTGCGGCTCCCGCAACGACAGCACCAGCTTGTCCGCGACGAGCAACGCTTCGTCAAGGTCCGAAACCGACTCGATGAGTACGACGAACTCGTCGCCGCCGATGCGCGCAACCGTGTCACTCGCTCGGATCGTGCGTGCGAAGCGCCGCGCGACTGCTCGCAGCACTACGTCGCCGCCGTCGTGGCCGAACTGGTCGTTGATCTGCTTGAAGTAGTCGAGGTCGCAGAACAGAACCGCCGTGCGTAGGCCTGCACGACCGTCGCGCACAAGTGCCTGCTCGATCCGGTCGATGAGCAGCGTGCGGTTGGGCAGTCGGGTCAGCGGGTCGTGCGTCGCTTCGAAGGACAGCCGCACCTCGAGGTGCTTGCGGACGGTGATGTCCTGGTGGTCGACGACAACCATGGGCCCGGCGTCGCGCTCGATCGGCAGCACAGTCGCGTGCACGTGGAACCACAGCGTGGACGGGTCGCCGCGCTCGTCAAGTCGTGGGTACGTGCAGTCGCCGGCGAAGTCTCGCTGCAGGCCGGCGAGCACGTCGCGGACGCCGCCTGCGACGTCCACTGCGCCGACGACACCGATGGCAGCGGCGGTGTCCCAGAGATGCAGGTAGTTCTCGCCGACTCCGGTGTGCAGCGGTCCGCCGTAGGTGTCCATCGCACGCAGCCAGGCAGCGTTGACGTCGATGATGCGTCCGGTGGTGTCCAGCACCGCTGCCATCACTGGGATGGCATCCAGCACCGAACGTGCGAAGCGCTCGTCAGATCGAGCGTTGATGACGGCCAGCGCATTGCGCAGCGCGAATGCGGCGATCCCGGACAGTGAGCCGATCTGCTCGACAGTGTCGTCTTCGTACGGCGCAGCACCGCCGTCACGAAGTAGGCCAAGCACGCCCACGGTCGTGCCGGCAGACAACGGGACGAGCATCACCTCACCGAGACCAAAGGTCTCGACGTAGTCCTGCAATACATCGGCGTACGGGTCATCGGTCGCAAGTCCGTCGCCGGAATGACGCACGATCTCCGAGCAATCCAGCGCCTGCGCGAGCAGGCCGGTCTTTGCCTGGATCGGCGTGTGCATGCACTCCGTCAATGCTCGGCGTCGAGTCACATCGCGATGCCACACAGCGAGCACGCGAAGCGCGCGGTCACCGTCGATGCAGGCAAGCCAGGCGCCGTCACCGGCGGTGTCCGCCAGCGTGCGCGTGACCAGCGTGAACATCGCGTCGGTGTCATCCCCGATGTCGGCGAGCTGCGCGGCGAACACCGACGCGGGCGCGGTCGATCCGATGGGCTTGCGGGGGCTCTCGTTGTGCCACGCGGCGAGACCGATCGCTCTCGTGTGTCCCGTGCCGCGCGAGACCACCGTGCGATACGCGACGACCGGAACCTCGGTTCCGTCCGGTCGCACGAGCGTGGCTTGCACGCGGTCCGCTCGAGTGATCCCACCGAGCAGTGCGTGCCAGGCGGCGAGATGCGTGATGCGCTCATCGGGATGCAGCACGTCGCCGAGCCGGCAACCAGCGAGCGCATTCGCCGTACGCCCGACCAGGGCGCAAAAACTCGAGTTGACGGTGAGCAGCCGGCCTTCGGCGTCGATCAACGTCAGGGGAAGAGCGGCTTCGACGAACAGTTGCGGAAGCGCCTCGCGAACGGAGATCGGCAGGACGTTGCCGCTGACCGACGGCGCGGCATCCTCGTCGCGGCCATCCGTGAGTACGACCGCGTCCACGGAGCCCCCTGCCGGGCTGGCTGTTTAGTCCCGATTTACTACCGTACGCCCGTGTGTCCCAGCGGAGCCAAGGAAAGGTGAACCTTGCCTGGGTTGCGGCGCGACGAGCGCACCGTATGGGGCACCTGGTGTCAATGCCGGATTACACACTCGCTGCCGAAGTGAAGGAATCCTTACCGAGTCGTTCCCTGGCCGCCCGCAGCGCGGGGCTTTCCCGGTAGGTCGCCGGCAGTCGTTGGAGCATCGGTGCCAGCGTCCGCAGTCCGATGGTCGCGGCAACGTCGGTTGTCGGCAGACCGGGCGTTCGGTACAGCCGGCGGGCCCAGCGCGGCAACGACGCGAACGCGAGCGCCGCGACCGCAGTCCAGGCGGGGCGAGCGGGTGTCGTCACCTGCATGCGCACCGGCATCGGCGGTGCCACCACGAGCCGAGCAGCCGCGAACGCGTCGGACGAGGCGCGCAGCTGCGGACGGACCGCGTCGAAGTAGTCGTACAAGTCGCCGACCGTCGCCGGCACGTCGCCGGCCGGCAACCCGACAAGGGGAGCCATCCTCGTCTGCTCTTCGACGTATCGATCCGCGTCTGCACTCGTGAGTGCGCGCCCGGCTCGTTGATAGGTGGACAGGAACGACTCGACCAGGCAGCAGTGCACCCATCGCAACAAGTCCGCGTCCTCGACCGCGTAACGACGACCGGACACTTCTTCCACGCCGCTCAGATCTTGGTGCACTCGTCGGACGGCGGCACCGGCCGCCACCGCATCCGCGGTCGTCCCGTATGTCGTCGTACCGACGTAACGCGCAGTGCGCAACAACCGGCCCCATGCGTCGCGTCGGAAATCCGAGTGGTGCGCGACGCCCGCCATCGCGACCGGGTGCAGCGCTTGCAGCAACAGCGAGCGGAGCCCACCGACCCACAACACGGGATCGGCATGCACGCACCAGGTCACCGACTCCGGTCCGAACAGCCCGGCATCCGCGACGGTCATCCCGGCCCGTTCGCTTCGACCTGGTCCCAGAACTCGGAAAGAACCTTGGCAGTGACGTCGGGGTTCTCGGCTGCGGGTGAGTGCACCGCGCCGGGGATCGACACATGAGGTACACCGAGCCGTTCCGCCATCGCCTGCTGCTCGGCTGGCGACCACGCGTCGTCGTCGGCGCCATAGGCCACGAGAATCGGGCCGCCGTAGATCGCACGGAGCTCGTCGACGCGGTCCCGCTCGTCGAGCAGCTCCTGGCCGGTGACCTGCACGGCGACGGTCGGCTGAGCGAGGAACCGTCGCTGGAGAAACTCGCGCACGTCGGTGGGCAGCTCGGTGGCGCGCGGATCCTGGGCCTGCACCGCCTCGAGGGCGGCCCACAGGCCGGCCACGCCGCCCGTCGTGAGTACCTGTCCCATCAGCTCGAGCCAGGTCCTGCGGTGGCCGGTGATCCCCGCCGGTCCGGAGTCGAGCAGCGTTATCGACCGGAATGCGTCCGGCGCCTTGATCGCCGCGGCCCGACCGACGATGCCGCCGAACGAGTGACCAACCAGGTGCACCGGTGGCCCGAGCGCGTCGACCACAGTGAGCAGGTCGTCGGCGAGAGCAGAAACGGAGTACGCCGCCGGGTCGTCCGGGCCGCCGGTCTCGTACTGGCCGCGCTGGTCGTAGGCGAGAACCGCTCGACCGTTCGAGGCAAGCGGGCCGAGGGCGGGCAGGAAGTCTTCCTTGCTACCCGTGAAGCCGGGAACGAGAAGCGCCGCCGAGCGCGACGGCGACGGCTGATTCTGCGGCTGCACCTCGATGGCAGCGATCGGACCACGGGCTGACGGGATCGTCAGCGTGCGGGCGTTCGGTGGCAGCAGGAGAGAGAGCGGCTTGCTCATCAGTGACCGACTTGTCGCCGCCGCGCCAACACAGGCGAGTCGGGCAGCGGGCACGTCGTGGGCATCAATAGCAACCTACACAGCCTGAGCAGAGAACGAGCTGTCGATGAGCCACTGCCATAGCACGGTGCGTGTTCGCGGAACGTTTGCTTGCCCACATGGGTTGTCCAAGGGAGGATGGCCGCTCCTCCCCACTTCCCCCAAGCAGCGTCGGGATGTCCAACCGTGACCAGAGTCATAGCCGTTGCCAACCAAAAGGGCGGCGTCGCCAAGACGACAACCGTCGCATCGTTGGGCGCTGCCCTCGCTGAGCTCGGACAGAAAGTTCTGCTGGTCGACATGGACCCGCAAGCATGCTTGACCTTCTCGCTCGGGTTCGATCCCGAGCAGCTCGAGCTCTCCGTGCATGACGTGTTGCTCGGCCGGGTGTCCGCCGGGATGGTCACACAACCCGCGCGCGAAGGTCCGCACCTGTTGCCGGCCACCATCGACCTCGCCGGGTGCGAGGCGGTGCTCTTGACGAAGACCGGCCGGGAGCAGACCTTGCGGCTCGCGTTGGAGGACCTCGCCGTCGGTTACGACTGGATCCTGGTCGACTGCCCACCGTCGCTCGGCGTACTCACTCTTAATGCGTTGACCGCCGCCGACGAGGTACTCATCCCGTTGCAGTGCGAGGCGTTGTCCCACCGTGGGGTCGGTCAGTTGCTCGACACCGTGCACGACGTACAGCGACTGACCAACCGGAACCTGAAGGTGCTCGGTGTGCTGCCCACGTTGTACGACGGGCGCACCACGCATGCACGCGAGGTGCTCGCTGACGTCTCGTCGAGGTACGGCCTCACGGTGCTCGAGCCGCCGATCGGCAAGTCGATCCGGTTCGCGGAGGCACCGTCCATGGGCTGGTCGATCCTGTCGACGGCCCGGTCGGCGCCCGGCGCTCAGGCCTACCGCGAGCTGGCCCGGCGGCTGACCGGAGTGCTCGTCGTGCCCGAGGGTCGCGGAGCTGACCACGAGATCGACCTGGTTGACGCGCCCGTGGTGGCCCGATGATGAGCGGGCTCGACCGGGTCCGGCCGCGGAAGCCGCAAGCTTCGCCGACGGCCGCGACGACCGAGCTCCGCGACCAGGCCGGCAAGCGGGCACTGTTCAGCCTGACGCCGGAGACGGCGACGAAGGTCTTCGGTTCGGTCACGGTCAACTGCGGCTCCTGCGGTGAGGAGTCGACGTTGACGCCACTGCAGGCCGTCCGCGCTGCTTTGCCGAGTTTTCATCTGCCGATCCTGCGGCGCGAACACCCGTCGTACCTTCGCTGCCCGGCCTGCAGCAAGTTCAGTTGGACCCGCCTGTCCGTCCAGCTCTGACGTCGGCCGCGCGCAAAAGCGGGCTCAGAGGTTGGTGCGGACCTCGTCGTACGACGCGCGCGGAAGCACGAAGTCACTGACGCCGGCGAGCACGCCGCAGCCGACGCAGCGGACACCGATCGCGACCCACGACACCGGACCGGGCTCGGGCCCGTCGCCGGGGGCGTGCAAGCCCGCGGCCGCCTCGGCGATGCTCTGACCGCAGCTGACGCAGGCCCACATGTGGGGATGGCTCCACCGCTGGGCGGAATCGAGCGTGTCGGCGACGACACCGCAGGCGAGGCAGCGCCGGCGGACGACACCTTGGCCGGGGTCGGCTTCGACGTAGAACCACGTGGCAGGCTCGTCGTGGACCTCGTTCCCGCAGGTCAGCACGTGTGTGTGCGTGACAGGCGGGCAGCCTTGGAGGTCGCGCAACCACGACGTCAGGTCGTCGGTGTCCTCACCGATGCGCTGACCGGCGACGGTGTGCAGGCTCATGACATTCCGTGTCGGCCGTAGCCACGCTCGGCTTGATCAGCCGGTCGGGTCAGCCGTCGCGGACGAGCCAGGGGAGTGACCGGCGCGGGTCCGACGTCGGCGCCCCCGGCGGCCGGGGGCGGAGGCCTTGGTGCCCTCGGCCGGCTCGGGCTTGCGGGCCGGCTGGTTCGGGCGCCCGCCACGGGAGCGGCTTCGACCGGTCTCGCCGAGGTCTTCGAGGGTCTCGGCGGCGAGGCCGGCCCTGGTCCGTTTGTTGCGCGGCAGCACGCCCGCGGCCCCCGGGGGTATGTCGAGTGCTTCGTAGAGATGCTCGGAGGTCGAGTACGTCTCGGGCGGATCGGGAAACGGCAGCTCGAGCGCCGTGTTGATGAGCGACCAGCGATGCAGGTCGTCCCAGTCGACGAACGTCACCGCGATGCCGGATCCGCCGGCCCGGCCGGTACGACCGATGCGGTGCAGGTAGGTCTTCTCGTCTTCGGGGCACTGGTAGTTGACGACATGCGTGACGCCGCCCACGTCGATGCCTCGTGCAGCCACATCCGTCGCAACGAGCACGTCGACCTTGCCGGTCCGGAACGCGCGCAGTGCCTGCTCGCGCTGGCCCTGACCGAGGTCGCCGTGCACCGCAGCCGCCGCGAACCCCCGGTCCGCCAAGTCGTCGGCGAGTTTTGCGGCCGTGCGCTTCGTGCGCACGAAGACCATCGTCAGTCCGCGACCATGCGCCTGCAGCAGACGGGCGAGCATCTCGGCCTTGTCGAGTGCGTGCGCGCGGAAGACATGCTGCTTGGTCGTCGGCACGGTCGCGGTCTCGTCCGGATGTTCGGCGCGGATGTTGACCGGAGAGCGAAGGTAACGGCGAGCGAGCGTCACGATCGGCCCGGGCATCGTCGCCGAGAACAACATCGTCTGCCGAGCCGGGGGCGTCGCGGCGATGATGCTCTCGACGTCGGCAAGGAAGCCGAGGTCGAGCATCTCGTCGGCTTCGTCGAGTACGGCGACCTGCACCTGGGACAGATCGAGGTGCCGTTGCCGGACCAGGTCCAGGAGCCGTCCCGGCGTACCCACCACGACGTCGACACCGGATCGCAACGCCTCGACCTGTGGCTCGTAGGAGCGGCCCCCGTAGATCGCCAGCACACGCGCGCCGAGGCGCTTACCGGCGCTGGTGAGGTCTGCCGTCACCTGCACGCACAGCTCGCGGGTCGGTACGACGACGAGTGACGATGGCTGCACGCCGCGCTGGTCTGCCACACGCAGCAGAGTGCGCTGCAGCAGTGGTACGCCGAAGGCCAGTGTCTTGCCGGTGCCTGTGCGGGCCTGTCCGATGATGTCGTCGCCGCGCAGCGCGACCGGCAACGTCAACGCCTGGATCGCGAACGGGTTGACGATGTTGGCCGCTTCGAGTGCGTCCGCGATCTGGGTTGCGACGCCGAGGCTGCGAAAAGTTTCGTTCGAGTTGTCCGTTGTCATTCGTCGCTAATCGTAGCGTCCGCGGGCGATTAGGCTGCGATCGTGACGCTGGAGCGGCAATCCGAGCGCTCTGCCGTCGTTGACCTCGTCGGCTTGCTTGCCTACGCCGAGCTGACCGCTTTCGACCGTCTCGTCGACGACGCTCGGCTCGCCCCCGGCCTGGAGGACCGCGCCGCGCTCGCCGGAATGGCGGTTGCCGAGTTCGGTCACTACCAGCGTTTGCACGATCACCTGGAGAAGGACCTGGGGGTTCCGGCGGAAGAGGCGATGACGCCGTTTGTCGCGGTGCTCGACGCGTTCCACGAGTCGACGGCGCCGGCCGACTGGCTCGAAGGCCTCGTCAAGGCCTACGTCGGTGACGGCATGGCCGTCGACTTCTATCGCGAAGTCGCGCAGCGGGTGGACGAGCCGACTCGGAGCCTCGTCCTGGACGTTCTCGCCGACACCGGCCACGCCGGCTTCGCGGTGGAGCACGTGCGCACGGCGATCAGCGTCGAGCCGGCGCTCGCCGGACGGTTGGCGCTGTGGGCGCGGCGCCTGGTCGGGGAGGCGCTGACCCAGGCGTACCGGGTAGCAGCCGAACGCGAGTCGCTGACGCGGCTGATCATCGGCCCGGATGACGCGACGAGTGATCTTGCGGAGATCGGGCGAATGCTGACGCGGCTGACCGAGAACCACGCAGCGAGGATGGCTGCGCTGGGGCTGCAAGCCTGATCAGATCGAGCCGAAACCGACCCGGCGTTCGACCTGCTCACCGATCTCGACGTAGGCGATGCGGTCGGATGGCACGACGACGCGCCGGCCGTGGTCATCGACCAACGTCAGCGTGCCCCCGGACTTGAGCGCGTCAGCGAGGGCTTGCTCGATCTCGTCCGGGGTCTGGTTGCTTTCCAGCACCAGCTCGCGAACGGCGTACTGCACACCGATCTTTACTTCCACGCGGCGATCCTATGTCAGTGCACGGACGATGGGTCGCCCGCGCGCGGGAAGCTCCCGATGCCGCGCCAGCACAAAGCGGACAGCAACTCGACCGCGCGCTCGCGGTCGACTGCGCTCGGCGCGGTGAGCCAGAAGCGCGCACCGATCTCCGCGCATCCGGCGAGGCCCACTGACAGCAGCCGTGCCTCGTCCTCGGCAACGCCGGTGTCCTTGGCAATGGTCGTTGCGATCGCGTCAGCGCATTCGCGGAGCGCCCGCTCGACGCGTTCGCGTACGGCACCTTCGTTGCGCAGGTCCGACTCGAACACGAGCCGGAACGCTTCGCCGTCACCGGCGACGAAACCGAAGTACGCCGCCAGGGTCGCCGACACGCGCTGCTTGTTGTCCGCCGTTGACTCGAGGGCGCTGCGTACTCGCGCCACCAGGTCGTCGCAGTGTCGGTCGAGCAGGGCGAGGTACAGGTCGAGCTTGCTCGGGAAGTGCTGGTAGAGAACTGGCTTGCTGACGCCGGCGGCTTCGGCGATCTCATCCATCGCGGCGGCGTGGTAGCCCTGCGCGACGAACACCTCTTGCGCGGCGGCGAGCAACTGGCGGCGACGCGCGCTGCGCGGAAGTCGAGTGCTACGGCGCGGCGCGTCGGTCTGAGCGTCGCTCACAATTTGTGAGCCTACCGGCGGTCCCTCGTCATCAGCGGTAATCGTCGTCGGCATAGCCGACCTCACGCTCTTGCTCGCTCACGTCTGCGGGGTCGGCGTCGAGGGGGACCTCCGGCGTGGGGTTGTCGCGTGGAGTGTCGTGCGCGGCCTCGACGCGTTGCTCGGCGACGTCTGCTTCCGGCGCCTCGATGTCGACCTCGTCGGGCCCGGGCCCGGGTCCTGTCATCAGTGCTCCAAATTGTCGATCGCGGCGGCCAGCTCGCGCATCGGTGGCTCGATCGCCTCGCCGAGGGTCGGGAACGCGTGCACGACATCGGCCAGCACACGCACCGGGACCTCGGCGCGGACGGCGAGCACGAGTTCGCCGGTCCAGTGGTCAGCGTAGGCGCCGACGACGGCCGCGCCGACGAGCACTCCGCGTGCTCGGTCGGCGTACAACTCGAGCCGGCCGTCCGCAGCGTGACCGCCCGCCTCCCGCTCGACGTAGGCCCGCGCTGTGCGGCCGACGTCGAAGCTGCGGGTGACGAGGTCGACGTCGCGCTCGCGTGCCTGATCGGGAGTGAGGCCGACGCTGAACACAGCCGGGTCGGTGAACACGCACCGCGGGACCGCGTTGTGATGCGCAGTTCCCGGCTTGCCGTTTATTCCATCGATGACGAGGCGCGCGTGGTAGTTCGCGGTGTGCGTGAACGGTGCAATGCCGGTCACATCGCCGGCCGCCCATACGCTCTGCTGCCCACGCACCCGGCACGAGTCGTCGATGGCGAGCGGCTTTCCCGGCGCCGTGTCGATGCCGAGTGCGTCCAGACCGAGATCAGTGCGTGGTTGTTTGCCAGCAGCGACGATGAGCCTGTCGGCGACGACGGAGCTGCTGTCCTCGAGTTGTACGACGAAGTCGTCACCGTCCCGGCTGACGTGCTTCGCGGCAACGCCCACACGCACGTCGACACCGCGTCGACGTAATGCGTCCGCGATGATTGTCCCGACGAACTCGGGTTCGCGCGCGAGGAGCCGCGGCATCATCTCTATGACGGTGACGTGCGACCCGAAGGCGGAGTACACCTCGGCAAGCTCGCAACCGACGGGTCCGCCGCCGAGCAGGATCAACCGCGCGGGCAGCACCTCGGACGAGAGCGCGTCGTCACTGGTCCACGGCTCGGCGTCGACTAGTCCGTCGACCGGTGGCATGGCCGGAGCGCCGCCAGTGGACACCACGAGATGCTGCCAGCCGTAGCTCACGCCGCCCACATCGATCGTGCCCGGTCCGGTGACGCGACCATGACCACGAATCAGGTCGATGCCCTGCTTGGCGAGACTCTCAGCCGATGCGCTGTCGTCGCGATGCTTCGCGGCATTGTCGCGTCGTACGACGGCTTCCTGCCACGACATGCCGGTGCCCGCCGCGATGAGCATCGCCTTGCTCGGGATGCATGCGAGGTAGGGGCATTCGCCGCCGACCAGCCGTTCTTCGACAACGGCGACGCGGCGCCCTTCGGCGACACCGTTCGCGATGTATTCGCCGGCGGATCCTCCACCGAGGACAACAACGTCATAGTCACGCGGACTCGCCATGACCGGAAGCCTGCCCGATGCGGGATGATCCCGCGATGAGCACTGTTGCGCCCGCCGTCGGGGGAACCGGCCTCGCCTTGCCGCTGAACTTGGGGTTACCCGTGCACGGGTTTACCGAAGTGGCGGCCCGCGCGGAGGCGCTCGGTTACGACCGACTGTGGGCTGCGGAGGCTGGTACGGCCGACGCGTTCGCGTTGCTCACCGCGTGCGCCGCAGTCACGGGCCGACTCGGGTTGGCGACAGGTGTGGTGCCGATCCAGACCCGCACGCCATCGCTCATGGCGCAAGCCGCCGCGACGGTGCAGGACGCGTCGAGCGGTCGTCTGTCGCTCGGGCTCGGCGTCTCATCGCCCACGATCGTGTCCCGATGGAACGGCGTCGCGTACGACGCGCCGCTCGAACGGATGCGTGAGTACGTGCCGATCGTCCGAGCGCTGCTCGCCGGCGAGAAGGTCTCCGTCGCGGGCAAGCACTACCGCGTCGAGGGATACCGCGTGCTGATGGCGCTGCCAACACCTCCACCGATTGTGCTGGGTGCGCTGGGCGAACGCATGCTGGAAACGGCCGGCGACATCGCCGACGGTGTCTGCCTGAACTGGATCGCTGCGGGCGCCGTGCCGGCGGCGTTGGAGCGGGTGCGGGCCGGAGGGGCCGCGGCGAGCGCGGTTTTCGTCCGGGTGTGTGTCACCGACGACGTCGAGGCCGCACGCGCGTGGGGGCGGCGTGAGCTGATGGGGTACGTCATCGTGCCGGCGTACCGCCGCGCCTTCGAGCGGCAAGGCTTCGCTGACATCTGTACGACGGCGATGCGGAGCTGGGACGCGGGGGACCGGCGTACCGCCGCGGCCTCCCTGCCGGACGAGTTCGTCGATGAGTTGTGCATCTCCGGGACGTCTGACCAGGTGCGCGCGAAATTCGAGCGCTTCCGGGCGGCAGGAGTGGACGAGCCGGTGGCATTTCCCTTCAGCGGTGCGGGTACGGCTGAAGGTGTCCGCGCGGAGCTCGAGGCGACGCTCGCGGCACTCGCCCCCGCTGCGCAGGCGGGATGAATGGGAGAATGATCGAATGCGAAGCATTTGGAAGGGCGCGCTCTCATTTGGGCTCGTCAGCATCCCGGTAAAGATGTACTCAGCGACGCAGTCCAACGACGTCGCTTTCCACCAGGTTCACGAGAACGACGGTGGGCGGATCCGCTACAAGCGCGTGTGTGAGCTCGACGGCGAGGAAGTCCGCTACGAGGACATCGCCAAGGGCTACGAACTGCCCAGCGGTGAGACCGTGATCCTCACCGACGAAGACTTCGACTCGTTGCCGCTGCCCACGACCCGCGCCGTCGACGTGGTGCAGTTCGTTCCGGCCGAGCAGGTCGACCCGATCTACTTCAACAAGAGCTACTACCTCGAGCCGGATGCGCACGGCTTGAAGCCGTACGTCTTGCTTCGCGACGCACTCGAGGAGTCCGACCGGGTTGCCGTTGTCAAGGTTGCCCTGCGTCAACGGGAGTCGCTCGCGACGTTGCGTGTGCGCGACGGCATACTCGTGCTCGAGACGATGTTGTGGCCGGACGAGATCCGCCCGGCGGAGTTCTCCTTCCTCGATGAGAACGTCGATGTGCGCCCGCAGGAGCTGCAGATGGCGCAGTCACTCATCGAGACCATGAGCGACGACTTCGATCCGTCTCAGTTCAACGATCAGTACCGCGACGCACTCGAAGAGGTCATTACCGCGAAGATCGAAGGCCGCGACGTCGTTGCACCGCAAGAGCCGAAGGGCAAAGGCGAGGTCGTCGATCTGATGGCTGCTCTGCAAGCGAGTGTCGAGTCGGCGCGCAAGGGACAGCCCGTGTCAGCAGCACGCTCGGCCGCGTCGACGCGTAAGAGCGCCACCAAGAAGTCGAGCAGTACGACGAAGCGCGCGGCCACCAAGAAGCCGGCCGCTAAGAAGAGCGCCAGCAAGTCGACGTCACGGGGGCGCGCCAAGAAGTCGGCTTGAGTCGGCAGAACGTCAGTGGGCGGTAGCCGCCTGAGGTTGCGACAAGGCGCTCAATTGCGGGCGTTCCGGACACTGAAACACTCAAGGGTGTCTGGAGTCACACCGATGCTGACGAAGGCGACATCCGTCGCCGTCGACGTCGTACTCAGGAGTGCACGTGACGGCCAGCGACTTCCGCGGTGATCCCGCGGGCGACGCGAGCAATGCAGCCGAGATCGCTGCTGCGCTCCGCGCCGTCTCGGGTGTTGCTGACGCGGAGGTCGAACCGGATAACGAGGGTGGCCTCGGACTGCTGCGTCTCGGCCTCGAGCCAGGCGTCGACGAGGTCCGGGTGGCCACCGACGTCGGCCGCCTCCTCCGCGAGCAGTTCGGCCTTGGTGTTGACGCGGAACGCGTCCAGCTCGTCGAGGATGCCGAAGTGGAGCCACCACCGGAGCCCGAGCCGACCTCGAACGGCGAAGCGCAGCCACGCAAGCGGCCCACGATTCAGCGCATGCACCTCGTCTCTTCCGGACTGGACGTCACCGCGAAGGTGATGCTGTCCTACGACGGCACCGTGGCGACCGGCGAGGCAACGGGTACGGCGACGCAGAGCGGCGTGCAGCGCGCAGTTGCGCTCGCGACATTGCGGTCGGTCGAACAGCTGTTGGCCAAGCCCGCGCGCTTCGAGCTCGAGCACATCGAGGTGGCCCCGACGGGACGCGACCGCACCGTTGTCGTCGCGCTCACGATGCTTGGTCGGGCCGGTAGCGAGCGGTTGACCGGGGCAGCCGCAGTGCGCGAAGACGTTCGGCAAGCGGTCATCAGGGCCACTTTGGACGCGCTCAACCGCAGGTTGGAAACCCTGCTCGCCTGAGGACACTGCGCGGCGGGTCCGTTCCCGCCTCGGCCGGAAACGGTGGATACTGCTCCGCGACACCGGCTCAGGCAGAGGAGTTTGCGTGACTGACCAGCCCGGGGGCGGCTCGTCGGAGTTGATGTCCGAACGTATGCAGTCCCTTCTGTCCCGGGCAGCCGAGGACCAGGCGAGCGAGCAGCGGCAGATCCAGGCGCTGTTGACCGAGTTGCGGGACATGCTCGGCCGGTTACCGGACGACGTCGCAGCCGCGGCCTCCTCGACCGGTGGCGAGCAGAACGTCTCGGGGCAGTTCGCGCAGCTCGGCCAACACCTCGGCCAGCTTGGCGCTCGTGTCGACGCGATCGCCCAGGCTGTCGGGGGCCGGTCAGCTGAGGATCCCGGTTCGCTCGCCGTGGTCGGGGCGGTGCAGTCCTCGACCGAGAATTTGCTCAGCCGGTTCGAGGCGTTGTCCCAACAAGTCGAGGCAATCGCGGCCCGACCAGCGGCACCTTCCGGCGGACAGGCGTTGGCCGAGGTCTCCGGCCGGGTCGGTGGGGTTGAACGCAACATGGCCGAGCTCGGCGCCGCGATGGCGGAGATCCACCGAAGGGTCGCCGCTCTGGACGCCGCCATGGGACCGGTGCCCGGAGAAATGCGCGGTCTGGTCGAACGGTTAGAAGGCCGGATCGGCAACCGCCTGGACAGTCTCGATGACATCGCCGCTGCCGTGCAGCAGTCGAATGGCGGCGCTGCTGATGAAACCGTGACCACCCAGCTCGGCGAGATCCGCGCTGCCCTTGACTCGCTCGTCGACCGCCCGTCGCTGGCCGAAGACCGGGAGACAGTCGTGCTCGCCGTACGCCAGTTCCTCGGCGAAACCGTGCAGTCGGCCGTCAGCGAAACGGAGCGCAACGTCCGCGAGCACGTCACCGCATCACTGGGCCAGGCGCTGCCGGCGAGTGAGAAGCGGTCCCAAGAACAGCTGCAGGCGACGTTGCGGATCTTCGCCGGCGAGCTCGACCAAAGGCTCAACGCAGCAGTGCGCGCTGCCACCGAGGCAACCGAACAGCGAGTGCAGGAACAAATCGCCGAATTGATGCGCACTTCGGGCGGCAGCGCTGAGGTCCTCGAGGAGGTGCGGGCGTTCAACACGAGGGCTGACGCGAGAGAGCAGCGGCTGCGTGAAGACGTTGCCGACGCCCTGCACACCTCGTTTGCCGCGACCGAGCACCGGCTCACCGACCACATCGACGAAGCGATCTTCGCGCTCGCCGAGGCCCTCGTTCGCAAGGGCAAGCCGAGGCACCCGCAGCACCCGGGCGCGCCGCCCTCTGCGCCGGTTCTTGGCGACACCGTGGTTGACGAACCGCCACCCGATCCGCCGCAGACCGCCAGCGTGCCGGGGGCAGAACCGGAAGCCGCAGCGCCCGAGACTGCCGACACCTCCGTAGCGGAGGCCCCTGCCGTCGAGGAGCCGACGGAACCCGAAACTGGGGCCGAAGCTGCCGCCGAACCGACCGTGACCCCGGCGAATCCATGGGAGTTGGCCCCTGGGGCCGACGAAACGGGCGAAACCGATGAGGCCCCTGAAACGATCGTGCTGCCGGAGGACGAGCCACAGAGGCGCAAGCGCGGCTGGTGGCGTTCGGGCTAGCGGGGAATCCCCGGGCTGCTGGCAGGCTTGTACGAGGCAGTCCGTCGTACAACAGGAGTTCTCACTGTGTCGTTACCTGCGTTGGTCGAGCCCGCTGCGGCCTTGAGCATTGATGAGGTACGCCGTTACAGCCGGCACCTGATCATCCCCGACGTCGCCATGGACGGGCAGAAGCGGCTCAAGAACGCGAAGGTGCTGGTCGTCGGCGCGGGTGGTCTCGGGTCGCCGGCGCTGATGTACCTCGCCGCCGCCGGTGTCGGCACGCTCGGCGTCATCGACTTCGACGTCGTCGACGAGTCCAACCTGCAGCGTCAGGTGATCCATGGCCAGTCCGACATCGGTCGGGCCAAGGCGGAGTCGGCGCGCGACTCGGTGCACGAGATCAACCCGTACGTCGAGGTCGTCCTGCACGAGGAGCGGCTCGACTCGTCCAACGCGTTTCGCATCTTCGCGCCGTACGACTTGATCGTGGACGGCACCGACAACTTCGCGACGCGTTACCTCGTCAACGACGCGTGCGTGTTACTCGGCAAGCCATACGTGTGGGGCTCTATCTACCGCTTCGACGGGCAGGCGTCGGTGTTCTGGGCCGAGCAAGGCCCGTGCTACCGCTGCCTCTACCCCGAGCCACCGCCGCCCGGCATGGTGCCGTCGTGCGCTGAAGGCGGCGTGCTCGGTGTGCTGTGTGCCTCGATCGGGTCGATCCAGGTGACCGAGGCGATCAAGCTGATCACGGGGATCGGCGAGCCGCTCGTCGGTCGGCTGATGATCTATGACGCCCTGGAGATGCAGTACCGCTCGGTGCGTGTGCGCAAGGACCCGGAGTGCCCGCTCTGCGGCAAGAACCCCACGATCACCGAGCTCATTGACTACGAAGCCTTTTGCGGAGATGTCTCCGACGAGGCACAGGAAGCGGTCGTCGGAGCCACCATCACCGCGCAGGATCTGAAGGACATGATCGACCGCGGCGACGCGATCAACCTCGTCGACGTCCGTGAGCCGGCGGAGTACGAGATCGTGCGTATCCCCGGATCGACGTTGATCCCGAAGCAAGAGATCCTGTCGGGCAACGCGCTGGCGCACCTGCCGCAGGACAAGAAGACCGTGCTGTACTGCAAGACCGGGATCCGGTCGGCAGAAGCGCTCGCAGCGTTGAAGGCCGCCGGTTTCGGTGACGCTGTGCACGTGCAAGGCGGCGTTGTCGCCTGGGTCAAGCAGATCGACCCAACCCTCCCGATCTACTGACCGTCACCGACTACGCCAGGCGGGTTCTCGACGTCGTCGATCGGATCCCGCGCGGCAAGGTCATGGCGTACGGAGACATCGCGGCGTACGTGGACGAAGGCGGACCACGCCAGGTCGGCGCTGTCATGCGCGAGCACGGGCATGAGGTGCCGTGGCATCGGGTGCTGAGGTCCGACGGCCGTCCGGCAGTACACAAGGCGCACGAGCAGCTCGACCTGTTGCGCGCGGACGGCGTGCCGATCCGCGACGGCCGCGTGGACATGAAGACAGCGCGCTGGAATCCGGTCGGCCCTTAGCTCGACTTCCATGTCACAGCGCGCCGGGCTATCTCGTCTGCTTTGTCAAGACGACGAGAAGGGACGCGAACATGGCGCACGTGACGCTGGTGGAAAAACCAAAGGGTCTCCTGCAGCGCTACGCATGGCGGTACACCCGCAAGACCTTCGGCAAGGTGGTGGAGCCGACGCAGGCGCTGGCCAACCACAACGGCCTGTTGCTTGCCTCAGGCGTTCTCGAGATGACGGCAGCGCGCAGGTGGACGACGCTTGACCCGCGCTTTCGCTGGCTGGCGCTGCAGGCGACGTCGATGGCGATCGGCTGCTCCTGGTGCATCGACTACGGGTACTACGAGGGCATGCAGGGTGGCCTCGACCCGGCCAAGGTGCGCGACGTCGGGCGGTGGCGCGACAGTGACGCCTACGACGAACGCGAGCGACTGGTGCTGGAGTACGCCGATGCGGTCAACCAGACACCGTCGGCCGTCACAGCCGACCTCGCCGAACGGCTGCGGCGTAGGTTCACGGAGAAAGAGATCGCCGAGCTCGCTGGATGGATCGCGTTGGAGAACTACCGATCGCGGTTCAACGCGGGACTCGGGCTGAAGAGCGAAGGGTTCTCGGACCAGTGTGAGGTCCCTCGTCTGGTGGCGAGCTGACCATGGGCGATGTCGATCAGTTCGTCGCGTTGAAGCCGAAGCTGTTCGGCATCGCCTACCGCATGCTCGGCAGCGTCAGCGATGCGGAGGACGTCGTACAAGAGGCTTATCTGCGCTGGCAGGGCGCGGACACGACCGAGGTGCGCTCCGCGGAAGCGTTTCTCACGACGGTCGTCGTACGGCTGTCGCTCGACGAGCTGCGGTCGGCCCGCGCGCGACGGGAGAGCTACGTCGGGCCGTGGCTGCCCGAGCCGTTGCTGGTCGACGAGCGTGATCCGGCCGCAGCGGCCGAGCTCGCGGACTCGCTGTCGATGGCCTTCCTCGTGGTGTTGGAGTCGCTCAGCCCGGTCGAGCGGGCGGCGTTCCTGTTGCACGAGGTCTTCGGTTATGAGTACGACGACATCGCGGCCATGCTCGACAAGCAGCCTGCTGCCTGCCGCCAACTGGTCAGCCGCGCGAAGCGGAACGTCGGGGATCGCCGGCAGCGCTACGACGCGGACCGCCGGCGCGGCCAGGAGCTCGCGCAGCAGTTCCAGCTCGCGTGCTTGACCGGCGATCTCGACGCGATGCTTGCGCTCCTCTCCGACGACGCGACCGTGTGGACTGACGGTGGCGGAGTGGTGAAGGCTGCGCGCCGCGTGATCGTCGGCGCGCGCAAGGCGGCGCGCTTCCTCATCGCTGTCACGCCGAACATCCCCCCGACCGCGCAGATGTACGACGCCGTCGTCAACGGTCAGCCCGGCACGTTGGTCGTTGACGAGGGTGCGGCGATCATGACGATCGCGTACGACGTACTCGACGGGCGCATCGTCGGTATTCGCGTGGTGTCGAACCCCGCGAAGCTGGCATCGATCCCGTTGCCGTAACGCGTCGACCGGGAAGTCATTTCGTCACTTCCGGCAGGCGCGGCTGCACAAGTGCGATGGCGGTGGCGACGACTAGCAAGCCCAGCAGCGCTGCTGTCGGTATCCATCCCCAATGAGGAATCGGCCACCAGGTGCTGGTGTCGGGCGGGCATCCGCCGACCGCCTGACAGCCCGGCTCATCGGGCTTGCGCAGACAGACGGCTGGTACTACGCACCGGATCGATGGCTTGGCCGCGACCAGATAGCTGGCGGTCGCTATCGCAGGCATAAGCGCGCCGGCCAAGGCGGCAACAAGGTTCCCAACACGGGTATTGAACATGTCTGGTTCGACGGACGTGTCGTTTGCACGGTTGCAACGTGTTGCTCGCTAGCGGCGGCGTCTGGCAGTTCGTCTACGAAGTCGGTCAGCGATCTCGTCGACGTCGTCGATCTCACCGGCTGCCACGGAGATGACCAGGTCGTAGGCCTGGTCGTTCGTCATTGTGAGGCGCAACCCATTCAGACCGTAGAACGCGATGACACTCGCCAGGGCAAGGCGCTTGTTTCCGTCGACCAGCGCGTGGTTGCGTGTCACGGAATGTAAGAGCGCAGCGGCCTTGCTATGGATTGTCGGATAAGCCTCGGAGCCGAAAGCACTAGCTTGCGGACGGGCGACAGCCGCCTCGAGCAGCCCGGCGTCGCGAGTCAAGACCTCGTCGAGGATGCGGTCGGCGATGTGCAGTAGGTCGTCGAGGTCGAGATAGATCACTTTCCGAGACGCTCGAGCGCCTCGGCGTACTTCGGCAGCTCGTCACCCAGCACCTGGTCGAGCAATTCGCGCTTACTGCTGCGCTCGATGTAGTTGCGAATGGCCTCGCGGGCGACTTCCTGCATGGAGCGTCCTTCGAGCTCCGCGCGACGCCGTAGCGCCTCGTTTTCGGCTTCGTCGAGCCGAAGGGTCATCGCCATGGGTCGATGATACCACAAGTGGTATCAATTACTTTGGCGGTCCGACCTCGACGGTCCTTGCTTTCGCTTGCAGTACGGCCAAGGCTGGGCTCCACAGCGTGCCGGCTTTAACGGACCTCGGGTAGTAGGGAACTGCCATGCAAGAGCCTTTGTGCTCATTACGTACGTTCGTCATCACGTCCGTCGCAGCGACTCTCGCCGTCCCTCTCGCTACCAATTGGTGGGACGTTGAGTACGGGCTGTCGGTGGCTCCCGTTTGAATTGAACCGATGACCACTACGTACGTCCTTGATCGCACGCCGCCGCCTCCGCCGGCCGTGCCGGTCCTCGACGCGTCCCAGCAGGCCGTCGTCGACCACGCGCACGGGCCGCTTCTCGTGCTCGCGGGGCCCGGCACGGGGAAGACGACGACGTTGGTCGAGGCCGTGGTCGAGCGGGTCCGCCGAGGGCTGACGCCGGACCAGGTGCTGGTTCTGACATTCAGCCGTAAGGCCGCCGAAGAGCTCCGCGAGCGGATCAGCGGCCGCATCGGTCAGACAACAGCGGAGCCGGCGGCCTGGACGTTCCATGCGTTCTGCCTTGCGTTGGTGACGACGTACTCCGGCGCGCCGGCGCCGCGCCTGCTCTCCGGCCCGGAGCGGCTCGTGCGCATCCGCGAGTTGCTGCGCGGCTCGTTGTCCGACGAAGGCAAGACGCGCTGGCCGGAGACACTGCGCGCGGCGTTGGACACCCGTGGCATGGCGCGCGAAGTCGCTGACCTCATCGACCGCGCTCGCGAACGCGGCGTCGACCCGGCTGACCTCCGGCGGCTTGCCGAAGCCGAGAAGCGCGAAGAGTGGGCCAGCGCCGCGGATTTCTTCGAGGAGTACGTCGATGTGCTCGCCGCCGGCGGCGACATGGACTACGGCGAGCTCGTCCGGCAGGCACTGGGATTGCTTGCCAACGACAACGTCCTGACCGAGGTACGCCAGCGGTATCGCGCGGTCTTCGTCGATGAGTACCAGGACACCGACCCGGCGCAGGAAGAACTCCTGACAGCCATCGTCGGAAACGGTGGCGACCTCGTGGTGGTCGGTGATCCGGACCAGTCGATCTATGCGTTCCGCGGAGCAGACGTCCAGTGCCTGCTCGACTTCCCGGAACGGTTTGCGCAGACGAGTGGGGATCCGGCACGGACGGTTACCCTCAAGACCTCGCGGCGCGCTGGTCGCACGCTGCTCGACGTCTCCCGCAAGGTCGCCGAGCGCATTGCGACGTCCGGCATCTCCCCGCAGACGATGCGTGAACACCGCGCTCTGGAGACCGATCGCGAGGACGACGGCAGTGTCGAGCTGCGCCTCTACTCCACTGCTGCCGAGGAGGCGGTCGCAATCGCGGACGTGCTTCGTCGTGCGCATTTGGAGGAGGAGCGGCCGTGGCGGTCGATGGCGGTGCTGGTCCGGTCCGGCAAGCGCAGCCTGCCGACGATCCGGCGCGCCCTCACAGCGGCCGGCGTACCGATCGCGGTGGCTTCCGACGAGGTGCCGGTCGGTAAGGACCCGGCCGTTGCGCCGCTGCTGCTTGCGCTGCGATGCGCCGACGATCCGAACGCTCTCGACGACGATGCCGCACGCACATTGCTGTTGTCTCCGCTGGCGCGCATGTCGCCAGCTGACCTGCGGCGGCTCGGTCGGGCGTTGCGGGCGCTTGACCGCGCACACCGAGAAGCGGCCGGCGAATCCGCCTTGGCCCTGCCCGCGCCGTCGGCACGGTTGATCCGCGACGCGCTCGCCAATCCGGCGGAGATGACGCTCGTCGACGAGATGCACCAGGTCGTGACACGACGGGTGGAGAAGCTCGCGATGCTCTTGCGCGCTGCGAGCGGCGTGCTGGACGGCGGCGGCAGTGCGGAAGAGGCGCTGTGGGAGATCTGGAACGGCAGCGGCTGGCCGCGTCGGCTGTACGCCGAGTCCGCGGGCGGCGGTCAAGTTGGACGAACTGCTGACCGCGACCTCGACGCCGTCGTCGCGCTTTTCGACGAGTTCGCGCGGATGGAGGAGCGCCGACCACGCGCTGGCGTGCGTACCGTGCTGGCCGAGATCGAGGCGCAGGAAATCCCCGCCGAGAACCGTCGCGACGGGACGCTGTCGAGTTCCGACGCTGTGCGCGTGCTGACTGCGCATCGCTCGAAGGGTCTCGAGTGGGACCTCGTGGTCGTCGCCGGTGTGCAAGACGGTGCGTGGCCCGACCTGCGGCGTCGTACTTCGATCCTCGAGGCCGACCGGCTTGCGCGTGACGGTGCGACCGAGCCACCGACGCAGACGCGGCTGCTCGTCGAGGAGCGCCGGTTGTTCTACGTCGCGATCACGCGGGCGCGGCAACGACTGGTCGTCACGGCGGTGCGCTCACTCGACGAAGACGCCGACCGGCCATCCCGGTTCCTCGGCGAGCTCGGCCTCGAAGTCCCGAAGGAGAACAGTCGACCGGCGGCGTTGTTGTCGACTGCTTCAGTCGTCGCCCGGTTGCGTCATGCGGCACTCGGCGGCGACCAGGCCGCGGCCGCACAGCTCGCTCGGTTGGCGACGTCCGTGCCGATGGCGCACCCGGACAACTGGTGGGGGATGCGCGAGTGGACAACGGGCGCACGGCCAGTCCGCCCAACCGAGCAACCCGTGCGGTTGTCCGGGTCCGCGGTAGGCGCGTACGAGGAGTGCCCGCTCGCGTGGTTCCTCGAGCGAGAGGCACATGCCGCGCGTGCGTCGACGACCGCGCAAGGGTTCGGGCTTGTCCTGCACGTCCTCGCCCGGCTCGTCGCAACGGACAAACTGCCTGCCGACGTCGACGTCCTGCTCGACCGACTCGACGAGGTCTGGCACTCACTCGGTTTCGAAGCGCCGTGGCAACGCGAGCGTGAACGCGAAGAGGCGCGCAATGCGTTGCGCAACTTCCTGCGCTGGCACTCAGGTCGCAGCGACCGCGACTACCTCGCGGCCGAAGCAGGCTTCGACGTCGAATACGCCGGCACGCGATTGCGTGGCTCCATCGACCGGCTCGAACGCGACGCCGATGGCAACATGCGCATCGTCGACTTCAAGACCGGCCGCAACGTCCCCGGCAAGCAAGAGGTGGAGACCAACCCGCAGCTCGGTGTGTATCAAATCGCGGTGCGCGAGGGCGGACTCGTCGAGCAGGTCGGCGATGACGCGACACTCGGCGGCGCCGAGCTCGTGTACCTGCGCGTCGGCTTGAAGAACGGCATGCCCAACCTGCGCAACCAGGCGCCGCTCGAAGGCGACGGCGCTACTTGGGCCGACGACCTGGTCCAGCGCGTGGCCGCGGGCATCGCTGTCGAGGCCTTTCCTGCCCGGGTCAACGACAGCTGCGAGCGCTGCGTGTTCGCGCGAGCCTGCCCAGCCCAGGAGCAAGGCGCGCAGGTGGTCAAGTGAGCCCCCGATGAGCCCCCTCGTGTTGGATGCCACCGGCCTCTATCTGTGTGAACTCCTCGACAGGGAGTTCACCGCGGAGCAGCTCGCGGTCGCCACGGCGCCACTCGAGCCGCGGCTCGTCATCGCGGGCGCCGGCTCCGGCAAGACCACGGTGATGGCGGCGCGCGTCGTGCACGCAGTGGCGTACCGAGAGCTCCTACCGAGCGACGTCCTTGGGCTCACCTTCACCAACAAGGCGGCCGGTGAGCTGCGGGACAAGGTGCGCAGCGCCCTCGACGCTCTTTACGGATCCAAACTCATCAAGGACGAGGTCGCCGACGACCAGCCGACGGTGCAGACCTATCACGCCTACGCCGCGGCGCTTGTGCGAGACCACGCACTGCGCATCGGCCGTGAGCCGGACACGTCACTGCTGACCGAGGCGGGCCGATGGCAGCTCGCGATGTCCGTCGTACACCGAGCGCGCGGACCGTTCGAGCACATCAAGTGGCAGCCGCGAACGGTCGCGCAGTACCTCCTTGCCCTCGACGCGGAGATGGCCGAGCACGGCGCAACTCCAGACGACGTTCGCCACGCCGACGCGAAGATCCTCGCTGACATCGCCACCTTGTCGAAGACGACCGACGAGCTGAGCAAGATCGCGTCGGCGGCGCTCGCGCGCGACGAGCTCTTGACGCTGGTCGAGGCGTATCGCGTTCGCAAGCGCGAGCTCGACCTGCTCGACTTCGGCGACCAGGTCGCGTTGGCGGCCGCGATCGCGGGACGATCCCCGGAGGTCGGCGCGATCGAGCGATCGCGATACCGCGTCGTGTTCCTCGACGAGTACCAGGACACCAGCGTCGCGCAACGTGTGTTGCTCTCGTCGTTGTACGGCGCGGGTGGGCATCCCGTCACGGCGGTGGGTGATCCGTGTCAGGCGATCTATGGCTGGCGTGGGGCCTCGGTCGGCAACCTGCTGCGCTTCCCCGAACATTTCCCGCGAGCTGGTGGCAACACGTCATACAAGCCGGACTACCTGCTCACCAGCTTCCGCAACGCCGGTCGCATCCTCGTTGCTGCCAACGCCTTGTCAACGCAGCTGCGCGAGCACGACGAGGCGTCCCGCCGCCCCCACGTCGAGGTTCCTGAGCTGGTGCCGGTGGAGGAGCGCCGCGACGCAGGTGTTGTGAAGGCTGGGTTCCACCTCTCGTTGCTCGACGAGGCGGCGTGGGTCGCAGACGAGATCAAGCAGCAGGTCGACGAGGACGGTGTCCGCAACCGCGACGTCGCTGTGCTGTGCCGCCGACGCCAGGACTTCCCGATCTTCCGCGATGCGCTCGAACAACGCGGCCTGCCCGTCGAGGTTGTTGGTCTCGGCGGTCTGCTGGAGATGCCCGAGGTCGACGATGTCGTCGCCGTCCTGGAGGTGCTCGCCGACCCGACCGCTAACCCTGCTCTCGTGCGCATCCTGACCGGCGCGCGCTACCGCATCGGGCCGCGGGACCTTGCCGCGCTCGGGCGCCAAGCGCAGTGGCTGGCCACCGGCGTGCAGGATCGCGAGCTGACTGATCCGGCCGACGACCCGGAGGGCACGAGCGCGCTCGCCGAAGCAGCCGCCGGGGTCGACCCATGCGACGTCGTCGCGCTCACTGATGCGGTCGCCCACTTGGGCGCAGCCGAGCAATACTCATCGGAGGCCTACGAGCGGCTGCAGCAGTTGAAGGTCGAGCTGGACGAACTGCGTCCGTTGATCCGCCAGCCCGTTGTCGAGGCGGTCACGTCGATCGCGCGCGCGATCGGTCTCGACGTCGAACTGGAGACGGATCCGGACGGTCTGGCAGAGGCGCGGCTTGCCAACCTCGCCGCATTCTTCGACGCGGCGGCCAACTTCGAGGGCATCGCGGACGACAACGACGTGCACGCCTTCCTCGACTACCTCGCGGCCGCTCGCGAACGCGAGGACGGTCTCGACGTCGGCGGCGTGTCCAACCGCGACACCGTGAAGTTGCTGACCGTGCACAAGGCGAAGGGCCTCGAGTGGGACGTCGTCGCGGTCCCGTGTCTCACGAACGGCACCTTCCCGAGCAGCCAGAAGCGTCCGCAGTGGACCCGCGCAGCACAAGCGCTGCCCAACCGGTTGCGCGGTGACTGTGACGACCTGCCGCGTGACCCCGCGCTCACGACTCAGGGAGTGACGGAGTTCAAGGACGCATGCAGCAAGGACGAGATGACCGAGGAGCGCCGCCTCGCCTACGTCGCGGTGACGCGCGCGAAGAACGTCGTGCTCGCGAGTGGTCATGCCTGGAACCGGACCCGCTCGACGCCCTGCCCGCCGGCAGAGTTCCTCGACGAGATCCGCGCGGCCGCAGACGTCGACGTCTGGTGTGACGACCCCGGGTCGATGAACCCGATCCTCATCGGGGCTGGCGAGCACGACTATGACTGGCCGACGCGGTACGACGCGGGCGCGTTCGCTCGTCGACAACAAGCCGCGGAGCTCGTGCGCAGGGCCATGGAAGCCGATGACGACTCGGGCGCGCACCCGCTCGCCGCAGAGGTCGACGCGCTGCTCGACGAGATCGCGCGCGAACAGGTCGGTCAGCGACTGGTGCCGATGCCGCGGATGCTCTCGGCCAGCCAGGTGCTGCGATTGGCGCGCGATCCGGACGACTTCGCCCGCGGTCTCGCGCGGCCGATGCCGCAACGCCCCAACGCGGCTGCACGCAAGGGCACGCTGTTCCATGCCTGGCTCGAAGAGACGCTCAAGAGCCGTCCGCTGCTCGACCTCGATGCGTTGGAGGGTGCGGCGGACGACTTCGAGTCGGTGCCGACCGATGACGATCTGGTTGCGCTACGGAAAGCGTTCGCGGCTTCGCCGTACGCCGACCGCGAAGCGGTCGCTGTCGAGGCACCGTTCACCGTGCAGCTCGGTGGTCGGATCGTGCGCGGTCGCATCGATGCCGTCTTCGCAACCGACGACGGGGGTTACGAGGTCGTCGACTGGAAGACCGGTGAGAGCGGCGATCCGTTGCAGCTCGCGATCTACCGCGTCGCGTGGGCCGACCTTGCGGGTGTGGAGATCGAGAAGGTGCAGGCAGCGTTTCTGCACGTTCGCAGTGGGCGGGTCGACAGGGTGACCGATCTGCCGACGCGCGAGCAGCTCAGGGATCTCGTCACGACGTGAAGTGCCACTCGTCGACCAAGACACAGCGAGCGATGTCGTAGGACGCGTAGAACTTCTCCCGGCCGAGCTTCTGCGCGGCGCGATGATCGGGGTGCTCCCGCCAGGCGCGCTCGTGCTCCGCGGTGTCGAAGCGCGCGATCGTGACGTGTTCGCCGTCATCAGCTGTGTAGGTCTTGGCCGAGACGTAGCCCGGCATGCTGGCCGCCAGCTCGGCGATCTTGGGGCGCAGCTCGGCGTAGTCCTGCTCGGACTCGTCGCGCCGATGCGAGCGGAAGAGGACGACGGCGTGCTGGTCACCCGTCACATCGGGACGACCGTCGAGGGTGGTCGGCCACGCCGGGTTGTGCGCGACCTCCCAGATGTGCCCGTCCGGGTCGGCGGCGTACGACGAGTAGCCGCCCCAGTCCAGCGCACGAGCAGGCGCAATGACGGTGCCGCCGGCCGCCTCGATCACGCGCAACGCTTCATCGACGTCTTCGCGGCTGTCCAGGTTCATCGCCGGGTTCATGCTGCCGGATCCCGGCGCGAGTTCCCGGCCCATGTCGCGTTGCAACGACGTCCGCGCGTACAGAGCGAGCAACGCGCCCGACGTACGGAACAACCGGAAGTCGTCCGCGTCGCTCAGCACGACCTCCCAACCAAGCGCGCGGTAGAACGCGTCCGACCGTGGCATGTCGTCGACACCGAGGGACAGCAGACTGACCCGTGCTGCAACCGCCATGCCCGTAGTCTCCCGAGGTGCGTAGCGACCCGCCAGCGCTTTCCCGCCAAGGTGTCGACCGCGCTGCCCACCTGCGGGTTGACGAGAGATGGCGGTCGTGTACGCCGATGCAGGTCGTCCTGCTCGATGATCAAGGCCGCACGCTGATCAGCGACGAAGACGACGGCCCGCACCTGGTCCTCAGCGATGACGTCGAGCCCGTGTTCTTCCTCGGCGTCGGTGAGGAGGGCGCGGCGTACGGCGCCGCCGTCGTCGAGCTGCCGCGCAAGATCGGCGCCCGGCCCATGGGCCTGCGCGAGGTTGGCGCGCTTCTTGACGACCGCGATGCCGGTCTGCTCACGCATGCGGTTGCACTCGCGAACTGGCACGCAACACACACGCATTGCCCGCGGTGTGGTGCGCTGACCGAGCCCACACTCGGCGGGTCGGTGCGGCGCTGCACGGCCGATGGCAGCGAGCACTTCCCGCGCACCGACCCCGCGGTGATCATGCTCGTGCACGATGGGGCGGACCGGTGCGTGCTCGGTCGGCAGCCGAGCTGGCCGACCGACCGGTTCTCCACGCTGGCCGGCTTCGTCGAGCCAGGGGAGGCGGCCGAGCTGGCGGTCGGGCGCGAAGTGCAGGAGGAGGTCGGGATCCCGGTCACCGACGTGACGTTCCGGGGGAGCCAGCCGTGGCCCTTCCCCTCGAGCTTGATGCTGGGTTTCTGGGCCCGGGCCACCGACGACGTGATCACCCTCGACGGGTCGGAGCTCGCAGAAGCACGATGGCTCACACGTGAGCAGCTGCGCCGCGAGGAGGTCCTGCTGCCGCCGCCGGTGTCAATCGCGTGGCGGTTGATCACCGACTGGCTGGAGGGGCCACCGGCCTGAGACGTACGGTGGAGCGGTGCGGGTGCAGCTGCGTCGCAAGCCGAGCGACTCGTCGGTGCACCTCGTCACCGAGGCGCGGACCAGCCGGTACGACGACATCGCCGCGCGGCAGCGTCAGTACCTCATCCGGATGTTCATCCGCACGATCGCCGTCGTCGTCGCGTTCTTCGTTCCGTTGCCCGTATGGGGAAGGGTGCTGGCCATCGCGGTCGGCCTCGTCCTCCCGATGATCTCCGTGACGTCCGCGAACGCCGGTCCGCTGCCTGAACCCGGCATGGACCGCTACGACCAGCGGGCCCTGCCGAGCGGAATAGACGTCCCCTCTACTCCGGAAAGCGACGGGCAAACGGTCATCGATCGTGAACCGGGGTCGCGCGCGTCCTCATAGGCGACGTGCGTCGGCCTAATATGGCACGGTCGGTCGGAGCCGGCTGCGAGGATGGCGGCGTGCCGGTGACGCCTGACGACATTCTCACCGGCCTCGACCCCGAGCAGCGCGCGGTTGCCGAAGCCGTCCGCGGACCGGTCTGCGTCCTCGCGGGTGCGGGCACCGGCAAGACCCGAGCCATCACACATCGGATCGCGTACGCCGCCGCCACCGGTGCGGTCTCGCCGCGGCATGTCCTTGCCGTCACCTTCACCGCGCGCGCCGCCGGTGAGATGCGCGCACGCTTGCACGCGCTCGGCTTGCGTGGCGACGACGCCGTCGTCCAGGCACGCACCTTCCACGCCGCGGCGCTCCGGCAACTCAGCTACTTCCACCCGCGCGCCATCGGAGGACCGCTCCCGCCCGTCATTGACTCCAAGGCGCGGCTGGTGCAGAAAGCCGCGACGCGCTGTCGCCTCAGCGTCGACCGGCCCACCTTGCGGGACCTCACCGCAGAGATCGAGTGGGCGAAGTCGACGCTCGTCGACGCGGCCGGCTACCCCCAAGCCGCAATCACCGCGGCTCGCAAGCCGCCGCTCGATCCCGCTGAGGTCGCGCGCGTCTATGCGGCGTACGAGGACGTCAAGGAAGAAGAAGCCGCCACGGACTTCGAGGATGTGCTGTTGCTCACGGCGGCGGTCATCGAGTCGCATCCCGACATCGCCACGCAGGTCCGTGAGCAATACCGCTGGTTCGTCGTCGACGAGTACCAAGACGTCAACCCTTTGCAACAACGGGTGCTCGACGCTTGGCTCGGCGGCCGTGACGACCTCTGCGTCGTCGGCGACGCGAACCAGACGATCTACAGCTTCACTGGCGCGACCCCGTCCTACCTGCTCGAATTCTCCCGCCGCTTTCCCGACGCGACCGCGCTGCGGTTGGTGCGCGACTACCGCTCGACGCCGCAGGTCGTCGACCTCGCGAACCGCCTGCTGTCCGACACCGCCGGCCGGTTGCAGCTCGTCGCGCAGCGACCCGCCGGCCCGGCGCCGCAGTTGACCGGTTACTCGGACGAACCCGCCGAGGCCGCGGCTGTCGCCGCCGCCTGTCGAGACTTGGTTGCCCGAGGTACGCCGGCGCGCGAGATCGCGATCCTGTGCCGGACCAACGCGCAGTCACAGATCTACGAGGAGGCGCTGACCGCGCTGGGGCTCGCGTACGTCGTGCGCGGGGGCGAGCGGTTCTTCGACCGTGCCGAGGTGCGCGAAGGCGTGCGCCTACTGCGCGCGGCGGCGCGGTCGTCCGACACAGGTGCGCCGGCGGAGTTCACCGCAGTCGTGCGCCACGTGCTGTCCGCAGCTGGGTGGAGTGAGACGCCACCGGATGTCGGCGGCGCGACCCGCGAACGATGGGACGGCCTCGCGGCGCTCGTCAGGCTGGCCGAAGAGATCGCCGCTGCCGAGCCCGACGCGAGCCTGCAACGGTTCGTCGATGTCCTCGCCGATCGTGCGAACGCACAACACCCACTCGTCATCGACGGTGTCACGCTCGCGTCATTGCACGCCGCGAAGGGGTTGGAGTGGGACGCCGTCTTCATCGTCGGTCTGGTCGACGACATGCTGCCGATCTCGCATGCCGCGACGCCGCAACAAATCGAAGAGGAACGCCGCTTGCTCTACGTCGGGGTGACGCGCGCGCGTCACGACATCCGGCTCTCCTGGTCTTCAGCACGTGCGGCCGGTGCACGCGGACGCCGTACGCCGAGCCGGTTCCTCGACGGCCTGATCGACGGCGGTACCACGCGAAACGAGACATCACGGTCGGCCCGGCAGAAGAAGAGCCGCGGCCCTGCGCGCTGCCGCAACTGCAACAAGCCGCTGCGCGGCGCGGCCGAGATCAAGCTCTCGCGTTGCACCGACTGCCCGTCGTCGATTGACGTCGCATTGTTCGAGCGACTCGTCGCGTGGCGGAAGGGACGAGCGGCGCAGTCAGGCAAACCGGCGTTCACTGTCTTCACCGACGCGACGCTGACCGCCATCGCCGAACAACGGCCGGCGACACTCGACGCGCTGCTCACGATCAGCGGCGTCGGGCCCGCAAAGTTGTCCGAATTCGGCAACGAACTGCTAACGATGTGCGCCGCACCGGCCAGCAGCGAAGAAATTGCTTTGCCAGAACCGGGCGGTCGGCCCTACCCTCCGGAGAGCGGCCGCATCAGCGTGCCCGCAGCAGAGACGAAGGAGGTGTCGCCGTGAGCAACCACAAGACGATCACGCCGGCAGCTGCCTTCGTTTGGGCTGCTCTCGAGCCCATGGCAGTTCCGGCGTACGGGCGTGGTCTGTCCACCGTCATGACGAATGACCAGGACGCCGCGGCCGGGTTCTCCGCCTGGAGACCACCCGTCTGAACACTCAGACGGCAGCCTCTCCAGGCCGCGGAACCCGACCAGGGTCCGCGGCCTTTTTGTTGCCCGACTAGCAGTCACGAGGAGGTGACAGCGATGCAGGACCGTCCGTTTCTCAGCGAGCCCATCGAGCAGGTGATCGCCCTTGACCTGCCAACGACGAGCGCACTGCCGTGCCGACGGTGCGACCCCGACCTCTTCTTCGCGGAGTCTCCGGACGACGTGGAGTTCGCCAAGTCGCTGTGCAGCGACTGCCCGATCCGGGCGGCCTGCCTCGCCGGCGCGGCTGAGCGTCGCGAGCCGTGGGGTGTCTGGGGCGGCGAGCTGTTCATCGGCGGAGTCGTCGTACCGCGCAAGCGTCCGCGTGGGCGTCCGCGCAAGGAAGACGTCGCCGCGTAACCACCAGAACTGTCAGACCCGATCAGTAAGCAACTGACAACGACGTCAGAAGGAGCACAGTCATGTCCAACCTATCCGCGTACCTGACGCGGGCTGCGGTGGAGGACCATCAGCGCGAGTCGCTCGCGCGGGCCCGCGCCTATCGCTTGTCCGCCGTCGTCCGTTGGCGGCAACGAGCAAGTCGCGCGGCCGAGCGCGCGGAGCGTGTGCGCGCCAGCCTCTGACCAGCCCGTCGCCGGCGCCCCCGGTCCGCTCAACCGCTGCGGATCCGGGGGCGCCGGCATCTCCACTCCCGTACCGTTGCCGTCATGCCGGCGCCGGAGCGTTCGTACGACGCTGCCGTTGGTCTGGGCGGTCGTGCTGAGCTCGCGGAACTGCGTGACCGCGCGGTCGAGGTTCTGACTGACTCGTCGCTTGCGCACATCGTCGACCTCGTCGCGTACGTCGAGGACGGCGAGGTCATCGTGGCGAACGTCGACGGTGCGAGCCGGATCGATGCGAATGACTCGGACGGTCCGGCGGAGATCCTGCGCGGTCGTGACCCGATCGCCGTGCGCGATCCGATGCAGTTTGCGGGACTCGACGCCGAGCTCGCGGACCCATCGCCACCCAACGAGCGCAACGCTTATCCGTACGCTGGCACCCGGTTGTTGTCGCTGTTCGCTGATGCGCGCGCGCCGGACATCGCCGTCGTACACACCGGCAAGCACTATTGGCCGGATCGCGGCGGGCACATCGGCGAGCACGGGTCGCTGTCCGTTGTGCAGTCGCGGGCTCCCTTCCTGCTGTCGGGCGCCGGCGTCGCGGATCGTGGCATCGCCGAATCTGCCGCGCGCGTCGTCGACGTCGCACCGACGCTTGGTCAACTTGCGGGCTTGACCACTGCTCAGCTGGCTGGCCTCGACGGCGTACCGCAGACGGAGGGGGTTGAGCTCGGCGCTGCGTCGTATGTCATCGGATTGTTGTGGGACGGCGCGAACTGCAATTCGTTGTTGCACCTCGCGTCAACTGGCGAGCTTCCCGCGGTTGCGCGCCTGCTCGAGCGCGGTTTCGCGCTTGCGGGCGGAGCGGTGGCGGAGTTCCCGAGCAACACGTTGTGCAACCACACTGCTGCGCTGACCGGCGTCGGGCCGGGGCGGCACGGCATCGTGAACAACTGCTACTGGGACCGCGAGTCACATCAGCAGATCCTTGCGAACGAGTCAGGCACCTGGCACATGGCCACAGACTTGCTGCGCGGGGGAGTGCCGACGCTCTTCGAGATGGTCGGTGGCGAGCGAACCGCATGTGTGAACGAACCTGTCGATCGTGGTGCGGCGTACTCAACGTTTGCATTGATCCGTGACGCCGGTCATTCCGATGGCGCGAAGTCGATGGGCTCGATGCTGCCTGACCCGGCGGAGGACCCATGCGCGACGCAGGAGTTCGCCGCGAATGACAAGGACTATCGATGGAGCAGCCAGGTCGATGCCGTCGGTTTGCAACAGGTGCTTGATTTATGGGGTACGCCGAGCGAGGCACCGCGGCTGACCTGGTGGAACACAACGCTGACCGACACCGGCCACCACAATGGCGGTCCGCACTCGGAGAAGGCGCACGCCTCGTTGCGTGACGCTGACCGCCGGCTCGGGTTGTTCTTGGATCGGTTGGCCGCGCTGGGTGTGTACGACGACTGCGTCATCTTGCTGACCGCTGACCACGGCTCTGAGGGGGCTGACGAGAACTGCCTCGGCGACTGGGACGACGTGCTGCGCGCGGAAGGCCTCGCCTTCCGAGACGAGGCCTACGGCTTCATCTACCTAGGGGTCTGAGGCGTGCTCGTTGCGGCCGAATCTGCCTTCTGACCTGGGCTTTTGCTTGATCCGCTGCTGTCCGAACGACACCGCTGTAGTCCGCAATTTCGCGGACTTTTTGCGGACTGCCCAAGATCATGCGGACTAAATGCGGACTGAACCAAGATCGTTTAACCGACCTTCTCGGGGCCTTGTGGCGCCCGCCGGCGCTGGCTCGATCGGGCATCCATTGATCCAGAGCAGCCGTTATCGCTCGGGTGAAGCCGACTGTCCGAGCCGCACTTACCCGGCGTTCTCGGACGGTCTGGTCGCGTCTCATCCGGCACACTCGTCGGGTGCCTGGCGACCTTCAGTCATGGATCGCGTCTGCCGTGACTGCGGCTTTCGGCCAGCCAGAGGAGGGATTCGGTTGGCGGCCATCCCTGTCAGGCCACCTACACCCGCACGTGACGTTGACCGAGGCCTCTCTCATCGTGGGCATAGTGTCTGTGCTCATACTTGCCGGGCAGACCTGGGACGTCGCGCGACAAACACGGGTTTCTGCAGAGGTGGCTGCCGCGGCCGCATGGTCGGAAACGACCGACCGCTTGCACCGCATCACCGAGATTTTTCTTACGAAACCTCATCTTCGCGCCTACTTCTACGAGGGCAAGCTGCCCCCACCGGACCGCCACGAGGACCACGCGATCGTCTTGGTCGTCGCCGAGCGGCTAGCCGACTGCGTAGAGGGATCACTCCAGCTTGGACACGACATTCCTGGGGCGGACGAAGCTTTGCAGGGCTGGTTCTTCTACACGAATTCGTTATACCGAGACAGCCCGGCGCTACGTCAGTGGATCAGCGAGCACCGAGACTGGTACCCGAGACTCACGGAGCTCTACCCGGACTGACTAGGCGCCGTTCACCGGCGTACAAGAGGGACCGATAACCCCCGCGTCTGCCAGATGACGCCCCGCATGCGGTGCAGGTCCACGGACCGATCTGGGTAGGTGGAAGGCATGCCGACCTGGACGTGGGACGTCTTGTTGATTGCGGTTGGCCTAGTGGTCGGAGTTCTTGCTGCCAGGCATGAGCAAGCGACTGGTCGGAAGACGTTCACAGAACCGATGTATCGGGTTCACTTCGTAACGTCGGGAATTGCCCTTGTCGTCGGCGTCTGCCTGTGCTTCGCAGCCATCTTCGTTCACGGACTCACCGAGGCTGCCTTCTTGGTTACGGCGATTGGGGTGTTCGGTCAGTTGGGCCTGTGGGGACAGCGGAGGCGCGGCGCGTAGCGCCAGTAGCGTCTCGTCGCGCGCCACATGCAACGTCGGAGAGCCGCCGTTCGCGAAGGGCCGATATTTCGCGCGGCGAACCGACCAGGCTAAGGCGATACTTCTATGCGTGCCACGACAGGTAATCGCCGCACGAGTGGTCGGCCTTCTGATGATCACCACGGTTTCTCTGATCAGTTGTGGCGAGGCCAGTCCGTCGACAGAAACGCTCCGCCACCGGCTTGCCCGTGTGGTGCCTGACGTTGACGCGCGACCGACTGGACTCCGCGTCGTCCGCGACGACGGTGGCAACATCTGTCGCGATTCTGTTCCGCCTGGCCGCCAATGGTCCTATCGACCCGTTCGCGTCAACAGCCCGAGCTACGACGAGGCAGTGGCCTTCTATCGGACGCGGCTAATTGCTCGTGGCTGGCAAGTTCAGAAAGACAACCGCCACCCACAGAGCGATTCATCTCAGCCCTCGTACTGGATGATCCGGCACTACGACGGGTGGACTGCCACGTTCAGCATTTGGGACTTGGGTGACGAGTACCTGGCGAATGTCGAGTTCGGAGCCGTGGAAGAAGGCTGTTAGCCCAACCCAGGGAGCGCGCATACCCACCGAACGAGATGGGCCGCTATTCAACACTTTTCAAGATCACTAAAAACGAGCGATAGCGGCCCATAGCGTGCGGCCAGTTTCGCCTGCGCGGCAGGTTGCTCAGTCTAGGCCGAGGTAGAACATGGTCTCCGCGCCGTCGTCGCATGGGAGCCAGACACCGTGGTCCCCGTAGCTGCCGACGCCTCCGCGCTCGAAGGTGACAGTGACGGTGTCAGTGCTGCCTGGTAGTTCGATCTGCAGGGTCGGGTACGCCGTCTTGGCGGGATCTGGCAGCCGTTTCTGGCAGTCGGGAGCGTTGGGCGCGAACTGCAAGAGCATCTGTGCCTTCCCGTGTGGTGGCAGATCAGCTGGTCTGCCGGATAGTGGAATGGCAGCATCGCCTGCAGATAGACGTCGAGGCTTCAGCGTTTGTGCACGGCCGGCTGCGGTGACCCCGACGACGCTCTTGGGGTAGCCGGCGAGCGCGCAGGCGTTGCCGGTGTTGGTCAGTGTCACGATGTAGAAGGTGTTGCGGTCGCTGGTGCCGCCGATAACGTGGCCGACCAACTGACGAGCTGTGCATGCCGGGAGGCCAGTTGTCACGCTCGGCATGGCGCTTGCTGACTCGGTCGTCGTTGTTTGCTGGCTGGCGGCGTAGAGCGAACGAGCGAGTTGCCCCGCTGTTGATCTGGTCAGCGCAGGGCCCATGAGATCGAACTTCACCCCGTGGCTGATGACCAGAACTCGTGCCGTTCCGCTGCCGGTCATGAGTAAGCCGTGGGTCGAGCCGAGCGTGAACAACGAGACGGCATTCGATAAACCGCACGCTCGCCAACTGGCGGCCATCTCGGTCAGGAAGGCGTCGCTTTGCGTGGTCGGCGTCTCCATCACTGCCACCCGGCCATCCTTGGCGAACTCGCCGCCGGTCCGGAAGGTGTAAAGGAACTCCACGCCGCGGTCGGCGCTCGGGATCGTTTTCGGGTTCTGCGCACCGACCGAAAACGGTGCGGTGAACGGCGGGACGGTTGGCGCGAAGCTCAGTGCGCCGACCTGCTGAACGGCGCTTTGCACTGCGCCCGTTGACGCGCCCGCGCCGATGGGGACGGGGATCAGTTCCTCCATCAGGCGATCCCAATTGATGCTCGGGGTGGGTTGGGCCGGAGCCCGCCTGCTACCTGCGTCCGAGGAACACGAGGTGGAGGCTGGCGTCGGCGACGTGCTGATCTCCAGTGCGCGGTGATGGCTGTTCTGCGCTTGAGCGACCGCGATTCCGCTGCCGACGAGGACCACGACGAGCGAAGTCAGGGCCAAACGGTGGAGGAGGCGTCGCCGTCGGGAGCCGACGCGGATGCGCTCGAAACCGTTTGGCCGATCCGGGTAGCCCGCCACCGCATCGTGCAACAGGTGACGCAGTTTGTCCGGGTCGAACTTGGGTTCGCTCATTGCTGCTCCTCCAACAGCACAGCCAACGCTGCGGTGCCTCGGAAGGCGGCGCTTTTCACGGCCGCGATGCTGATGCCCAAGGCCTCAGCGGCTTGGGCCTCAGACAAGTCGTCGTAGTAGCGCAGGACGAGGACTTCCCGCTGCCGCGCCGGAAGCGAAGCCAGAGCCCGCACCACTGCTTTGGCGCGCAGCGCCGCCAAAGCCCGCTCTTCAGGGCCGTCCGGTTCGGGAGCGGCTCGCGGCGCGTGTCGAAGCGCGACCAGTCGTCGCCGCAGCCGGCCGCGGGCCAGATTGACCACCGTGGATCGCAAGTAGTCAACTGCCTTGTTCGGGTCGCGGAGCCGCCCTCGGGCGTAGTAGACCCGAATGAAGGCTTCCTGCGCCACATCCTCAGCTGCCTCGCTGCCGCCCAGCAGCAGGAAAGCCAGCCGCTCCATCTGCCCGTAGTGCGAGCGGTACAAGCCCAGCACCAACTGCTCCCGATCGACCGCAATGGCGGGTTCAGTGGCACCGGACCGTACGACTGGGTCGCTAGGCAGTGCCCCATCCATCCGCCCGGCCCCCGTTTCCACCAAGACCACACAAACCAAGATGCCTGACGGGCTCCAAAAGTTTCTCAATTCCTACAAGCAGCCGCACGAGATCACCCGAGGGTCGGCGACGTCGTTCGTGGACGGCGCGATCGGCCCCTATGGCTCACCCGTCCCCGCTAGATCTGTAAGCCGCATCGAGAGTTCGGCCAGGTACCCCGCAAATGAGCGGTCGTCGTCGGTGCCGTCCAGCAGCCGCCTACGAAGGCTCTCGGCACCTGCCTGCATCGCCAGCGCCAGCCGCCGCGCTTGATCGGGCCCGAGGTTGTCAAAGAACAAGCAGCCCACCGCCGCACCTCTCGCCAGAGCCTGGCGGTCCTGGTCTTCATTGAGCCAACGACCCACTTCGTCGGCGAGCAGGCGAAAGGAATGGTTCGACACCTGCCAGTCGGCTTCGTGCGGAATGACGACGATGACGGTCACCGCCGAACGGTAACGCCGTGGACCGTGTTCGCGAGCGGCCCTTCGCGGCCGCCGTTGCGACTAGCGCGTCTCGAACGCACCTGTTCGGACGATGCCGGCACAGTCCCGCAGGTCAGCCGACCGAGCATCCACGGTGACCGTTCTAGTCGCATTCCATCTGAGTCGGATGAAGCCGACGCGGAAGTAGTCACGCGCCGGGCAGCCATCAAGCG
>JBJMHR010000016.1:0-47650 GCA_045807285.1 Actinomycetes bacterium
CAAAGCCGGACCAACACCACCCGGGCAACGCCGCGGACCGACACCACCCGGCCAACCCGCAGCCGGAGCGCCACCCGCACCCCCGGCAGCACCCGCCGACAAGACGACCCCCCCACCGGCAGACGAACCCGCAGCAACCCCAGCCGCGGCAGCACCGGCCGCCAGCGAACCCACCGCGCCGCCGACCAAACCCGGCCCCACACCACCCGGGCAACGCCGCGGACCGACACCACCCGGCCAACACGCCGCCGGCGCGCCACCCGCACCCCCGGCAGCACCGGCCGATGAGTCCGCACCGGAACCGGTCGCCGAAGCCGCACAGACTGCACCGCCCGAGCCGGACAGTGGCCTAACTACATCGCCGGAAGCAGAGCCCGCTGCGGGTGAACAGCAATCGCCGCCAGCCGTCGCCGAGACGGCCCAACCGGAGGCACCCGCCGCCGAGACGGCGAAACCCGAAACGTCCAGAGCCACTGCGACCGAGCCAAGCAAGCCCGTGCCACCCGGCCAGCCGAAGCTCGACTGGCCGGACCGACCCGATGGCAGCGGCAGCGGCCTCTAACCGCCGGGATTGACGGAGGTTTCGCTAGCCGCCCGTCACGTCACCACGGAAGTACTTCGACAACGTCGTGGACTGGTTCTGGTAGTGAGACGCGACGTCGGCGCCGTACAACCGTTTCGGCGTGGCTGACATCCGCTCGAACCCGAGTTTGCACACGGCCTGTCCATGCTCGACGACGAACGGTACGTCGTGGGCGCGAACCTCGAGCGCGGCCCGGCTGCCGTCCGGTGAATGCGGGCCGAAGCCGAACCCCGGGTCGAAGAACCCTGCGTAGTGCGTGCGCAGCTCGCCGCTGGTCGGGTCATAGGCGACCATCTCGGCGGCGAACCGCGGTGGGATCGAGATGCCTTCGCGGGACAGCAGCAGGTAGAACGCCTCCGGCTCGAGCACGATGCGCTGTCCTCGCTCGGCCCTGATCGGTTCCCAGAAGTCGACCGGGTCGCTCGGGGCGCCGGTCATGTCGAGCAAGCGCGTATGCGAGCGCGCCTTGTAACCGACGATGCCGTCGGCGTCCCCCGACAGGTCGACGCTCACGAGCAACCCGTTGGACAGCGCGAGCTCGTCGACGGGTTTGCCGTCGCGGTAGAGCAGTGGGGTCTCGTCGTGCAGCGCGCGAATCTCTTCGTCGGTCATCCGCGGGGTGGCGCCGGCCATGAGCCGCAGCTGGTTGAGGCTGAGGCCCTCGCGGACGCGAATAGGGAACGAGATCGGCACGATCTCGACGTACAGCGCGCCCTGGTAGCCGCGGGGTATCTCGTCGAAGTGGTAGCTGTTGTCGCAAATCACGCGCGTGAACACATCGAGACGCCCGGTGGAACTCTTCGGATTCGCCTTCGCGCGCAGCCAGTCAGGCAGCGCGAGCCGCTCGCGCAGCTCGACGAGGTACGGCACGTTGTGCTCGAGGAAACCGCCTCTGTGCAGGTCAATCGTGCCCTGGCTCAGTTCCTTCAGCTTCGCGTCCACCGGATCGCGGTCGGGCAGGAAGCTCGCCCGCAAGCGGTGCGCGTACTCGCCCAGAGTCAGGTCGAGGCTTGCCGGTTGCACCTGCTTGTCAGCGACGCGGAACTCACCGGCGTTGATGTAACCGCAGTCGACCGCGACGCGCACCTGCTCATCGGCGAGGACACCTTCGACGTGCAGTTCGTCGGGAGCGTCTGCGGCCGAAGGCACGGACGAGAGGCTATCCGTCACGGCCGTGGCTCCGGTGATATGTAAGGACCCGACTCGATCCGGGTCGGTCGCCATCGGACGACAGTGCGCTGGCCGTCTTCGCCGTGACAGCCGGATGAGACGACAGTGAGCGAGATCGTGTAAGCCGACGGGTCTCTGGCGTACTTGTGCCGCACGTCGTTCGCGGTGTTCGGATGCTCGATCCACGCGTCGTCGGGCGGCCGGCGGCACTGCGACAGGAAGTCCATTGTCGTTGGTCGGCTGCCGTCGCCCCAGTCGAAGATGAAGCGGGCGACGTAGCCGTCGTTGTCGACTGCTTGGGCAGTGAACGCGTCGCCCTTGCGGTAGTCCCCCGAGTCCGCACCGCCATAGTCGACTCTCGCCCACGGACGCTGCGGGCCGTTGTCGAGCAGCGGTCCGGGTTGAACGGGGAGCAGGTGCGTCGGATAGCGAGGTGTGCGGCCGGACGGGCACCCGACCGTCGGTTGCAACGTCAGTCGGTAGGTGCGATCCACCCGCCAGGCATGCTGGAAAGCGAGCCTGAACGATCGACCCTTGCGCACTGCCATGCCGTACATGCAGTTGCTGCGGTTGGGGTTCAGTGAGGCCATCTGGTCACCCCATTGCACCGTCATCGAGAAGCTGCCGGACGCCGGTGGGACGAGAGTCAGGGCGAACGTGACCAGCTGACCGGCCGTCGGGCGGAGAACGTCGCGACTCGTTCGGACCGACCAACCGTCGAAGTGGTCCGTCCACACGCGGGAGGTCGCGAACGACGTTGTCCGGGCCGACCTAGGCGCAGTGGAGGCGTTCTGCGCAGCCGTCTTGTTCGGGGCGGCCCGGTGCTGCGACGTCACAGGGTTGGGTGAGGTGCCGGCCGAATGGGTTTGACCCGACGAGCCGCAGCCGGCTGCGAGCGCGGCGAGCAGCAGAACCACCGAACGCCGCACGAGGCAAAAGGCTAACCTTGCGAGCGGCCGCTGAGCGGTCGTTTCACCGCGCGGGTGTAGTTCAATGGCAGAACATCAGCTTCCCAAGCTGACAGTGCGGGTTCGATTCCCGTCACCCGCTCCAGCTCCCCTCAGGGTTCTTCGGGTGCGGCGAGGATGCGTTAGACGCGGACGGGATCCCCGGTGACGCGAACTTCGTCACTCACGCCATGGGATTCGAGGGCTAGAGTCCTCGGCGCGCGGTGTACCAACGGGCATCGCACGCAGGTATTAGTAGAGCGAGAACGTCTGGGGTCATGACGCAACAACCGCGTGCGACCGGACGGGCCATCGCCGTCGCAGTCGCGGCCGTGCTCGCCATCGGCCTCGCGGCGATCTTCACCGGCTCACACAACGCCGGGCCCTCCGCCGCACTCGTCGGCCCACGACTGAACAACCCCGCCACGCCGCCCCGGATCGTGCCGTACACACCAGCGAGTCCTACGCCGGCGATCACCCAGCCACCTACCCCGGGGACGACAACACCTGGACGCACGCCCCGGCGAGCCCAGAGCGCCTCGCCGTACCGACACGTGCGCTGGACCTTCGACACGGGACCCAGCGGGTGGGCAGCCGGCGCCGGCGATCGGGTCGACGAGGCGCGCTCACCCGTGCTTGCCGGCCGGGGGTCACTGGCCCTTCGCAACACCGACGCCACCGCCCGTCCCGTTGCCACCAACTCCGCCGCAGTACCCGCCCGTCCCGGCATGCACGTCCTCGTGGCCGTCGCCATTCGCGCTGCGCAGACCGCGCGCGACGTGAACGTCGTCGTCGTGTTCGCCAACAGTCGCGGCGAGCAGGTCGACAGCGCGACGAGCCAGACGATGCGCGAGACGAGCACCCACTGGGGGCAGAGCTTCACCGCAGTCGGCCTCGCTCCACCCGGCACGGCCTACGCCGTCCTTCAACTGATCGTCCAAAACGCTGGACCCGGCGAGACGCAGTACGTCGACAACGCCACGCTCGACGAGTATCCGGGCGGCTCCGCCGCGGTCGCCGGCCCGCTGCACACGTCCGGAAATCGTGTCGTCGACGCGCATGGCCGCACGGTGGTGCTGCGCGGATTCACCAGGGCTGGCCTGGAAGGGGCCGACGCCGCGCCGCCCACCGCCGACGACATCGGGCATGCGAAGGCTTGGGGCGCCACCGTCATCCGGCTTCCACTCAACGACCAGTTCTGGCTCTCGTCATCGTGCGCCTACCGCTCGGAATACACGGCGGAGGTGGACCATGCCGTCGATGTCGTGACTCGGCTCGGCATGGTCGCGATGCTCGACCTGCACTGGAACAGCTTCACGCCCTGCGGCCGGGTTGGACCTCAACCGATGGCGGACTACCCCGGCGCTCTCACGTTCTGGCAGCAGGTGGCTGCTCGCTACGGCAACAACCCGCTCGTCGCCTTCGACTTGTACAACGAACCCCACGACATCTCCGACCAGGTATGGCGGTGGGGCGGTCAGATCCGGTGGCGTGGGGCGCAGGTTGCGGTAGCCGGGATGCAGCAGATGTACGACGCTGTCCGCAGCAGCGGCGCCGCCAGCCTCGTCTTCGTCAGCGGCAATGGCTGGGGTGCCCGGTGGCCCACCGGGGGTCCGCTCAAGGGGATCAACATCGTCTACGGAGTTCACGCCTACGCGTGCCCGCAGCAGCCCCCGCCGAACTGCGACAACGCGTCGCCCTATGACCCGAGCCCGTTCTTCAGCGCGTGGTCGGGGGCCAGCCGGAGCGTCCCCGTCGCGGTGACCGAGTTCGGCTGGCCCGATCCCTCCGACGGGCGCTATCTCGCCGCGGTGATCGCGTACGCGAAGGCGCACGGCTGGGGCTGGACGGCGTACACCTGGGGCAATGCCACCTGGGGCGAGTTCTCGCTGCTGGCCACCGCAGGGCTGGGAACGAACTACCAGCCGCAGCCGGGCGGAGCAGCGGTCCTGGCTGGTCTCACCCGCAGGTAGCCCGAGCGGCGTCGGTCACCCTGAGTCAGTTGCCTCAACCGCCCGTGACAAGGAACAATCCCTCCGCCGCGAACCCAGCCAACGCGGGGCAGTTGCACCCGTCGGCCGCCAAGCCACGTCCGGCCGCAGAAGCGACCCCGAGGGGGATTGTTCGTGCTGCCGCTACGCCGTTACTCCGAACGGGCGGTAACCACTCGGCCGGATCAGTTTGGCCCATTCGCCGACCGATGAACGCTTTGTAACCAATTGCGGCCTGCCGCTGCCGGCAGGCGCCTACCCCCAAGGTGATCGATGACTGCTGTGCTGCACCCTGCTCGCCGACGGAGCCGTCGCGGGGCGCTGCTCGTGGGAAACCTGGCGTTTGCCCTCGTCGCGGCAGCGGCGCCGCCCACAGCACTGGCTGGCGCCTCGTCGCCCAAGCCACCGGTGGCCCGGGACGCCTGGTCCGCGAACATCCTCGTGGGCAACCAGGCGACCTTCGACTCCGGCGTGGGCGGCTGGGACAGCGACGACGGGCACGTCCGCGTGAGTCGGGCCACGAAACCGACCGAGAACGGCGCCGGCTCGCTTGCGCTCACCAACCTGGGTGGAGCGCCGGCAATGGTTGTCGCCCAGTCCGGCACGTCGGCGGCCAAGTGGACGCCGGCCACCGCCGGATCGCGCTGGGCCGGCTGGGTCTCGGTACGCAGCCCGACGGTGCGCCGCGACGCCCGTGCGACGGTGACGTTTCTCGATGCCCAGGGCCGCGCGCTCGACCATGCGACGGCGCAAGCAGGCACCGAGGCCTCCTCGGGGTGGCAGCAACTGCCCACGGCGGTCGGGATCGCACCGCCCCGCACGGCCTTCGTCATCCTCCAGATCGCCATCGCGGGGGTGGCCCCCACGGAGACGCACTACCTCGACAACGCAGCGCTGATCAGCGCACCTGGCGGCGTGCCGCGGGTGTCGGGGCAACTGCACACGGTGGGAAACCAGATCGTCGACAGCACCGGTCGCGCGGTCATCTTCCGGGGAGTGAACCGCGCGGGCTTGGAAGGCAGCGGCGGAGACGACCCCACACCTGACGACATTGCACATGCCCAACAGTGGGGGGCGAACTTCGTTCGGGTGCCGCTGGGAGAACAGTTCTGGATGCCCTCGACGTGCTACTACGACTCCAACTACCCCGCACGGGTTGACGCCGCAGTCGATGCCATTACGAGCCGCGGCATGGTCGCGTTGCTGAACCTGCACTACAACACGCTCACATCGTGCGGGCAGTACGGGCTGCAACCCATGGCGGATGCGCCGAGTGCGCTGACGTTCTGGAAACAGGTCGCGACGCGGTACAAGGACAACCCACTGGTCGCCTTCGACCTCTACAACGAGCCGCACGGGATCTCGGACACCCTCTGGCGGTACGGCGGAACGTTGGACTGGAAAGGCGCGACGATCACCGTCGCGGGAATGCAGCAGATGTACGACGCGGTCCGCGCCACCGGCGCGACGAATCTCGTCTTCGTGACCGGCACCAGCTGGGGCAACCTCTACCCGTCGACGGCTCCGCTGGCAGGCGTGAACATCGTCTACGCGGTGCACGCCTACACCTGTCCGCGGTCACTGCCACCGGACTGCACGAACTCTGCGCCGTACGACCCGTCACAGGTCTTCCGCTGGTGGGTCACCGCCAGCCAGAGCTACCCCGTCATGGTGACCGAGTTCGGCTGGCCCGACCCCGGCGAGGGTCGCTACATCCACAACGTGATCGCCTACGCCGAACTGCACGGCTGGAGCTGGGCGGTCTACACGTGGGGTGATGCGACGTTCGGTCCGTTCGATCTCCTCGCGAACGCTGGTCCGGGCGCCAACTACGAGCCCAGGCCAGCAGGCATGGCCGCTCTCGCCGGCTTCGCCGGCAGCTGACGCCTGGGTTCGGCCGATCGGCCCAGCGCGGCCGGCCACGCTGAGCCGACCCGGAATACACGGCGCGTGCAGTCCTTTGCCAGGTGGGTTACTGACGGGTAACCTCGGGTAGTTACTGGTCGGTAGGTAGGCAGCGCGAGCACCGGGCCAGAGGGAGCAGTCGATGGGTCACTACCGCAGCAACCTGCGCGACATCGAGTTCAACTTGTTCGAAGTGCTTGGCCGTGACGAGGTTCTGGGCACCGGTCCGTTCGCAGATATGGACCCGGACACCGCCCGGTCGGTGCTCACCGAGGTCAACCGGCTGGCCGAGACCGAGCTGGCCGAGCCGTTCGCGGACGCCGACCGCAACCCGCCGACCTTCGACCCGTCGACCTCGACCGTCACGCTTCCCGAGTCGTTCAAGAAGAGCTACCGCGCCCTCATGGACGCCGAGTGGTTCCGGCTCAACCTGCCCGAGCACCTGGGCGGCACCGGCGCGCCCCCGTCATTGCGTTGGGCGGCCGCCGAGCTGATCCTCGGAGCGAACCCGGCCGCCTACATCTACATGACCGGGCCGGGGTTCGGCGCGATCCTCGATGAGCTCGGCAACCCGGACCAGAAGCGCCTCGCGCAGCTGATGATCGACAAGCAGTGGGGCGCGACGATGGTGCTCACTGAGCCCGACGCCGGTTCCGACGTCGGCGCGGGACGCACGAGGGCGATTGCCCAGCCGGACGGCACGTGGCACATCGAGGGCGTCAAGCGTTTCATCACGAGCGGTGAACACGACCTGTCCGAGAACATCGTTCACTTGGTGCTGGCGCGACCTGAAGGCGCCGGCCCGGGCACCAAAGGTCTGTCGCTGTTCGTCGTACCGAAGTTCCATATCGATCTCGAGTCCGGCGAGCTCGGCGAACGCAACGGCGTCTACGTCACCAACGTCGAGCACAAGATGGGACTCAAGGTCTCCGCAACCTGCGAGCTCACCTTCGGCGAGAAAGCTCCCGCAGTTGCTTGGCTCGTGGGCGACGTGCACGACGGCATCGCCCAGATGTTCCGGGTGATCGAGAACGCCCGCATGATGGTGGGCACCAAGGCGATCGCGACGTTGTCAACCGGGTACCTCAATGCGCTTGCGTACGCCAAAGAGCGCGTGCAGGGCCCAGACCTCACACAGTTCACCGACAAGACCGCACCGCGCGTCACGATCACGCACCACCCCGACGTACGCCAACTGCTCATGCTGCAGAAGTCCTACGTCGAAGGCATGCGCGCTCTCGTGCTTTACACCGCGTCGATCCAAGACGCGATCGAGGTGCAGGCCGTTGCCGGAGACGCCGACGAGGCAGCTGCGCGGCTGAACGACTTGTTGCTCCCGATCGTCAAAGGTGTCGGCTCGGAGCGGTCGTACGAACTGCTCGCACAGTCGCTGCAGGTCCTCGGCGGCTCGGGTTACTTGCAGGACTACCCGATCGAGCAGTACCTCCGCGACGCCAAGATCGACACGTTGTACGAAGGCACTACCGCGATCCAGGGCATGGATCTCTTCTTCCGCAAGATCGTTCGCGACAAGGGCAGTGCTCTAGAGACGTTGATGAACGAGATTGCCGAGTTCGCGAAGAGCGACGCAGGCAACGGCCAGCTCAAGACCGAACGCGGGCTGCTGGCGACCGCACTCGAAGACGTGCAAGGCATGGTCGGTGCAATGGTCGGTTTCCTCACCGACTCTGCGGACGACGCACGGAACGTTTACAAGGTTGGTCTCAACACGACCCGACTGTTGCTGGCGCTGGGCGACCTCGTCATCGGCTGGTTGTTGTTGCGCCACGCAGAGGTCGCGCTGACGAGGTTGACGTCAGGCGGCCGCGACGAGGCGTTCTACGCCGGCAAGGTCTCCGCAGCGCGGTTCTTCACCGCGACCCGACTGCCGTTGCTCACCGCCGAGCGCACAATCGTCGAGAGCACCGACCTCGACCTGATGGACCTCGACGAGTCCGGATTCTGACGTTCGTCACGTTTGTGCTTCACGTGCACCCAGTCGAGTGAACTGCGCGAAGTAAGGCCCGCGTCACCCGGGCGCAAGCGTTCTCAGGGCGACGCAGGGAATCCTTCGAACAACTGCGGTCGCCGTCGACCGCTCCAGTCCGAAGGAGGGCCCTTCACATGGGCATCGGTGTCAGTGTGTTCCTGATCGCGGTGGGCGCGATCCTCACGTTCGGTGTCAATGCGGCCGTCCCACACGCCAACCTCGACGTCATCGGCATCATCTTGATGGCCGTGGGCGCGCTTGGGTTGCTCGTGTCCATGGCGATGCTTGGCGGTTGGCGACGCAACGCCGTGGTCGAAGACCGCGTGGTCGAGCGCGACCGGGTCGGTGGCTCGATCTAGACCTCAGCACGGCGCGGGTCCCCGTCACTTCTGTGAGGTGACGGGGACATCGCTGTCTATGGGTATCCGCACGCCTAGCATCGGCGCGTGCGGGTCCCCATGTCGAGACGGTCACATTGACAAGCTCTCGTCCCCAGCTGACCGTCGTGGTCTCGACGAAGGACCGTCCGGACACGCTGTCCCGAACACTCGAAGCGCTGCTCGCCGACTCGCGCAGCGCCGACGAGGTCATCGTCGTCGACTCCGCGTCGGCGGGTGAGGCGACGCGGGCAGTGGCCGAGCGGTTCGGGGTCGGCTACCTGCGCGCAGATTTGCCTGGCACGTCGCGGGCCCGCAACCTCGGCTGGCGTGCGGCACGCAACGAGGTCGTCGCCTTTCTTGACGACGATGTGCTCGCCGCAGACGGCTGGGCACGCGCGATGGGCGCCGCGTTCGACGACGCTGGGGTTGCGTTCGTGTCCGGACGCATCAACCCGCCGGAGGGATACGACACGCGGTCGGCGCTGTCGGTGTTCGCCGACGACGACCCGCGGACGATCGACCGTGACACCCGCGGCATCCTCGGCATGAGCGGCAACACGGCGGTCCGGCGCAGCGCACTGCTCGCCATCGGCGGCTTCGACCCGCGGCTCGGTCCGGCGACATGGTTCGGCACCGGTGAGGACAACGACTTCTTCGACCGGCTGGTTCGCGCGGGCTACCGCGGCCGGTACGAGCCGGCCGCGGCCGTCGTACATCTGCAAGGACACACCGGCCGCTCACCGCTGGCGGCACAGTGGAACTACGGGAAGGGCATGGGCGCGCGGCTGGCCAAGGCGGTGTGGCGGGACGGCTGGCGCGCACGAACGATCGTCCCGGAGGTCACCCGGCTCGGCGGCGTACGCACTGCCGTCACCGATGTGCGCTCCGGCGAACGCCGGAAGTGGGGGCCGCCGATCGCCTGGCGTCTCGGCGCGCTGGCCGGTTTTTTCGTCGGGTTGATCCGCCTGCACGGCGAGCACGAAAGCTGACGTCATGGACCTACGCATCTTCACCGAACCGCAAGCCGGCGCAAGCTACGAGCAGCAGCTGGCCGTTGCGCAAGCGGCTGAGCGGCTTGGCTTCGACGCGTTCTTCCGATCCGACCACTTCCTGACGATGGGCGGCGACGGTCTCCCCGGCCCGACCGACTCATGGGTGACGCTCGGCGCGATCGCGCGCGAGACGACCCGGATTCGGCTGGGCACGCTCGTGACGTCGTCCACGTTCCGGCTGCCCGGCCTGCTCGCGATCGCCGTGGCGCAGGTCGACGCGATGAGTGCGGGTCGTGTCGACCTCGGTCTGGGCACCGGCTGGATGGAGGCTGAGCACACGGCGTACGGCGTGCCGTTCCCACCGTGGGCAGAGCGCTTCGACCGGCTGACCGAGCACCTCGAGATCATCACGGGCTTGTGGCGAACGCCGATCGGCGAGACGTTCAGTCACAGCGGCACGTACTACGCACTGCGCAACGCGCCGGCACTGCCCAAGCCGGTGCAGGATGGCGGGCCGCCGATCATCGTCGGTGGGCTCGGGCAACGACGTACGCCACAGCTCGCGGCCCGCTTTGCCGCGGAGTACAACACGCCGTTCGCGCCGCTCGACTACGCGCGTGAGCAATACGCGCGGGTGCGGCAGGCATGCGACCAGACTGAACGTGATCCCGACTCGATGCGCTTGTCGTTCGCACTCACCGTGTGCTGTGGCGTTGACGAGGGAGAGCTGCAACGACGAGCAGACGCGATCGACGCAGACCTCGGTCAGCTACGCAAGAACCAGCTCGCCGGGACTCCGGAAGAGGTCGTCGAAAAACTACTGGCGTACGGCGAGGCCGGAGCGACGCGCGCGTATCTGCAAGTGCTGGACATGACCGATCTCGAGCACCTCGAACTGCTCGCCGAACGCGTCATGCCGCACGTCTAGCCGGCGTCACGCCCAGGCGAGCGCCGTACCAGGTTCGGTCAGCAAGGCGCCGAGATCGGCGAGGAAGCGGCTGCCCTGCTCGCCGTCGACGACGCGGTGGTCGAAGGACAGTGCGAGCTGGGTAACCTGCCGCACTGCGAGCTGTCCCTCGTGTACCCACGGCATCTCGCGGATCGCGCCGAGCGCGAGGATCGCCGTCTCCCCAGGGGTGAGAATCGGTGTGCCACTGTCGACGCCGAAGACGCCGACGTTCGTGATCGTCATCGTGCCGGCTTGCATGTCGGCCGGAGTCGTTCGTCCGGCCCGTGCCGTCTCCACGAGCTGGCTGAGCGCGTCGGCGAGCTCGCGCACGGACAGCCGGCCGGCGTCCTTGATGTTCGGCACGATCAGGCCCCGCGGAGTCGCAGCCGCGATGCCGAGGTTGACGTAGTCCTTGATGACGATCTCCTGCGCGGCGTCGTCCCACGTGGCGTTGACCATCGGGTTGCGGCGCACCGCCAGCAGCAGCGCCCGCGCGACCAGCACCAACGGCGTCAAGCGCACGTCGCGCATCTCGCGGCTAGCCGACAGCCGGTCCAGAAGGCGCATCGTCTCGGTGATGTCGATGGTCAGGAACTCGGTGACGTGTGGTGCCGCGAACGCGCTTGTCGTCACCGCAGCCGCGGTGTGTTTGCGCACGCCCTTGATCGGGATGCGCTGCTCACGAGTGGCCGGGTCGAAGGTTGGTGCCGGCGCGAGCGCAGGTGCAGCGACGCTCACCGTGGCGGCAGCGCTCTCGATGTCGGCGCGGGTGATCGTGCCACCGGGGCCGGTGCCACTGATGACCGTGAGGTCGACACCCAGGTCGCGCGCGAGCTTGCGCACCGGCGGCTTTGCCAGCACCGCAACCGCGCCGGTGACCCGGCCGACCCGCAGCTCCGCAGCCGATGCGGTCGCCCGAGCCGACGCGCGTGAGTGTTGCTTGGGACCGGGCGGCGCAGCTGACGAGACTGCCGCGGCGGCGTTCTTGCGCGGACGGCGGGCGGCGGAGGTCTGCCGTGGGCCGTAGCCGACGAGAACGGAGGTCCGGCCGCCAGGTGCGGGGCCACCGATCAGCCCCGGCTCGACCGCCTCGTCCTCCGAAGGAGATGGCAGGTCCGGAACCAGGTCGTCCTTCAACGCCGCCGGCTGCGCCGGTGGTTCTGTCGTCGGCATCGCAACTGCCGACTCGTCCGCGTCGACGTCGAACGTGATGATCGGCGTACCGACGTCGACGGTCTCGCCCTCGCTGTGATGGATCTCGGTCACGACGCCGGCGTACGGCGACGGCACTTCGACAGCGGCTTTCGCCGTCTCGACCTCGACGATCGGCTGGTTCAACGCGACGGTGTCACCGGGTTGCACCAGCCATTTGAGGATTTCGCCCTCGGTCAAGCCCTCACCGAGGTCGGGCAGCTTGAACTGCTTGTGCGCCGCCATCAGAAGGCCAGCGATCGGTCGACGGCGTCGAGGATGCGGTCGAGGTCGGGCAGGTAGTGCTCTTCCAGCCGCGACGGGGGGTAGGGCGTGTCGAATCCGCCGACCCGCAGCACCGGCGCCTCGAGTGAGTAGAAGCACAGTTCGGTGATCCGAGCCGCGACCTCTGCGCCCATCCCGAGAAACACCGGCGCTTCGTGGACGACGACGAGCCGACCGGTACGCCGGACGGAGTCGGCAACCGTCGTGATGTCGAGCGGCGACAGCGAGCGCAGGTCGATGACCTCGATGTCTCGCCCGTCATCTTGTGCAGCCGTTGCAGCTTCGAGCGCGGTCTTCACCATGGGGCCGTAGGCGACAACTGTGATGTCGGTGCCGGGCCGAACCACGCGCGCAACGTGCAACGGATCGGCCGAAGCGAGATCGATCGACTCGTCGAGCTCGGCCTTGTCCCAGTAGCGACGCTTCGGTTCGAAGAAGATGACCGGGTCGTCGGTCGCGATCGCCTGCTGGATCATGAAGTAGGCGTCGGTCGCGTTCGCGCAGGTGACGACCTTCAAGCCGGCCGTGTGTGCGAAGTACGCCTCGGGTGACTCGGAGTGGTGCTCCACTGCGCCGATGCCCCCGCCGTACGGGATGCGGATCGTGACCGGAAGCTTCACATGTCCTTGTGATCGGTAGTGCATCTTCGCGAGCTGGCTCACGATCTGGTCGTAGGCCGGGTAAACGAAGCCGTCGAACTGGATCTCGCAGACCGGACGGTAACCGCGGAGCGCGAGCCCGATCGCCGTACCGACGATGGCGGACTCCGCGAGCGGTGTGTCGATCACCCGGTCTTCACCGAAGTCCTTCTGCAGGCTGTCGGTAACGCGGAAGACGCCGCCGAGCTTGCCGACGTCCTCGCCCATGATCACGACCTTGTTGTCGCGTTCCATCGCCTTGCGCAGGCCGTTGTTGAGGGCTTTGGCCAACGTGGTCGTCGCTGTCGCCATCACGACACCTCTTCGAACGAGTCGAGGTAGGCCGCGAACTCCTTGCGCTCGTCCTCGATCAACTGCGTCGGCTCGGCATAGACCTGCTCGAAGATCTCGAGCGGTTCCGGGTCGGGCATCGTCGTACAGCCTTTGCGAATGCGCGCGGCCAGCTCATCGGCGTCGCGTTCGACAGTGTCGAAGTACGCCGCATCGGCGATGCCGGACCGGGAGAGATAGGCCTTCACCCGCTCGATCGGGTCCTTTAGCTTCCAGGTCTCGAGCTCGCTCTGCAGGCGGTAACGGGTCGGGTCGTCCGATGTCGTGTGCGCGCCCATGCGGTAGGTGTAGGCCTCGACCAGTGTCGGGCCCTGTCCTTCCCTCGCCCGCGCCAACGCCTCCCGTGTGACCGCGTACACCGCGAGCACGTCGTTGCCATCGACCCGGGCGCCGGGGAAGCCGAACCCGCGGGCGCGCTGGTAGAGCGGGATGCGGGACTGCTTCTCGATCGGTTCGGAGATAGCCCACTGGTTGTTCTGGCAGAAGAACACAACCGGAGCGTTGAAGACGCTCGCCCAGATGAACGCCTCATTGACGTCGCCTTGGCTCGAGGCGCCGTCCCCGAAGTACGCGATGACTGCGGAGCCGTCCTCGCCAATCGCTCCGTCACGCTGCAGACCCATGGCGTACCCGGTCGCGTGCAACGTCTGCGACCCGATGACGATCGTGTACAGGTGGAAGTTGTGCTCGTTGGGGTCCCATCCACCGTTGCTCGCACCCCGGAAGAGCCCGAGCAACGTCAGCGGGTCCACGCCCCGGCAGTAGGCGACGCCGTGCTCGCGGTAGGTCGGAAACGCGTAGTCGTCCGGCTCCATCGCTCGACCTGACCCGACCTGGGCCGCTTCCTGACCGAGCAGTGCCGCCCAGATACCGAGTTCGCCCTGGCGCTGCAACGCAGTTGCCTCGACGTCGACACGCCGCACCATCACAAGATCCCGGTAGAGGCTCTTGAGGTCCTCGTCGCTCAGGTCGACTGCGTAGTCAGGGTGCTCGAGCCGCTCACCTTCCGGGGTGAGCAGCTGGATGAGCTCGGTACCCGACGCTGCGACGTTGGAGCCGTCGGCCACAAGCGCCTCCTCACCTGCCGGGCGACTCCGTTGTCGCCGCGGCACCCATGCTCGCAGATGTCGCGGAGAGACGGTCCGCTACGCAGCGACCGTCCGCCGCGTCCTTGCCCGCCGCCGCAGCGTCAAGGCCAACACGATCGTGAGCAGGCCTGCGCTCGGCCACAGCAGCTGACCACCGGTCGCGGCAAGACCGCTGTGATGTTGTTGCGAGCTCGGGTGCGGAACGAACGTGCCCTTGGGGAACGCGTAGGTCCACAAACTGCGGCCGTACGTCGCGGCGAACAGCTTGTCGTGGTTGCCCGGCATGACCTGTGCCGACATCACCGGAACCACCGGCAGGCCACCCGCGGGCAACGTGCCAGCGGTAGTCACGTCCACCTCGGGCGCCAGCCCGAAGTGCTGCTGTGACGACACCGGAGTGGCGGCGCGGAATCCGGCCGGCCCGAGCAACGACCAGTGCCCACCGTTCAGGTCGGTGCTGATGAAGACACCGACGTTGGTCGCCGCGATCAACTGGCCGCCGCGGAGGTCGACCCAGTTGGTTGTGCTGTTCGGCAGGTTGCCGGAGATGTCGGTGAACGTCTGGCCGGCGTCGACCGACTTGTAGATGCCCGTCCGGCCGAGCTTGTTGGTGGGATCCCCGAACGACCCCGGCGGCCGGTAGTCGATGCTCGGGTCGTAGTTGCCCATCGCGACGTAGACGGTCTTCGGGTCGGCCGGGTCGACGGCAATCTTGCTGATCCACCGCTGCGGCAGGCCCTTCGCCTTGGCCTTGTGCCACCCGTCCGACGACTTGCTCTTCGGTGGCTTGGAGCCGCCGACGTTCGTAGCGAGTCCGCTCTCGAAGCCAGGCGTTACGACAGACGGGATGTAGCAGGCGCCGCAGAAGCCGGCATAGACCGCGCTGCCGGAGACGCCGAAAGCCGTCACCGAGTTGGGGCTGCCATTGCTGCTGGTGCCGGTATCGAAGACCGTCGCGTTGTCCGTGGGTTTCGGCGCCGCGCCTGGTTCGGTCGTGTTCGGGCCCGACGTCGTCTCGACGATGCTCTCGCCACCCGTCACGAGATGGTTGGCGTTTGTCGGATCCATCGCGATCGGCGCGTTGAACTGCGCTGAGGTGTCCTGCGCGACGATCTCCCGCCAGGTGTGGCCACCGTCAGTGGTCACGTGGACCTGGTCGAACGTGTACTCCTCGTAGGCGATCTTGCTGTTGTTCGGGTCGACGGCGCTGTTGAAGCCGTCCCCGCCGTACACCTGGATCGTCCGGCCGTCGGGGAGCACCTTGATCTCGCCGTTGTCCTGGAGTCCGGCGTACGCCGTGCCGTCCTTGGCGATGACTGCCATGTACGGGAGCAGAGTCGACAGGCCGACGTTGTTGCCGGCGCCCCAGTGCGCGTTGTCGAAGGTGCCGCCCGGCCCGACGTGCTGGCTGTAGACACCGCCGTCGTTACCGACGAAGAGGGTCACCCCTCCTGAGCCATCGGGCACCAGGATCTGGCCGTGCTGATCCGGATGCGTCGTCGTGGGAGCGTTCGGGATCAGTGGGCAGGCCGGGGGGTTGTTGACAGCGATCGGACCCGCAGCGAGGTAGGGACAGAAACCGTTGCCGAAGTACCGGCCGATGCTCTTGGGGTTGAACGTCGCCCCGAGCGGGTCGTCGACCATCCACGGCTCTTCGACGCCGAAGAAGATGCGCGTCGGCTTACCGGACACGTCCTGGACGGTCGGGTCGACCGCGATCCAGTTGTTGTACCAGGACTGGACGCCCGGTCCGTAGTTGCCGCCCAGTGGTGAGGGCGCGGCCAGGGCGAGGCACTGATCGGTGCCGGTTACGAAACAGTTCGCGAGCGTCTCGGGAGCGGGCTCCTTCACGGTCCATGCGCCACCGAAGTCAGACGTGACGTAGATCCCGCCCAACGTCGTCGTGTAACACGCAGCCACACCGCACACGGCCGGAACGCCCGGGACCGGGTCGACACCGGGAAGGTTGCCGTCGACCTTCTGCGCGTCCTCGACCATGGCGAAGACGATGTCGTGGTTCTGCGCCGGTCCGCGGGCGATGCCGAGACGGATGAAGCCGGTGTGGCCGCGCGGGTGGATGAAGCCGTGCTGGTCGGCGTGCGTGTCGACGAACGTCCCCGGGTTGCCGGTCGGCGATGCGTAGATGCCGTTGTTCGGAGCGTTGTTCCAACCGGTGCTGGTGGCGTGGTCGCCGCGGTACCACCCCACGGCGGCAAGCACTTCCCCGCCGTGGTTGGGGCCGTCGGCGTCGCCCGGTCGTACGACGACGTCGCTGACGTAGTTCTCGAACACGCATTGGAAGTGCGTCGTGTCACCGGCGCAGTCCGGACCGGTGGGAGCCGTCTTGCCGGTCGGCAGCCGCACGTTGACGAACGTCGCCGCGTCGTCAGTGGACCGGTAGAGCCCCCTGCTCGTCGCGGCGTAGATGACCGACGGGTTGGTCGGGTCCACCGCGATACGGAACGTGATCAAGCCGTCGGGTACGCCGGTCGCCTTGTGCCACGTGGCGCCGTTGTCGAAGCTGCGCCAGACACCGAGCCCTGAGAACGAGTAGCCGGAGTCGCCCGTGCCGTCGATGACCGTGCCGCCGTGGGCGGTCGAGTAGCCGACCGATCCTGCCGTCGTCGCAGGCAGACCGTCGGTGATCGAGCGCCACGAACCACCGGAGTTCGTGGTCAGCCAGACCCCGCCGCCACCGACAGCGGCGTACAACCGGTGGTGGGCAGCGTCGTAGGCGAAGTCCTGCACCCGCCCCGAGTCGGTTTGCGTCGCGTCGATCGGTGTGTAGCCCTTGACGTTGTCGAGCTCCGGGGCATTGCCGTACTGCTTCCAGCTGCCCTGCGCGGCGGGCACCGCCGTGGACAGCGATGCAACCGCTGCCCGTTCGGCGAGGGCCTGCTCGGTCGCCGCGGTCGAGAGGTGGCGCTCCGGCGCGCGGAGCGCGGCTGACATCGCCTCCGCGGCGGGGCCGCCGGTGGCGAAGCTGCGCGCCGGCATGCCCGCGGGCGGGCTCGGAGCTGTGCTCTGCGCTGACGCAGCGGCAAGGCCAACTGCTGCGATCGCGGCCGTCGTACTGGCAATGAATCGGATCCGGCGCGCCATTGCACCCCTCCGTGCTCGCTGGGCTCCCGTGCGGGGATGCTAGCAACGGCGACATTTCCACCCGTTACGGTCAGCGAAGCCGAACGCCCCCAGCCCGCCGTTCGAGAGAAAAGGTGCCCAGATGCAGCAACGGACGCTTGGTGACCGTCAGGTGAGCGCGATCGGTCTCGGCGGGATGCCCTTGTCGATCGAGGGCCGGCCGGACACCGAGCGGGCCGTCCGCACGATCCACGCCGCCCTGGACGCCGGCGTCACGCTGATCGACACCGCCGACGCCTATCACCTGAAGGCCGGCGAGGTCGGCCATAACGAGCGGCTCATTGCCGAAGCGCTCGCGACGTACGGCGGTGACACCTCCGACGTGCTCGTCGCGACCAAGGGTGGCCATCTGCGCCCCGGTGACGGCTCCTGGACGCTGAACGGCTCGCCGAAGTACCTGCGCGAAGCATGCGAAGCGAGCCTCAAGGCGCTCGGTGTCGAGGCGATCGGGCTGTACCAGTTCCACCGGCCCGACCCCAAGGTGGACTACGCCGAATCCGTTGGCACGATCCGCGAACTGCACGACGCCGGGAAGGTCCGGCTGATGGGCATCAGCAACGCGACCGTCGAACAGATCAGGTTGTCGGTCGACATTCTCGGCGGGGTCGGGGCCGACGGCCTAGCGAGCGTCCAGAACGAGTTCAGCCCGGCGTTCCGGTCCAGTGAGGACGAGCTGGAGTTGTGCGCGGAACTCGGGGTCGCCTTCCTGCCGTGGTCGCCACTCGGCGGGATCGGCAGCGCGGCGAAGCTCGGCCAGCGGTACGCCGCGTTCGCTGAGATCGCTGCCGCTCGCGACGTGTCACCGCAGCGGGTCTGCCTCGCGTGGATGCTCGCCAAGGCACCGGTAGTGATCCCGATCCCCGGGTCGAGCCGGCCCGAGACGATCCACGACTCCGCGCTCGCGCCTGACCTGACGTTGACGCCGGCGGAGTTCGCGAAGCTCGACGCCACGACCTGACAACCTGGCGAACGCGCAGCGCCAGGTCCGATAACCGCTCGCGCCTGTGTCCGACCCGTGGGCATGATGGCGGCCGAGGCCGAGTTGAGCGAGGTATGGGCGAGTCCAGCAACAAGACGGTGCTGTGGCTGGCACTCGGCACGGTCTATGTCGTCTGGGGTTCGACCTACCTCGCGATCCGGGTCGCGGTCCGCACCATCCCGCCGTTCATCTCGGCCGGGTCCCGGTTCCTGGTCGCAGCGCTCATCGTCGGGGCGGTGCTTGCGCTCGGCCGCGGCATGTCCTCGTTGCGCGTCACGCTGCCCGAGGTGCTCGGGTGCACGTTTGTCGGCGGCATGTTGCTCCTCGGCGGCAACGGCCTCGTGGTGCTCGCCGAGCAGCACATCGACTCCGGCCTCGCGGCGCTCGTCGTCGCCGCCGTACCACTGTGGATCGTGCTGCTTCGGCTGATGTCCGGGGACCGGCCGCGCACGCCGACGATCCTTGCCGTGCTGGTCGGGTTCGGCGGCATCGCACTCTTGCTCGCGCCCGGCGGGGGGAGCACGCGAATCGTCGGCATCCTCACCGTGCTTGCCGGATCTTTGTGCTGGTCGATCGGGTCGTTTCGCGCGGGCAGGTTGCGGCTACCCGCCGACCCGTTCGTGACGACTTTCTACGAGATGGTGGCCGGGGGGACTCTGATGTTCGTGGTCGCCGTGGCACGCGGCGAGTTCACCCACTTCAGCCTCAGTGACGTGTCCGGGAAGTCCGCGGCCAGTTGGGTCTATCTGGTCGTCGCTGGATCGATGCTCGCGTTCACGGCCTACGTCTGGCTCCTGCAGAACGCGCCGATCTCGTTCGTCGCGACATACGCGTACGTCAATCCGGCTGTCGCGGTCGCGCTCGGCGCGCTGCTGCTCGGTGAGCACATCGGGTGGCCGGTACTCGCCGGCGGCGCCATCGTCATCGCGTCGGTCGCGGTGGTCGTCTCTGTCGAGCACCGGCCGCAACAAGAGGCCGTACGTGCCGCGGTGCCGGCACCTGAGACCCCGGCCACGGTGGACTGAACGCCGCTCAGGCGCTACGGGATGTGGCCCGGTCGGTGCTCACCGTGCCGAGCAGTACGTCGAAGGCCTGCGAGCTCAGCTTTGCCGGCGTGACAGGCGGCACTGTCGCACGGCCACCAGGCGGCTCCTCGTCAGCAAGGGGTGCGCCGACCGGGAGCGAGTCCGGGCGCACGCCCTCCGGCCGGACGCGCAAGGCCTCCACTTCGCGCGACAGCTCCTCGACGCGGTGCGCAAGCGCGATCACGGTTTGTCGCAACGCGCCAGTCTCGTCGACCGGCGGCGGTGAGGGCCTGGCGGCCAGACGGAACGCTCGCGCGATCGCACGACGGCGGGATTCGAGGTCGCTACGCACGTGGTTGCGATCACCTGACGATGAGGATGAGAGACAAAATCCGCGACGTCGTGACGAGTCGCGGGTGACGGCACTTTAGCGGAGCTCAACCGTGCGCGCGACTGTGCATCGTGATGATCAAGTCAGCGACAAGTGCAGTCCAACCTGATTGGTGGGAGGCGCCCAGGCCGGCACCGGTGTCACCGTGGAAGTACTCGTGGAACCACAGGAGATCCTCGGGCCAGCTCGTTGCGCCGGCGGCGGGACGTCGGCCAACGGAATCCGGAACGAACAACGCGATCAGTCGCTGGGCGACGTCGTCTGCAACGTGGGACAACGTCACCTGCTGACCGGAGCCGACGGGATGTTCGACGTGAAAGTCATCGCCCAACGCATCGTGATAGCGATGTAACGCGGAGACCAGCAACCGGTTCATCGGGAACCAGACCGGCCCGCGCCAGTTCGAGTTGCCGCCGAACAGCCCGGTGGTCGACTCACCTGGTTCGTAGTCGACGCCGATCTCGACACCGCCGACGTCGAGCCGCAGCGGGTGGTCCCGGTGGAACTGCGACAAGGCGCGAACGCCATGCGGAGAAAGGAACTCCGTCGGGGCGCTGACGTAGCTCAGCACCCGGACAAGCTTGTCCGGATCGCACACCGCGAGCAGCCGTCGGTCCTTGCGTCCGACTGCGAGCACGCAGGCGTCGGCGTACTGCCCCTTGTTCGCCAAGAACCAACGCAGCCTCGTATCGAAGTTCGACAACTGACCGAGCACGCGTTCGTCAACGGCGATCACGGCCATGAGTGGCACCAGACCCACCATCGAACGCGCCCGCAACGGCAACGAAGTGTCCGTGAGGCGCAGCACGTCGTAGAAGAAGCCGTCCTGTTCGTCCCAGAGACCCTGGTCGCGGATCGCGGTCGCGATGTAGGTGAAGTGTTCGAAGAACTTCGTCGCCACGTCTTCGTAGGTCGCGTCGTGACCGGCGAGCCGCAACGCGATCTCGAGCATCGACAAGCAGTACAACGCCATCCATGCGGTCGCATCGGACTGCTCGAGCCTGCCGCCGGCGGGTGGCGCAGCCGATCGGTCGAACGCGCCGATGTTGTCCAGGCCGAGGAAACCGCCTTCGAAGACGTTGTTGCCTTCGGTGTCCTTGCGGTTCACCCACCACGTGAAGTTGATGAGCAGCTTGTGGAAGACCCGTTCCAGGAAGTCGTAGTCGTCGCCGCCGTTGATCTCGAACACCCGCAGCGCTGCCCAGGCGTGCACGGGTGGGTTGACGTCACTGAACTCCCACTCGTACGCCGGCAGCTGGCCGTTCGGATGCATGTACCACTCACGGCAGAGGAGCACGAGCTGCGCCTTCGCGTACGTCGGGTCGACGTGTGCCAGCGCAACGCAGTGGAACGCGAGGTCCCACGCGGCGTACCACGGGTACTCCCATGCGTCCGGCATCGAGATGACGTCGTGGTTGTTGAGGTGCCGCCATCCGATGTTGCGCCCGTGCAGCCGTTGCGACGGCGGTTTCGGTCCGGCCGGGTCGCCCTCGAGCCAGCGGTCGACGTCGAAATGGAAGAACTGCTTGGACCACAGCAGACCGGCGAACGCCTGCCGTGCGACGAGCGCTTCATCGGGCGGCGTGGATGGCGGGAGCACGGCGGCGTAGAAGTCGTCGGCTTCCCGCTGCCGCGTCGCCACGAGCCGGGTGAAGCCGGCTCGTAGGTCGATCGGGCTGGCGTCGTCCGCGAACCGCAACCGGAGCTCGGCGGAGTCACCAGCGGCGACGGTGAGGTCGTAGCGGAGCGCAGCCTTCGTCCCGACCCCGATCGGGTTGACCGCGTCTGCGCCGGCGACGACGGTGTCGTTTATCGCGTCTTTCGGGTACGGCGAACGGTTGGCGGCGCCCCACAGCAACTGCGCGTTGGTCTCGTTGTCGCACAGCAACGCGACCGGATCGCGTCGGCCGACGCGAGCGCCGACGAGCGTCATCGTCGGAAGCGTCGGATGTTGGGCAACGAGACGGGCGCCGTCCGCACGGATCACCGGCGGCGGGGTTGGCGCGTCCGGCAGACCCCACGCCCACGTGTTGCGAAACCACAGTGTCGGCAACACCACCAGCGTCGCCCGCTCCGGTCCGGCGTTGCGTACGACGAGGCGGATCGCGATGTCGCTCGGGCCGGCCTTGGCGTAGTCGACGCTGATGTCCCAGTACCCGAGGTCGAGCACACCGGTGTCGGCGAGCTCGTACTCCGGCTCGTCCCGGCTCCGCTTGGCGTTGACATGCCGCAGGTCGTCGTACGGGAACTGCATCTGCGGGTAGTGGTAACGCCACCTCAGCCAGGCGTGTGTTGGCGTGGCGTCGACGTACCACCAGTGCTCCTTGGCGTCCTCGCCGTGGTTTCCCTCCGCGTTGGACAGCCCGAAGATCCGCTCCTTGAGGAACGGGTCGCGCCCGTTCCAGAACGCGAAGGCCAAGCACAGGCGCTGGCTCGCGTCGCAGATGCCACCCAAACCGTCTTCGTTCCACCGGTACACCCGAGAGCGGGCGTGGTCGAACGGGAACGAAGTCCACGCGTCACCGTCGGCGCTGTAGTCCTCGCGAACCGTGCCCCACGCGCGCTCGGCAAGGTAGGGACCCCACATGCGCCATGGCGCCTCGCCGCTGTCGGCAGCAGCGAGACGCTGGTGCTCGGCCGTCATCCGGTCGCTCGGGTTGCCCGACCGGATGCGAGCTCGGCCAGCAGGTCGACGCCGTCGACGATCAGACCGTTCGCACCGCGAGCGAGCGCCTCTCTCGCAGCGGCGTGGCTGAGCACTGGCCAGGTCAGCAAGATCGGGGCAAACCTGCGGGCCTGCGCGACCCAACGCGGTTGGCTGAGCAGGCGTGCGTGCAAGCAGACCGCGTCGGTGCGGTGCCGCGCGAGCCTGCGCGGCAGTGCGAGCGCCTCGCGTGGCCCGGCAGCACTGTGAATGATCTGCACGTGTTCGAGCGGCTCGAAAGCGGTCAGCATCGGCCACTGCCGGCTCGCGACGACGTACGGACGGTCCGGTGCGATGTCGTGCATGGCCCGCGCGATCGTCCGGCCCAGCCAGGGGTGCCAGCCTTTGAGATCCAGCATCAAGGTCGCGCTGTCGGGGAGTTTCTCGACGACAGCGGCGAGCAGGAGTCGTTCGTCACCTGCGGGGACGAGGTACCACCGGTCCCAAAGCCATGGGAGTACGCCGAGAGTCTTCGTGTGCCGCACTTCGAGTCGGCGGCGGTAGAGATGAACGTCGGCCTCGATCAGATCTGCGCCGGCCGCGGCTGCTGCCGGCACCGACGCCGGGACGTTGCCCGCGCGGTGAGCGATGAGCAGCGGCTGCGCAGATGCGAGGTCGAGCACCGGTGCACGCTATAGCGAGGTAGCGACTCCGTTTTGCGCTGCTCCGAATGGGTGGTGGGCGTCAAGAACTTATGTGTCATACGGCGGCCAAGCGGGACATTGCGGGCAGCCGAAGGACATCTCGTGTGCGCAAGCCCGTGACCCCTGAACGCGATGGCTCGTTGCGTGGGTGTCACCGTCGGAACAGAACCGAAAGGCCCTCCCGATGTCGCAGTTCGCGCCAATCAGCACCGCCCTGAACCTGAGCCTGGTCGTGCCCGGGGACGAGCCGCTGCCGGTCGACGCCACGTTGGAGTACGACGTCGCGGACCCGTTCGCTGTTCACCTCGTCATCGCCGCCGGCGACGGCCTCGTGCGGTGGAGCTTCTCCCGTGACCTCCTCACCGAAGGCGTGAAGACGCCGGCCGGCGAGGGCGACGTGCGCATCATCCCGGTTGGTGCCCGCAACGAGCGGCGCATCCGTGTGGTGCTGTCGAGCCCCGACGGTGCAGCGACCCTCGAGGCCCCGCTGGGCGAGATGGTCGAGTTCCTGACCGCGACGTACGCCGCCGTCCCCTCGGGCACGGAGAGCGACCTGCTCGATGTCGACGCGCTGGTCGCACAGCTGCTCGCCGGCTGAGTAAAGCTTTCGTCGAGGCACGCCGGGTCTCCCGGCGTGCCTTCGGCATGTTGCGACCCGCGACCACAACGATGAGGACGTGCCGGGCGCTGCGACGAAGCTGGATCCTGGCCGCGAGCACAGCCCGGTTCTCGTCGCACAGATCGAGCGTCGGGCCGCCAACCTCCAGCTGCGGGTAGCCGACAAGATCACGGCGTTCGCCGGGTCGATGAAGTTCGTCTACATCCATGCCGTGGTCTTCGCGGTGTGGATGCTCCTCATCGAGCGGAACCCGTGGCCGAAGCTCACGCTCATCGTCTCGCTCGAGGCGATCTTCCTGTCGACGTTCGTCATGATCGGGCAGAACCGGTCCGCGGCGTTCCAGCAGGCAAAGGCCGACCACGACTTCATCGAGCAGGAGCAAGAGCTGCACACGAACACTGATCTCACCCGCGCGATCCATCAGCTCACGCAGGAGATCCACAACACGGTCACGAACAGCGGTGGCACCACGAACTGAGCGTTAGCTGCGCTGCATGTCCACGAAGCGCGAGTAGTGACCTTGGAAGGCGACGGTCACTGTGCGGGTGGGGCCGTTGCGGTTCTTCGCCACGATGAGGTCGGCTTCGCCCGCACGCGGGGACTCCTTCTCGTAGAGATCCTCACGGTGCAACAGGACGACCATGTCGGCATCCTGTTCGATCGAACCCGACTCACGAAGGTCGGACAGCTGCGGCTTCTTGTCGGCGCGTTGTTCGGGCTGCCGATTCAGCTGGCTCACGGCGATCACTGGCACGTCGAGCTCTTTGGCGAGGAGCTTCAATGATCGGGACATCTCGCTGACCTCGACCTGACGGCTTTCGGTCCGCTTGTGCGACGTCATCAGCTGCAGGTAGTCGACGATGACCAGCCGCAAGTCGTGCCGCTGCTTGAGCCGCCGCGCCTTTGCGCGGATCTCCATCATCGTGAGGTTCGGCGAGTCGTCGATGTAGAGCGGTGCTTCCGCGACCTCACCCATGCGACGCGCGAGGCGAGCCCAATCGTCGTCACTCATCGTGCCGTTACGCATGTGATGCAGCGGAACCCGTGCCTCGGCCGACAACAGGCGCATCGTGATCTCGTTGCGGCCCATCTCCAACGAGAAGATGCAGCTGGCCAAACCGTGCTTGATCGACGCCGACCGAGCCAGATCCAACGACCACGTGGACTTGCCGACAGCCGGTCTCGCCGCGACAACGATCAACTGCCCAGGGTGCAAACCGTTGGTGAGCTCGTCCATGTCGCGGAACCCAGTGGGCACGCCCACCATCGCGTCACCGCGGCTGCTGATCGCGTCGAGCTCGTCCATCGTGTGCGGCAGGATCTGTTCGAGCGACTGGTAGTCCTCACTGGTACGTCGCTCGGTGACCTCGTAGACCTCGGCCTGCGCGCGGTCGACGATCTCGTCAACGTCTCCGTTGCCGCCGTCTCCGCCGTACCCCAGCTGCACGATGCGCGTGCCAGCGGTAACGAGCCGGCGGAGGACCGCCCGCTCGGTGACGATCTGCGCGTAGTACGGCGCGTTGGCTGCGGTCGGCACGGACGAGATGAGCGTGTGAAGGTACGGCGCGCCGCCGACCCGCGCGATCTCACCGCGCTTCGTCAGCTCGGCGGCAACGGTGACGGCATCGGCCGGCTCACCACGGCCGTAGAGGTCACAGATGACGTCGTAGATCGTTGCGTGCGCGGGACGGTAGAAGTCGGCGGCGCGAAGCGTCTCGACAACGTCGGCGATTGCGTCTTTGGACAGCAGCATGCCGCCGAGCACGCATTGCTCCGCAGCGATGTCCTGCGGCGGAGTCCGCTCGAACTCCTGCTGCGCTGGAACACCGAACGGACCGACCTCAGCAAGCGACACTCGCTGCGACCACCTTCCCTGAGAACTGCGTGTCGGCCCATTAGAGCGGGAGCCACCGTCATTTTTCGGTGCGGCTCGCGCAGCGTAGGGACAACGCAGGAATCCGTCAGGTCGGCGTGTGCGTAAGCCGGTTCATAACCTGGGGACAAGCCAGCGTGTCGCGGTGCAGTGCATGTGGGGATGCTGTGAATTCGTAGTCCTGGGCATTGAGAACTACTTCATCTGCACCAGAAACAGCGCAGCCGCGCTGTGGAGAGAAAAAACTGCCCGGTAACTCGGCGCGCTACTTGCTGTCGGCAGTCGCGAGCACCTCGACGTCGACGTCGGCACTCACATCGGGATGAAGTCGTACGGCGACGCGATGCGTGCCGACGGTCTTGATCGCGTGCGGCAGCTCGATGCGTCGCCGGTCGAGGGCGGGGCCGCCGGCAGCTTTCACGGCTTCGGCGACGTCGGCGGCGGTCACCGAACCGAACAGCCGGCCGCCATCACCTGCCCGACGCGGCAGCCTGACATTCAAGGACTGCAGGGCCGATGCGACGTCCTGCGCCTGACCGAGGTCGCGGATCTCACGCACTTCGCGTGCGCGCCGGATCGTCGCGATCTGCTTCTCCCCGCCGCGCGTCCACCGGATGGCGAGCCGCTGCGGCACGAGGTAGTTGCGGCCGTAACCGTCCTTCACCTCGACCACGTCACCGGGGCCGCCCAGGCCGGTCACCTCCTGGGTGAGGATCAGCTTCATCAGCGCGCCGCGCTCGTGTAGGGCAGTAACGCCATCTCACGGCTGTTCTTGATCGCGACAGCAACGTCGCGCTGGTGTTGTGTGCAGTTGCCGCTGACCCGGCGCGCGCGGATCTTGCCACGGTCGGAGATGAACTTCCGCAGCAGCGCGGTGTCCTTGTAGTCGATGTAGGCGGTCTTGTCCTTGCAGAACGCGCACACCTTTTTCTTCTGTTTGCGCGCGGGCGCTTTCGAAGGGCTGTCCCCGCCGCGAGAACGTTGACGTGCACTCATCAGAACGGAGGCTCCTCGCTGTATCCACCATCGCTGCTGGTCGAAGCGGCCGGCGGCGACGCCCAGGGGTCATCGGCTTGTCCGCCGCCACCGCCGAACCCGCCGCCACCACCGCCACCGCCACCGCCACCTCGCGTGGTCTTGCTGACCTTCGCGGTGGCGAACTTCAGCGACGGGCCGACCTCGTCGACCTCGAGCTCGACGACGGTGCGCTTCTCACCCTCGCGCGTCTCGAACGACCGTTGCCGCAGCCGCCCGGAAACGATGACGCGGGTACCGCGGTGCAAGGACTCGGCGACGTTCTCCGCCGCCTGTCGCCACACACTGCAGCGCAAGAACAGCGTGTCGCCGTCCTTCCACTCGTTGGACTGACGGTCAAAGCTGCGCGGCGTTGACGCGACGGTGAAGTTAGCCACCGCCGCGCCGGCGGGGGTGAAACGCAGTTCGGGGTCGTCGGTCACGTTGCCGACGACAGTGATGACGGTCTCGCCTGCCATGGCTTCCCTGCCTACCTCTGGTCCGGACGGATGACTTTGGTACGCAGCACCGCTTCGTTGAGCCGCAACTGCCGGTCGAGCTCGGTGACCGCGGCCGGGTCTGCGGTCACGTCGAGCACGGCGTAGATGCCCTCGCTCTTGTGGTCGATCTCGTAGGCGAGCCGGCGTCGGCCCCAGACGTCGATCTTTTCCACGGTCCCACCGCCCTGCCGTACGACACCGAGCATCTGGTCGAGGGACGGGCCGACGGTGCGCTCCTCGAGATCGGGATCGAGGATGACCATGAGCTCGTAACGACGCAGCGCAGTAGTCGGGGCAGGCATAAGGGCGAAGGCCCTCCTCTGGACTCGAGCGGCCGCCCATGCGAGCGGCAGGAGGTTGCGGTCAGTGCTTCAGCGTGGTGCGCGGGGAAGCCCGGTCAGGGTAACGCATCGTCCTGGCCGGTCCCCGCGCCGTCCACAGGCCGCGGTCAGCCCGGCGGTTGAGGGGTCTCCGGTGCTGCGTGGCCATTCGCCTCGGCCCGAGCCGCTCGTACGACGCCAACGACGAGACCCGCGAGCAGCACGGCCGCCAGCGCGCCCGGCAGCCCGTACTTGCGGGCCGGCACCGACTGGCCCAACGCCTTCGGCACGTCGGCCGGGACCGCTGTCGGCGTCGGCGTCGTCGGGATACCGAGGTTGGGCGTCGCGACCAGCGGGTTCGGGCCGGGGAGGCTCGGTGCCGGCGTCGGTAGGACCCCGACGCCGAGCGGTGGTGGGTTCGTGACCCCCAGCGGCGCCGGCGCCGGAGGCGGCGGGTTCGACGTACCACCACCGCCGCCGGGTGGAGGTGGAGCCGGTGGATGCGACGGCGGCGTTGGCGGCGAACTCCTCGGGGGGGGCGAGGGGGGTGAGGACGTCGGGGCAGCGACGACCGTGATCGTGCCCGGCACGCCTGACTTCAACGTGTCCGAGCCGGTGTACTTCTCCGTACCGACCCTGCTGAAGCGCAACGGTTTGGTCGAGGTGCCGGGCCCGGCCGAAACGTCGAAGGTGGTGGGCGCACCGTGGGCCGACTGAAGCTCCACCGTGCCCTCGATGATGTTGGTGTTTCCGTTGTGCCAGATCACCGAGGCGCCGGCCTGCAGCTTCATCGTCGCCGGGGTGAGGGAATCGGAGCTCCACACGACGACGCACGTCTTCGTGTTCACCGACTTGCTGCTGCACGCGGGTGTCACCGCGGCAACCGCCGGTGTCATCAGCCACAATGCAGCTGGTGCCACAGCGGCAGTCAGAACGACGGCGGTCAGCGGGCGGCGCACACCTCCATACTTCCACCCGATCCGGAGCACTCCTGCTCGACCATGATCAGTGCGGTCTGGGTGCCGTAGAAGGCACCGCAACGGCAGCAGGTCGGTGTCGGCTGCTCGGCGTACGGTGGACAGATGGTGAAAATCGGTGCGCACGTCGGCCGGGAGGACCCGGTAACCGAGGCCGCAGCGCGCAAGGCGGACCTCGTTCAGTTCTTCCTCGGCGACCCGCAGGACTTCAAGAACGTCCCCACCATCCCGGGTGACGACGCAGCTGAGCTCAAGAAGCGCGCGCAGAAGGACAAGATCGACCTCTACGTGCACGCGCCGTATGTCATCAATGTCGCGACCACCAACAACCGGCTCCGCATCCCGGGCCGCAAGATGCTCGCCGAACAGGCCGAGGTCGCGGCGTCAGTCGGCGCGAAGGCGCTGATCGTGCACGGCGGGCACATGCAGAAGGGTGACGACCCGGAGGTCGGCTACGACAACTGGCGCAAGACGTTCGAACGCTGGACGCCCCCACTACCGATCCTGATCGAGAACACCGCCGGTGGCGACAACGCGATGGCACGCAAGTTCGACCGGCTCGCGCGACTGTGGGACGCGCTCGACGGCTTCGACGTCGGCTTCTGCCTCGACACCTGCCACGCGCACGCCGGCGGCGAGGAGCTGCTCGGCATCGTCGACCGGGTCAAAGCGATCACGGGTCGCATCGACCTCATCCACTGCAACGACTCCAAGGACGACTTCGACTCCGGCCGGGACCGGCACGAGAACCTCGGGGCCGGCAACATCGACGTTGACGCGATCATCGCCGTCGTCGAGGCGGCCGGTGCACCCGTCGTTTGTGAGACACCGGGCGGCGCGCAAGGTCAGGGCGCCGACATCGACCTGTTGCGCAGTCGGTTGCCCGGGTGACGCACTAACTGCGGCGCAGCCGCAGCGCCGTACCACCCATAACGAACAACACCAAGGCGAGTACGGCGGCCGCGACCGGCATGCCCGTCGTCGGCAACGTTCGCGCGTGCGTCACCGAACCTGACCGATGGCCGGTGAAGTTCACGACCTGTTGGAAAGTGGGCCGGTTCTGCCAGTCGATCGGATGTACGCCGACGACACCCGCCGTCACGCTGACGATGTCGTCGATGGACTTGTCGTAGGTGAGCGCATTGACCGACGACACATCCTGCTCGGCTTCGGCGCGAGCAACTGCGGTTTCCAACGACGCGCGCAGTGCAGCGCGGCAGGCCGCAAGAGTTCCGCAGTACTTCTCGGAGTAGGCACCTTGGACAGGATCGCCCAGTGCTTGGCGAAGCGCCTTCGACACGTAGCCGTACCACGCGACGGTGTCCCACGACGAGCCGAGGTGCTGGCGCGGATGGTCGTCCGTGCCGTAGGGCAACTGGTCGACGATCGCCCCGAGGCCGGGACGCAAAGCGTCCTTGGCGAGGCCCCCGTTGTCTGTCCCGCTCGCGTTGAAGCTTGCCTTGCCGTTGTCGTCCCACCACGTGTCGAACAGCGCGATCGCGGCCTGGTCGCCGTACTGACCGGTGCGTGCTCGGTCGACACGATGCGCACCGTCGGCGACCCATTTCTTCAGCAGCGCGATCGCGGGCCGCGCCTTCGGGTCGTCACCGACCACCCGCAGAGCAAGCGGTAGCAACTTCTCGGCCCGAAGGTCCGCTGTCGCAGCGTCGGCCATGTCACCGACAAGGTCGGCGCGTGTGATCTTGCGACCGTTCGCGATCGACTTCTCGATGCGCTCAACGAGCAGGTTCACCCGGTGCACGCCGCTCTGACCCCACTGGTCGTCAGCGACGCCGAACCCATCGGCCTGCTTGTTGTTCCAGCTCGCCGTGTAGCCGCGCGGTGGGTCGACCTCCTGGACGTGACCGGCGGATGGCAGGAAGCCGGACCAGTCGTAGGCACCGTCCCCCCATCGCGGTAGATCGGGCTCGACCGAGGCCGGCCGCTGCGGGAGCAGGCCGGAGACGAAGTAGGCGATGTCCTTGTTGTCGGCGTAGAACCAGTTGAACGTGTAGTCGACACCGGAGAACGCGTGCTGGAAGTCGCTCGCGTTGTGTACGTAGTCGGGATTGTTGACCCGCGCGAAGCCGACGACCGAGTCGGCCTCGTGGCCATACGTCGACCGCTGCGAGACAACGGCGACCGGCACGTCGCCGTGATGTGCGGGGTCTTTCGCCAGCGTCCGCAGCTGCACGATGCCGTGCACTGTCTTGTACACGTTGAACTTCAGCGTCTCCGGCGTGCCCGTGCCACCCGCGGTCGGGATGACGACGCCTTCCGAGTGCACGTAGTGGATGAGCGGAACGCACTGGCCGTTCAGGATGTAGTGCGTCGAGGCGATCGTGGCCGCACTGCCGTCCGGGTTGCACAGCCGGTCCATGACCGTGTCGACCAGGTCGCTGTCCGCGCTCGTCGCCGACCACGCGTAGTCAGCACCGTGCCCCAGCTCGACGACGAACTGCGTGCCTGCGAAGGAGACACCGCGCGCATCGATGCCCGGACCGTGCAGGTCGATCTCGTCGAGGAGCTGCGGAGTGAAGTAACCGGTCTGTGGGCCGAACACCGCGATCGGGTGTCCGTCGGCGGAGTGCTGCGCCCCCACGAGAAGCGCGTTGCTCATGTCGTGGTGGGCGATGCCGAAGTCGAGCGGGCCGAGCGGCGTCTTCAGTTTGCCGAGGCTCGCCTGTTGCTTCGCGGCGGCGGCCGATCCGGGCAACGGCGGCGGCGGGATCGAAATGGGTCCGCCGCTCCCTGCGTCGGAGCCGGTGCCGTCCGCGGCCGGGGCACCAGGAACTGGCAGCGCAACACCAGGCTTGCCGGGCTCGAGCCCGCCGGGGAGGTAGGCGAACCGCGTCGTCGCACTCGTGAACGCTTCGGGGTCGTCCTTCTCGCGCAGGTCGTCGTAGATCTGCGTCGCCTTCGCGGTGCCGTACTTCGCCTGCAGCGCCTCGAACCACAACGCATCGGCGAACTCGTTGCCTCCCCCCTTGCCGAAGATGCCGCCCACGAGGGAGGCGATGAAGACGATGTCCGCGCGGGTGTAGGGCGTCGGCGCCTTCTGCAGCACCGCGTATTCGCTCGGGCAGTTCGGGCCGAAGCCGCCGCCGTTGTTGCCGGGACTCGGGAGCCCGAACGCCGCAGGGCAGAGCTTCTTCTGCGCGTCGTTCACCCCGGCGAGGAACGCGTCGAGCCGTCGCAGCAGGGCGGGGCCTTCCGACGGGTAGCGCTGCGCGACCTTGGCGATCTGCGCCTGGGCTTCGGCCTCGGTGTAGGGCGCGATCCGCAGCTGCGACTGGTCCATCGCGATGTCACCCGGCGTCGGCCCCAAGAAGGACGACATCTGGGCCTTGCCGGTGTGCCGAAGGATGTCGGTCAGGAACATCCGGTCCTCGATGCCGGCGTACCCGGCCCCGTAGGACACGTCCTCCGCGGTCGCACCGTCGATGTGCGGCACCCCGAAGCTGTCGCGGCGGATGGTCAAGCCGGGGCGCGGCCGCTCCGTCGACACAACACCGTTCGGGTCACCGCCGATCCGGGCGTCCTTGTAGTACTTCGTGAGCTGCGCGTCGGTCAGGGAGGCCGGGTCCACCCGGTTCAGCCCGTCGTACATCTCCCATTGGTCATCGAAGTTCTTCGGGTTCGTCGGCGTCGCGGTCACGAGCGCGCTCTCGCCGGGGTTCTGCAGGAACTGCGGGAGATTCGTGACGCCGAGCTTCACGAGGTCGGGGATGCTGACGTTGCCGCGCGAGCCCGGGCCGACGATGTTCATCGTCTGGCCCTGGCCGTCGTACGCCGAGCCGGCTGCGCCGGCAGCCGTGGCGGCGAACACCGTGCAGGCAAGGCCGCCGGCAGCCAACAACACGAACAGGGGTCGACGCGACACGCAAGCTCCTGGTCCCTCGGCCCCCGCTGCTGTCCCCCTGGCTAGGTGATTGTTTCGCCGGGCCGCCGCCCGACACCTACCGGCGGCACCGTCGTTGTTCACCCGAGGTTGCACAGACAAAGCACCTGACCCCGCGGGTGTCGCCGGAAATTGGGGGGATCGATGCGCCTGAGGCGAATCGCTGCGCGCGCACTCGTGCTCGGCGTGCTGGCGGCTCCAGCGCTCCCGAGCATCGCGATGACGAGCGCCACTACCGGCGTCGCCGTCCGCTCGGTCGCCGCAGCGCGCACGGTTGCGTCGTACGCCGGACTCACGCTGCGTGCGCCGCTTCGCGGTGGCGATCACCTCGTCGGAGTGAGCTGGTCGGCGGGCAGCCCCGACGTCGCGATCCGCTGGCACGAGTCCGGGGGGTGGACCACGTGGTCCGCTCTCGATGCAGACACCGATGCCCCGAGCCCGGCAGAGCGGGCCCATGCGCGACCCGGCACCGAGCCGGCATACCGCCCATCCGGGGCTGACGCGGCCGACGTCCGGGTCCGCGCCGGGCGCGCTCCGGTCACCGGCCTGTCCGTTGTCATCGTGGGTGACGTCGTACGCCATGCACTCGCCGGCGTGCATGTCGCACCGGGACCAGCGGAGGCAGCGACGGGAACGGCGGCCCTCGGACACGTCTACTCCCGGCGGGACTGGGGCGCCAACGAGTCGATGCGGCGCTGCGGGCCGAGCTACGCGCGCACCAACGTGGCGATGATCGTGCACCACACAGCTCAGACGAGCAGTTACTCAGCGGGTGACGTGCCCGGCATGATCCGCGCCGACTACGCCTACCACGTGCGCACGCGCGGCTGGTGCGATCTCGGCTACAACCTCGTCGTCGACCGGTACGGCCGCATCTGGGAGGGCCGCTACGGCGGGGTCGGGCGTGCGGTCATCGGGGCGCACGCAGAAGGCTTCAACACCGGCACGCTCGGGGTGGCCTTCCTCGGCGAGAGCGACCACTACGCACCGAGCGCGGCCGTCCGCGCGGCGTTCAGCCATGTTGCGATCTATGCCGCAACGACCTGGCACTTCGACCCGTCCTCCACGGTGGTGATGACGAGCGGAGGTTCACCGCGCTACTCCGCGGGGCGGCAGGTGCGCCTGAACCGCGTCATGGGGCACCGCGACACCGGCGAGACCGACTGCCCGGGCCACTACATGTACGCCGACCTCGCGGGTATCCGCGCCGCGGCGCATGCCTACATCTACGCGCCGCACTTCACCAGCGCACGGGTGTACGGCGCTCCCGTGCACGCACCGAAGCCGGTCACGGTCCGGCTCGTCATCGACCGGACCGCGCACTGGAGCGTCCGCCTCGTGGACAGCAACGGCAAGACCGTGGCGGTGCGCAGCGGCACCGGCCGGGTGGCGACGGTCTCCTGGGACGGACGCACCGCTCTGCGCGGCACGACCGTCCGAGTCCCGGTGCGGCCACAGCAGATCAGCTGGTCTGCGACCGCCAGTGTGGGCTGGGACCGTGCGCATCCCTGGTCGGGCCACTTCGACGTCGGCCTCCCCTCGGTCGGCGTCTAACCGACCCACCAGTTCGCCGCGGTGAAACCGACGACCATCGTCACCATGAGCGGCGCGGACACCGCGACGTAGCCGACCGCAACCGCAGGGCGGCGCATCATGGCGCGACCGATGAGGATCCACAGCGGCCACCACAACAGGGTGGCGCGGCCGATCGACAGGTAGTACGACGAGGTCGTCAGCGCAACGACCTGCAGTCCGACGTAGGTCATCTCGCCGTAGCTCCGTCGCCAGAGCAAGTACACCGTGAGCGCCACGCCCACACCTGCCGCGGCCAGGTCGGCGTAGTACTGCACAACGAAGTCGTGGTGACCACCCGCGGCACGCGCGTACTGCAACGTGTGATGCAGGGCCAGCCACGGCCAGGTGAAGTGCCGGCCCCACACGCGCGACTCGGCATGCGGCCAGGCGAGCCAGTCACCGAGCACGTGGTGCAGGTGCCAGACGAACAAGCCGACCGTGACGAGCGGCGCGAACAACCACACGGCGTCACGACGCAGGCGCCGCTCGACGACGGCGTACTCCACGAACAGTGCGGCGGCGAGGAACAAACCGGTCACCCTCGTCGCGCTGGCACCCGCTGCGAGCAACCCGGCGGCGGCCCAGGACCGTCGTCGCGCCGCGATCCACGCGGGCAGCGCGAACGCGAGGAACAATGACTCCGAGTAACCCGCGGCGAGGAACACGGCGTACGGCGAAACAACCAGCGCCAACACGGCGAACGCACCGGGCCCCCGCGTCCCCTCCATGTCGGCGAGTCGTGCCAGCGCGACGCATGCGACGCCGCTCGCGAGCAACGAGACGATGAGGCCGGACGCGACCCAGCTCGACACGACCGTGTGCACTGCGCGCAACGCGAGCGGCAGGCCGGGGAAGAACGCCGCGATCCCGCTGTCGGGATAGTGCCGCGGGAAACCGCCGTACCCGAACTGCGCGACCTTGATGTAGAGCGCGACGTCCCAGTGGTACCAACCGCGAAGCCAGGCAGCACCGAACGAACCGATGGCGGCCCCGGCCGTCACTGCGACGGCGACGCGGCTGGCGAACCAGACTGCTGGCGTGCTCCGCGCCGTCAAGCCGGTACGGCTGCCGGCCACAGGCGTGAATGAACGACGACCCCGTCCGGCGCGTTGTCGAGCACACCGCCGGCCGGATCGTCGTCACCGAAGCGGCGTACGACGTCATGTTCCGGACGCAGGATCTCGCGTACGACGAGAGCCATCAGGAACAGCAAGGCGGCGTCGCGCATCAACACCATGCTCGCGAACCAGTCGAAGTTCAGGCCATGGTGCGGGTCGTCGCGGCGGACGAAGTAGAGGTAGCGCGTCACCAGCAATGGGATCTCGGTGAGCTGCCAGAGCAGGAACGCCGACCACTTCGGCCGCGCCAACGCCGCGAGCGGGACGAGCCAGATGACGTACTGCGGCGAGTCGACCTTGTTCAGCAGCAGAAACGCGGCGAGCGACAAGAACAACACCTGCGGGAGCCGCGGCCGGCGCGGGCTGACCAGAATGAGCACCCCGACAGCGGCGAGCGCGACACCGACCGCTACTGCGACACCGATGTTCAGTTGATGCACGTCGGAGACGACCTGCGTGTGGTGCCAGTTGTTGAACACGAACCACAACGAGTCGAAGTCCGCGGGACGCGTCTTGTTCTGGACGTAGAAGGTCTTCCAGGCAGTGAAGTGCGAGACCATCACCGGCGCGTTGACGACGAACCACGTGATCGCCGTTCCGATCGTCACGCTCCACCAGGCCGCAAGCCGCCTGCCGCGGAGGCACAGCACGAACAGCGGCACGAGGAACAAGACCGGATAGAGCTTGGTCGCCGTACCGAGTCCGAGGAAAAGACCCGCGAGCCACGGTCTTCGACGCGCCCAGGCGAGCAGGGCGAGGCTCGCGAATGCTGCTGCTGCGAGGTCCCAGTTCGTGAACGCATGGAAGACGAGGGCAGGCGAAAGCGCGACGAGTGCGGCATCCCACGGTCTTCGGCGGTGCGTGAGGCAGACCGCGAGCACCGTGATGACCGCGAAGGCGGTGAGGATCAACGCCGTGACGTCGAAGAACGCCAGCGGCCGGGCATCCGACACCTTTTCCTTGCCGCTCGCGGTCCGTGACAAATGCGGGTCGTTCGGATGGAGGTGGTTCGCGACCTCAGCACCGACCCACATCAGCCCCCCGATCACGACGGGGTACTCGACGGCGTGGTCGGCGTACGGAACGGAGAGCCGGGTCCCGGTGTCGGTCACCACGTCGCGGTCACCGACCAGACCCTCGGAGTAGTACAACGCCGTCAGGTCGGAGTAGCAGAGGTGGGTGTACTGGAACTCGTGCGTCCAGTTGCCCGGGTCGCGGCAGGGCAGTTTCTGGCCGAAGCCCGCGATGCAGGTGACCAAGGTGAGGACGACGAGGATTAGTGCCGTTGTCCAGCCGTGCCGGCCGAGCAGTGCGCGGCGGCCGACCGGGCCCCCCACCGTCTCCGACATCCCGACGACCACCGGGTCTTCACGCGACGGTGCTACGACCGGCGGCACATCCATGACCGGCATCGTTGCCTACGCCGGGATTGCTGTCCCATTCACTCCCGCAAACAAGGGGCGACCGGACGTCGACCTACGGCGATGCGACCGTTGACGCCTTGGGAGACGACGACGGGCCTACCGACGGCAGCAACGACGGACTCGGCTGTTTCGACGGCGTGGGCAGCGGAGGTATCGACCGGCTCGGGCGCGGCGTCGGCGTCGCGGTCGGCGTCGCCGTCGGTGTTGCCGTCGGTGTTGCGGACGACGTCGGGCTCGGTGATCCGCCGATGTTCGCGGCCGGCGGGAACTGCTCGACCGGTTGACCGGCGAGCGCGGCGTCGACAAACGCCTTCCACACCGAGGCCGGAACTGATCCGCCGGTCACTTCGCTGCGGCCGAGAATTCCTTGCAACGGCTTGTTTTTGTCACGGAACAACGCAACTGCCGCCGACATCTGCGGGGTGTAGCCGACGAACCAGGCGGCAGTGTTACCGCTCGTCGTTCCGGTCTTGCCTGCCGCCGGACGACCGCCGCTCAGCTGCGCACCGGTGCCCGTCCCTCGCTTGACCACCTGTTGCAGAGCCGCGGTCGTGTCAGCCATGACATCGGCCGGGAAAGCGCGGTTGGCCTTCTCGTGCGGTGTGTAGAGCGTGTGCCCGCCGCCGTCGACGACTTTCGCGACGAGGTACGGCGCGGCGTGCATGCCCTGCGCGGCAAAGGTCGCGAAGCCGACCGCCTGGTCGATCGGACGCACGTCGACGGAGGCGCCGCCGCCGAGGAACAGCGAGCCACCGGCGGCCGCAGGGTCGAGCTTGGCCGTGATGCCGGCCTTCTTCGCTGTGTCGGCCACCGCTGACGGGCCGCCCGCGTCGAGACCGAGCCGGTAGAACACGGTGTTGACCGAGTGCGCTGTCGCGGTCGGTAGATCGATCTGGCCGAACTGCTCGTTGTTGAAGTTCCGCACCGGCTGACCGGCGATCGTCTGCGGCGAATGGCCGTCGTACTTCTGCGACAACGGGATGCCGTGTTCCAGCGCGGTCACGAGCACGTACGGCTTGAACGACGATCCCGGCTGGGCCGCGCCCTGGGTCGCGTCATTGAACTGTCGCCGCTGATAGTCGCTGCCGCCGTACATCGCGAGCACTTTCCCGGTGCCCGGCTCGACCGCGATCAGAGCGGTCCGCAGGTCTTTCGGCCTGTCGGTGGGCAAGGTCTGATCGACGGCTTTGACCGCCGCGTCCTGCGCGTGCTGTACGAGGGTGGTGGTCACACGCAGGCCACCCTCGTCGAGTTGTTGTTGCGTGAACCCGTGCTGCATGAGCTCAGCCTCGGCCGCGCGGATCACGTAGCCCTTGGGCCCGGCGAGCGCGCTCGCTGCCCGCGACTTGCGGAGATCAGGTGGGGGGAACTGCTGCTTCGCCGCCTGCTGCTGGCTGAGCCATTTCTTCTTCACCATGCCGTCGAGGACGTACTGCCAGCGCGTTTTTGCCCGATCCGGGTGCTCGAGCGGGTCGTAGAGCGCGGGTGCCCGTACGACAGCCGCGAGCAGCGCCGCCTGGCTCACATCGAGTTGGCTGACGTCACGTCCGAAGTACGTTTGCGCAGCGGTCTGTACGCCGTAGGCGCCGCGCCCGAAGTAGATCGTGTTGAGGTAGTCCTGCAGGATCTGGTCCTTGGACTTCTGTCGCGACACCTTGACCGCGATCACGATCTCTTTGAGCTTGCGGAACACCGATCGCTGCTGGCTCAGATAGGCGTTCTTCGCGTATTGCTGGGTGATCGTCGACCCGCCTTGGACGTCGCCGCCGCGCAGGTCGACCCACAACGCCCGTGTCGTGCCGGTGAACGAGATCGCCGGCTCGGAGTAGAAGTTCCGGTCCTCCGCGGCGAGCACGGCGTGCCGGACGTCCATCGGCACGTCGTGCAACGTGACGCTCTGGCGGTTGGCCGCGCCGTCGGTACCGATCGACGTCTTGTTATCGGCGTACAAGAACGTCGTGGTCTGCGCGACCGCGAGCTTGTTGGGGTCGGGGACGCTCACGGTGAAGTACGCGATGACGAAGACGGCGATGATGAGAAGCAGGCCACCGCCGCAGATCGCCAGCGTCTGTCGCCAGGACGGCACGAAGCGCCGCCAACCGTCGTGTCCGGCGCGGGGGTAGTCGATCTTCACGTCACCTCAGAGTGTTGTGGGGCCAGCGGCGCGATACCCGCAGCCGGGCCGTTCTCACTCCTCGGCGGCACGCCTCCGGCGCGCGGTGCCCGAAGTCGCCCTATTTGGAGTATTTCGTCGCGTCCGTGGCCGCGAAATTGTTGGCTTACCAAGGACGTAGGAGAGCGTCAGGTGGTTCCAGGCGCAGCCTTGGCAGACCTCGACGACGTACACGGTGAACTCGGTGTACTCCCGCGCGAGCTCGGGCAGCTCGGCCGGTCGGCGGACCCGGCCGTTGGTCTCGTCCTTGAAACAGTCGCCGTAGGTGTAGGTCACCTCGACGAGTGGTTCGCGTCGGCAGACCGGGCAGGTCCGCTCCGTCGCCTCACCGTGGTAACGAGCCGCGCGCAACAGGTACGGGTGGGCATCGCAGGCGTCCAGTGGGCTCAGCCGGCCACCGTGCAGATCGCGCAGCGCCGCTCGCCGCGCGAGGCCGTAGTCGACGACGGCCCGCGCGGAGGCTGCGGAGGTGCGCACGGCGCAGAGGCTACGCCGCCAGGGGCGCGATCGAGGGTCACTGGGTCCGCCACCACGGTGATGGCCGTGCGGAGAGCAGGAAATGGACCGGAAGTGACGACCCGGCGACCGGAAACTTGCGCAGTGCGCCGTGATGACCTAAAGTCCGTATCGCCGCGATGTATCGCAGCGATACATCGCCTGTCCCCCGCCCTGGTCCCCCGATGCCGAACCGTAAGCCAAGGAGTCCCGTGAGCCGCCGCACCGGCGTACTCGAGCTTTCCGTGCTCGGGCTGCTCGCGGACACTCCCATGCACGGGTACGAGCTGCGCAAGCGGCTGGGCGCGGTGCTCGGGGCGTTCCGGGCTTTCAGCTATGGCTCGCTCTACCCCTGCCTGAAGGACCTGGTAGCGCGCGGCTGGATCACCGAGGACGTCAGCGGCGCACCGGCGCCGGGCAAGTCAGCCCGGACCGCCGGCCGACGCAGCCGGATCGTCTACAAGCTCACGGCCGACGGCAAAGAGGCGCTGCAGGAGATGCTCGCCGAAGCCGGGCCGTCAGCGTGGGAGGACGACAACTTCGGCGTTCACTTCGCGTTCTTCGCTCAGACGGACGCGGAGACCCGGATGCGGATCCTCGAGGGACGCCGCAACCGACTGGAAGAGCGCCTCGACGGCGTGCGGAGCGCGCTTAGCCGCACCCGCGAGCGCCTCGATGCATACACGTTGGAGCTGCAGCGGCACGGACTCGAGTCCGTCGAGCGAGAGGTCCGCTGGCTCAACGAACTGATCGACGCCGAACGCGCCGGAACCAACGTTCCGCCGCAGACCTCTCGGCACAGGAAGAACCCCCGGGCCCTGACGGAACCATCCGTTCACCCCGCCACAGAGTCAACACGCAACTGAAGTAAACGAAGGAGCAATCGGATGGGTCCGCACGCAACACCTGGTTCGGGGACAGTTCGCGTCGCCATCGTGGGCGTCGGCAACTGCGCCGCGTCGCTTGTGCAAGGCGTCGAGTACTACCGGAACGCCGACCCTGAGTCGCGCGTCCCCGGTCTCATGCATGTTCAACTCGGCGATTACCACGTCCGCGACATCGAGTTCGTGGCAGCGTTCGACGTCGACGGCAAGAAGGTCGGCCGCGACCTCTCCGAGGCGATCGGCGCGAGCGAGAACAACACCATCAAGATCGCCGACGTGCCACCGGTCGGCGTGACCGTGCAACGCGGGCACACGCTTGACGGCCTCGGCAAGTACTACCGCGAGATGATCGAGGAGTCCTCCGAGGAGCCGGTCGACGTCATCGCCACGCTGAAGGAAGCGCGCACCGACGTGCTCGTGTGCTACCTCCCGGTGGGCTCGGAAGACGCCGCGAAGTTCTACGCACAGTGCGCCATCGACGCCGGCGTCGGCTTCGTCAACTGCCTGCCGGTCTTCATCGCCGGCACCAAGGAGTGGGCGGACAAGTTCACCGCAGCCGGTGTCCCGATCGTCGGCGACGACATCAAGAGCCAGGTCGGCGCGACGATCACGCACCGGGTGCTCGCAAAGCTGTTCGAGGACCGCGGCGTCATCCTCGACCGCACGTACCAGCTGAACGTCGGCGGCAACATGGACTTCATGAACATGCTCGAGCGCGAGCGCCTCGAGTCCAAGAAGCTCTCGAAGACCCAGGCGGTCACGTCCAACATCGAGACCGGCCCGCTCGCCGGCAAGAAGTCCGACCGCAACGTGCACATCGGCCCGTCCGACTACGTTGCCTGGCTCGACGACCGCAAGTGGGCCTACGTCCGCCTCGAGGGGCGTGCCTTCGGCGACGTCCCGCTGAACCTCGAGTACAAGCTGGAGGTCTGGGACTCGCCCAACTCGGCCGGCGTCGTCATCGACGCGGTGCGCTGCGCCAAGATCGCCCTCGATCGTGGCGTCGGCGGACCGCTGCTCGGCCCGTCGTCGTACTTCATGAAGTCCCCGCCGGAGCAGTACCGCGACGAGATCTGCCGCCAGAAAGTCGAAGAGTTCATCGTCGGCGCCTGAATGGTCAGAACGACAGAGTGCTAGCCCGCTGAGGTTCTGACAATTCGGCGCTTAACCTGACGGGGTGAGCTTCGCCGCCGACTTTCGGATCGTGTGGCGGCAGCCTGGCTTCCGGCGGCTCTACGCGACCCGGTTGTTGTCGCAGGCCGCGGACGGATGCTTCCAGGTGGCGCTCGGCACCTACGTTTTCTTCAACCCGGACCAGGCGACGACAACAGCCAAGGCAGCGGCCGCGTTCACCGTGCTGCTGCTCCCGTATTCGATCGTCGGGCCGTTCGCAGGTGTGTTCCTTGACCGCTGGAGCCGGCAACGGGTGCTCGCCCGCACGAACCTGCTGCGAGCGTTCATCGTTGTCTGCGTCGCCCTGATGGTCGCCGACGGCTGGTCGGGCTGGCTGTTCTTTGTGGCTGCGCTCATCGTCATCTCACTCAACCGCTTCGTGCTCTCCGCCTTGTCTGCGGCGCTTCCGCATGTTGTCGTCCGTGACGAGCTCGTCATGGGCAACTCGGTGTCGACGACGTCCGGAACCGTCGTCGCACTGCTCGGCGGAGGCGTCGGACTCGCGGTTCGCTCGCTCACCGGTCGCGGCAACGCTGCCAACGCCGCGGTGCTGCTCGTCGCTGCGACGGTGTACGTCGCATCGTCGCTGGCGGCGCGGACGATCGGCACCCACAGCCTCGGTCCCGACCTCGACGAGGCGCGCGCTTCGACTCGGACCGAACTACGCAACGTGGCCTATGGGATGGCGGCCGGCGCCCGGCACGTCTGGCAACACCGCGAAGCGGGCTACGCCCTCGCCACCATCACGGTGCACAGGTTCTTCTGGGGGTTGTCGACCATCGCGACGGTCTTGTTGTACCGCAACCACTTCAATGCCGCAGACGACGAGAGCGTCAGCGGGCTCGCACTGGTTGTCGCGGCCGCTGGCATCGGCGTCGTACTCGCCGCCTGGCTCACCCCGATCGTCGTTGCACGTGTCGGCAAGGATCGCTGGATCATCGGCTTGCTCGTTGGTGCCGCGGTGGTGGAAATTACGCTCGTCACGCCGTTCCTGCGAGCCACGATCGTGATCGCCGCAGTGTTCCTCGGGCTGGCAGCGCAGGGCGTGAAGATCTGCGTGGACACACTCGTGCAGCAGCACGTTGACGACGCGTACCGCGGGCGGGTGTTCTCGTTGTACGACGTGGTCTTCAACGTCTCGTTCGTGGCGGCCGCCGGCGTCGGCGTGATCCTGCTACCGATGTCCGGCAAGTCCTACGTCGTGGTCACGCTCATCTCGCTGGGTTACTTGGCCGCGGGGCTCGGCTATCGCCGTACGTGCAATGGGATGCGGCGGGAGTCCGGTCCGGCGTTGGTGCAGCACGCAACCGTCAGCAGTTGAGCAGACCGAGAAGCTTGCATGGCTTCGGTGAGGTCGACGCGCCGGTGACCGGCGGCAATGTGCCGAGAACGCCGCCGACCACCTGCTGGATGGGCCCAGGCGTCGGGCTCGGTGACGGTGTCGGCTTCGTCGTCGGCTTGCCACCGGTCGGTGGTGGCGTCTTCCGGTCGCCGACACCACCGGGGTTCGTTACCTGACCCGGTGATCGCGAGGAAGGCGACGACGCGCTGCCGGGAGCAGGCGCCGGTGCGGCCGCAAGAATGGTGCCGGCCGTCGGCACCCCGATCAGCAGCGCGTCGATGGCGCGGCTGGTCTGCGTCGCGTCGGTGCCGACGAGACGCGCGACGACTCCCCACGAACCACCCTCACGCCGATAGTTCGCCGCGAGGTTGTAGTCCCGTCCCAGTGCGGACGCGTTCGAGGTCAACGAACGCGCCATCGCCATCGGCAATGCGGTTTCGCTGTACTGCGCCGTCACCTTGGCGTTCGTGAGGTGCCGGGACACCGCGACCGTGACGATGGCGCGACCTTCGGCCCCGGTGTCGAGCGCGGCTGCTGTTCGGGTGAGTTGGACGTCGTCGGCGACGAGATCGGGAGCGACCAGGCGTTCCGCATCGTCGTCGGTCAATGCGAGCGCTGTCGGATCGGCAAGTCCCCGTCCGGCTACGACGACCTGGTAGAGCGAGGGCACCGTGGTGCGCGCCGGCCCACCAGCAGCGTCACCGGTGACGGCCACCGCTTTTCCGGCAAGGACACCGACGCGTACGGCGAAGCCGTGCTCGAGCCGGGCGGCAGAGTGGATGACGCGGGCCGTCACCGGTCCCGACGTGACGTCGAGGGCCGGGCCGCTACGCCCGTCGACCACGAGGGCGCCGCGTCTCAAGGTGCCGGCCGTGCGGCCCTGAACGAGGTAGCTTCCTTGGCCGCCGAGATAGGCCTTCCGCGTGCCGGTCGCGAATACAGCCGCGCCCCCGACCCCGGTGCGGACCTCGTCGCCGGGGTGCAGGGTGAGCCCCGGTCGGGCCGCCAGCGTCTGGCCGGCAGCGGTGAGCACCTGAGCGTTGACGGTCTGGGTCAGGCGGGTGACGGCGTCGCTGTGCCCTCCCCCGCAGCCGGTCACTAAAGCAGCCACGACCGCGGCAGCACCGAGCCACGCGGCGTGACCGACTTGCGGCCTTTGTCCCACGCGCCAATCCTCACCGGTCAGGTCGCCGAGTCCCATGGCCCGAAGTAACTAGACGCGAGCTATTTCTGCTCCTTGGCGCCCGGTTCGCTGGGCGGCCGACCGGGGTCGGCAAGGCCCTGCTCGACGGCCCAGGTCCGCAGCGCTTCATAACCTTGATCGGCCGTCATGGGTCCGCGCTCAAGTCGCAGCTCGAGCAGGAACTTCAACGCCTGACCGATGATCGGACCCGGTGACTGCCCGAGGTAAGCCATCACTTGGCCGCCATCGAGGCGAGGCTTGATCGCCCGGAGCTCTTCTTCGGCAGCAAGACGGGCGATCCGCGCCTCGAGGTCGTCGTATGCCGCCGCGAGCCGTGCCGCTTTCGCCTTGTTGCGGGTCGTGCAGTCCGAGCGGGTGAGCACGTGCAAACGGTCGAGCAAGTGACCGGCGTCGCGCACGTACCGGCGTACGGCAGCGTCGGTCCATTCACCTTCGGCGTACCCGTGGAACCGCAGGTGCAGCTCGACCAGGCGGGAGACGTCCTCGACGACATGCTTCGGGAAGCGGAGCTCGGACAGGCGAGACCGCGTCATCGCGGCCCCGACGACCTCGTGGTGGTGGAAGGAAACCCCGCCCCCGGATTCGAAGGAACGCGTCTTGGGCTTGCCGATGTCGTGCAACAACGCGGCGAGCCGCACGACAAGATCGGGATCGAAGCCGCGTTCGCGCTCGAGCATCACGGCTTGGGTCAACACAGTCAGCGTGTGCTCGTAGACATCTTTGTGCCGGCGGTGCTCGTCGACGGTTGCCTTCAACTTCGACAGTTCCGGTACGACGAGATCAGCAGCGCCGGTGTCGGCGAGCAGACGCAGCCCGCGGACCGGCTCTGCACCGAGCAGCAACTTGGTGAGCTCGTCACGCTTGCGCTCCGGCGACACGATCTCGAGCCGCCCCGAGAGTTCGGCCATGGCCGTGACCACGTCGTCAGCGACCGACCAACCCAGTTGTGCGACGAACCGGCCGGCCCGCATGATCCGCAGTGGGTCGTCGTCGAACGAAGCGACGGCGGATCCCGGGGTGCGGAGCACCCTGGCCCGCAGGTCGTCCAAACCGCCGTACGGGTCCACGAACGTGCGCTCGGGCAGCGTCACCGCCATGGCGTTCACGGTGAAGTCGCGACGTTCGAGATCTGCTTCGAGCGAGTCGCCGTAGGCGACTTGCGGCTTGCGCGACGTGCGGTCGTAGGCCTCCGCGCGGTACGTCGTGACCTCGAGCCGCCATCCGTCCCGACCGATGCCCACGGTCCCGAAGTTGATGCCGGTCGTCCACGTGGCCTCGGCCCAACCGCGCACCGCAGCAAGCACCTCGTCGGGGCGCGCGTCGGTCGCGAAGTCGAGGTCCTGGCTGAGCCGGCCGAGCAGCGCATCGCGCACCGAGCCCCCGACGAGAGCCAATGCGTGACCGCTCGCTGCCAGACGTTCGGCCAGCGCATCCGCGACCGGAGCGACTCGGAGCAACTCCGCGACGGCTCGTCGCAGTGCGTCGTCGTCGATGGGTCGACGGGGCCGGGACACCGGCCTCAGAGTACGGGCGGCGGGTGTGATCCCTAACCCTGCGGGGGATTCCCTTCTCGGCGGTTGCGACCTAAGGTCGGGACCTTCCCCGGCGGTAACCGCCAGCAGGCGGCGTCCCCCTGCCGACGTGGAGGTGCCGATGAAGGATGCACTCGCGATCCATCGTGAGTTGCTCGCGCGGGGGATACCGCACGAGATCGTCCGTCTCCGCCGGATCATCTTGTCCGCCGACGAACTTCCCGAGGCCCTCGGATTGGCGCCGAGTCAATGCGTCACCGTGCGGATGTATGAAGCCGACCACAAGCTGGTCGCCGTGATGGTGCCGGCCGGTGCGACACCGGTGCCCTCGGCATTGCTGCAAGCCACCGGTGCGCGGCGGATCGGTGTCGCAGCCGTGGATCGCATCAACTCCGAGACCGACTTCGCCGCGGGCCTCGTGGCCCCGCTGCTCTTGCCGGCCGATGTCCTCGCCCTTGCCGACGCGTCGCTTTCTGGACGTGAGGTGCTCTACGCCCCGACCGGGGAAAGTGGCACCGCGCTGGGCATTCACAGCCGCGACCTCCTCACGGTGTCCCGTGCCCGCGTCGCAAGCCTGCTCACGCCGACGCTGGTCGACCTCGATCCCGACCTCCGCACGCTGATTCCGCCCCGCGGGCCCAGTCGGTAGGACCCACCCGGACCACCTGGCAACCACCTGCGCGAGTCCCAGGCCGACGACGGCGGTCTGTCTACGATCCAAGGGTGGCGGCGTCGGGCGGTTCGGTCAGTCCGAAGCCGCGCCGCGACCGTGGCTCCCGGTACCGCGTTGTCGAGGAGACCTCCGCCGGGGGCCTCGTCGTCGAGGGCCGCGACGGCGACGCCCGCGCAGCGCTGATCGGCCGATATGACCGACGCGGCCGGCTCCGCTGGTCACTCCCGAAGGGCCACCTGGAGGCGGGTGAGACCGCCGAACAGGCGGCCGTGCGCGAGGTCGCCGAGGAAACCGGGATTCGCGGCCGGGTCATCGCGCCTCTCGGCTCGATCGACTTCTCCTTCGTCGCCGAGGACCGGCGGGTTCACAAGACGGTGCATCACTTCTTGTTGCGCGCCGAAGGTGGCGAGCTCTCGCACGCGGACCCCGAAGTGGCCTCCGTCGCCTGGGTCCCGCTGGACCAGCTCGCCGGTCGGCTGAGCTACGACGATGAGCGACGGCTGGTTCACGACGTACCCGGATTGCTCGTGGAAACCGGGTGAAGGAAACGGCCCGACGACTCGCGGCCGCATCGTTGTGTTGGCTCATCGTGTGCGGCGGTACGGCGCTTGCGACATCCCGCGATGAGCCGCCCACGTCGTTCGGCGAACCGGCGCAAGGCCTGGCCGGCCTTACCGTCCAGGTTTTCGTCGACACACTCACGCCGCGGGTCGTCCGGCCGCACACGCTGATCACGGTCGCCGGCCGCCTCGTGAATGCAAGTTCGGAGGCGGTTGGCGATGTCCGGGTACGCCTTCGCGTGCGCAGCCGCGCCGTCGGCTCGCGCAGCGAGCTCGCGGGCGACGCCGTTCGCAGCGAACCACTGGGCGAGCCGCTGGAAAGCACCACTACGCCCATCGCGACATCGCTGAACGCCGCGGCGACGATTCCGTTTTCGCTCACGGTCGCGGCTGACGATCTGCACTTCGGCGCTTTCGGCGTGTACCCGTTCGCTGTCGAAGTGCTGGGCTCGGACGCCGGCGGTCCCAACGACATCGTTGGGCGGGCGCCGACGTTCGTGCCCTGGGTGCCGGCCGGTGGCGGCTTCACGCCCACGCGGCTCGCCTGGATCATGCCGCTGGTCGACGCGCCCGACCGCGGCGCGACCGCGGTCTTTCCCGATGACCACCTCGCCGGGTCACTCGCCGGACGAGGCCGGCTGAACGCGCTGCTCGCAGCGGCCAGCCGCGCCGGTCCCGGCTCGGTGCACGCACCGCCACGTGGCCGAAAGCCGCCGCCGGACGCCCAACGTGCCGTGCAGCTGACCTGGGCAGTAGACCCGGCGCTCCTGCAGTCGGTCGCCGACATGTCCGACGGCTACCGCGTCCAGACCGGCAACGGCAACGCGTCCGCCCCCGGAGCCGGCCAGGCCGCGGCCGGCACCTGGCTCACGGGTTTGCGCCGGTTGCTCCGAGCCGGACCGCTCGGCGACAGCCTGCTCGCTCTCCCGTACGCCAACGTCGATGTGCC
>JBJMHR010000017.1:0-270145 GCA_045807285.1 Actinomycetes bacterium
GGCGGCCCGGGCCGGTGAGCACGGCCGCGGCTTCGCGGTGGTGGCCTCGGAGGTGCGGAAGCTGGCGGAGCGGGCGCAGGAGTCGACCGGGCAGATCCAGGCGATCGTGGCCGAGATCCAGGCCGAGACGAACGCGACCATCATCGCTAGCGAGGAAGGGTCCAAGGAGGTCCGGACCGGGACCGAGCTGGCCCGCGGGGTGGTGGAGGCGTTGGAACGCATTTCCGGGATGGTCGATGAGACCACCACCGCGGCCAAGGAGATCTCGATCGCGACCCAGCAGCAGCGGTCCGCCTCCGACCAGGTCGTGTCCGCGATGACGCAGGTCTCCGACGTGTCCCGGCAGTACGCCGTCGGGTCCAAACAAGCCGCAGCGGCCGCCGCCCAGCTCAACGTCCTCGCCGCCGAACTCCGCTCCTCCATCGCCCAGTTCAAAGTCGCGTAAGCCCGCCTTGAACAAAAAGACGCGGCAAAGTCGCCTAGCATCGGGCGCATGCTGCTCAGCGGGTTCAACCACGTAGCGATACTCACGAAAGACAGCGACCGACTGCACGCGTTCTACCGTGACGTGTTCCAGGCCGACGTGCTGCGCGACGGTGCCGAGTTCGCAGACAAAGGTGGGCCACGGATGTCTGTCATCGAAATCGGCCCGGGCGCGGAGCTCAACGTCTTCGAGATCGAGGGCAATACCGAAGCGGACCGCCAGACGCCGATGTTCGGCCGCGGCCGCATCGACCACCTCGCGTTGCAGGCGTCGTCAGTCGAGCACTTTGAGGAGGTCCGCGACCGGCTGATGGCTCGCGGCGCCGCGGACGACTTCGTGACCGACTTCGGCTCGATCCTGAGCGTCTTCTTTCGCGATCCCGATGGACTCGAGTGCGAACTCGTCGTACCGAACCCGGACGCGCAAGCCGGCGTACACAACCCGCCGGGGACGAGGGCGGCTCGCTATCCCGCGGCCTGAACCCCTCCGCGACCGGCTCGCCGCGGACAGAGCGGAAACGCTGCTTCGTATCCAGTCGCTGACGGCTGAGTACGACGGCATCGTCGCCGCAGCCAGTGGGACGGCGACCGACGACGAGCACGATCCGGAAGGCGCCACGCTTGCGTTCGAGCGGGAGCAATTAGCCGCCCTGCTCGATCTGGCTCGACGCCACCTCGCCGATGTCGAGGCGGCAGATCAACGGGTGGCATGCGGCAGCTACGGGACCTGCGCGACCTGTGGCCAAGCTATAGGTGACGCGAGGCTCGAAGCCCGGCCGACCGCGACGACTTGCATCGCCTGCGCGGGATTAGCCGCGCGCAGCTAGGCGCAAGATCAGCGGGTGTCCGACTCGCCGTACGATCCGTCGCCTCCGGCGCCTGTCGACCGTGCGGTCATGCGAATGCGGTGGTCGCAGATCTCCTTTCTGCATTGGTCGTACGACGCTGCCGTCGTTCAGGCGCTGCTCCCGCACGGACTGACGATCGAAACGTACGACGACGCCGCGTGGGTCGGGCTCATCCCATTCCACATGACCGTGGCTCCGCCGGTCGGGCCGGAAGTCCCGTGGCTGTCGTATTTCCCGGAGACGAACGTGCGCACGTATGTGCGCGGACCGAACGGCATGAGCGGCATCTGGTTCTTCTCGCTCGATGCGTCGCGGCTGCCCGCGGTGCTCGCAGCGCGGGCGTCATGGGGTCTCCCGTACTACTGGTCGGCCATGCATGTTGAACGCCGCGGCGACCGGGTCTTGTATCGCTCGACGCGTCGCGGAGTCGGGTCTGGGGAAGCGTCAGAGGTGGACGTCGAGGCGGGTGAGCCGATCCCGGCCGCGGAGCTCACGACGTTCGAGAACTACCTCACTGCACGATTCGTGCTCTGGGCGCATTACCTCGGTCGGCTCTGGTACACCCGCGCCGAACATCCCGCGTGGCCGCTGCGGCGCGCGGTTGCAACAAAGCACAGTGACGGACTCTTGATTGGCGCGGGGCTGCCCGCGCCGGAGGGTGCACCGGTGGTCCATTTCTCCGAAGGTGTGGACGTGCGCGTCGGTTTGCCGCGCCGGGTGGGGTAGAGATAGTCCGTGCCAGCGCGAAAGACGACGGTGAGGGCGCCTGCAAAGAAGGCGCCTGCCAAGAAGGCGGCCAAAAAGACCGCGACCAAAGCCACGTCGGGGCGCAAGCATTCCGCGACTGTCGAGGCGGCGCTCGCGACGTACCGACAGAAGCGGGACAAGAACAAGACGCCCGAGCCGGTCCCGGACAAAGGTCCGTTGCCGCAGGGCAACGACGACACGTTCGTGATCCAGGAACATCACGCGACGCGGCTGCACTGGGACTTTCGGCTTGAGCGCAACGGTGTCCTCGTCTCTTGGGCGGTGCCCAAAGGATTGCCGACCGATCCCAAGAAGAACCATCTCGCCGTACACACCGAAGACCATCCGATCGAGTACGCGCAGTTCGCGGGTGAGATCCCAAAGGGTGAGTACGGCGGCGGCAAGGTCATGATCTGGGATCGCGGCACCTACGAGATGGAGAAATGGTCGGATCGCGAGGTCATGGTCGTGCTGCACGGTCAACGCGCGAAGGGCAAGTACGTGTTGTTCAAGACGCGCGGCGACGACTGGATGATGCACCGGATGGACCCACCGGTCGACGGCTTCGAGCCGATGCCGGACCTCGTGAGGCCGATGCTTGCTGTGCTCCGCGACGCGTTGCCGCGCGACGACGACAAGTGGGCCTATGAGTTCAAGTGGGACGGTGTCCGCGCGACGACCTACATCGAGGGGGGCCGCGCCCGCGTCCTGTCGCGCAACGACAAGGACGTCACCGCGACCTATCCCGAACTGCGTGAGCTTGCCGAAAGCCTGGGCGCCCGGCAGATGATTCTCGACGGCGAGATCATCGCGATGGACGAGGACGGTCGACCGTCGTTCGGCGCACTTCAGCCGCGGATGCATGTCACCCAGGCGGCGCAGATCCGGCGGCTGACGACGCAGATCCCCATCACCTATCTCATCTTCGACGTGCTCTACCTCGACGGTCGCTCGACGGTGGACCTGCCGTACCTCGAGCGCCGTGAGCTGCTGGACTCGCTGCAGCTGACCGGCCCGTCCTGGCAGACGCCGCCGTCGTTCGCGGGGGGTGGCGCGGCCGTGCTCGAAGCGTCGAAGGAGCGCGGCCTCGAAGGCGTCGTCGTCAAAGCGCTCAACTCGAAGTACTTTCCCGGAAAGCGCTCCGACTGCTGGGTCAAGGTCAAGAACCTGCGCACGCAGGAGGTCGTCATCGGTGGCTGGAAGCCCGGCGAGGGCCGGCGGGCGAACCTGATCGGCTCGCTGCTCCTCGGCGTACCCGACGAGAAAGGCGAGTTGCTCTACGCCGGGCACGTCGGCACCGGTTTCACCGAGCAGGCGCTACGTGACTTGGGCAAGGACTTGAAACCCTTCCAGCGCAAGGACTCGCCATTTGCTGACGCCGTGCCGCGGGAGCACGCCCGCGGCGCTCATTGGGTGCAGCCGAACTTGGTCGGTGAGGTGCGGTTCAGCGAGTGGACCCGCGACGGACGCTTGCGCCATCCGGCCTGGCGCGGTCTGCGGCCAGACAAGTCACCCGGCGAGGTGATCCGTGAGTCCTGACCAGAAGGTCACCGTTCGGGTCGAGAAGCGCACGCTGACCCTCTCGAACCTCACCAAGGTCCTCTATCCGGAGTCGGGGTTCACCAAGGGTCAGGTGATCGACTACTACACGCGCATCGCGCCGACGATGCTGCCCTACGTCATGAACCGACCGCTCACCTTCAAGCGCTACCCGGACGGCGTCGACGGCAAGTTCTTCTTCGAGAAGAACGCCCCGTCACATGCGCCGCCGTGGGTGCGGAAGGTCGAGCTCCCCTCGCCCGGATCGACGAAGAACCGTTCCACGATCAACTACGCCGTCGTGTGCGAGCTCGCGACAATGGTTTGGGCAGCCAACCTCGCCACACTGGAGCTGCACGTGCCGATGTGGCGCGTGCAGAAGAACGGTAAGCCGAAGAACCCGGACATCATGGTGTACGACCTCGACCCGGGAGAACCGGCGACGATCGTCGAGTGTTGTGAGGTCGCGCAGATCATCCGGACTGCACTCGACAAGGTCGGCCTCGCGGGCTACCCGAAGACGAGTGGTTCGAAGGGCATGCAGCTCTACGTGCCGCTCGACGCGAAACGTCCATGGGAAGACGTGCATTCCTACGCTCGCGAGCTCGCCGAGGAGCTGGAGCAGGCGCATCCCGACCTGGTCGTCTCGAACATGAAGAAGGACTTACGTGGCGGCAAGGTCCTCGTCGACTGGTCCCAGAACAACGCGGCCAAGACCACCATCTCGCCGTACTCATTGCGTGCACGCACGCTGCCGACGGTTTCCACACCCATCACCTGGGACGAAGTCGAAGCCTGCCGCAAGCCGGCCGACTTGCGTTTCACCGCCGATGACGTGCTGGCACGAGTAGAACAAGACGGCGACTTGTTCGCTCCCGTGCTCGGCGGCAGCCAGTCGCTGCCCCGCTGACACTGACGCGTCGTCCGCTAGCGTCCCAACGCATGAGCCTAGGCCGCGTGCCGAACCGCATCGCGGACTATGCGCTGATCGGGGACTGCCACACCAACGCGCTCGTCGGCCGCGACGGAAGCATCGACTGGCTCTGCTTTCCACGGCCGGACTCGCCCGCGATCTTCTGCCACCTGCTCGACGACCAGCACGGTGGCAACTTCGCTGTGCGTGTCTCCGATTCGACCGTGGAACGCCGCTACGTCGACGGCACCAACGTGTTGCAGACGATGTGGACGTCGGCAACGGGCGTGGTCGAAGTCCTCGACTGCATGCCGGTGGCACCGTTCGACCCGGCCGCGCCCGCGAAGGTGTCACCACAGCGCGGTGTGCTGCGCCGGATCCGTTGCCTTCGCGGTACGGCAACAGTGCAGATACGCGTCACGCCGAGGTTCGAATACGCCCTCGTCGTGCCACGCCTGCGCACGCCCACGCCGTACGTCGCTGACTTCATGGGTGGCGGTTCCGCGCTGCGGGTGCGAACCACGCATCCGCTGCAGCGCCGCGATGCGCACACCCTGCGGCGAGGCGACGTCTTGGCGGCCGACTGGGAGATGGACGCAGGCGAGACTGCATGGGTCGAGGCGACCTGGACGCTGGCGCACTCTGCGCCCTCAGGCCACCCGGAGCCCGACGCGGACGACTGGCAGCGCCGCCTCGACGACACCATCGGCTTTTGGCGCGACTGGCTCGGCGGTCTGCACTACGACGGTGACTACGCCGATTCGGTACGCCGTTCCGCGCTGGTGCTGAAGGCTCTGACGTACTCGCCGACCGGCGCGGTGATCGCAGCCGCGACGACGAGCCTGCCGGAAGAGATCGGTGGCGAACGCAACTGGGACTACCGCTACGTGTGGATCCGCGACGCCACGCTGACGTTGACGAGCTTGTTTGCCCTCGGGCTCCGCGGTGAGGCCGCGGCGTTCAAGGAGTGGCTCGAGCGCACCGGCGCTGGCCGGCCACAGGACCTGCAGATCATGTACGGCGTCGAGGGCGAGCGGCTGCTGCCGGAAGTCGAGCTCGACCATCTGCGCGGGCACCGCGACAGCCGGCCCGTTCGCATCGGCAACGGCGCGGTCAAGCAGCTGCAGCTGGACAGCTTTGGTCAGCTGCTCGAGGCGGCGTACCTCTATGCAAAGGCAGGGGGCGAGATCACCGCCGACAACCGCCGCTATCTCGAAGGTCTTGCCGACATCTGCTGCACGCGCTGGCGCGAGCCCGACCAAGGCATCTGGGAGGTGCGCACGGAGCCGCGGCACTTCATGCATTCCAAGTTGAACTGCTGGCTGGCGCTGCATCGCGCCGTACAGCTCGCCGAGATGTGGTCGATGCCGGTGCCGGAGCTATGGGTCACCGAGCGCGACGCAGTGCGGGCATACCTGCTCTCCGCGGTAGACGACTGTGGCTGGTGCCCACAAGCCATCGGATTCGACGCGGCCGACGCGGCGACGCTGCTCGTGCCCGCCCTCGGATTGCTCGCAGCGAACGACGCACGCGTACAACGCACCGTCGAGACGGTGACGAAGGAGCTGTCGAACGCGGACGGGCTGCTGCACCGCTACCACGCAGTCGACGGCCTCGCTGGAGGTGAAGGCGCCTTCCTGCTCTGTAGCTTCTGGCTCGTCGATGTGTTCACCCATGCCGGGCGCCTCGACGAGGCGACCGAATTGCTCGAACGGTTGCTCGGCCTTGCCAACGACGTCGGTCTCTACGCCGAGGAGATCGACACCGCGACGGGTGAGCACCTCGGCAACACTCCGCAGGCGTTTACACACATGGCCCTCGTCACGTCATGTGCGCACCTGTCCGCCGCCCGACGCGGGCGGCTGCCGATCGACGGTGCCCCGCACGACTTTGCCGAGCTTGCCGTTGACCGGTTGATCCAGGCGAGCGCGTGACGACGGCGCTGCCGCAAGGTCCGGGCACTTTCGGGCAACGACGTTGGGCCACGCTCGGTCTCGTTTTGCCCGTCGCCATCGGCAGCGGTCTCGTCGCACTTGGCTCCATCGGAGGCGTCTTCGACGAGACTTTGTCCCGTGCCGGGCGCACTGCGGTCGCAGTCGCCATCGTCGTGCTGATCTTCATCGCCGTACGCGCGTCGCTGGTCGGTTTCGCCGTCACCGACGACTACGTCCGCGTGCGGGGCCTGTGGGCGACCCGGACGGTCAAGCGTGACCAGGTCGCCGGTTTCGTCATGGAGTGTGACCCCGCCGAACGCTGGCACTTCCCGGCGGTGGTCGCCACGGACGGACGACGCACCCGCGCGCGGTGGGCGTTCCGGCGCGCAGGTCGTGACGGGTCGCGTCGCGTCGCGCAGGAGATCGTCGACGCTCTGACGCGTGTCGGTCGCTATGACGAACAACGTCTTGACGCGGCACTGAACGCGGTCGATGCCGTACGCCGCGGCCACGTCGTCGCACACCGGTGGACCTCACCGGCGGGCTGGCCGGTGCCGCCACCGGCATGGCAGCCGCCGGCAGGGTGGGCGCCGCCACCCGACTGGACTGCACCGCCACCGGGCTGGGAGTTCTGGCAAACCCTGGACGTGCCGATCGTGGTCGCTGCCGACGTGGCGGCTGATCCGGAGGAAGCACCGGCTGATCCGTCAGTTGGTCATCTCGACACGAGATACGCACTCGACCTCGAAGTCGCGAAGGGGTTGCCCGGCAGCAACTGGGGGATCTGGGAAGCCGTTCAGGCGTTCCTCTGGGTCGGTGGGCTGATCGCACTCACCATTCCGATCGGGGTCTATGGCAGCGACCGGCTCGCCGGCTTGCTCGGCGAGTGCTCGATCGGTTTGGCCGTCGTACTGGCCGGCCGCAAGCCGGCCGCACAGTCAGGCGGTTGGCGGCGCGCGCTGGGATGGGACCTGCCGCGCCCCCGCGACGCATGGTTCGCGTTGCGATGGTTCGGCTGGAACATGCTGGGGCGCTTCTTTGCCGGTCTCGTCCTCCTTGTCGTAACGCTGCCTTTGAAGGGCGAGCCGCAGTCGAACGTCGACGTCTCAGGTGACGACAGCGTGGCGGCGATCCTCTTGCTGATCGTGGTCGCGGTCCTCATCGCACCGGTCGTCGAGGAGTTCTTCTTCCGCGGACTGCTGTTGCGGTCGATCATGCGGCGTTACTCGTTCTGGCCGGCGGCGATCGTGTCTTCGGTGCTCTTCGGGCTGGCGCATGTGCCGCAGGTCGACACGGCGCGCGCCCGCGTCATTCTCGGCGGCTCGATTGCGACGTTCGGGCTCGTGCAGGCGATGCTTGCCCGGCGCAAGGCCCGACTCGGGCCGAACATGCTCGTGCACGGCTTCGCCAACGCCCTCGTCGTCATCATCGCCGTGCTGTAGGTGGACCAACTGACCTATTGGCGCGGCGTCAGGTCCAGGTCTGGCGGGGGGTGTTCAGGCGTCTTCCAGACGATGTACTGCTTGCCGTACTTCTCGTGCCAGAAGTTGATCCGCTCGACCATGTGTGACCACGCCGCGTCGAAGGCGTGCCAGTCCTCGGCTCCGATCGCCTTGCGCACCGGCGCGTAGTCGACAGTGAGGAACTCTTCCATCGACTCGGCGTACTTCGGGCGCACGAACGCCGAGTTGTCGAGGTGCTTGCCCAGGGTCCGGCAAAAATAGCCTGCGAGCTGCCAGTTGCCGGCCTTCGCCGCGTGGTAGACACAGCCGGCGCGGTGCCCGATCTCCACCATCAACCGGTCCATGCCCGGCATCGAACGCGCGAGCTCGTTCAGAGACATGGTGCGTTTGCCGTTGTTGACGAGGATCTCGTCCGGGTTCACCGGCGGCTCTGCGTCGGTCAAGACGTGGCCCGCTCGAGCTGGTAAGTGCCGTGTGCGTCCAGCGTCAGTGACTGACCGGGCCCGACGACAACCACGGTGAAAGGCTCCTCGACCAGTGCCGGTCCGTCGAGGCGCGAGCCTGCAGCAAGTGCTGGCCCGTCGTACACCGTCGCTTCGACGAAGCTTGTGCCGAAGTACGCCGGACGGGTGCCCTTCACGGCCTGCTCGGCGGGAGTGCCGCCGACACTGGCGGGCTGCGCCGGCTTGTCGGTCTGCCCGGTTGTCACGACGCGCACCTGCCGGAGCTGCGGCTCCGCGGAACGGAACGCGTAGCCACGATCCTGCTCGTGCAGGTCGTGGAACGCGGCCGCGAGGGTGTCCAGGCTGATGTCGCCGGTCGGCACCGGCACCTGCAGGTCGAAGTTCTGCCCGGGGTAGCACATGCCGGCGTAGCACTCGACGACGACTCGGTCGTGGTCGAGCCCGGCCGGCGCAAGCTCTTTCGCGGCCTCGTCCGAAAGGTCGTCGAGGTATCGCCGCATCTGCAGCGGGTCGGCCTCGGTCAACGGCGACACATAGGCACGCGAGAGGTCGACGACGTAGTCCGCAACGAGCAAGCCGAGGGCGGAGAAACCGGGCGCGGTCCGCGGCACAAGAACGCGGTTGATGCCGAGCTCTTCCGCTTGCGCCCACGCATGCACTGGCCCGTTCCCACCGAACGCGACCAGAGCGAGCTCCCGGGGGTCCACCCCCTTTGTCGCGAGAACTCGTCGTACGGCATCAGCCATCGTGGCGTTGACGGTGCGCACGATGCCCCACGCTGCGTCGGTCAGGTCGAGGTCGAGCGGCGTTGCGACGTCTCGCTCGACTGCCGTGCGGGCTGCTGCTGCGTCAAGGGTCATCCGGCCGCCGGCGAAGCTGTCGATCGGCAAGTACCCGAGTACGACGTCGGCGTCGGTGACCGTCGCGCGCTGTCCGCCGCGGCCGTAGCACGCCGGTCCCGGCACCGCGCCCGCGCTCTCCGGTCCGACCAGCAACGCGCCGGCCGTGACCGTTGCGATCGAGCCACCACCTGCACCCACGGCGGTGACGTCGACCATCGGGATGTCCACGTAGTAGCGGTGCCGCCAGTTCCAGAACGTCGCGATCTCGGGATGGCCGCCGCGCACGAGTCCCACGTCGTACGACGTCCCGCCCATGTCGACCGAGACGAAGTCAGTGACGCCGGCGGTGTGCGCCGCTCGCGCCGCACCCAGGACGCCGGCAGCCGGACCTGAGCCGAGCAACGTCACCGCACGGTGCGCAACGTAGTCCGACGTCATGACACCGCCGGTCGCCTGCATGATCACGAGCTGACCGTCGTAGCCCGCCGTCCGCAACGCGTCGGCTAGCCGCGCCAGGTAGCGCGCGAGCTTCGGCGCGTTGTACGCATTGACGAGCGTCGTCGAGGTGCGTTCGAACTCGCTCGCTTTCGGCAGCACCTCGTGGGACACCGAGACGTGCTCGACGTCGGGGTACTCCTCGAGCAGGATCTCGCGCGCGCGGTTCTCGTGGTCGGCGTTCAGATACGAGTACAGGAAGCAGATCGCGATCGATGTGACGCCCAGCTGCCGGAGGCGTCGTACGCCTTTGCGCACGGCTTCTTCATCGAGGGCGAGGACGACGTTGCCGTCCGGACCGAGCCGCTCCGGGATGGCGATGCGGGCGCGACGGCGCGCGATCGCGAACGGCGGGGGAGCCGCCGGGTCCCAGATGTTCTCCTTGTAGCCGCGACGTAGCTCGACCTCGTCGCGGTGTCCCGCTGTGGTGAGCAAGCCCGTGTGGGCGCCGGTCTCCTCGATCATTGTGTTGTCGGCTGTCGTCGTCCCGTGTACGACGAGGTCGAGCTGCCGGCAGAAGTCGCCACTGTCGAGGCCGAAGCGCTCGGCCAGTTGTCCCAGGCCGGTCATGACACCCCGCGACTGGTCATCTGGCGTGGTGGGCGTTTTGTCGAGCACGACCTCGCCGTCCGGCGTGATGCAGATCAGGTCGGTGAAAGTCCCCCCGACGTCAATCCCGACCCGGTACCCCATCGAAGCGTTTCCTCCCTGACGCGCGTGTCAGCAAAGGGCATCCTAGGCGACCAGGGACGGGAGCGTGCGGTCCAGAAACTTCACCAGCGGCCAGGCGCCGTCTGACGTGTTCGCCCGCACGCCCTCCCACCTCCCTGGCTGAACTGGCGCTTCACTGGCCACGCGTAGCCAACGAAGCGGTGGTTCAGCCAGGGAAGTGGGCTGCGCACGCGTGTGGATCCGGCGTTCGCGTCGGGCCTCCGCGTTGACCCGAGAGCCCGCGATCCGCGCACGACTGCGATCGGACAGGGACGGCCGAACACGCCTGCCGGGCTTGTACGACGCAGCCACCAACCCGCGGCTCGTCGATCGGACGCTACGCGGCGCGCATCTCGTTCCGCACGGCTGTTGTCGCTGACTCATCAACGGCAAGAGAGAGGTCCTCGAGGGAGCCCGTCAGTACGACGCCGTAGTCGCGACGCGCCGCCTCGATCGAGACGTACTCGTCGATGACGTCATCGAGCACCGCCTGCGGGTCACGCTCGAGCGGGTCACCCCAGCCACCGCCGCCGCCGAATTCGTAGACGATGCGTTCGCCGGCTTCGTGCTCGACCCACTCGGCGGTGAAGTCGACGACCACTTCCTCGCCGGAGCCGACCTTGAGGGTGAGCCGGTTCGGTGAGCCAGGGCTGCCCCCGGCGATGCCAGGCATCGGGTACTTCGCGCCCATTACATAGGTGTGCACGCGCGCGGGCACCAACGTCTCCTTGACGTAGTGCGAACCGCACCCGCCGCGCCACTTGCCAGGACCGCCGGTGTCGGTCTGCAGGTCGCGGTCCCACAGGATGTGGGGGAACGTCGGCTCGTGCAGTTCGGCGGGCGCCTTGTAGAGGTTGCCGAACGCCGCGTTCTTGGAGCCCCAGCCGTCTTGGCCCTTTGCCGCCATGACCCAGCCGGCGTACACCTCGCCGCCGTGGTCGATGAACCGGTCGCCGTCCTTGTCGACGCCGGACACGATGATCGGTACGCCGAGCTTGTAGATCTGCGGGACGCTCTTGTCCGGCATCGCCTGTGCGAGGGCGAGCGCGACGACCTCGCCGACCTCGGTGCCCGGGTGGTGGGAGCCCGCTGACACCGCCTTAGGCGGGCGCGGGTTGAGCACGCAGCCCTCCGGCACGATCAGCTTGACGTTGTCGAAGAAGCCCTCGTTCTTGGGGATCGCCGCATCGACCATCGAGGCGAGCTGCGCGATCACGTAGCCACGCGTGTTGCCGAAGGTCGACCAGGCCTGGATCTCGTCACGCGTGTCGGTCCCGTTGAAGTCGACGGTCAACTCGTCGCCCTCGACCGTGACCTTGCAGTGCAGGTGCACATCTTTGTTGCCGAGCGGATCGTGATCGACGTAGCAGTCGGCCTCGTAGACGCCGTCCGGCCAGTTCTGCACCTCGGAGCGGAACCGCTGCGCGGCGTAGTCGACGGTGAAGTCCATCGACGTCTCGACGATGTCAGCGCCGTACCGCTGGATGATCTCGCCGAGTCGCTTGGCGCCCAGCTGTGCAGCGCCGATCTGCGAGCGAATGTCACCGACGAAGCCCGCGATGCGGTTGTTGGCGGCCATCGCATAGAGCACGTCGCGGCGCTCGATGCCTTCGTCAACGACGCGTACGCCGGGCCAGCGCACCCCTTCGGCCCAGACCTCGGTCGCGGTCACGTTGTAGCCGCCGGGGGACGAACCCCCGGTGTCGCCGTGGTGGCACTGGATCGAGGCGATGCACACGAGCCGGCCGTCCGCGAAGACCGGCGCGAACACGTTGTAGTCGGGCAGGTGACCGCCGCCGTGGTACGGGTCGTTGCCGACGAAGACGTCACCCTCGTGGATGTCGTCGCCGAAGAAGTCGAGGGCAAACCGGACCGGCAGCGTTGAGGTCAGCATGAACTGCGGGATGCCGACCGAGAGCGCGACCAGCCGGCCGTTGCGGTCGAGGATCGTCGCGTTGCGCTCGTTGCTCTGGTTCAGGATCGGCGTGGTCGCGGTACGCGAGACATAGGTCGCCATCTCGAAGCAGACGGTCTCCATCGCACTGCGGACGACACCGGCGGTGATGGGGTCGACCTCTCCGGGAGGCCGTAACCGCGGCCGGGATCCGGCCAGCGCAACAACGTCAACGCCGCTCATCGGTATGCGACCCCCAGGTTGGGCGGAGAGTTCCCTGACACGCGTGTCACAACTGTACCGACGTACCGCCGTCGCTGGGGGTGCCCTCGACTGGCGACTAGTCTTCCGGCCTGACTCACCGGCCCGGCAATCACAAGGATCAGGAGCATTCGCGTGCTGCGTCTCGGCAGGTTGATGGGCGTGGCGGCGCTGATGGCGCTACTGGCGGGCTGCAGCAGCAGCGGTGGCGGCAGCGGACAAGGGCACCCCGCCCCAACGAGCGCGGCCCCGGTGACACAACCAGCAACACCCACACCGGATGCCTGCGCGTCCGCTGCCAGCGTGAGCAGCGCGAAGCCGCCGTCCAACATCCCCACTCCGGCGGACGCGATCTTCTTCCAGAAGACGCAGCAGGGCAGCACGGTCCAGTACCTCGCCTACGCACCGGGCGGCGACGTCAAGCAGCGACGCGATGCGATCAAGGCACAGCTGGCCGCTGCCGGCTACGTGATCAAGGGCACCGACGCTGAGGACAACGAGGAAGCCGAGCTCGAGTTCGAGGGCAAGGGGCACGAGGACGCGACGGTTCAGGTTATTCACCGGCCCGGCTGCGAAACGCAACTGCGGATCCGGTTCGGCCTGCACAACTAGCTGAGGGTCGTCAGCACGCCCCAGTGATCGCTCGGCCAGAGCCAGCCGGACGGCTCTAGTGAGCTCGGTTCGGGTGTGCTCATGAACGGGGTGGCGGCAACGGGACGGTGCGCTGAGCGCGACCGCACGAAGACGTAGTCGATGCGGTACGTCGTCGTCGGCGTCGCCGCACCGATGTCCTGGTCGGCCGTTCCGCCGCCGGAGCCAAAGCGGTAGAAGGTGTCGACCCAGCCCTTGCTGCGGATGACTTGCTGCGCGCGGCTGCTCGGCACGGAGTTGCAGTCGCAAACCATCACCGCGGACGGGTCGTTGCGTGACTGCTGCCCCGCCCATCGCGCGAGATCGACGCTTTGCGCCCAGTTGCCGGATGTGTGGCTGCTCGTGAAGGAGAGTGCCCCGTACGGCGTTGCGATCCGGGTCCAGACGGCTGCACGTGGTTCCAACGCAATGTCGATGACGCAGGTCGGATCGCCGGAGAACTGCGGTGGTCGACAGTCGGACTGCAGCCGTTGCTTCGGATCCTCGCCGACCAAACGGTGCACCGCACTTGCGACGATCGGCCAGCGTGACAACACTGCCGCACCCTCGTACCACTGCGACTCGTTGGAGTTGTAGTGCGCGGCGAGCAGGTCGGAGACGGCGTTTCCACCGCCGTGACGCGTGTCCGGCGTACCGTTCAGATGTGGTTCGGTGCGAAACCAGCACCAGTACCACGGGGTGCCGGTACGAGCGGTGAGCTGGCTCGCTAGACGGGCGATGACGCGTCCGTGCTTCGTCGACTCTTCCGCCTCTTGGATCCCGACCATGTCCACGTGAGATGCGGCTAGCTCATCAACGTCGATCGCGAGTCGCGCTTCGAGTGTGCGATCACCCTCGTCAGTCAGCCCGTGCAGCATGTTGTACGACGCCACGCGAAGCGCGCTCGGTGCCGAGGCGTTCGTGCCCTTAGTCGCACCGCAGAGCGGCGTCGCGAGGTCGGTCGTGCCGGCACCGGCAACACCACCAACACTCGTCGCTGTCAGGAGCGCCGCGATGAGAACGATGGGTCGTCGGCCGAATCGCATGGTGGCGCGCGACGGTAGCGCTAGTGTGACGCCGCTGTCAGGGGAGGTTGAGCGTGGACGACGCCGCGCGGCTAGCGGTTCTCGGCACGGCCACGTTAGGCGAAAGTGGTGCGCGTCCGATGGCACCGCGGATGCGCCCGGTGTGGTCCGGCGCCACTGTTACGGCACCGGCGTACACCGTCCGTTGCGCCCCGGCTGACAACCTTGCAGTTCACCTCGCGGTGACGCTGGCCCCCGAAGGAAGCGTGCTGGTCGTTGACGCCTCGCATGAGCCCGAGCGCGGTTACTGGGGGGAAGTGCTGACGACCGCGGCCGAGACGAGAGGTCTCGCCGGGCTCGTGATCGACGGATGCGTCCGTGACACCGAAGCACTCGAGGCGCACGGGTTTCCGGTGTTCTCTGCGGGCGTCGCGCTGCGCGGTGCGGTCAAGTCAGCAGGCGGAGCGGTCGGGATCGCGGTGACGGTTGGCGACGTCGAGGTCGACCCGGGCGACTGGATCGTCGCCGATCGCGATGGCATCGCGGTGGTGCCGCTGGCTCAGCTGACTGACGTCCTCGCCGCCGGTGAAGCGCGTGCGGCCAAAGAGGCGGGTCTGTTCACGGCGTTGCGCGCCGGCCAGACGACGGTCGAGTTGCTCGGACTGGACACGTCGCCCGTGCAGCAGCCATGACGGCTGACGTCGTCGTCGTTACGCAATGCGCGCCGTACAAGACGGGTCGGATGTCCGGGGTGCATGGCAGCCGCGAGCAAGCAGTGTCTGCCTTCGGTGAGATCGCAGGGGCCCGCAGCTGGTCGACGATGCGGGTCGACAACGTCACGACGATCTCGGAGGACGTGCTCACACGGGCGCGTGTGCTCGCGCTCTACACGATCGGTGAGGTTCCGTGGAGCCCCGGCCAACGAAGCTTGATCCTCGAGCGGCTGCGCGCCGGCGAGCTCGCGATCGTCGGTGTCCACTCCGCCACCGATGCGAACCACACCTGGGATGACTACGGCGAGGTGATCGGCGCTCGTTTTGCCGGACACCCGGTCAGCGCTGCTCTGCCGCTCACCGTCGAAGAGAACGACCATCCGGCGACACGTCATTTCGACGGCAACTGGTCTCTGCACGACGAGCTCTATCTGTTCGACCACGTGCGGCCGGATGCTGAGGTGCTGCTTCGGCTCGAGGACAGCGCCGTACAGGACCTCGCACCTGGCACGGCACAACCGGCCGCCGGCTATCCCATCGCGTGGTGTCATCGCATCGAAAGTGGCCGTGTCTTCTACACGGCGCTTGGACACTTCCTGCTCGCCTGGGAGCATCCGGACTACGTGCAACACGTCGCCGGCGGTCTCGCATGGGCCTGCGGCGATGACTAAGGGCGCACCGCAACAGTGAGCTCAATCTCGACGGCGCCTCCGCGGGGGAGAGCGGCGACACCGATAGCGCTGCGCGTGTGCCGGCCGGCAGGTTCGCCGAAGATGTCGAACAAGACCGTGCTCGCACCGTCCACGACGGTGGGCTGTTGGTCGAAACCGGGCGCAGAAGCGACGAAACCGGTCAGTGTGATCAGCCGTTCGATGCGGTCGAGGTCACCGATTTCGTCGGCCAGCACAGCCAGCGCGTTGAGTGCACACACTTTCGCCGCTTCGCGCCCTTCTTCGACGGATACCGTGTCGCCGAGTACGCCGACGCACGTCAGCTCACCATTGATCCGCGGCAACTGCCCGGACGTTCGGGCAACACCGCCGTGTACGACGACAGCCGCAAGCGGGTGGTGTGGCGGGTGCGGACCGTGCAAGGTGAGTCCGAGCTCAGCGATCCGATCAGCGATCACGCCCATCTGAAGGAGCCTTTCGTGTCCGAGAGCACGAACTGTAAGTGAGTCGCGTCCTCGTCACCTCGCCGATGCTCGACGAGGGCCTTGCACCACTCGGCGACCACGAACTCATGTCGTGGGATCGCGGCGTTCCGATGGCGGAGGCCGCGCATGGCGCCGATGCAATCCTCTGTCTGCTGACCGACCACGTCAGCGCCGACGTGCTCGCCGTGCCGGGATTGCGCGTGGTCGCCAACGTCGCCGTCGGTTACGACAACATCGACGTGCATGCGGCTGCGTCGTACGGCGTCATCGTCACCAACACTCCGGGACTGCTCGACGAGACCACCGCAGACACAGCGTTCGCGCTGATCCTGGCCGCATGCCGGCGTACCACCGACGCCGAAGCCAGCCTGCGCGCGGGGGAGTGGAGCGGTTGGCAGCTCGACGGCTACCTGGGTGTCGACGTGCACGGCGCGCTGCTCGGGCTGGTTGGTTACGGGCGAATCGCGCGAGCGGTCGAGCGGCGCGCGCTGGGGTTCGGCATGCGCGTGCACCATCACGCGCGCCATGACACGGGGGCGGACGGCTATGTCGCCTCACTCGACGACCTGCTCATCACCGCCGATGTCATCTCGCTGCACGTCCCGCTGACACCGGAGACGCATCACCTGATCGATGCACGCCGCCTCGCACTCATGAAGCCGAGCGCTGTGCTCGTCAACACCGCGCGTGGCCCGGTCCTCGATGAGCTCGCCCTCGCCGAGGCGCTGTCAGCGTGCGGGATCTTCGCTGCCGGTCTCGACGTGTACGACGGAGAGCCGACCGTGCATCCACGCTTGCTTGCAGCGCCGCACCTCACCCTTCTGCCACACATCGGCAGCGCAACTCGAGCGACCCGGGTCGCCATGGTTCGGCTGGCCGCGGAGAACATCGCAGCCGTCCTCGACGGTCGGCCTGCGCTCACCCCCGTGCGTTCCGAGGTGCCGTGATCTAGGGATTGCGGCCCCAAATCCAGCCGCGGGAGGGCCACAAGCCCTAGATCGTCGCGGCAGGGGCGGGCACTCGCTCGGTCAGGACGCCCTAGACCCCAGGCATCAGTGATCGGTGTAGTTGACCGGGCCCGAGTCCGGTGTGCCAACGGCAAACGCCAGCGCGCGGATGGATGCATGTTCACTCTGCGGCCAGATGGAATGCGTGACGTTGGGTGGCGTGTAGATCAGGTCACCCTGCTGGACTTCCCGTTCCTCATCGCCGATCTTCATCATCCCGCGGCCGCTGATGATGTAGTAGAACTCGTGCGTCGGATGTGAATGCGGATCGACAAGGCCACCACCGGAAACCTCGAACTCGCTGACCAGCTCGAGATGTCCGCCCTTCGTTGCTTCGAACATCTCGCGTGGCTCGACCAGCCACCACACAGGCACTGTGCCGTTGTGCTCAATCGTCGGTTTCACGTCTTCGATCGATCGCACATCCACGTCATGACCTCCGGTTCAAGCGAGGGTGCCGGCTTCGCGCGCCGGCGCAGTGATCACATCGAGCGGTGGCAACGACGTGCCGGCTAAAGCATGAGCGTTGCGCAACGTCATCGCCACGAGTGTCAACGTCGGCCCGTAACCCGCCGACGTCGGGAACACCGAAGAGTCCGCGACGAGAACATTGGGTACGTCGTGGAGCCGGCCGTACGGATCAGTCACGGACCCGGCGGGGTCGGGACCCATCCGCATCGTGCCCATGACGTGCTTGCTCTCCGAGATCGGAGAGATGAACTCGCCGTAGTCGTAGTCCGGCGCCGGCGACGTCGTGGAAAACGCCCACAGGGCGCCCATCCGCTTCAGGATCTCCTCGTTGCGCGGGCCCCAGTGCGCGGTGCACACGAACTCGTGCTTGTGCGGAGCGTGCGTCACCCGCGCGACCGGTACGCCGTTGACGTCCTTGACGGAAGGATCGAGGTCAAGGACGTTGGTCGCAACCGGCATGTCCTCGCCTTGCAGCGTGAACGCCCACAAGTGCTGGCGTAGCTGTGACGCCTTCATGAGCTCGCGGTGCTGCGGGCCGGACGGCAACCGCTTCGACTCGTCGATCGGGTGACCACCCCCACCGTGCTCGGTGAAGCCACCGCGAATCCACGGCAAGTCGGCGTCTTTCGCAGCTGCCATGGCTGCAGCGTCGGGCACGATCGAGTCGTCGTGCGCATGGGTTACGTCGCGGCCGCGCTCCGCGAAAACACGAAACGGCATCGACCCCGCCGTCAGTGTCTGGAAGTGGAACATGATGTAGCGCCCCACGTGTGGGCCGCCGAGGCCGGACAGCAGTGCAAGGCGCGGCGTCTCCATCGCACCGCCTGCGATCACCACATGACGACCGGCGACGTGTCGCGGCTGACCTTCGTGGTCGAGGAAGTCGACGCCGGTGGCTGCGCCGTTCTGTACGACGACCCGCGTCGCGAAGCACTCCGGCCATAACCGCATGCGGCCGGTCTGCAGTGCCTTGCGCAACGGCCCGACCGGGTCGCCCTTCGCATGCACCGGGCAGCCGAAGAACGCGCAGTGCCCGCAGTTGATGCATGCGCCGCGGCCGTCGTAGAAGACAGAGTTCGCCCCGGTCGGAGCTTCATACGGGTGGTAGCCGAGCTCTTCGGCTGCCTTCGACGACAGCAGCGCGCCGTACATCGGTGGTCCCGGCGGCATCGGGTACGGCGCGGAACGCCAGGCCGCGAACGGGTTCGACGTCGGGCCGGTCGCGATGCCGGACACGCCGACGACGTACTCAGCCGCCGTGTAGTACGGCTCCATCTCGTCGTAGGTCACCGGCCAGTCGACGAGGTCGGCGCCCGGCATCGGACCGTTCGCGGACACGCACTTGAAGTCTTCCGGGCGGAACCGCGGCAGCTTGCCGTCGGCGTGCACACCGCCGCCGCCGACCGTGGCCGGCAGGTCGTTGACCGGTCCGGTCCAGTCGCGGTCGGCCCCCGAGCTCGCTCGGCGGAACGTGCGCGGCTCGACCAGCGGGTCGGGGCCGAGGAAGTGCCGGTGCCGGAACTTCAACTCGTCGTTGCTGAAGTGGAAGCGCAGGTCATACGGCGCTTCGGTGTCGACGAGATGATTCGCGCCCCGCTCGAGCATGACCACCGACCAACCCGCGGCCGTCAACACCTCAGCGGCGGTCGACCCGCCCGGTCCCGAGCCCACGATGACCGCGTCGACGGTGTCGACCTCGTCGTAGCGACTCCTCCCGGTAGACGTCACTGTGGCGAGGTCACCTCTTCCGCTGTCCACCCGCGCGGCGCGACGTCGCCGGACCAGTTGGCCAGCCGCCAGCCGGCCAGCTCGCGGTTGCCGCCGTACTCCGGAGCCGCGTAGTAGCCCTCGCACGTGTGCTCGTAGACCAGCGCAGCGAGGTCCTGCTCAGCCGCGAAACGAGCCTCCTGCTGATCTGGCGCAAGAGTGAGAAAGTCGGGACCCAGGGCCGCGAGCCCGTCGCGGTAGATCCGTTGCCAGCCGCTGATGCGCTCGCGCCAGGCGATCTCCTGGACCCGGGTCAGCGGCAGGAACGGCTCGTACGCCGCCTCCCCGCCGAACCGCCCAGACGAAGGGCCGCCCGCGAAAATCCGTGGCGGCACAACGGAAAACGCGTCGAGCAGAGCGTCGATGTAGTCGACGACTCCGACGTGCGCAGCGCCGGGTTCGCTCGCTGCGTCCGCACCCGGCGGGATCAACCGGTCCACGATCGCCGTGAGCGTGCCTCGCTCGGTCTCGCTCAGCCACCCCACCGATCCAGGCCCCTCCCTGACGCGCGTGTCAGGAACTTTAGCGGTGGCGGCAGGAGACGCTTCGCGGGCGTCGTACCCCTCTAGCGACGCGAACGTGGACGTGAAAGTCCGGAGGGGACCCCAGGATGCGTGCTCGCAAAGTGGTTTGGCTTGGCCTGCTCGCCGCAGGTGTACTCGGCACCGGCACGGCGTTGGCGGTGAGCGACGGCAACTACACGAACGCCCGCAACAACTGCTCAGGCGGCGCGTTCAACAGTGACTCACCCGACCGGGCAGAGGCAGGGTGCAACGCCCTGGTGTTCAAGGTCACCGACGGTCGTCACAACTACGTGTACGTCGGTGTGCCTGAGACTGCGGACGGCCACCGGCAGAACACCGTCAACGCATGCGTCGACCTCGGCACCGGTCATCGTTACTGCCTGCAGTACGTCAAGGGGCAGAAGCCGACACTCACGACGCTGGCCGGCACTCCGGCACATCCCGGTAGCGGCATCCACACCTACTTCGGTGCGAACGACAACCTCGACGGTGGCGAGCACGACAGCTCGTCGCAGGTGGACAACGGTCCGAGCGACGGGGGCGGTTTCCAGGTCAACGTGACCCCGTGGACCCTGAGCACGTGGGTGAACGACATCAAGAACGGCAACAAGAGCGACCTGCTGACCCATCCGTTGCCGCTCGGTGACGCCGGCATCGGGTTCTGCGCCGACGGCTTCTGCTTCAGCGCGCAGACCGAGCGCCGGGTCGCGTACGAAGGCACGAACACCGACCCGAACAGCGACCGCGACGTGGCCGACTACGGCGCGCACCAGTGGGATCCGGAATCGTGCTCCGGCGCCACGGGCGATGACGACGCCGAGCACTGCGGCGGCCACCCGATCACGTACTGGGAAGAGCAGAACGGCAAGACCTACGTCGAGCCCGGCATCCAGATCTACGAGGACCCGGACCCGCAGGGATCGCCGATCATCCAGTACCCGATCCCTGCGCTGTACGTCGGCACCTGTGGTCTCGTGATCGGTGGCGGCAACGTGGACGCACCGCCATCACCGTTCACCAACCCGTCCGGTCAGCTGGTGGTCAAGACCGGGTGCTGAGGTCCACCGCGCGAAACCGCTTGCTCGCGGCGGCCGCCCTCGGCGTACTTGTCGTCGGCGGTCCCGCTGCGGTCGCCGCCCAGAGCGGCAGCCTTCCGCATACCGACTGCAGCACGGATTGGCCCGCCGCCTGGCACGACGCTGCACACACGTCCTCTGTGCGCGGGATGTGTACGTCGATCACGCCGCTGAACGTCGCTGCGCTCGCACCCGCATGGGTGACGCCAGCAAGCAACGTCGTCACCGCGTCACCTGTCGTTGTCGGTGACACGGTCTACGTCGGTGACTGGGACGGCATATTCACGGCGTACGACGTGGCCACCGGCAAGGTCAAGTGGCAGTTCACGATCAGCGCGACGGCGCCGGTCTACCCAGGGCTGATCGTCTCGACGGCGACCGTCACGAGCTTCCCGGACCCGGCGGGGGTCGACGGCCAGCGGCTGGTCGTGTTGTTCGGCGGCGGTTCTTCGTTGTGGGCCCTCGATGCGGCGACCGGAAAGCAGCTTGCGCGGGTAGACCTGGACCCGCGCACCGCGGCGACGAAGGCCGCCGAGGCAGCAGCCGGGCAGAACCCGCAAGTCAACGTCGAGTCCTCACCTGCCGTTGCCGACGTCAGTGTGGGCGGTGCGCAGGATCGTCGGATCTACGTGGGCATGGACGTGCACGACGACGCGGGCGTTGGGCGGACCGGAGTCATCGCGTTGCACCTCGTTCGGGGTGACACCGGGTGGTCGCTCGACCCGATCTGGAAGCTCGACGCTGAGACCGGCGAGGTCTACTCCGGAACCGCCGGACTCACGGCGAACTCCGGCACTGGCTTCGGTTGTGGCGGTGTTTGGTCGTCGCCGGCGGTCGACGTCGAGGACAATCTCGTGACGTTCGGCACGGCAAGTTGCTCGCACGCGGAAGACGCACAGGCCGCAGGCGCGAACTGGTCCGAGCGGATGGTCGCCGCACGCGCGGACACCGGCCACATCGTGTGGGCGTTCCGACCGGCAAAGACGGTTGCAGAGGCGCACCTCGATGACGACTTCGGTGCGTCGGCCAACGTCTTCACGACCGAGTCCGGGGCGCACCTGATCGGCGAGGGACGCAAGAGCGGTTGCTACTACGCGAAGTACGCCGCTAACGGCGCGCCCGCGTGGCGCAACTGCACCGCGACGGCCGGACACATCGGCGACCAATTCGCGATCGGTGGCTACCTGGGTACGACCGCCGTACAAACGGATTCCCGCGGACGTGCACTGCGCATCATCGGTGCGACCGCCGTTGCTGTGCCGCACAAGGCGGGGGAGGTGCCGAACGCGACGGTTGTCGTCCGCGCAATGGATGCGTCAACGGGCAAGACGCTGTGGACCTACCGGCTCGCAGGGCCGACGTACTCATCGGTGTCCGTGGCGGGTGACATCGTGTTCGTGCCGGACACATTCTCCTCGACGCTCATCGCGCTCGACGGCCGTTTCGGCGTGCCTCTTGCGGTGCGGCCGATCGCCGGTCCGCCGTCATCGACGTTGACGGTCTCGGGCGGGTCGGTCTTTCTCGCGGCCGGCACGAGTGAGAGCGGGATACCGGGGCTGAACAAGACCGGTGCGGTCTACCGGCTGTCTTTGCCGGCTGCACTGCTTTCGTCCTGAACCTGACTGCTGCTCAGCAACAGGTTCAGCACGCGCGCGAAAAGGTCGTCGGGTACGTCGTCGGGATTGACCAGCCGCTCCATGATGAGGCCCTGGCCAAGCGCGAACAGCGCGATGACCAGGTCGCGTGCCGGCATTGGCAGCGACGCACCGTGTTCGGTCGCCCGCGACTCCATGTCGGCGGCCATGTCCGCGACGCGGCGGTGATAGCTCTCGCGCCGCGCGAGGTGCGGGTTGCGGGCGAGGTGCGCCATGAACTCGACCCCGAGCACGTGCATGTCACGGTCGCGCTCGAACATCTGCATGAACAACGCAGCGGCTTGGTTCGCTTGCTCCTCGCGGCTTGCGCCCGGGTCCACCAGGCCGGGGATCGTGTACTGCGCGTGATCGAGGCGCTCGGCGAGAAGTGCCGAGATCAGATCGTCCTTGCTTTCGAAGTTGCTGTAGACAGCGCCTTTGGTGAGCCCGGCCTCCTCGGCGACGTCGTCGAGCGATGCACCGTAGAAGCCCTTACGCGCGAAGACAGCGGCCGCGGCGTCGAGCAACCGGCTGCGCGTCATCGCCTTCTTCTCCTCGCGGGAGAGCCGGGTGGTCGCGCGGGGCACGAGGCTAATCATCGGTGCCCGGGTCCGGTCACTGCCCGGTGGGTTCGGCCTTCTCGTGCAGCGCGTGGAACAGCCGCTCGGCCCGGATCGCAGCGGCGACCCAACCAAGCACCTCGTCGCGGCCGCGCCGGGGGGCCATGTCTTCGGAGGTGCAGTTCGTCGCCATCAGATCCTCCTCGGTATCAGATACCAGCTAGTATCAAATACTGAACGGTATCTGTCAAGCAGGACTACGCTCCGGCGCATGGCACCTGGGGGACTATGAGCGAGCACGCGTTCGACGACCCGGCCGGCGAGGTCGCGATTCCCGGCGGCGCCGACGAGGCCGATCCCTATCCAGGCTTCGCCGAGATGCGGGTCACGACGCCGGTCCTCAACGTGGGGCCCAGCGAGATCAGCGGCGGTGGCGACACGTTCTTCGCGGTGCGCTACGAGGACGTCGAACGGGTCCTGCGCGACGAGACCACGTTCTCTGCGCGAGCGTCCGGTGAGGCGATGCGTGAGGTCATGGGCTGGACGATCCTCGGCATGGACGGCGCCGAGCACCTTCGGCATCGCTCGCTGGTTGCACAGGCGTTCCGGCCGAAGCTGCTCAACCGCTGGGAAGCCGAGCTGATCCGTCCGCTCGTGAACGAGCTCATCGACCGGTTCGCCGCGGAGGGCAGGGCCGAGCTCGTACGTCAGCTGCTGCTCACCTATCCGATGCAGGTCATCGCGCGCATCCTCGGCGTACCACGCGAAGACGCCGCGCAGTTCGAGCAGTGGGGGGTGTGGATCATCGCGTCGGCGATCAACCCCGAGCGCGGCAAGGCCGCATCACAAGCGATGCGCGACTATCTCGTGCCCTTGCTCGCCGAACGCCGACGCGAACCGGCCGACGATGTCATCAGCCAGCTCGTACGGGCCGAGCTTGACGGTGAGGTGTTGTCGGACGACGAGATCCTGCCGTTCTTGTTGCTGCTCCTGCCGGCCGGTGGCGAGACGACCTACCGCGCGACCGGCAACTTGCTCTACGGGTTGCTGACCCACCCCGAGCAGCTCGACGAGGTACGCCGGGACCGCTCGCTGATCCGGCCGGCAATCGACGAGGCGCTCCGCTGGGAGCCGCCGCTGCTGATCCTTGCGCGCGAGACGATCGTCGACACCGAGCTTGCCGGCGTACCGATTCCGAAGGGGTCACATATCGCCATCTCGCAAGGCGCGGCCAACCGTGACCCGGGCTTCGTCGCCGAACCCGACCGCTTCGACATCTCGCGTGGATCTCGCGCGCACCTGTCCTTCGGCAACGGTCCGCACATGTGCCTCGGTATGCATCTCGCACGGATGGAGATGACGATCGTCCTCGACGTACTGCTCGACCGGCTGCACAACCTGCGGCTGGACCCTGCCGCGCTCGCGGGCGACCCGCCGCCGTCGATCCGTGGCATGGCCTTCCGTTCGCCCACCGCGCTGCCGGTGCTGTTCGACCCGGCCCTCTAGGGTCGTGATCTAGGGGTTACGGCCCCGGAGCGACCCGATTTTGGGCCGCAGTCCCTAGATCACCGCGAAATTAGGGGAGTCCGTGGAACTCGAGGGCAAGGCCGCGCTGGTCACCGGCGCCAGCCGGGGAGTGGGCGCGGCGACCGCTGTCGCACTTGCGCAAGCGGGTTGCGCTGTCGCGCTCGCCGCGCGGTCGACGAAGTACTCGCCGCAGCGGACGCCGGGCACACTCGACGAGACGGTCGAGAAGGTTGAGTCGTACGGCGCACGCGCTCTCGCCGTACCGACCAACCTCGCCAACGAAGACGAAGTCGTCGCAATGGTCGAGCGCACCGTCGAGCACTTCGGCCGGCTCGACATCCTGGTGAACAACGCCGCCATCACGTTTCCCGGCGATCTCGACATCGAGAAGAAGCGCTACGACCTGACGATGGCCGTCGATGCGCGAGCCCCCATGGTGGCCACACGTATGGCCACGCCCCACATGCGCGCGGCCGGTGGCGGCGTCATCTGCAACATCTCGTCCGTCGCGGCGTTGATGCCGATCGCGGGGCTGATGGTCTACGGCATGGCGAAAGCAGCGCTTGAGCACCTCACGATCAACAGCGCCGCGCAGCTCGCGCCGGACATCCGCGTGAACTGTTTCCGCATCGACGTACCGGTGGCGAGCGAAGGTTTCGTGGCGAACCTGCCTGACGTCGACCACTCGGACTGGGAGCCCAGCGAGGTGGCGGCCGAGGGCATTCTGTGGACGTTGCAACAGGACTTCACCGGTCGGTTGCTGTCGATGAACGCGCTCCGCCAGACGAAGGGCATCATGAAGTCCCGTTCGGAACGTGCGTACGCCGGAACGCCGCCGACTCGCATGATGGGCGAAGGCACTCCGTGAGCGACCCGGACGGCGACGAGGTCAGCCGGCTCGACTACCTGCGTTGGTGGCTTGCCGTCGTGCCACCCCGTATCCGCGCGGCGTGGTATCTCCGCGGCGCAAACAAGGTCGGTAAGTGGCCGGGCGTGGGCGGGCGGCCTTGCGTGGAGGCGACCGACCTCGAGATCGGCGAGACCATCAAGATCTGGTCCACGCATCGCAAGACGCTGATCAGCGGGTGGGGACGGATCCGCATCGGCGACCGCGTCTTCATCAACAGCGGGAGCATGGTCTTCAGCGTCAAAGAGATCACGATCGGCAATGACGTCGCGTTGTCGAGCGAGGTATACATCACCGACACCAACAGCCACGGTGTGGAGGGGCGCGAGCCGATGGTCGCCCCGGTCCGCATCGGTGACGGCACCTGGATCGGCACCCGCGCGGTGATCCTGCCCGGGGTAACGGTGGGCCGGCGGGTCCTGATCGCGGCCGGCGCCGTGGTCTCCCGCGACGTGCCCGACGACAGCCTGGTCGCTGGCAACCCGGCGAAGGTCGTGCGGACGTTGAGCTATCCACCAGGTTGCCTGCGCGCCTGGCACGACGACACCTGCTCGTGTGCCCGGCTGGCTGCGCGCGGTGACCAGTCGATGCTGATCCGTACATAACGGACGAAATCGGGGCACCAAAGCGTCCCTAAACGGGCGAACCTGCCTTGCCGCGCAGTAAGCAGCGGGCAAGGATCTGCCTCGCTCCCGGAATCCGGCGGCGCCGTCGACACGCACCCAGACGGTCGTCGGGCGCAGGGGTGACCTCGTCGGCAGGCCAAGGCCGGCGCAGCAGCCGTAGGGCAGTCCTTTAGGAGGGACGCATGCACGGAATCCGCACCAAGGTCGGGATTGGTGTCGCGGCGGTTGCCGTCGCGGGAATGGCCTGGGGAGCCGCACCTTCCAAAGCTGCGGCCGGTGCCGCCACCGTCGTCGGGCACGGCACGATCTCGCCCGGGCTGACGAACACGCCGACTTTCCAGAGTGTGACCTTCGTGGGCACGTTGGTCGGTGGCAGCAGCGCCAAGAATGCCGGCACCTACAACTGCGTCTTCAACGGCAGTAGCAACATTGCGGAGACACTGCAAAAGGGCCACGGCACGGCAACCGGCTCGTGCCGAGGCTCCAAGGGCACCACCACGTCGAACGTCACGTACACGCGGACCAGCAGCGAGGTCACGCTGGCCGGTACGGCGAGCGGTTCGGTCGCCGGACACGTCACTGGCGCGTGCGACTTCGCGCCGACGAGTGCGCCAACCGTAAAGAGCTACCAGCTGCAGTGCGCGATCGCGCTGAAGTGAGGTCGGCGCGCTAAGACTCGCGAATCGCTGACAACGCGGTGACTCGAGTCCTCAGGGTCCACGCACGAGACCGTGGCCGGGCACATTCGTGGCGACGCCTTCGGCTCGCCACCGGCCTCGGTCTCGTCGTGGCCCTTGGACTCGTGCAGTCACCGCATGGACTGTCTCGCGCGGTCGCCGGTTCGAACGCGATGGTGCCGGACGGGCGGTTCTATCCGACCGTCGCCAACCCCACATACATACACGTGTCGGGCGACAGTTACGCCGATCACGTGCAGCCGGCGTACGCCTGGCGGCAACGCATCCTCTACACGTACGACGACTTCACGCCGAGCATGGTGGCGGCGTACAACGCCGACAGTTTGCGTCCGACCGCGACCAAGGGCCTTGCTCTCGCCGGGCGAGTGCAGACGTTCTCGGTCGATGACTCGACTGGTCACTTGGTGGTCGTCGAGGGCGCCGGGCCGTCATCGCTCATGCAGGTGGTCGGCGTCGTTCATGGGGCGCCCCGTGTCCTGGGCACACTCAACTTCGGGGCACGTGGCCTCGGCGACCCGGACCAGGCAGTCGTCGGTTTCGCGCAGGTCGCGAAGACGAGCGTCTTCCTGCTCGTCTCGGTCGACGAGGACCCCAGCGGTTCGGCGTTCGTGCCCGGCACCGTTCGGCTGACCGCGGTCGATCTGACCGGCATCGCTGCACACCGCGCTCGTGTGCTCTGGACGAAGTCCATCCCGGACTGCCATCTGCCGGCAACGCAGTCCGGCTCGCCGGGCTCGGTGTCGGGCGTCGGGTACGCCGCCCCGGCTCACGCTGTCTACTTCGGTTGTACGACGAGTGGGGTGACCGGCTCCGGGTACCAGCCGCCCGACCCGTCCGGCGTCGGCAAGGTGTTGCTGGTCATGCATGGCACGACGCCGACGTTCGACCACTTCGAGCTGTTTCCGAAGTCCGGCAACTTCTCCCAGACCTCGATCTCGCAGTTCGACCCGTTGTCGCAGCGGCTGCTCATCTCCGATACCGATCCCACTCGTGGCACCCAGGTCGAGGCCTTTCAGACCGGCGACGACGTGTACGTCGGGAGCGTGGGGGCCGGTCTGAACGAGCTGAACACATGGGGCCTCGATCCCGCGCATGGACGCTTCTACGTCGGCGAGCCCGACCCACGTGTCGGCTTGTCCGACTTCGACACCCAGCCGACCCCGCTGCAGCAAGGTTCGACCTACGGGCAGTACCAGTACCCCCCGGGTGCCAAGCGCCCGGGACAGCACGTCAACTATGTGTTGAAGCAGGGCCTGATCATCCCGGTCGACCCGGCAACTCGGCGGCTGATGGTGTGTTACACCGGCGCGGGGCTGCCCTACCTCAGCGTGTTCCGCGATGACGAGGCGTACTACCACGAGCCGGCCCTGCCGAACCCGGATGCCAACACGCTGAACGTTCCCGAGCAACCCGGTGTCACCGCAGCCGAGTTCGGTGCTTCGGCGCAGGGCTACGGCGCTGTCTACCGCCAGGTCGGCGGGATCGCGAACCTCTTCTACAACGTGACGGCTCCATTCGCGAACTGGGACTCCGGCCTGCCCGTCGGGTCCGGCACGCGCGAGCTGGACGCCGGCTACATCGGGAAGATCACGCTGGACGGCAGTGAAGCGAGCGCCGCGGCCATCGCTGACCAGCCGGACTCGTCCAACACAGGGGCGGATCTGCAGACCGCGCACGGCAAATGGCCGTTTCCGCAGGTGACCTGCGTCGATTTCGGTGGTGCCCGCACGTCCGTGCAGAAGGCCGGTGTATCGGTGAGCTGCGACCAGGCACGGCGTTCGGTGCAGGCGTCGGCTCTCGGTGGCGGGTCGGCGGCAACGATCGCTGGTACGGCGCTGGGTCAGTCCAGTAGTGCTCGGACAGCAGTCTTCGACGCCGGCACGAGCAGCGTGTCGGCGCATCTCGCGATGGACCCGACGCGCGGCGCGCAGACGACGGTCAGCTCGGTCGCGCGCGGGATCACCTTGTTGTCGGGTCAGGTGCGGGTCGGCGAACTGGTGACCACTGTCACCGCGCGGGCGCATGGGCGGCCGGGGACAGCGCGCTCGGTCTTCACGAGGGTCCTGCGCGACGTACGTCTTGGCGGGAAGCTCTTGTGCGCTTCGAACTGCTCGGCTGACTCCGTTGCCGCGAGTATCAACGCGGAGTTCCCGGGCCGGCTTCGCGTCGACTTCCCGCTACCCGATACGACCCTCGCCAAGGGCAGCCCGGGCGGCTACCAGGCTGTCGTGCAACGCAAGCGCGACCAGCAGCTCCAGGAGCAGCAGCTCAACGAGCAGTCGACCGACCGGGTCGAGGTACCGGGGATGGTCGCGACGGTCTACGAGGACAACGTCGTGCCGTCGCGGACCGTTGCCTACTTCGCCGGTGTCGAGGCCGAGGCGTACTACGGGATCTACCGACTCGACGCAGGCTCCGGTGACAGCCCGGGCGGCGCCGGCAAGGGCACGTCGGGCCCGACATCTGCTGCGGCACCCGGAGCGCCCGGTGGTGTCTCGGCGCTGACGCCCCTCGGCAACAGCACGCCATCACCTCTGGTCACCAACGGTCCGTTCGGCCCGCTTGCCGCTGTTCGGCACGGACTGCACGTGCTCGTCAACGCCCTCGGCCGTTTCTTCCGGCTGTTCGGCGTGTGGCTCTTGCTGCTCGTTCCTGTCTATCTGTCCGCTCGGCGCTGGGCGTTGCTCAGCCGTGGCTTGTTCTATGGGGGACCGCGATGAAGCTGCCCTGGCCAAAAGGGCGCAAGCGCCCGGGTCCTGCGGCCGAGAGCGCGCTCGCCACGCTCGCGGTCGTGGTCGGCGTCGGCGTCGTCCTGTCGATCGTCACGATCGTCCCGGCGAACAGCTCCAACTCAGGTGGGCAGCTCGCCGAGCAGCCGGGCGTGACTGCTCCCGGCGTCGTCGGACCGTCGGCCGGCACCGGACCAGCCAACCCGAACACCTCGAACAAGTCGCGCACCGGCAGTGGCGCGGGTGCGTCTACCCAGACCACGACCGGCGGTGGCGCTCCGCCGGTTGCCGGACTTGCCTGCGCCGGGGGCAAGAACGGTGGCTCGACCGACGTCGGCGTGAGCGGTTCGAGCATCAAGCTCGCCGCGACCGTTGTCGACGACGGTCCCGGTGCGAGCTTCCTCGCGCCGGTGCGTATCGCGATGACAGCGGTGAAGGACCAGGTCAACCACTCCGGCGGCATCTGCGGTCGCACGCTCGACCTCGAGTTGCGCAACGACTCGTGGCAAGCGAACACCGGTTGCCAGTTCGTCAAGAACTTCGTGCAAGGTGACCGTGTCTTCGCCCTCGCCGTGGTGCCTTCATCCGAGGGTCTGCGCGCCTGCGACAGCTACATCCAGCAGCAAGGCGTGCCCGTCGTCGGCAGCGACGGCATGTTGATCCACCAGTACCGCAATCCGTGGATCTGGCCGGTCGCGACTTCGACGATCTCGACGATGCACGTCATGGCGAAGAACGCCTACGGCCGCGGTGCGCGAACCTTCGGCCTCGTCTTTGACGCGAAGTACCACTTCGGCGTCGAGGGCGCGTATGCATACGACAAGGCCGTCAAGCGGCTCACCGGCAAGGACATCGCCGGATTCGATCCGTCGCTCAAGTCCTGTCGTCAGGACTTCTGTGGCATCCAGCCCGGCCAGGCGAGCTATGCGACGGAGGCCAACTCCTTCGACGGCTCGTGCTACGGCGCTCACGGTTGCGACTTCGTGGGCTACCTCCTCGAGCCCGACACTGCGTTGTCGTTCATCGGAGCCGAGCACCACACCGGAAACGCGCAAGACGGGTACGGCGGGGCGCAGCCCCTGTTCACGCGGCCGTTCGCCGAAGCGTGTGGCCAGGCCTGTGACCAGATGTGGCTCTGGACCGGTTACACACCGCCGTTGGGTTCCTTCCTCGGCACCTCCGGTGTGGCGAGCTACGTCAACACGATCCGCAACGAGTCGTCCAGCGCCGACGTCGACAACCAGTTCCTGGAGGGCGGGTACGTCGGCATGCAGTTGCTAGTCAAGGCGCTGCAGACCGTCGGGCCGGATGTCACCCGGGCTCGTCTCAAGGCGACGCTCGACTCGTTGACGTTCAGCTCCGGGCTCTCGCAGCCGTTGCGCTGGCGACCGGGACAGCATTTCGCGAACACCGCCGCGATGGCGTGGGAGATCGAGTACAGCCAGAGCTTCAGTGGGTGGCGAAACATGACGGGATTCCTGGCCGATCCGTGGGTCGGTCAAGACATCCCGTCCGGCGAGTAGGCCGTCGACGTGTTCACGCTGAGGCAGTTCCTCGTCGATCTGCTGCTGTCGCTGCCGTTCGTCGCGGCCTACGGGATGCTCGCCAGCGGGATCGTCGTCGTCTTCCGCGCGTCGCGGGTCCTGAACCTTGCGCACGGCGCGATGGCGATGCTGCCGGCGTACGTCGTGTATTCGCTCAACCAGCAACACAGTGTGCCGATGGTCGTCGCGGTGCCCTTAGGTGTTGCGTCCGGCGGCGTGCTCGGCATGGTCGTCGAACGGTTCTTCGTTCGCCCGTTGAGCAGACAAGGGACGACCGCGCAGACGGTTGGCACGATCGCAGTGTTCGGCGTCGTCGTCGCGGGCGTCGCGCAGATCTTCGGTTCGGGTTCGCGGATTGCGCCGCGGGTCTTCCCGGCCGGGGGCATCAACATTGCCAACTCGCGGCTGCAGTGGGGCCAGATCGGGTTGTTCGCCGTTGCCCTGGTGAGCATCACCGGCTTCGTTCTGCTGTTCAAGTACACGCGCATCGGGTTGGCCATGCGCGGCGCGGCGGAGAACCCGACCGCGGCCGGGCTCATGGGCGTGAACCCGCTCGCGATGGCGCGGCTGGCCTGGCTCCTCGGTGGGGCGCTCGCCGGTCTCACGGGCATCCTGCTCGCTGCCGTCACCAGCCTGAACCCGTACTCGCTGTCGCTGCAGATGTTGCCTGCCTTCGTCGCCGCGCTGATCGGTGGCCTCGCCAGTCTTCCCGGCGCACTGGTCGGCGCCTTGATCGTCGGCGCGGCGCAAGGCATGGTGCCCGCTTTCACACTGATCCCTGGTCTGCGCACGATCGCGTCACAGGTCGGCTTGCCGCAGCTTGTGCTCACGTTGTTGGCACTTGCCGTCATGTACGTCCGCGGTCAGCGGTTCTCCATCGCCGAACGTGCCAGCTCTATCGGCCGGGTCTCGACCGAGGTGGCCCCACGTAGTGCGTTCGACCCGCGCCGGACCGCACCACGCCGTGGTTGGCCCCGCCTGCTGAAGTACGTCGTACTTGCCGCGCTGCTGGCGTGGCCGTTCGCGCACTTCCCGGGCTTCCTACCGGTTGACCGCTACTCCGCGCTCGGCGATGCGACGCTCGCCGCGGAGTACTTCCTCGTGGCGGCGTCCCTCGTCATGCTCGTCGGCTGGGTCGGACAGATCTCGCTCGCGCAAGGCTCGCTCGTCGGCATCGGCGCGTTCGGGTCCGCGCTCGTTGCCCGCCACGTCGGCCTGCCGTTCCCGACCGGCGTCATCATCGGTGGCGTCATCTCGGCGGGGGTGGCGGCACTTGTCGGCATCGTCGCGCTGCGCGTGCGCGGGCTCTACCTTGCTGTGGCCACGCTCATCGTGGCGTGGATGGCCGATGAATACCTGTTCGTCGTGCCGTGGTTCGCGGGCACCGGCGGTTCGGCGACGTTGAACGTGAAGTCAGCCGGGCACACCAACGCGTTCCCATTCTTCGACTTCACCGACCGGCGCACGTTCTACTTCGTCATGCTTGCCGCGGCCAGCATGGTCTTCTTCGCGCTGCTCAACCTGCGCGACTCCAAGACCGGTCGCGCCTTCGCGGCGGTCCGTGGCTCGGAGATGGCGGCAGCGTCACTCGGCATCAACGTCGTACGCACGAAGCTTTTTGCGTTCTGTCTCGCGGGTCTCATCGCAGGCATCGGCGGCAACCTGATCCTGACGAACCAGCAGACCGTGACGCCCGACCAGTTCGGGCTGCAGGGGAATCAGGGCTCGCTGATCCTGCTTGCCATCGCCGTCGTCGGCGGTCTGCGGAGCCTCGGCGGTGCCATTGGCGCAGCGGTCGTCTTCGCCGCGTTGAACGAACTGGTGTTCCGCGTGCCGTCGGTCGGCCGGTACCTCCAGTTGGTCTCGGCGTTGTTGCTGGCGGCCATCCTGCTCTTCTATCCCGGCGGTCTGGCGGCGGTGCCGCAGGACGTACGCCGGGCCTGGCGACGTCTGCGTGGGCGTTCGAGCGCCGCCGTTGCGGAACCGGTCGCGTCTGAGCCGGCGGAGGAGGCGGAAGCCGAGCAGACGCCGGTGGTCGACATCACCCGGCGCATCGCCGTGCGCGATGCGGCGTTGAGCGGGCCGGTAATGCGCGCGAGCAACATCACGGTGCGCTTCGGTGGTCTCGTTGCCGTGAACGACGCGTCGCTCGAGGTGCGAGCAGGGCAGATTGTCGGACTGATCGGGCCGAACGGTGCCGGCAAGACCACGCTGTTCAATGCCATCTCCGGCTTGAACTCCCCGACGACAGGGCGCATCGAGATGTACGGCGACGACGTCACGTCGCTCGCCGTGCACGAACGCGCTGCCCGCGGGCTCGGCCGAACGTTCCAGGTCATCCAGCTGTTTCCCGAGCTGACCGTCTTCGAGAACCTCCTCGTCGCCACGCACCTGCACAACAAGACAGGTCCGCTGTCGCACATCGTCGCGAGCGCGACCGCGATCCGAGCGGAGCTGGACGCGGAGAACACCTGTCGTGACGTCGTTCGCTTCCTGGAGCTGACTGACATCGCAGACCGAGCGGTTGCCGGACTGCCATTCGGGACGTTGCGCATGGTGGAGCTCGGCCGGGCTCTCGTGACGGGTGCGCCCATCGTGATGCTCGACGAACCGGCGTCCGGGCTGGACAACGCCGAGACCGACCGGCTGTCCGACGTGCTGCTTCGCGTCCGCGACGAGATGAGCCTGTCGATCCTCCTTATCGAGCACGATGTCCGCATGGTGACCGCGGCCAGCGACTACATGTACGTGCTCGACCGCGGTCGCCTCATCGCGCAAGGCACACCGGCCGATGTGCAACGCGACCCAGCAGTGGTCACCGCGTACCTTGGCGAGCCGGTCGCTGAGGCGGTGGGTTGATGGCACCGCCACTGCTGGACGTACAAGACATCTCGGTGTTCTACGGGCCCGTGCAAGCCCTGCGCGGCGTTTCGCTGGAAGTTTTCGAAGGCGAAATGGTCGCGCTCCTGGGCGCGAACGGTGCCGGTAAGACAACAACGCTGCGCACGATCTCAGGCATGCTGCCCCCCGCGAGCGGAACAGTCATGCTGGCGGGTCGACGCGTCGACCGATTGCCCTCGTACGACGTCGTCCGGACCGGTGTCGCGCACGTTCCCGAGGGACGCGAGTTGTTCTCCGGTATGACGATCGAGGAGAACCTACAGCTGGGCTTCGCCTCGCAGCCGCAGAGTGCGAAGGAATACGCGCGCCGCCGCGATCAGGTGATGGAGTTCTTCCCGATTCTGCGAGAGCGAGCAAAGCAAGCGGCCGGCACCATGTCGGGCGGCGAGCAGCAGATGCTCGTGGTTGCTCGCGCGTTGATGTCGTCACCGCGCCTGCTTCTCGTCGATGAGCTGTCACTCGGGCTCGCGCCGAAGGTCGTGAGCCAACTGTTCGACATCTTGCGGACAGTCAACGAGGCGGGGACCGCGGTGGTGCTGGTGGAGCAGTTCGTGCACATGGCGCTGGAGAACAGCCATCGTGCGTATGTACTCCGCAAAGGCGAAGTAGTTGCACACGGCAGGAGCGTCGACCTGCGCAGCGACGACCGGCTGATCGCAAGCTACCTCGGCGAGACCGCCGACGCCGGCGCGTCCTGAGAAGCACCACTGTGGCCGCTGCCGTCGCGATCTCGGTCGTCGTCGGTGGATGCGGGCGTCACGTCGACCATCCCACTGCCCCCGAGCTGTCGTCGTACGAGCAAGCGATTCTTCCGACAGTCCGTGACTGGGGCAGCATCGAGATTCAAGGTATGCAACCTGCAATCGACGACCTGCGTTCGGGTCAAGGGGCGCCCGCCGCTGCGATCGCGACCGAGGCCACGGCGTGGCAGAGCGCGTTGCGCGCCGACCGCGTGAAGCTCAACGACGTGAAGCCGCCATCCGGACTTCACAACGCGGCCACCCTGTTCGACACATCAATCGCGAAATACATCGATGCCGCCGTCCTCTTCGGACGCGCGGCTCGCACAAACGCCGGGCGGCCGGCGCTCATCGACGCGGGTGTCAACGCGGCGAAAGAGGGCGACCGCCTTTATGACCAGGCCAGCGCGATCCTCCAAAGCGCGCACCATCGCCTCGGGCAGTCACCGTCACCCGACTTTCCGAACAAGCCAAAGTGAGCTGATCGCCCGGCCGGTTGGCAGGCGATAGCCCTCTCTCTACGTCTACGCAGCCGACCGCACACTTCCCCAAAAAAGTTTGCGAACCTATGCAGACAGTGGGATCGGCGTCTGGTTAACCTTCCGGCCCGACAGGGGGTCAGGTGACCGACGCCGCAAGGTTCCGCCGCAACGACGACATCTGGGACGGCATGACCCGGATGCGGCCCCAGCTCATCCGGCTGGCGATGGCACGCGGTGTCAACCCTGCCGACGCCGAAGACTGCGTGCACGAGGCGTTCGCACGCACCGCGGCCTTCGAGTCCCTGGACCCAGAGCGCCTCGACGCCTTCCTGACCAGCCTCGTCGTCCGCCTCGCCGTCGACAGTCTTCGCCGCCAGTCCCGCGATCGGCGTACAGCGGTCAAGGTCGGCGGACTCGCACCGTGCGAACCGACGTTCGAGGAGTCGGTCTGCGACAGCTCCGAGTCCGCGTGGGTCGCCGGGGAAGTACAACGCCAGCTTCGCGTTCGCGAGCAAACGCTGCTGCAGATGCTGTACGACGGGGCCAGCCTCAGCGAAGCCGCGGCGCATCTGCAGCTGACGTTCAAAGCGGCTCAGCGCATCCTCGAGCGCATCCGGGTGAAGGCACGAGTCGTTCAGCGCGTGGGCGCAGCAGGCTTGCTGCCGCTGCCATGGCTCCGGTTGCTGCGCAAGTGTCGTCGTCCAGGCCTCGCGGTCAGTGCCATCGCCGGCCTGTCGTTGACGATGACCGTGCTTCAGGTCCCGTTCGGGGCGCCCGCTCATTCGAAGGTGCCGACGGTTGCGTCGACGCGGCCCGCGGTTCTGCTCCGCCACGTGTCGACGACGAGTCCCGTTGCGCGCAAGACCTCAGCTCAGGTGAAGAGCGAGCGCGTTGCCCGGCCCACCGGGGTCGCTCGGTTGGCAGCGTCGCGGTCGCATCCGCCCAGCTACGAGCTCGTGCCACCCGTACGGACGCCCGCCGCCGGCACGCCCCGAGTTGGCACCCGCAGCAAGTACCCGAACGAGGGCCTGGTCGCCTCTACCAAACGTTGCCTGAGGAACGGCTTTGCACCTTTGTCCTATGAAGTTCTTTGCCGGGGTTAACAGGAGGGGATCGTGCAGTTTCGGGTTGCCGCTGCGGTATCGGTGGTTGCGTTGGTTGTTCCGCTTGTCGCGCTGCCCAGCGTCATCGGGCGCTCGGAAGCCGACACGTGGAAAAAATTGTCCTGTGTTGACGAGGACTACGGCTACCTAGCGAACCACCGGATCCCGGCGAGGGAGGCCTGCGCACCGGCCCCCGAGTGGTTGCCCGACCACATCAAGCCGCCGGGCAGCCGCTGAGCCCTCCGTCGCAGTCCCGCAACGGCCCACGGCAGGTTGAGCAATGATGGCGTCCTGATCCTGGTTCGACCAGCCAAGGGAGCCTGCCGTCATGGAGCTGTCCGATCGACATGTGCTGGTAACCGGCGGATCGCGCGGCATCGGGTTGGCCATGGCGAAGGAGTTCGCGGCTGCCGGGTCGCGGTTGACTCTGGTCGCGTCCGGTCGCGAGGCGCTTGAGAAGGCGGCAGCGGAGGTGGGCGGCCGCCCGTTGGCGGCGGACCTGGCCGACACGAACGAGGTCAACGGGCTTGTCACCGCAGCGGAGGAACAAGCCGGCGCGCCCATTGACATCGCCGTACTCAACGCCGGCATCGACGTTAGCGGTGCATTCGCTGACTTGTCCGCCGCCGACGTGCAGCGCCTCTGTCAGCTGAACATCACGACGACGATCGAGCTGGCGCGTCAGGCGCGTGCCTCGATGGCGTCTCGCGGTCAAGGACACATCGTGGCCGTCTCGTCGTTGTCTGCGCAGGTCGCGATGCCGGGCCTCGCGACGTACGCCGCGACGAAAGCTGCGGTCTCGCAGTTCATCATCGGGGTGCGCCCGGAGCTCGGCCGAGATGGCATCCGTACGACGCTCGTCGAGATCGGCCAGGTCAAGACCGATCTCTACGCGACCGCACGGAACAACCCGGCCACGGCCCGGGCCTTCGACCGGGCAGTTCGGCTGGGCCTGTTGCGTGACCTCGAAGTCGACGAGGTGGCGCGCGCCGTCGTCCGGGCGGTGCGGCGCAACAAGGAGATGGTCGTGCTGCCGCGCCGGGCCCGGTTCCAGTCGGTGCTGTCTCACACGCCGCAGCTCGTCGCGCACCGCCTTTTCCGCGGATAGCTCGAGGATCGTGGCGCTGACGATGGCCATCGAGCCGGACAGCAAGGACTGGACATGGGTGCTCGACCGCGGCTGTCCCGAGTGCGGTTTCGACGCGCGGGCTTTCCCGCGCGAACAGGTCGGTCAGATGGTTCGCGACAACGCGGCCGAGTGGCAGCGGCTGCTGCGCTCGTCGGCCGACGCGGGTGGGCGCCCTTCTTCCGACAAGTGGTCGATGTTGGAGTAGGGCTGCCACGTCCGCGATGTCTTCCGGTTGTACGACGAGCGCCTCGCGTTGATGCTCACAGTGGACGGACCGAGGTTCGTCAACTGGGACCAGAACCAGACCGCGATAGCGGAGCGGTACGCCGAACAGGATCCCGGGCATGTCGCGGACGAGCTCGCGGGCGCGGCCGAGCCCCTCGCGGCCCGGTTCGACGGCGTGACCGGATCGCAATGGCAACGGGCCGGCTTTCGCGGTGACGGTGCGAACTTCACGGTCGAGTCGTTCGCTCGCTACTTCATCCACGACCCGATCCACCATCTGTGGGACGTGCGCTGAGTCAGGTGCAGAAGCGCAACCGCGCACCCGGCCGATGTTGGGCGGCCCGGTCGACATCCGGGGTCACGACGACAGCGAGGACCGGGTAGCCGCCGGTGGCCGGGTGGTTGGCCAGGAAGACGATCGGCTGCCCGTCCGGCGGCACCTGGATCGCACCCGGGACCATGCCCTCGCTCGGTAACTCGTCGTGCCTGGACCGGTCGAGCGTGGGCCCCGAGAGGCGCAGACCGACGCGATCGGACTGCGGGGTGACGGTCCATTCCGAGCTCAGAAGTCGGTCCAGCGCCGACGCGTCGAACCAGTCATCACGCGGTCCTGGTACGACGCGCAGTGGACCGTCCTGAGGTTCGATCGGCTCGACAGCGGTGGTGCGTCCGGCGCGGGTGCCAACAGGAAGCACGTCGCCAACCGCAAGTGGGACGGGCCCGATCCCGGACAGTGTGTCGCTCGACCGCGAGCCGAGCGTCGGCACCACGTCGAAACCGCCGGCGACAGCGAGGTAGGCATAGACACCGCTCGCTGCACCGACAGTGATGGTTGATCCTGCCGCGATGTCGCGTGCGTGGAGCGCGGGCATCTGAGCACCGTCAACGGACCAGTCAGCTCCCACAACGGCGGCGGTCACGTCGCCGGCGCAGCGGACCCGTAGGCCACCGATCACAATCTCGACAGCGGCAGCAGTCTCCGTGTTGCCGACCAACGCGTTGGCGTGCCGCAGTGACGTTCGGTCTGCCGCGCCGGCTCGCGGCACGCCGAGATGCGCGAGACCTGCGCGGCCGAGGTCTTGCATCGCCGCTCGGACCCGGACGTCGAGCACCTCCAGCGCTGTCACTCCCGCGCCTCGAACCGCACCCGATCACCGGGCCCGAACAATGCGGGTGGCGACTTCTCGACATCGAACAACGACGCATCCGAACTGCCGATGAGCTGCCAGCCGCCGGGGGAGGTCCGCGGATAGATGCCGGTGACGTCACCGGCAATGCCCACTGCGCCCGAGGGAACCGACGTGCGTGGCGTCTCCTTGCGCGGTGTTGCGAGCTTCGGGTCAAGTCCGACGAGGTAGGCAAATCCTGGTTGGAAACCAAGGAAAGCGACGGTGTAGGTGCGCGCGGCGTGCCGGCGTACGACCTCGTCGATCGACAACCGGGCGTGCGCCGCAACGAGCTCGAGGTCCGGCCCGTCGTAGGTCACCGAGATCACGTGGGTGCTGACCGCGTCGACGGCAGCGCGCTGGGGGCGCAGGGCCCGGAGCCGGGCCGCGACGGATTCGAGGTCGGTCGGCGCATCGAGGATGACCAGCACGCTGCGCCAGCCGGGCACGACGTCGATGACATCGTCGTACGCCGCAGCGGTGATCGCTGCGCGCAGTCCATGCGCCGCCTCGACGTCGGCGACGTCACAGAGGAGTGCGCGATCACCGGCGCGCCGGATGATCACGCAAACGCCTCGATGGCGATGCCTGCCTGTTCGAGGGACTGCCTGGTCGCCTGCGCGAGCGACACCGCGCCAGGTGTGTCACCGTGCAGGCAGATCGACTGGACTGTGCCGCTGGTTGCCAACTCGATCGCGTGTGCGGCGACCGAGACCGGATCGGCGATAACGGCGCCGGGTTCGGTTCGCGGCACTAGCCGTCCTTCGGATGTGTACGCGCGGTCGGCGAACCCTTCGAAAACGACAGTTAGTCCCACCGATTCGGCGATCGCCGCCGCCGTCGAGTGCGGCAGCGTCAGCAGCGACAGACCGTCGGAGTACCTCGTGATCGCCTGGCAGACGGCGCGCGCCTGCTCCTCGTCGTCGACGATGCGGTTGTAGAGCGCGCCGTGCGGCTTGACGTACGACAGACGAGTGCCGGCCGCGCGACAGAAGCCGGCGACTGCTGCGATCTGGTACAGCACGTCCGCGGTGAGCTGGTCCGGTGGCACATCCATGCGCCGCCGACCGAAACCGACGAGGTCCGGATACGAGACCTGGGCCCCAACGCGCACGCCGCGCTCGGCCGCTGCTGTGACGGTTCGTTCGATCGTCAGCGGGTCACCGGCGTGGAACCCACATGCGACATTCGCGCTCGTGACGATGTTCAGGATGGCGACGTCGTCACCGAGCCGCCACGCGCCGAAGCTCTCGCCGAGGTCACTGTTGAGGTCGACGGTCGCGGTCATGCGATCTGCGTCCTACTCAGACGGCGGTGCGAGCTGCTTCATGATCGTGTCGAGGTCGAAGTAGTCGTGCCAGATCGCGATCTTGCCGTCGCGTACAACGAAGACCCCCGCGACCGGTAACTCGGCCCAGGTGCCGTTCTGCAGGAAGCGGTCGGTGCGCTCGTTCATCACCACGTCGCCGCTCGCCACTTCACGGTGAACGATGACTTCGAAGCCCTGGCAGGTGGCCAGCAACATCTCAAGCGTGTCTTTCACGCCTTGCGGCCCGTAGACGGCGGGGATCGGGATGTTGTGGTACTCGACGTCGTCGGTGACGAGCGCGAGCGCGGCGTCGTAGTCGCGCTTCTCGGCGGCTGCGAGGAACGCGTGCACGGTCTCCTGTGGGGTCATGCGCTGATCCTGCCGCACCCGATGTGCGCGGGTGACCGGCCCTTGACAGTCAGGACCCTACTCAATAACACTGTTTTCTCTAAATAACACCGATTCCAGGGTCGACATGGCAGTGACGGCGTACGAACGGGCCCGCGACCGCGGGGCGGACGCGATGCGCCGCGCCCTGCTCGACACCGCGAGCCGGCTCCTCGTCAAAGAAGGTCCGCAGGCGCTCACGATGCGTCGCCTCGCGGCGGCCGCTGGCTGTTCGACCACTGTGCTGTACACGACCTTCGGAGCGAAGAACGGCATCGCCGAGGCGCTGTACCGGGAGGGCTTCGGGCGGTTCGGCAAGAAGCTGGCCGCTGTTCCGCACACCGATGACCCGCTCGAGCGGCTGATCGCTCTCGGGCGCGCGTACCGCGAGAACGCGATCGAGAACCCGACCTACTACGCGGTGATGTTCGGCAATGCCATTCCCGGCTTCGTGCCCTCGGCGGAAGCGCTGACCGAAGCTGCCCCGACCCTGCAGATGTTGATCGACCAGGTGCGTCTCTGCATGGACGCAGACATCCTGGAGCCCGGCGATCCGCAGGCCGTGGCCGAGGTGTTGTGGGCTGCCACACATGGTGCCGTGAGCCTCGAGCTCGCCGGCTTCTTCGGCGACGAGGCAACCGCGCGGGCGCGATTCGAGACGTTGACGACTGCTGCCGGATTGGTCTTCGTGAAGGGAGAGCAGACATGAGCCTGTTCAGGCTGCCTTGGGTCGGGCGACGCCGCGCGGACGGTGAGCGCGTCCTCGTGTTCGCCAGCCGCTTCGACAGTCGCAACCCGTTGTCGGGTCTGGCACTGCTTGGCTACGGGCTGCGGATCTGGCGCGGCGCTGTCCGCAGCCCCGGGTGTGTTGGCGCATCGTTATGGGCCAAGCCCTTGCGCGGGAAGTACTACACGCTGAGCGCATGGGAGAGCGAGGAAGCGCTGGGTGCCTTCGCCAGGAGCAAGGCGCATCGCTCCGGGGTCAAGTCACTGCGGGCGGCCGGCAAGGTTGACGGTGCGCTGATCTCCTGGTGGGAAGGCGCCGCCACGTGGCGACCGAACTGGAAGGACGCGATGCGGCGCGCCGACGCTTCCCCGACGGGCCCCTACGCCGGTCCGGCCGCCGTTGCGGACCAATCGGCTGCCTGATACGAACATGCGGTGGTAGCCGACTGGGCCCGTCGCAAAGTCGAGGGCGTCATCCAAGGATCGCTCCGCACGCCGGCAGACGAGCGTGAAGACATCCGCGTGACCGAGATGGCCGTGGAAGCGGTGCTTGGCACGGTTGACGTCGCCGGGTTGAACGAGCCAGCACGGTTCGCCCGGTTTCTCTACAACGCGTTCACGCCGCTCGTCTTTACGGCGGAGGATGTCGGTGGGTCGTTCGGACAGGCGCCACCGGACGCCGACAACCGGTTTCGCACCCTTGTGTGGGCGCTGCGCAAGCGGGTGCCCGCTTTCTCTGCCGCCGAGGCGGTTCGGCTCGGTCTCGTGGCCGATCGGTTGATGGGGGACCGGGCCGCGGCGGGCAGCGAAGTCTGGGCTGCGGACGTCGGGCTCGACCTCGTCCGCGCGGCGAGCTTTTCCCGCAAAGGTCGGTTGCTCGCGCACATCGTCCGGGTCATGCGGGCGGCGCACGTGGTCGAGATCGGCACGTCGTACGGCATGTCCTGCCTGTATCTCGACTCGACGTTGGGCGAGGACGGCGTGATCGCCACGGTCGAGGTCAGTCGCCCACAGGTACCGATGGCGACCGAGCTGTTCAAGTCCGAATGTCGTGGCGCGGTGAAGCTCGTCGACGGCATGTTCCCCGATGTCCTGCCGAAGGTTCTCGAGCACGTGCCCCGAATCGAGTTCGCCTTCCACGACGCCACCCACTCTGGTGTTGCGTACGTCGCGCACTTCGAAGCGCTCGAGCCGCATCTGGTGTCCGGCGGGACGATGCTGTTCGACGACATCGCGTGGCAGGACCCGGTGCGCGGTGAGCAGCACGGGGCGGACAACACTCATGACGGGTGGCGCCGGGTCGCCGCCCACCCGCGTGTTGCGCGCGCCGTCGAGATCGACCGCGCCTACGGACTACTTCTGCTGAAGTAGTCGGCTACCCGCCGCCCATGGCTGCTGCGGCCCGCTTTGCCATCTCTTCGGGCGGCACGTCCTCGACATGGGACGCGATGTGCCAACGGTGGCCGAAGGGATCTTCGAACGTCCCGGCACGGTCGCCGTAGAACTGGTCCTCGACCTTGTTGACCGCCGTTGCGCCGCGCTCCAGCGCTTTCTCGAAGACCGCGTCGACGTCCTCGACGTACACCATCACCGTGACCGGCGTCCCGCCGACAGTCTTCGGCGATTTGTTGCCGGCATCGGGAAACTCGTCGGCCAGCATGACCATCCCGTCGCCGATGGCGAGCTCGGCATGACCGACCTTGCCGCCCGGCGCGTCCATGCGGACGCGCTCTTCTGCACCAAGGACGGTCGTGTAGAACCGGATGGCCTCGCTGCCGTCGCCGACGGCAAGGTAGGGAATGACGCGCGGGTAGTCGTCCGGGATGGGCTTCACGTTGGCCATGGCCACCTCCTAAGACAGGACATCGCCGAGGCTAGCCTGCCGGTGGACTTCTTGCCGATCCGAGGCAACCTGGCAGCCGCTTCAACCGCTTTACATCAGCAGCGGGGAGGTGCGCGTGACGTCGGAACCGGAAGGGTTCCGGGAGTTCGTAGCGGCGCGGTCGCCGGCGTTGCTGCGGACGGCCTGGATGCTGACGGGTGACGCGCAATTGGCTGAAGACCTTTTGCAGACGGCGCTCGCACGCACGTGGCCGCACTGGTCCCGCCTTCGCGACGGTCATCCGGAGATGTACGTGCGCAAGGCGATGACGAACGCACAGCATGCGTCGTGGCGGCGCCGGTGGCGCGGCGAGATCCCGACCGGCGAGCTGCCGGACACGCCGGCCGGTGACTCCTATGCGTACGCCGATGACCGAGACGCCCTGTCGCGCGCGCTGCGGTTGCTGCCACTGCGCCAACGCCACGTGGTCGTGCTCCGCTACTACGACGACCTGTCCGAAGCCGACGTTGCGACCCTGCTCGGCTGTTCCGTCGGCACCGTGAAGAGCCAGGCGGCCAAAGGCCTCGCGAAACTGCGGCTCGCACTCGGCGAGCCGCTTCCGGAGGGCGAGAGATGACCGATGACCTGATCGAGCGACTGCGTGCGTTGCCGCCGCCGCTTCCCGACCTGCCGGATCGGACCGACCGGGTGCGACGGCGTGTCGTACGCCGGCGCCAACGGATGGCTGTGATCGGTTCGGTAACAGTCGTCGTGCTGACGGCCGCGGGGACCACTGTCGGCTTGGCTGTGAGCCGCCACAGTGACGGGAAGACGTCCCTCGCGTCGCCGGAGGTGCCGGCCAAACGTTTCACCACACAGCCGGGTCCGCCGGCGTCGTCGTGCCCGCAGGTCTTCGACATCCTGCACAACCGCGTGCCGGCGCCTGTGCGCGTGGATGCCGGTACACGGCTTGTCCCGCCGCGAGTGCTTCCCACGGCCGCGCTCGTCTGTTCCTACCCCAGTGGTCGTGGCCGGTCCAACCTTTGGCACCTGGCCGGTCGTCGCACGCTCCACGCTGATCTTGGGTTACTCGTGAACGATCTGACCTGGTTGCCACCGAAACTTATCGGCCAGGGGAGAGTTTGCACGGCGGCCGGCGGCCCTTGGACCAACTACCTGATCGCGCTGACCTATCCCGGCGGTGGCCGGCTATGGCTCGCAACGGCGGACGAACCGAACTCGTGCAACGACTCGTCGAACGGCGTTTTCGTAACCCTGGCCGACTTCGGCCGGCAGGTCACCGCGTCGTACGCGGCCGGTCAGTGGCGGGAACTCCCCAAGCCATCGCCGAGCCGATTGGCGGGCCACCCCAACCCGTGCTCACCGGGTCGTGATGGGCGCATCGGCCAGGAAACGCGGATGGTGCCGGATGGGCCAACCAGTGTGCACATCTGCCGGACCGTGTTCGGCCACGAACCGGCGACCTACCGCGAGGAGATACTCGGTAGTGGCTTCGCAGACCTGGTCAGCGCGCTCAACGGACCGCACACCAAAGCGAGCGGCGGCTCTTGCTTTGGCGGCGGTACGGAGGGGGACGTCATTTACTCCGTGGTCTTCCATTACTCGGAAGGTCCGCCCGTTTCCGTTTCGGTCTTCCCGCACTGCAGACCGGCAATCGACAACCGCAGCTTGCAGGCTGACGACGCGAGTGCAGTCGTTCCGCTGCTGGAGCGCTACTTCCCCTGAGGAGTCCACCCGTCGAGGTGGGTGACCTCGTTCACGTTGCGTCGGCGCGGCGGACCCAGCGGCCGGACAGGCTTGCCGAGCGGGATCGCGGCGTACGGCGTGATGTCATCCGGCAGCTCGAGCAACGCGCGCAGCTGGTCCGGGATGAGCGTTGCCATCGTTGTGAGGGATGCACCGAGGCCTTCGGCGTCGGCAGCAAGGAGGAGGTTCTGCACACATGGCCAGATCGAGGACTCCATCGCGGAGGGGAAGGTGTTTGCCGGGTCACCGCACACGACGACGATCACGGGTGCACCAGCCATGGCGCCGCCCATCATCGAACGATCCACGTCTTCGAGAATCTTTTCCGCGAGCTTCGGAGCCGAGTGCTGGCGAGCTCCGCCGGTCCAGACCTTCGTTGCGAGGTCCGCGATCGCCTTGCGCTTCTTGGCATCTCGTACGACGACAAAACGCCACGGCTGGGAGTTCTCCGCGCTCGGAGCGTGCGTTGCGGCGGTGAGGATGCGGTTGATGAGGTCGTCAGGCACCGGGTCGGGCAGGAACTCCCGGCACGCGCGCTGGCGTGTGAGCACGTCGTAGAACGGCGGGCCGCCACTGGGCGTTGTCATCGGCCGCGGAAATCCGGCTCGCGCTTCTCCTTGATTGCCGTCAGCCCTTCCTTGACGTCAGTGGTCGCACTCGCAAGCGCCTGCGACGCGGCCTCGAGCTGTAGCGATAGGGCGAGGGGCGACTCGAACGACTGGTTGAGCAGACGCTTCGACATCCCGAGCGCTCGGGTGGGACCCGCGGCAAGGCGGCGCGCGAGCGTCACCGACTCGTCGTACACCGAGTCGGACGAGACGCACTTGTAGACGAGGCCCTCCGCAACCGCCTCTTCGCCCTTGCAGCCTTCGCCGAGCATGACCATCGCCTTGGCGCGGGGAAGTCCGACCAGCCGCGGCAGTAGGTAGGCGCCACCGCCGTCGACGACGAGACCGAGCTTCGCGAACGACCAGATGAACTTCGTCTCGGGTGAGACGAAGACGAAGTCGCAGGCCAACGCGAGGTGGGCGCCGGGTCCGACAGCCGCTCCCTCGACACAGGCGACGATCGGCTTGTCGAGCGTCCAGAGCTCGGTGATCAGGGTGTTGGCACCGGCCTCGAGCTGGTAGCTCATCGACCGCGGGTCGAAGTCGGGTTCGGTCACCCGGCCCAGGGACGAACCTTGCAGGTCAGCACCGGCACAGAACGTTCCGTCCGCGCCGGCGATCAGCAGTGCGCGTACGTCGTTGTCCCCGCGGCAGGACCGGACGGCGTCGATGAGCGCGTCGCGCATCGACGGGTTGAGCGCGTTGCGCGCCTTCGGTCGGTTGAGTGTGAGTGTCGCGACGCCGTCGGTGACGTCGACTGTGAGTTCGTCGGTGCCGGCGATCACTTGTTGCTGGTGAGGATCGTCACCACAGACACACCGGAGCCGCGGCCGCCGACGTTGTGCTGCAGGGCATTTCCCCGCTTCATGTCGACCTGGCGGTCGCCGGCCTCGCCGCGGAGCTGCCACCAGCATTCGGTCTGCGCTGCGACACCGGAGGCCCCGATGGGGTGTCCCTTCGCAAGCAGCCCACCGCTGGTGTTCACGGGGATGCGACCGCCGATGGCCGTTTCACCGTCGAGTGTGAGGTACCCACCCTTGCCCTTCTCGCAGAACCCGAGGTCCTCGATGTCGAGGATCTCGGTGATGGTGAAGCAGTCGTGCACCTCACACATGTCGATGTCGTCCGGGCCGACGCCGGCCATCTCATACGCCCGCTTCGCCGCGAGTGTCGTTGCCGGCAGACCGACGTAGGACGTCTTCTCGTGCAGGTACGGCGTATCGGTCGCGGTCCCGAAGCCGCCGACGTAGACGGGCTTGTCGGTGAACTCCTTGGCGCGTGCTGCGGGCACGAGGATCATCGCAGCCGCGCCATCTGTCTGCGGGCAGCAGTCGAGCAGGTGCAGCGGATGGCACACCGGTGGGGACGCGAGCACCTGGTCGATCGTGACCTCGTTCTGGAAGTGCGCGTAGGGGTCCATCGCGCCGTTGTGGTGGTTCTTGACGGCTACGGCGGCGAGCATCTCCCGCGTCGTACCGAACTCGTGCATGTGCCGCGTCGCGAACGGTGCGAACAGCACCGGCGCCGACTCGCCGCGTGTGTAGATCGGGTGCCCGGACGCGGCTCGAGCAAGCAGCCCCTCGTCGGAGGACTTGTCACGCATCTTCTCGACGCCGATGACACACACGATGTCGTGTACGCCGGAGGCGACCATCATCGCGCCGATGCGCATCGCGTCGGAGCCTGATGGGCAGGCGTTCTCCACGCGCGTGCACGGAAGGCCGTTGAGCCCGACCGCTTGCGGGACGGTGTTCCCGCCGATGCCCTCCTGACCCCAGAGCGTGCCGCGTTGCGTCGCGAGCACCATCGCCTCGAGCGCCGACTTGTCGATGCCCTTGTCGACGGACGCGATCGCAGCCGTCATCGCACCCGCAGCCATCTGTTCGTACGACTGGTCGAACAGCTCACCGAACTTGATGAGCCCCGCGCCGACGATCCCAACCTTGTTCCACATCAGACGCGCTCCACTTTGTAGCCATAGACCGGGACGCCGCGCTCCACGGCGTACCGACGCAGGACGAGCCGGACGTTGTCGCCAATCCCCAGTGCCTCGGCCGCCGGCGCTCCGCCGGTGACTTGCAGCATCACGCGCGAGCCGTCCTCGAGGTCGACGACGGCGAGGGGAAGCGGCGCGACGAACGGCGCGGGCATCGTGTGGTTGACGACGTATGTCACGACGGTGCCGGTGCGTGCAAGCAACACCTCGGTGAATTTGTCAGCGCCGCAGGCCAGGCAGTGCGGGTGGATCGACGGCGGCGTATTGACGACACCGCACTCGACGCACTTCGCCCCGCACAGCGCGAGGATCTCGCGGGCACCGCGCTGCATGCCCGCTGACATCGGGGGCACGCCCATCGCGACGGTCTCACCCGTCGCCGCGAGGATGCCGCGCGCGCGGAGGACCTCGGTGTACGCCGCGCTGCGGCTTCCCGCCGTCAGGTCGATTCGGTCGGCACCGGCCACCGGTTCGTCGACTTCGATCGCGACTCCGGTCGAGCGCCCACCGCCGTAGGCGACGACGCCGACCGTGCCGGCCTCGGTGAGAGCGAGGGCTGCGCCGATGAGCGTCGCCGCTGCGCCGGTGTCACCCAGCTCGGTGAAATGATCGGTGACCGTCGTACCAGCACCGACCTTTTTCGCCAGCGCACCGCCAAGACGGCCGTCGGGGTCGGGCAGCGACCATCTCGCCGTCTCGAGGTCGAGAGCTCGCCCGACGCCGCCCGCGATCGGCAGGAACGTCTCTTCGCGGAACAGTCGCGCGTCGTACACATCGCGGGTGAACGGCTCCACGCCGCCGCGGTAGCGATCGATGACCGGCTCGGTGTGCGTCAGCCGGTCGGCGAGGGCGGCGCCGCCTTCGTCGGCGGAGAGCAGGTAGGCGACGGCGGCGGAGCCCGCGCGCCGTTCGTATGCCGAGCCAAGTCCAGGGAGCACGTCGTCTGCTGCGATCACGAGTGCTGTGCGTGCGGAGCCGGCCGCGATCGCGTCCCAGCCGGCGAGCAGCGCTTCGATGCCCGAATGCGGTGAGCCGGCGAGCAGCGCGCCACCGGCGTCCATGCGCACACCGATCGCGGTCGCGAGGATGGCGTACGACGGACCCTCGGAGTACGGCGGACGCGACGTGCCCCAGAAGAGCGCGTCAACGCTGCCCGCGTCGATGCCGTCGAGCGCGTTGGTCGCGGCTTGCCAGCTGAGGGTGAGGACGTCTTCGTCGTCGGCGCACGCGGCGAGCTGGGATTTGCCGCCGCGGTCGCCCCACGCGGCGGCGATGTCGGCGGCGGCGACCCGGAGCGAGGGCGCGGCGACGCCGACCGAACGGATCCGAACAGGGGAGGTCACAACCCTGACGATACCGTCAGGGTTCACCCGACTTGTCAGAACGTCAGACGGCTATAACCGCCCCAGATTCTGACAACTCGGATGGTCGTCCCTAGCTGGCGATGCCGCCCGTGAACTCGCCGCCCTGGATCCATTCGAAATGCTGGACCTCGATCATCAGTGGCAGCAGGTAGCGCACGTAGAACGACGTGAGCTTGAGGACGCCGTGGTCGTCGAGGTGCTTCTCGACGATGTCCACGCGGTCATCGCGCTCCTTGAACTTCTTCGCCTTGGCGAGGAACTCCTCGAGCTGGTCCATCGTGTCGACGGACATCCCGAAGTGGTCCATCCGCGGGCACTCCATCGGCGACTTGTCCGCGATGAGGAACACGAACTGCCCGAACTCGTAAGCCATCATCACGAGCTTGCGGCGGGCCTCGGTCTCGGTGGGCAGCTCTTGCCAGCCGAACACGTCGCCGTAGAACTCCAGCAGCGCCTCGCGCCCTTCTGCATCCAGCAGGTCCGCAGGCACGCTCATCGCGACGTGGTTGAACTTCGGGTGCGAGCCCTTGGTCTCACGCGGCGTCGCGGTCTTCTCCGCGGTTTCTGTCATGTCGGGTTCACCATTACCTTCCGCGTTATCTCTCCCGCGGCGAGGCCTTCCATCGCCGCAAGCAGCCCGTCAAGGGGAGTGTCGTCAGGTTCAGCGAGCTCGTCGATCGGGAGTACGCCGGTGGCCAGCAGGTCGAGCGCCGCCTGGAAGCCGCCGTCGTCGTACTCGTAAGCGCCGGTGACGACGAGCTCGAGCAACAGGATGCGGAGCGGCTCCCACCGCGGCTTTTCCATGCTGGTGCCGGAGAGCACGAGATGACCTGCCGGTCCGAGCAGTGCGAGCGCGGCCTCCATCGCGGATGCACGTCCGCTGCACTCGATCGCCGCGTCGTACGGCGAGTCGGTGATCTCCATGGGCATCGCAGGTGCGCTTGGCAGCTCGTCCGGTGTCACTGCGCGTGCGGCGCCCACGCGCAGCGCGCGCCCACGGCGGGCCGGCGCCGGTTCGGAGACGGTGATGTCGTCGATACCGGTGGCCTTCAACGCCGCAACGGTCAGCAGCCCGATCGGTCCACCACCGGTCACGAGCACGCGGTCGCCTGGCTGCACCCCGGCGCGGGAGACGCCGTGCAGCGCGACGGCGAGCGGCTCAGTGAGCGCGGCCGCCCGCTGGTCGAGGTTGTCCGGGATCCGGTGCAGCCGCCGCGCCGATGTCTTGTGGAACTGCGCGTAGGCGCCGGCGCTCTCGTAGTCGCTGTCGCCCTGGATGCCGGCGTCGCGACAGAGCGAGGTACGCCCGGCTTTGCACCAACGGCACTCGCCGCAGGGCAACGGACCACCAACGACCCGGTCGCCGACCTGCCAGCCGTCAACGCCCGATCCCAGCGCGGCGATGCGCCCGGACCATTCGTGGCCGTGGACGCGGCCAGGCGCGCTCCAGCCTTCGATCACAAAGTGCAGGTCGCTACCGCACACCCCGCAGTAGTCGATCTCCACGAGGACGTCGTCAGGAGACAGCTCCGGTATCGGCAGGTCCTGGACGTCGAGCACGCGCCGCGCCTGGTAGACGGCGGCGCGCATGGTTTTGGGGAGGGTGGTCGTCACCCGGACAGGGTTCAGATCCCTGACACGCGTGTCAAGGTTGGTCAGGCTGAATGCCCGCATTCGCCACCCTGCGACCATCGCCGTATGCAGGACTGGGACCGGGTCGTCGAGCTGCTCGATTACCCGATGTTCGTGGTGACCACGACGGATGGCCAGGAACGCGCCGGTTGTCTGGTCGGCTTTGCCACCCAGGCGAGCATCAATCCGGCCCGCTTCCTCGTTGGCATCTCGGACAAGAACCACACCTACCGCGTCGTACAGAACGCGGGTCGGGTCGCCGTACATGTGCTCGGCCGAAGCGACGTCCGACTCGCGTCGCTGTTCGGTGAGCAGACCGGCGACGACGTCGACAAGTTCACCGGATGTTCCTGGCACGAGGGCCCCGAAGGGGTCCCCATCCTGGACGACGCCGCGGCGTGGTTCAGCGGGCCCATCCTCAGCCGCGACCGCGTCGGCGACCACGTTGCCCACCTCATCGAGATCGACTCGGCGGAGGTGCTCAACCCAGAAGGTGCGCTTCTCACCTTCGCATCCGTGCGCGACTTCACGCCGGGGCACGAGGCCTAGCCGGACCTGGTGAAGGTCACCGTCCGCAGCATGTGCTCGATCTCGCCCGGCACATCGTGTGCCGACGATGATGCCCAGCACGCCGACATGATGATGAGACTGTGATCCCCATCGTCGACGGCAACTTCGAGTCCGCTGTCGCCGCGTAGCTCGACGCAGCTGCTGCTCTCACGGCGTGCCGGTCGGCCGGCGACGCGTGTGTTCGCCCTAACCGGCTTCGTCGCCGGAGCGCTGAACCCGTACCACTGCACGAGTACGTCGCCGGGCCCGAGGCGTCTGAGTGGTTCGCCGCAAGCAATCGTCGTACCGCTGCCGTTGCGACTGGTACGGCACGGGTTGTGCAGTTGCTGCGTGCTGAGGTAGACGATCGACGTGGTGAAGGACGACGTCTCGTCGTAGTGCTGAGCGCGCCACCGAGCCGGATAGCGGAACCGCAGACCGTGGGCAGCAAACGTGCGCAGCGGCCCCACCGGTTGGGTCGCCCGCTGAGGGGGCCTGCTCGTCAGTGGTGCCGGGACCGGATGATGCGTCGGAGCCGAGCAACCGACGGCGAGCAGCGAGCAGAGCAGTTGTACGGCAACCAGAGATGCCGATCGTCGGACCACATGCATTCAGACGCAGGCAGACCGCCGGCGGTTGCATAGAGGCCGCAGCCTCGGTTCAGGGAAGGGCTTTTCGGTTATTGCGGCAGCATCGAGGTGAAGCCGGTGAAGGCGTGCCCGGCCGTGCCGTCGGGCTGGTCCGAGGTATAGGCGATCGACGTGAGTCCGGTGGTCGGACTGATCATGACGCCGAAGTCGTCGAGCAGGTTGCGTGAGTTGGCGTCACTGCATCCGGATCCGTGCGTGCAGAGCTCGCCGCGGTGAATAACGCCGGTTGCTCTGCTCTGCGTGAACGTCATGCCTCCGTCTGTCGACTCCGCGGCGTAGACGTACCACGGAGCGGACTTCGGCTTGCTCGCTGGGCCCATCACCGTGGGGTCGTTCGTGTCGCCGTTCCTGGACGTCCCGTACCACGCGACAACGACGTGCCCGGGCGCGCCGGCGGAGACGGTTGGGTACGAGGCGGTTCTCGATGGTGCGACGTTCAGACGGTGCGGCTTGCTCCACGTCTTGCCGCCGTCGTGCGAGATCGACAGGTAGCCGTCGTGGTTGTCGCCGTAGGTGAAATACACCGTTCCGGCGCGGTCGGTCGCGACGGTGTTGGGCCAGACGATCGGCTGGTTGTTCTTTATGTCCAGGACAACCCGGTAGTCGGTGAAGGACTGACCGCCGTCAGTGCTGACGCCGAGGACCTGGTCCACGCTCGTCGCGCATCCGGACTGTGACTCCGCGTTTTGTGCCAGCTGGATCGGACTGCCCTGCGAGCAAGCGACCATCGGCACGTAGATGTTTCCGTGGTGCGGAGACGTCGGCGAGTTGTCGATGACGTGCTTTCCGAAGGCGTTGGTCAAGCCCGGGAACGTCGACTCCGAGAACTCGGTGCTCGACGTGTAGTTCAAGACCGTGGACGCGGACGTGGGCAGGGGAACGCTGCACACGTCGTACCTGTTGAGCACGGGCGTGAAGGTCGGCAGCTGGTGGTACAGCAGGTAGACGTCACATGGCCCGCTCGCCGCGAGCCATGGCCGGTCTTGCGCCGGTACGCCGCCGAGGATGGTGGAGTTCCAGGTCTTGCCCGCGTCGGTCGACCACGCCAGTGAGCTGGCGCCGAGCCACAGGCTGGTCGCGTACACCGTGTAGTGGCCGCTCGAGTTCTTAGCCGGTGCGACGGTGAGGTCGGTGTCTTCCCCGGCCAGACCAGAGCCGCTGACGGCCGACGCGAAGGGGTCAGCAACGAAGCGGTAGGTCCGGCCGCCGTTGGTCGAGGTCCACACGTCACCGCCGGAGAGCAGCCCGCCGGCGACGCGTGGGTCGTCCGCGGCGTACGGCGCGATGTCCGAAGCCACCCAGAACTGCCCGTCGGGTGCGACGCCCATGCCGGGCTCGCCGTCCTCGTTGCGGGACAACCCGAGGTGCGGCGCAGCGGGCAGCGGTGCACCGCCCGTCCAGTTGGGAGCTGCTGGTGTCGTCGTCGAGCTCGCGGGCGCCACCGCGGCAAACATCGCGGCTGCGGCGGCGATCCCTGAGACGGCGACTAGTCGACTGAGGCGTCGCGGCACACCGTCACTTTAGCGACGGTTGTCCTTACTAAACCAGGAGGAACTGCGTCCGTTACCTGGCCGGACTCGTCATCCGACTGGTCGGCATAGCGCGCGGGCAGCGCCCGCATACGGCGGAGACCGAAGGCAAGGCCGGGGCCGATGCCGAGGCCGATCAGAAGCGTGCCGATGCCGACGTCGCCGCCGAGCAGCCAACCGAGCAAGAGCGCCGTGCTTTCCATGCTCAGTCGTACGACGGCCAGCGGCAGTCGCCGGCTGTTGCGGTACAACCCGCGCATCACGGCGTCGTACGGCCCGGCGCCGAGATCTGCCGAGAGGTAGAGCACCGCGCCGACGCACAGGATGACGAACGCCGCGAGGAGGTACGCCGTCCGCGCGACCAGTGAGTGCACATGCGGGGTGGCGAGGAGGGCAAGGTCGGTCATGGGTCCGACGAGGAAGACCTGGCCGAGTGTGCCGAGACCGGGACGTTCGCGCAGAGCCATCGCGAACGCGAGCAGTACGACGTTGGTGACGATGGTTGCGGTGCCGATGGTGAGCAGGCCGTGCCGCTCAAGGCCCTGGAAGAGCACAAAAAGCGGCCCGAGACCCAGGGTGGACCTGACGTTCAGCGCGATGGCGACAGCAATGAGGACGTAGCCCCCGAAGAGCCGCCGTAGCCGTTGCTGCAAGGTCACCGGTTCAACGGAAATCGAACGCGACCTTGAGCGCGCGGCTGTCACCCTGCCGCGCTAGTGCGCCGAAGGCCTCGCGCCACTCGTCGAGCCGGAACGTGTGCGTCAGCATGTGACGCACGTCGACGCGACCGGAGTTGGCCCAGTCGAGGTAGTGCGCGATCGCGTGCCGGCGCACGCCGTCGACGGTCTCCATGCCGAACGCGTTGGATCCGATCAGTGACAGCTCCTTGAAGTACCACGGGCTCCACTCGAACCGCGCGGGTGACGAGACACCCGTGATGACCAGCTGGCCACGTGCACGCGCCACACGTACACCGACCTCCAACGTCTGCCAGGTCGCAACGGTGTCGTAGACGACGTCCACGCCACCTGGGTGCAGCCACTGCAGTCCCATCCAGGGCTTGTTGACCTTCGCCTGGGTCCAGTCCGCGATCCGGTCGACCAGCTCCTCGCGCGGCTCGTGTGTGAACGTCGTGGCGCCATGCTTCTCCGCGAGCGCCGCCTGATGGGGAAAGCGAGCGATCGCGCCTACCGTCACATCGGGATGCAGCACCTCGAGAATCGCGCACGTGGCGAGACCCAGCGCGCCGACGCCGTAGACCAGCACCCTGCCGCCTGGCTGCGGCGGATGACGCAACACGGAGTGCAGCGCGACTGAGAACGGATCGGCGAGCACGGCCAGTTCGTCGTCCAGCCCGTCCGGGCAGGGGATCGCCATCGACGTGTGCGCCGGCACGAGCTCTGCAAACCCACCCGTTGCGTCGGCGGAGTTCCCGGAGTGGATGCCGGCCTGAAGATGGCCTTCGGTGAAGTGGTAGCACAAGTTGACGTCGCCGGCTTCGCACGCAGGGCATTGCGGCGTGATCCCGCGTGGCCCACAGGACAACCAAGGATTGAGGACGACGCGCTCGCCGACCTGCCGCCCCGACGACGGGCCCGCTTCGACGATGTCGCCGACCATCTCGTGACCGAGCACTTGCGGGAACGAGATGACTGCCGTCATCGGCGAGTCAGGATCACCGTCGAGGAAGACTTGCTTGGAGTCGGACCCGCAGATCCCGGTCATGCGCGTCTTGATGACCACCCAGTCGTCGGCGATCAACTTCGCGTCGTCGAGGTCGCGCAGACCCATCGGTGTCATCGCGAGCTTCTTCACGAGCTCCGGCGTGTCCTCCGGGAGGTCGCTGCCGTCGGTCTCGGGTTCCACACCAAAAAGAAGTCCCTTCATGGCGGCCGAGTATGACGCACATGTCAGGGTTAACGGCAGGCCCTTGACTTAGGGTTCGGTGATGACACAGGGCCAGCCCGCTGGGCCGCATGCCAAAGTCATGACCGAGCGCTGGCAGTGGCTGCGGAGCTCCGGGATGCGGTTGCTCGACGCGAAGGTCGACTCCTACGAGCGCATGGCCGCGCGCACGGATCAGCGTCCAACGGCGGTGTTCGAGCAACTGCACAAGAACCTTCACGGTCATGTGATGGATCTGGGCAGCGTCAACGCGGCCTGGGCGGCGTTGCACGAGCTCCGCGAGTGGCTCTGCATGAATGCGTTGTACGACGACCTCATCACCGACATCGTCGTCGACATCCAGAACGACATCCCGTACCTCGGACCGACGCGTGCCGTGCGGGCACGGGACGAGCTGGAAAACCTGACGACGTCTCTGACGCAGTCCGGCCCCGACGACAGGCTGCTCCGGTTGAAGCTGCGTGCGTTGTCTGCCGAAACTGCGCGCGCCCGCCAAGACTCGTGGTTGCAGGTCAACATGACGCGCAACCGGGTGCTCATCATGGGCGCGGTTCTGCTCGTCTTGTTGATCGTGGCTTTGGGCCTGCTGCCGTTGGCGTTGCCCTCCAACGGAGGCTTCGCGTTCATCGTCAGCGTCGCCCTGTTCGGCGCGATGGGCGGCAGTATCAGTGGCTTGGTCGGACGTGAGAAGGCCCGGACGCCGGAGGCGCACTTCTACCAGCAGCGTCGGGTCATCATGTTGCGGCCGGTGACGGGAGCCGTTCTCGGTGTCGTCGTGTGGCTGGCTACGCGTTTCGGCGTACTGACAGTGTTCAACGTCGACTCACACAGCGAGCACGGAGCATTCTTGGCCGTTGCGTTTATCGCCGGGTTCGGTGAGCGGTTGTTCCTGCAGCGGCTGCTGCCCAGCCAGTCCTAGCGTCAGCCGACCGAAACGACGGTGAGCGGGCCGCGCGGCAAGATGCACAAGCTGTCCGGTTCGAGGTCGCGAATGGTGCGCGAGATGTCGTCGACCGGGTCGAGCTGCGCCGCTTTGATCTCGGTGTCGTCGAGTCCGTCGGAGTGCAGCAGGACGCGCGCGCGGCGCAAGACACGGCCCAGGACCTGCAGCTGCCACTGATCGGGCGCGGAGTCGAGATCGAGGAAGTCCGGCGCTGACAGCAAGTCCGCGAATGCGCTGCCCGCCGGCACTCCGTCCACGCATGCGGCGGCGGCGACGATGGTGCCACCGTCGCGTACCGCGCGCTCTGCTGCTGCCAGGCCTTTGACGCTTTGGTAGAGGTTGCGGTCGAGCGGGTAGCCGGAGTTCGTCGTGACCACGACGTCGGCGGGGCGGGTCAGCCGGGTCACTGCGGTGTGCTCGACGAACGCGCATGCGGCGCGATGGCCGTAGGGCAGAGGGGACGCCCACACGCCGGTCAACGCACGCGTCCCGTCGATCGTCACGTCCACCGAAAGCGTCGGTGGTGCGAGGCGGGTCGCCGCACGGACGAAGTCGTGCACGGGGTTGCCATCCGTCGCGAGCCACGTCGCTCGCGGATGGGCAATGCGGGCCGGGGAGTGGGCCTCGAGCACCGTCGGCAGGGCGGCAAGGCCCGGGCAGACCGCCTTGGGACCACCGGAGAACCCGGCGAAGAAATGCGGCTCGACGAAACCCATGACGATGCGCGTCGGGCACTCGAGGTACGCCTTGTCGATGAGGATCGGTACGCCGTCGACCGCACCGACCGATGTGTGCGCGTCGAGGTCGGCGGCGACGTGGTCATGCACGGGGTGGCGGTCAACGATCTCGTCGCCGAGCAACGCGCGCATCTCGGCGTCGCTGGCCTGGCGGTGCGTGCCGGTCGCGCACATCAGCCGGACCGCGTCGCGGCGCAGGCCCACGCGCGCCAGCTCGCTCAGCACCGGCGGCAGAACGGTGCGATGCGGGAACGGCCGGGTGAGATCGGGAAACACGACGGCGACCGGTCCAGCGAGGCCACGAAGCCACGGCCGAACTGCCTCGCGCACCGCTGTTTCTTCGTTGGGCAGTGCGGGCGGGTCGTGCGGTACGACGACCTGCGCGTGGTCCGGTACGTCAATGACGAGCCCTGTCTCGCCGTACGCGAGCTCGACCTGCATCAAGCGACCCACTCGTGTGCCGGGTCGAGCTGTGGGCTGAATTGCGTGTCGCCGGCGAGCGCCCACGTGTAGGCCATCGCGTAACCGGGCGCCGCCACCACGGGGTGGTACCCGCGCGGGATACGGGTCACGTCACCATCGCGGACAACCGTCGACTCCTGTGCACCGTCGTCGTCGTACCGCGCAGCGAGACCGAAACCGCCGGCCGGCGCGAACCGGTAGAGGTACGCCTCCTCGAAGTCGTCATGCCGATGCGGGGGGTACGACGACCAGCCACCCGGCGGGTTGATCGTCTCGCCCGCGATGAGCGGGCCGTCGGCGAGGTACGTGCGCACAGTGCGGGCGAACGCGCCGCTGCCGCGTTCTTCGACCTGCACGTCGGCGGGATCGATGATGCGCGAGGGGTTATCGCCGTCACATGCGCGCCAGACGACGATGCAGCGCAGATCGCTGTCGGCGGTCGCTGTCGCGTGCGTCCCGACGTACGCCGACCAACCAGCGCCGCCGAAGACGTCGTTGCGCGTTCCCACGCGCACGTGCTGTCCGGCCGCGTCGAGGAAGCCGCGGCCGCCTTCAACGACGACCCACGCCACAGCGTTCGTCGTTGTTACCTGGACCCCTCGGTCGGCGACGGCGTACCCGAGCCGACCGTCGTCGGCCGACAGCACGACCGTCGCCCCCTCGAGGTCGATCATGTCGACAACCCTAAGACGCTGGCGGCTGCGGCATCGTGCGCTTTCGCGAGTTCGGCGTACACCGCGACGACGTCTTCTGGTGGGCGGATGATCTCCACGCGAGCCAGCCATGAGCGTCCGGCCAGGTTCGTCGCGAGCATGGCGGCGCCGATTGCGGCGCTGTCGCCACCGTGGACGACGGCGGGCAGCCCGGTGATGCCGGTCAGGATCTGCTGCCAGACCGGGTCGTGCGCGCCACCGCCCACAAGGGCCAGCCGGACGGGTGGCTCCGGTAGTTCGGCGAGTGCGCGCCGGAGGTCGTGGGCGACGCCCTCATAGATCGCGCAGGCCATGTCACCGGCGTCGGTGTCGGGCGCGGCGCCGATGAGTGTCATCTGGGCGTCCGGCCGCCACCACGGTGCGCGTGCTCCGTTGAGCCAGGGGAGTGCGATCACACCGTTGGCACCGGGTGGCGCGTGTGCGGCCCGGGCTTGCAGTTTGCCGACCGGAAGTGAGACTCGCTCCGCCAACCAGGCCAGGGCCGAGCCCGCCGCGGACAGGCCGGCTTCGGCGAGCATGCCGCCGTCGACGTAGGCGGATGAGCGCCAACCGCGCGGGACCGCTCCGTCGCCAAGCGGAAACGAGCAGTTCGCCGTCGTGCCCCACGACACCATGGGGATCCTCGGTGAGGCCGCGACGGAAAGGGCTTCACATGTGCGGTCTCCGGCGCCGGCGACGACGGGTGCCCCGTGAAAGTCACCGACGATCGTTCGCGGCTCGACGATCTCCGGTAACAGCGCCGGACTCAGGTCTGTGCGTGATGCGAGTGTCGTGTCGGTGACGAGCCGGCCGACGAGGCGATGCAGCACGAAGTCCTTGGGGGCGGCCAGCCAGCGGGTCCGGCGTACGACTTCTGGTTCGTTGTGCTGCAGCCAGGCGAAGCGTGCCTCGGGACCTGCCGCGCGGCCGTCGGACCAGAGGATCGCCGGCCGCAAGGGGTGACCGCCGTCGTCGAGACATACGAATGTCTCGCGCTGGCTGGACAAGCCCACTCCGTCGAGGTCGTCGAGCGGAACAGCGTCGAGGGCGGCTTGTACGGCGACCCACCAGTCGCCCGCGTCCTGCTCATCCCATCCGGTTTGGGGATGCGTTGTCGGGACGGGCGCGTGGCCGCGGGCAACGACACCGTCCTGCGGAGTCCAGACAATCGTCTTGACGGCGCTCGTGCCGAGGTCGATCGCAAGGATGCGCGGACCGTTGACCGTTGGCCCGTTACCCGCCGTGTTCCGGACTCGACGGGACATCTATTCCGAATGGACGAGGGCGGCGATGTCCTTGGCCATTTGCACGGGATCCGGGTCCTGGTAGACCGCGCGTCCGATCGCCATGCCGGCGGCTCCGCCGGCCATCACGTCGCTGACCTCGGCGAGCACGTCGTCGCGGTCACCCTGGCGGGGCCCACCAAGGAAAAGTACCGGCACTCCGACCGACTCGACGATGCGATGTGTTGCCGCAATGCGCTCCGCGCCTGCGGCGACATCGGGCACCGGCACTTTCAGTAGCGGCGCACCCATGTCGTGTGCGATGACGGCGGCCCAGACGATCCCGTCGACGGTGCGGTCCATTGCACCGTCGGTCCACGTGAGCGGTTCGACGAGGCAGCTGAGCCCAGCAGCGCGCGCCTGCTCCAGCACGACACCGAGCAGCTCGAGCTGCGCGGCGCCATTGGTGTCGGTCCGGTCGATACGCGTCATCAGCTTCACACCGGTGTAACCGGCTTCGACGGCGTAGGCGACGGACGCGACCAAGCGGTCGTCCAGATCGAACGTGGTGCCGGCCAGACCCGTACGGTTCAGCGACAGCAACGTGCCCTGGTCGCGACGCACGCCGTCGCGGGCCAGGTCCGCGAGTGGTTGCGCGCTTGCCATGACCGCATCACATGCAGGCAGTGCCGCCCGCAGCGCCGCGAGGTAGTCGGCGTACCGCTCGACAGTGACGATCCCACGTGCACGATGGTCGGCGGCCAGTACGACTGCCCCGCCGTCCGCAGCCAGCACGCGGTTGGTCATCCGCGCTCCAGTACCGTCGCCGTACCGAGACCGCCGCCGCAGCACATCGTGACCAGGCCGAGGTTCCCGTCGCGGCGTTCCAGTTCGTGCAGCGTTGTCGTGACGAGCCTGGCACCGGTTGCACCCGTCGGGTGCCCGATGGCGATGGCGCCACCGTTGACGTTGACACGTTCCGGGTCGATGCCGCACTCGCGTTCCCAGGCGAGCACCACGGACGCGAACGCCTCGTTGCACTCGAAGACGTCGATGTCGCTTGCAGTGACCCCGGCTCGTTGCAGCGCCACCGGGGTCGCGTCCATCGGGCCGGTCAGCATGAGCACTGGGTCAACGCCAACGAGCGCTTGCGCGCGGACCGTCGCTCGTGGTTGTACGCCGACCGCTGCTGCCTTCTCGGCCGAGCACAGTACGACAGCGGCGGCGCCATCACTGATCTGTGACGAAGTCCCTGCAGTGTGCACGCCGCCATCCATGACCGGCTTCAACGCGGCAAGTGCGTCGGCATTCGTGTCACGCAGGCCCTCGTCACGACTCACTTCGGCAACGGCGACGACCTCGCGGTCGAAGTGGCCTTGTTGCCACGCCTTCGACGCCAGTCGTTGGGACCGCAACCCGAATGCGTCTGCATCTGCGCGCGTCACCCCCCACTTGGCGGCGATCCGTTCCGCGCCTTCGAACTGTGACGTTCGCTCGTACCGGTCCTCGTACGACGGCGGCAGTGGGCGGCCGGTGTCGCCGCCGATGCCGGCACCGAGCGGAATCCGGCTCATCATCTCGACGCCGCAGGCAACGGCAACGTCGACCGTGTCACTCGCAATCAGCGCCGCTGCGAGCTGCACTGCCTGTTGCGACGAACCGCACTGCGCATCAACAGTCGTCGCCGCGACGGACTGCGGGAGGCCAGCGATGAGCCACGCCGTGCGCGCGATGTTGAAGCACTGCTCGCCCACTTGCGTGACACAGCCGCCGATCACTTGACCGACGTCCTCGGGCGGGATGCCAGATCGGTCGACGGCAGCGGACACCACCCGGGCCAGCAGGTCGGCGGGATGCAGCTGCGACAGACCGCCGCGGCGCCGTCCGATCGGGCTGCGAACGGCCTCGACGATGACCGGGACTGACATGGGCGTCAGTCAACCACGGGTGCCGGTGCAACCCCGTTGTGTTCGCGGATGCCCACGCGCCCGTGCAACCTGCGAAGCCACGCGGGAGCCCACCAGTTGCGGTCGCCGAGCAACGTCATCGTCGCCGGTACGAGCAGACAGCGCACGAGCGTCACGTCGACGATCACTGCGGTTGCCAGTGCCACCCCGATTTCCTTGACCGTCATCTCCTGGGCTGTCGCGAACCCCACGAACACGATGACGATGAGCAGTGCAGCAGAGGTGATGATGCGCCCGCTGCGCTGCAGCGCGCGCTCCACCGCAGTGTCGTTGGGGACGCCCTCATCGACCAGCTCGCGCACACGGGCGATGAGGAACACCTCGTAGTCCATCGAGAGACCGAAGGCAAAGACGAAGACGAGCACCGGTACGACGGTCTCGAGTCCACCGGTTCGTTCACCACCGATGAACCGCGCGAAATGCCCGTCTTGGAACACCCACACCAGTACGCCGAACGTCGCGCCCAGAGAGAGGAAGTTCATCAGCAGGGCCTTGATCGGGATGACCACCGATCCGGTCATCAAGAACAACAAGAAGACGGTGGCGATCGCCACGAGCAGGAGCGCCCACGGAAGGCCAACGGCGATGCCGTGCCTGAAGTCGACGAGGTACGCCGCAGAGCCGGTGACGAATGACGTGACGCCCGGTGGTCGAGCGGCGCGCAGGTTCTTGACCAACCGTTGGGCTATCGGTCCCTGGCTGTCGTTGCCTTTCGGGACCACGTCGAGCACGGTCAGGTCTCCGCGCAGCCCGTTTTCAAATGACACGGATGCGACGTCGGGCCGCGCGCGCAGCTGATCGGCGTACGTCGTCAGCGACGGGTGGGTCCGCGGCGCGAGGGCGAGGACGAGCACCGGCTGGATCTTCTGTCCCGGGAAGCCTATGGCGAGCTCGTCGGCGACCGACCGCACTTCCGACCCGCGCGCCAATGCAGTCGGGCCGCCATTGCGGTAATTCGCATGCAGGAAAGGGAGCCCGCACGCGAGCAAGCCGAGCCCGACGACGATGACGACCGGAACCGGACGCCGGTGCACCCATCGCGCGAGTCGGGAGAACCTGCCAGTGTCAGTGTGCATGCGCGCGGGTTTGATGCGATGGCCCCAGAAACCGAGCAGCGCAGGGGTCAGCGTGAGTGCGGCTAACACTGCGACGAGCGTGACGCCGATGCCGCCGATGGCGAGTGACCGGAACAACGTGTCACTGAACACGAGCAAACCGGCCAGTGAGGCGAGGACGGTCATCGCCGAGAACGCCACCGTGCGGCCCGCTGTCGCGGTCGTCGCATGCACCGCGTCCGGCACGGCTCTCCCGTGCGACCGTTCTTCCCGGAAGCGGTACACCGTCAGGAGCGTGTAGTCGATCGCCAAGCCCAGCCCGTAGAGCGTGATGATGTTCACCGCGAACACGGCGACGTCCATAACGAGGCTCGCGAGCAGGAGCAGCAGCAACGAGCCGGCCACTGCGACCAGAGCAGCGATCAGCGGCAAGGATGCAGCTGCAACGCCACCGAAGACGATGACGAGCACGACCAACGCAACGGGGAAGGCGAACGCCTCGCCACGCTCGGCGTCGGTCTGCGCGGCGGTTCGGAACTCGTCGTTCAACAATGCATCGCCGCCGACCGTCACCCGGCCGACGTTGATCGTTTTCAGGCGCTCGCGCACGATTTTGGTGAGGCGGTGGTTGTCGCTGTCGTCGAGGCCGGACGGAAGGCTGACGACGACAAGGCCTGCGTTGCCGTCGCGCGCGCGCAAGGACGCCCCACCCGGGCTGTAGGCATCCCGCACCTGCGCGACGAACCGCAACGGTTGCAGCTCACTCGCTGCTCGCTCGACGGCGGCCCGCACCCCCGGGTCGTCGACCGGCGCGCGCACGATGCCGATGACGCTCTGACCGACGGTGCGGTGTTCGTCGAGCATGTTGAACGCGTGCTCGGACTCCGAGCTCGACGCGCCGGTGTGATCGGAGAGCCGACCGAAGACGGAACTACCGAGCCCACCACCGACAACGACCAGTGCGACCCAGACGATGACGACGATGCGGCGATGCCGGCAGCAGAACGCGCCGAGGCCGCCGAAGATGTCGGCCTGCGTCATCCGTCGTCGAGGTGGCCGGCGACGGTACGCAACACGGGTAACCACGACACCAGGCCGGGCACGCGGGCGCCGGGCACTTTTGCCGCGTCGTCGGCCCGGCGCAGGGCGACGAGTGCGTCAAGGTCATGGGAGTGATCCAGGATCGCGCGTTCACCGTCCGTGAGGGTGCCGCCCTGCGCCGTCAGTGACTCGACACTTCGAGGTGAGAGCGCGTCGGCGTACGCCGGGTCGTTCGAGACCAGGTAGCGCTTCGCGTCGACGTGATGGCGGACGAGAAACGCGACGCGATCACCGAGGAGTGGCGCGGCGATCGCGGCGCCGACCGCCGCATGATGCGCGTCTTCGTCCTCGGCGCTGTGGCCTTCCGCGCGCGCATAAACGATGTGACCGATGTCATGTACCAGGCCCGCGACCTGCAGCTCGAGATCGTCCGGGACGGCTTCCGCGAGCGCTGCCGCGCACTGCAGACCGTGCGCGAGCAGATCCACCTCTTCGGCGTCGTCATAGGCAGCGCCCTCTTCGAGGAGGTCGAGCAGGTCGTCGAGGTCGACCGGTGTCGCGAGGCGCTCGGGCACCTCCTCATTGTGGAGAAATACGCACTCCGGCGACACCCTGGTATGTCCCAAAGCGACTCCTTGTCGCTACCTGTGCCGCGGAATCCGGGATGCGGCATGGGGCTGTCGCGACCGGCAGCTAGAGAGCGCGATCAACCAGGCGGGCGAGGACCCGCGGCCACAGCGTGACGCGCGGCGGCCGCCCGCTGATCGCGTCGGCCACTGTGGCGACTTGCCGGTGTCCGCCGGTGACGACCGCGACCTGTGTGCGTGTCCACGGTCCGCCGTGGATCCCTTTCAGCGTGGCCGCGCCCCATCCGAACACCCGTCCGGGCTCCGCCCATGCGATGCGGCTGCCCTCATGCCACCTCTCGTGTCCCGCGACACCGACGATGGCGTCGAGCCAGCGTCCGTTCGTCGGATCGTCGCCGATGATGACGGCGGCGTCCCCTTCCGGCACAACGGTGAGCGGCAGGCCGCGCTCGCGCAGCGGGCTCCACAGATCGATGCAGTCGGGGTTCGTCACTGCAATCTGGTCGTGGTCGCTGACGATCACAAGCATCGTGTCGTCCCACTGCGACCGCAACATCTCCACGATGACGGCGACGTCGGCGTCTGTGGCGTGGTAGACCGCTGCCGCCTCATCCGTGTCCGGCCCGTAGAGGTGTCCTGCGGTGTCCGGATCGTTCAGCTGCGCAACGACGAGCTGCGCATCGGACTGCAACGCAAGCAGCAAGTGTTCGATGGTCGATTCGTTTGCGACGTAACCGTCCGTTGTTCGGACCGCGTCGTCCGGGATGACGCCGTTCGGTGGCCAGTGCGTCGTTGCAATGGTTGCGCCGGTCACCCCGACGAGGTTCTGGTCGCCGTACACAGCTGCGGACTCCACATCGAGGTCGAACAGCGTGAGCGCCTGCGGGCCGACGGTCTCTGCGGCGACGATCTGTTCGTTGCGTACGACGAAGTTCGCGAAGATGCCATGCCGGTCGGGCGCGACGGCGGTGACGAGCGATGCGTGGTTCGGGTACGTCGCGGAGGTCAGCACTGCTCGGCCCCCGTCTGGTGCCATGCCGCCTTCGGCAGCGAGCCGCATCAGGTTCGGCGTGATGCGCTTGTTGCAGTGCCGGTGCGGGAGGCCGTCGAGAACAAGCAATACGCCCCGCGGCCGGCTCATTCGGCCAAGCCGAGCACGCGCAGCATCGCGGCGCTCGTCGTAACATGGCCGGTGAGGAACTCCGGCGTACCGCCACACAGTGCCAATGCGGCCTCCGCGAACGTCTCCGCGGACTCCACTCCAGCCGGGTCGCTCGGCACCAGTCCGTGCAGCACGGCGCCCGGGGTCGGGACCACGCCCGCCGGTGACAACGCGTTGACCGCGACGTTGTCGTCGATCATCTCGGCGGCGAGTCCGGTCGTGAACCGCTCGAGCGCTGCCTTGCACGCGCCGTATAAACCACCTGCCGCGGCCCACGGTGGGTACGGCGGTCCCTCCGGGTGACGTGCCGCTAGCGACGAGACGTTGAGGATCCACCCGCGTCGACGCCCGCGCATGCCTGGCAGCACGCGCCGCGCCAGGTCGAGTGGTGCGCGAACCTGCACCTCCAGCATCAGCTCGAGCCGTGACTCGGCCATCCGGCTGACCGGCTCGAAGAACGTGACGGCCGCGTTGTTCACGAGGACGTCGACGCGACCCAACCGGCCGAGCACACCCTCGACCAAGGCGGCCCGGTCCGTCGGCTTGGAAAGGTCGGCGGGATAAGCGAACGCACGGCCGCCGAGCTCCTCGATCGACGCGACCGTCTCGTCAAGGCTGCCGGACAGTCGCGACGCTGCGCTCGGGCTGTGTTCGGTCCGCGCGGTGACGCCCACGGTTGCCCCGGCGCGGGCGAAATGCACCGCGATGGCGGCGCCGATCCCGCGGCTCGCACCTGTGACGAGAACGACACGGCCGTCGAGCGGTCGTCCCTCGGTCAGCCGCACGCCCGCGATTGTGTCACCGCGACTGCGTCGAGCAGCCGATCGAGTGGCGGCGCTGCGCGCCGCAGCCAGCGCGGATTGTGTCACCGCTAGAGTCCAATGCGTGACGGCCGCGTCAGCATTGCCCGCTCACGGCACCACGCAGTTGTACGTCGAAGGCGCCTGGGTCGACCCGCACTCCGACCGCGCCTTGCCGGTGGAAAATCCGGCGAACGGCAAGACGATCGCCGAGATGTCGTGCGCGTCGCGCGAGGACGTTGATCGCGCTGTCGCCTCGGCACGCGCGGCGCTCGACGGTGTGTGGCGCACCACGACGCCTTTTGCCCGACGTTCGCTGCTGTTGGCGCTGGCGCGCGAGCTGTCTGCTGCGGCGCCGACAATCGCCGACCTCGAGACCGACGACATGGGCATGCCCCGCAGCATCACCGAGATGGCCGCGCGCAACAGCGCCGACTACCTGGAGTACTTCGCCGGCTGGGCGGACAAGATCGGCGGCGACGTCCTGCCGACGGCGGTGCCGCACGCGCTCGACTACACGATCCGTCATCCCGTCGGTGTGGTTGCCGCGATCGTGCCGTGGAACGCGCCGGTGTTCTTGTCGGTCGCGAAGCTCGCACCGGCGCTCGCAGCCGGCTGCACTGTTGTGCTCAAGCCCAGTGAGCTCGCGCCACTTGGCCCGATCGAGCTCGTTCGGTGCGCGGAGCGGGCCGGCATCCCGCCGGGCGTCATCAACCTCGTTACCGGCCCCGGAGACGAGGTGGGCGCGGCCCTGATCGAGCATCCCGGCGTCGACAAGGTGTCGTTCACCGGCGGCACCGAACTCGGGCGCATCGTCAACACGGCTGCGGCGCGCACGTTCAAGCGCGTGTCGCTGGAACTCGGCGGCAAGAGCGCCAACATCGTCTTCGCCGACGCAGACCTCGACGCCGCCGCGACCGGCGCGCTCGTCGGCGTGCTGATGAACACCGGGCAGCAGTGCATCGCGGGTTCGCGCGTGCTCGTGCAGCGGCCGGTGTACGCCGAGATGGTCCAGCGAGTGACGGCGATGGCGCCGCACTTCCCGGTCGGCGATCCGCGCGCGAGCGGCACCGTCTGCGGACCGCTGATCAGCGAACGCCATCTCGACCGCGTGCTCGGTTACGTGACCGCGGCCGAGGAGAGCGGTCGTGTCGTCCTCGGCGGTGAGCGACTCGGCGGTGATCTGGCCGATGGCTACTTCCTGTCGCCGACCGTCGTCGCCGACGTCGACAACGGGTCGAAGCTCGCGCGCGAGGAAGTCTTCGGGCCCGTCATCGCGATGATGCCGTTCGACACGGCATCCGAGGCGATCGCGATCGCGAACGACACCGACTACGGGCTCGCCGGAGGCATCTGGACGCGCGACCTCGACACCGCGCACGGCGTCGCGGCGGCGCTGCGTACCGGCACGATCTGGGTGAACAACTACCTGTCGTTGCAGGCGTCGACACCTTTCGGCGGGCACAAGGCGTCCGGGCTCGGCCGCGAGGGGGGATGGGCGGCGATCGAGGACTTCACCGAGTTGACCAACGTCCTGGTTGCGCTCAACCCGGTGACGTGACGCTCGACCTGTCGGTGAAGGTCGCTGCCGTGACCGGCAACCTCGCCGCTGCCGATCGGCGGCCCCGACCCGATGGCGGTTGGGCCACGTGAAGTTCGGCGTCGCGATGCGCGTGCGCTACTCGATGCACACCGATGTCGCTCAGGCAGCCGAGTCGCTGGGCTTCGAGTCAGCGTGGTTTCCCGAGCACCTGATCTGGCCGACCGAGTTCGACGGCAAGTCGCCGTACGCCGACGGCCATCCACCTGTCGACCCGCGCATCCCCACCTACGACGTCTTGATGTGGATGGTCACGGTTGCCCTCGGCACGTCGACGCTGCGGCTCGGCACATACGTGTACAACCTCGGTCTGCGCTCACCGTTCGTCGCGGCCCGCGCCGTACAAACACTCGACGTCATCTCCGGTGGCCGCGCCGACTTCGGAATCGGGGCCGGCTGGAACGAGCGGGAGTACGCCGCCGTCGGCGTCGACTTCGCATCGCGCGGCCGGCGCATGGACGAAGCCGTTGCGGTCTGCCGCAAGCTCTGGACCGGCGATGTAATCACCCACGGCGGCGAGTTCTTCCCGTTCGGGCCGGTCGTGTTCGAGCCGAAGCCCCCGCAAGGCTTGGTGCCGATCCACGTCGGGGGCGAATCCGTCGCCGCGCTCCGTCGTACGGCACGACTCGGCGACGGCTGGATCGGTATGGCGCACACACCTGAGTCGGCGGCGGAGCGGGTGGCGACATTACGGAAGCTGTTGGCGGAGGCCGGTCGCGACCCTGCGACGGTGCAGGTGACCGTCGGCGGCGACTGCACGTCGGCAGCAGATGTCGCGGCGTACGCCAACGCCGGCGTCGACCGCGTCATCGTGTCACCGTGGCGCAAGAGCGATGAAGCCATCGCCGGGTTGCAGAACTTCGCCAGCGAGGTAATGGCTCCGTGACCGTCAACCATGTCGGTCACTGCGTTGCCGATCTCGAACGCGCGCAGCGCTTCTATGTCGAGGCGCTCGGCTTCACTCCGTGGTTCGAGCTCTCGCCGCCGGACGACCCGTCCGACCGGTTGCTCGGGCTGCCGAAACCACTCGGGATGAGATGTGTCTACCTGCGCAAGGGCGACTTCGTGCTGGAGTTGCTGCACTTCGCCGACGCCGACCTGGCGGAGGCGCCGCTGCGGACGATGAACCAGCCCGGGCTCACCCACCTGTCGTTCGCCGTCGATGACCTCGCCTCGGCATGTCATCGCGTGCAGAAGTACGGCGGGACATTGCTGACGGACACCAACATCGGCGTCGCGATATTCGTTCGTGATCCCGACGGGCAGCTGCTTGAGCTGCTCCCGGCGTCGTACCGCGACAGCCTGCCGCCGGTGCCCTGAGCAGTCGCGGTCTACGAGCGGCGCGGCCGGGTCGGTCGCAGCTGCCGGACAGTCGACGTGGGCGGCTGGCGCGGGGGGGCGTCGCGCAGCGCGCGCATGGTCATGAGCTGCACGGAGCGGCTATGTGCGTAGTCCAGGATCGACTGCACCGGCTTGAGGATCTCGCTCAGTGAGTCGGCGATGTGCTCGTGGAACGAGTCCAACTCGGTACCGGCGAGGACGTCGCCGCCGCGGGTGAACAGCTCGAGTACCTGCTCCTGCATGCTCGAGAAGCTCGTCGCATACATCTCACAGAGCCGCACGACGAGGGCACGCGGCAGCCCGAGCTCGAGCATCCGGCGTACCGCCGCCAACATCCGCAGGTCGGCGTCGTCGTAGGACTCTCGTCCCAGCTCCTCCGGTTCTTGCAGTACACCGGCCCGGGCCAGCTCGTCGACGAGGTCGCGTTCGACCCCCGCGGCGCTGGCGAGCTGGGCCGGCGTGTAGTCGCCTTCGCCGGCCGAGAACAGGCTCTCCGCGAGGCCGAGCCGTTCGGTGGCGAGCAGGCCCCGGATCGCCGCCAGGGACAGGTGCCGCGCCTGCAGGTCGCGCACCTGCTCCAGCCGGTGCAGGTGGGCCGGGCCGTAGACCGCGGTCCGGCCGCGGCGTACCGGCGGCTCAAGCAGACCTTCCCGCTGGTAGTAGCGGATCGTGTCGACGGAAAGGCCAGACCGGCGCCCCAGCTCGTCGATCCGCCAGGCCGGTGTGTCCGACGTCACAGCCTCTCGATTCCTCAAGTCGGCGTTTCGTGTGGTCGAATGACTCTGAGAGTAAACACTCTCAGAGTGACCGCTCTCGGAGAGAACGGTACGCCGAAGGGACAGTCTGATGCACCAGCATGCGAAGACCGAGCAGGATCGCCGCGTGGCCCTGGGCTGGATCGGGCGTCAGCTGGCGTGGGAGAGCCGGCTCGCTGCCTTGCGGGACGATCCGGACGCCCGGACCGCCGACCCCGAGGACGCCGCCGCCGACGAGGTCGACTCGGCCGCCTGACAACTTCGCTAGCGTCCCGGCGCGTGGAGCATCTGCCGCTGGCCGACGCCGTCGAGCGGCACGTCCGACCCGGCGACACCGTCTGCGTCGCGATGGGGCATCACCGCTGGACCGCCGCCGCTCGTGAGCTCTGCCGCCAGCACTGGCGCGCCGACCCCGGCTTCACCCTCGTCATGCCGAGCCTCGGTTCGCTCGGCGTGCTCTTCGTCCACGGTGGTCTGGTGCGCCGGACCGTCACGGCGTACTCCGGCGACGCGTTCCCGACGTACTCCCCGAACCCGGTGTTCCAACGCGGCTACGAAAGTGGCGCGGTCGAGCCGGAGCACTGGTCGTTCCTCACGCTGATCCGCCGGCTCGAGGCGGCAGCCCTGGGGCTCCCGGCCATGCCGGTGCAGCCGCTGCGTGGATCGTCGCTCGCGCAGAACCCGGCGTACGACGAGATCGACGTCGACGGCCAACCGCTCGGCATCGTGCGACCGCTCGCGCCCGACGTCACGCTGCTGCACGCCGTCGCGGCCGACCGGGCCGGCAACGTCGCGATCGCGCCGCCCTCACTCGACGGTGTCGCCGGCGCTTTCGCGGCAAAGCGCGGCTGTGTCGTCACGACCGAGCGCGTCGTCGAGGACCTGTCGTCGTTCGCCGCGTTCACGAAGATCCCGGCACACCGCGTCCTTGCCATCGCTCCGACACCGTTCGGCGCGCACCCCGGCGGCTGTTACGCAACAGCGCTGAACCTGCGTGGGTACGCCGAGGATGTCGACGCCTGGATCGACGCGCGCACGGCCGCCCGCGGGGACCTGGACGCGTGGGCGAAGCAGTGGTGCCTCGACCCGGTGACGCACGACCGCTACCTCGAAAGCGTGGGCGCGCAGCGACTCGCCTGGTTGCGGGCCCGGCTGGATCCGGAGTCGTGGCGCGACGACGAAGCGGCGTACCCCGTCGACGAAGTCGCGCCGCCCACGGCGTGGGAGACGGCCGCCGCCTATTCCGTCCGCGAGCTCGGCGAACGGATCGCCGCCATCGATGCCGATGCGGTGCTCGCCGGAGCTGGCGTCGCGAACCTGGCCGCGTGGGTGGCGGTCGCCCGGGCACGCGCTGGCGGCAGCGAGGTGCAGCTGATGGCCGAGCTGGGACTGTGGGGTTACCAGCCGACCCCGGCCGACCCGTCGATCTTCAACTTCCGCGCGTTCCCGTCCGCGTCGATGTTGACGGAGGCGGTGACGGTGCTGGGCACCTTGGTCGGGGGCCCCGGCACCCGTTCGCTCGGCTGTCTCGGGGCTGCACAGGTGGATGCCGCCGGCAACCTCAACTCGACGCAGCTCGCGAACGGTCGCTTTCTCGTCGGCGCCGGAGGGGGCACCGACGTGGCGGTCGGCGCTGACGAGGTCCTCGTCGTCACGCTCCTGCGCCCCGAGCGCACGCCTGAGCGCGTCCCGTATGTGACCGCTCCCGGTGACCAGGTGCAGACCGTCGTCACCGACCTCGGCGTACTCCGGCGTCGCGACGGCGAGTTGCGCCTGGCAGCGGTCACCGCGGGGGAGGAGCCGATCGAGGCCCGGGTCCAAGCGGCGGTCGCTTCCTGTGGCTGGGCGCTCGGCACCGATCGCACGGTCGCTGAGCTACCGTCCCCGTCGTACGACGACGTGCTCGCCCTCCGCCGCTACGACCCTCGCGGCTGGTTCCTGTCCTGACCAGAAAAGGGTGGTTGACGCGCGTGTCAGGTTTGGGAAACGGTGACCGGCATGACGCGCATCGACTGCGACATGCACTTGTTCGAGAAGGCCGACACGTGGGCGAGCTACGCCGACCCGGGTGACCGGGACAAGGCGCTCCGCCTCGCCGACGACGAACTCGGCTATCCGTGGCTGATGCATGGCGACCGCAAGATCAGCCTGGCCGAGCCGCACGTCCCTGGTGACGTCGACAAGGTCGGCGAGCATCGGCAGCGCCGCCGGCAGGGGTTGCCACCGCGGCTCGACTACCACGAGATGTGCGGGGAGTACGCCGACATCGACGCGCGCCTGAAGTACCTCGATGAGAGCGGCTTCGACCAGGCGGTCTGCTTCCCCAACTACGGGCTGCTGTGGGAGCGGTTCCTGTCCGACGACGTCCCCGCCTTGCTCGCGAACATGACCGCGTGGAACCGCTTCGCCGCGGACGCCAGGAAGGACTCCGCCGGCCGCCTGCATCCGGTCGGGCACGTGACGTTACGCGACCAGTCCTGGCTGGAGCAGCAGCTCGGGTTCCTGCGCGACTCCGACATCCGGCTGGCCTTCATGGCGCCGGCCCTCGTCGATGGCAAGCCGCTCGCTGACCCCGACCTCGACCGGGCCTGGGCAGCCTTCGTCGACCATGGCATCACCCCGGTCTTCCACGTCGCCGACCAGCCGCACGTCTTCGACAGCGCGTGGTACGGCGACGAGGAGGACACCGCGATCTCGGTGCTGCGCTCGGTCTTCCTCTGGACGCCCGTTGCGCTGGCGATGAGCAACCTGATCCTGGGCGGCGTACTCGAACGCCATCCGGATCTGCGCCTCGGGATCATGGAGCTGTCCGCGCCATGGGTCCCGCTCCACTTGATGTACCTCGACGGCGGGCTGCGGTTCTCGGCCCGCTTCGAGGGCGACGACCCGACCCGCCTCCCGATGGCTCCGAGCGAGTACTTCCGCCGTCAGGTCCGCGTTGCCGCGTTCTCCTATGAGCGCCCGGACAAGCTCGCGCAGCAGGCCGGGGACCTGTTCATGGCGTGCAGCGACTACCCGCACTCGGAGGGGACCGCCACGCCGATGCAGGACTACGAGACGACGGCCCATCTGACGCCGGAGGCCGCGCCGACCCTTTTCGGCGGGAACATCCAGTTCCTGCTGCGGGAACCATCCGCCGCCTGACGAACGTCTAACCACCCTGGTTGGACGGCGGACACGACCGTAGCCTCGTGGTCTGCGGGTATGTCAGGATCTTTTCCCTGACGCCAATGTCAGGGTTCTCCGGAGGTGGCCTGAATGCGGGTGCGGTCCCAGCTCAGCACTCGACGTACGGCGACAGCACTGCTCGCAGTTGGTGTGCTCGCGCTCACCGCCTGCGGCACCCGGCTGCCGGACAAGGACTTCACGGCCGCGGGCAGCTCGACCCTCAGTCAGGGCAACGGGAACAACACCGCCTCCAACGCGCCCGGGACCAACGCGCCCGGGACGAACGCCCAAGGCAATCAGGGCACCCAGGGCACGCAGGGCACCAAGGGCTCGTCCAACACGAAGGGCGGCAAGGGCTCGAACGGGAGCAACGGCCAACAGTTGCCCGCGGGCCAGCTCTTCGGCGGCGCCTGTGGCGGCGGGAGCAGCGGCGGCAAGAGCTCCGACGTCGGTGTGACCGGGTCGGCGATCACCATCGGCAACGTTTCCAGCATCCACAACCAGTTCGGCTCGAGCCAGTTCAGCCCGAACGTTCACGGCCTCGACGCGTTCGTGAAGCACTGCAACGCCGTCGGTGGTGTCAACGGCCGCAAGATCGTCCTATTGCCCTGCGACGACGGCGGCGGTGCGAGTGGCAACTCGCGATGCGTGAACAGCCTCATCAGCAAGAACGCGTTCGCGTTCGTGGCCAACAATGTTTTCGCGTACGGCGGCGCGGCGACGCTCAGCGCGAAGAACCGCCCCGACATCGGGGGCGAGCCGATCGAGGGTCCGCCCTATTACAAGTACAGCAACTTCTACAACATCTACGGCACCGGCTACCCGCGTGACAACAAGCAGGTCGGCTACAAGGGCAAGTACTGGGGGACAGCCGAGATCGCGACGTGGGTCCACGCTCACTACCCGCAGGTCAAGAGCGTCGGCATCGTCTACTACACCCAGACCGACTCACAGCGCGGCGCCGCCGTGGAGGCAGCCGGTTTCGATCAGGTCGGGATCAAGACGCACCTGCATGCCGTGAACCTGTCCAACGGCAACTACCAAGGCGCTGTCGCTCAGATGCAGGCAGATGGCGACGAGATGGTCATGGACGCGCTCGACGACGTCGGCAACCAGCAGCTGTGCCAGGCCATGGACCAGCCGATGCAGTCGGGCGCCTGGAAGCCGATCGCCAAGATCTCGACGATCTCGACGTGGAACGCTGACGTCGGCAAGAACTTCGCGCCGCCGTGCCGCGACATCGTCTGGGCCGCCGGCTCGTCCGCGAGTTACTCGGACTCGTCGGTGCCGATGGCGCAGACGTTCCTGCAGGACTTCCAGCAGTTCGAGCCCGGCGTACCGGTGGCCCAGTGGGGTCTCGAGGGCTATGCCGCAGGCATCTGGTTCGCGCAGGCCGCGCACAGCTGCGGGGCGAGCCTCACGCGCACGTGCGTCGAGCACTGGCTCGACTCCCAGAAGTCGCTCGGCGCGTCCGGGCTGATGTCGAAGGACACCAACTTCCAGCACGTCGCCTATTCGACAAGCAGTAGCGGACCGGCCTGCGTGTCGATCGTCAAGTGGGACAACGGCAAGAACTCCTGGGACACCCTCGCGAACATCAACCGGAACTGCTACCCGAACCTGAAGTACTTCGACTACGACATCGGCTAGCCGACGTAGCCGGCCAGACTCGCAGCACCTCTGAGCTCGCTGGGCTCACCGCAGAACGCGATCCGGCCCTTCCCCATGACGTAACACACGTCGGCCAGTCGCAGGGCGTAGGTGAGGTACTGCTCGACGAGGATGATCGTCGTACCCTCATCGCGCATTTCTGCGACTGCATCGAACAGCTGCGAAACGATCTGGGGTGCCAAGCCCATCGAGATCTCGTCCAACAGCAGCAGCTTGGGCGCGGCGAGGAATGCGCGCGAGAGCGCGAGCATCTGCTGCTCGCCGCCGGAGAGCGTGCCTGCTCGCTGAGCGGACCGCTCCTTCAGGCGGGGGAAGGCATCGAGCACGCGGGCCAGCCGAGCCTCGCGCCACTCGTCGTTGACGTCGTGGTTCGCGTGCGCAGCGATGTCGAGGTTGTCGCTGACCGGTAGCCCCGGAAACACCCCGCGGCCCTCGGGGATGAGGGTGATGCCGCGACGAGCGCGCCGGAACGGGGACAGCCGGTCGATCCGACGACCGTCGAGCTTGATCGCACCGTCGTTGACGTCCACCGTGCCAGCAATGGCCCCGAGCGTCGTGGTCTTTCCCGCGCCGTTTGGACCTAGCAACGCGACGACCGACCCTTCGGGCACCGAGAAGGTCAGCTCGTGCAGCACCTCGACGCGGCCGTAGCCGGCGCGCACGTTCTCGACCACCAGACGTTGGGGCATCAGGACTCGGTCTCGTCGGCGCCGAGGTACGCCGCCCGCACCTCGTCACTCTGCCGGATCTCCGCCGGGGTGCCGCTCGCGATCAGGCGTCCGAAGTCCAGGACGTAGATCGTCGAGGACAGGGCCATCACGAGTTCGACATCGTGCTCGACGAGCAAGATGGACAGGCCGCGTTCGGCCAGGCCGACGAGCACTTCTTGCAGCCGTTCGGTCTCGCCGGCGTCGAGGCCACTCGCCGGCTCGTCCAGCAACAGCACGCGGGGCTGCGTGCAGAGCGCCCGGCCGAGCTCGACCAGCCGCAACAGTCCGGTCGACAACGTCCCCGCCGGGGCGTAGCCCAGGTCGGCGATCCCGACGATGTCGAGCACCTGATCGACGGCGGCGATGACGTCCGGCTCGTCGCGGTGACGCATCGAGACGAGGCCGCGCCACACCCGACCTGGTTGGCGTACCTCGTACGCGACTTGGAGGTTCTCGAAGACCGTCATGCCGCTGAAGACCTCGAGCCGCTGGAATGTGCGGCCGATACCCAGCCGCGCCCGGGCGTCCGGGGCGAGCAGCGACACGTCGGTGCCGTCGAGCAGGACGTGGCCTGCGTCGGCCCCGAGCACTCCGGTGATGCAGTTGAACAGCGTCGTCTTGCCGGCGCCGTTCGGGCCGATCAGCGAGGTGATCTGCCCCGGCTCGACGGCGAGCGAGACGTCGTCGACCGCCACGAGACCGCCGAACCGCTTGGTCACGCCGGCGACCTCGAGGTAGCCGCCCGCGCGCTCGAGCGCGACGGCCGCAGCCGCGGTCATGTCCGCTCCAGAATCTGGTGGGCCAGCGGGCTCGCGACGGGCTCGGGCTCGGCCGGAGCCACGTCGTCCACCGACTCGGTCGCCCGCACATACCGATCTTTCAGTGACGCGGGCACCCAGCCGCGGGTGACGAGCCGCACCGTTGTGCCCACCAGTCCGCCGGGCAGGAACGCAATGAGCAAGGCCAGCAGACCGATGACGAACTGCGATGCACCCTGTGTGTGCAGCAGCGCGTCGAAAAGGATGAACAGGATCGCGGCAACGACGGCGCCCGAGAGGTATGACAACCCGGCGACCACGACTGCGGTGAACCAGAACAGGCTCGACAGCGGGGAGAAGTCGCCTTCGGTGAAGGTGTTCTCCGCGAGCATCAACATGGCGCCACCGATCGCGGCCAGGAACGCACTCGCCGAGAAGATGAACAGCTTGTAGCGGCGCAGGCTGATGCCGCTGGCAACCGCACCGACGTCGGAGTCGCGCATCGCGCCGAGAATGCGGCCCAGCCGCCCGCTACGCAGGTTGCGGGTCAGCGCGAGCGCAGCGATAACGACGACGAGCTCGAACCAGTAGTAAGCGTGGTCGCCGACGAGGCTCAAGCCGAACAGTGACGGCCGATGGATGAGGAAGAACTTGCCCTGGAAGATGTCCTGGTTCAGGAGCAACGTATCGATGAGTACGCCGACGGCGATCGTGAACAGCGCGAGGATCAAGCCCTTTCGGCGTAGCGCTGGATAGCCCGTGACGAATCCCAGCGCGGCGACGATGAGCGCCGACACCAGCAAGGCGAGAAGCACCGGCAGTTTGGGACCGAAGTCGCCGATAGAGAGCTTCGCGGTGAGGAACGCGCCCAGCCCGGCGAAGCCCGCCTGGCCCAACGAGATGTGGCCGGAGAAGCCGGTGATCGCGACGATCGAGCAGAACGCGACGGTCAGCGCGAGGATCTTCTGGCTGTCGACGAGCGCGTCGCCGTGCTGCAGGAACGGCATGCAGACAGCGACGATGAGGACGACGACGCCCAGCGCGGGACCGGCGGGACTGCGCCGGGCGCCGCCGCGGCCGAAACGGCCGGTGACCAGCCCGCGGACCGCGCTTGCGCTGGTGCCGATCTCGTCCAGGGAGCGGTACACGATCAGCAGCAGGGGCAGCATGAACTCGAGCACGTCCGCCTGCAGCGGACCGGCGATCGAGCCGGGCAGGTGGTACGTCGAGACCATCGCCTGCGCCACACCGAGGCCGAGTCCGGCGACCACCGCGATCGGCAGGCTGCGCAGCTTCGCCGCCACCGCGACAGCGAACGTGTCGACGACGAGCAGCGTCGTACGGAACGGGTCGAGGGCAACCGAACTTGCGTAGAGCACGCCGACGATGCCCGCGAAGCCGCAGCCGAGCATCCAGGAGATCGCGGACACCCGGTTCGCGTCGATCGCGGAGAGCTCCGCGAGACCGCGCCGGTCGACAACCGCTCGGATCTCGGTGCCGAGCCGGGTGAACCGCAACAACGCGGTAAGTGCGCCGCTCAGGATGAGCAACACGGCCAGCTCGCCGAGGACTCGGAAGTCGATGATGTATTTCGGCCCGAACGGATACAGCGGCCGGTGGTGCGCGAGCGGCAACACGCTCGGGGCGAGGAACGACTGCAGCGTGAAGATGGCGCTCGCCAGGCCGATTAAGAGCACCGTCAGACCGAGCGTTGCGACGAGCTTCTCCGAGGTGGTCGCGGCTCGCCGTTCGAGCGGCCGGAACACCAACCGTTCGACGAGCAGGCCGATGCCCGGGCCGACGACGACGATGGCGATCAGTCCGCCCGCCCAGGTCGGCAGGCTGTTGCGGACGACGAGTTCGAAGTACACGTAGGCGACCGTCATCGCGATCGCGCCTTGCGCGAAGTTGAAGACGCCGGTGGCCCGGTAGGTCAGAACGAGACCCATGCCCGACAGCGCGGAGATGGCTCCGGTGCCGAGACCGGTGAGCGCAACCGCCCCGAGCAGGCTGTAGCGGTGGCCGGACTGGATGACGGACAGCCAGAAGAAGGCGACGACGACGAGCGGCAACGCGACGTAAGGACGCGAGAGCACTCGCACCCAGGGCTGGGTGACGGCACGCAGCCGCGCGACCGCGAGAGTGAGCACGGCGGTGCTAGGCCTCCACCGTCGCTGCCGTTGGTTCACAAAGTGGGCACGGCGTCAGGCCGCGCTTCGACGCGGTCGCCGCGGTGACCCGCGTGGACCGCTCTTTGCCTTCGAGCATCGGGCAGTCCTCGCGGTGGAAGCTCTGGCCGCCGGGGAGCACGCGGTAACTGACGTGCCCGTTGGACGTCGAGGTCGTGGACGGAGCGGTGAGCCGGCCGGGGGCGTCGGGACGAGCGAGCAGCGCAGCGTGCAGCTCGTTGACCATGGTCTCGAGCCGGTCGAGCCGTCCGGAGTCGCGGTGCAGGTCCTGCATCAACATGAACCGGGCGCCCAGCGCGACCAGCGCGACACCGAGCAAGCCCCCCGATGCGATGTAGGGCAACTGCTTGGCTACGACGCTTTCACCGGAGACGCCGTACCAGCCGAGGAGGAGGGCCAGCAGGCCGAGGGCGACAAGGATGTAGCCGAGTACCGGCCGCACGGAGTCCCATACCCATCGCCAGAGGACAGCAGCCTCTGGCTCGTCGTTGTGCTGGTCTTGCTCGCTGGGTGGCATCGCGATCGCTCTCCCGGTGGTCGTCGCGCGGTCAGGGTTGTGCGGGTAGCCGAGCGGGCGCCCGGCCGATGCGACCGGCCAGTACGCCGATCACGGCCAGGAGTAGGGCAGGGAACAGGTACTTCAGGCGGCCGGCCACGTCGCCCAGATTCTCCACGAAGCCGACCGGGTTGGAGCCGAGCTGGGAGTTCTGCCCGCCCCCTGGCGGTGCGACGGAGGGCGAACCGGGTGTGCCGGCGGTCCCCGGCGTGCCCGGCGTGCCGGCGGTGCCCGGGGTGAACGTGGTTGTCGGACCGGTCCCGGTCGTCGTCGGTCCGAGCGGTCCGATGCCGCCCGGGTTGAACGTGAAGGAGAAGAACGAGCCGGTGTTCTGTACGCCGGCGGACGCGATGTTGACGGTGCCGAAGTAGAGACCGTTCGGGTCTTCCTGGACCCCGGTGCACGGGTTGGCCGGAATCGCCGGCGGCAGCGGCCAGATGCAGCCAGGGATCGGCGGCGTGTTCGGGTGGATCGGCTGCTGCAGCGGGAAGCTGAACGTGATGACCAAGCCACCGGCCCGCGTGCTGGCGGAGTGAGCGTTGTCGCGGCTGACGAACGGTTGCAGCACCTTGAACGAGATTCCGTCTTGCGCGAACAACTGAGCGAGCTGCTCGTTGACCGTCTTCAGGGACTTGCCCTTGTCGTCCGCGGAAACGATCCGGATGCCGTTCTGGTCGATCGCGGCCTGCTGACCGCCGACCGTCACGCCGGACACCGTTGTCGAGGTGTTCACAACCGGCGCGTGGTGCCCGTCGTTGATCACCTGCGCCATCGAATGCACGGAACCGATGTGGATCGCGGCTAGGACCGTGATGTCCTGGACCAGCGAGTCGGCCGTGGAGACGACGCGACCCTTGCTGTCGACCACTGTGTTCGTCGTCGTGTGTACGGCGCCGGTCCTGACCTGCGCGGCCGCGCTCGGCCCCAGCAGGGTCGAACCGAGGTGGGCGATTCCGCTCGAGCTCGTGTCGTGCGCGTGCGCCTCGATGGTGCCGACGGCGGCCGTGACCGCACCGTGCCCGCCAATCGTCGGCCCGTTCAGGGTCGCCTTGTCGTCGGTCTGGGTGGGGTTCTGTGCGCTGGCCTCGACCGGTTGCTTCGGCGGGAACCCGATGGCATCCGGAGCGGGCGTGTCGATCGTGTCGCACGGCTGACGAAGCGGCGGTGGGAACTGGTCCGGCAATGACACTTGTCCGCAGAGGAGATCCGGCACGCCTTGGGCGGTGCCGGGATAGGCCGCGTCGGCGAGGGCTGCTGACGAGCCACCAGCAAGCAACGTGCTGTCCGCGCGGGGAAGGCTGGCCTGGGCAATCCCTTGGACCGCGGCGAGACCCGGGTTCTTGTCGACCGTGTAGTTGATGCCCGCGGCATCCGCGTTCATCGAGTAGATGGTGGGCGGAGTAGCGGCGGCGCCCGCGCTGCCGATCGGCCAGAACGTGACCGCGGTCAGCCCGGCCGCGCCGGCGAAGGCGGCTCGCTGCAACCAGCGCCTCGCGTTCATCGCGACCTCCCAGATGGCATGAGTTGCTGTGCCCAACGACGTCGCCTGCCCACAGGTCACGCGTCAGCGACCGTCAGTATCTCTGACTCACGTGTCAGGTTTCTACGCTGGTGAGCCGTGTTCTGCCATGGTCACTCCATGGGTACCCGGGCGCCAGGCGTGTCCGATTCCGGCCGGAACGTCCGAAGCCACTCGTCGTGCATGCGGGCGAAGCGGCTGTCCTGGCTGAGCAGGGCCATCCGCGGACCCGCCTCGACCACTTCGCCGCCGGCAACGACCGCGACCTGGTCGGCGATCTCCAGGCTCGAGAACCGGTGCGCGATGACGATCGCCGTACGGCCGGCGAGCACGGTGGCAAGGGCTTGTTGCACGAGCCGCTCGCTCGGCAGGTCGAGCGACGATGTCGCCTCGTCGAGGATCAGCAGCCGCGGGTCGGCGATCAGCGCGCGGGCGAACGAGATCAGCTGCCGGTGCCCGGCGGACAGCCGCGCACCGCGGCCACGCATGTCGGTGGCAAAGCCATCGGGTAAGCCGGCGATCACGTGGTCCAGGCCGACGGCGGCAGCGGCGTCGGCGACCTCGCCGTCGGTTGCCTCCGGGCGCCCGAGCCGGATGTTGTCCGCGATGGACCCGTCGAAGAGGTAGGGCTCCTGCGGTACGACGGCGATCGCGCGGCGTAGCTCAGGCGAAGCGATCGACCGCAGGTCGACACCGTCGAGGGTGACCCGGCCGGCGGTCGGGTCGTAGAAGCGTGCGGCGAGCTTCGCGATCGTGGACTTCCCGGCGCCGGTCGCTCCCACCAGAGCGAGCGTCGAGCCGCCCGGGACGACAAGGTCGACCTCGGTCAAGACGAGCTTCGCGCCGTACCCGAAGGACACAGTCTCGAGCCGCATCTCGCCGGACCCGGGTGGGAGCGGGACGGGGACGACCGGTTCGGGCAGCGTGGTCGATGTCTCGAGCACACCCGCGATCTGGATCGCGCCGGCAGACGCCTGCTGCCAGGAGTTGTAGTACTGCGACAGCTCCTGCAGCGGATCGAAGATCTGCCGGAGGTACAGCACGAACGCAGTGATCGTGCCGACGTAGGCGGCCGGGTTGTCGCTGGCGAGCGCCCGGTAGCTCCCGACCAGCAACACCAGCACGACCGCCAGCTGTCCGATCAGCTCCACGCCCGGCCCGTAGAGGCTCATCAGCCGTACCGTTTCAGCGTTCGCGTCGCGGTACTCGCGGTTGATCCGTCCGAACTCCTGCTTCACCAGCGGTTCACGGGCGAAGGCCTGCACCACCTTGACGCCGGTAAGCGTCTCGGTCATCGACGAGATGACCACCGCGACCCGTTCCCGCACGTTCTGGTACGCCGAGCCCGACGCGCGCGCGAACAGCACTGTCGCGAACCCGAGCACCGGGACAACAGCGCAGACCGTCAGCGCCAGCACCCAGTCGAGCACGAACATGTAGCTGAGGATCCCGAGCACGAGGAGCACGTTGCTCGCAATCGCGATGACGGCCTGCCCGAATAGCTGGTAGATCGCGTCGATGTCACTCGTCATCCGGGAGATGACCCGGCCGGACCGCATTCGCTCGAAGAAGCCGAGCGGCTGACTCATGATGTGGCTGAACAGCCCGACGCGCAGATCGCGCACTGAGGTCTCCGCGGCCAACCCCACGAGACGTTGCGCGAAGAACTGCATCGCGTAGTCGACGCAGGCGAGCGCGATGAACACGGCGAGCACCACGAGCAGGAACCACACCCGCTTGCGGCCGAGCATGTCGTCGATGCCGATCTTGACCAGCGCGGGCATCGTGACGACAGCGCCGGTCGACACGATGACAGCGACCGTCGCAGTCCAGAGTCGGCGCTTCTGATCACCGGCCATGCCGGTGATCAGTCGATGACCTGCGCGACGGCGTGTGTCGTCGACGACCAGCTCTCCGTCGGCGGTTGTCGCCACGGTCATCGCCGTCATTGCAGTACTCCTGCGACGTCGTCGACCGTTGCCGTCGTACGACGAACGTGCTCGTCCGCCTCGTCGGCCTCGCCGAGCAAACGTGCGTAGCGCGGTTCGGTCGCGATCAGCTCGAGGTGTGACCCCTCTGCGACGATGCGGCCCTGTTCCATGAGAACGATGCGGTCCGCCATCGCCAGCGTCGACGCCCGCTGTGCGATCAGGACCACTGTTCGGCCGCGCATGATCGGCGCGAGGCTCGCCTCGATCGTCGCCTCGGTACGTGCATCGACCGCGGACAGCGGGTCGTCGAGGACGAGTACGCGGGGCTTCTTCACGAGCGCGCGCGCCAGCGCAATGCGTTGACGCTGCCCACCGGAAAGCCCGTAGCCCTGCTCGCCGACACGTGTCTCGTAGCCGGCCGGCAGCACATTCGCGACGTCGTCCACACCGGCCGCGTGCGCGGCGTTCATGATGTCGTCGGCGGATGCGCTCGGTTCGCCGAACGCGATGTTCTCCAGGACAGAAGCGGAGAACAGCACCGGTTCGTCGAAGACGACGCCCACCTGGCTACGCAGGGAGTGCAGTGTGATCGAGGGCAGCGGATGACCGTCGAGGCGGACCTCGCCGGCTTCGGGGTCGCGGAACCGGGACAGCAACGACGCGAGCACGGACTTACCTGACCCGGACGGTCCGGCGAGCGCGACGACCTCGCCCGGCTCGATCGTGAGTGTGATGTCGTCGAGCGCCGGGCTTGAGGAGCCCGGGAACCGCACGCTCACATGGTCGAACTCGATCCGACCGTCGACGCGCGCGGCTTGCTTCGCGTGCGGTGCGTCGGTGATGGTCGGGTCCGTCGTGAGGATCTCCTGCACACGCGTGTTGGCGGCGGTGCCCTGCTGAACCATCGCGAGGATCCAGCCGATGTTGCGGAGCAGGAAGGTCATCATCGCGAGCAGCTGGTACGACGCGACGATGGCGCCCACGTCGAGGTTGCCATTGATGACCTGCCACCCGCCGATGCCCAGCGTGGCCGCGAGCATGAGGTTGGGGATCAGGGCGAGCATCGGCACATAGATCGAGCGCACCCGCACGGCGTCGAGATCGGTGTCCATCAGCAGCGTTGCGCGGTCGGCCAGCGCGCGGATCTGCCGGTCCTCGCGCCCGAAGGCCTTCAGCACGCGAATGCCGCCCGCGCTTTGCTCGACGATCGCTGCCACGTCCCCGAGCTGGTCACGGCCGGACATGACGTACGGGCGAACGAGGTTGGTGAAGCGAGCCGCCGCGAACCCCAGGAGCGGCGCCATGCACAGGATGGCGAGGCCGAGCCAGACGTCGAGCCACAGCAGCGTCCCCACGACGCCGACGATGATCCCGCTCACGAGCAGCAGGAAGGTCAGCCCGAAGGCGAGGAACTCGCGGATGACCATGAGGTCGCTGGTGGCGCGCGCGAGCAGCTGACCGGTCTCCCACTCGTCGTGGAAGCTGACCGGCAGACCCTGCACGTGGCCGAACAACCGGTCGCGGAGATCTGTCTCGACCAGGACGCTCACCATCCCCGCCGCGTTTCGGCGGAACCAGTTAGCGATGCCACGGGCGATCGCGAGCAGGGCGACCAGCCCGATGAGCGGCAGCAGCTCGCTTTTGTGCCCGTCGACGAGCACCGAGTTGACGAGGTGGCGGACGACGAGCGGGACGGCGAGACCGCATCCGATGCCGGCGAAGCCGGCAAGGGTCACTGCGACCATGCGGCCGGCGTACGGGCGTGTGAGTGCGACCAGCCGGCGGAACTCGTGGTTCAACTGCTGCCCTTCGCCAGTGCGGCTGCGTGCGCGGCGGCATGGCGGGCCTGCCGGAAGGGTTCGGTACGCCGGGTCTCCGCGATCGCGAAGGCCAGGTCGCTCGCGTAGGTCTTGCGAGCGCCGAGGCAGATGATCCCGCCGATCGCATATACCGGCAGGAGCGCGACAAGTGCCCAGCGGATCGCCGTACCGCCGCCGAGCAGAACGGACAGGCCACCGACAATCAGCGGGCCGACCGACGACATCGTCCGCACGATCGAGCGGATCATCGCCGCCCGTCCGCGCAGGTCGCACACGACGACGTCGGTCATCAACGTCTCAGCCGGCGCGACGGGTGCGGTCATGCAGAACCCGCCGAGGAAGAAGAGTGGCGCGGTGATCCACAGCGTCGGGCTCGCGAACGCGAGCATCAACAAAATCGTGCCGAGTACCGACGTGACGGTGATGAAGTAGACCTTGCCGTTGAGCACCCCGCGGCGCAGCAAGGAGTCGCAGTAGCGCCCGCTCACGATGAACCCCGCGATCGAGCTGATGAGCAGCAGTGAGGCGATGCCGCCGGCGCCCGCGTCGCTCATGTGGTGCACGCGTTTGAAGTAGGGGATCGCCCAGAACGCGAGCGCGTTCGTGATGAGCTGCGCCACGGTGATGGACGCGAGGCCGTACCACATGCTCTTGATCTTCCAGATCTCGCGCATGGCAGCTTTGGTGTCGAGGTCGTAGTAGTCGACGGTGCCGACGCGGTCGGGTTCGGGCAGCGCGACAGTCTCAGCGATCTTGGCGAGGTCATCGTCGACACCGGCCTCGGCGACCTCGTCCGCAGTGCCCATGGCACCGAGGGCCGGGTGCACTTGCTCGCGAAGGTCGTGGTTCCCGCGGCGCGGCTCGGGCGAGCGCAGCAGCAGGATCGTCGACACGATGCCGAACGGGACCCAGACCCAGAACGCCCAGCGCCACCCGTTGTCCTTGCCGGCGAGTTGGACGGCGGTGCCCGCGACGATGTACGCCGTGACAGCCCCGACGAGGTTGCCGAGCTGGTAGAGGCTCATCTTCGTCGAGCGCTGTTCCACCGGCCAGTAGTCGCCGATGAGCGAGATGGCTGCCGGGCTGTTGGCCTCGAGTCCGCCGACCCACATGCGCGCGAGCAGCAGGAAGAGGAAACCGGTCGCGAAGCCGGAGAAGCCCATCGCGACCGTCCAGATGACGGTCCCGATGGCGAGCAGCATCGTGCGGCGACCCTTGTCGGCGAGGTATCCGAACGGAAGCACGCCGGCGATGCCGACGATGTTCATCGCGAACGGGATGAACCCAATCCACGCGTCCGAGACGCCGAACGCCTTCTGGATGCCGTCGACAGCGAAGCCGATCGAGTTGGTCTCGCCGGATTGAACGAACTGCGTGCTGGCAAGCGCGATCAGCGGGAAGGCGCCATAGATGACGGCTCGGCGTACCGCAGGCCGCTGAACGACGCTCGGCGCCACCTCGGGTGCTGGGTCGGCGGCCATCCGGGGACGGTAACTGACACAGGCGTCAGGTTGGAATAGATGTTGCGCGCGTACGCTCGCCGCCGTGACGCAACTGGTCGCGGGGGTGGACGTCGGTGGGTCGAAAACGTTGGCCGCCGTCGCGGCCGAGACCGGGCGGGTCCTCGGAGCGGGCTCGAGTGCCGGCGGCAACCGGCAACTGGTCGGCGCGGAGGGCTTTCGCAAGGCCCTGGACGAAGCAGTCGAGCGCGCGTTAGCCCAATCGGGCGCGTCGCGTGCCGACCTCGTCGCGCTTCACGTGGGCGCCTCGGGAGTGGACTTTCCGGAGGACGGTGACGAGCTGCGGGTCGCGATCGGCGCTGACTACGCCGACCCCGTTGTCGAGAACGATGCACTGCTCGGGTTGTACGCCGGGACCAGCGCCGGGTGGGGCGGCGTGGTTGTCGGCGGGTCCGGCACCAACGCGGCGGCCGTCGCGCCGGACGGAAGGACCCTGTTTGTCGGCGGCCTCGGCTGGCACTGCGGCGACTCCGGGGGCGCCGCGATGCTCGGCGTCGAGGCGCAGCGGCTCGCGATCCGGTCGTGGGAGGAGCGTGAGCCGCCCACAGCGTTGACAGCGCTGTTGGTCGAGCACATGGGCGCAACCGACATGGACGACGTTTTTCGTCGCGTCGCGACCTTCGTCGGGCCGGATGCGCTCGAGGTGGCGCAGCTCGTTGCCCACGCTGCACGTGACGGCGACGGACCGTGCGACGCGTTGCTGGCGGAACACGGCCGCGACATGGGTCTCGCGGTGGGCATCGCTTTGCGGCGACTCGGTATCGCGGCCGACGCGCCGGAGGTCGTCGGGCTCGGTGGGATGTTCCCCATGTGCGAAGGCACGTCACTCTTCCCTTCCTTCGAAGCCGAGGTACGACGTCACGCACCGTCCGCGTCTGTGCGTGTGCTCGGAACCGAACCGGTCGTCGGCGCCGTCGTTGCGGCGTTACGACGCGTCGGTGCTGATGTCAGCGTGGACGTCGTACGAGAGACGTGGGACGCGCGATGAAGCTCGCCGTCATCGGCGCGGGCTCGACGTACACACCGGAGCTTGCCTTCGAGCTGGCCGGAAATGACGCGCCCGAGATCACGACGCTGGCATTGCACGACATCGACGCGGAGCGCCTGGGCGTCGTCGGCGGGTTCGTCGAGCGGATCCTGCGTCATCACGACTCACCTGTTGCCGTCGAGCGGACGACGGACTTGGACGAAGCGCTGCGCGAGGCCGCGTTCGTGATCACCCAGGTCAGGGTCGGCGGGCAGTCTGCGCGCTACCTCGACGAGACCATCCCGCTGAAATTCGACTGCATCGGCCAGGAGACCACTGGCGCCGGCGGGTTCGCCATGGCGCTGCGCGCCGTGCCGGTCATGACCGAGATCGCGGAGCGAATGCAGGTTGTCGCGCCGGATGCGTGGTTGGTGAACTTCGCCAACCCGGCCGGCCTCGTGGCCGAGGCGATCATGCGCACAGGTGCGCGAGCCGTCGGGTTGTGCAACCTGCCGCTGACGTACGAGCGTGGGCTCGCCGGTGCGTTCGGCGACGGCACGGTGCTCGACTACTTCGGGCTGAACCATTTGTCGTGGGTGCGGTCGGTCGTGGACCCCAACGGTGATGATCGGCTGCCGGAAGTGCTTGCGTCGTTCCCGGAGCAGGGGGAGTTCCCACGGTCGCTGGTGGAGACGCTCGGCCTGCTGCCTTGCTACTACTTGCGCTACTACTACATGACGTCGGCTGCGCTGGCGGAGCAGAAGGCCAGCCAGACGCGGGCCGAAGAGGTCATGGAGATCGAGCGCGCGACACTCGCGAAGTACGCCGACCACGCTCTGGTCGAGCGCCCGCCCGAGCTCTCGCAGCGCGGCGGTGCCTGGTACAACACGGCGGCCGTCAACTTCGTCCGCGCGGTGACCAGGGACACCGGCCAGCGGCAGGTACTGAACGTGGCGAACCGCGGGACGATCCCCGGCTTGCCCGATGACGCGACAGTGGAAGTGCCATGTGCGGTGAGCTCGGCGGGCGCCGTACCCCTGGATGTTGCTTCGCCGCCGGAGCATGCGCGCGGGCTGATGGAGACGGTGAAGGCGTACGAACGGCTGACGATCGACGCAGCGTTGACCGGCTCACGGCGTACCGCGTTGCAGGCACTGCTGGCGCACCCGCTGGTCCGGGACCACGACATCGCGGCGCCGCTGTTGGACGAGCTGCTCGCTGCCCACGCGCCGTACCTCCCGCGCTTCGCGGCTGCGGGGTAACCTGACGCGGACGTCAGTTTCAGCGTGAGAGGTGCCCGCCATGCGGATGGAAGATCTGATCCTCATCAGCGTCGACGACCACATCGTCGAGCCTCCGGACATGTTCGACGGGCACGTCCCGGACAAGTACAAGGACCTCGCGCCGAAGAGCGTCCGCAAGGAGCAGCCCGACGGCAGCCTGATCGACGTCTGGGTCTACGAGGACAGCGAGATTCCCAACATCGGGCTGAACGCGGTCGCCGGCCGGCCGCCGGAGGAGTACAACTTCAACCCGACGGCGTACACCGACGTCCGCGCTGGCACCTACGACATCGCCGAACGCGTGAAGGACATGGACCGCAACGGTGTTCTCGCGTCGGTCTGCTTCCCGAGCTTCCCGCAATTCTGCGGCCAGCTCTTCAGTCGCAGCAAGGATCTCGGCGTCGGTCTCGTGATGCTGCAGGCCTACAACGACTGGCACATCGACACGTGGTGCGGCTCGCAGCCGGGCCGGTTCATCCCGCTCTCGCTGCCGCCCATCTGGGATCCCGAGCTGATGGCGAAAGAGGTACGCCGGGTCGCGGCGAAAGGCTGCTACAACGTCACGTTCTCCGAGGATCCGTCGAAGCTCGGCTGGCCGTCACTGCACTCGGAGCACTGGGACCCCTTCTACAAGGCGTGTGTCGACGAGGGCATGCAGATCTGCCTGCACATCGGCTCGAGCTCCACGATGCTCGAGCTGAACGACGCGCCGATCGACACGATGATCACGCTCACGCCGATGAACTCCTTCCAGGCTGCGGCGAACCTCATCTGGAGCCCGACGCTCAAGCGGTTCCCGGACCTCAAGTTCGCGTTGTCCGAGGGCGGCATCGGTTGGCTGCCGTACTTTCTCGAGCGCATCGACTACGTCTACGAGCGGCACCGCTACTGGACCGGCCAGCAGTTCGGTGACGTGCTGCCGAGCGCGAAGGCACGTGAAGTTTTCTCCTTCTGCTTCATCGATGACAAGGCCGGTGTGCTCGAACGGGACCTCATCGGGATCGACAACATCAGCTGGGAGTGTGACTACCCGCACTCGGACTCGTCGTGGCCCAACTCGCCCGAGGCGTTGTGGAAGCACTTCGACGGCGTCGACATCTCCGATGAGGAAATCAACAAGATCACGCACCTGAACGCAATGCGGCGCTTCCACTTCGACCCGTTCGCCGTACGCCCGCGTGAGGAGTGCACCGTCGAGGCCTTGCGTTCACGCGTCACCGACTGATGGAAATCCGCGACCGCGTCGTCGTCGTCACCGGCGCATCATCGGGAATCGGCGCCGCGGCAGCAGAGGCGTTCGCCCGCAAGGGCGCACGTGTCGTCTGTGTCGCCCGCCGTGCCGATCGGCTCGCTGAGACGGTACGACGGTGCGAAGCGCTTTCGGCACGTGCACTCGCGCTGCCCGCCGACGTCGCTGACGAGAACACTCCTTCTTTGGTCATCAAGGAGACCGAGGCGGCCTTCGGCCCGATCGACGTGCTCGTCAACAACGCCGGCCTCGGTATGGCACTGCCCGCCGAGCAGGTCACGATGGACGACGTACGACGAGTGTTCGAGGTGAACTTCTTCGGACCGGTCGCGCTGACACTCGCGGTGCTGCCGGGGATGCGCGAACGCAGGCGCGGCTCGATCGTCAACGTCACGTCGGTGTCGGGTTACGTGCCCAACCCCGGTGAGTCGCCGTACGGCGCCACGAAGGCGGCGTTGTCGCGTTGGTCGCACGGGCTCGCTGTCGAACTCGCCGGCACCGGCGTACACATGGGCGTCGTGTCACCCGGCCCGATCGACACCGAGATGGCACCCGGTGCCGACGAATACAAGATGAAGCTCTACCCGGCCTCCGTCGTCGCCGATGCCATCGTCGCGTCAGTCGAGAAGGAGCGCGTGCATCAGACCGCGCCGCGCAAGTTCGGTGCGGCGAGTGCGATGTATCCGATCCTCGGCGGCCCGTTCCGCTGGGGGATTCGCAAGTTCACTGCTGGGGCCGAGCCCCGCGAGGCCCACAACTAGCAAGCACGGGTCAGGCGGTGGCGCGGAAGAGGAACGCGCGGTCGGCGACGGTGACCTTGGGCTCCCGGCAGCCGGCGTTCACCAAGCGCTGCCCGAACGACTGGGGATCGACGACGTTCATGACGTCACCGATGTGCGCAAGCCGGAACAAGAAGCTCTCCCGGCTGTCGGAGCCGCAGAAGGTTCCGCCCGGCCGTAATACGCGGCGGGCTTCGCCCAGCAATGCGTCCTGGTCCTCATCGGTCGGCACGTGATGCAGCATCGTCGTACACACGACGACGTCGTACGACGCGTCCTCGAGCGGCATCGCAGTTCCGCTCCCGTGGATCACCGTTGCTTTGGGGACGCGCCGCCGTACCTTCTCGGCGAGCTTGGCTTCGTACTCCACCGCCGTCACAGAGCCTGCGCGCTCGGTGAGCCACTGGGTGCCGGCGCCGAAGCCCGGACCGATCTCCAGGACGTCCGCGCTACTCAGGTCGAGTCCGGAAAGCACGGCCGGAAACAACCGCTCCCGCATCGCGGTCTCGTACTTCGACGAGCTACAGAAGATGTTGTGCAGCGGGTTCATCAGTCGTTGATGATGACGCTGCGGGCGCCTTCGCCCGCCTCCATCGCGGCGAACGCGTCGTTGACCTGATCCAACGTGATGCGCTCGGTGAGCAGCTTGTCGATCGGCAGCTTCCCGTCACGCCACATGCCGAGGAAACGCGGGAAGTCGGTTTCCGGGTTCGCCGAGCCGTAGACACACCCGATCAGGGCCTTCGAGTGGTAGAACGCGTCGAACATCGACAACGTGAAGTATTCGTCCGGCGTACCCGCGCCGACCGCGACCGTCGTGCCACCACGTCGGGTGCAGTTCCACGCCATCTCGAGCGTCTTCGGCACACCGACGACCTCGAACGCGTAGGCCACGCCGCCGGCCGTCATCTCGCGCACCTCTGCCCCGATGTCGGCGCCTGCGCCATCGAGTACGTCGGTCGCGCCGAGCGTCTTCGCGATGCCGCGCCGCTCTTCGGACAGGTCCACCGCGATGATGCGCTCCGCACCGGCGTACACCGCCCCCATGATCACCGACAGTCCGACGCCACCGCAGCCGATGACGGCGACCGTTGCTCCAGCGGGGACTTTAGCGGTGTTGAGCGCCGCTCCGACACCGGTCGTGACGGCACATCCCACGAGCGCTGCAATCTCCAGCGGGATCTCGGGATCGATCGGGACGACGGCCTTCTCGAGCGTCAGCGTCTCGGTGGCGAAGGTCGCCGTTCCGAGTCCGCGGTAGAGCGCCTCGCCGCGCAACGAGGCGTACGGCGAAGCGAACGTCGCGACGACGGCGTTCTCGCACAGGTGGATCTCACCGCGTTGGCAGAACGCGCAGCTACCACAGGCCGGGATCCAGTCGAGCACGACGTGGTCGCCGACCTTCACGCGCGTCACGTCCGAGCCAACCTCGGTGACGACACCGGCGCCCTCGTGGCCGAGGACGACCGGCGTGGGATGGGGGAGCCGCCCGCGGACGACGGACAGGTCCGAGTGACAAACGCCGCTGGCCGCGATCCGCACCCGCACCTGATCGGGCTGCGTGTCGACGAGGTCGATCTCCTCGATGTCGAGCGGTTTGCCCATCTCCTGCAAGACGGCGGCGCGGACGCTCATTTCTGCCCTCACTTTGCTCGACAGTGACACGCGTGTCAGGGTTGGCGGGAGTCTATGCGTGTAGGACGCGAGGGGGTTGTCGGTGGGCATCGGGATCAGTGCAGAGCACGAGGCGCTGCGTGAATCGGCGCGCGACGCGCTCGAGCGCTACTGCCCGCCGTCGGTCCCGCGCGCGTCGTTGGACGCCGATGTCGAGGCGCTGCCGGAGTTCTGGCCCAGTCTCGCCGACCTGGGCTGGCTCGGGTTGCATGTCGACGAGGAGTACGGCGGCTCAGGCTACGGCTTGGCCGAGCTCGTCGTCGTGATCGAGGAGCTGGGCCGGGCCTGCGCGCCCGGGCCGTTCGTTCCGACCGTGCTCGCTGCCGCGCTCGTCGCCGCGGCCGGTTCCGAGGAGCAACGCAAGGAGCTGCTGCCGGGTCTCGTTGGCGGGTCGACGCCGGCAGCGGTGGCGTTCTCGTCGGAGCCCGTCAGCGCGACTGCGGAGGGCGACGCGCTCAGCTTGAGCGGGACCAGCCGACCAATCGTCGGTGGTGGTCTTGCTCAGTTGTTGCTCATCGCGGCCGACACCACGGACGGCGTCGAGTGGTGCGTGCTCGATGCCGATCAGGTGACGGTCAGCCCAGTCGCCAGCCTCGACATGACGCGCCGCGTCGTCGCCGTGGAGGTGACGGGCGCTGTCGTACCGCCGTCGCGCCGGTTGCGGGTCGAGCCCGATCTCGTCGGGGGCCTCGCCGCAGTGCTGTTCGGTGCAGAGGCCTGCGGCGTAGCCGGCTGGTGTCTCGACACCGCGACGGACTACGCGAAGGTGCGGCAGCAGTTCGGTCGGCCGATCGGACAGTTCCAGGGCGTCAAGCACAAGCTCGCCGACCTGCTCCTCGCCGTCGAACAGGCACGCGCGACCGTGTGGGACGCGGCGCGCTCCGATCTTGCGGCGGACGACGGCCGCTTTGCCGCGGCGGTCGCTGCCGTGCTGGCGTTCGACGCCGTCGTACGAGCGGGCAAGGACTGTGTGCAGACCCTCGGCGGGATCGGCTACACCTGGGAGCACGACGCGCATCTGTATCTGAAGCGCGCGTCGACGTTGCGTTCGCTCACCGGTCAACCGGGCTACTGGCGGGCGCAGGTGGCGCGGCTGGCCGCTGGCGGCGTACGCCGTGCACTCGACGTTGCCTTGCCGCCGGAAGCGGAGGCATACCGCGCAGAAGTGCGCGCGTTCCTGGATGAGCTGACGTCGACAGACAAGTCGGAGTGGACACCGCGACTCGTCGATGAGGGTTACGTCGTACCGCACTATCCCGAGCCGTATGGCCGCGGCGCAGATGCGATGCAGCAGGTCGTCATCGACGAGGAGTTCCGTCGCGCGAAGGTACGCCGGCCGAACATCGCTGTCGGCGCGTGGGCGTTGCCGACGATCGTCGCGCACGGTACGCCGGAGCAACAGGACCGCTGGGTCAAGCCGACGCTGCTGGGTCAGCTCACGTGGTGCCAGATGTTTAGCGAACCGGGCGCCGGATCCGACCTGGCTGCTCTGTCGTCGAAGGCGACGCGCGTCGAAGGTGGTTGGTCGGTGACCGGCCAGAAGGTATGGACCTCGCTCGCCCAGCAAGCCACGCACGCGATCCTGCTCGCGCGCACGTCGGGCGCCACGACAGGTGAGCAGCGCCGCGACGGCATCACATACTTCATCCTCGACATGACGACACCCGGGATCGACATCCGGCCGTTGCGTGAGCTGACCGGCCTCGCGATGTTCAACGAGGTGTTCCTGACCGACGTCTTCATTCCGGACGACTGCGTGGTCGGTGAGGTCGGCGACGGTTGGCGGCTCGCGCGGACGACGCTGGCAAACGAACGGGTCGCCATGGGCACGGGGGCGTCCTTCGGTGTCGGGGCTGAGTCGTTGGTGAAGTTCGTGACGGAGTCGTCGTACGCCGACGACCCCGTAGTGGTTGACGCGATCGGCGGTTTCATCGCTGAGGCGCAGTCGCTCGCTGTCTTGACGATGCGCTCGACAACTCGTGCGTTGTCCGGCGCCGAGCCGGGGTCGGAATCGTCGCTGAAGAAGTTGCTCGGGGTCGAGCACGACCAGCGTGTGCAGGAGTTCGGCCTGACGCTGCTCGGCGCGGAAGGCGCGACGACTGAAGGAGATGCCGGTCAGTGGACCGGCGCATTCCTGGCCACGCGCTGCCTCACCATCGCGGGCGGCACGTCCGAGGTGCAGCGCAACGTGATCGCGGAACGGTTGCTCGGGTTGCCGAAAGACCCGGAGCCCGGCAAATGAGCACCCCGGAGGGAGCGACGCCGTTCCAACGGCTGCTCGGCCTGCGCTGGTCGAACGGCGACGACGGCGCGGTCATCGTCGACATGGACATTCGAGACGACCTACGCGGACCCGTCGGCTCGCTCGAAGGCGGCGTTGTCTCCACGCTCGTCGACGTTGCCGGAGCTTCGGCCGCTGCGGTAGCGATGCAGGCCATGGTGGCAACGGCGGACATGACGGTTCATTTCCTCGCGCCGGGGCGTGTCGGCCCGGTGCGCGCCACCGGTGTGCCGCTGCGCATCGGTTCGGACAACGCCGTCGTCGAGGTGAAGGTCATCGACACCGGCAAGGACGACCGGCTGATGGCAACCGCGTTGCTCACCATCCGCGCACTGCGCTGAGTCTCAGTCGTCGGATTTCTTACGTCGCCAGTCGGACCCGCCGAACATGCGGCGTACCCGGTCGTGCAAATCCTTGCCCTCGGCGCGAAGGATGTCGACGGAGTAGACGGGGGCGCCGTCGGGCTTCTGGAGCTGATCCACACCCGACAGGTCGAACGTGCACGTGACGCGTTCGGTTGTGATCTCGCCAACCTGGTCGGCGTCCACCAACCGCACCCCGTGATCAGTCGCAACGACGATGCCGTCGAAGAGGTCCTCGGTGTCGTCAGCAAGGACATGGTCGACCTTGCCGAACTGATGACCGTCGGCGGTCAGGACCGCGACGCCGCGCTTGAGGGCCTGGTAGGAGATCGGGTCGCCAGATGTCATGGGCCCAGGGTGCCAGTTGCCGCCCCGCTAGTCTCTGACACGTGCGTCAGGTCTGGGGCACCGTCGGACACCGTTGGTACGTCACGATCTTCGGTGTCGTCTTTGTCGTCTGCGCTGTCCGGCAGATGGGCTGGAAGCGAACGTTGGCCTACGCCGTCGCGGCGGTGGGGCTCGGCGTACTCGCGGAGAACGGCTCCGTTCACTTCGGGGTGCCGTACACGCAGTATCACTTCGACAGCGCGTTGCGGCACAAGGAGATCTTCGTCGGCAGTGTGCCGCTGATGGTGCCGCTGTCCTACACCTTCATGGCGTACTTCGCGTTCGCCGGCGGCCGGCTGCTCGCCAGCGGCCCATGGCATACGCGCGCCAGAAAACTGTGGCACGAGTACGTGCTGGCCGTGATGCTCGCGGTCTGGGTCATTTGGATTGTCGATCCGGTGTCCCGGCTCGGCAACCACTTCTTCCTCGGGCAGCTGTTCCGGTACGACGGCCCCGGGTTCTGGTTCGGCCTGCCGATTGGCAGCCAGGCCGGGTTCGCTCTGACGGCCGGCGTGCTGATCGCTCTCCTCGCCTATCTGACTCGGCACGAGCCGGACCGCGTCGTACGCCGCGCGCTCAGGCATCCGCATCTGACGGCGCTCATCACTTACCACGGTCAGCTCGTGATGATGACCGCTGTCGCCGTGCACATCGGAGCCGTCACGATCGGGGGCGCGGCCGTCCTCATCTGGGTTCCGGCGGCGACGATCACCGCTGTCTACTGGAGTGCCATCCGTCCACCGCGTGGGGCGGCTGACGTCGCGTCGGCTGCCGTCCCGGAGCAAGTGTCGGTCGCGCGGTGACCCAACCCGCGATCCGGCTCGATGACCCCCGCTTCTACGCCGACAACCCCGACCCCGCCTTCGCACACTTGCGCGCCGCGGACCCGATCCACTGGTACGAGCCCGGCGGTTTCTGGGCACTCACGCGTCACGCCGATGTCATGGCGGTGAGCCGCGATCCGGAGACGTTCAAGTCGGGGGCCGGCACGCTCCTCCAGGACCGCACCCGCCAGGTGAGCGCGGACCAGTCGATTCTGTTCATGGACCCGCCGGAGCACGCGCGGTACCGCAAGCTGGTGAGCACGCAGTTCACGCCGCGCCGGGTTGCGGCGCTCGAGGACCGCGTGCGCCAGCTGACACGCGAGGTGCTTGCCGGGCTGGACCCGACCGCCGACCTCGACCTCGTCGATGCGGTGACGGCGCCGGTCCCGATGCTCGTGATCGCCGAGCTCCTCGGCGTGCCAGGCGAGGACCGCGACCGGTTCCGTCGCTGGTCCGACGCGATGATGGAAGCAGCCACCGAGATGTCGCAGGAGTCGCTCACCCAAGCGGCAGAGATGTTCGGCTACTTCAGCGAGCATCTCGCGCATCGGCGCGCGGAGCCGGGTGATGACCTGCTCAGCCGGCTCGTGGTGGCAGAGGTCGACGGTGACCGGCTCACGGAGTGGGAGCTGCTCGGCTTCTGCATGACGCTGCTCGTCGCCGGTAACGAGACGACCCGCAACCTGCTGTCCGGTGCTCTGATCACGCTCGACCAACATCGCGACCAGCGCGCGATCGCCCTGGACAATGTCGCGCGCACGGTCGAGGAGATGCTGCGGTGGGTGACACCGATCATGCTGTTCGCACGGACGGCGACACGCGCAACAGACCTCGGCGGCCGCACGATCAGTGAAGGCGACTACGTCGTCATGTTGTACGCCGCTGCGAACCGCGACGAATCAGTATTTGGACCGACCGCAGACGTCGTCGACGTCACCCGTGACCCGAACCCGCATCTGGCGTTCGGCTTCGGCGAACACTTCTGCCTCGGTGCCGGCCTGGCTCGGCTCGAGGCGCGCGTCGTACTGGAAGAGCTGCTGACCCGGTTCCCGTCCTACGCCGTCACGGGTGAGCCGGACCGCGTGCCGTCGACCCTGCTGCGCAGCATCGCGAAGTTGCCGGGAGTTCTCGCCCCATAGGTTTGGTGCGGTGGGCGTCGTCGAAGTCGTGGCACCGAGCCGTCTCGGTGCCAGTTTTCGGTGGCTGCTGGCCTCATCGTGGAGCTCGAACCTGGGTGACGGCTTCGCGCTAGCCGCTGGTCCGTTGCTCATCGCCTCGCAGACGCACGACCCGCGCATTGTCGCGCTCGCGTCCTTGCTGCAGCGACTCCCGTGGTTGCTCTTCGCTCTTCATGCCGGTGCGCTCGCCGACTGGGTCGACCGGCGCAAGCTGGTGGTTCTGGTCGAGCTCGGTCTCGCCATCGTGCTCGTCCTGCTGTCGGTGTCGATCCTGACCCACACCATCACGATCGCGATCATCTTGGCGGCGCTGTTCTTGTTCGGCGTTGCCGAGGTGGCGAGCAACACCGCCTCGCAGACGCTGTTGCCGATGCTCGTACGCCGCTCGGATCTGGCCATCGCGAACGCTCGGTTGGTCACCGGGTTCGTAACGGTGAACCAGCTGATCGGCCCACCGATCGGTGCGGTCCTCTTCGCGGTCGGGATGTCGCTGCCATTCATCAGTCAGGCCGTGCTCGTCGGCATGGGTACGTTGTTCGTCTCCCGAGTGCAGTTGCCGCCGCGAGTGAGGCCGGCGGGTCGCGCGAAGCTGCGCCGCGACATTGCGACGGGGTTCGGGTGGGCGATGCGGCATCCCGCCATCCGCACGCTTGTGCTCACGATCCTGACCTTCAACATCACGTTCGGGGCTGCGTGGTCCGTGCTGGTGCTCTACGCCGAACAGCGCCTTGGTCTCGGTTCGGTGGGATTCGGATTGTTGATGACCGTCTCGGCGGCGGGTGGTGTGGTTGGCACAACGACGTACGGCCGGATCATCCGGCGGGTGAGCCTCGGCAACTTGATGCGCATCGGGCTCATCGTCGAGACCTTCACACACCTGGCGCTCGCGCTGACCACGACGGCGGCGGTCGCCATGGTCATCTTCTTTTTCTTCGGCGCGCACGCATTCATCTGGGGCACCACCTCGATCACGATTCGGCAGCGTGCCGTGCCGAGCGAGCTGCAAGGCCGAGTGGGCAGCGTCAACAGCCTTGGCTCGTATGGCGGCCTGGTCATCGGTGCCGCCCTCGGCGGTCCGATCGCCGCACACTGGGGTATCACGGCACCGTTCTGGTTCGCCTTCGTCGGATCGGGCTTGTTTGTCGTCCTGATCTGGAAGCAGCTCGCTCATCTCGAGCACGAGGATGAGCTGACCCCCGCTTAGCGCCACCCTTTACGGGTCCGACGTTATGGTGCGCGTCGTGGCTCCACGACCCATCGGTGCGTCGAAGGACGTGAGCCGTCGTGCGCTGACAGCGATGCGCAAAGGGATGGCACGTCGCATCGTGAACGCGTTGGGCCGCGATCCCGAACTGCTCGACCAGATGACCGAAACCGGTCTGCTGAACCGCGAGTGGGTGGAGAACCCAGGCGACGGTCCGATGATGACGGAGGCCACGCCACTCGAGGTTCTCGAGCGGACGCTGGCCGGGATCGTCGAGCGGCGGCCGTCCAAGCTCGCCGCGTTGGGGTTGTCCGCGATCGAAGTGCTTGCCGTATCCGGCGATGACGTGGGGAACGGCGCGCGTGCGCACGACCTTGCGGTCTGCTTCACAGACCTGCAGGGCTTCACCGCGTTCACGGCTGATCGTGGCGACGTGGCGGCGAGCAGGCTGCTGGCCGAGCACTACAAAGCAGCCGGGCCGATCGTGCGGAGCCGCGGCGGCCGCATCGTGAAACGCCTCGGCGACGGCTTGATGATCACGTTCTCGGAGCCGACAGCGGCGGTGCTCGCGGCCGTCGAGCTGGTGGATTGCCCGCCGCGTCCGCTGCAAGTGCGGGCCGGGCTGCACGTCGGGGAGGTCCTGATCGACCGGGCGGACATCGTCGGCCATGTCGTCAACATCGCTGCTCGCGTCGCCGAGACAGCCAGCGGCGGGGAGGTGCTGATCAGCCGCGAACTGCACGACGCCCTGCTCACCGAGGAGCTTCCGCAGCTCGAAATCGGCCGATCCCGACGCCGGCGGCTCAAAGGCGTGAACGATCGGATCGAGGTATTTCCGGTGCAGCGCGCACGCCGACCCGTGGCCTAGCCTGATGGCCTCGACGTAGGCCCGGGGGGTGTCGTGCTGACCGACGCGGTGTCCGGTGTGCGCGACAAGGCGCGGCTCGCCGGGTTCTTCACGAAGCTCACCGTCAAAGAGCACCTCGCGCCCAACCTTCATGTCCGGCCGCTGGTCGCCGAGCTGTTCCTCACCGACAACTGCAACCTCAAATGCGTGAGCTGCGCCTGCTGGCGTACGACGACCCGCAGCGAGCTCGACACCGATGAGTGGAAGTCGGTCATCAGCCAGCTCGCTGACACCGGCATCATCAAAGCGAACTTCACCGGTGGCGAGCCGCTCCTGCGCCGAGACGCGCCCGAGCTCATGGCGCATGCGTACGCCGCCGGCATCCGGAACCTGCACCTGAACAGCAACGCCGTGCTCCTCGACGAGCGACGCCGCGCAGCGGTGGTAGACGCCGGCGTACGAAGCTTCAACATCTCCGTCGACGGTCCCGACGTGTCGACACATGAGCTCATCCGTGGGGTAGCCGGATCGTTCGATAAGACGATCGACAACCTGCGCGCCTTGCTGGCCATGCGTCACGACGTGCCGCTGCGGGTCCGGATGAACTTCACGGTCATGCGGTCGAACCTGCGCGCGCTGCCGGACATGATCAGGCTCGCGCAGAGCCTCGGCGTACGCCTGTACCTCAACCTCGCGACCGACACGACGTTCCTGTTCCGCGACGAACAGGTCACTGCGGAGGCGCACAACGACCGCGCCGACCTGCGCGACGTCCTCGCCGAGGTCGAGGCCCTGCTGCGTCAGGACCGGCGGCTGGTGCCGCGGTACTCGGAATGGCGCTACCTCAGCGGTCACTTCAGCGAGCGGCTGCAGCGAGAGCTGCCGTGCGCGGAATCGCAGCTGAAGCTGATGGTGCACTCGCGCGGCGAGGTCGGCGGCTGCTGGGGACACGATCCGAAGGAGTCGGCGCGCGCGCTGCCTATCGCGTCGATCGTCGACAGCGCGTACTACCGCGTCGAGCACGCTCGCTTCTATCGGAAGGACTGTGTCGGCTGCGGCAGCAACTATGCGCTGAACCTTCGCTGGCGCCCGAGCAGCTACGCGCATGACGTGATGTGGCGGCTCGGACGCCGCAGCGTGGTGCCGGCGCGCTGATGCGCCCGGCCATCGCGCTCTTCGACGCACTCGCCGCCGACTACGACGAACACTTCGGCGTTCCGCATCGGCGTGCGTACGACGACCTCGCGTGGGAGCGCACGCAAGCGGTGCTGCCGCCACCACCGGCCACCGTCCTTGATGTCGGTTGCGGCGTCGGCCGCTGGGCGGAGCGGTTGACGTCCGCCGGATACGACGTCATCGGCATCGAACCGGCACCCGCCATGGCAGACGAGGCGGCACGGAGGCTTGATGGCGCGCGGTTCCGATTGCTGCGCGCATCGGTGGAGGAAGCAGATCTGCCGTCCGATGCCGCCGACGTCGTGCTCGCTATGGGTTCCATCCAGTACGCCGACGACGTCCGGGCCGCGATCCGCCGGCTGGCGGCGTGGGCCCGCCCCGGCGGCGCCGTATGCCTGGTGGTCGACTCGTTGGTCGCGCTCGGCATCGAGCTCATCCGGGACGGCAAGGACGTCGAGGCAGTGGAGCGGGTGACGACGCGACGCGGTCTCTGGACGCAACGCGACCGCAGCGCGTCGATGGAGCTGTTCGACCTCGCAACATTGCGCGCGAGCGTGCTCGCCGCAGGCTTGACCATCGAACAATGCGCGGGTCTGCTGGTCGGCGCCTCGGTCTTCGGTCGGGTCGAGCTCAGCCGGCGGTTGACAGCCGACTATGACCGGGCGTTGCGCCGAGAGCGTGCGCTGGCGCAGCAGCCCGAGCTGGCAGATCTCGGGAAGCAGTTGTTCGTCGCAGCGCGGAAGCCGGACTGTCCAGTGCCAGATCCACCGCCATGACCACCCGCTCCGCATCGCTCACCGTCAGCTCGGACGACATCGGCAACGCAAGCGTGTCTGCGACGAGCGCCTCGGTGACCGGCAACTCCACAGAGGAGCCGTAGTGGGTGTGGAGCGCCGGCTCGTAATAGGGCTTGGTCTGCACGCCGAGATGGGCCAGTCGAGTCGCGACCGCTGCCCGCCTGCCCTCAGCAATTCGTACGACGTAGTGCACCAGTGCGTGCCGATCACCCGGACGCACACCTTGCGCATTCAGCAAGCCGCCCCGCCGGCTGACCAGCTCGCCGTAGACGGAAGCGACTGACTCACGTCGCGCGACGAGCTCGTCGAGATGCTCGACGAGGTCGAGTGCCGCGATCGCCGGCAGCTCACCGAGCAGCGCAGACCGCAACCAGTTGACGCGACTGTCCAGCCGAGGCCGGTGCTCACGGCGCAGGACGAGTGCACCGCCGGCCCCGCCAGCACTCACGACCTTGGCGAAGCTGAAGGAGAATGCGTGCGCGTCCGCCTGGGTGCCGACCGGAATGCCGTCATAGCGTGCCCCGACGGAAGGTGCAGAGTCGCCGACGAGTGGCACACCGGCGTCAGCGCAGACTGCGCGGAGCCGCCGATAGTCCGCGGGGTTGCCGAGTGCGTCGACGGCGACAACGACGCGGACGTCACCGGGTGCGAGCGCTCGGTGCACCGCAGCTGGATCGAGGGTCCACGTTGCGACGTCAACGTCGCAGAAGCGAAGTGCGTAACCCAACTGCTCGAGTACCTCGCCAGTCGCGGCGAAGGTGAAGGACGGCAGCACGGCAACGTCGCCTGGCCGGGCCCGTCCAGCCACCGTCAAGACGGCGAGCGTGAGTGCCGTCGTACCCGATGTCGTCAACAGCAGCTCGTGGTCGGCCTCGACAGACAGGGCATCGCTCAGTCGATCCGTGAGGAGGTTGGTCCAGCGGTTGCCGTGCTTGACCGCTCCTGACCACAAGGCCCGCTGCTGCCGGTCCGCGACGACGTCCGGCCGCTCGGGCCGCGGCGGGACGACCACCGGAACCGGAGGGTCGAACAACGGTAGGTCCGAGTCCGCCACCTCCCGCGCGAACTGCCGGATGCTGACATGGAGGTCCTGGCGGCCGATGAACGTGGAGACCGGCCGGCCGGCGACGATCCCGCAGCTGTCGGCGTCCGGCGCCGTGACGAGCTGGATCGGCGACCGGGTGCCAAGCTCGTCCGAAACAGTGCGCGCAATGCTGAACAGGTGCATCGAACCGTCAGAGACGTTGTGCAGCCCGGGCCGCGTGACGTTGGCGATCGCAGTGGCCAGTCGATCGACCGAGATGAAGCTGCGCACGCTGTCGGTGACGACCAGCGGTTGTCCGGAAAGCGCACGCCGGATGAGCCGGCTGACCACGCGTTCCTGTCCTGCACCGAAGACGTTGGCCGTGCGCAGGACCGTGAGCCGGTCGATCGGGACGGCGCCGAGCAGCATGAGCTCCTGGGCGCGCTTCGCGACGGCGTAGTCCCAACGCCCGTCGACGCCGGCACCGACGAGCTCGCGGCACAGCGACGCGATCCGCCATGGTGGACACGTCGCCGCGGCTGCGCTGATCGCGCGCGTGCACCACTCACTGATCTCCGCGTCGGGACGAGGAAGCGAGTGCTGCGTCGCCTCTGTCAACGGCGCCTTCGCCGTGCCGTACACCTCGATCGACGAGAGCAATGTGACGTCGCGGCCGTGGAGCTGGGGGAGGAGGCGCGCCGTCACGACCGCGTTGTCCAGGAACAGCGTCCAGGGGCGGCGCGGTCGGGGGTCACTGCACCCGGCAAGCAGTACGACGCGGCCGGCCGGAAGCTCCACGTCGTCTTCGAGCAAGTCGGCGCAGATCCAGCTCACACCGTCGGCGACAGCGTTCGTGGGACCGCGTCGGTCGACGACGACGACGTGCTTGCCATCGGCCACGAGGTGTCGTGTCAGTGCACTGCCGACGAACCCGCCGCCGCCTACGAGCACGTAAGAGGCAGCGGAGTCCATGCGCTCCCCCCTGAGCTGCGGCTGGTCCGCAGGATATACCGATAACACTTAGATATGCGTGTGCCGTTGGGTGACCCGAAACACCGGCTGTTGCTGGTGTCGAGCAGCGGTGGCGTGTTGCTCGAGCTGCTCGCGCTCCGGCATTGGTGGCAGCACCACGATGTGCGCTGGCTTGCGGTCCCCGGGGCCGACACGCGTGATGTCTTGCGCGACCAAGCCGTCACGTGGACCGCCGAGCTGCGGCCGCGCCATCCGCTGGCTTTGCTTCGCTCCCTGCTCGAGGCGTGGCGGCTCCTCGCCGACGCGCGGATCGACGCCGTGATCAGCGCAGGAACCGGCGTCGCTGTCCCGGTGTTCCTCGCGGCCCGGCTACGCGGCGTGCCGGCGTACTGGATCGAGACCCTGAACGTCGTCGGCCGACAAGGCCTCGCGAGTCGACTCTGCGGTCGGCTTGCGACGCAGGTCCTCGTGCAGAACGTCGACCTGCTCGCCGCTCGGTCGCGCGCCGTCTTCGTCGGCCAGCTGTACTGACCGCGGCGATGCGCGTCTTCGTCACTGTCGGTATGGGTCCGTGGCCGTTCGACCGGCTCGTTTCCGCCGTCGGTCCTCTGACTGCCGAGCATGACGTGTTCGTGCAACGTGGGTCATCGTCGGTCCGGCCGGACTGCGCGCATCAGGATTACCTGACGTTCGGCGAGACGATCGAACGCATCACGTGGGCCGACGTGATCATCTCGCATGCCGGCAACACCATTCGGCTCGTCCAGCGCGCCGGGAAGGTGCCCATCGGTGTCGCTCGTGAGGCCCGCCGCGGCGAGATGCGCAACGACCACCAGTGCGCTTACCTCGCGCGTGAAGTTGCGGCATGTCGTGCGGTTGCGGCGCACGGAGATCTGACCGATCTTCGTCGGTTGGTGATCGAACATCCGGACCGCGAGGGGGCGCTGCTTGTCGACCAGGCGCCGGAGTCGGTGGCCGATCCGGCCACAACGTCGTTGCTGCTGGACCGGCTCCTGTCGACGAATGCCGGCAACCCGTTGGCCGGACATCCATTGCGACGGCTGCCCTGGGCATATGAGCAGCTGTCCATACGAACGGGCCGGCACCTCGAGCTCGGCGTCGGAGACGGGCGGCTGCTACGCGCCCTCGCCGACCACACCGCACTGCAATGTGTCGGCGCGGACCCGCATCCCGGCTATCTTGCGACGCTTCGCGGTGACCACCCCGACTTGGCCCTCGTACGCGTCGGTGTCGGCCAGCGACTTCCGTTTCATGACGCGGCGTTCGACTCGGTCTCGGCGCTCGACGTTATCGAGCACACGCCCGACGAGGAGTCCGCACTGCGCGAGGTACGTCGCGTGCTTCGCCCGGGCGGCCTGCTCGTGCTCAGCGTCCCGGCCAGGCATGTGTTCTCCGCGTTTGACCCGGACAACGCGAAGCTCCGCCATCCCCGGCTCCATCGGCTTGTGTACAGCACTCGCTTCGGCGCTGCGGCGTACACCGAACGATTCGTCGACAACAGTGACGGGCTTCGTGGTGACATGGCCTGGTCGCGGACCGAGCACACCAACTATCGCGCCACCGAGCTGATCTCGTTGCTCACGGCGTGCGGCTTCATGCCGGAGGCCCGGGATGGTGCCAACCTGTTCTGGCGCTGGCTGCAGGTGCCGCAGCTGCTGCTGCCGGGGCGGCTCGGGCGTTGGCTCGATGCGCCGTTGCGGCTTGACGCGCACGTCTTCCGGTCGGCCAACCTGTTCCTGACTGCCCGCGCGGCCACTACGTACGCTGAAGTGTGAACGAGCGGTTGGTGGCGCCGCGCGCTCGCGGCCCGGTCCTGCTGGCGGTCGCGGTGTGCGCAGTGGTGACCGCCGTGTTGGGCGCGCACTACGCGGACACCTATGCGCCTGGTCGCATCGATCGCGCGCTGGACCTGCGGATCAAGAGCCGGCTCACCGCGCATCACCACTTGCTCGACCATCTCGTGACGCTCGGGTCGCCCGGGACGGTCGTGACGCTCGTTTTATTTCTGACGCTGATCTCCGCATTGCGCCGCCGATGGCGCGCCGCCTTGCTCTCGCTGCTCGGGCCCGCGGTGGCAGTGGCGCTGACCGAGATCGTCCTGAAGCCGGTGGTCGGTCGTCACATCGGGCACGCCTTCTCGTTCCCGAGCGGGCACACCACGAGCGCGTTCGCCATCGCTGTGACGGCCGCCGTGCTGTTGTTCGACGGTCGCGGCGTACGCGACCCCCTGCGCATCCTGCTGATCGTGTTGAGCCTCGGCCTGGCCGCAGGTGTCGCGGCCGCAGTTGTCGGGCTCGGCTACCACTACACGACCGACGCCATTGGCGGGTTCTGCGTCGCGCTCGGATCAGTCCTTGGTGTGGCGATCGTCATCGATGTGGTCGCCGAGCGCAGGGCTCAGTTGCCGGCCATCTCCCGGAAACGCGCATAGCGCTCCGCGACGGGGGCGATCCACGCGTTGTCGGGGTCGACCCGTCGGCCCGTGCGCGCCCACCGTGCAGCGTCGCCGATCTGCGTCTCGTGTCCGGCCGCCATCCGCGCCACCCATGCCATGCCCAACGCCGCGCCCTCCGGGACGGCGACGCAGTCGACCGGGACACCCGTGCAGTCGGCCAACGCCTGCACCCATTCGTCATCGCGCACGCCACCGCCGGTCGCGACGATCCGGCGCGGCCGCACCTCGGCTAGATCGAGGTGATGGCGCACGACAAAGCCCGCAGCCTCGTATGCACCGCGCCGCAGCGACGCGGCGTCCATCGTGAGATCGAGCCCGTCGACGACGGCACGCCGGTCGGGATCGTGAATCGGCGTCCGTTCGCCACGGACGTACGGCGACCAGACGGGAACGCGATGCGGGTCGAGCGGCGCCGCCGGCGGGCCGAGCAGCGACTTTGCCCAGTTGAGGAACAGACCACCGGCGTTGCTCGGGCCGCCGATCGCGAACTTGCCGGGCAGGTGCCACGGGATCGTCCAGATGTGCGGGGCCTCCCGGTAAGAGTCGATGACAGCCCAGGTGATCAGCGTGGTACCGCAGATCACCAGAGCGTCGCCAACGTCGTCGCAGCCGGCCACGATCTGCTCACCCATCGCGTCGACGGACCCCGCAGCGAGGGTGAGGCCGCCGACCTTGCCGGCCGGTTCTCCGGTCATCACGAACTCCGGCAGCTGCTCCGGCTTCGCGCCGTACTTCTCGGCTTGCTCGGCGTCCCAACCGGTGCCGGTGAACAGCGGGTAGTACGCCGCTGCGATGCCCAGGTCGACCACCGGTGGCCCACCCAACGCGACCGCAGCGACCGCCTGCGCCGGCCAGTAACCACGGGCCTCGGGGCGCTGCGATGCGCTCCACTTCAGCATCTGCAGGACCTCACCGGATGCCGCCGGGTTGAGCTCGGACTTTGTGCGATCGCCCCGCCCGCGCCGGTCGCCGTACAGCAGACCCGGTGTCGTCGGTACGCCGTCGCCGTCGACCGCGGCGGTGGACGGCACCATGGCGGCGATCGCAACCGCGTCGGCGCCCACGTCACCGAGTGCTCGGAGTGCTTCGCGTGGCCCGTGGTACCACGCGGCAGCGGCGTCGTGCTCGAGCAGGTCGGGCTCCGGTGACTTCACCGCATGCGGCACGCGCGCTTGCGCGACGACTTTGCCCTCGTCGTCCGCGGCGACCGCTTTGACCGACGTCGTCCCGATGTCGATGCCGATCGTCACGCCGGCCACGATGCCTCCCGGTAACCCAACCTGACACACATGTCATGGATCTGCGACAGTATGCCGCTGTGACCGATCGACAATCTTCTCGTCCGTGTGCCCTGGTCCTTGCGCCCATGCGCGGCCCTGGTTTCGACCGGCTGCAGGAACTTGCCGATGTCGTCTACGACCCGTTCATCGAGCACACGCCGCTCAAGCTGCATTCTGAAGAGGACCTCGCCAAGCGGCTCGCCGAAGAGAACGCGACGATCATCATCAGCGAGGCCGACAAGGTCGCCGGCGCCGTCCTCGACCAGCCGTTGACCGTGATCGGCTCGACCCGTGGTGACCCGACGAACGTTGACATCCCGGCAGCAACGGCCAAGGGAATCCCTGTGCTTCGGGCGCCGGGACGAAATGCGGACGCCGTTGCGGAGATCACGGTTGCACTGATGTTCGCCGCGAACCGACACATCGTCGGCGCCGACCAGGATGTCCGTGCCGGACAGATCTACAAGGACGGCACGATCCCGTACCAGCGTTTCCGTGCCTGGCAGCTCGCTGGACGCACCGCAGGCATCGTCGGATACGGCGCGATCGGTCGCGCGCTCGCCTGGCGGCTCGAGGGTCTCGGCATGCGCGTCATCGCTTCCGACCCGTACGCCGATGACGCGACGTACAGCCTTGACGATCTCCTGGGCGAAGCCGACGTCGTCTCGATGCACGCACCTGTGACCGACGAGACCAAGAGGATGATCGGCAAAGAGCAGTTCGCAAAGATGAAGGACGGCGCGCTTTACCTGAACGCGGCCCGCGCCGCGTTGCACGACACCGACGCGCTGGTCGAGGCGCTCCGAAGCGGCAAGCTCGCAGGTGCGGGGCTCGACCACTTCGAGGGTGAGTGGCTGGATCCCAACCACGAGCTCGCCAAGCTGCCCAACGTGGTGCTCACCCCGCACATCGGTGGGGCGACGTACGACACCGAGAGCAACCACGCGCGGATGATCGTCGACGACATTGCCGCGGTGCTCACCGGCCAACAGCCCAAGAACTGTGTGAATCCCGAAGTCCTGAAGGGGCGCTGATGCCGAAGAACTGGGGCGACACCGCGCAGGAGCACGTGTTCCACGCCTGCAAGAAGATGCTGCGGGTCGGGCTGACGGGAGGCACGAGCGGCAACATCAGCGTGAAGATCGACGATGAGCGGGTCGCCATCTCGCCGAGCTCGCTCGACTACGAGGACATGGAGCTCGAAGACATCGTCGTCATCAACCTCGAAGGCGAGAAACAAGAGGGCGAGCACAACCCGAGCAGCGAGTGGCAGCTGCACACGGAGTGCTACAAGCTCTATCCAGAGATCTCGTCAGTGGTGCACACGCATCCGCTGTATGCGTCGATGTTCGCGGTCACCCGTGAGCCGATACCCGCCGTGCTCGATGAGTTCGTCGTCTACACGGGTGGCGAGGTGCCGTGCAGCGAATACGCGATGAGCGGCACCCGCGACCTGGCTGTCAACGTCGCCCTGCAGCTGAAGGGCGTGTCGACTGCGCTGATCGCGAACCACGGCATGACGTCGATCGCGTCCTCCGCGGACAAGGCACTGCACCACTCATGGGTGGTTGAGCGCAACGCGCACATCGTGTGGGGCGCTCGGGTTCTGGGTGAGGTCAAGCCGGTGCCCAAGGAGACGATCGAGGCGTTCCAGGGCGTCTACCAATACCTCCGGCAGGCCGGGAAGTCCTGACGGGTGGAGGATCGCCAGCCACTCGGTCTGTGGCTCGAACTCCTCCGCGGTGACGATGTCGAGGCCCGCGCTGCCGTTCTCGCGGATGCCGGGCTCAGGGTCTCGACCTGGATCGCGGACGACTACCCCGAGCGTCTGCCGAAGACCATTGACGACTGCGCGAGTCTGCTCGTCGGTGAGGGTGATCCTGCGACGTACGACGCGCTGCCGGCTGCTGCAGAGACGACAACCGTGGTGCCGCTACGGCGTTTCCCACGACCGTCTCAAGGCATCTGCACGGGCGAGCGGACGACCGGCCTGCTGCTCGTGCTGATCAGCCCGCGCGCCGAGGCGGATGCACAGGCGCTGCGCGACTGGGCCGACTTCGTGCACCTGCGCTGGATCGCAGCGGCTTGTGTGCCGGGCTACACGATGATCACGCCGTACGCACACGTCGACGCCGGCACGCCGCGGTTCTGTCATTTCTACGAGATGACGAGCGACGATCCGCGCAAGACATTCGAGTCGATGACCCCGCTCGTGTGCGACCTGCTCGGTGGCCCGCAGAATCCGGCGTTCGTCGAGTGGACGCGCCACCCTGCATTGCGCATCAACTACTGCAACAGCTTCCGTCGGCTGTCATGAGCGTGTTCGACGGCTATCCCGTCGTCACGACGGTCGACGTTCCTGCCGGTGCGTACGACGAGCAGGGCCATCTGAACAACGTTGCAGTGCTCTCGTTGTTCGAGAAGCTGCGCCGTCACTACATGCTGAAGACCGGCCGTCTTCGTCGCGAGATGCTCCCGCCGGGCATCGTCATCGGCGTACGCGAGATGGTTTGCAGTTACGTGACGGAGGCATTGCCCTCGGAGGGGCTACATGGCGCCTGCCGGGTGCTGGGCCGGTCGCGCCGCTCCTACCTGTTCGACGAGGTGCTGACCGCGGGAGAACGGGTCGTTGCGAGGGCCCGCGTGCTCGAATGCGTGATCGACCGCGAGGCTGGCCGCGCGATCGAGATCCCGGCTGACTTCTGGGCGATCTTCGAGCGCATGGAGGGTCGCGAGATGCCACCAGGACCGCTGCCTTTTCCGCGCACCGACTGGTAAGACCTCGGTCTACAACGGGCGGTCGTCCGGATAAAATGGCGTCAGATCCCCCTCGAAACGGAGACGCTTGTGCGACGAAGCCTTGCGCTGATGTTGGCGGCTGCCCTGGCGGCCGTTGTGTCGATCACGCTGCTGTCCACCCCATCGAACGCCTCGAACCCGTCCTCAGCGACGATCAGCTACTCCCACCCGACTCAGGTGTTCGTCAACTCGCACCCGATGAACGGCGGGGCACCCGCGGGCTTCGTTCAGACCATCTGCACCACGCAACCGAACGCCTGCGATCCGGTGACGTTCACCGTCGACCCGACGCGCGACGGCAAGATCGACCATGCGGCTCTGCTCACTGTCATCTTCGAGCCCGCGGCGCCGAGCCAGATGGGCTTGGCGCAGTACCCGCCCGGCTGCCCGGAGGACAATAACCCGACCGGCGCCTGCGCGACGTACTTCCAGACGAGTTCGCCATACACCTTTCCGGATCCCGGCAAGACCACCCTGCGGCTCAAGGTCGTCTGCCAGTCCTGCACCAACGGCTCGTACAAACTGACGGCCAAACTCACCCGCGACCCGATCGCTGCCAAGCTGCCACCCGCGGGTGACACGTCGGGGGCGTTCAAAACCGTCCAGCTGGCCGACCCCGCACCGCCGACGAACGTCGGCGGCCTGCCCGGTCAGCTGACGTCGCAGTTCGGCGAGCCGGGCATCTTCATCAACAAGCATGGCTACGGCATCGTCAACACGTTCGGACCGACCGTGTGGATCACGAAGGACTCCGGCAAGACGTGGGGGAAAGCCTTCGACATCATCGGCAACGACACGTACTGCCAGACGAAGTACGCGGGTGACGCCGACGCCGTCGTCGGCAGCGACAACACCTTCTACGCCGACAACCTCTGCCTCGGCACATTCGGGGGCGTGGACAACGAGAGTTTCACCAATCCGACGGGAAATCCGGGCGACTGGGGTGCACCTCATCCGGCGGGCGGAGTTTCCGACCGCCAGTGGTACGTGCTCGACCCCAAGAATCCCAAGACTCTTTACCTCTCCTTCCATGGTTTCTTCGCGCCGGACATCAATATCTTCAAGTCCACCGACGGCGGAAAGCACTTCTTCTGCCCCGAGGACGGGCTACCCGTCAACCCGGCAACAAGTACCGGGGGCGACTGCCCGGTTACCGCGACCTCGAACGGCACGATCCCGGTGAACACGCAGTACCTCGACACCGGCCTCGGTAACGTCACCACCCGGCCACTCATCGACCCGGCGAACCCCGACCTCATCTACGTGCCGTACGCCGACACGACCGCAGAGCACGCCGCTAGTGCGGCTCCGACGCGACTGGACAGCGACCTGACCCGGTTCAAGATGGCCGTCTCGCATGATGGCGGCAAGCATTGGGCAGCCAACACCGACGCAACGGGCCAGGGTTCGATCATCGACACCGAGAACAGCAAGTACTTTCCCGTCACGAACACGAACGCGCTCAAGGGTGACGATGACAGCACGCTCGCGCACATCTTCATCGGTGCAGCGATCGACACCAAGGGTGGTCTCTACATCCTGTTCTCACTTCGGCTCGGCAAGACGACCCCGACTCACCTCTACATGATGTCGTCTACGAACCATGGTGCGACCTGGAGTGCGCCGCACCAGGTCGACAGCAACGGCCTCAACTCCAACGTGTTCCCGGCCATCACAGCCGGCGACCCGGGGCACATTGCGATGACGTGGTACGGCACGAAGTCCGACGACTTCAACGACACGAAGGCATTGTGGTCGGAGATGTACGCCGACAGCGTGAACGCGTTGTCCCCGAAGCCGACGTTCTCGCAGTCCCGTGTCAGCTCAGGCGACTCCGCGGTGCATGCTGCGGACATCTGCCAAGCGGGCACGCTCTGCGCGGTAACCAACGGGAACCGCAACCTGGCCGACTACCAGAGTGTCACCACGGATCCATGCGGTTTCGCGGTCATGACCTACACCGACGACCACGCGCCCGCCGCGCACACCATGATCGCCCGGCAGACCGCAGGCATCAGTCTCTACAAGAGCCCGCCGACGGGCTGTTTCGGCGCCGCTTCGACGCATCCGGTCGTAACACCGCCGGTCGTGCACCCGAGCAGCACGCCGCTCGCGACCACCGGAACTGACTCGAGAGAAGCGTGGCTCGGGGCACTCGCGATCGCACTCGCCATCGCTGCCGGCGCCTTCGCGTGGCGTCAGCGTCCGACGAGGTGAAGCACCTGCTCCAACCGCGACGCGTTGACCGGTAGCGACCGGCTGGGCGCCGTGAAGAACCCCGTGGCGGCGGCCAGTGCAGCCGCCTGCGGTGCCAGCCGCGCATAGACCTGGTCGACGATGTCGTCATCGATGGCGAGGTCGACACCGAGCGCCGCCGCAAGGTCCCAGCCGTGGACCACGTTCTCGCTGAGGCGGATACCCAGAAGCTCAGCTCCGGAGATGTCGCCGATCAGGTGATGTACCTCGCGATCCAGAGCGCCTGGCTCGGCGAAGGCTGCCTGCACTGCGCCGGCTGCTGTTGTGAGTGCGGCGACCGGGTCGTCGCCGCCCGCTTCGGCCTGGGTGCTCATCAGTGCAGCGAGGTGGGCGGCGGGCGCACCGTCGAGCAAGCCGCGGTAGGCATCCATCGTCGCGATGAGGTGCCCGACCAGCGTGTGCACCGGCCAGTCGGGGCACGGCGTCGGCGTATCCCATTGGTTCGGGCCAACAAGTCCGGCCAGCTCGATCAGGCGATCGGAGGACCGCGCCAGCGCCGTGAGTGCGTCCACGGCGGCAGCATCTCAGCCGAGCTAACCGCGTCGGTGCGCCGCCAAGAACGACACGACGGCCTCACTGAGCGCCGTTCCGTGCGTGAACGGGCCGAGGTGGCTCGCGCCGGCGATCTCGACGTAGGTCGCATCGGGTAGCTCGCTCGCCGCCTCCCGTGCACGGGCGGGTGGCGAGTCGACATCGTGCTCGAACGCGACGACGAGACATGGCACCCGACACAAGGGCCACCGGTTCGTGCGCTCGGTGTCCAGCGTCCAGGCGAGACACGCCTCATATTGGCCGAGCCGGCCTGGGTTCTCCCATCTGTCACCGGCGAGCAGGGGCAACCACGCCTCGACCACGTTGTCGTCCTGGAGTTCGTGGTTGGGCAGGTAGCGCAAGGTCTCGACCGCTTCGAACAACTCCGGCAACGGAACGTCGCTCGCCGCGAGGTCCCGTTCGACGGTCGTGATCGCGCGTTCCCATGCCGTACCGCGGTTGAGGCTGCCGACGAAAATCGCAGCCTGCACGCGTTCCGGTCGCGTCAACGCAAGCTCTTCGGCGACCCAGCCACCGAGGCTGTAACCGACGACGCTGAATCGATCCCACCCGACGTGGTCAGCCAGCCGCAGCGTGTCGTCAGCGAGCTGCGCGACGGAGTACGGCGCGGGCGGGGACGACGACGGTGGCACACCGCGGCTGTCGAAGACAAGCGCGGCGAAACCGGCGGCGTTCAACCCGGGCGCGACCTCGAGCCGCCAGCCGATCGCGGGTTGGCCGGCACCACAGACGAGTACGACGGGATCGCCATCGCCGACGACTTCGTAGTCGAGCGTCACATCACCCAGGTCCACCTGCACAGTGCGAGGATCGCACGCATGGCGACCAATCCGGACAAGCCAGTGCCCATGCCGTCGAGCGTCCCGGCCGGTCTCTATGTGGAACTGTCCCGGCACCGGATCAAGCCGGGCATGAGCGAAGAAGCCGATCGGTGGATGCAGATGCTCAACGACCGCGTCGACGAGTGCATCGCCACTCTCGACGCGGAGCGGATGGCGGTCGAGGCAATCTTCCGCATCCGAGACGACGACGGCGACTGGCTCTACTGGCTCGAGATCAGTGGTTTCGAGGGCACTGGCCTCGACGAGTCGCGACCGATCGACCGGGACCACGTCGCGTTCAGCGAGCGGGCCAAGATCCCCGGTCACGTCAAGGCGACAACCGAGGTGCTGTTTATGCCTGCCCCGGTCCGCGACGCCGTGCTGCGTTGGGCGGTCCGTGGTTGACGAGCGGATCGCCGACCAGATCCGCTACTACCGGAGGCGTGCGCCGGAGTACGACGTCACCGCCTATGGCGATCTCGACCAGGTGCAGCCGACGATCAGCGCAGCCGTCGACACGTTGCGACCTGCGGAGCGCACCCTCGAGTTGGCCTGCGGAACCGGCGTGTGGACCCAGCACCTCACTTCGCGCGTGGAATCGCTCGTCGCTGTCGACGCGGCGCCCGAGGCCCTAGCGCTCGCGCGACGACGTGCACCAAGCGCAATGTTCGTCATCGCCGACATCTTCGAACTGGTTCTGCGTGCACGGTTCGACACCGTCTTCTTCGCAGCGTGGCTGTCCCACGTGCCGATGGACCGCTTCGCTGAGTTCTGGAGCCGGGTGGACAGCCTCGTCCAGGGAGCCGGGAAGGTGTTGTTCGTCGACGAGGCGCTGGGTGAGCGAGACAAGGAGTCGTTCGTCGCGGGCGAGCGCGACATCGCCGAGCGCGTCATGGGCGACGGATCGGTCCACCGGCTCGTGAAGGTCTACTGGTCGCCAGGCGCGCTCCAAAACGAGCTGGTCACACTCGGCTGGGACGCGAGCGTCCGGCAGTTCGATGACCGCTGGCTGGTCGGCGAGGCGCGGCCACGCCGGTAGGATGCTGACACTCGTGTCAGGGATGGGGAGAACTCGTATGCGCGAAGCTGTCATCGTCGAGGCTGTCCGTACGCCGATCGGCAAGCGCAAAGGGAAGCTCGCCGGGTGGCACCCGACCGACCTGCTCGGACACACGCTCAGTGCATTGCTCGAGCGCACCGGCGTCGAGCCGGCACTGATCGACGATGTCGTCGGCGGTTGCGTCACGCAAGCGGGGGAGCAGTCGACGAACGTGACCCGCAACGCCTGGGTTGCCGGCGGCCTCCCATGGACCGTCCCTGCGACGACGGTCGATCGCCAGTGCGGGTCGTCGCAGCAGGCAGCGCACTTCGTTGCCCAGGGCGTGATGGCGGGCGCCTACGACATCGCCATCGCCTGCGGTGTGGAATCGATGACGCGGGCGCCGATGGCGAGCAACGCCCGCGGCGGCACTGGGCCGTTCTCGCCGAACTTCCTGAAAGCCTGTGACGGCCAGCTGAAGCTGCAGTTCGAAGTCGCCCAGCGCATCGCCAAGGACTGGAAGATCAGCCGCGAGGACATGGACGAGTTCAGCGTCGAGTCCCATCGCCGCGCCGCTGAGGCAACCACCTCCGGAGCATTCGGCCGCGAGCTGGTGCCGGTGCCGATCAAGGACGAGAACGGTGAGCTGACCGGCGAGACACTGACCGCCGACGAAGGCATCCGCTTCGAGATCGATCCGGCCAGGATGTCGACGCTCGCGAGCGCGCATCCGCAGCCCGAGCTCGCGCCGGACATCACGGCAGCGAATTCGTCGCAGATGAGTGACGGCGCCGCGGCGATGCTCATCACGACTCCCGAGAAAGCCGCAGAGCTCGGGCTGACGCCACGCGCTGCCTTCCGGCACTTCGCTGTTGCGGCAGACGATGCCGTGTGGGTGCTGACGGCGCCGAACCCGGCCACCCGCAAGCTGCTCGCCCGCAGCGGCCTGTCTGTCGAGGAGTTCGACGCGGTCGAGGTCAACGAGGCGTTCGCGTCAATCTCCCTCGCGTGGGCACGTGAGTTCTTGCCGGACCTGACCCGGCTCAACCCGCGCGGAGGTGCGATCGCCATCGGCCACCCGCTCGGCGCTTCCGGCGTACGGCTGATGACCACGATGCTGCACTACCTCGAGGACACCGGAGGGCGGCTCGGGTTCCAGACCATGTGCGAAGGCGGCGGCCAAGCCAATGCCACCGTGATCGAGAGGCTGGGCTGAGTTGCCCATCCACTACGAGGGCCCGGACGACGAGCACATCGTCACGATCACCATTGACCGGCCTGAGCATCGCAACTCGCTCGACTTCCAACATTTCCACGACCTGGCCGAGTCATGGCAGCGCTTCGGTGACGACCCGCAGGCGTGGCTCGCGATCATCACCGGTGTCGGCCGCGACTTCATGACCGGTGCCGATCTCAAGACCTACGTTCCGGAGATCACGGCGCTGTCCAAACAGATCCAGAGCGGCGAGCAGGAGCATCCCAAGGGGTGGCGACTGCGCGACGGCACCGACGCGGTGCTCCGCAATGCCAAGCTCTACAAGCCGATCATCGCCGCGATCAACGGACCGTGCGTTGCCGGGGGCATGGAGATGCTCGGCGGCATCGACATCCGGATCGCGACTCCCAACGCCACCTTCGGCGTGATGGAGCCGGCTCGCGGCCTCTTCGCGGGCGGTGGTACGACGGCGCGCCTGCCTCGACAGGTGCCATTTGCACACGCCATGGAGTTCCTGCTGACAGCTGAGCGCTTCACGGCTGAGCAAGCCTTCGCCATGGGTTTGCTCAACCGGGTCGTGCCGGAAGAGTCGCTGCTGGACGAAGCGCGTGCGTTTGCGCGACGGATCCTCGCGAACGCGCCGCTCGCCGTGCAGGGGACCAAGGAGTCGGTGCTCAAAGGACTGCTCGTCGACCTCAAGGCGGCGTACAAGATCGAGTCGGAGATCTCCCAGCGGGTGTTCGCGACCGAGGACGCCAAGGAAGGGCCCAAGGCCTTCGCAGAGAAGCGCAAGCCCAACTGGCAAGGCAAGTAGCGACGCGGTGGAACCGACGCGGAGCTGCCCCCGTCTGATCGACATGGCTGGGAAGCAGCTTGCGCTGGTTGGCATCGTGGCTGCCGTTGCGCTCGCAGGTTGTGGCAGTGGCGGCAGTGCGACCGTGTCGGTTCCGCAGGGATCACCGCCGGCCGGCAGCGCATCGACGCCGCCGGCCAGCCCGCCGCCGGGGGCTGTTGTTGACACGCTCCAGTCGTCCACGACTGTGCGGACCGCGTCGCCGCAGCCGTTGCCGGCGGCCACCACTCCGAGCGACTCCCATTACGAGCTGAAGAGCGTGACCTGGACACTCGCCAACGCGAAGGACAACCGGCAGACGCTGGTCATCAGCTATCCCGGATCGGGTTGCGAGCAGCCGGCGGGTGTGAAGGTGACCCAGACATCGGCGTACGTCATGGTCGGCACCTACGTCAGGGTGGCGAAGCCGACCAGCCAGCCGATGGCCTGCCCACAGTTCGCGATCATCGTGACCGGCACGGTCCACCTCGACGCGCCACTCGGCAAGCGCCGGCTCTATCACGAACCAACCGGCTGACGGGCACGCTGAGCGTGCGGCGAAGGTGGGCGGTCGTCGCAGCGTCGGGCGCGCTGGTCGTTGCCACCGCCTGCGGCGGGTCGGCCGCCACCCGCGCTCGTCTCACGCTGAAATCCGAGCAGCAGATCTCGTTGCTGAACAACCAAGGGGTCGCGCGAGTTGCCGACGGCTGGATCCTGTCCGGCACGGACAAGCCCCTCGTGGCGACCGACAACTTGATGCGAACGGATGACGATCTGGACGTTGTCGTGCGAAAGCTCGGCGTCATCCCGCCGGGCTTGCGCGCTCAACATTTCGACCACATCGGCGACATCGATGTGGTGAGCGGCGTGATCTACGCGCCGCTGGAGCAGTCGAACTATGACAAGGACCGCCAGGTCACGGCGATGTACGACGCCCGCACGCTCGCCTTTCAGGGTTCCGTCGTATTGCGGCAGCACGAGAACTCATTCGTCACCGTTGACACGGTGACCATGACGGCGTACTCGATGGACCACTTCGACGGCAACACGCTCCTGCGCTACGACATCCGGCACAAGTGGCGGCCGTTGGCGCCGCTCGTGCTGTCCGAGACGCTGCAGCACACGCAAGGCGCGGACATCTGGAACGGCGTGCTGTGGATGTCGACCTCGGACCCGCGGAACGACATCTACCGGATCAACCTCGTTACCGGACGCGTGGACCTGGTTGGAACGCACGGCCATCCCGGCGGAGAAGGTGAGGGCATGGACGCCACACCTGTCGCATCCGCACAAATACACACGCTGATCACCGACCCGAACATGCAGCACGTGTGGTTCGAGAACTTCGCCGTGGTGACTCGCTAGGTCGTCGTCTCATCATTTCGGGCCATTGTTCGGCCTGGTCAATTCGTTCCAAAGAACCATTGTGGGCACGCTCGCGTGTTTCTAGTGTCTTGAACCAATTCGCTCCATCAAACCGGGGGACTTAAATGCGCGTAAATCCGAAGGCTGTCATCGGCGGCGCCGCCGCCACGCTGCTCGCGATCGGCGTGGCCGGGGGGACGCACGCATCCGCCACCACGTCGAGTCACTATTTCGGCACCGAGGCCATCATCGAGGCCACCCACAGCAGCGATCTCAGCACTGGTCTGTTCGTCGTCAACGTTGACGCAACGGGTGGCGATGGTTCGGGTGGCAGCGGCACCGTGCAGGTCGACAACACGCTGAATGGCGTCACTTACAGCGCGACGCTGGACTGTGTGTTCCAGAGCGTCGACGGTTCTGGCAACGACGTCCTGCACGTCACGGGGACCATCGACGGCGGCTCACCTGCGACGTACTTCAACCTGACGCTTGCCGGCGTACCCTCCGGCGCGCCAGGGGTGGACACAGTGACCGCTGCCGGTATCAACCACCGCAGCACGAAGCCTTACTCGTGCACGAAGGCCTCGACGTACAACCACAACCTCTTCGGCGGACAGCTCGTCATCCAGCCGTAATTGGTCTAGCGGCGCCGTCAGGCGTCGACGAGGTCCGGGCGGTACTCCGGGTGCGCGGACAGCCACTCGGACAGGCGTCGCATCGACAGTTCGTTCTGCTTGTTGATGAACTTGTAGATCGGCCCCTCGAACCACTTGAACGGCGCCTTGGTGATGTTGTAGCGCTCCTCGAAGTGCAACCGCGTCTGGTTGCCTGCGACGCGTTCGAGCGACACCTTGCCGGTCTGGTCGTTGCCCGGGTCGCTTGAGATCATCGTGTAGTCGTAGCCTTCTGCCGCTTTCACGTTCGTGACCAGCTCGAGCGCCGTACCCTGGCGGCCGAGCGGCATCTTGAACACCACCCGGCGCAGCAGCCCGTTGCCCTCGGCGTCCCCCCGATGCAGGACGTCGACGCGGATCACCATCGGTGCGTAGTTGGTCCACGAGTCGTAGTCCTGCATCAGCGCCCAGACCCGCTCCGGCGAGTGGGGCATGTCCATGGAATACCGGTGCTCTCTCACGAGTCCCCCTCATGCGCGCAGTGGTCGATGGCCGGTACGTCGAGGGCAGGGTTGCGGTCGAAGAACCCGAACGGCTTCAGCGTGAACCCGGCGTACTCGACCGGCATCACGGGCCAGTCTTCCGGCCGGGCCACGTGGGTGACACCGATCGTGTGCCAGAGCACGACGTCGGTGCCGTCGAGGGGGCGATCCTGCTCGATCCACTTCGGCAGGCCGTCGACGCCCGCATTCTGGTTGGGGTAGTCCCCGGCGGCGTGCATCTCTCGGTCGTCGTACGCCGTCACCCATAGCGCTGCGGTGCCGAAGTTCGCGCGCCGGGCGACGTGGCAGTTCGCGTCCGCGAGCATCGTCTGGCTGACGCCGGGGATCAAGGCGTAGCCGGTCGGCTGGCCCAGCCGGTTCGTCGCCGACGCACTGACCACGCGCCAGTGCCGGTTTGCCCCGACGTCGAGCTGACGCTTGCCGTCGCGCTCGGAGGCGAGCAGCGTCTCGCGGCTCAGGAAGGCGTTGCCGTGCGGGTTGTCCGGGCCCTGCGGAACCGGCACGGCGTCGACCTCGTAGACACGGCAGTCGGCGCCGTCGACGTCGAGGTCGAGGCGGATGTTGAACACGTGCTGGTGATTCGGGGCGACGAGGTCGTCGTCGACGATGACGCCATGCTGTGGCGGCTCGGCCCCGGCCGCTTCCGTCTGCATGATTCCGGTGAGCTTGATCTCGAGCTGCAGCCGGCCGTCCTGGTAGAGGTACCAGTAGAAGCCGTACTCGTAGTTGCCGACGGTGAAGATCGACGAGATGACCATGCGGCGTGTGCGGCGTACTTCCACGTTGCCCGTCATCAGGTTGGTGTGCTTCCAGAGAATCCCGAAGTCCTCTTCGTGCAGGCAGATCGCGTTGGGGATCGTGTAGGGGTTGCCGTTCTCGTCAACGATCAGCGCATCGGCGTACACGATCTCGCCGAGACAGTCGCACCCGAGGACGAGAGAGTTGGCGAGCTTGCCGATGCTCATCTCTCCGGCGTCGTAGGTGTTCTTCCACCACGTGTTGGCGCCGATGCCGGCGTACGGCACGACCATCTCGGCGATCGACGCGCGGTAGAGCACGGAGCGTCCGTCGAACGTGGCCTGGTGAAGGACGAGCCCTTCGATCGGATGCAGGTCGAAGCGAAGGTCCCACTTGTCCCAGGTCAGGTGCTTGTTTTCGACCGTGAACGACGGCCCGTCGGGTTGCGTGATCTCCAACGGCTTCAGAGCGGGACGCATGTCGATGTGATCTGGCTCGTATCGACCGTTCGCGCGCGGAATCGGCAGCGCCTCGCCGTCCTCGACCTCGATCACCTCCATGCGATCGAGGTCGACGATGACGACAAGGTTGTCGATCGGGTGCGCGTACGCGTTGTCGTTCGGCTCGTCGAGCAGGTAGCTGACAGCGCGCAGGAGCCGTCGCGCACCCTTCTCCTCGACCGGCAGTCCGTGGCTGCCGGCCGGCCATGGGTCGATCTGGATGAGATCGGTGTTGTCGATGCCGCGTCGCTTCAGTGCGGCGAGGAAGCGCTCGTCGGCCTTGATCAGCTCGATGCCCATGTAGAGCTCGGCGAAGAGCAGATAGAGCGGTTGTACGCCGGGCACCTGCGCGACGTCGACAACCTGCTCGTGCGTGGCGCTGACCACGGCCTCGTAGGCGGCTTTCGTGTCCCGGTGCCAGCAGAGATAGCGCAGCCGGCGGTCGATCGGGTCGCCGGCACGCCATTTCAACAGCTCGGCCTTTGCCGGCTCGGCGAGCGTGATCAGCGGAAACAGCGTGCCGTCCGGCAACCGTCCCGACTCGCGCAGGGCTCGCGTCGCGACGGTGGCCTCGTCAGCGGTCAGCGGGTCGAGCGGGTGGGCGGCCACGAAGCGTCAGCTCTCGGCCGCGTCCATCTGCGCGGCGCCGTCGAGGTAGGCCTGCGGGTCGCTGTTCTTCCAGTCAGCGACACCTTTGAAGTCGGCCGGTGCGAACACCTCGAAGCCCCGTTCACCGCGCAGTGTCGCGAGGATCTCGTCAGCGACGACCTCGGGCGGGAAGAACGGCCCGTGGTAGAGCGGCGGCTCGTTGTCGTCGACGTCCCAGATCGGTGTCTCGATCGGTCCCGGCTGCACGACGTGGACGTTGACCGGATCGCGCTTGAGGTCGGCGTACAGGACCTCGCTGAAACCGGTGAGTGCGAACTTACTTGCGCAGTACGCCGACTCGCGCAGGATGCCGAGGCGACCACCCATGGACGCGACGTTGATGATCGTGCCGCTGCCCGCCTGGAGCATCTTGGGCAGGACACCGAGGATCAGATGGCACGGCGCGAGGAAATTGATGCGCATGACCATCTCGAGCTCGTCCGTGTCGAGCCGCTTCACGTGCCGGCGAGCCGGGACAGCGGCATTGTTGACGAGCGCATCGAGACCGCCGAAGTCGTCCCACGCTTTCTGGGCGAGCGCATCGGTCGCGGCGAGGTCGCCGAGGTCCTGCGGGTAGATCTTCACGTCGGCAGCGCCGGCTTCCGCGGCTTCGGCCGCGACCTTCTCGAGCAGCTCCTTGCGTCGCGCGACGATGCCGATCCGAGCACCGGCCGTGCCGAGAGCCCGGGCCGTCGCTGCGCCGATCCCCGTCGAGGCTCCGGTCAGGAGAACCGAGGCGTTTTTCAGTTCCATCACAGCCTCCCCACGGCGCGCACCGTAACATGACGCGCGTGTCAGCCTCAGCGGTCGATCCGCGCAGCCCGTGCATCGTCGGCGTCGCACAACGAACCGTTCGTCCGCCCGAGGGGCCCGCGCCGGAGCCGCTGGAGTCCTGGGTCGAGATGGCCACGGCGGCAGCGGCGGACGCTGGTGCACCGAATGTGCTGCCGCAGCTCGACTCGGTGCAGATCGTCTACTGCCAGTCGTGGCAGTACGACGACCCGATCGCGCGGTTCTGCGAGCGGACCGGGGCTGCGCCGCGGCATCAGCTGTACTCCGGCATCGGGGGCACGACCCCGCAGGTTCTCGTCAACGACGTCGCCGAAGCGATGCTCCGCGGCGAACTGGACACCGCGCTCGTCGTCGGCGCCGAGGCGTTGGCGACTAAGCGTGCGTTGAAGAAGGCCGGAGAGAAGCCGGAGTGGTCGTTCAAGGATCCCGAGCGCAAGCCCTTCCCGTTCGAGGCGATGCCGCACGAAGCAGAGATCGCGCACGACGTCTTCCAGGCGTGGCTCACGTTCCCGTTGTTCGACGTCGCGCGGCGCGCGCAGCTCGGGGCCGGCCTGTCGGACTATGCAGCCAGTATCGGCGCGATGATGGCGCCGATGACCGACGTGGCGGCCAAGAGCCCGCACGCGTGGTTTCCCGTCGCGCGGTCGGCGACCGAACTCGTCACTGCAACCCCCGATAACCGGTACGTCGGCTGGCCGTACACCAAATGGACCGTCTCGGTGATGGACGTCGACATGGCCGCCGCCGCGATCGTGATGACGCACGAAGCCGCGGATCGGTTCGGCGTACCAGCGGACAAGCGTGTTTACCTGCGTGGCTGGGCCTATGGCACGGACTGCTGGTACGTCGCGGAGCGCGACGAGATGTGGCGGTCTCGCGCAATGGAGGCGACGTCGCGGTCCGCATTGGCGAGCGCCGGGGCCTCGATCGACGACGTCGCACACTTCGACCTGTATTCGTGCTTTGCGTCGTCGTTGCACCTTGCCTGCGATGCGTTGGGTATCGCTCCGACGGATCCGCGCGGGCTGACGGTCACGGGAGGGCTGCCGTTCGCCGGCGGTCCGGCAAGCAACTACATGCTGCATTCGATCGCCACGATGACCGAGGTGCTCCGCGAGGGCGCCGGATCGCTCGGTGTCGTGTCGGGCGTCGGCATGCACATGACCAAGCACGCGTACGGGGCCTACTCGACGTCGCCGGGGCCCTCAGCGCCGACACCGCCGGGCGACCTCGGGCTGACCTCGATGCCGAAGCGCGAGATGGTCTCGTCGTATGACGGTCCCGCGCGGGTGGTGACCTACACCGTGGCCCACCAGCGCGACGGCTCGCCCGACTGGGGACTCATCGTCGGTGAGATCGACGGTGGGCGCCGCATCTACGCGAAGGTCACCGACCCGGCGTTGATGGCCGATGCCGAGTCGCGTGAGCTTGTTGACAGCAGCGTGACTGTGTCAAGCGACGGCAAGGTCAACACCGCGGGTTGGTAAGTGCGGTCCGCTCACAGGATTGCGTGCAACGCTGATGGGATGTCGTCTCGCCGTCGTCGTGCGCGGAGACTGACGCGAACGCTGCTGGGCGTGCTGCTCGCCGTCGGATTGATCCATGCGATGACGGCTCACGGTGATGACGACAACGAGCGCTCAACCGGGGCGTCGGCCCCGACCGTGCACACGCCCCCTGGGTTGTTCGCAGAGCAGTTGATCGTCGAAGGCATTCATGGCTTCAACGCCGCGGAGGTCACGCAGATCGGTCGAGCCGTCGATGCCGCCCCGCTTACGATCACGGACGGCGAGGTCTACGTCGTACATGGCAGCGGGACCTACGACGAGCTGCCGCTCGCGACCATGGTCGCTGACCCCGCCGGTTATGGACGTTCGGTCGGGTCGACGGCATTGGCCACGTCGTTGTCGCGTGGGGTTGTCCTCGCTCAGACGACAGCGCGTTTGTTCGACCTGCATGTCGGTCAGCTGTTGCGAGTCCATGGCGGAAAGCCGTTGCGCGTTGCGGCCGTGGTCGACGACCGCGTCGTCGGTGGCTACCAGATGGCCGCTGGCCGCGACGCGCCCGCGGGTCTGGGCAGTCATGCCGACTACGTCATCGTGCGGGTGCCGGGTGGGCAGCTGGCGAGTCGGGAAGCGGCGATCCAGCATTCGCTTCCGAGCCGCCGGCTTCGCTTTACGCTGCCGTCGTCGGGGGCGTACTTCTCGCCCAATGGTGACGTGCTCACCCAGAATCAGCTTGATCAGCAGTTCGGCGTCTTCCACGTTCGGCACACGTCGACCGGTATCCGGCTCGATCCACGCTGGATCTCGGCGTACATCACCGAGCGGCGCATCGTCCAGCTCGGCAACGTCATCTGCGCTCGTCGCGTGATGGGCCCGTTGACTGCGGCGATGCGTGAGATCACGAACCGCGGCCTCGGAAAGACGATCAACACTGCGGACTTCATCGCAGAGGGCGGTTGCTGGAACCCGCGTACGGTCCGCTTCGGGCACGGCATGATCTCCCACCACGCGTGGGGAGCAGCCATCGACATCAACGTCGGGCGCAACCCGCTCGGCGCAGCGCCTCGTCAAGATCCCCGACTCGTGGCCGTCATGGCGAAGTACGGCTTCACCTGGGGCGGCAACTGGCTACGGCACGACGGCGCGCACTACGAATGGGTCGGCCAGGGCGAGACTGCCCGGTAGCGCGTGACCGGTTGCTACTGGACCACCATCAGGGTGTTTCCTTCGGGGTCGCGCAACCAGAACATCGGCGGCACCGGGTCACCCATGCGACTGACTTCGGCGTCCAGGTCCACGCCGCTGTCCTTGAGCTGCGCGTGGTAGGCGTCGATGTCGTCCGTTTGCAGGCTGATGCCGGTCTCGCGGTTACCGGTCGCCTTGTCATCTGGCGGCGGTGCGAGCGCGATCGTCGTCGCCTCGTCGCCGACGCCGACCTCGACCCAGCGGTATCCGTTGCCGAACGGCACGTCCACGCGGACGGTGAAGCCGAGCTTCTCGACGTAGAAGTCGATCGCGCGGCTCTGATCGGACACCGGGATGATGACGGTCGCGACCTTGTTGATCCGGGTCTTGGTGCTTGGCATGACGCCCTCCTTGCTCGTCGGTGACTCCCTACCAGTACGACGCCTCGGCTCCCCACGACTCATCGCTCGAGGACGGATCTTTCGGAAGCGGTATGCGCTATGCCGGGTATTGCGGCCATGGCGTGGCCTCGTGACCGTCGGCCTGGCGCATGAACTCGTCGAGAAACCAACGGCGAAAGCGCACGACCTCTGTTGGCGCCGCGAGCGTCAGTAAGTGCTGGCCGGCGCGGCAGTAGTCGTCGACTTCGTCGAGCAAGTCGGCAAGGTGCTGGGCGGCGGGACCTACCGACCGAGGCACCTCGTAGACGAGGTCCAGGCTCTCGGTTCCGTCGGCGGCAGCGGCGAACAGCGCCTCTTCCTGTGACGTGGAGAACTGGCTGTAGGTCGCGGATAGCTCGTCGACGAGCCGTAACAGCCGGACCGGAGCTGCCGAACCGCCCTCACCTTCCTGATGGATCTGTTCCACGATCAGGCTGAACTCGCGGAGCAACTCATCCGTGTGCTGTTGGGCATTCCGCCAGATGGCGACGGGAAGCTGAAGGACGTGAACCTCACAGAGCGGGCCGAGGTCGGTCGGCGCGGTCACGAGTTCACATCCACACTGCTGGCCGAATCCACGTCCAACTCGGCCCAGACGGTCTTGCCGTCGCCGTCAGTCTCGACACCCCACGCCCGCGACAGCGTCTGGATCAGCTGCATGCCGCGACCCGTGCTGGCATCTGCGTCGTAACTTCGGGACTGGACACGGCGGGGGGACGCGTCGCGCATCTCCACACGCACAAGAGTCTCCGTCGTCGTGATCGTCAAGGTGAACGCGGTGCGCGCGTGCAGCACAGCGTTCGTCGCTAGCTCCGAGACGATCTGCCGAAGCTCCCAGTCGAGGTCCGCGATGCCCAGGTCTGAGGCAGCGGACACCACAAACTTTCTGGCCTCAGCCACGCTTACAGGGTCGGCGGCGAATGCACGCGACACCTGCACAGGAGCAAAGCCTACGGTCCGGCTGACGGCAGCGCCCGGATGCTCCGAAAGGGTGAGACGTGTCGCGTCCTGAGCGCGCGCGCCGGCCGCTCAGGAACTTTTGTCCTGAATCTCCCATGCGTGGTCGATGACATGCCAGGCGATCCGGCGGACGGCGTACGGGATCGGCCATGCGACGTCGTCCGGTCGGTTGCGGATGACGTCGACGATCGCCGCGTGGAGCTCGTCGGCATCGCTCATCTTCGGGATCCCGAGTTTTCGCGCGTACGCCTTCTCCGCCTCGGTCACGTGCGCCGCGATGGCATCACGGTCGCGTCCGCCGCCGCGCGGGCCTTTGCGCAGTTTGGCCGGGGCGCCGGCGACGACGTCAGCGAAGACGGACCACGTCGCCTCGACGATGGCGACGTACTTCTTGGCCTGCGCGGCTGTCACCGACTGGTTGTCCTGCGGTGCCACCTTGTGCGGTACGCCGAAGTCGGTGGCGCCATCGCCTTTGACGCGGTCCACGACTTCGAGCTTTGCAGCGGCCTTGGGGAACCGCAGTCCAGCGGCTTCCGCGATGACGCGGTAGCGGTCGGCGTAGTCCGCGAGCACCTCGAGTGCTCCTGCCTCGTCCTTCGCGGACCGGCACCAGCCGGGCCAGTCATACGCGCAGGCGAAGACGCGCTTGGTGCCGCGTTCGATGTAGACCTTTGTCATCCCGCCGGAAATGTAGTGCGCCCCGACCCCACGGTGACCGGCGCCTTGCCCGGGATGGTCACGGTCGCCGTCATGTTGTCGGGGATGTCGACGGTCACGGCGTAGCCGGACGTGTCCCTGCGCCAGTCCACGCTGACCGGGCCTCGCTCGGTCCACACGGCCCCGCTGGCCGCGGCCAAACCGGATGCGGGTGGCGTGATCGCCACCGTTGCCGCACCCGGACCGGTCACGGTGACGCCTAGGAGGCCACGCAGGATGCCGACGACGCCGACCGACCCCCAGCCGTGCGAGAAGCTGTCATGGCTCGACTGCACGATCGCCGACCCGACGCAGGTGGCGGTCGAGTCACCCGGGTGGCCACCCGGTGCCATGCAGCCCGGATCCCACTGCTCCCACATAGACGTGCCGCCCTCGGCGAGGATCTTGGCCGGACCATCAGCCTTAGCGTTCGTGAGTAGGTCGACCAGCGCGCCCGTTTGCCCGGTTGCGACCAACGCCTGCTCGAGCTGGCCGAGGTCCATGGGCCCTTGCTTCATGCCCTGCGCGGCGACGAAGCTGCCGAGTTGTTCGTACGACGACGCCGGCGCGACGCCATAGGTCACGGCGAAGGTCTGGTCGTGCTCGGAATGGTTGCCGAGCTGCGCGTTGGTGTCCGGGCTCAGGCCGTCGTCGTAATAACCGCTCGGCTCGAGCAACTTCTTGTTGATCATGTCGGTGAGCGCCTGTGCCTTGTGCTGGTACGTCGCAGCGTCGTCGGCGTAGCCGAGAGCAGCGGCGGTTTCGGCCAAGGCGTGGAACACCTCGACGGCACGCAGGTTGACGACGGTGTCCACTCCTGCGTTCAGAACTGTCGTGTCGTATCGCATGGGCTGCGGCCAGTCGACGATGCCATAGCGGTAGGCCCCGTTGCTGCCGCCGATCAGTTGATAGACAAGGCCCTTCGCGCCGCCCGACGTCGCGATGCTGTCACCGACGTACCTCGCCACCCGCTGCATCGTCGGATAGGCGTCGCGCAATGTGTGTCGGTCTCCGGTGAGCCAGTAGTAGCGCCGGACCCACTCGGGATACATCTCGGTGAAGTCCGGGATGTCGCGCTTGCCGTCGCCGGTGGGGTAGACCGCGTTGAGGTCTCCGTACGGCGAACGGAAGCCCGGCGCCTGCTGGCTCCAGTACCGCTGTTGCGAGTAGGCGAAGTCCACGATCGCCTGCCGCGTCAGTGCGCGCTCGCCAAGTGACTCCATCGTCGCGAACGACTCATCGACGGCGTCGCCGAGGAACTGGCCGTCCTGCCGGTCGGGGGAGTCGTTGAACTGCTGCTGCCCGGCGTACAACGCGGAACGTTTCATCAGATCGAAGACGGCATTGAGCGTGGGATTGCTCGTGTGGAACGTCGCGGCCTGATCGGGCGGCGCGTCTTCGTGCGTTGCATCGACCCAGATCTGGTCGGTCGTGAGTGGCTCGTGCGCGCCGGCGATCTGCAGGAAACGGAAGCCCTGCCCGACGAAGAACGGCGTGGTCTGGGCGCCTGCTGTCTCGATGTAGTGGAACGACAGGTCGGTCGCTTGAGTGTCGAGGGACGAGGTGCCCGCACGCGCGCCTTCCACCCACCGTCCAGTGGGATGCGCGCGCTGCAGCGGCGTGTCGAGCGTGACTGCACCGCTGGCGCACTTGGGCGCCGAAGAGACGCTCGCGACGGTTCGGTGCTCAGGGTCGCCGGCCCCGTAGCCGTCCGCCGGCCCATCGACGGTGATCGGATCGCCTGGCTGGAACCGGCAGGGCGAGGCCACGTCGATGACCGAAACGTGCGGCGCTGCCGGTGCCGTCAACACGCTGTTGGCCAAGCGGTAGCTCGCCAGCAATGTCACGGGGCGGCCGGCCACCCCGTTCGTGAGCCGCACTCGTGGCACCCCGACGATGGCAGCGCCGAAGTCAGCCGTCACCGTGCCGCCGTGCAGCGTCGTCACCGAGATCGGGTGAACAATCCTCGAGACGAGCTTCGAGCGCATCGGGTTCAGATGCGTGAACCCGCATGGTGACGAGGCGCCGAGGTAGTTCGCACAGATCGCCGGGTTGGGCAGCGGATGCCGCCCCATCGGCGCGGCCGCATGCCAGGCATCAGCGTCGTAGCCGACCGAGTCCCATCCGGTCAGCGCTTGCCGGGCATCGATGCGTTCCACGTAGGTTCCGGCGTTCTCGGCGCTGCGCAATGTGACGGCATCGTTGAGCTCGGAGGCGTCCTTGGTGACCCGCCAGCCACCGTCAGAGACGAACGTCTGCACGGTGCCATCCGTGTGCTCGACGACGACCTTTACGAGCAGACCGGTCGGGCCGTTCTCAGAGACCACCGGCTCGTTTGCGACGTGCGCATGCAGCAGCGGCCTGGTCAACGTCACAGCCGACGCGTTGACCGCCTGAATCGTCACGATGTCGAACGTCGGGCTGCCCGGCGTACCGACAGCGAGGTTCTCGCGCGCCAGGTAGCCGAGTGTCGATGCGAGGGCAAGCGTGGTCGCACCGGCCGGCGCTGCTGTGCTCAAGGTTGTCGCGTAGGGGACCGGCCCTTCCGGCCGGCTGCCCCCATCCGTGGTGGCTGTGGCCGCGTACTTGACGCCGAGGGCCAGTGGACCGGTGGTGACGTACGGCGTGATGTCCTCAGCCGTGTAGTAACCCTCGCCGGGCATGGCGTAGTCGTACTGCGTGTCGACGGTCTGCCCGTTGACGTGCAGCTGCCATTCACCCTCCGCGGCGACATACGCGCGGGCACGGCGGACCGGGCTGTCGCCGACATCGAACTCTTCGCGTGCCAGCGTGTAGTCGATGATCGAGTCATGGCCGGTCGTGATCCGGCGGATCCACTGCGCTCCGGACCAGTCGTGATCGCCGAGTCCGGTGTCGAAGTACGCCGTCGCCGGCGCTGATTCCCGCCCCGCGCGGTTCCACGTCTGCACTGTCCAGGCATATTGCCGGCCGGGCGTGAGCTTCGGGCCCCCATAAGTCACATACGACTCGTCGGAGGAACGCACCTCACCGCTGTCCCAGACGACCGAGCCCGTGCTGGCGTCGCGGATGACGATGTCGTACGCCGACTGGATGTCGTTCGACGTCGCGCTGTGCGGCAGCCAGCCGAAAGCCGGGCGCAGGCTCGCCGCGAGCTGGGACGCCTGCCCGTCGACGACGAGGTCAGTCGGGCCAGGGTCGCCAGCGGCGTGCGCCGGTACGGCGAACCAGGTCACGGCGCCGACCAGAAGCGCGAACGCTGCTCGAGCCCCCCTCCGCACCCCTCAGTGTCGCCCGCGCAGGTCGTCCCTGTCTCGGGAGGATTGTTGCTCTTGGGGTGGTTCACCCCATACTTCCGCCATGACAGATCGAAAGCATCGGCGCTCAGCCGCCGTCGTGGCACTTGCCTTGGGGTTGGGCGGGCTCGTCGTTGCACTCAATGCACCGGCGCTCGCGTCAACGGGGAGCTCAACGCCGCCGTCCGGAACCGTTGGCCCTGCCAACAACTCGGCTGCGTCGTGGACGTTCGACGATGTCCAGGGCGCGGGCCTCGGTGGTACTCCGATCGAGGTCGCGTGCGCACCAGTGCAGTGCTCGAAGTACGCACTCACGGTGAAGCTGCCGCAGCCGGACGCGACCTTCTATCAGAACTACGTCGCGACGCTGACGTTCCACTGCGCGTGGAACTCGTCGGTGCCGACTGACGCCGACTGCTTCGCCTTCAGCCCCGCCGGCAACGAGACGGGGCCCGGCCGTCCCGACACGGACAACGCCGGCCCCAACTACGAAGACATCACCGTCAACAATCCACAGTCGGGCGTCTGGAGCCTCCGCGCCGATGCCGGCGCGTCGGTGCCACAGCCGACCAGCATCACCGGGCACGTCACGTTGACCTACGCCAAGGTCGCGAAGCCCCCCGCCATCGAGCACTTGCGAAGCGACGCGAAGTTCACCAACTACGACTTCAGTACGGCGTACCAGACCCGCGACGGGCTGCACCGGCCGAACGCCGGCGAGCCCTCAGTCGGCGTCAACTGGGCAACCGGCAACGTCATGTTCATGGCCGGCACACAGATGACGCGGCTGACGTACAACCACCTGCGTCCGCCGACGCCGACGCCGACCGATGTCACGCCGGGTGTGCAGGTCGGCGGCCAGGACGCGATCCTCAACGAAGACGCGATTCTGTTCACGGACCGCGAAACGCACCGCACGTGGGCGCTCGGCTTGCTGCTTGCCGGGAGCTATGAGTTCTACTCCGATGACGACGGAGCCCATTGGACGCCGGCCGTCGCGATCAGCGTGCCGGCGCTGCCGGACCACGAGACGCTCGGGTCCGGGCCCTACCACTCGCCGGCACCCGCTCACACCTACCCGCATGCCGTGTACTACTGCGCGCAGACAATCGTCGAGGACGCCTACTGCGGCCGCAGCGACGATGGCGGGGTGAAGTTCGCGACTGTCGCCAGCGCGTTGTGGCACGGCCAGTGCACGGCCATCCACGGTCATGTCCGCGTCGGCCCAACCGGACTTGTGTACGTGCCGAACGGCTCGTGTACGGACGCGAGTGGCAAACCTCGTAGCGGCGTCGCCGTCTCGGCCGACAACGGGCAGAGCTTCACCGTCTCGACGATTCCGGACAGCTCGCCGGGCACGAGCGATCCGTCGGTCATGGAAGGTCCGGACGGCATCGTCTACTTCGGCTACCAGGCGGCATCCGGTCACCCGATGCTCGCCACCGCCACGCACGACGCGGCAGGTCATCTGCACTGGCGTCCCTCGGTCGACGTCGGACAGTTCGCCGATCCGGGTGAGACTGAAGACGGCTTGGTCCACGGCGTACAGAACACCGAGTTCGCCGAGGTCATCACTGGCGACAAGGGCCGGGCTGCGTTCGCGTTCCTTGGTACCGGGACGCAGGGCGCCTACCAGGACGGCGCCTTCCCTGGCACGTGGTACCTCTTCGTCTCCTACACCTTCGACGGCGGCAAGACCTGGCGCACGGTCAACGCAACGCCAGGCGACCCGGTGCAACGCGGATGTGTGTGGAACGGCGGACTCGTCAACGCCTGCCGCAACATGCTCGACTTCAACGACATCGGCGTCGACAAGCAGGGCCACGTCTATGTGGCGTACACGGACGGGTGCACGACGACCGCCGACTACAGCTGTGACAAGACGCGTGGGATTCATGGCTGGAACAACCTCACCTCGGGCGAGAACGTTGGCGGCTGCCCGCCGTCGCAGCTGAGCACGGTCACGAGCAGCAGCACGTGCACGTTCGCGCGGGTGTCCGCCGTTGTGCGCCAGGTCTGCGGGCGTGGGTTGATCGCGGCGTCCGATCCCGGGTTCAAAGAGGCACCGAGCTGCGCGCAGGCCGCCTCGGTCACGGAGCCGACGGTGAGCAAACCGCTCGCGACCACCGGGTCGAGGGCGCCGTGGAGCGCTGTGTTCATCACCGGTACGGCACTGCTGGGCGCTGTCTGGTTACGGCGTCGCCGGCGGCGCATGCCCAGCTGAAGACGCGTCGTTGTGTCCTATCTTGGGGTTAGCATTTCCGGGGTCGGGCAAACCGCCGTTTCGGACCAACCTTGACGCGCGTGTCATAGATCGAGCAGGGTCGCTGCGTGCCCAGCCTGCTGCCCGATCCCGAGCCGCGCGACGCGCCGTACGTTGTCATCTCTGTCGACGATCACCTCGTCGAGCCGCCCGACCTGTTCGATGGGCGGCTACCAGGGAAGTACGCCGACGTCGCGCCGCGCATCGTCGAAGAGGACGGCACGCAGGCGTGGGTCTTCGACGGCAACCGCTACCCGAACATCGGGCTCAACGCGGTAGTCGGGCGGCCCAAGGACCAGTGGTCGATGGATCCTGCGCGCTTCGATGAGATGCGGCCGGGCTGCTTCGACATCGACGCCCGGGTGCGCGACATGGACCTTGCCGGCATATGGGCGTCGTTGTGCTTTCCGTCCCTGATTGCGGGGTTCTGCGGCGCGGTCTTCTCCCGCTGCTCGGACCCCGACCTAGGCCTCGCCTGTATGCGGGCCTGGAACGACTGGCATCTCGAATATTGGGCCGGCACCCATCCCGACCGGATCATCCCGATGCAGATCTCCTGGCTCGCCGACCCGCAGATCGCGGCCGACGAGGTACGTCGCAACGCCGAGCGCGGTTTCAAGGCAGTGAGCTTCGCGGAGTTCCCGGTGCACATGCAGTTGCCGAGCCTGCACACCGGGCACTGGGACCCGTTCCTGCAGGCGTGCGCGGAGACCGACACCGTTGTCTGCCTGCATACCGGCTCGAGCGCGTGGGCGCCGCTGCCGTCTTATGACCCGCCCTTCGAGCTGTTCCCGACGCTGTTCCCGATGAACGCATTCCTGGCGACCGCGGACTGGCTGTGGTCCGGCGTTTGCGTGAAGTTCCCGGACCTGAAGATCGCGTTGTCCGAAGGGGGCATCGGCTGGGTGGCCATGCTCGCCGACCGTGTCGACTACGTCATGGCACACAGTGGTTCTGGCAACGAGAGCAACGCGTGGGCCGGCGACCTCAAGCCGAGCGAGGTCCTGCAACGCAACTTCTACTTCTGCTCGATCGATGACCCGTCCGCGATCGAGCAGCGCCACCGCATCGGTGTCGACCGCATCATGGTCGAGTCGGACTACCCACACGCCGACTCGACCTGGCCGGACACCCAGTCCGTGCTGGCCTCATCGTTGGGTCACCTGCCCGAGGACGAGATCCACGCCATCACCCACGCGAACGCCGCCCGGCTGTTCCGTCATCCGTTGCCGGAAGGACATTCATGCTCGACCTGCTGATCCGCGGTGGCACCGTCGTCGACGGGACCGGGCGCAACCGCCGTCGCGTCGACATCGGCGTGCGTGCGGGCCGCGTCGTCACGGATCTTGACGGGCAGACCGCCCGCCGCACCGTCGACGCGGACGGTCTCGTTGTCGCACCCGGTTTCGTCGACCTGCACACGCACTACGACGCGCAGCTGTTCTGGGACCCGACCGCGAGCCCGTCGACGTTGCACGGAGTGACAACCGTCCTCGGTGGCAACTGCGGGTTCACGCTCGCACCGGCCGGTCCTGAGCATGCCGACTACTTGATGCGGATGATGGCGCGGGTCGAGGGCATGCCGCTTGCGGCGCTGGAGTCGGGTCTGCCCTGGGACTGGACGTCGTACGACGACTGGATCAGCCGGCTCGACGGCAAGGTCGGCGTCAACGCGGGCTTCCTCGTCGGGCACTCGGCGATCCGTCGCGCGGTCATGGGTGATGCATCACACGAACCGGCTACCCAGGCGCAGGTCGATCAGATGGTCGCGCTCTTGCACGAGTGCCTTACCGCGGGAGGCCTCGGCTTCTCCTCGTCGCAGGCGCACACGCACAACGACGGCGAAGGCCTGCCGGTCCCGTCACGAGCGGCTTCGGCGGACGAGTTGCTCGCGCTCGCTCGGGCGGTTAGGGACCACGAGGGTACGACGCTGGAGTTCATCACCGCGGGTTGCATCAACGGGTTCACCGACGACGAGATGAACCTGATGGCGGACATGTCGTTGCAGGCGAACCGACCGCTCAACTGGAACGTCCTCGGCGTGTCCGCGCTGTCGAAGCAGCATGAGCACCAGCTCTCCGCGTCCGATGTGGCGGCCGAGCGGGGCGCGCGGGTTGTCGCACTGACACTGCCGCACTTGATGAGCATCCGCTTGTCGTTCCTCACCGGCGTGGTGCTCGAGGCGTTGCCCGGGTGGAAGGACGTCTTGAGCTTGCCGGTCCCCGAACGCATCCAGGCGCTGCGCGACCCCGGCGTGCGCGAACGCATGAGGGCCGGCGCCGACTCGGACGAGGCCGGCATGTTGCGCGGGCTCGCCAACTGGCACCGCCTCAACATCGCCGAGACGTTCGCACCCGAGAACGAAGGGCTGGCCGGTCGGTCCGTCGGCAGCATCGCGAAACAGCGGGGGGCCGACGCGTTCGATGTCTTGCTCGACGTCGTGACCGCCGACGAGCTGCGCACCGGGCTACAGCCGCCGATGATGGGTAACGATGACGACGACTGGAAGCTGCGTGCGGAGGTCTGGCGCGACCCGCGCACCGTGATCGGTGGTTCGGATGCCGGCGCGCATCTCGACATGATGTGCGGCGCGACGTACAGCACATCGCTGTTGAGCAACGCGGTACGCGAGCGCGGCCTGCTGTCGCTCGAAGAGGCTGTCCACGAGCTGACCGACGTGCCCGCGCGGCTCTACGGGATCCGTGATCGCGGTCGCATCGCGGACGGCTGGTACGCCGACCTCATCCTCTTCGACCCCGACACCATCGGCCACGGTCCAGAGCGGACGCGATACGACCTGCCGTCGGGTGCGCCGCGACTGTTCGCCGAGGCTTCCGGCGTGCACCGCGTCTTCGTCAACGGTGCGGAAGTCGTCAGCGAGGGGGTCGCGACCGGTGCGGTGCCGGGCACGGTGTTGCGATCCGGACGCGACACCGAGACAGTCACGGTTGTCGGGGGTGGCGAATGACGACAAGCATCGAGCCGTTCGACCCGGCCGAGCTCCAGGACACGCTGCTCACCGACATCCGCGACGTGTGGACGCCGCTGGCAGCCTCGGCAGAGCGCGGCCCGGTCATCCGCGGCAACGCCATCGATATGGACATCGAACTCGAGGCGGAGATGCCGAGCGACCAGCCCGGCGCCGTGACGGTCCTCGGCTACGACGAAGCGACCACTGTTCTGAACGATCCTGAGACGTTCTCGTCGACGATCTACGCCGACATCATGGGGCCCGTCATGGGCCATTCGATGCTCGAGATGGACGGTGACGAGCACGACCTGCACCGCGCGCTGGTGTCACAGGCCTTCCGTCGCAAGGTGCTCGCGCACTGGGAGACCGAACTCGTGGAAGCGGTCGTCGATGACTTGGTCGACGGTTTCGCCGATCGGGGTCGCGCGGACCTCGTCCGAGAACTGACCTTCGCCTTTCCGGTGCAGGTGATCGCCCGCATTCTCGGGCTGCCGCGCGAGGACTACCCGACCTTCCAACGCTTGTCGATCGAGATGCTCTCCGTGATGGTGAGATGGGATCGCGGCATCGCCGCCTCGAACGCGTTGCGAGACTACTTCGCACGCATGCTCGACGAGCGACGTCGAAACCCGGCCGACGATCTCATCAGTGACCTGGCCTTCGCCGAGATCGACGGTGAGCGGCTCTCCGACGACGAGATCTTCGCGTTCTTGCGCCTGATGCTGCCCGCCGGTGTCGAAACGACCTACCGGTCGTCGGGCAACCTCCTGTTCGCCCTGCTGCACCATCAGGAGCAACTCGAAGCGGTGCGCGCCGATCGCACCCTCGTGCACACTGCGATCGAGGAGGGACTGCGGTGGGAGCCGCCGATCATCTTCATCGTGCGCAGGGCCACCCGCGACACCGAACTCGCCGGCGTGCCGATCACCGCCGGCTCCACCGTCAACGTGTGCGTCGGACAGGCGAACCGGGACGCCCGGCGATACCGCGATCCTGACAAGTTCGACGTCTTTCGGCAGTCGCGGCTGCACGTGACGTTCGGCCACGGTGTGCACATCTGCCTCGGCATGCATCTTGCGCGCATGGAAACGCGGGTTGCGATCAACCGGGTGCTGGACCGGTTGCCCAACCTTCGACTCGATCCCGACGCGCCGTCGCCGTACATCCAAGGCGTTGCGTTCCGCTCGCCCAATGCCCTCCCGGTGGCGTTCGATGTCTGAGGTCCTCGACGCGAGCCCGGTAACCGCAAGCGTCGTCATCGGCGGCGAAGCCATGGACGGCGCCGATGGTGTCTACGACGTGCACAACCCGGCGCGCCCGGCCGAGGTGGTGGGCCGCGCGCCCGTCGCAAGCAACGAACAACTCGATGCTGCGGTGGCGGCAGCCCGGCGGACGGCACCGGGCTGGGCTGCTGTCTCTCTTTCCGAGCGAGCCGCTGCGATCGCTGCTGCGGGCCAAGCGGCCGCGACCGCGCTCGCCGACCTCGACCTTGCGACGTCGTACACGCGAGAGCACGGCAAGGTCCGCACAGAGGCGCAGTTCGAGCTGGACACCGCGCCGATCATCGGACAGCTGCTCGGCGGTATGGCAGAGACAGCTTTGACGCCGTCGTTCATCACACCGGGGGCGGCGTACCCGCGCGTCCAACGCGAGCCGTACGGCGTAGCGGCGCTGATCCTGCCATTCAACTGGCCGGTTGCAGTGGCGATGACCAAGCTCGGCCCTGCCCTCGCGGCCGGAAACACCACTGTCGTCAAGGTGCCACCGAGCTGCCCGCTGACGGTGCTGCGCGTGCTGGCCGAGTTCGCAGCTGCGCTGCCGCGCGGCGTGGTGAACGTGCTCTCCGGCCCCAGCCCAGAGCTCGGCCGCCGCCTTGTGGCGCATCCGGGCATCGACCTCGTGTCGTTCACCGGCGGCACGTCGACCGGCCGAGCGGTCATGGCCGCCGCCGCCGAGAACCTCACGCCTGTGCTGCTCGAGCTCGGCGGCAACGACGCGGCGGTGATCGCACCCGACTTGCCCATCACCGAGACGCTGGCAGACCTGCTCGCCGCGGCGGCGTACACAACCACCGGCCAGGTTTGCATGGCCGCCAAGCGAATTTACGCGCCGCGTGGTCGGGTGGCCGAACTCGTCGACGCACTGCGCGCACGCTGCGATCGCGAGGTCATCGGCGACGGCCTTGCTCCTGAGGTGACGCTTGGCCCGCTGCACACGCCGGCCGGCTACCACCGAGTCGCGGACATGATTGACGACGCGGGAAGTCGCGGCGCCACCGTCGTCACCGCGGGGCGCTGGCGTGAAGAGGACCGCGACGGCGGGGGCTACTTCATCTTGCCGACGATCGTCACCGACGTCGCACCGGACGCACCGGTGGTCGCCGAGGAGCAGTTCGGTCCCGTGCTGCCGGTGCTGGCGTACGACGACATCGACCAGGCGGTCGAGGCGGCGAACGCAACGCCGTTCGGGCTGACCGCGTCGGTGTGGACGGCCGATGACGCGCTCGCGGATCGGGTGGCCACAGCGCTGGTGGCAGGGACGGTCGGCATCAACTGCCACGGGATGGCGGCGCAGGACCCGCGTCTGCCGTTCGGTGGTTTTCGCACCTCTGGCATCGGTCGTGAGCTCGGCCCTGATGGCATCCAGGCGTTCACCCAGACGCGTTCCTTCGTCCGGCACGACCCGCCCTGAGACCGGTAGCTGAGTTGGCCTCGGGCCGGCGTGAGTCGCTGCGTTGTTGGGCCACGCATTACTGACTAGCGACAGTCGGATGGTTGTGCGGCGATACCGTCGCTGACGTGAGGCTGGCGCGGTGGGCACCCCCGACGCTGGCGTTGTTCACCGCAGTGCTCGGCGTCGTCAACATCGTCAGCGCTCTGACTCCCGAGCAGGCGAACCGACTGTCCGCTTTGCGTGGGGCGATTCCGTTGACGGTGTCGCACGCGGCCAGCGCTGCCACCGCCGTTGTCGGACTCGTGCTCGTGATGCTCGCGCACGGACTGCGTCGGCGGAAGCGGCGGGCTTGGCGGACGGCAGTCGTGCTGTTGCTGGTCAGCACTGCCTTCCATCTCGTGAAAGGACTCGATGTCGAGGAAGCGGGCGTCACGTTCCTGCTCGCGTTGCTGCTGGTGATGCTGCACCGAGAGTTCTACGCCGCCGGTGACCCCACAACCCGGTGGCGGGCACCGCTTGCACTCATCGGCATGCTTGCCGCCAGCGTCGTACTCGGCATCGGGCTGCTCGCTGCGCAGTCGGAGAACATCAGCGGCTCGCCCTCGGTCGCCAGCCGTTTGCAGGAAGTGCTTTACGGGCTCGTCGGCGTCGGGGGGCCGTTGCATTTCACCAGCGAGAAGACCTCTGACCTGGTCTTCGGTGTGCTGCTCGCGCTCGGGATCGCAACCGTGCTCGTGCCGACGTACCTGCTCCTGCGCCCACCAGAGCCAGCAGCGCGGCTCACGCCACGTGACGAGGAACGGCTGCGCGCGTTGCTAGGTCAGCATGGCCGTCGGGACTCGCTGGCGTACTTCGCGCTGCGAAATGACAAAGCCGCGGTCTTCTCGGCCACCGGGAAATCCGCGATCTCCTACCGCGTCGTCTCCGGCGTGATGCTCGCTTCGGGCGACCCGATCGGCGATCCCGAGGCGTGGCCCGGAGCGATCCGCGAGTTCGTACGCCGCGCACACGAGCACGCGTGGATACCGGCTGTCATCGGATGCAGCGAGCTCGGGGGAGAGGTGTGGGTGCGCGAAGCGGAGCTACGCGCGCTCGAGCTCGGCGACGAAGCGGTCGTGTTCGTCGCCGACTTCACACTCGACGGACGCGCGATGCGCAATGTGCGTCAGACCGTGAACCGCGCCGCGAAGCTCGGTTACACGACAGAAGTACGGCGTACCGGCGACCTCAGCGCGCTTGAAGTTGCGGCGTTGCGCGCGCAGGCCGCCAGTTGGCGTGGCGCCGAGGTCGAGCGCGGGTTTTCGATGGCGCTAGGCCGCGTCGCGGACCCTGCGGACCCTGATTGCGTCATCGTCACTGCGTCCCGGGAGGGCAGGTTGCACGGCGTCCTGCAGTTCGTCCCGTGGGGCAGTGACGGGCTCAGCCTCGACGTGATGCGTCGCGACCGGGCGGCCGATACCGGTCTGAACGAGCTGATGATCGTGCGCCTGCTCGACATGGCCCAATCGATGGGCCTGTGCCGCCTGTCGCTGAACTTCACTGTGTTTCGCTCCACGCTCGATCGCGGTGGTCGGCTCGGTGCCGGCCCGATCCTTCGCGTGTGGCGCGGGCTGTTGCTGTTCGCCTCGCGCTGGTTCCAGATCGAGTCGCTGTACCGGTTCAATGCCAAGTTCCGCCCCGTGTGGGAACCGCGCTTCGTGTGCTACCCGGCCGGCCGCGACATTCCTCGCGTGGCTATCGCCGCGCTCGAGGCAGAGGCGTTCATCACACATCCTGTGCATTGGCGGGTGTTCCGCCGTACGCCGGTGCCGTCGTGAGGCGTCTGCGCGCACCGGCGACAGTCGTCTATGCGCTGGTTCTCGTCGGTACGACGCTCGCGCAGCTACTGGTCGCGTCCACAACGCGGCATCGGCTGCTCACAGGCAGCAGCACTGACGTCGTGCACCTCGCTCGGGATCCACTGTTGGTGGTGCTCGCGAGCGCGTTTTGGTTGCCGGACGTGACCTCGGTCGTGCTCGCGCCGCTCGTGTTCCTCGTGTTGGGTCTCGGCGAACGCCGGTTCGGGACGGCACGGATGGTCATGACTTTCGCTGTCGGGCACCTGGCCGCCACGTTGCTGACCGAGGGGACCGTTGCGGTCGGGGTGTACGCCGGCTGGCTCACCACAAGCCATGAGCACCGGTTGGATGTCGGTCCGTCGTACGGCGTCTGCGCAGTGCTCGGTTTGCTCGTCGCGTCGTTGCCGGCGGCCCGGCGTAACGCGGGCTACGTGGTGCTCACCGTGCTGCTCGGCGTACCGCTAATCGTCGACAGCGAGCTGACGACCATCGGCCACGTGCTGGCGGCCGCTGTCGGTGTCGCGTTGTGGTGGGTGCCGTGGTTCAGGCGCGCGCGACCCGGCCGCGCAGCACGTCGAGTGCCTTGTCGGCGTGACTATTCATCCGCGTCTCGCTGCTGATCGCATCGAGAATGCGCCGGTCGGTGTCAATGACGAAGGTGACGCGCTTGTTCGGTAATGGACCGAGGCGGGTGACGCCGAACAACTTCGCGATTTCCTTGTCGGGATCAGCGATGAGCGGATAGTCGAAAGAGTGCTTGGTCGAGAACTGCGCTTGCTTGTCGACTGAGTCGGCGCTGATACCGACCCGCTGCGCGCCGACCTCACCGAACTCTGCGGCCATGTCCCGGAAGTGGCAGCTCTCGATGGTGCATCCATAGGTCATCGCCGCCGGGTAGAAGAACAGCACGACCGGTCCTTTTGACAGCAGGTCGCTCAGGCGGACCGACTCGCCTTTGTCATCTGTGCCTTCGAAGTCTTCGACGGTGTCGCCGGCCTTGAGCATCTCGCTGCCTCCTAGTGGCTGTCCGTTGATCGTCTCAAATTGCGACGAAACGGGCCAGGGCGGTGTGCGGAAACAAGGGTTGACCTTCCAACCCAAATCCTGCAATTCGCCTGTGTGAGGTGATTCCGCCACCTACGGTTTCGGCATGCGATTCGGGGGAGCCCGCATCATGCTCAGTGCGACGTGTGTTCTTGCCGGATTAGCGCAGATTGTCCCGACCCTGGCCGTCGCCGGCGTACCTCCGGCAGCGGCCAGTGCGGTGGCCAAAGCCCCACTGGTGTTCAGCCAAGCAACCGTGACGTCGGCGGAACTTCCGCTTCCAGATGCCCGCTCTGCGTACTACCGCCCGCAGTTAGCCGCGATGAAATGCCAGTCGGACGGGAGTTGTGTCGCGGTCGGCAGCTACTTCGATCGGGGCAATTCCGTCCACGGTTTGATCGAGATGCGCACTGGCGGCGTCTGGACCGAGCAAGATGCGCCTTTGCCAAGCGATGACCCATTCGGGCCGCCGCCCTCTGGGCCTGGCCCGGGATTGGACCAGCTCGCTTGTCCGACCGCCGATTGGTGTGTCGCGGTCGGCTCCGTGAGCTATGTCGGATCGGCTTTGACAGAAACGCTGAGCGACGGAGCATGGTCGGCGCAACAGCTGCCGCTGCCCCCGGGGGCCGACAGTGATGACCCGGTCGACATCGGCTCGCTCTCTTGTCCAGCTGCTGGGTCGTGCATCGCGCTAGGTAGCTACGCCCAGTACGAATCGGGAATCGGCGACGTCCGCCGGCCGATCGTCAGCCGACTCGCCGGTGGAACCTGGACGACGGCGTTGCAACAGCTACCACCGGATGCTCAAGGATTCGGGGGCGCTGGGGTCGCGTCGTGCCCGACAGTGGACTTCTGCCTGGCGGTAGGCGGATACGTCGCCGTCAACCGACACTCGCGCCGTGGGTTTCACGCCGCCCTCTCGGAAGTCTGGTCAGCAGGGGGGTGGCACGTATCACCTTTGGAGCCACCCGTCGCTGTGATGGGCCAGTCGTTGACACTGCAGTTCTTGAGCTGCCCTGCGGTGGGCATCTGCTCAGCAATCGGCACCGACTACGGCGACGCCACGGTCTCGCCGATATGGATGGCGCGGTACGTGAACGGCGCGTGGACCACTCAAGACCTGCCGCTGCCGGCAGGCATCTCGACACGCTCGCACCAACTCGACCTCCTCGGGCTGTCGTGTCCCAGCGCCGACTGGTGCCTTGCAGTGGGTACTGCTCGCGACTATCAGACCGCAGACACGTCGATGTTCGTCGACGTCTTTGCCAACGGACGCTGGTCGGCGTCGACGTTGCCCGTACCGCGCGATGCCGACGCGGTCGGTGCGAACCCGACGGCCCTGGCTCTCGACTGTCCGACCGTCGCCGCTTGCACGATCGGTGCGACGTACGTCGACGCCAACTGGACGAGCGGAGTGCCCTTCGAACTCGATCTCGTCGGGGGGCGTTGGTCGGCCCGGCTCATGCCGGTGCCGCACAACGCGGCTGACCCGCCGCCCGATCCGGGCTGGATGATGCTGAGCTGCCCGGCGCCCGGCTCCTGTGTCTCGGCGTACATGGACGAGACCGACAGCGGCGACGAGCTGACCGTGGCTGAAGCCGGGCAGCTGGGGGGCCTGCCTTCCTTTGCGTTGGGGACCGAGAGTGGCGGCGGCGTCTCGACCTTCGTCTGGAACCTCGATCAGCAAACGAGCGGCTGGCGGAATCTCGGTGGCGCCACCCATGCGCCGCCAGCGGTTATCCCAGGTGATGACGAGCCGCTCGCTCCCGTGCAGCCGGTCTATTACGTCACCGGCACCAACCAGCTGGTCTACACCCGGACATTGTGGAACGGCTGGGCCCGCATCGCGCGCTCGCCACGGTGCCTCGGCAGCCCTGCGGCAATCCAGGCGCATGTTGGTCCCGGCAGCTGGGCAGACATCGTCGCCTGCGCCGGGGTGGATCACCACCTTCACGTCTTCCTCGGCTCGGGTTGGAAGGACCTCGGTGGCGACCTCGCGCTGCCTCCGGCGGTGGCGGACCTTGCAGGCGTACCGACGTTCTTCGTGGTGCAGGCCGATCATGTGCTGTATCGCCGGACGTTGAACATGAGTTACGCCTCGATGCACGCGACGTGTGGTTCAGCTCCGTCTGCCGCGACGACTCCGGACCGGGCGCGGGCCGATCTGGCGTGCGCGGGCCTTGACCACCGGTTGCGGGTGTGGACCGACTACGGCGATGGCTGGTCGTTGCCCGTGGACCGCGGGGGTGTGGTTGTAGGTGCGCCCGGTGTTTCCGCGAACGATGCCGGCCCGTTGTTCTTCGCAGAGGGGACAGACGGCGCTGTCTGGATGCGGGACGCGGCGCATTGGTCACGCCTCGGCGGCAGGGCGACCGGCGGCGTCGCTGCCGCAGCCTTGAACTAGCTGAGAGCGGGCACTAAGGCGTCGGCGGCTGCACCGCCGGGCAGCCGGCCAACATGTCGGAACACGATTGGACCGCACCGGTCGCGGGGTTCGTCAGATGAAACTCGGAGTAGTAGTAGAACGACAACGAGTTCTGGATCGGGATACCTCCGATGCGATATGGCACGTTGCCGGCATAGGGATCGGTCGGGTTGGCCGCCGCAGCCTTCGCGTCGTAGGTTCCCGTGCCTATCGAAACGGTGCCCTTGCTGTTCGTGTCCGCACTGGTGTCATAGCGGCCGAGGCTGGTGAGTCGCTGGTACGCCGACTGGCTCGTGTAGGGATCGGTCCCGCCACGCAGGTACTCGTCGAACCACGCGAGCGTGTAGTAGAAGGCAAACCGTTCGCCGAGCTGGTTCGCCGGCAAGACGTACGGGATGTAGCTGTACGTCAAGTGCGTGCCGTTGCGCAGCGAGACGAGTTCGGAGTCGACGCCCGCGCGCGACAGGCTCAGGTAACCAGAATCACCCGAACCACCGCCACCGTTCGTCGAGCCGTGCGGATTGGGCGGGGTGAGTTGCGGCTGGATGTTGAACTCGTAGTCGTTCGTCATCGCGAGCGCCGGCGCGTGCAGGGCGGTCGCGCGGTTTGCCGCGGCGACGTCGACGTTCGACGGGCAGTTCGCGATCGATATGGGGTCGAGGTCGTCCCAGGCGACGACGGCCTTCACCCGGTTGTCGCACTGTGCGACCCAGCTCACGGCCGCAGCACCGAGCGAGTGGCCGGCGATGCCGAGTTGCGTGCTGTTGAGGGCGTAGAAACCCGGGTTGCTCGGCGAATCGAAGAAGCTGAGTGCGTCCTCGGCGCCCTGGTAGAAGTTGTAGTCCTGCTGGTACGGCACGCCGGGGCAGTCTGCTGGCGTACACGACGACGGGAGCAGGTCGGAGTCACCTTGCCCTTGTACGTCGTACGTCATCACTTCGAAGCCGTATTGCGCGAGCCCTTCAGCGGCCCAGTAGTAGAGGTTCTCGTACGCCTGGATCGAACCGTCCGTGATGACAATGCCCGGATAACCGCCGGGCGGGGCGGGCTCACTGGTCGGCGGCAGGAAGACGTGTCCGCGGAGCACCGCACCGTCGGAGGCGCGGAACGACACCGCAGTGTCCCGGCCACCGGTTTCGTGCCGCCAGAGGTTCAGAAGGCGGAACGCATCGGCTCCCTGCGAGCCGGGGATCAGCGTCGTGATGCCACCGTGGATGTGGCCGGGGCCGTCCGCGGCCTGCTCTTCGGCCTGCTTCAGGTAGAGCCCGTCACCCGCGACGAGCTCCTTGCGGCCGTACGCCTGGTTCTCGAGCTGGTCGCGGGTGCGCAACATCGCGCAGCGTTGGTTGGTCTGGTCGCGCGCGATCCAGGCCGGGTTCGTCGCGACACCGTTCCTGACAGCCGGGTCGATATGAGTCGCCGGCGCGAAGCACTCAGTGTCGATGCCGACGACTGAGCCGAGGTTCGCCGGCGCGCCGAGCGCCATCGGGGCAGCGGCGACCGCGCCGATCGACAGGGCAGCAAGCAAGGAGCGGAGGGGGGCCATCCCGCTGACTTCGACAGCGCCCCCGGATTTCCTACCGAGGCTTACTTGCGCGGCAGCTTGATCGCACGGTCGGCGATGATGTTCTTCTGTACCTGCGTCGTACCCGCGCCGATCGAGGTGTAGCGCTGGTAGCTGTACAGCCGGGTCCACTGGCCCTTGTCGATCGCGTCAGGTCCGCCCCGTCCGAGCAGACCGGCCGGTCCGAGCAGATCGACGTTGAGCTCCGCGAGTGTTTGTGCGAGATGGGACCACTGCAGCTTGGCGATCTGCACCTCGGGCCACGTCGTTTCGCCTTTGAGAATCTTCGACAGTGCGCGGTAGTTGAGCAGTCGCGTCAGCTCGATCTGCGTGTACGCGCGGCCGACGCGCTCACGAAGCTCGGGGTCAGCAAGCGCACCGGGGTTGTGCTTGCGGGTGGCCTCGACAACCGCGTCCAGGTCCGACTTCATCGTGATGGACAGGCCCGACGTGCCGACCCGCTCGTGGCCGAGCGTGCCCATCGCGACGAGCCAGCCTTCGCCTTCGTTGCCGAGGAGGTACGCCGCAGGCACGCGCGCATCGGTGAACGTCACCAAGCAGAAAGAGTTTTCTTCCACGATGTCGGTGATCGGCTGCGACTCGATGCCGGGCAGGTGCATGTCGACGATGAGCGCGCTGATGCCCTCGTGCTTCGCGCCGCGCTCGATCGCGGTCGGGTCCGTGCGCACGAGGAACAGGCCCCAGTCCGCGATGTGCGCGGTCGTACACCAGATCTTCTGCCCGTTGAGCACGTAGTCGTCGCCGTCGCGAACGGCGGCAAGCCGCAGGTTGGCGAGGTCGGAGCCGGCTTCGGGTTCGGAGAAGCCCTGGCACCAGTGCTCGTCCGCGGCGAGGATGCCGGGCAGCCAGCGCTGCTTCTGCTCGTCGGTGCCCCATTTGGTGATCATGGGGCCGATCTGCCAGATGCCGTTCGTGTTGAAGATGCCTGGAGCCTTCGCGCGCGCCATCTCTTCGCTGTAGATGACGTTCTGCATGATCGTGGCTTCTCGGCCCCCCCATTCCCGCGGCCAGTTGATCGCGGCCCAGCCGTCGCGGGCGGCGAGCTTCTGCCACGCCCGGCGCTTGTTGTACATCCGTGCGATGCCTGCGCCGCCGGTCTCGCGCTCAGCGGCACCCCATTCGGCCTCGAACTCGTCAAGGGCCTTCGCGAGCCACTCGCGAAGCTCGGTCCGGAAACCCTCGTCCTCGTCCGTGAACGCGAAATCCATGGCCGGGATCCTAACCGGAACCCTGACACTTGCGTCAGGGATCGTCGGCCCGTCACCATGCGCACGTGGACTTCGACTTCGACGCTGACCAACAGGCCCTGCGCGACGCCGTGCGCACGACGCTCACGCGCGAGCTGCCCCGCGACAAGCTGCGCGCGATCATCGACTCGGCGGAGGCGTTCCCGGACGAGCTGTGGCGACGGTTCGCCGAGCTCGGCTGGACCGGCCTGCTGGTTCCCGAGGAAAACGGCGGCCTGGGGCTCGGCCTCGTCGACATGTGCGTCGTGATGGAAGAGATGGGCAAGCTGCCGCTGCCCGGGCCCTTCTACTCATCGGCCGTGCTCGCGACGGTTGCCGCCGTACGGCTCGGCCTGACCGACCTGCTCCCTGCACTCGCAAGTGGGGAAGCCCGCGGAACTGTCGCGGTCGAAGAGATCGGTACCGCGACCGATCCGCTAGCCGATGTCGACACGCGCGCCTCTAAGGTCGACGACGGTTGGCGACTGGACGGTCTGAAGCCGACTGTGCTCGATGGTGAGGGCGCCGACTGGGTGCTCGTTCTTGCGCGCGACGATTCGGGAGTTGCGGCGTACCTCGTCGACAACCCGAACGCCACGACAGTTCCGGCGATGGATCCGACGCGACGGCTCGCTCGGTTGGAGCTGGTGTCGACGCCGGCCCGCCGCGTTGGGCCGGACGGCGACCAGACCGAGTTGCTGCGGCGGGTTCTCGACGACGCAGCCGTCATGTTGTGCGCGGAGCTCGTTGGTGCGTGCGACGCCGCTTTTGTGCTGGCTGGTGACTACGCGAAGGTGCGCGTGCAGTTCGGCCGGCCGATCGGGACGTTCCAAGCCGTAAAGCACATCGCCGCCGACATGCTGCAGGCTCTGACGCTCGCGCGTGTCGGCACGCACAAAGCCGCCTGGGCCTCCGATGCGGACGCCGCGGACCGGGAGGTGTGCGCGGCCATGGCGAAAGCGTGGGTCGGCGAGGCCGCCGTGCATGTGACCGCCGACACCATCCAGATCCACGGCGGCGTCGGCTTCACGTGGGATTGCGATGCGCACCTCTACTACAAGCGCGCCAAGGCGAACGACCTGCTGCTCGGCCGGCAGGGGTGGCACCGCCGCCGGGTCGCCGACCTGATCCTCGGCCCGGTGGCCTGACGAAACAGCCCGTCGCGTCGGGCAATCAACGCGGCCCGAACAGGGCCGCGCGACACTCGGCTCGCCTCCCACGCGGAGGGACGAACCGCTGGAAGCATGACCGCGATGACCGCACCGGCCCGGGAACCCGTTCGCGAGCGCGTGCCGCAGGCTCTCGTGGACGCTGGCGCGTGGGCCTGGCGGATTCTCGTCATCGCGCTCGTGATCTACGGCTTCGCCAGGCTCGCCAAGAAGCTCGAGCTCGTGGTCATTCCGTTGCTGATCGCGATCCTGCTGACCGCGCTCCTGCATCCCGTGAAGACGCGGTTGCGACGTGCTGGCCTCGGCCGCGGTTGGGCGGCGCTCGCCACCATGATCTTCGCGCTCGTCGTGCTCGGCGGGATCGGCGCGTTCGTGGCCAACCGCGCCGCAGCGGGATATCCGCAGCTCGTCGACGAGGTCAGTCATCTCATCACCAAGACACAGGATTGGCTCGTCACCGGCCCGTTGAATCTGCAGCGGTCGCAGGTCAACGACTTCGGCGACAAGATCGTCAGCTTCTTGAAGGACCGGCAGGGCACTCTCGCGAGCAGCGCGATCACCGCAACGAAGACGGCCGCTGAGGTGCTTGCATCCGCTTTGCTCACGCTCTTCTTGACGATCTTCATGGTGTACGACGGTGACCGCATCTGGGCGTGGATCGTGGGCTTCTTCCCGAACCGCATGCGGGCACGGATGCATGAAGCCGGCGAAGAGGTATGGCGGACGATCTCCGGCTACATCACCGGCACGTTCGCTGTCGCGACGTTCCACGGCGTCGTCATGGGCATCACGCTCTGGATCGTCGGCGTACCACTGGTCGCGCCGCTGGCAGTCCTGGTATTTCTCGGCAGCTTCATCCCGATCATCGGCGTAGTCATCTTCGGCGGGCTGGCCGTGCTGGTCACGTTGGTGGCCAAAGGCGTGACAGCGGCGATCGTCGTGCTGGTCGTGCTCGTCGTCGAGCATCAGATCGAGGGCCACGTCCTGCAGCCGCTCGTGGTCGGCCGATACGTGCGGCTGCATCCGATGGCCATCGCGCTCACCTTGGCGGCCGGCGCGCTCATCGCAGGCATCCCGGGTGCGATCTTCGGCGTACCAATCGTCGCCTCGATCAACGCTGCGGCGAAGATCCTCAAGCGCCCAATGCTCGACACGGGCGGCACCACGCCGCCACCGGCCGCGCCGGAGATCATCCAGCCCCCCTGACCCGGGCACGGACCGTAGCCCCACGGCTTCAGGCCTACATCCGATCGTCCGATTGAGCGGGCGTGACGACGATCCTTCCGACCGGTGGGCAACTGACGCCGGCGGAGCCGTCGCCGCTCCCGCCCCCGGCGCCCGGGTCCAAGCGCGCGCTTTCGCTGCCCCGCCCCGGCTGGCTCGCGGTCACCGCCGCCGGGACCGTGGCCGCGATCGCCGTCGCCGGGTGGGCGGTCGCGCAGAACCGCTCCGTCCAGCACAAGGTCACCATCCTCACCGCCCGCGTCGCCGCGGACGAGCGGCAGACACAGCAGCTCGCAGACCGGTTGAAGACCGCCACCTCGGCTCAGCAGACCTTGCAACAAGCGCTCACCAAGGCGACACAGCGCACGATTGGCGCTTCGGTGTCGGCCACCGTCCTGAAGAGCGTCTTCACCATCGATGCCGGCAACGCCCTCGGCACGGCGTTCGCGGTACGGCGCAGCGCGACCGGCGGCACGATCCTCGTGACGAACTACCACGTCATCGCGAACGTCTGGGCCGCCGGCCGGCGGGCGGTCACCCTGAAGCAGGGCAGTCGTTCGATCTCGGGGCAAATCGTCACGGTTCGCCCGAGCAAGGACCTGGCCAGTGTGGAAGTCGTGCCTGCGCTGCCGCTGTTGTCGATCGAGCAGCACGTCCCGGCGGTTGGCGCCCCGGTGCTCGTCGTCGGTTCACCACTAGGACTCGGCGGCACCGTCACGACCGGCGTCGTGTCCGCGCACCGGTCCGGTCTCATCCAGATCAGCGCGCCGATCTCGCCCGGGAACTCAGGTGGCCCTGTCGTCGACGCGCAGGGCCGTGTCGTCGGGATCGCGAGTGAAAAGGTCGTGTCGAACTTCGCCGAGGGTCTGGCCTTCGCGATTCCCATTCGGGAGATCTGCACCAGCCTCGTTCACTGTTAAGCCGATCGGGCTATCACGACACCCACCTGGCGGAGCCGACGTAACTCCCGTGTGCGGACCGGCGGCCGGTCCTTCGAAGCCCGACGGGGAGACCTCGATGCGCCTGACCACCAGTTCCGCTGCCACGCTCACACTTGCCGGCCTTGCCGCGCTGGTGACCGGTTGTTCGACGAGCTCGCCGAGCTCGTCTTCCGTCGTGGTGCACCACGCCCCCGTTGCTGCGGCGGCTGCCAAGCCGGCCGCGCGCCCGCTCAACCCGAAGGCGCAGCTGGCCAAGGCTGTGCGCGCGTCGCTTGCCGCGCACCACGTGCAGTTCCGCTACCGCGTCACCGAGACTCTCGTTGACCGCACCCATGGCGAGAACACGAACCCCTCAGCGATGGCTGCCGGCGTCGCCGACTTCGACCACAACCTCCTCACCGTTCACATGTTCGCCGCCGACCACGCGAACCAGCCGCTACATTCCGACGCCACCGCGGTGGTTGACGGCGACAGCGACTACGTCGGCGTGACCGACGACCTGCTCAGGGCTGCCACGCCGTGGCTGAAGGACAAGGCAACGCCAGGCGAGGCGGCGGACGTTCAGGTCAGCCAGGTGCTCCAAGACGTCACCGGTCCGGTGCGCATCGTGCGGCACACGGCCAACGTCACCGAGTACGAGCTTCAGTCGGACATGAGCCAGCTGATGCTCGACCAGGGTGGCTCGAGTGGCGACCCGATCGTTCGCGAGCTCGCCGGCACCAAGCAGACCGAAAACGTCTGGGTCAACCGTGACGGCCTCATTGTTCGGGCACTCTGGACCGTCGACCCGGGCAAGACCCACATCTCCGGGCTGAGTGCATCGGACGTCAAGGCGCTGTACTTCACCATCGACTTCGCGAACTACGGCGTCGACATGGTCGTCCCGCCGCACCCCACGGTGCTCGCGGCCGGCTAGTCGAGCTAAGCGGTCAACTCGTCGACGAGGGCGCGCTTCAGCACCTTGCCGGTCGCGTTGCGCGGCAGATCCTCGCGGATCTCGACTGACCGCGGCACCTTGTAGTCGGCCAACTGCTCCTTCGCGTGCACGATCAGCTCGTCGGGTGTGACCGTGGCGCCCTCACGAAGGACGACGTACGCAGCGATGTCTTCCCCGAGCACCGGATGCGGCTTGCCGACAACGGCAGCTTCGCGAACGTCGGGATGCGTGTAGAGCGCGGCCTCGACGTCGCTGGCGTACACGTTGAAGCCGCCGCGGATGATGACGTCCTTGCTCCGGCCGACCACGTACAAGTAGCCGTCCGCGTCGAACTTGCCGAGGTCACCGGTGTGCAGCCAGTCGCCCCGGAACAGCTCCGCCGTCGCACCTGGATTCTTGTAGTAGAAGCGCGGCGAGTGCGCTGGCTTGATCACGATCTCGCCGACCTCGTCCGGCGGTAGCGCGTCGCCGTCGTCGCCGACGACGCGGATCTCCGCGGGCGGCAACGGCTTGCCGACCGAACCCGGCCGCCGCTCCAGCTCACCTTTAGGCAAGATGCAGTACGCCGTCCCCGCTTCGGTCATCGAGTAGGAGTTCGTCACGGCGGCATTCGGGACGAGCTGCTGCAACCGCAACAGGGTGGCCGGAGCGATCGGGGCCGCCCCCACCGAGACCATGTTGAGCGACGTCAGGTCGGCCGTGTCCACGTCCGGGTGCGCCAGCAAGAGTTCGACCATCGCCGGCACCATGAACGCCACCATCGGCCGACGCGACTCGACTTCGCGAATCCACTTCTCGACGTCGAAGCGAGGGAGGTACAGCGTCCGCATGCCCATGCGCATCGGCTGATAGACGAACGTGAGTCCGGCGAACGTGAACATCGGACTCGCGTGGATCCACGCGTTCCCGCTCCACTGCGGCTGCGTGTGTACGACGAGCGCGGCGTTGCTGTGCCGGATCGCCACGCCCTTCGGTGCCCCGGTCGTCCCGGAGGTGTAGAGGATCTCGGCGAGATCATCCGGGTCGCGTGCGACCTGGAACTCCGCGCCGTTCTCGTCGAGGAACTCGTCCCAGCCCTCCGTCGGTACGACGCACTTCACCGACGGCAGGTCGTCAGGCACAAGCGAACGCAACGATGCCGAGGCCACGACAGCCGATGGCTCGGCATGCGCCAGGATGCCGCGAATCTCGGCGGGGGACAGGCGCACGTTGATCGGTACGGCGACCGCGCCAGCCATCTGCGCAGCGGCGTACGCGACGACGAAGCGCAAGCCCTCGGCCGGCGCGACGAGCAGCGCGACCCGATCACCCGGCTCGACTCCGCGTGCCACGAGACCACGCGCGAGCCGGGCCGCGCTGGTGTGCCACTCGTCGAAGGTCAGGTCACCGGCGCCGTCGCCGGTGAGGACGGTGAAGCCGACCTCACCGGGAAACGCCGCGGCCATGTACCGCAGTTGGTCTGGGACCAGCGCCATTGCTTTACGCCGGCGGTTTCTCTGGGGGATCTATCGACTACTGGACAGCCGGCAGGTCGACCATGAACGGAGGTACGCCGGGGTCGCGCTTGTCGAACAGCTTGTGGCCCTGGTCGACGAGCCCATCGACGGTCCACGCCTGGCCGCCGGCGTCGATCTTCGCGACCGGCGTCCAGCCCTGGCACACCGTGATCTCCGAGCCCCACACGATGAAGACCTGACCGTTGATGTCGGCTGCCGCCGGGCTCGCCAGCCACGCGACGAGTGGCGACACGTTCTCCGGCGCCATCGCGTCGAAGCCGCTCTCGTCGGCTTTGCCGAACTCGCTGAACGTCATCTCCGTCATGCGCGTGCGGGCACGTGGTGCGATCGCGTTCGCGGTGACGCCGTACTTCGCCATCTCACGACCGAGCACGATCGCCATGGCAGCGATGCCGGCCTTCGCTGCCGCATAGTTCACCTGACCCGCGTTGCCGAACAGGCCCGACTCGCTCGCTGTGTTGATGATGCGGCCGTACACCGGCTCGCCGGCCTTGCCGCGGGCGCGCCAGTACTCCACCGCGAACTTCGACGGGGCGAAGTGGCCCTTGAGATGCACGTCGATGACGGAGTCCCAGTCGGACTCGTCCATGTTGAAGCTCATCTTGTCGCGCAAGATGCCGGCGTTGTTGACGAGGATGTTCAGGTCGCCGAACGTGTCGATCGCCTGCTGGACGAGCGCTTGCGCGGCTTTCCAGTCGGAGCAGCTGTCGAAGTTGGCGACGGCCTTGCCGCCGATGGCTTCGATCTCCTCGACGACCTGCTGCGCGGGGCGGTTGTCCGAGCCGGTGCCGTCCCACTCACCGCCCGGGTCGTTGACGACAACCTGCGCACCTTCGCGCGCAAGAAGCAGCGCGTGCGAGCGGCCGAGCCCACGCCCGGCGCCCGTGACGATCGCGACCTTGCCATCGAGATTGCTCATTGCGCACTGCCTCCGTTGATCCGATGCGGTGAATTCGAGAACTACCAGTTGATGTCTGCGAGAAATGACTTGATGTGGGCGACGGTACCGTCCGGGTTGTCCGCCGCGGTGAGGTGCCCAGCGTCAGGTACGACGACGACGCGGCCATCCGGGATCAGCTCCGCGACGTCGCGCGCACCGTCTTCGGACAACACGTCGCTCTCCGCGCCGCGGAGCACCAAGGCCGGCACGCTGACCTGACGCGCGTCGTCATCGAGCCCGTCGAGGATGTCGCGCCAGCTGTCGGCGGGGTCGGGCATACCGGGACGCAACCGACCGAAGCCGTGTTTCCAGATCCAGCGACCATCCGAGCGTTGCCGCAGGTTGCGGGTGAGGCTCGTGGTGCGGGCCTTCGACTTTCGTGGCGCGTACTCAGCGATAGCGGAGGCGGCTTCTTCGAGCGAGCCGAACGACTCGTGCTCGCTCATGAACTTGATGATCCGTTGGACACCGGCTTCCTCGAGCTGGTGGCCGACGTCGATGAGCACGATGGCCTGCACGAGCTCGGGTTTGCTTCGCGCCAGCGTGATGGCCGTGATGCCTCCGAGCGATGCTCCGACGAGAGCCACCTTCCCGAGGCCGAACTCCGCGACCAGCGGGGGGAGCGACGCGGCGATCTCGTGGCGGCCGAGGATCGCCGTGCCGGGCAGGCCGTCCGAGTCGCCGTGACCGGGCAGGTCGGGCGCTAAGACGTGGTGGGTGTCACGGAGCGCCTGGCCGAGCTGTTCGTACATGTATGCCGTCTGCCCGCCGCCGTGCAGAGCGAGCACGCTCGGGCGATCCGCGCGGCCCCACTCGAGGTAGTGGACCTGGCGGCCGTCGACGACGACGAAGCCGCTGCGGCCGCCGTCGGGAACGTCATGCCGGTCCGGGTCACCGGGCAGGTGGTCGGGCGCCGTCGCGGCGTCCGCGCCCACACTCACGCTGTACTCCGGCAGGTCACCCCGGCATTGTGCCGAAACCCTGACGTCCGCGTCACATCCGGGCGTAGCGAGCGGCCAGGGCCGACCCCTATGCTGAGATTGCTGACGTTCGTGTCAGCATCCAGCCAAAACGGCGCCCGGGAGGGTTCATGGCGGAGGCTTCGGTTGCAGCGCCCGATTCTGGCGCGGCCAGCGGCGAGGACTTCATCCCCTACGACCCGATCGAGCAGTTTCAGGACGCCGCCGGCGACGTCCGGGACCCGTATCCGGACCTGGCCGAGTCCCGGCGTACCCACCCGGTCTATCTCGTCGACTGGTACGAGGCCATGGGCCTGCCCGCCGACGCCGAGGTGCCCGACGGACCGCCGATGTACACCGTCTTCTCGCACCAGTACGTGCATCAGGTGCTGTCCGACAACGAGACGTTCTCCTCGTCGGGTTACGCCGAAATCATGGGTCAGTTGATGGGCCACACGATTCTGGAGATGGACGCACCGGAGCACCCGCGGCACCGGGCTCTGGTCGCCAAGGCATTTCGGACGCGGATGCTCGAGCGCTGGAGCGACGCACTGCTGAAGAGCACCGTCGACGAGCTGATCGACCAGGTCCGTCCGGACGGCAAGGCCGATCTCGTCCGGGCGCTCACGTTCCCGTTCCCCGTGCGCGTCATCGCCCGGATTCTCGGGCTGCCGGAAGGCGACTGGGCCAAGTTCCAGCGCTGGTCGATCGAGCTGATCAGCGTCGGGGTCAACTGGGACCGCGCCTTCAGCGCGTCCTCAGCGCTGAAGGAGTACTTCACGGGCATCGTCGCGCAAAAGCGCGAGGAACCCGGCGACGACCTGATCAGCCAACTCGTCTGCGCCGAGGTCGACGGTCACGTGCTGACCGACGAGGAGATCTTCGCGTTCTTGCGGCTGCTGCTGCCAGCCGGTGCGGAGACGACGTACCGCTCGTCGGGCAACCTGCTCTACGGCTTGCTCACGCACCCCGACCAGCTCGACGCTGTTCGCAACGACCGGTCGCTCATCCCGCAGGCAATCGAGGAAGGCCTGCGGTGGGAGCCGCCGCTGCTGTTCATCATGCGAACCTGCAAGCAGGACACGAAGCTCGGCGATGTCGAGGTCCCGGCCGGGTCCAACATCGGCGTCGCGATCGGCGCCGCCAACCGTGACCCCGACCGCTATCCGGACCCGGACACGTTCAACATCTTCCGTGACCCACGGCAGCACATCGCCTTCGGAGCGGGCCCGCACATCTGCCTCGGCCAGCACCTCGCCCGGCTCGAGACGCGCATCGCCCTCGAGTCCGTGTTCGACAAGTTGCCGAACCTCCGGCTCGACCCGGACGCGATGGCCAGCGACGATCCGCACATCCATGGCATGACGTTCCGCTCCCCGACGTCTCTGCCCGTTCTGTTCGACCCGAGCTAGGAGGACGCCTCGATGGGCGAAGCGGTCATTCTTTCCGCTGTTCGTACGCCGATTGCCGACGCGCGCAAGGGCGCGCTGGCGCGCACGCCGATCCACGAGATCGCGAAGGCTTCGATGGTCGAGGCGATGAAGCGGGCCGACGTACCGCCATCGGACATCGACGACATCGTGCTCGGCGAAGTCATGCACGGCGGTGGCGCGATCGGACGCTTCGTCGCGCTCGACCTCGGCCTGCCGCCGGACACGCCCGGCATGGCCGTGCAGCGGCACTGCGCGACCGGTTTGCAGGCGGTGACGTCGGCGGCGGCCGACATTCGCTCCAACATGACGCGCGTCGTGCTCGCGGGCGGCGCGGAGTCGATGTCGCAGACGCCGAAGACGTACATGGCATCACCCGAGCCGTTCGGCGGCATCGAGCCGTGGATGTCGCTCTCGCACCCGGTCACCGACGATGCGCCGATGATCATGGGCATCACCGTCGGCGAGAACACCGCGGAAGAAGCGGGTGTCACGCGCGAGCAGCAGGACGAGTGGAGCTATCACTCGCACGCACGGGCGATCGCCGCGATCGACGACGGCCGGTTCGCCGAAGAGATCGTGCCGATGGAGCTGCGCGACCGCAAAGGCAACGTCACGATCTTCGACACCGACGAGCACCCGCGTCGCGACACCTCGATCGAGAAGCTCGCGGCCCTGCGTCCGCTGTTCAAGGCCGGCGGAACGGTGACGGCAGGCAACTCCTCGTCACTGAACGACGGATCCGCAGCGATGATCGTTGCGGACGAGTCCTACGCGTCCGAGCACGGCAAGCAGCCGCTCGCCATCGTCCGCGGCTGGGCGGCGGCAGGTGTCGAGCCGGCGCGGACCGGTCTTGCGCCGACGGTCGCGGTGCCACGCGCACTGCAGCGAGCCGGCGTACGCGCCCAGGACGTCAAGCTCGTCGAGATCAATGAGGCGTTCGCGTCGATGGCGGTCGCGAGTGCGCGGATCCTCGGCTTCGACCACTCGATCGTCAATGTGAACGGTGGTGCGGTGGGCCTCGGCCACCCGGTCGCGTGCTCGGGCGCCCGCATCCTCGTGACGCTGATCCACGAGCTGCGCCGTCGTGGCGGTGGGTACGGCGTGGCCACGCTCTGCGCCGGCGGCGGGATGAGCCTCGCCACCGTCATCGAAGTCCTCGCCCCCTAGCGCCTCCGCATCCGCAACCTCCGCGGTGATCTAGGCGTTATGGCGACGACACGCCGGCGTGTCCAGACCGAAATCCCTAGATCACGACGGCGAAGGGGTGCCGATGGCTGACCGGTGGCGGGACTCCGTGGTCGTCATCACAGGCGGGTCGCGGGGCATCGGCAAGGCGGTTGCGCTCGCAGCCGCAAAGCGGGGCGCCCGACTGGGCCTCATCGCTCGGTCGAAGGACGAGCTCGACGCCGTGCTGGCCGAGGCCGGTGGCAACGGTGCCGTAGCAGCAGCCGACATCACCGACCGCGGCACTGTCGACGACGCGATCGAGTCGATCGCCCGAGCGCTCGGGCCGGTGGACATCTTGGTGAACAACGCTGGCGCGGGCGCCTACAGCGCGTTCATGCAGACCGACGTCGATGTCTTCGAGCGGCTGATGCGGCTCAACTACTTCGGCACCGTCTACGCGACGAAGGCGGTCCTGCCGTCAATGGTCAAACGAGGCCGCGGGCACGTCGTCAACATCAGCTCGGTCGCCGGCCGCATCGGTACGCCGTTCGAGTCGGCGTACAGCGCATCAAAGTTCGCAGTGACAGCCCTCACCGAGGCGTTGGACATCGAGCTGCGCCCCCTCGGCGTCAAGGTCTCGATGGTCAACCCCGGGCCCGTCGAGACAGAGTTCTTCGATACGCGCGGCGTCCCGTATGCCCGCAAGTCGCCCAAACCGGTCCCGGCAGAACAAGTTGCGAAGGCGGTGCTCGCCGCCGTCGACAGGGGTCGACGCGAGCAGGCGGTGCCCCGCCGGCTGGGCGGTGCGGTCGTCTTGGGTCACTTGGTGCCGCCGCTGCTCAGGTGGGGGACAGCGCAAGCATTCAAGAACGAAGTACGCGAAGGCCCCGCAGCACGCTCTTAGCGACGGTAGCGTCCCCAAGCAGAGGGGGTTCCTATGCGTCGATGGCGACAGGTAGCGGTCCTCGCGGCCGGAGTATTGATCGCGACGGCCTGCAGCAACGCGAAGAGCACGAGCAGCTCCGGCAGCGGCAAGCGGGACACCCAAGGTCTCAGCAAGACCGCGATCCGGGTGGGCGGCCTCGCGGCGCTCACCGGGCCGCTGGGCAACCAGTACGCCGGCGTCTTCGACGGTGTCGAGGCGTACTTCGACATGGTCAACGCGCAAGGCGGCGTCAACGGCCGCAAGCTCGTGCTGGCGGAAAAGCTCGACGACAGCTCGAGCAGCGACATCAATAGCCAGCAGGCACAGGCGCTGAACGAACGCGACAAGGTCTTCGCGATCGTCGGCGTCGCGACGCCCAACTTCGGTGGCGGCAAGTACCTCGGGGCCAACGGCGTACCGACGTTCGGCTGGAACGTCAATCCTGAGTGGAGTGACGGCCCATCGCTGTTCGGCGAGAAGGGTTCCTACCTCGACTTCACCGGTCCCGGCTCGGCGCTGCCCTATCTCGTGAAGACGAAGCTCGGGCTCAGCAAGGTGGCGATCCTCGCCTACACCGCCGTGCAGAGCCGTGACTGCGCGACCGGATTCGTCAACAGCTTCAAGAAGTTCGGTATCGACGTCGTTCTCAAGGACACCAGCCTGCCCTTCGGCGTCACGTCGCTCACCACTGACGTGAAGCGGATGAAGCAGAAGGGTGCGCAGTTCGTCACCACGTGCATGGACCCGACCGGCAACACTCTGCTGTCCTCAACGCTGAAGCAGCAGCACATGAATGACGTCGTGCAGTACTGGCCGGACGGTTACGACAGCGACGTGCTGAAGAGGTACAAGGACCTGATGGAGGGCGTCTACTTCGGGTCGTTCTTCGTGCCGTTCGAGCAGCCGAATCCTCCGCCGGGCCTGCAGCAGTTCCTCACGCAGCTGCACAAGAAGTTCCCCGGCAAGGAACCGGCTGAGGTGCGGCTCGCGGGTTGGCTGAACGCGGACCTGTTCGTTCGCGGCCTCAAAGCGGCTGGTCCGGACCTGACGCGGACGAAGCTCGTTGACGCCATCAACAAGATGACGCACTGGACGGCGGACGGCGCACTGCCGGGCATCAACTGGACGACAGCGCACCACAGCAACGACGAGCCGGACTGCATGGCGTTCATCCAGGTCAAGAAGGGCGCGTTCACTCCGGTGTTCGGCCGTGAGGGCACACCGTTCGTCTGCTTCCCGGCGCACGCCGGCTCCCTGACCCCGATCCCGCTGCCGACAGGCAGTCCGGGGTGACGGAGCTGCTCACAGCAGCTGTCAACGGAGTGCCGGTCGGCTGCGTCTACGCAATACTCGCGGTCGGTCTGGTGGTGACCTACTCCACCTCCGGCGTCTTCAACCTCGCGCTCGGTGTGCAGGCCTACGTGTCCGGCCTGGTCTATTACGTCATGGTGGTCGAGCACGGCTGGCCGAAGTGGGCTGCGTTCCTCGTCGCGGTTGTCTTACTCGGACCCGTTCTCGGTATCTGTCTCGATCGACTGCTCTTCCGGTTCCTGCGTGGCGCCGGTACGACGGTCAGTCTTGTGTCGGCGCTCGGTCTGCTGGTCGCGATTCCCGCCGTGGTGGCGTTCATCTTCGGTGGCAAGCCTCGCTACCGGCCACCGAGCGTCGGCATTGACTCCACGCACTACTACAACGTGTTCGGCACGAGCATCGACGGCGTACATCTGACCGCAGTCATCGCGACGGTCGTCGTGTCGATCGCATTGTGGGTGCTGTTCAAGCACACGGCCCTCGGCCTGCGTATGCACGCGGTGGTGGAGAGCCCGCGCATGGTGGAGCTGGCCGGCGTCAACGCCGGCGGGATCACGACCGTTGCCTGGATGCTGTCGTCATTCCTCGCCGCGCTCGCTGGTGTCCTGCTCGCGCCGTTGTACGCCGACATCAACTCCGTGCACTTCACGACCTTGCTCGTTGCAGCGATCGCTGCCGCGGTGTTCGGTGGTCTGCGCAGCGTGCCACTGACTGTCATCGGCGGTGTGCTGCTCGGCTTCGGGCAAGAGCTTCTCGCGGCGTACCTTCCGCTCGGCAGCGTGCTCACGACCGGGCTTCGACCGTCGTTTCCGTTCCTGGTCCTCGTGGTCCTGCTCGTGTTCGTACGGCGGGGGCCCCGCGACGTCGCGGACCCGCTCGCGGGCTGCGACCCGCCCCCGCCGCCGCTCGCCTCAACCCTGCGCACCGGACGGCTCGACAAGTTCTCGCGGATCTCCGGTTACCTGCTTGGCGTGGTCTTCCTCGTTGTGGCGACGACGATGTTCAGCAACTACTGGCTGAAACTCGCGACCACCGCGCTCGTGTACGGCGTGATCTTCCTGTCCGTGACACTGATCACCGGGATCGGTGGCCAGCTGTCGCTCTGCCAGGCGACCTTCGCCGGTATCGGCGCGTTCACTGCCGGTCAGCTCGCGACCGCCCATGGCATGTCCATCCTCGTCGCGATCGTCATCGGGACAGTGGTGGCGGCAGCCTCCGGTGCTGTCCTGGCCATACCGGCGTTGCGGCTCGGCGGTCTCTCGTTCGCGCTCGCGACACTCGCGTTCGCACTGATGGCCGACAACGTGCTGTTTCCCGCGCGCTGGTTCGGTGGCGGCCAGTCCGGCATCGAGGTGCCCCGCCCTCTTGTCGGACCCGTTGACTTCACGAACCCGAAGGCGTTCTTTCTCCTGTGCGCGGCCATCCTGGTGCTGGTTGCCGTCGTCGTCATCCGCGTGCGCGAGGGGACGACCGGCCGTTTCCTCGATGCCCTGCACGGAAGCGACCTCGCCGCGCGGACCATCGGCATCGCACCGGCCCGGACCAAGATCGTGGCGCTCGCGCTGTCGGCGGGCGTCGCCGGTCTCGGCGGTGGTCTCTACGCAAGCTTGCAAGGTCCGATCGGACCGGATGACTTCAACTACTCGCTCTCGCTCGTCTTCGTCGTCATCGTCATGACGACCGGCATGCGCACAGTCGAAGGCGCGCTCAACGCCGCCGCTGCGCTCGTGATCCTGCCGCAGCTGCTGAACCTGCTGCCGTCGCGGTTCAACGTGTTGGAGTTCGCGCTGTTCGGATTCGGAGCAATCACGTTCATCAAGCATCCCGAAGGCATCGTGGAGTTCCAGAAACGGCAGAGCCTGGAGAAGGTGAGCAACTTTCTGGCGCGCCGCAGCGGTCACGGCTCGGTGCCGAAACCGCGTAGCCCAAACCACGACGCGCCCGAACCCGTCGAGGAGCTGCGATGACGCCGCTGCTCGACGCACAGTCGATTTCGGTGCACTTCGGCGGCATCAAGGCGCTCGACGACGTCTCACTGGATGTTCGCGCCGGTGAGCTGGTCGGGCTGGTCGGGCCGAACGGGGCCGGCAAGACCACGCTTTTCAACTGCATCGTCGGGCTGGAGCGGCCGAGCGCCGGAAAGGTGAGCGTCGACGGCCGCGACGTCACGACGATGGCGGTGCACCGGCGGGCCCGGCTCGGCATCGGTCGGACCTTCCAGCGACTCGAGCTGTTCGCCGGAATGAGCGTGCGTGAGCACGTGATCGTCGCGGACCGAGCACATCGCCGCTCCGGCGGCCTGCTCGCCGACCTTGTCGGCCGTGGTCGGCCTACGGCAGTCGAGATCGCCCGTGCCGAGGAGACGCTGGACCTGGTGGGTCTGGCCGAGGCGGCGCCGGCGCCGGTCGAGTCCCTCCCGCTCGGTCAGGGTCGCCTGGTGGAACTTGCTCGCGCGCTCGTGTCGCAGCCTCGGTTGCTGCTGCTGGATGAGCCGAGCAGCGGCCTGGACGCGGACGAGACCGCGCGGCTGGCCGGCGTCATCACCGAGATTCGCAAGGAGGCCGGCTCCGCGGTGCTGCTCGTCGAGCACGACCTCGACCTTGTGCGTGCGCTCGCCGAGCGACTCTTCGTGCTGGACTCCGGCCGGATGCTCGCTTCGGGTGCGCCCGCGGCGGTGCTCGCCGACGTGAACGTCGTCGCCGCTTATGTGGGGACCACGCCGTGAGCGCGCCAGCGACACCGCTGCCCCGACCGGTGCTGGAGGTCCGCGACGTCACGGCGTCGTACGGTCCCTTCCGCGCGCTTTTCGGTGTGTCGTTCACGGTGCCGGCCGGGGGAGCGGTGGCCCTGCTCGGGCCGAACGGCGCCGGCAAGTCGACCGTCGCGCGGGTTGTCACCGGACTCGTCGCGCCGACCGGAGGTCAGATTCTGGTCGACGGCGAAGACGTCACTGGCTGGCCCGCCTGGCGGATCGCGCGACTGGGCGTGGCACACGCGCCGGAGGGACGTTCGGTTCTCGCCACACTCACCGTCGAGCAGAACCTCGATCTGGCGTTCCGGCGCTCGCTCGGTCGGCGCGGTGTCGGTGCGGCATTAGAGCGGGCGTACGCCGCTTTCCCACGGCTGCAGGAACGACGTCGGCAGTACGCCGGCACGCTGTCGGGTGGTGAGCAGCGAATGCTCTCGCTCGCACGGGTGCTGGCGGACCCCCCACGTCTGCTCGTGGTTGACGAACTCTCGCTCGGATTGGCCCCGCGGCTGATCGACGAGGTCTACGCGACGCTGCGTCGCGTTCGCGAGGCGGGCAGCGCGCTGCTGATCGTCGAACAGCACGTCACGCGGGCACTGACGATCGCCGACACAGCTGTACTGCTCGGCAAGGGGACCGTCGTACAAAGCGGACCGGCCGCGGACGTGCTCGCCGCGGCCAGCCGCTTGTAACGACTTCTGTCGCTAGCTGGCGCAGGGAGCCGGCACCGGCTGGCCACTCGACTGCGAACCCAGTGCGATCAGGGTGCAGAACGTCGCCTTCGACACCTTCCATGTGCCGCCCTCGTAGACCGAGACGCCGCTCGCGTTGGGGAGTAACGCAGCACCGCCGGCCACCGGGACCAAGTCATAGGTCACGGTTGCCTTGACGTGCGAAGGGTCGATGACGACTGTCTTGACCTTGGCCTTCGTCGTCTTTGCCTGTGGGTTTTTCGCCTGTGCGGTCAGGATCGGCTGCAGTTCGGCCGCGTCCTGAACCAAGGCAGCCTTGTCGGCCGCGGGCTTGGTCGGATCGAAGAACGTTTCCCAGTTGGTCGTGATCGTCGCCTTGGCCGCGGCCTCATCGAAGGGTGGGGTCGAGTTCTTCGAGCCGCTGCTGCCGCCGCTGCTGCTGCAGGCTGCGAGCACGCCCACGCTCAGCGACGCAGCCGCTACGAGCGTCGCGACCCTGGTTGTTCGGCTCATGGTCCTTCTCATTTAAAGACCACCTCTCATCGTCAGTAACTTCGGAGCATGGCACCGCGGCCTGCCGACAGGAGGGATTTGACGAAAGGTCGTGTTTGTCGCGTGGCACGAGGTGGTGCGCTCAGAGTGCGATGAGATCCGCGAGCCGGGCCCGATGTTCTTCGGCGCTTCCGAGCAGGCCTTCTGCGGCGTAGACGCGGCGAACGTAGAGATGCAGGTCGTGCTCCCACGTGTAGCCGATCCCGCCGTGGATCTGGACGCCGTCCTTGGCGGTCCTACGCGCGGCGTCGCATGCACTTGCCTTCGCGATCGCGGCCGCGCGGGGTGCATCGGCATCGTCGGAGTCAAGGCACATCGCGGCCCAGTACGTCGCGGCCCATGCGCGCTCGATGTCGAGCAGGTCGTCGGCGCACTTGTGCTGCACCGCTTGGAAACTTCCGATCGGTACGCCGAACTGCTCGCGCACCTTCGCGTAGGCGACAGAAGTGTCGAGGATCCACCGGGCTGCGCCGAGAGTCTCCGCCGCGAGTGTGACCGCGGCAATGTCGAGGGCGCGCGTGATGTCGGCACCCTGCAGACGCTGGGCGGGAGCGTTCGTGAACGTCACGTCGTACAACGCACGGCTGCGGTCGATCGTCTCGACGTACCGACACTCAACGTGCTCTCGATCGACGACGAAGACGGTAGGGCCGTCAGGGCCAACGGCGGTGACAACGATGCGGTTCGCCGTGTCCGCTTCCGGCACGAGTCGTTTCGTGCCGCTCACGGTTGTGCCGTCGCTGGTTGTTGACCGCGCCGTCGGCAACCACCGCCCGTCGTCCTCGGCCACCGCTGCCGTGCCGAGCGCACCGTCATTGCAGACCGCGCGCAACAGTTCATCCCTCATTGCCTCGTCGGCAGTCGCCAGCACCATCGGGACGTACAACCCCGCCGTCGACCACAGGGGCACCGGCGCAAGCGTGCGGCCTGCCTCTTCGAGCATGAGGCACGCCTCGACAACGCCGAGGCCGAGGCCGCCGGCTGACTCAGGCGCGAGCATGCCGAGCCAGTCCGAAGCGTGCAGAATCTTCGCGAGCTGGGCCGGTACGACGTTGATGTCGTCGTACCGCTTGCGCACCACCTCGGCCGGGCACTCCGATTGCAGCAGGTCGCGCGCGCCGTCGCGCAGCGCGGTCTGCTCGTCGGTGAGTCGGAAGTCCATTACTCCGTGCCGAGCAAGATGGTCGACGCCGAAGAGAACCAGCCGCCGGTGCCGTTCACGCATGCGACCTTGGCGTTTTCCACCTGTCGCCCGTCCGCTTCCGCCCGGAGCTGCTTCACCGCTTCGACAAGCAGGAACATGCCGCGCATCCCGGGGTGGCAGGAGGAGAGCCCGCCGCCGTCGGTGTTCGTCGGCATCTTGCCGCCGACGCGCATCGTGCCGCCTTCGAGGTAGGACCCGGCCTCGCCCTTGCCGCAGAAACCGAGCGCTTCGTAGGTCAACAGCACCATCGACGTGAACGCGTCGTAGAACTGGCAGACGTCGACGTCGGCCGGTGTGATGCCTGCGCGGTCGAAGGCAAGCCGTCCCGACACGGCCGCAGGGGAGACGGTGAAGTCTTCCCACTCGCTCATCGTCGTGATGTTGCTTGCCTCGCCGGTGCCGAGGACGTAGATGGGAGCCTTTGGCAGGTCTTTTGCCCGGTCCGCGCTTGTGACCACGATGGCGCCGCCCCCGTCGGAGCGGATGCAGCAGTGCAGCTTCGTGAACGGATCGGCGACCATGCGCTCGTTCATGACGTCGTCGACGGTGATCGGGTCGCGGTAGTACGCGAGCGGGTTGAGGCTCGCGTTGTACCGCGTGTCCACCGCGATGTTGGCGAGCTGCTCGATGGTGGTGCCGTACTCGTACATGTGCCGGCGCGCCGTCATCGCGTACTTGGCGATGAGGGTGTGCCCCCACGGCGCTTCGAACTGGGACGGACCGCGGGCCGAGAAGGCGAGGTTGGCCGTGCGCAGCCGCTTCTTCAGGTCAGCCCGGGTCGTGGACCCGTAGACGATGACGATGGTCTTGGCGATGCCGGCCTGGATTGCGGCCACCGCATGCTCGAGCATGAACTCCCACGTCGCGCCGCCGACTCCGGTGGAGTCGACATACGTCGGTCGCAGCCCGAGGAACTCCGCGACCTCAACCGGCGCAAGCGTGCCCATCCCGACCGAGCAGAAGCCGTCGACGTCGTCTTTGGTCAGCCCAGCGTCGGCGAGCGCACGTGTCGTCGCTTGGAAGTGCAGGTCGAAAGGCGTCAGCGTGTGGACGCGACCGCAGTCCGACAGTGCAGCTCCGGTGATCGCCACTCTGTTTGCTGTGCCCGGGCTCAACGCAACCTCCACTCGACGCGCTGCCCCGAGGCAAACGCTTGTTGTCCTTCGGCAATGGACTCCTGGCTGGTGCCAAGACCGATGTAGGCGTAACCGAGCGCGAGCGCCTGGCTGCGCGACAGCTCATGCGCTGCCCACGTCGCGCGCACCGTCGCCTGGATCGCTAGTGGGGGCCGCTCAGCGATGACGCTTGCCGCCCACTCCGCTCGGTCGCGTAGCTCTGCTAGCGGGCAAACCTCGGAAACCAGCCCGATCTGCAGCGCGCGGTCGGCGGACAACCGCTCGTGTGAGCCGAGCAGCTGCATCCGCAGCACCTCGCCGAGCGGCATCTTCGACACCATGTGCATCGACTCGAACGACGCGGCCATCCCGTAGGTCACGTGTGGATCGAAGAACGTTGCATGCTCCGCAGCGATGATGATGTCGACCTCGCCGAGCATGTAGAACGCGCCCCCGCAGGCCATGCCGTTGATCGCCGCGATGACCGGCTTCCAGAGGTCGTTGCTCTTCGGGCCGATGTTCTCGCCCGGATCGTCGAAGTGGAACGGCGTACTGCGTGAGCCCACCACTCGGTCTTGGACGGGTGACCCCATCGTCTCCATGCGATCGATTCCGGTGCAGAACGCTTTCTCGCCGGCGCCGCTCAGCACGATGACGCGGACCTCGTCGTCACCGCGAGCACCGCGCCAGATGTCGCGAAGCTCGAGTTGCATCTTGATGTTGAACGCGTTGTGAACGTCAGGCCGGTTGAGCGTTAGCCAGCCGATGCCGTCCTTCACCTCGTAGGTGACGGTTTCGTAGTCGGTCACTTGTTCTTCGCTCCTGCGCGGGGAAGTCCGAGGATGCGCTCGGCGATGATGTTGCGCTGAATCTCGCTGGTGCCACCGGCAATAGTGCTCGCGAACGACGTGAAGAACCACATCGGCCAGTGCCCGTCAGCACCCGGAGCGCTGCCGTCGACGACCGCGCCGAACGGTCCGAGCAGCAGAGTCCCTAACTCGCCCATCGTCTTCTGCAGTTCTGCGCTGGCCAGCTTCAGCAGCGAGTGCTCAGGCGCTGCCTGCGACTCGAAGTTGGCGAAGCCCTTGTAACCCAGCGCGCGCAGCGTCGCGACCTGCTCGTGCACGTGTGCGAGCTCGCGTCGTACGACGGGATCGTCGATCCGTCCAGTCTTGCGTGCGAGGTCGATGAGCCGGTCAATCGTCGATTCTTGCCCGGCGACCCCCTGCACCCACAGTCCGCCGCGCTCGTGTGCAAGCGATCCCATTGTCACGCGCCAGCCGTCGTTCAGCTCACCGACGAGGTTGTTGCGCGGGACGAATGCATCGGTGAAGAACACCTCGGCGAAATCGACGTTGCCGGTGAGGTGCGGGAAGGGCCGGATCGTGACACCTTCGGTGTTCTTCATGTCGACGACGATCGTGCTGATGCCGGCGTGCTTTGGTGCGTTCGGATCGGTGCGGCAGTAGAGGAAACACCAATCGGCATGGTGCGCCGACGACGTCCAGACCTTCTGCCCGTTGACGACGAAACCTTCGTCGGTGACGTCGGCTCGCGTCGTCAGGCCGCCGAGGTCGCTGCCCGCGCCTGGCTCACTCATCCCGATGCACCAGAGCACGTCGGCACGCAACGTCGGTACGAGCCAGCGTTCGGCCTGCTCGGGCGTCGCGAAGTCTCGTAGGGACGGCGCGACGATGTTCAGGCCTTGGAAGTTGAACGTCCGCGGCGCACGTGCGCGCGCCATCTCTTCGTGGTAGATGAGCGTCTGCAGCGCGGTCGCGTCGCGGCCACCGAGCTCACGCGGCCATTGCGGTACGAGCCAGCCGGCCTCGAAGAGGGTCGCCTGCCACGTGCGTGCCCACTGGGGGTATTCGTCGCTTCCCCCGCCGTGACCGAGCATCTCCCCGTCGGGATGATCCGTGACCTCCGGCGGCAGGTTCTGCTCCAGCCAGGCGCGGAGTTCGGCCCGAAATGCCTCGTCAGCGGGGTCGTACGCCAACTCCACCCGACCCACCCTCCCGCTGCGAACAGTTCTATGACAATAATGTCAGGGAATAGCCGGTCGAGTCGTTGGGGGTTTCCCGCATGGGCGAGCAGAAGGTCGTCTTCGAGGACGTCAAAGAGGGCGACAAGGCGCCGGCGCTCAGTCACACGCTGACGCGCACGGACCTCGTGCAGTACGCCGGAGCCTCCGGGGACTTCAACCCGATGCATCACGACGACACGAGGGCGAAGGCCGCTGGGCTGCCGAGTGTCTTCGGGCACGGCATGTTCTCGATGGGCCTGCTCGCGACCGCCCTCACCGACTACCTCGGCATCGGCAACCTCACGCACTTCAGCGTGCGGTTCGCGAAGCAGACCTGGCCCGATGACGTGCTCACCACCGAGATCGTCGTCAAGGCAAAGCGCAACGAGGGCGGCGAGAACCTCGTCGACTTCGACGTCAAGGTGAACAACCAGAACGGCGACGCCGTCGTCGCCGGCGAAGCGACCGCTTCGCTGCCCTCCCGCGTCGCCTAGTGACCGCCCCTAGCAAGCCTCGCTTCGACCTGCCCTCGATCGACGAGGGCACCGCGCCATGGTGGGAAGCGACGCGTGACGGCAAGCTGCTGATCAAGCGCTGTGCCGACTGCGGCAAGGCGCACTTCTACCCCCGGCCGTTCTGCCCGCACTGCTGGTCCGAGAACGTGTCGTGGGAGCAGGCCTCCGGCCGCGCGACGCTCTATACCTGGTCGGTCGTCTACTCCAACGACCTCCCGCCGTTCCCGGACAAGGTGCCGTACGCCGCGGCGATCGTCGATCTCGACGAAGGGCCGCGCATGATGACCCGGGTCGTCGGGGTGGACTTCGGCGAGCTCCGGGTGGGCATGCCGCTCGAGGTGACCTTCGAGCAGGAGACCGACGAGGTCACCCTGCCGGTGTTCCGGCCCGTCTGACGCACCGAGTCAGCCAGCAGGCCGCGCCGTCTTACGCCACGCTGCAGATTTCACGATGCTCTGTTCGGCCTAGCGAACTGATCCGTTTGTTAGGCCGCGCGGCGTAACTGCGCTGAATGCCGAGCGCCGAACCACTTGGAATAACTATGTAGCCGCGGCACGCGTCTGGCGATGTAACAGCGACAGATGACAACTGGTGAGGTGCCTATGAACGCCGCTCACGTGTGCGCCCGCCGCTCCGCCGGAATTCTTCGTATCCGGGTCGGTCTCTCCGCTGCCGCTGTACTCGCTGTCGGAGTGGCTTTCGTTCCCGCGCACGCAGCCAGCCCACTTCCCGACATGGCCTCGATCGCGCAGGTGATCGGAGCGCCCGTGGCCTGGCAGGCCGGCGGGACCGGACAAGGCATCGACGTCGCCCTCGTTGACACCGGTGTCACGCCGGTTCCGGGTCTCGACGCCCCGGGCAAACTCGTCTACGGACCTGATCTTTCGTTTGACTCGCAGAACGACTCGATGGCCTACCTCGACGGATACGGCCACGGCACGGCAATGGCCGGCATCATCGCGGGCAACGATGGCACCGCAGGCGGTTACACCGGCGTCGCTCCCGGCGCGCGGCTCGTCAGCGTCAAGGTCGGTTCCTCAACCGGTGCCGCCGACGTCTCGCAGATGATCGCGGGTATCGACTGGGTGACTCAGCACGCCCACGACCCGGGCATGAACATTCGCGTCCTCAACTTGTCGCTCGGTACGACCAGCACGCAGCCTTATCAAGTCGATCCGCTGGCCCATGCGGCGGAGAATGCGTGGCGGCACGGCATCGTCGTGGTTGTCTCGGTCGGCAACGACGGCACCGGCAGCAAGTACGTCGCCGATCCGGCTGACGACCCGAGCCTCATCGCGGTCGGCGCCGAGGATCCTCAGGGCACCGTCGGCACCTCCGACGACACCGTCGCGAGCTTCTCGCAGCGCGGGACCGGGCAGCGCCGCCCCGACGTGGTCGCCCCCGGCGCCTACGTGATGGGCTTGTTGTCCCCGAACTCCACCCTCGCGGCGCAGTACCCCAACGCGGTGTTCGGCGGACGCTTCCTGCGCGGCAGTGGCACATCGCAAGCCGCGGCCGTGGTTTCCGGCGCGGTCGCTGACCTGCTCAGCGCGCGGCCCGATCTTGCCCCGGACCAGCTGAAAGCCCTCCTGACCTCAACCGCGGTCAAGATCGCTAGCTCGAACCCGAACTTCATCGGTGCCGGTGTCCTGCAGGTCGGCGCCGCGCTGCAGGCACCGACGCCGAACGCGACCCAATACTTCGCCCCTTCCTCGGGCATCGGCTCGCTCGAACAAGCCCGTGGCACCAGCCACGTCACGATGGACGGGGACGCGCTCACCGGCGAGCAGGACATCTTCGGCAAGCCATGGCCATCGCCGTCCATCGCCGCTGCAGAGGAGACCCTGAGCGCGTGGAACGGCGGCGTCTTCAACGGGTCGACGTGGTCGGGTTCGACCTGGTCCGGGCAGAACTGGGCCGGTCAGAACTGGGCCGGTCAGAACTGGGCCGGTCAGAACTGGGCCGGTAGCACGTGGTCGGGCAGCACCTGGTCCGGGAGTACGTGGTCGGGCAGTACGTGGTCCGGGAGTACGTGGTCGGGCAGTACGTGGTCGGGTAGCACGTGGTCGGGTAGCACGTGGTCGGGTAGCACGTGGTCGGGCAACGACTGGATGGGCGCCACGTGGGATTGACGCCGTTCCGGGTGGAGCGGCAGCAGGGCCCGAGACAGGCGACCAGAACGTCGCCTGTCTCACTGCGTCCTGTGCTCCTGATTGTGTCGGCGCTGTTGTTCGCCGGGCTCGCTCTCGACACCGTCGTACTCCGGGTGCACCCCACCGTCGCAATGTTGCGCCAGCCCAACACATGGCTACTGCTTGTCGCGTTCGCGGTGACAGAGGCGGTCGTCCTCCATGTCGAGCTCGGTCGCAACACGCACTCCGTGTCGATCAGCGAGCTCACATTGACGGTCGCCCTGTTCTACGTCCCGGGGGCGATGCTCGCGCCTGTTCGGTTAGTGGGCGGCTGTCTCGTGCTGTTCTTCATACGCCGGCAGCGACCACTGAAGCTCATGTTCAACGCCAGCCTCTGGATCTGCGACGTCGCGCTCGCGACGCTGGTTTTCCGGACGCTGCATGGCGCGCTGGACCAGGGCGCGCTCCGGATGATCGTGCCCGCGCTGGCCGCGGCGCTGACGGCTGCGACGATCGACAGCCTGGCCGTCAATGCAGTCATCGCGGCCACCAGCAGAGAAGTCCGACCGCGGCGCACTCTCGGCTTCCTGCGCACCTGCTTCGTTGAGGCGCTCGCGTGTTCGACACTTGCGTTGGTCTGTGTCGGCGCCGTCGCGTGGAGCACCGCGCTCCTCGTGCCTGTCGTGATCAGCACCGCTTTGGTGATGCTCGGTTTCCGGACGTTCAACTCTCTTCGCAAGCAACACACCAACGTGAACGTTCTCTACGACTTCATCCGCGAGCTCGGACGGGATCCGCACGGCGATGCCGTCGTGCGCACACTGCTGCTACGCGTTGCTGACCTGATGCGCGCCGAACGGGTGATGTTGTACGTGGCAGGACCGGCGGACGAGCGGTTCGCCGTCACGTCGCTGATCGGCGCGGAGATCCAGACCGGCCGCGCGTCCATCACGGAGATGCCGTCGTTCCTCCGCGAGATCTTCGGCGACCAGAAGCCGGTCGTCCTACGGCAAACGGATCGCAACGCTGTGCATCGCCAGTTCCTTCTCGAGTACGACGCGAAGGACGCGGTGCTCGCTCCTGTGATCGGTGAGCAAGAGCTCCTTGGCGTCCTGGTTGTGTGTGACCGCCGAGGAGAGGTCAGCACGTTCGGCAACGACGACGGCCTCCTGCTGCAGACACTTGCAACTCACGCAGGTGCTGCCCTCGCCAACGCCCGGCTCGTGGACCGCCTGAACTACGAGTCGCTGCACGACTCCCTGACCGGACTTGCCAACCGCGCCTTCTTCCAGCACCGCCTGTCGGCTTCGCTGGAGTCGGCGCCGAAGCGCACCGCAGTGCTGCTCATGGACCTCGACCGCTTCAAAGAGGTCAACGACACGCTTGGTCATCACCATGGCGACCTGCTCATCCGCGAGATCGCGCGTCGACTCTCGACTCAGATCCGGAGCGGGGACCTGCTTGCTCGACTCGGCGGGGACGAGTTCGCGATCCTCATGGCGAACCTCGGTGAACACGACGCCGTGGTGACCGCGGAGCGGGTGCGGACCGCACTCGGCGAGCCGATGGTGCTGCAAGGCGTGTCGATGGAGGTCACGGCAAGCGTCGGCGTCGTGCTCGCGCCGGAGCATGGTCAGGACGCCGTGACGCTGATGCAGCGCGCCGACGTCGCGATGTACACCGCCAAAAAGGGTTACACCGGTGTCCAGGTCTACCGGGCTGAGCTCGACGACTACTCGCCGCGGCGCCTGGCGCTCGCCGGCAGCCTGCGGAGCGCCATCGAAGAACACCAGTTGTCCTTGCGCTACCAGCCGCAAGCCCGCATGAAGGACGGCGTCATCGTCGGCGCCGAGGCGCTCGTGCGCTGGGAGCACCCGGTCTACGGCGAGGTGCCTCCGGACGACTTCATCGGCATCGCGGAGCAAACCGGGCAAATCCGCGAGCTCACTCGCTACGTCCTCGCCGAGGCGGTAGAGACCTGCGCGAAGTGGGCCGCTGCCGGCTCGCCCATCGCGGTCTCTGTCAACGTGTCAGTGCGCAACCTGCTCGAGCCGGAGTTTGCGGACAGCGTCGCGCGGCTGCTCGCCAAGCACAGTGTCGCGCCGTACAACCTCACGTTGGAGATCACCGAAACGGTTCTGATGGCCGACCCCGCGCGTACGACGGAAGTGCTGCGCGCGTTGGCTCGCGTCGGCGTACGGGTCTCGATCGACGACTTCGGCACGGGCTACTCGTCGCTCGGCTACCTGAAGGCGCTTCCGGTCAGTGAGCTGAAGGTCGACAAGTCTTTCGTCCGTGACCTTGCACCCACCAGTGACGACGCGGCGATCATCCGTGCCATCGTGCAGATGGCGCGTGCGCTGCGGCTCGACGTGATGGCAGAGGGCGTGGAGGACGGCGTCACCCAGAAACTTCTGCAGGACCTGGGGTGTGACGCGTTGCAGGGCTACCACCTCGCTAGGCCGATGCGCCAGGAGGCTTTCGCCGAATGGCTGCGTGACCGCGCCGTTGCGCCCCGGCGGGTGCCGCTGCGCGCGCTGCCTTCGCCGCGTGATGGCGCTGACCGGGTTGACGCCGCCGGTTTGATAGGCCGGTGAGTGGTGAGCGAGTCGAACCGGCCCTAGAGCTCCCCGAGCGCGAGATGTTGCGCGCGTGGCTCGACTACCACCGCGCGACGTTGGCCTGGAAGTGCGCGGGCCTGTCCGACGACCAGCTCCGCGAGAGCGCCGTACCGCCGTCGCGCCTGAGCCTGCTCGGCATCGTTCGCCACATGGGAGAAGTGGAGCGCTGGTGGTTCCGCGTCGTGTTCGGTCGCCAGGAGGACGTCGAGCGCTATCCGGACTCCGCAGAGTGGCGCGACCTCGACAGTGCGGATGTGTCCGCGGACTTCGTGGTCTGGCAGCAAGAGTGTGACCAGGCGCGAGCGATCGAGGCGAGCGCGCCGTCCCTCGATGAGGTAGGCCTCGAGCGCTACCGCGGTCAGGACGTCGAGGTCTCGCTTCGTTGGGTCATGACGCACATGATCGAGGAGTACGCCCGCCACAACGGACACGCAGACCTGCTGCGCGAGCGCATCGACGGCGCGACGGGGGACTAGCGGTGCCCTCCGCGCTCGATGTCGTCACAGAGTTCATTGCCGCTTTTGTGGCTGCCTGGCCACAACGTGATGCGGCGTCGCTCCGCAGGTTCTTTCGGGACGATGCGGTCTACTGCAACGGACCGTTGCCGCCGGTCGAGGGTGGTGACTCGATCATCGAGACGATCACGGAGTTCATGCAGATGGGCGGCGACGTCGACGTCGACCTGGTGCACGTTTTGAGCGACGGCCTCATCGTGATGACCGAACGCATCGACCGCTTCCGGAAGGACGGCGCGACCGCGTCGATGCCGATGATGGGCATCCTCGAAGTGCGCGACGGTGCCATCGCCGCATGGCGTGACTACTTCGACCTCGCGCAGTTCACAACGCAGCTATGAGCGAGGATCAACTGATGGCCGACCGGCCCCGCATGCCGCCAACACAGCTTCCCGAGCGGGAGATGCTGGTCGCGTGGGTCGAGTTCCACCGCGCCACGTTGCTCTGGAAGTGCCAGGGGCTGACCGACGCTCAACTGAAGCTTCGCTCGGTGCCACCGTCGACGATGTCTCTCCTCGGCCTGGTCCGCCACTGCACCGAGGTGGAGCGCAACTGGTTCCAGCGCACGTTGCAACGCCAGCCGGTCGAGCCGCTCCACTACAGCGACGCCGACCCGGACGGCGACTTCGACAACGTCGACGATGCCGACGTACAAGGCGATTTTGCGCGGTTCCATGAGGCGTGTGCGGTCGCGCGTCGGCACACGGACGAGGCCGCATCGCTCGACGTCACCGGCTTGCGGCGCGGCGACGACGTCACGTTGCGCTGGATCCTGACGCACATGATCGAGGAGTACGCCCGGCACAACGGCCACGCCGATCTGCTCCGCGAGTGCATAGACGGAGCCACCGGCTAGCCCTGACTGCAACTCCCGGTAGGTCGGCGAACGTCGGGCGTCAGCCCATCTGGAGGCCGGGGTGGCGCGAGTGGAACACGGCGGCGTTGATCGCGTTGCCGATCTCGGTCGGGTCCCACTGCTCCTTGTTCTTGGATGTGACGCTGTCGCCGAGCGCCCACGGCTTGTAGTGCGCAATGGTGTTGCCGACCGCGCGGAACACCTGGCCGGTCACGTGCTGCGCCTCGTCCGACGCGAGCCACACGACCATCGGCGCGGAGTTACCCGGGTTCATCGGGTCGAACTCGGTGTAGTCCTCCGGGTGCTTCGGCGGCGGTGCGTCCGGACGGATGGTGCCGACCATGCGCGTCATCCCGCCGGGTGCGATCGCGTTGACGCGTACGCCGAGCCGACCGAGCTCGAGCGAGTGGATGATCGTCATCGCAGCGATGCCGGCCTTGGCCGCTCCGTACGACGTCTGCCCGACGTTGCCCTGGAGGCCGGCGGACGACACGGTGTTGATGACCGACGCGCGTGGCTGGTTGCCGCTCTTCGACTGGTCGCGCCAGTAGTTCGCGGCGTGATGCGTGACGCAGAAGGTGCCCTTCAAGTGCACGCGGATGACCGAGTCGAAGTCGTCCTCGGTCGCCTTGAAGAGCATCGCGTCGCGCAGGATGCCCGCATTGTTGACGATGACGTCCAGCTTGCCGAACGCCTCGACCGCCTGAGACACGAGGTTCTTCGCACCGTTGAAGTCGGACACGTCGTCGTAGTTCGCGACTGCCTCGCCGCCGCGGTCCTTGATGACGGAGACGACCTCTTCGGCCGGCGTCTTGTCAGCGCCCTCGCCTGTCTGCGAGCCGCCGAGGTCGTTCACGACGACCTTCGCGCCGTGCTGAGCGAGCAGGACCGCCTCGCCGCGACCCACCCCTCGGCCGCCACCTGTGACGATCGCGACCTTGCCGTCGAGCAGACCCATGAGACCTCACCCTTCACGTTGTCAGACCGTTGTCAGCGTCGTGCTAACGTACGGCTCCGCGCCGTTCCCTGACAACCGTGTCAGGTTCGGATGGGACCACAGACACCGGACCGCAGCTCTCCGCCCAAGGGGGTTCACCTACATGGCCGACACCAGTGTGATTGGCAAGCCGCTTGCGCCCAGCGTGACCGTGATGGAGCGCGGGCCGGTCTCGAACTTCGCCAAGGCCGTCAAGGACGAGAACCCGATCTACCAGGACCTGCGCGCGGCCAAGGCCGCCGGCTTCGACAGCATCCCGGTGCCCCCGACGATGGGCTTCGCGTTCGCCAACTGGGGCCAGTTCCCCGAGTTGCAGCCGGAGAACACCACCGGCGGTTCGAACCCGGTCATGGAGGTCATCGGCAGCCTCATGAAGACCGGCGGGATGATCCTGCACGGTGAGCAGGAGTTCACCTACCACGGGCCGATCCTCGTGGGCGACACGCTGACTTCCACTGGCCGGATCAGCAACCACTACGAGAAGACCAGCAGCAACGGCAAGAAGATGACGTTCATCTCCTCGGAGAACGAGTACCGCAACCAGCGCGGCGAGCTCGTCCTCACCGCCGTGATGACGTTGATCCACCGGGCGTCGTAGTCGTCGTTCGTGTACGACGGTCGCGCCGGTTGCCTAGTGGCAGGATGGCCGCGTGAGCGAGGGACCAGCGGACGAGTTCGCCTTCTCCTACGAAGGTCCGATCCACGACGCCTTCCCCAAGCTGCACGAAGCCCAGAGCGAGTGGTTGTCGGCGATCGACTCGCTGGACTCCCCGGACCGCAAGACGCACGAGCTGGTGCGGCTGGTGTGCTCGGTGATCCTGCGGAACCCCGCTGGGGTCGAACGCCATGCGCGGCTGGCACGCGAGGTGGGCGCCGAGTGGCGCGAAGTGCTCGGCACGATCATGTTGACCACGGCCAACTTCGGCATCTTGCCGGCCGTCCAGGCGATCCCGGCGGCCCGCGAGGGCTTCGACGCAGCGCAGCCACCCGAGACCGACTGAGCCGTCATGGCTGAGGCGGCGGACACCAAGCCGTTCCGGCTGCTCCCGAGACTCGATGACGACGTCGCTCCGTTCTGGACCGGCGGCGAGCGCGGCGAGCTCGTTTTCTGGCGCTGTCAGGCATGTGGCTACTGGATCCATCCACCGTCGCCGGTGTGCCCCACGTGCTTGTCCCGTGACATCGCCGTCGAAGCGACGAACGGACGCGGTGTCGTGCACTCCTTCACCGTCAACGAGCAGAACTGGAACCCCACGATGCCGGCGCCGTACGTCATCGCTCTTATTGAGCTCGACGCACAGCCGGGCCTGCGCCTCATGACCAACATGGTCAACTGCGATCCCGCTGACGTGACCTTCGGTATGCCGGTGCAGGTCGTGTTCGAGCAGCACGACGACACGTGGATCCCGCTGTTCGAGCCGGTGCGCTCATGACAGAGCCAATGGAACGGCGCGCCTGCATCACCGGCGCCGCACAGTCGCAGGTGGGCCGACGGATCTACCGCAGCCCGCTCGACCTGACGGTCGAGGGTGCGTTGCGGGCGATCGAGGATGCCGGGTTGACACGCGAAGACATCGACGGCCTCGCGGCGTACCCCGGTGGGGGCTTCGGTCCGCCTGGCTTCGGTGGTCCGGGTACGCCGGAAGTGCAGGACGCACTTCGGCTGAAACTCAACTGGCATGCCGGCGGGATGGAAGGCCCCGCGCAGCTGTCCGCGGTCATCAACGCGATCACCGCCGTCGCGACCGGCCTGGCCCGGCACGTGCTCGTCTACCGCACCGTCACCGAGGCCAGCGCGCAGGGAAACAAGGGCCGCGCGAGCGTGTCGATGGGCGCGGGCATGGGCGGTGGCGGTCGGGTCAGTGGGTTCCTGCAGTGGACGTTGCCTTTCGGGGCGTTCTCGGCCGCAAACTGGCTCGCGATGTACGCGAACCGGCACTTCCACGAGTTCGGGACGACCCGCGAGCAGCTCGCGCAGATCGCGTTGACCGGGCGCAAGAACGCCGCGCTGAACCCGCAGGCCATCTACACAGAGCCGATGACGATGGACGACTACTTCAACGCGCGGATGGTGACGACGCCGTTCTGTCTGTTCGACTGTGATGTGCCCGCAGACGGGTGCACGGCCGTCATCGTCTCGGCGGTTGAGACGGCCGATGACGCGCCTAACGGTGCCGTGCGCGTCAACGCTGTCGGGTCAGCGCTCCATGGGCGACCGAGCTGGGACCAGTGGGACGACATCACGACGTTCTCGTGCCGCGATGCCGCTGCGCAGATGTGGTCGCGCACAGAGCTGAAGCCCGGCGACGTCGACACCGCCCAGATGTACGACGGGTTCTCGTTCTTGACGCTCGCGTGGATCGAGGCGCTCGGCTTCTGTGGGCGCGGTGAAGGCGGTCCGTTCATCGAGGGCGGGGCACGCATCGCCCGCGACGGCGAGCTGCCGATCAACACGTCTGGTGGCCAGCTGTCTGCTGGTCGGCTGCACGGTTTCGGGCACCTATGGGAGGCCGTTCACCAGGTCCGCGGGACAGCGGGCGAACGGCAGGTGCCCGGTGTCGAAGTCGCCGTTGCGGCTGCCGGCGGTGGGCCACTCGCCGGCTGCCTACTCCTGACGAAGTAGCTGTCGGGCCGGCTACGACGGTGGCCGGTCGACGTCCCGGGGAACGACAGCGCCCTGCGCAAAGGCGATCGCGCCTTTCAGGAACGCGTCGATGTCGTGGCTCTTGAACTCGATGATGCGTTGCTGCTCCGGGGGCACGAAGTACTCGAACGTGTCGCCGAGGACGGCAGCGACCACCGCATCCGCCACGTCTTCCGGTGGGTAGAAACGGCCCTTGTAGATCGGGCTGTCATTGCCGGCCATCTCGTCCCAGATCGGTGTCTCGATCGGTCCGGGCTCGACCAGCCTGAACGTGACGCCGGTTCCGGCGAGATCGACGAACGCTGCCTCAGTGAAGCCGGCCAGGGCGAACTTCGAACCGGTGTACGCCGCCTCCTGGGGTGAGGCAGCCCGCGCAGCGCCCGACCCGATGTTCACGAACATCCCGCTGCCGCGCCCGACCATCCGTGGGATCAGCGCCAACATGATGCGCACCGGCGACAGGTAGTTGACGGTCTGTACTTCGACCACGTCGGCGAACGTCAGCTTCGCCACGTTGCGACGCTTCGGGATGCCGGCGTTGTTGACCACGACGTCCAGGCCGCCCAGCTCGTCCCACGCTGCGAGTGCGACCCGCTCCGCCGCCTCGACGTCAGTGAGGTCAGCGGTAAGCACGACCACCTCCGGACTGCCCGCCGCACGGCAGTCGCTCGCAACCTGTTCGAGCAGGTTAGCTCGCCGAGCAGTGAGCGCGACCCGCATGCCGTGCGCGGCGAAGGCGCGCGCGATGGCGGCGCCGATACCGGACGATGCTCCGGTCACGAGCGCCGTCTGATCGCGCAGGGAGTCCTCGGTCACCATCGCACCCGGTTGACCGTCCCGTCCGTCGTCATGATGACCGGCTGACCGACCAACTCTCTCTGCTCGGCGTCCGCGAGCAGGTCCAAATCCTCGACGCGGGCGTATGCGCGACAGCCGTCACCCACATCACAGATCACGATGCCCGCGGTCGGATCGCCCTCACGGTCGTAGACAACGGTGTACGCGGCCACTGTCGCGGCACCGGTGAAGCTGTCTGCGATCGGCTGCGACCGCGGCGCTCCGAAACTGATCGGCCGCAGCACCGTCGGTCCCGGCTCGGTCGAGTACACGGCGTACGAATGGCCGGCCAGGTGCATGCTCAGCCCAGAGACGACACCGAACGCGCCGGGATCCTCGCGCAGCACTCCGGCCATCGAAGCCAGCGAGTGCAACACGTAGTTGCTGCCGGGGCCGCCGGCATAAGGCAGGCCGCCGGTCACCGTCAATCCCCGCGCGTCCGTTGGGTCGATCGCAAGCGCGTCGCAGCCGAGGTGCAGCGCGGACGCGAAGCAGGAGTAGAGGTCGAAGTATGCGATGTCGTCAACGGTCACCGCAGCGGCGGCGAGCGCTGCACCGGATGCAGCCGTCATCGCTGGAGAGCGATGGAGCTGAGGTCGTTCGGCGATCGTCTCGGGATCGTCGGCGAACGCGGACCCACGGAGGTAGACCCGCCGGTCCTGCGGTACGCCGTGCCGGTCCGCCGCTTCGTGCGTCATGACGAGCACCGCAGCCGCCATGTCGACGTCCATGACCGCGATGGTCCGCTTCGCGTAGGGCGAGGCGATCAAGCGGTTGTCGGGTGTTGCGGTGACGAGCTCGTCCGGCGTGGCCGTCTCCGGAAACCAGGCGTACGGATTCTTGGCCGCCACCTCGGTCATCGGCGCGAGCATGCGTCCGATCCCGGACACGTACGTGCTCAGGGAGCTTCCGAGATGCGCCCGGCGCGCTGAGTCGACCAACGGGAAGGTGAAGGTCGGCATCGTGGCGCCGTGTCGCTGCTGCGATGGATGCGGGACGCCGTGAGGTGGATACCGGAAACCAGCTGGATGCGGGTGTGACCACGAGGGCCGTTCTCCGGACCGCCGGAGCTGCCGCCGGGTCGCGAGTGCCTCCGCCCCGACGATAAGAGCGGAGTCCAAAGTGCCCGCGGCCATGGCGTCCGCCGCCGAGCTGACGAGCTGTTGCGGCGTCGTGCCGCCGACACCGGAGTAGCGCTGCAGGCGCGGTGAGATGCCAAGTCGTTCGGAGAGTCGAGCTGCGGGGTCGTCGTACGCCCACGACTGGGTGAACACGACGTGCAAGGCGTCGATTGATGCAAGCGTGTGGGGGGTGCCGGCGTCCTGAGCGGCCGCATGGCCGACGTCGGCCCACAGCTCCAGCGGCTCCGGCGCGGGTGCCTCGACCGGGCGCACCGTCCGTTGCGCGACTCCGACGATGCACGCAGCGCGAGGGTGGGTCACGCGTCGAACGGTTGTACGTCGATGTGTTGCAGCTCGACCAGCAGTGGCAGCAGATATCCGATGTAGCAGTTCGTGAGTGTGACCTTGCCGATCGTGGATCGTTGCGGCTCGGACTTCTTGTCGATGACGACGACGCGATCGTCCCGCTCTTGGTACTTCCGTGCCCGCGCCAGCGTCTCGTCGATGGCCTCGACACTAGTGACTTCCACTCCGAAGTGGTCCATCGACGGCGCGTCGAGCCAGGGGTCACCGGCCAGCAAGTACAAGTAGTGCCGAGACTCCCCAAACGCGAGGATCAGTGGGTCACCCGGTTCGCCGCTTCGGTACTCGTACCAGCCGAACACATCGCCGTAGAAGTCGATCAGCAGCTTCTGAACATCTGCCGTGAACTCCTCGGGTGGCAACGTGATGGCCACGTGGTTGAGCGACATCCGCGGACTCGTCATCATTGCTCCCGAACGCCGTCTTCGGAGCGCTTGGCGCGGTCCTCGTACCGATGCATGCCCCATCGCATGAGTCGTCCGAACAAGGGATACATCGCACCGACGGCGCCGTAGGACCGTGGCACAGTCATCGCGACGATCTCGCGATCGATCATGCGAACGACACCCGCCGCGATGAGCGACGGCGGATACATCTTCCCTTTGAAGATGACTTCCTCGTCGAGCGACCAGATCTCGGTGTCGATCGGACCTGGGCTCAGCGCCCCGACATGCACCCCGGTGCCGTGCAGGTCGAATGTCAAACCTTGCGACCACCGCGACAGCGCAGCCTTGCTTGCGCCGTACGCCGATTCACCAGGGTTGGGCACGTGTCCGGCGACGGACGTGATGTTCACCACGGCACCGCGTTGCCGTTCGAGCATTCCGGGTAGCGCCGCCATGGTCAGGTACACCGGTCCGAAGAAGTTCACCGCCATGAGGCGCTCGACGTCCTCGGGCGGCGTGCGCTCGGCGGCCCGGTGAATGCTGATGCCGGCGTTGTTAACGAGGATGTCGACCCGGCCGAACCGGTCGACCGCAGCCGTGATCACCTGTTCGCAAGCTTCGCGCGACCCGACGTCAGCCGGGTGCGCGACGGAATCGGCGGCATGCGCGCGGCAGGACGTGACGACCTCGTCGAGCCGGTCCTTACGACGCGCTACTGCGACGACCGTGGCGCCGTGCCGCGCGAGCTCCAGGCAGGTGGCCGCCCCGATGCCCGACGACGCACCGGTGACAACGGCGACCTGACCATCGACCTTCATTCGGCTGGGCGTGCTTACAGCCGGTAAAGCCGCTTGGGGTTGTCGCACAGGATCATCCGCTTGACCTCGTCGCTGAGGTCCGTGCGGTCGGCGAGGATCTTCATCGAGTACGGGCACTTGCTCTCGGGATGGCAGTAGTCCGAGCCGATCACGATCTTGTCCGCACCGATGATGTCCGCGGTCGCCGGCAGCAGTGGTTCGTCCGGCTCCGCGGAGATGTAGATCTGCCCCGACTTGATGATCTCCTCGGGACCGCGCTCGAGCCGGTCCTTCTTCTGCGTGTAGATCTCGTAGCTCTCCTCGAGCCGCTCCATCATGAACGGAAGCCAGCCGGCACCGACTTCCAGGAACGCCAGCGTCAGGTCGCGGAACCGGTCCAGCAGGCCACTGCCGAGGATGTGGCCCAGCGCGAGCTGGCTCGGGATACCGCCGTACGCCTCGCTGAGGTTTCCGGGCTTCACCGTCGACTGGACCGGGTTGATCTGCGTGCCCATGGTGTGGATGGCGATGGGGACGTTCAGCTCGACCGCGGCTTCCCAGATCGGGTACATGCTCTCGTCATCGAGCGTCGTCCCGTTCGCGTGGTGCGGCGGGAGTACGCCGCCCACGAAGCCGTACTCCTGGACGCAGCGCCGCAGCTCGTCGGCGGCCTCCTTCGGCGACTGCATGGCGAGCTTGGCCACGCCTTTGAGCCGGTCAGGGGACTCCGAGCAGTACGACCCGAGGTAGGTGTTGTAGGCCTGCAGCGTCGCGGTCGCAATCGCGGGTGACTCGACGATCGCGGCGATGAGGAAGGTGTGTCCGCCGTAGAGCACCGCGGTGTCGATGCCCATCTCGTCCATGTCGGGGAGTCGCAGCTTCGGGTCTTCCTCGCCCGGCCGGGGGAGCCAGTACTTGCCGTCGCGCGTGAACTGCGCCATCACGGCTTCGATGTCGGTGTAGTCGAAGCCGTCTTCGGAGTCACCCTCCGGCAGGGTGCGCCCCTCGACCTCGAGTACGGGAAAGCCGTTCTTGTCGCGCACCGACGTCGGCAGGTCGCCGCGTCGGTTGGCGGGCACCAAGGAGGGCCAGTCGAGGTGCCAGTCGTTCACATGCGAGTCGGCGTCGATGACCGTCCAGCCGTTGAGCATCGCGGGCTCCTTGGGGTGGAAAGGGGATCGGAAAGTAGCACCGGCGGCGGCAAATAGAAAGCGATTGCTGCCCTGGTCCTCCAAGCCAATCCTGCGTTGACGGCCGTGTCCGTCCGGCCCTAGTGTCCCAAGACAGTAAACCTTTTCTGTCGGCCTGTCTCGGGAGGCTTGAAGTGATGACGTACGGGTTGATTTCGGCGGACTCCCACGTCAACGAGGCGCCCGACTTGTTCGAGACGCGACTGCCGTCGGCGTTGCGGGATCGCGGGCCCCGACTTCGTCCGAACGAGACCGGCCAGGACTGCTGGATGACCGAGGGCCTGCCTCCGAGTCCGCTCTCGTTCGGCGTACACGCCGCCGGAAAGCGCAAGGAAGGCGAGGCGTTCGCGAACAAGAAGCTGCACATCTCGCGCGAGGACATGGTTCGCGGGTCGTTCGACCCGCATGCGCGTCTCGCCGACATGGACACCGACGGTCTCGACGCCGAGGTGCTCTACCCGGGCCCGCTGGGTGGTCTTGGTGGGGGCGGCACGCTCGCGGCGATCACGGACACCGAGCTGCGTCGGGCTTGTTTCCGCGCGTACAACGAGTGGCTAGCGGACTTCTGCTCCGTCGCCCCCGAAAGATTGCTCGGCGTCGGCCTCGTCCGGATGGAGGAGACCGAGTTCGCGGTCGACGAGCTCGACCGGATCGCTGCACTCGGACTGCGCGGTGTGATTGTCAACGCGATGCCTGACCTCATGGGCTGCCCGCCGCTGTTCAGCCGCGGCTATGACCCGTTCTGGGCGAAGGCCGAAGAGGTCGGCCTGCCCCTCAGCCTGCACATCCTGCACAGCAGGTCGACCGCACCGCTCGCGGAAGCCGCCGCGAAGGAGGCGGCGGCAACCGGTGGTGCGGAAGGCCTGCAGAGTGTCTTGAACCATGTCGGATCCGGGACCGGTGTGTTCGAGACCTACATGACGATGATGTGTCTCGACATGGCCGAACCGGTCGCGCTCATCATCTTCTCCGGCCTGCTCGAACGGTTCCCCGGCCTCAAGTTCGCCATCGCCGAGAGCGGCATCGGCTGGATCCCGTTCACGTTGGAGCGGATGGACAGCATCTTCCACACCCATCGCGTGTGGATGCAGTCGACCATCAAGCGCCCACCCAGTGAGTACTTCCACGACCACTTCTTTGCGACGTTCCAACAAGACGACGACTCGGGCATCCTCGGTCGTTACATCACCGGTGTCGACAACCTCATGTGGGCGTCGGACTACCCGCACACCGACACCACGTTCCCGTTCTCGCGCAAGGTCGTTGAGGAACTGATGGCGGACCTGCCGCCGGACGAGCGAGAGAAGATCTGCACAACCAACGTGCGGCGGCTCTACGGCCTGCCCCTTCCTGCTTGATCGATCCGGATGGACCTTGCACTCAGTGCCGCCGAGGAGGTCGTACGCCGCGAGGTGGGCGACCTGCTCGACGCGACCTGCCCGACGACTCGCGTTCGCGCCGCTGAGCCGCTCGGTTTCGACGCGGAGCTGTGGTCCAAGCTCGAGTCCGCTCCCGTTCCGTACGCCGGACGGCTGACCGAACTCGCGGTCGCGAGTGAGGAAGTCGGGAAGCGGTTGGCGCCTGTGCCGGTTGTCGAAGTGGCGGTCACGCGCCGGTTGCTGACGGCGAGCAACGCGCCGGTGCCGAGCAGCGCGCTACCAACACTGGCACTGCGCCCGGTCGTCGGAGATGTCGCGACGCTGGTGCCCGCCGGCGCGGTTGCGACCGAGGTAGTCGCTCTGATCGGGGACCGGCTCGTCGTCGCACACCAGGCGGCCGCCGCGTCGCCACCGCCGAACCTCGGCTCATTGCCGGTCGCGAACGTGCACGTGGGTGCGGCGCACGTGCTCGCCGAGGGCGTGCAAGCGCGCGCGGCGTTCGACCACGCCGTCGACGAGTGGCGGACGTTGACCGCCGCCGCTCTTGTCGGGTTGGCGCAGGGGGCGTTCGACCGCACCGTGCAACGCGTGCGCGATCGCGAGCAGTTCGGCGTACCGATCGGCAGCTTTCAGGTGGTGCAGCATCGGCTCGCTGACCTGGCGACCCAGCTCGACGGCGCGCGGCTACTCACGTGGCACGCCGCATGGGAGGGCGCAGAACAAGGCCCGCGGGCGGCCGAGCTCGCCGCGATGGCGTTGCTGTTCGCTGCCGAGACCGCGGTGACCGCAGCGACCGAGGGACTGCATCTGCACGGCGGGCTCGGGTTCACGCTCGACTGCGACATCCAGCTCTACTTCCGTCGAGCCAAGGCGTGGTCACTTCTGCTGGCCGACCCTGAGCGCGAGCTGCTTCGCCTCGGCGATGTGCTGTACGGCGGCCGCTGATGGACTTCCGTCTCGACGCGGCCGGTGAGACCTTCCGCGCGGAGGTCCGCGAGTTCCTCGCCAAAAACCTCACGGACGAGGTGCGCGAACGCGTACACCGGACCGGGACGGTGCACGACTGGGGCTTCCACCGCGCGCTCGCCGCGCGCGGTTGGATCGGAGCCGGCTGGCCGGTTGAGTACGGCGGCCAAGGTCGCGACCCCTGGCAGCTGCGCGTATTCGCCGAGGAATGTGCCCTCGCGGACGCCCCGACCGATGGCCTGTCGATGACGCTGATGGTGGCGAACACCCTGCGCGTCGTTGGCACCGAGGAGCAAAAGACCGAGGTCTTGCCGCGCGTGCTGTCCGGCGACGTGATCATCTGCCTCGGGTACAGCGAGCCGGACGCGGGTTCCGATGTCGCCGCTGCGCGACTGCGTGCCGACCGCGACGGCGCCGGCTGGCGACTGTCGGGTGAGAAGGTGTTCACCTCGCTCGCGCACGAGGCGCAGTACGTGTTCCTGCTCACGCGCACCACCACCGGCGCCTCGAAACACCGAGGCCTCACGATGTTCCTCGTCCCGATGGACACACCGGGCATCACCGTTGAAGCGATGCCGACCGTCGGCGCCCCCGGCCGAACGAACCGGACGATCTACCGCGACGTGCTCGTCCCGGACTCTGCGAGGGTGGGCGACGTCGATGGCGGCTGGGACGTGCTGACAGTCGCATTGACGTTCGAGCGCGGCGGGACGTTCGCTGCGCTGCGCGCGCTGCGCGAGACGGAGCAGTACGCCGCGGCCACGACCGGACCGAACGGCCGACGTCTCATCGACGACCCACTTGTCCGCCGGCGACTCGCGCGGGTCGCAATGGAGAACGAGGTCGCGACGTTGTTGTCGCATCGCACGACGTGGCTGGCGGCAACTGGTCGACTGCCCGGCGTTGAAGGTTCGATGGCCAAGTTGTTCTCCTCGGAGTCCGTGCAACGTTCGTGCTCGACTCTCATGGACGTGCTCGGCACTTCCGCACTGCTGAACGAGGAAGCTGCGGACGCACCGGCACGTGGCGCGGTCGAGTACGCGTTTCGCAAGGCAGCCGTCGCACGCATCTACGGCGGGACCAGTGAGGTGATGCGCAGCATCATTGCCGAGCGCGGCCTCGGGCTGCCGCGGACGAGGTCGGCGCGATGACACGCGTCTCGAAGCCGGCGGCCACTGAGTTCAGCCTCGCCGACATGTTCGAGGCGGTCGCCGCTGCCGTGCCCGACCGAGTTGCCATTGTGGCGCCGGGCCGACGGGTGACCTACGCCGAGCTCGACGCCGAGGCCGATCGCGTCGCCGGCCACCTGCTGGCGCAGGGCGTCTCCGTCGGCGACCACGTCGGCATCCTCGCGCTCAACTGCCCTGAGTGGCTGGCCGCCTTGCTCGCGATCTTCAAGCTGCGCGCGGTCGCTATCAACATCAACCACCGCTACGTCGCGGATGAGCTGCGCTATCTCCTGGACAACTCAGACACCATCGCGACGTTCGTACATCGCCGCTTCGCACCGTCCCTGGACGCAGTACGCACCGGCCTGCCACGGCTCAGCCACGTCGTCGTCATCGATGACGACAGTGGCGAGCAGGTGCCGCTCAACACAACGTCGTACGCCGACGCCGCAAGGCACGAGCCGATGGCAGACGAGCTACGTGCGGGCCGGTCCGGCGACGATCGCTACATCATGTACACCGGCGGCACGACCGGCCTGCCAAAAGGCGTCGTGTGGCGGCACGAAGACTTCTTCTTCGCAGCGCTACGCGGTGGCGCGCTCGGCCCCATGCCGGCGGTGACCCGGCCCGGTGAGTTGGCCGAGCGGGCGATCGCGATCCGCCGTCCGGTCCGGTGGCTGCTGCCCGCGCCCTTGCATCACGCCGGCGGCCAGTGGGGCACGCTGACCGCGCTGCTCACGGGGCAGACGCTCATCCAGTGGACCGGTGCTCACTTCGATGCGGCCGCGATCTGGCGGCTGGTCGAGCAGGAGCGTCCGCACAACCTCGGCATCATCGGCGATGCGATGGCCCGCCCACTGGCCGATGCACTGGCCCAGCCAGGGGCGGCGTACAACACTTCGTCGTTGCTGTCTTTCGGCAGCGGTGGCGCAGTGTTCTCTCCGGCGGTCAAGGAACAGCTGCACAAGCTTCTTCCGGACGTGCCGCTGATGGAGTCGCTCGGTTCGACCGAGACCGGGCTCGACACGGTCTCGCTGCAGGAAGCGGCTGACCGGCTGACCGGTGCGCGGCCTCGGTTCGCACTGACCGCTGACATGGCCGTCTTCGACGACGAGCTGCGTCCCGTGCAACCGGGTTCCGACGCGATCGGCTACATCGCTCGCAGCGGGCATGTGCCACTCGGTTACTACAAAGACGAGGAGCGCAGCGCGAAGACGTTCCCCGTCATCGAGGGCGTGCGTTACTCGATACCCGGCGACTACGCGCGGCTGGAGGCCGACGGCACCGTCGTGTTGCTCGGGCGTGGCTCGGTGAGCATCAACACCGGCGGCGAGAAGGTCTGGCCGGAAGAAGTCGAATCGGTCCTGAAGCAGCACCCGGGTGTGTTCGACGCAGTTGTCGTCGGTGTGCCGGACGAACGATGGGGACAGCAAGTTGCCGCCGTCGTCGCCGCTCGGCCCGACGCGGCGCTGGATGCCGACGACCTCGACGCCCACTGCCACGGCAAGCTCGCGGCGTACAAGCGACCACGCCGGTGGCGCATCGTCGACGAGGTCCTCCGGCAACCGAGTGGCAAGCCGGACTACCGGTGGGCCGCCGACATCGCCGTCGCCGAATCGGTGTGCGGATAACTGATGCTCGATACCGCGGTCGTCGGCTGCACTGTCGTCGACGGCACCGGCGTGCCTGCTCGCCGCGCTGACATCGGGGTGCGCGACGGGGACATCGTGGCCATCGCTGCACCTGGTGGGCTCGGCGAGAAGGCCGCGCGGGTCATTGACGCGGATGGTCGCACGGTGATCCCTGGCGTGGTCGACGTGCACACGCACTATGACGCGCAGCTGCACTGGGATCCGACCTGCTCACCGTCGCCGATGCACGGTGTGACGACGGTGATCTCCGGGAACTGCGGGTTGACGCTGGCGCCGGCCGCGCCCGCCGACCGGGAGTTCCTGACCCGCCTGCTCGCTCGGGTCGAGGCCATCCCGATCGAGGCGCTCGAAGCGGGGCTCGACTTCTCCTGGTCCAGCTATCCGCAACTGCTCGAGCACATGGCCGGCCACGGCTACGGCGTGAACGTCGGCTTGATGGTCGGGCACGCTTCGCTTCGGCGCGCGGTGATGAGCGAGGCCGCGTCGGAGCGAGCCGCGAACGCGAGCGAAGTGGCGCAGATCCAGAGTCTGCTCGCAGAGGCACTGGCCGCCGGCGGCTTCGGCTTGTCGACCGCCACTGTGCCGACGCAGGTCGACGGTGACCGGCGGCCCACTCCGCCGACGTACGCCGAGGAGTCGGAGTTCCTGGCTCTCGCCGAAGTCGTCGGCCAGTACGCCGGCACCTGCCTGGAGTTCATCCCCGGTTCCTACCTGCGCGGTTTCTCCGACGACGACGTCCGACTGCTCGCGGGCATGTCCGCCACCGCGAACCGTCATCTCAACTGGAACGTCGTACTCGTCAACAAGGAAGACCCCGACCTCCACCGGCGTCAACTGGCTGTCAGCGACCGCGCGCGCGCCGCCGGTGGGCGCATCGTGCCGCTCGCGATGGCGCAGAACGGGCAGTTGCAGCAGGACTTCCTCGTCGGCTACGTCTTCCGCGCACTGCCCGGTTGGGGTGACCTGTTCGAGCTGGAGCCGGTGGCGCGGGCGAAGGCGTTGGGCGATCCCGAGACCCGCCGGAACCTCGCGGCCCGGCTCGAAGCCGAGACAGCGGGACTCGCGGTCACCATGCGACGCGCGTGGGGCCGCTTCGTCGTCAACGAGATCGCAGACGAGAAGTTGCGACCGCTGGTCGGGCGCAGCATCGCGGACATCGCGGCAGAGCGTGGCGTCAGCGACTTTGACGCGATCCTCGACGTCGCGGTTGCTGGCGACTTACGTGTCGGTTTCGTCCGTCGTGCGTACGCCGAGGACGACCCATGGGTGCGCGCGGCACGTGTCGAGGTGCTGCGCGACGAGCGCGTTGTCCTCGGCGCCTCCGATGCCGGCGCGCACATGGACATGATGGTCGGCGGCGACTACCCGACCCGCACGGTCGCAGAGCTTGTTCGCGAGCAAGGTCTGTTCACGTTCGAGGATGCGGTACGCCGGCTCACCGACGTACCGGCCCGCCTCTACGGCCTTCGGGGTCGTGGCCGGATCGACGTCGGCTACGTCGCGGACCTGGTCATCGTCGACCCGGATGAGATGGCAGCGACGCCGATGCGCACCGTGCACGACCTGCCGGCGGGAGCTTCGCGGTTGTTGAGCGACAGCGTCGGCGTCCATGAGGTGCTCGTCGCCGGTCGCGCAGTCGTTCGCGACGGGGCGTATACCGGCGACCTGCCGGGTCGGTTGCTGCGTTCCGGGCGCGACAGCGAGACCGTGACCGCACGATGAGCTCCACTCTCGCTTTCGGCGTCGACATCGGCGGGACGTTCACCGATGCCGTGATCGTCGAAGCCGGTCGGGCGTGGCGCGGCAAGGCGCCGACAACGCACGACGACCTCACCGAAGGTGTCCTCGCCGCGTGTCGCCTCGCTGCCGACGCACGGGGGGAGGCGCTCGGCAGCCTCCTGTCCCGGGCGGGGCGGTTCGGCCTAGGCACGACGGTTGTCACGAACACTGTTGCGGCTCGGCGGGGTCGGACCGTCGGGCTGTTGACCACGGCAGGCTTCGAAGAGCTGCTGCCGCTCGCGCGCGGCCGACTCGTGCTTTCCGAGGGCTGGTTGTCACCGCCTGACCAGCTGGTCCCACGCGAGCGCATCGTCGGAATCGAGGAACGGATCGACCGACGTGGTGCGGTGCTGCGCCCGCTCGTGCTCGACGACGTCGTCGACGCAGCACGCGACCTCGTCAGCGGGGGAGTCGAGGCCATCGCCGTCTCCTTCCTCTGGTCGTTCGCCAACCCGACACACGAGCTGGCTGCGGTCGAGGCGATCCAGGAGGCGTTGCCGGATGTGCCGGTGGTTGCCGGCTCGTCGCTGCACCCGGCGATCCGTGAGTACGAGCGCACGATGGTCGCGGTCCTCAACGCGTACACCGGCGGTGCACTCGCTGGTGTCGATCGGCTCGTTGACGAGCTGACCCGTGCCGGCCTCAGTGTTCCGCTCCTGCTCGTGCACTCGGGGGGTGGCGCGATCGGGCTCGACGAGGCGCGTGCGGTGCCGATCACGCTAGTCGAGTCCGGACCTGCGGCCGGCGTTTCCGCGGCGACATCGCTCGGTGCCCGGATCGGTGCACGCCAGCTCGTCACATGTGACATGGGCGGTACGTCGATTGACGTCGCAGTGATCGCCGACGGTGAACCGGCCCGGCGCAGCCGCGGCGAGCTGATGGGCTTCTGGACCGCCGTACCCCTCGTCGACATCGAGTCGATCGGTGCCGGCGGTGGTTCGGTGGCGCGCGCTGACGCGCGTGGCATGTTGCAGGTGGGACCCGACTCGACCGGATCATGGCCGGGCCCGGCGTGCTACGGCCGCGGCGGCACGCAGCCGACGGTCACCGACGCGCTCGTCGTCTTGGGTTATCTCGACCCGGCCCGTTTCCTCGGCGGCCACATGCCGCTCGATCCCGACGCAGCTCGCGCAGCCTGCGCTGGACTCGGCGCCCAGCTCGGGCTCGACGCGCACGAGGTCGCCTGGGGTATTCGTGAGCTGACGGTTGCCCGTATGGCGCGGATGATCCGGGCGCGGCTCGCGACCCGGGGGGTCGATCCGGCGGCCTTCTCCCTGCTGGCTTTCGGCGGGGGCGGCGGGTTGTTCGCCCCGTCGGCTGCCATCGCTGCCGGGCTCGCGCAGGTGCTGGTGCCAGAGCTGGCCTCCGTTCTGTCCGCTGTCGGCGCTGCCACCGCGGGCGTACGACGAGAGCGGGTGCGCTCGGTGTCGTTGCCGGTTCCAGTCGACGCCGACGTCGTAGGAAAGTTTGCGGCCGAGCTGACGGCACTCGCGCAGGCAGACCTGGCAGCCGACGGCGTCGACGCGGAGCACGCCTGCGTCACCCTCGAAGCCGATCTCCGGTTCAAGCGTCAGACGGCGGAACTCACGGTTGCGCTCGATGATGACTACGTCCAACGGTTCCGGGACGAGTACGTCGCGCGGTACGGCACCGGAGCACTGGCACGGCAAGCGCCGATCGAGCTGGTGACGATCCGCGCCATCGGCACCGGACCCGAGATCGACGGTCCGCGCGCGGTCATGGCGCCACCGGTTGCTGACGCCGCCGCCAGTGCAACGCGACTCGTGCACGTCGAGAGGTACGGCGAGCCACTGCGCGTTCCGTTCGTCCGTATCGATGACCTCAGCGAGGGCGACGACGTCGACGGACCGGCGCTCATCGACGGCAACGACACCACCATCTGGGTGCCGCCGCAGACCACTGCATGTGTGGACGCGGCGCGAACTCTTGTCATCGAGGCCCGATCGTGAGCAGCGCCGACCCCATTGCGCTCGAGCTGCTACGCCAGCGGCTGGAGGCGATCGCGGAGGAGGCAGCCACCACGATCGAGCGGACGGCCATCAGCCCGGTGGTCACCGAGGGCAAGGACTACTCGGCCACGCTCCTGGACGGAGCAGGCCGGCTCGTCGCGGGCGGCGGCACGATCGCCTACCACTTCCGTGCTGCCGCGCACGCCGTACAAAGCACACTCGCCGCACATGGTGGGTCGATCGTCGCGGGCGACGTCTTCCTCGCCAACGATCCGCATCACGGTGGCGGGTTGCATCCCCAGGACGTCATGGTTCAGCGGCCGATCTTCAGCGACGGCGTCCTCGTCGCGTGGGTAGCACTGTCGGCGCACCTGATGGACATGGGCGGCATGGCGCCAGGTTCGTTCGCGCCCGCTGCCACGGACTGCTATCAGGAAGCGATCCGGCTGCCTCCGGTGCGGATCTTCCGCGCCGGCGAAGAGGTGACCGATGTTTGGGACGTGTTCCTGAACAACGTGCGCTTGCCCGACCTCGTCGGCATGGACCTGCGCGGTCTTGTCGCGGGCGCACATGTCGCCGCACTGCGGGTCGCCGAGGTCGTCGACGCGATGGGCCCGACCGAGTTCGGGAACAGCGTCGATGCTTTGTGCGCACTTTCCGAGCGAGAGTTCCGCCGTCGTATCGCCCTACTCGAAGACGGTGCCTACCGAGCGACGACGTGGACCGAGTGGGAGGACGAATTCCTGCCTGTCGTCTGCGCGTTGACCGTTGACGGCGACCGTTTGGTCTTCGACTACACCGGTACGGCGGAACAAGCACCGCACTTCTTCAACACGAAGCCGTTCATCGTGGAGAGCGCGATCATGACGCGGCTGTCCGCCTTGGTCGCTGCGGACCTGCCGTACACACACGGGTTGTTCGAAGCGATCGAGGTGCACTGTCCCGACGGCAGCCTCGTCGGGTCCAAGCCTCCGGCGCCGATCGCCGCAGCGCACATCCACGTCGCACTGAACGCTGCCGAAGGCGCGCTCCAGTGTGTGCGTCTTGCGGCGGGTGCGTCGCCGGACTCACCGGCGCGTGGGATGTTGACCGGTTGGGGCGGTTCCACCGCACTGGGGTTGTCGGTGTGGGCCGGGACCGGGCTCGACGGCAACTTCGACACCTGGATCATGCTCGACGGCAGCTGGCCGGGCAGCTCGGCCGGCCACAGCAGGGACGGCATCGACCTGTCGTCGACGATGGTGGGCACGGACGCGCGCGCGACGTTCCAGGACGTCGAGGTGCTGGAGGCGTGGTACCCGATGCTCATCACGGGCAAGCGGTACCGCACCGGCGTCGGGGGTGCCGGCGCGCACCGGTCCGGTGGCGGGACGCAGATGGGTCTGACGCCGCACGGGCCGGAACGGCTGACCGGCGAGATGCTCGCCTCCCGGCAGTACCTCCCGTTGCAGGGAGCAGCGGGCGGGCGCCCAGGGGTCACGACTGCGCTCCGTATTCACCGAGCGGACGGCAGCAGCGAGCGCGTGTCGACCAGCGCGTCCGGCGTCACGTTGCGCGACGCCGAGGTGTTCGAGTTCGCGTGCGCGTCGGGTGGTGGCTTCGGTGACCCACTCGACCGGGATCCGGCGGCGGTTGCGCTGGACGTCGTCACCGGGCGCCTGTCCGCGGATGACGCCATCGATGCATACGCCGTCGTCACCGATGCGGCCGGAAACGTGGACGAGGGAGCCACCGCACGTGCGCGGAGCACCGTTCGCCGTGACCGGTTGCAGCGAGCGCGGCCCGCTCGCAAGCCAGTCGCCGACGCCGTTGCGTTGCCGAGCACCGGCGCGCAGCCGCTCTATCCCGGCGTCGTGCAACGGGGACACGTTGCTGTCGCGGCGGCAAGCGGTGCGCCGCTCGCGTTCGCCCCCGACCACTGGACCGACGGTTGTCCGGTGATCGAGGAGCGGTACGCCGCGGACGGCCCGGACGTGACCGTGCGCACGTACCTCGACCCACGGTCGGGCGCCGCCTTGCACGTCGAGGCTGTGCCGCACGAGGACGTCGGCCGTTCGTTCGCTGTCCTGCCGCAGCGGTGGACCGCGGCGACGCGGTGAGCCGAGGGATCGCGGCGCTCGCCGGGGCCGAACGGGACCGCATCGCACTGGTCTGTGACGAGACGCGACTGACCTACGCAGACCTCGACGCAGCCATCAACCGGATGGCGCATGCGTTCGCCGACGTCGGTGTACAGCCTGGCGACCGTGTGGCGGTGATGTGCCACAACAGGCCCGAGGTCTTCGTTGCGTGGAACGCTGCCGCGCGTCTCGGCGCCTACGTCGTACCGCTCGGCTACCGGTCGACAGCCGGCGAGCTCGACTACCTGCTCACCGACTCGCGCGCGAGCGTGCTCGTGCACGACTGCCCGGAGGTGGTCGACAACTTCGTGGTGCCCGGCACCGTGCACGCGGTCTGGCATGTCGACGACGACGAACTTCGCAGTGGGCCGTCGACACCGCCGCGCACCGACTTCCTCGGCGCGACCGTCACGACCATGAACTACACGTCCGGCACAACCGGCCGGCCGAAAGGCATCGAGCGGCCGGCTCCTGCCCCCGCTACGGAGTACGCCGGTAACACGTTCATGCAGTTCTGGGGCTTCACATCCGACGACGTTCACTTGCTGACCGGCCCGGCGTACCACACGGCGCCGGGTAACTACGCGCAGATGCACTTGATGGAAGGCGCCCGCGTCGTCATCATGCCGCGTTTCAGCGCAGACGAATGCCTGCAGTTGATCGAACAAGAGCGCGTGACGACTGCGCACATGGTGCCGGCGAACTTCGTGCGCATCCTGGATGTCGACTGGCGTGCCCACGACCGCTCGAGCGTGCGCAAAGTGCTCCACGCCGCAGCACCATGCCCGATCCCGGTCAAGGAGCGCATCCTCGAGGTCTTCCCGTCGGGCAGCGTGTGGGAGTACCTCGGCATGAGCGAAGGTATGGCGACCGTCATCTCTCCGGATGAGTGGCTCGAACACCCGGGCAGCGTCGGCCGGCCGTTCCCCGGTGTCTCTGTGCGGGTGTACGACGACAACGGCAACGTGCTGGCACCTGGTGAGATCGGCTCGATCTACGTGAGCACGGTGCCGGGATACGAGCCGTTCCGCTATCACGGAGCGCCAGAGAAGACCGCGTCCGTGTGGCGGGATGGTCACTACACGGTCGGCGATCTCGGCTGGCTCGACCGCGACGGTTACCTGTACGTCGCGGACCGGCGTACCGATCTCGTCATCAGCGGCGGCGTCAACATCTATCCCGCCGAGGTCGAGCAGTCCCTCGTCAGCCACGACGACGTCATCGACGCGGCCGTGTTCGGACTTCCAGACGAGCGCATGGGGCAACGGGTGCACGCTGTTGTCGAGCTGCGTCGCGGCGCTCAATGCTCGGCCGACGAGCTGTTTGAGCACCTCCGCGCGCAACTTGCCCACTTCAAGGTGCCGCGCACGATGGAGTTCCTCGCCGAGCTCCCACGCGAGCCAACTGGCAAGGTGCGCAAGCGCGAGCTTCGGGAAGCCCGGATCTCCTAGTCGTCGCGCGGAAGCAGGAGCAGCCGCTCGGCCAGCACGTTGCGCTGGATCTCGCTGGTCCCGCCGGCGATGGTCAGGCACCGGGTCATCAGGAAGCCGGTCGTCCACGCACGCGCAGCGCCTTCGGTGGTGCTGGCCTCGGCGCCGAGCAACTGGAGTCCCAGCTCTTCTACGCGCTGGTCGTGCTCGGCCGAGAGCAACTTGCGGACGCTCGCCTCGGGCCCGGGCTCCGCGTCGGTCAGCGCCCGCAGCGTGACCCGATGACCGAGTGCCGACAGCGCGTGCGCGCGTGCAACGACCTCGCCGAGGCGATCCAGCACTCCGTCGTCGTCGGCGAGATCCGGACGTTCGGCGACCAGTCGCAGCAGGCCTTCGAGACCGCGGCCGAGTGAGGACCCACGTCCCATCGTGACCCGTTCGTTCGCGAGCGTGGTCCGCGCAACCCGCCAACCGTCACCGACGTCGCCGATCACGTTCTCGTCGGGCACGAACACGTCTGCGAGGTAGACCTCGTTGAAGCTCGCGATGCCGGTCAGCTCACGCAGTGGCCGCACGTCGACCCCGGGGCTGTGCATGTCGACGACGAAGCAGGTGATGCCCGCGTGCGGCGGATCCGTCAACGACGTGCGCGCAAGCGCCAGTCCCCAGTCGGCGACGTGCGCGAGTGAGGTCCAGACCTTCTGGCCGGTGAGTCGCCAGCCGCCGTCCACGGGCGCGGCCTTCGTCATGAGCGCTGCCAGATCGGAGCCCGCCTCCGGCTCGCTGAACAGCTGGCACCAGGTCTTGTCGCCGAGCAACGTCGGGCGGATCCAGCGGTCCTGCTGGGCTGCCGTCCCATGTGCGATCAGCGTCGGCAGCGCCCACATGCCGACGAGCAGGTCGGGCCTGGTGACGCCGGCGCTGCGGAACTCCTCGTCGATGACCAGCTGTTCGACGGCCGAAGCGCCCCGGCCCCACGGACGCGGCCACTCCGGGACGAGATAGCCGTCATCGACGAGCGCACGTCTGATGACGTCGTCGGCGGCCCCGTCGATGTCGGCGAGAAACGCGCGGACCTCCGAGCGGTGTGCCTCGGCTTCGGCCGGGAGCACAGCGTCGTGGCTTCTGCGCACACCTGCCATGGCCGATGTTGCCGTACGCCGTTGCCATCCATGGTCATCGAGCAGCGCGCGGACAGCGATGGCGCGACGGAGGTACCGGTGGGCGTCGTGTTCCCACGTGTAGCCGATGCCACCGAGCACTTGAATCGTGGCCTTCGCGCAGTCGACGAACGCGTTCGGGGCGACGACAGCAGCGGCAGCCACCGCCAGGTCGTCGCCATCGGACGGTGCGGTCAATGCCTGCGCAGCGTCCCAGGCAACGGCGCGGGCCTGCTCGGCGGCCAGCGCCATGTCCGCGCATTTGTGCTTCACCGCTTGAAAGGCGCCGATCGGGCGACCGAACTGCACACGCGTGCGGGCGTACTCGGCCGCGGTGTCGACGCACCACTGGGCTCCGCCACTGCATTCCGCTGCGAACAGGGTCGCCGCGAGGTCCGTGACCCGCCGCATCGAGACGCCGCGCGCGACGTCACGTTCGCCAACGGCGACGTCGTCAAGCCGGACCTCTGCGACCGGCCGCGTCGGGTCGAGGCTGCGCAGCGGGCTGATCGTGACGCCCGGTGCAGCTCGGCGTACTGCGGTCCAGATCAGCTCACCTCCGGGCAGTTCCGCTGGGACCACGATCACGGCTGCCGCGGCTGCGCACAGGACCGGACGTGCGACGCCGCAGATGCGCAGCGATCCATCTGTCGCAACCGTCGCCGGAAGCGGTGCGTCGATTGCCACCGTTGCCGCCTCGTGGTCGGCTATGTCGCGCTGCATCACGTGCCGAGCAAGCGCGGTCGGCAACAGAGGGCCGGGCAGCAACGTCCGGCCAGCCTCCTCGAGGACCACCGCGAGCTCGGTCGGGGCGAGGGTTAGCCAGTCGAGCGCCGACAGTTCCGGCCAGAACAGTGGCAGCAGGCCGGGGTCGGCTTCGGCGCTCGCGCGTACGACGCTCGGTGGGCAGTGCGTGTCGAGCCACCGTGCCGCTATCTCCTGGAGCGCCTTGTGCTCCGCGCTCAGGCCCAGCCCACCGAGCCCGCGGGTCGTCAGCGCCATGTGAAATCTCCATGCGGGGCCTGGCAGAAATCGTTTGCTGCCGGAGCCTTTCTATCGCACCTGCCTGCCCGGCCGCTACGCCGTTGCCCGCCTACGATCGCCGTATGGCCCCGCCCCCGCGTCTGACGTCGCTGACCGACGTTGCTGAACGTGCGGGTGTTTCCGTGGCCACCGCGTCGCGGGTGCTCTCCGACAGCGACTATCCCGTCGCCGGCCGGACCCGGCGCCGGGTTCTCGAAGCCGCTGCCGAGCTCGACTTCGCGCCGAACCTCATCGCGCGTGGTCTCGTCGCGAGGCGCACTCACTTGATCGGGATGATCGTGCCGAGCCTCACCGATGCTCGGTACGCCGCGATCGCGAGCGGCGTCGAGCACATGGCGACCGAGAACGGCTTCACGCTGATCATCCTCAGCACCGGCGGCGACGCGGAGGGTGAAGTCGCTGCGCTGCGCCGGCTGCGATCCATGCGCGTCGAAGCGGTGATCGTGCCGTATGGCTCCGTCGGCGGCCGCGACCAGCAAGCGCGGCTGTCTGCGCAGATGATCCAGGTCGAGGCAGCCGGCGGGGTCATCGTCCGGTTGGCTCCTCATCCCCGCGTCAACCCAGATGCTGCCGTCTCCACCCGGCAGGGCCTCAGTCTTGCCGTCGACCACCTCGTGTCCTTGGGGCACAAGGCCATCGGGCTGCTCACTGGTCCAGCCCGAGCAGGGGGCAGCCAAGTCGGTGTCTATGCGATGCGCCAGGCACTGAGGCAGCATCGGCTGACGTTGCGCGAGGGCGATGTCGTCGCCACGGACGGGACCATGCCCGGCGGGCGGGGCGCCGCAGCCGAGTTCGTCAGCGGCCGTGCGCCGGTGACCGCTGTTGTCGCGTTGACCGACGAGCTGGCCATCGGCTTTCTGCGCGGCTGCCGCGATTCCGGGCTCAGCGTGCCGGACGACGTGTCTGTGGTCGGCTTCGACGATGTACCGCAGGCCGCTTTCACGACGCCCGCGCTCACCACCGTTCGCGTCCCGCATTTCGATCTCGGAGTGGCCGGTATGCAAGTCGCCATCTGGCTGCTCGGGGGCGGTGCGCGGACCGGGCGCAACAACCTGCCGGTCGAGTTGGTTGTCCGCGAAAGTACCGCTGCTCCGCGGCGTGTGGCACGCGCACGGCCCTCGAAGAAGTCAGCCGTGAAGCAGCCGGCCAAGCCCAGCACACGCAAGAGCAGCGGTGCCCGCAAGTCCACCGGGCGCTGACCGTCCTTGCTCGCGTTCGCGCCGCGCGGGTAGTTTCGAGAAATCGTTTTCTACCGGGACGGTTGCTGGTGGCAGAGAGCACGGAGCCGCGAACCGACGGCTGGGCGCCCGAGATCGCCGAGGTGCAGCGCCGCCGGCTGATGGCGGAACAGATGGGCGGCCCGGAAAAGGTTGCCCGTCAACACGACGCCGGTCGACTCACGGTGCGAGAACGCATCGACCTGCTGCTCGACCCGGGCAGCTTCCGCGAGGTCGGCGCCATCGCCGGGCGCGCGCGATACGACGGCGGTGACCTGGTCGAGTTCAGCCCGGCGAACTTCGTGCTCGGTCGCGGCCGCATTGATGGGCGCCCGGTGGTCGTCGGCGGTGACGACTTCACTGTGCGCGGCGGAGCTGCCGACGGGGCGGTCGGCGGCAAGCAGATGTACGCCGAGAAGATGGCCGGTGAGCTACGCATCCCGATCGTGCGGCTCGTCGACGGCAGCGGCGGTGGGGGCTCTGTCAAGTCGCTCGAGAGCATGCGGCGTACGTATGTGCCGGCCGATCCGAGCTGGCAGTACGTCGTCGACAACCTGGCCACGATTCCGGTCGTCGCGCTTGCGCTGGGATCGGTTGCCGGCCAAGGAGCGGCGCGTGTTGCGACGAGCCACTACGCGGTGATGGTGCGCGGCACCAGCCAGATCTTCGTGGCCGGCCCTCCGCTAGTGGCGCGGGTGGGGGAGGACATCGACAAAGAAGGCTTGGGCGGCAGTCACGTGCATGCGCGCAACGGCGTGGTGGACGACGCCGTCGACGACGAACGTGAGGCGACCGAGCGCGCTCGGCGGTTCCTGTCCTATCTGCCGTCGTCGGTCTTCGAGCTGCCTCCGCGCGTGTCGCCGTACGACGACCCGCACCGCAGAGACGACTGGCTGCTGTCGGCTATTCCGCGCAACCCCCGCCAGGCCTATCGCATCCGGCCGATCGTCGAGAGTGTTGTCGACCGTGGCAGCTTCTTCGAGATCGGTCGCGAATGGGGCCGGTCAGCGGTGACCGGGTTCGCGCGGCTCGACGGCTGGCCGGTCGCGGTGCTGGCATCGGACGTGTTCTTCTACGGCGGGTCCTGGACGGCGGAAGCCGCCCAGAAGGTCAGCCGCCTCGTCGATCTTGCCGACACGTTCCACTTGCCGGTCGTGCACATCGTCGACCAGCCGGGCTTTCTCATCGGAAGCGCAGGCGAGCACGCCGGGACGATCCGGCACGGGGCGCGTGCTCTGGCGGCGATCTATCAGGCCAGCGTGCCGTGGTGCTCGGTGTTGGTACGGCGGGTGTTCGGTATCGCCGGCGCCGCACATCAGAATGCGGCGCGGTTCGCGATGCGGTTCGCCTGGCCATCCGGCGAATGGGGCTCCTTGCCGCTCGCCGGCGGTATTGAAGCGGCGTACAAGTCCGAGCTCGCCGCGGCAGATGACCGAGCCGCCCGGCTCGCCGAAATCGAGGCGCAGCTCTCCGCGGTCCGGTCCCCGATCCGCACCGCCGAGGCGTTCGGGGTCGAGGACATCATCGACCCGCGCGACACCCGCAGCATGCTCTGTGAGTTCGCGGAACTGGCTGCGCCGCTGCGAGTCCCGGGCCCGACCTGCCGGCCGATCAGGCCCTGATCATCGCGTCTCGGACCTCCGTAGTAAACCTTTTCTATCGCTGCTAACTTCGCGGCGTGTCCGGGCCGGACAGCACGGGTGACGCTGCCTCGCGCGCCGTAGCGAGCGGGTTGGCGGCTGCCCGGATCCGGCTCAGCTTGACGCCCGGGCAGTGCTGGACCGCGGGCATCTCGATCGGGCTCGCCACGCTGCTCGTGCTGTTCGGAGCGCCCACCCGGCATCTGGTGAAACTCGCCGCCCCGAGCAACGGCACGACCCCGCCGGCGGCGGTCGGGACTGGGCCGACGCCACCCGCCGCGGGGCTCGCGCAAGGACAGGTCCCGCCCAGTGCCCCCGCGCAATCGGCGACGCTGGCAGCTGATGCACGCGCAACCCCGCCCGTTCAGCCGGCAACTGCGGGGCCGCCACGGCCGCCATCGGTCGTGCTCGCGGTGCGGAGCGGAGACGATCAGCTGGCCGACCGTGACGACCAGGCCGTGGCCCGCGCCATGCTCGCCGGCTCCGGTGTGCCGGCAAAAGTCGTCGTGCTTTCGAACACACCGAGCGACTGCGCAGCGCTCGCGCAAGCCGGCGGCCTCGTCGTCGCGAGTGCCGGGCTGTCGCCTCCGCTGCAGTCGTGTCTCAACGCGCAAGGCCGAACGGTCGTCTCGTTCGACGAGTTGGGGGCAGTGCCGCCGTCGGTATCGACGCGGCGCGACGTCGTCGACGCGATGCTCGACAGTCGACCGGACCTGTCCGGGACCGTTGGTGTCGTCAGCGACGTAGCGCTGAGCCATCCCGTCTCGCTCGCCGTCTCGGCGCTGCGTGCTCGAGGGGTTCGGGTCGCGGCGGTTAGCTACGTACATACCGGCATGGACGGAGCGAGTGACGTCAGCGACGGCGTACGCGAATTCGCCCAACGCGGTGTCACTCGTGTGCTCTTCGCCGCGGACGTCGCGACGCAGAACCTCTGGTCCGCACAGGAGCAGATCCTGTTGCCCAACGTGGCGCACGTCGTGGCGGATGTCGGTGACTCGATTGTCAACGAGGACTACGGACCGGACTTCGACAGTGCGGTAGCCGTCACGTCACAACGCGGGTCGTGGTACGCGCGCGCACACGGGATGACCAAGCTGCAGAGCGCGTGCGCGGCACAGTTTGCGAAGCACCAGCAGTATCCGGTCCCGCTCGACGCCATCGAACGCGCGCGCGTCTTCACCTGGTGTGAGCACATCGACGTCGTACGACGGGCTCTTGCGGCGATCCGTACCGGTACACCGCTCGCGACGGCGTTACGGGCAAGCAGCGATTCACCTCTGACCTCACCGCTCGGCGTCGACGCTGCGGGCCATTACGGGCCACGGGGCCTTGCCGCCATCCGCTGGCAGCTGTCGTGCCGGTGCTGGCAGGAAGTCTCGAGGTTCAGCGTGAATCCTGCATGACCGAACAACTGCTCGAGATCAGGGACCTCGACGTCCGCTACGGGCTTCTGCAGGTGCTCTTCGGTGTGAACATCGACGTCGCAGTCGGCGAGCGGGTCGCACTGCTCGGCACGAACGGGGCGGGCAAGTCGACGTGTTTGCGCGCAGTCTCAGGGCTCGTGCGGGCTAGTTCTGGATCGATCATCTTCAAAGGTGTCGATGTCACCCGGACCGGTGTTCGGGAGCGGCTCGCGCTCGGCATGGTGCACGTGGCCGGTGGGCGAGCGACCTTCCCGAGCTTGACCGTGCTCGAGAACCTCCGACTTGGCGCCTATCCGTTCATCCGTGAGCGTCACTTGGTCGCGACACGGCTCGACGGCGTGCTTGCGCTGTTCCCTCAATTGCGGGAGCGGTTGAAGCAACCGGCCGGGTCGCTTTCCGGAGGCGAGCAGCAGATGATGGCGCTCGGCCGTGCGCTTGTCGCGGGCCCCGAGCTGCTGATGATCGATGAGCTGTCGCTCGGCCTTGCTCCGATCGTGATGGCTGAACTCGTCCGCGTCATCGACGACCTCGTCGGGCACGGCGTGACGCTGCTCCTCGTCGAGCAGTCCATCAACGTCGCCGTCCGCCTGGCACAGACGGCGTACTTCCTCGAACGGGGCGCGGTCCGGTTCAGCGGGCCGACGGCCGAGCTGCTCGAACGTTCCGATCTCGCCCGCGCCGTGTTCTTCGGTGCCGTCGCGGAGCCTGCGATATGACGCTCGCTGCTGCAGCGGTTCCCTTCACTCACTTCGAGCTGCCGCCCGACATCATCGTGCTGGGCATCGTGACCGGTCTCACGTACGGGCTCCTCGGTGTCGGCCTGACGCTGATCTACAAGACGACGCGGGTCATCAACTTCGCGCACGGCGAGCTCGGTGCGCTACCAGCAATCATCGTCCCGGTACTCGTGCTGAACCACGGCATCAGTTACTGGGTGGCGATGCCGCTCGCACTTGCGGCGGGGGCGGTTGGTGGCGCGGTGATGGATCTGTGCGTCATCCGCCGTCTTGCTGATGCGCCCCGTCTCGTCGTCATGGTCGCGACGATCGGCGTCTCGCAGATCCTGCTCGTCGTCGAACTGGTGATCCCGAAGGTCGGCCGCTACACGAGTTCGCCGTACCCCGTGCCGTTCCACGCGAGCATCGTGATCGGGCAGCTGCGGTTGACGTCCGGGAACCTCCTGATCCTCGGTGCCGCGCCCGTGCTCGTCGCGGGCCTGGCGTTGTTTTTACGGCGTACCAACGTCGGCATTGCAAGCCGAGCCGCCGCCGAGAACCGCGAAGCGGCCGAGCTCGCAGGTATCCCGGTGCGCCGCGTGTCGCTAGTCGTTTGGACGATCGCCGGACTGTTCGCCGCGGCATCGGCCGTGCTGGCGGGACCAACGCATCCGACGTTGTCGACCCAGGCGCTCGGCCCGTCGATCATGGTGAAGGCGCTTGCCGCAGCGATGCTCGGTGGCCTGTCGAGCTTGCCGCAGGTGTTCCTGGGTGGCATCGCCATCGGCGTGCTCGAACTGCTGGTGCTGTGGAACTACCCGACCGGCGGCGCGTTCGAGCTTGTCCTGCTCGTCGTCGTAATCGTCAGCCTGATGCTCCGGCCCGGCCTCGGACGGCTGGCGCGCGGTGGCGACGAGAGCTCGTGGTCACTTGCCGGCAGCGTGACAGCGTTACCTGCGCGGGTTGCTGCGCTGCGTCCGGTCATCTGGCTTCGTCGTGGGTCCGCGTTCGCAGCCCTGGTGGCGGTGGGCGTGGTGCCTCTTCTGTTGACCAATGCACGGCTCGTCTTGCTGTCGAGCGTGATCTTGTTCGCGGTCATGGCGCTGTCGCTCGTCGTGCTCACCGGTCTCACGGGTCAGGTTTCGCTCGGGCAGTTCGCTTTCGTCGGCCTCGGTGCGCTGGTGGGCGGTCGCCTGAGCACGCTCGGCTACCCGCCATGGGTCGCGATCCTCTATGCGATGGCGGCAGGTGGCATCGCGGCGGCGGTGATGGGGATCCCGGCCTTGCGGATCCGCGGCCTGTTCCTTGCCGTCACATCGCTCGGCTTCGCCGTGATGAGCTCTGCGTGGCTGTTCCAGCAGCCCTGGCTCGTGCACCGAGGCGCCGACTCGTCGCTGCAGATCCCTCGACCGACCTGGCTCGGCATCAGTTTCGAGCGCGAACGCAACTACTGCTGGCTGTCGTTCGTCGTGCTCATTGCGGCGATCGGCGTCGTGCGGCGGTATCGGTCGACCGGCCTCGGACGCGCGGCCATGGCCGTGCGTGACAACGAGACGGCAGCGGCCGCGCTCGCGGTTTCGCCGCGCCGAGCGAAGTTGACCGCGTTCGTGCTCGCTGGCGTTCTCGCCGCGCTGGGTGGCTACTTCTACGGCGGGCTGCTCGTCACTTTCGCGAACCCGGACACGTTCTCGCCGGGCGGGTCCATCGATCTGCTCAGTACGACGATCTTCGGCGGCATCACCACGGTCACCGGCGCGGTCCTGGGCGCTGTGTGGGTGCAGGGGATCCCGTACTTCCTCGGTGGGAACTGGGGGCTGCTGTCGACGGGCGTGGGGCTGCTCCTGGTGTTGTTGGTCTATCCGGGCGGACTCGCCGGGGTGATCTTCGGCGTACGCGACCGCGTGGTGCGCCGACTCACGGGTGCGAACCTGCGACCGGAGCCGGTCGACGCGACGGGCACTGCTGCACGGCCGATGCTGCTGCCGCGCGAACGCGCACCAGCCGACGCCGAGCACGCCGTGGACGGCGAGCTCCCGCTGGTCGCGGAGCGGGTGACCGTTCGGTTCGGCGGCAACACGGCCGTCGACGACGTCAGCATCAACGTCCGCCGTGGTGAGGTGGTCGGGCTGCTCGGCCCGAACGGTGCGGGCAAGACGACGTTGTTCGACGTGCTGTCGGGCGTGACTGCGCCGGACGCCGGTGCGATCCGCCTGCATGGTGCCGACATCACGTGGCTCCCGTCGTACCGTCGCGCCACCTTGGGCCTGGGGCGCACCTTCCAGCAGGCGCGGCTGTTCGCGGATCTCAGCGTCACGGAGGCGGTGTCGGTCGCGCTCGAAGGGAGCGAGCGCGCAGAGATCCTGCCGTCACTGCTCGGCTTGCCACCGTCGCGTCGTGCCGAGCGCGGAAAGCGGCAGCGTGCCCTCGAAGTCATCGACCTGCTGGGCCTCGGTGACTACGCCGACCGTCGCATTGCGGAGTTGTCGACCGGGACCCGTCGGGTGACCGAGCTGGCGTGTGTCATCGGCCTGGGTGCCGACGTCGTACTTCTGGACGAGCCGATGGCGGGCTTGGCGCAGCGGGAGGTTGAGGCGTTCGCGCCGCTGCTCGGGCAGATCCGGGCCTACCTCAACGCCAGCATGATCGTGATCGAGCACGACGTGCCGCTGATGGCCGCGATTTCGGACCGGATCTACGTCCTGGCTGCCGGTCGCGTCATCGCCGAGGGATCACCCGACGACGTCCGCGAGGACCCGGTCGTGCGGGCGGCGTACTTCGGGGGGGACGACAACGTGGTGCAGCGGTCAGGGGAGCTGGCCATGGAAGGGGCGCGATGAACTGGTTGCTTGCGTTTCGGCGACGTTGGCGCGGGCCGGGACGCTGGGCCAACCCGGCGCTTGCCGGCGCGGTGGGGATTCTCGTCGGCGTGAGCGTCGCGTTGCTGTTCGCGCCCAAGGGCGCGCTGACGTCGACCTTGCAAACCGGGGGCCCCGGTGACACCGGAGTGCCTGGTGGGCCGGCAGCGTCGGCCGGTCCCGGTGCGAAGGCACACGTCGCCGGCGGAAGGGGTGGTGCGAATAGCGGACTGGTGAGCAACGGGCATCGGGTCGGCCCTGGTGCGGCTGCTGGCCCGAACACGCTCGGCACATCGAACGGCAAAGGCGGCGTCTCCAACTCGGTGATCCGAATCGGGATTGCCGTTCCCGATCTCGGTGCGGTTTCCGCACTCGGCCCCGGCTACGACGACGGCGACCCACAGAAGCAGGCGGAGAGCGTGCTCGCGGCCTGGCACCGGGATGGGTTGCTGCCAGTCAACGGGCGCGACGTGCAGTTCTCTTACGCCAAGTTCAACATCCTGTCCGACCCCGCAGCGCGCGCCGCCTGTACCAGCCTGATCGACGACGACAAAGTGTTCATGGTCATCTCGAACCACACGTTCTCGGGTCCGGGCGCGGACTGCGTGACGCACGAGCACCACGAGACGCTCGTCACGTCGGACGGCGTCACCGAAGCCGAGCAGGCGATGGACGCCCCGTACTACTTCACGACAGAGATGTCGGAGTCGCGGTTGCTCCGCAACTGGCCGCACTGGGCCAACGCGCGTGGCCTGCTGAGGGGCAAGCGCATCGGCATCTACTACTTCTCCAGCGAGAAGCAGGAGGTGCTCGGCAATCTCAAAGCACAGCTCGCGCGGCTGGGCTACGGCAAGCAGGTCGTCTCCGAGGTCACCAGCAACACCGAGGGCGGGGGACCCTCGGACGCGGTCGCGGTGCAGCGTTTCCAGGCGGCGCACGTCGACCTGGCCTGGCTCGTCGTCGACCAGCTGTCGCAGACGAACTTCATGAACACTGCGCAGTCGAACCTGTACCACCCGACGTACGTCGGCTCGGACTACCGCCTCGACAGCACGAACACGGCAACGATGACGTTCCCAGCAAGTGAGTACGACGGCACCTACGGATTCACCGGGCTCCGGGTCGGCGAAGGCGCCGGCGGCGTCGCCGAGTCCGCGGAACAGCAGAAGTGCGTCAGCGACTACAAGAAGCTCACGGGCCAGACGGTCGACCGGGAGAGCAACGAGGCGGAGTACGTCTCGCTGCAGTACACCTGTGACGAGGGGCGCGCGGTGATGTTCGCCTTGCAGCACGCCGGCCGCAGCCTGACCCAAGCTTCTTTCATCGCCGCGTTGGAGCAGATCCACAACATGCCTATGGGTATGACCGGCAACGTGTCGTTCGGGCCCGGCATCTTCGCCGGCACCAGCACGCAGCGCACAATCGAATGGCAGGGCGGCTGCAAGTGCTGGCGTGCGCTCGGCGGGTTCTCGCCGCTGTACGTCCCCTAGCTCATCGAGTGTTGGGACCGGGTTAGGGCCAGTCACATCGCGGGCACGTTGCGTAGCGCCGTGACCACTTCTGACTCGGGTGCCGCCAGTCCGGTCCACCTGCCGGAGCCATCTGCTGGCTATGGCGTGTCTATCGCGTTGCGCCTGCCCCGCGACGCACTCAGCGTTCCGGTGATTCGCCATCTCGTGAGCTACGCGCTGGCCGAGGTTGGCGTGCTCGAGGAGGTCAGCCACGACATCCAGCTGGCGTTGACAGAGGCCTGCGCCAACGTCCTGCGGCATTCCGGCCCCGGGGACTCCTACGACGTGTCAGTCACGATCGGCCCGGACGACTGTGAGATCCGTGTCGTCGACATCGGGCACGGTTTCGACCACGCCTCGGTCTTGGAGACCGCCGACCTCGGTACGCCGGATCTCAACGCCGAACGAGGACGCGGGCTCGGTCTGATGCACGCGCTCGTCGACCACGTGGAACTTCGGTCGGAGCCGGAGGCAGGGACCCTGGTGCGGCTCAGCAAGAGGCTGGACTTCGATGAGGCCGCGTTCACCCGTCGGCTTCTCTTCCAGGCGCTGCACGCGGACGAGCGCCAGCAGTAGGGAGGAGCAGCCTCCGCAGCAGGCCGAGACAAGCGCCTGGCACAGTGAGCACATGATCACAGCGGCCCACGCGATCATCTACGCCGAGGACGCCGAGCGTGCCCGCGCCTTCCTGCGCGACGTACTCGGTCTTCCCTCCGTTGATGCCCACGGCGGCGGGCTGATCTTCAAACTGCCGCCGGCAGAGCTCGGCGTACATCCAACCGACGGGCCGGCGAGCCACGAGCTGTTTCTGGTGTGTGACGACATCGAGTCGACGGTGGCCGAGCTCGAGGGGAAGGGTGTCGAGTTCACCGGCGACATCGACGAGCGCAGGTTCGGTCGGATGGCGACGTTGCGCATCCCTGGCGGTGGCGAGCTGGGTATCTACCAGCCGACCCACCCCACGGCGTACGACCTGGCGGACTGATTGGCTAGCTGTGGTGTCAGACACAGCTGACCCGAGGTTTTCCGATTACCTTGTCGGGCACTGTTACCAGCGGTAACACCCGGCCCAACGACTCGGGGAGAGCGGTCATGGGCACACCCGAGATCCGGACCCGCGCGACAACGGCTGCCGTGGCGAGTGCGAGCGCGGCGGCGGCCGTCGCAGGCGCGACCGCACTGGAGATCCGCCGTCGGCTCACGAAGGGCGGCGGCGTCGCGTCGATCCTGCCGAGCGCCGGCCTGGTTCGCGACGTGGCGGCACGGATGACCACGCCGTTGTTGCCGGACGACTACCTGCACATGCTGAACCCGCTGTGGACGGCGCGCGAGCTACGCGGCAAGGTCGTGAAGGTCGTGCCGGAGACCGATGACGCCGCCACGCTCGTCATCAAACCCGGCTGGGGTTGGTCCTTCGACTACCAGCCCGGTCAGTTCGTCGGCATCGGCATCAGTGTCAACGGCAAGTGGAACTGGCGCTCCTACTCCCTGAGCTCCCCGCCCAAGCACGATCAAGGCCACATCGCGATCACCGTGAAGGCCATGCCAGAGGGCTTGCTGTCTGCTCACCTTGTGCGCGGGCTCGAGCCCGGAACGATCGTCCGGCTGGCGCTCCCACAGGGCGAGTTCGTGCTGCCCGACCCGCCGCCAGCGAAGATCCTGTTCTGGACGGGCGGCAGCGGCATCACGCCGGTGATGTCGATGTTGCGCACACTGCACCGACGGGACACGATGCCCGACGTCGTCCACGTGCACGCTGCGCCCACGGAAGGCCAGGTCATCTTCCGCGGCGAGCTGCATGCGCTTGCCGAGCAGCACGCGTCTCTCAACCTGATCGAGAACATTGACGACGTCGACGGACGTCTCGACGTAGCCAAGCTGACCCAAGTCGTGCCGGATTGGCGTGAGCGTGAGGCGTGGGTCTGCGGTCCCGCGCCGATGCTCGATGCCGCCGAACGTCATTGGAACAAATGCGGTGTCGGCAAGAAGCTGCACATCGAACGGTTCTCGGCGCAGCTGTCGGAGTCCGCCGAGGGCGGGCACGTCACGTTCGCGGCGTCGGGGAAGGAAGCCGACATCGACGGGGCGACCACGTTGATGGAGGCGGGCGAGGCGCAAGGTATCCAGATGCCGTTCGGCTGCCGGATGGGCATCTGCCACACCTGCGTCGTACCGCTCAAGAAAGGAAGAGTCAAAGACCTGCGCAACGGCAATGAGTACGACGAGAACCAGAACATTCAGACCTGCATCACGGCTGCGGCCGGTGACTGTGTCCTAGACATCTGAGAGGTTGACGACTGATGGCGATCACTGACGCCAAGGAGTTCGCGCACCTGAGCGAGGCTGATGTCGAGGCGCTCGGACGTGAGTTCGACGCGATTCGTCGAGACATCGAAGAGGCCCGCGGAGAGAAGGACGCGGCCTATATCCGCCGTCTGATCTATATCCAGCGCCGCATGGTCGTTGCGGCACGCGTGGTGCTGTTCGCGAGCGCATTCCCGCCCGCCTGGGCACTCGGTACGACGATGCTCGCCACCGGCAAGATTCTCGAGAACATGGAGATCGGTCACAACGTCATGCACGGCCAGTTCGACTGGATGAACGACCCGGAGATCCACTCCGGCACGTGGGAGTGGGACACGACGTGTCCGGCGGAGCAGTGGAAGCACTCGCACAACTTCGTGCATCACACGTTCACGAACGTCCTCGGCAAGGACAACGACGTCGGCTACGGCATCCTTCGCGTCACGCCGGATCAGAAGTGGCACCCGGTCAACCTCGGCCAGCCGGTCTATAACGCACTCCTTGCCTTGCTCTTCGAGTGGGGCGTGGCCCTGCACGACCTCGACATCCGCGCGATCCGCAAGCGCGAGAAGGATCCCAAGGTCTTGCGTCAGCAACTGCGCGGGATCTGGCGGAAGGTACGCCGGCAAGCCGGCAAGGACTACGTCATCTTCCCGCTGCTTGCCGGGCCCAACTTCATGACGACGTTGAGTGCGAACGCCACCGCGAACATCATCCGCAACCTGTGGTCGTACATGATCATCTTCTGCGGGCACTTCCCGGACGGTGCGGAGAAGTTCACCGTGGAACAGCTCGACGACGAGACCAAGCCGGAGTGGTACCTCCGGCAGCTGCTCGGCTCGGCCAACTTCAACGGCAGCCGACTGCTGCACATCCTGTCCGGCAGCCTCGGCTTCCAGATCGAGCACCACCTCTTCCCCGACTTGCCCTGCAACCGCTATCCCGAGATCGCCGAACGTGTGCAGGCGTTGTGCGAGAAGTACGACCTGCCGTACACCACCGGGCCGCTGTATCGCCAGTATTGGCAGACCTTCCGCACCATCACGCGACTGGCCTTCCCGACCAAGAAGCAGCCCGAGACGGACGAGCCGCGTGGCGGCATGCGACGCGGCAGTGCAGAGGACCTGAAGAAGCACCAGGGAACCGTCGCTCCGCAAGCCGCCGTGGCGTAGCCCCACCGGTGACGACCCTGCCTCCGAGCGGGCGGCAGCTCGAGCTTCGGCACGGCGGGCAGGCCGCGACCGTCGTGACGGTCTCGGGAGGGCTCCGGACCTTCACGGTCGACGGTCGCGAGGTCTTTGACGGGTATGGCCTGGACGCGATGCCGGACGGCGGCCGCGGTCAGACGCTGATTCCGTGGCCGAACCGCGTCAGGGACGGGAAGTGGACGTGGCGCGGGAAGGGCCGTCAGCTTCCGTTGACCGAGCCGGCGCAGCACAACGCCATCCACGGCCTGGTGCGCTGGCTCGAGTGGGACGTCATCGAACACGACGAGTCAACTGCGGTCATGGGCGTCACTGTTGCGCCGCAGACCGGCTACGAGTGGCGGCTCGGGGTGCGCGTCCGATACTCGCTGGCAGACGACGGGCTCACCGTCGAGCAGTCGATCACGAACCTCTCCTCGTCCGACGCGCCGGTTGCCGCCGGCGCTCACCCCTACATCACCGTGGGTACGCCGACCGTCAACGACGCCTTGCTCCACCTGCCGGCCGACACGTACCTCCCCACCGGAGATCAGCAGATCCCGACTGGCACCGCGGACGTCTCGGACACGCCGTACGACTTTCGTGAACCACGACCTATCGGTGACCTCGAGATCGACTACGCGTTCACGGACTTGCATCGCGACCCTGATGGGTGCTTCCGGCTGCGTCTTTCCCATGACGGTCGCGAGGTCGTGTTGTGGGTGGACGAGAGCTATCCATATGTCGAGGCGTTCACCGGTGACACGTTGGCCGAGGGCCGCCGGCGGCGTGGGCTCGGAGTCGAACCGATGTCCGCGCCGCCCAATGCGTTCGCGACCGGTGAGTCGGTCGTCGTGCTGGGGCCGGATGAGACATGGACCGGACACTGGGGCATTGCCAGCGGTTAGCACTTGACTCTCCCGTAACGGGAGGGACGACGTTGCGGCCATGGCGACAGTTCGACGGACGTTTGAGGTTGCGGCGCAAGCAGAATCGGTCTGGGATGCGGTGCGCGATGTTGGCAATGTGCATACGCGCCTGGCACCCGGCGTGGTCAGCGACTGCCGGCTCGACGGCCGGACCAGACGGGTGACCTTCGCCAACGGGCTGGTGCTGACGGAACAGATCGTGACCATCGACGACACTGCGCGTCGGCTTGCGTACACAAGCGTCAGCGGCAGCACGACCCACCACCACGCGTCTGTCGAGGTGCTGCCTCGGGACACCGGAAGCCGGGTGGTGTGGACGACGGACCTGATCCCGGACGACCTGGCGGACATGGTCGGCGGTTTGATGGATGCGGGCGTTGCCGCGATGAGCGCGGTGTTCGACGCCATGGCCCCGGAGTCAGCTGATCAGCGGCCTCCGCGCCCGGCCGTCACCGAGGCCGACACCGAGGCCGACACCGAGACGTGCTGATGCGCGACGCCGTTCTAACGGAGCATCGCAGCGACACGGCGTACTTCGGCCGGCGTGTCTTTCGCCAGCCAACCGCGCAGCATTGGTTCCAGCAACCGGAACGGACCGTGGAACGTCAACGCCTCGCGGTGAAAGAATCGCGTGCCGTCGGGCGTGGGTGTGCAGTCGACAACGCCTTCGAAGCTGACCATCCGCTTCATCCACTTCGGCGCCACGGTGTGCACGTCGAGCCGGTTGCCGACCCGGTCGACGCGTTGCGTGACATACGGACCGGGCATTCCGGCCATCTTGCTGCGGAACCGGACGGTGGCGCCCCGGGCGTCGGGCCGTACCCACTTCACTTTGCCGATCTTGAAGTCCGCGCGTCGGTAGCGGTCGAGATCGAGGACCAGTCCGATGGCTTCGTCCGGTGTGACCGGTACGACGGCCTCGCCGACGCCTTCGATCACGACCAGCGCACCCTGATCGACCGAAGGGCATGCGGCGGGACGTCGAAGCGGACCGTGTCGTCCGCACGCGCGACCGGATGCGGAGTCGGTGTCTCGTCGAGACGGACGGCGGACACGTCGGAGAAGGCAACGCCGACCCGCAGCTCCGCCTGTGCCGGGTCGTCGCTGGGGTTGAGCACGCGGACGATGGCACCGTCGGCGTCCTCGGCGGGCTTGAACGCCGACAACACGAGCCATGACGGTTCGAGCGCGAGCAGCGAGTGCCCGTCGGCCACGAGCGGGTTCGCGTCACTCAGCACCGCACGGAGCCCGAGTTCGGCGGCGCGTGCGCGGGCCGGGGTCTGCGGGCTGTCGGCGAACAGCGCGATGTGGGCCGTGAACGAACCGAGGCACTGGGCACCCGGCGTCGCTATGCCGGGTCCCGCCGGCTCGGGACGCGTGCTCAGTCCGTGCGCCGAGAGCCATCCTGTCGACCGCAGCAGCGTGACCGCGAGCGTCCCGTCGGCGAGCACCTCACCTTCGGGGAGGCCGGGCGCCGCGACGACGAGACCGCCGGCCGCGAGCCAGCCCTGATGCGGCCAGGTCACCGGAGCGATGTGCATCCACCCGGCATCGGCGACGTGGCCGGAGACACGCTCGCTCACGCCGAATGTCGTTGCCGCACGGCAGCTTCCTTGCGGCGCTCCGGTCGGGAAGAGCAACCTCAGGCGATGGTCGGGGGAGTTGTTATCGAGCTGCACCTCGACATCGACACGGGGTACGCCGGTGGCGAGGCGCACCCTCAGTGACAGAGCGGACGAGACGTCGCCGCGCGTGACCTCGAGGGCGACCAGAAGCCGTTCGATGCCACCCAGGTGACGCTCGCGCCGTACCTCGCGCAACGCGACAACTCCGGTCTCGCCGTGCGGGTCGGGGTCGAAGTCGTAGGTGTCGCCCTTGTCGGTGACGTCTTCGACCGCGAACAGACCCGACCACTCACGGTCGCCGATTCGCACGTGCAGCGTTCCGTCGTCGGCGACAACCACGGCCGTGTCGTCGACCTCGATCTCCCGGCCGTTGTCCACGGTGTCATCGGTGCGTGGCCCGGGTGCGAGCGCGACACGCTTCCATCCGAACGCGGGGACGTCCTCGACGACGAACTCCGTGGCGAGCAGCTGGTGTTCAGGGAGAAGCCCGAACCGCGCGGTGTGGTCCGCAACCACGCGGGCCGGTGCGCCATCGATCGTCAGGCCGACGTCGCCTTGCAGTGACAACGCGAGCAACGGGGGCACCGAAAAGCCTGCGGCATTGCCGACGATGGGTGGGAAACCGTCGAGCGGAAGCCGTACGACGTCGGTCATCGGAAATGGCGAAGCGTTGAACACCGCCACGTCGACCGTGTCGGTCCATGGCGACAGTCGTTCGGTGCCGAGGCCGGCGATGCGCTCGAGCACGCGCGTGGTGGTCTCGTGTGCGAGTTCGCCGGCCTCGTCGTACCGCGCCTGCATCTGCTCGTGGACCGCGTCGATCGAGCAACCGCAGATCGAGTCGTGCGCCTGGTTGGCGAGCAGCGCGCGCCAGGCGATCCGTAGCGCCGGTTGCTCGTCGGGAAGCCGCAACGCACTACCGAACGCTGCCCACGGTTCGGCCCAGCCCTCGAGGCGTGACTCGCAATAGCGGTTGCGCAACTTCAAGTAGGTGCGCGTCGACCACACACCGGGCAGCAGGTTGGCGACGCGACCGCCGAGCAGGTCACCGGCGTACGTCGCGAGCACGTCTTCGCCTCCTGCGACCGCCTCGTCGAGCAAGACGCGCCGGACCGACCAACCCGTGCGCGAGGAGAGTCCCTCAGCGAGCGCGGCGGTTCGCGCATCGGGCAACGTGTGGTCGTTGCCGTTCATCAGGAGGACGCGGTCAGCGCCGTCGGCGAGCTGCTTCTCGCCGAGCTGGACGAGTCGGGTCGTCGCCGCGTCGAGGTCGGCCGGCAACGATCCGGCACCGCTGTAACTGCCGCGCAGGTGATGCGCGACGACCTGGGTGCCGTCGGGCGCGACCCAGCCGTAGCGCGGCGGCAGGTGGTCGATCTCGCTGCCGTTCCCGCGCCAGTAGACGAACGTGTCCAGCCCGAAGCCGGCCAGAATCTGCGGCAACTGCGCCGGATGACCGAACGAGTCGGGTGCGTAGCCGACCTTCGAGACCGGACCGAACACTGCCGCGACCCGCCGTCCTTCGAGCAAGTTGCGGACGTGTGCCTCGCCAGACGGGAGCAACATGTCGGGCTGGACGTACCACGGTCCGATGCCGAGCCGCCCGGTTGCGCAACCCGCCTCGATCTCCGCGCGCCGCGACGGCCGGACCGCGACGTAGTCCTCGAGCACGACGGCTTGTCCGTCGAGGACGAACACATAACCGGGATCGGCAGCGACGAGGTCGAGAACACGGTCGACCGCATCGACGAGCCGCGCGCGGAAGGCCTGGAAGGTGCGGTACCACTCGCGGTCCCAGTGCGTGTGCGAGACGAGGTACGCCGGTGTCGTCACCGGCTCATCGTCGCACCCCGAGGAATCAGACGGTCTGGTGGACGCGACCGTCCTCGGCCATGTAGATGCTGCGCTTCGGCGCGCTCAGCAGCTGGCGCACCAACGGCTCGTAGTGCTCGAGCGGGTTGGTGTCGTACGCCGGGTCGAACGCGGGCTGGTCGAAATCTGCGCAGAACTCCACCGTACGGTCGTAGAACTCGTGGCCCTTGAACTGGTCGCGCAGGTTGCGGTCCAACCCGAGGTAGTGGAAGAAGTAGTACCCCTGGAAGATCGCGTGCTTCTCGACCATCCAGAGGTTCGCCTCGCTGACGAATGGTTTGAGGACCGCAGCCGCGATGTCGGCGTGGTTGTACGAGCCGAGCGTGTCGCCGATGTCGTGCAACAGGGCGCACAGCACATATTCGTCGTCACGACCGGCGCGCTCGGCACGTGTCGCTGTCTGCAGCGAGTGCGTGAGCCGGTCGACCGCGAACCCACCGAAGTCGCCGCCGAGAAGCTGCAGATGCGTGAGGACCCGGTCCGGCAGTCCGGTGTAGAACTCCAACGCGGCCGCACCGATGATCGCCCAGTCCTCCTGGGTGCCCTCGTCCATGGCGTGGAACTTCGCGCGCGGCGCGTCGGTGGCGTGAGTCATGCCGACCAGTATGCCGCGGCTGCCTGGGTGCAGGATGCCTGCGTGGCAGAAGCGGAAGACGTCCCCATCTGGGTTGAGCCGGTCCGCGGGGGAACCCTGCCCGCCGCGGCGTTCGGCCTGTCCGGCGTCGAGCAGCTGCGGTTGTTCCTCACCGGCAAGGCGCTGCCGCCGCCGATCGGTCACTTGACCGGGATGCGGCCGACCGAGATCGGTGTCGGCAGCGCGACGTTCACGATGCCCATCACCGAGTGGCTGGCCACGCCACAAGGCATCGCTACCGGTGGCGAAGTCGCCATCCTCGCGGACGGCCCGCTGGGCTGTGCGATTCAGACGATGCTGCCGCCGGGCACCGGTTACACGACGTCGGAACTGTCGATCAACATGGTGCGGCCGGTGCCACGGGCCGGTCAGCTGATCGCCCGCGGCCGTCTCGTGCACGCCGGGCGTCAACTCGGCCTGTCGGAGGTCTTCGTGACCGACGATGCAGGCCGGCTGATCGCGCACGGCACTTCGCGATGCGTGATCTTCTCGCCCGTCGAGGTGCCGGCGGTCAGTCCGGACGACTTTCCCCTCGCGTCGGAACCCGACGACGGATGGGTTCCGCCGCACGCGCGACCGGTCTGTGGTGACGTGCTGCCGCAGGATGTGTGGTCCACGCGCGACGGTCTTGACGTCATGCGCGCGCACATCACTGGTGAGTTACCGGCGCCGCCGATCAGCCACCTGCTCGGCACTGTCCCGGTCGACGTCGGCGAGGGAACGTGCACGTTCGCAATGCCTGCGACCGGCTGGCTGACCTCGCCGATCGGCACCGTAGAGGGAGGCGTGACCGCTTGCCTGGCGGATCTCGCGTTAGCCAGCGCCGTGCAGACGACAGTTCCCGCAGGTACGGCGTACGCGCCGACGGACCTGCGCGTGCAGTTCATCCGGCCGGTGCACGCCGACGGGCGGACTGTCACCGCTAGGGCGACCGTTGTGCATCGGGGTCGCGGCGTCGCGGTCGCCCGCGCCGACGTCACCAACGAGGACGGAAAGCTTGTCGCCGTCGCTACGGGGTCATCGATGATCCTGCCGGGTAGGCCCGCCGACCTGTCGGACGATCCTCGGCTCAGAGCGTGAGCGCTGCCAGCTCTTCGAGGGCCGCGGTAGAGCCGCCGCGCATCGTCTGCAACGTGATCAATCGTTTGTAGTACAGCTGCGCGTCGTGCTCCCACGTGAAGCCGATGCCGCCGAGCACAGCGATCGCGGTCGCGGCGACCTGGAAGAACCCGTCGCAGCACCACGCGGAAGCCATCGTGACGGCACGGTGGCGCTCCGCCGCATCTGCCTCCGCCGCAGCGAGCGCGGTTTCGACTGCGAACCGCCCGGCCTGCAGTGTCGAGAAAGCGTCCACGAGCAAATGCTGCACGGCTTGGAAAGACCCGATCGGTACGCCGAACTGCACCCTCGTCTTCGCGTGCTCCATCGCCAGGTCGAAGATCGCCTGGGCCGCGCCGAGGCCGTCGGCGAGCCACGAGGCCATAATCCGGTCGCGCGTGGTCGCGATCACTTCCGCCACGTCCGAGGCGAGTGGCTGCGCATCGGTGTACGAGACCGTGCCGAGCGACCGCGAGCCGTCCAGCGTCTTCGACTCCTCGGCGCGGAAGTCGTGGACGACCGACACCGAGTCGCCATCGATGACAAGCAATACGTCCGCCAACACCGCGTTGTCGACCGGTGAGCCGTCGACGACCGTCGCGATGAGATCACCACTGACAACCTTGGGCAGCAGGTCCGCGTCGGCCAGTCCAGCGAGCAAGGTCGTCGCCCCTACTGCCGACGCGATGAACGGACCCGAGTAACACGATCGGCCCAGCTCACTCAGCACGCCGCCGACGTCCGCAAGTGCGAGCCCGAGGCCGTCGGTGCTCTCCGGCGCAAGCGCTGCTACCACCCCGAGATCTGCGAGCTTGCGCCAGAGGTCGCGGTCCGGTGCCTCGCCATAGCAGGCGCGCGGCAGACCGGCTTGGGCCAACAGGCGGCGCACCGAATCGGCAAGCGCCGCACGCTCTTCCACACCGGGCATGGCTGTGATCGTAGAGTCCTCGCCATGCGACTCCGGTTCGACGACGATGCCGAGGCATTTCGGGCCGAGCTCGACGCGTGGCTCGACGCCAACGCGCCGCACGAAGACGCGCAACAGGACATTAAGACGTCGAGCGGTCATCTGCCCCAATGGGCGCGCGACTGGCAGCGGAAGCTCTATGACAACGGCTGGCTGGTGCCCGGCTGGCCGCCGGAGCTTGGTGGTCGCAATGCCACACCTGTGCAGACCATGGTCTATTTCGAGGAGCTGTCACGACGACGGGTCCCACGGGCGTTGAACCCCCAAGGGCTCGGCATCGTCGCCCCCTCGATCCTGGACTTCGGCACGGACGCGCAGAAGGAGCGTTACCTCGTACCGACCTTGCGCGGTGAGATCACGTGGTGCCTCGGCATGAGCGAGCCGGACGCGGGCAGCGACCTGGCCGGTCTGCGTACGCACGCGGCGTTAGATGGCGACGCGTGGGTCGTGAACGGGCAGAAGGTGTGGACCTCTGGCGCGCACGACGCGAACTACTGCTTCTGCTTCGTCCGGACTGAGCCGGATGCGCCGAAGCACAAGGGCATCAGCGTCCTCATCATCGACATGGCGACGCCCGGGATCACGTGTCGGCCTTTGCCCGAGCTCGTGGATCCGGAGTACGCCGACTTCAACGAGGTCTTCTTCGACAACGTGCGGGTGCCGGCCGACGCACTCGTGGGGGAGCGCGGCCAGGGCTGGCCGATCGCGTCGACGTCACTCGGGCACGAGCGCGGCATGTTGTGGATCGGCCAGCAGACGTTCCTGCAACGCGAGGTCGAGGCGCTCATCGAACTCGGTCGAGCGCGACCCGAGATCGGGACCGACCCGTCGTTCCGGGAGGCCGTCGCGTCGCTGTGGATCGACGCGACAGCGATGAAGGTGATGGGCTACCGCGGCTTTGCGAAGTTCGCCCAAGGTCGCGCGGCCCCCGAGCACTCGCTGCTCAAGTTGTACGGCGCCGAGGCTCGGCAACGCCTGCAGCGCGTTGCGAGCGACGCGCTCGGTGCCCAGGCGTTTGACCGCTCGGCGCTGTCGAACGTTGCCGAAGTCCGCGCGCACTCGTACGGCGAGGGTTATCTGTGGTCGTTCGGCCAGACGATCGCGGGCGGGACGTCGGAGATCCAGCGCAACATCATCGCGGAGCGGGTACTCGGGCTTCCTCGCTCCTGACCGGAGCCAGAGCGCCGGGTGTGCAGATGAGCACGCGTTCCACCTCGCATCGACGTCGAAGCGCGACCGAGACCTCAGCCAGTTCATCGCGGTCACCTACTGCGCGCGCGAGGACGTCGTACGAACCGGTGACCGCGTCGGCCCAGTCCACCGGCGGAAGCGCGCGGGCGTGCGCGGCGACCCGGCCGGCGGCGCCGGGGGCGGTCTGCACGAGGAAGTAACAGGTCGGCATGCCCCGAGCCTGCGACAGCAAGATGACGAGGCGATTGTGCCGATGTGAACGTTTCGTTTCGGCCGCTAATATGACACGCACGTCAGGTAAGGGCAGGTCCTTTCGATTGCGACGGGAAGTTCGATGACGGTTGTCGATGCGGACGCGCACATCAACGAGGACGTCACCGCTTGGCAGGGGCTGTTCGCCGAGCGCCCGGGCTGGATCAGCGCTGTCGCATCGGGGGACAAGCTCGTCGCGCAGATCGACGGGAAGCCTTACCCGCTGCAGGAAGGTCACGGCCGGGGAGTGCCCATCGACTCGGCGATCCTGCCTGCTGCGGCGCCTGGGGCAGTCGATGTGAACCGACGCATCAACGACTGTGATGCGGAAGGCATCGACGTACAGGTGCTCTACGGCGGGCTCATCATCGGACTCACCGGGTACGAGGATGTCGGTCTTGCCGCCGACGTCGCGCGTGCCTACAACGACTGGCTGATCGGCGACATCTGCGGGCAGTACCCCGATCGGCTGAAGGCGGTCGCGACGGTCCCGCTCCAAGACGTGGACCGTGCGATTGCCGAGCTGCAGTACTCCGTCGGCAAAGGCGCTGTCGCGGTCACGATCCCGCCGGTGGTGGGGGAGCGCAACCTCGACGACCCTGCGCTGCGGCCCTTCTTCGCGGCTGCGGCTGATGCTGACGTCGCGATCGGCGTACACAGTGCACCGGGTATGAACATTCCGCTTCCCGCGGCTGACCGGTTCACGAACTACGCGCAAGTGCACCTGTTGTCGTTCCCGGTCGATCAGATGGTCGCCTTCACCGCGCTTGCGCTCGGAGGCGTGCTGGACGAGTTCCCGACGTTGCGGTTCGCATTCCTCGAAGCGGGCGTCGGTTGGGTGCCGTTCTTCCTTGCGCGGGCAGAAGAGCACCGCGAGAAGCGTGCCGACATGCTGCCGGGCATGACGAGCGCGGCGAAGGAGTACGTCGAGCGCGGCCAGTGTTACTTCTCGATCGAGTGCGAAGACCCGTTCCTCGAGTTCTACGTCGAGCAGCTCGGCGCCGACTCGGTCATCTTCGCGAGCGACTACCCCCACTGGGACGCCGACTTCCCGGGCACCGTCGAGGAGATGCGGACGACGGCGAGCAAGCTCGGTGACGAGGTCACCGCGAAGGTGCTCGGCGGCAATGCCCTTCGGCTCTACGGGCTGACCTGATGGGCCTGCTCGACGGACAGAAAGCCCTCATCACCGGCGCGGCGTCGGGCATCGGGCTGGCCACGGCAAAGCGTTTCACCGAGGAAGGAGCCGCGGTCGCGCTGCTCGACATCAACGACGAGACTGCGGCCAAGGCAGCGGCTGAGCTCGGCGCTGCGTCCTACGCCGTCGACGTGAGCGACGCCGACGCCGTCGAGCGCGCGTTCCGTGACGCAGCCGAGGCGCTCGGTGGACTGACGATTGCCTTCAACAACGCCGGCGTCGGCGACCAGGCAAAGCTGCACGCGATGACGCCGGAACGCTGGCATCACGTCACGAAGGTCTGCCTCGACGGCGTCTTCCACGGGATCCGCTCTGCCGTGCCGTTGATCCGCGACAGCGGTGGCGGGGCGATCGTCAACACGTCGTCGATCAGTGGCCTCCGGCCCGCCTCGGGCGAGGGTGCGTATGCCGCGTCGAAAGCCGGCGTTGCGGCTCTGACAGCGACGGCCGCGTTGGAGTACGCACCGCAGATCCGCGTCAACGCCATCGCGCCCGGGATGATCCACACGACGTTGACGGACCCGTTGCTGCAGCTCGACGGCACCGTCGACTTCATGCGCGACAAGACTCCGTTGGCGCGCATCGGTACGCCGGAGGACGTTGCGGACGTCGTCGTCTTCCTCTGCTCACCGTTGGCGCGTTTCATCACGGGCCAGAACATCGTGATCGACGGCGGCATGACGTTGCACGGCGCGGGCGTGGACGGGCTCTTCGACCTGGTGACCCAGATGTTCGGTCGGCCAGAAAACGAGGTCTGAGGACTACTAGCGACGGCTAGGTGTCGCGGCGGGCGAACACTTCCAAGGCGATGTTGTCCGGGTCCCTGAAGTTCAGGACGTGCCCGTAGTCCTCGTCCACCGTCGGTGTGTACGGGACGCCATGCTCGGAGAACTTCTTCTCCCACGTCTCGAGATCCGCACGCGAGCCGACGGCGAATGCCAGATGATCGAGCCCGGTTCTGTCTGCGGTGAACTCGTCAGCGGTGCCGGCCCCCGCTTGGCGCAGCGCGACGCCCACGGGTCCGATGAATCCCAACGCGAACCGGTCGCCCTCGGCCTCACCGGCGTACACCTCAGCCCAGCCGAGAACGTCGGCGTACCACTTCATGCTGCGGTCGAGGTCGGTCACGGTGAGACCAGCGTGCGAGATGCCGGTGATCGTCATGGTGGGTAGCGTGCCAGACATGCCGTCTCAACCGATGACTGACACTGAGGTCGCCGCGTTCCTTGCCTCCGAGCCGCCGCACACCGCGAAGGTCGCTTCCACACGCAAGGACGGCCGGCCGCATGTCGCGCCTGTGTGGTTCGCCGTTGATGGCGGAACGATCGTGTTCACGACGGGCGCGAACACGGTGAAAGGCCGGACGATCCGACGCGATCCGCGGATCGCGCTCTGCGTGGACGACGAACGGCCACCTTTCAGCTTCGTTGTCGTCGAAGGCACTGCCGTGATCGTCGACGACATCGATGAGGTACGACACTGGGCGACTGTGATCGGCGGTCGCTACATGGGGGCCGATCGCGCGGAGTCCTACGGTGCGCGCAACGGCGTACCCGGAGAACTGCTGATCCGGTTGCATCCTGAACGGGTCACCTCTGCGAAGGATATGGCGGACTAGCTGCCGAGCAGCGCCGCAAGCGGCTTGGTGAGGTCACCGCGGTCGCCGACCTCGATGTGATCGAGGTCGAGCCAGTGCGCGAGCAGCCGAAGCTCGTCGGCGAGATGAGGCGTTATCTCCACTGGATCCACGCGCTCCTCGGCGAAGCCGGCCGGGACGCGCAGCACCCCCGCCGCACGGTCGGCACGCAGGTCGACCCGGCCCACGATGCGATCGCCGAGGAGGAACGGCAGCACGTAGTAGCCGTAGATGCGCTTCGGCTCCGGCGTGTAGATCTCGATGCGGTAGTGGAAGTCGTACATCCGCAGGGCGCGCGGCCGGCACCACACGATCGGGTCGAATGGCGAGAGCAAGGCGCGCGTACGCACCCGCCGTGGGATCTGAAAACCGGGGACGATGTACGCCGGTGCGTCCCAGCCCTGGACGCCGACTTCGACGAGCGCACCTTCCTCGACGAGTTCGCTGGTTCGTGCCGCAGCGACAGCGTTTTTCATCCGGAAGTAGTCCGCCAGATCGGTCACCGTCGCTACGCCCAACGCGTGCGCGGCGTGCAACAGCAACGCGCGCCGTGCAGAACCCTCATCCGGTGTGGGGGTCGCGACGATCTCGGGCGGCAGCACGCGTTCGGGCACGTCGTACCTCCGCTCGAAGGCCCGCCGCTCGGCGACGTGCACCTGACCCGTGGCGAACAAGAACTCGAGCACGGCCTTCACGCTCGACCAGTTCCACCAGCTGCCCGGTTGCTTGGGGTTCTCCTCGAGATGACGCAGCTCGGAGGCGGCGAGCGGTCCGCGTTCGCGGATTTCCTTGAGCACGGCAGCGATCAATTGGGGCAGTTGAGTTGCCCGGTGGAACGACTTGCCCGGCATCTGCGACTCGGCCAGGACGAGCGACTGCCGCCAGCGCAACAGGGGCTCGAAGCGCACCGGCAACAGCGAAGCCTCGTGCGCCCACGCTTCGAAGAGCTTGCCGTCGCGCCACGCCAGCTGGTCGAGATGATCACGTCGATAGCTGCCGAGCCGGGAGTACGCCGGGAGGTAATGCGACCGGACCAGGGCGGAGACACTGTCGATCTGTAGCAACCCGAGATGGTCCACTAGCCCCAGTAGTCGCCGCTTCGCCGGCACCACGCTTGCCGTTGTGCGTCCCCGTCCAGTGAACCTTTGGGCCGCGAGAGCAGCGCGGCGCGCCTCCGCGCGGCTCAGCGTCTCCACATGCGCACGCTAGTTGGCTCCCCCGACACGGTTTGTGAGTACTCAGGCGTGCCAGGACACGTCTAGCCGCTCACAAACCGAAGGAAATCGCGGCTGCGCGCGGCTAACCTCGGTCGGTGATCACGGTCGTGACATTGGCGGAGCGTCCCGACTTGGTGAGCCAGGTGTTCTCGGTCGCTGACGACTGGCCGGCCTTCATGCTCCAGGACCCGATCGGCGGCGTGTTCTACGGGCGGCTAGCAGCAGCGTTTCCGGAGTTCCAGCTGATGGGGCTCGATGATGCCGGTGCGCCGGTCGCGAAGCTGCACAGCATTCCGTTCCGGTGGGACGGCAGCGACGCAGGCCTGCCCGACCGTGGATGGGAGGCGGTCCTCCAGCAAGGTTTCAATGACCGTGACGCAGGCCGGGAACCGAACGCCGTGTCTTTCCTCGAAGCGTTGATCGCGCCGACACTCCGCGGTCGAGGTTTCAGCACCGCGCTCGTCAAAGCCGGCCGGGACAACGCGTCGCGGCATGGCTTCGTTGACGTTTTCGCGCCGGTGCGGCCGGCGCACAAGGCTCGCCAGCCGCGGACCTCGATGGCGTCGTACGCCGCGCGGGTCCGCGACGACGGCCTGCCGTCCGATCCGTGGCTGCGGGTGCACGTGCGACTCGGTGCGCGAATAGTGAAGGTCTGTCCGTTGTCGATGGTGATCCCCGGCACGCTGGCTCAGTGGCGTCAGTGGACCGGGCAACCGTTCGATGTGCCCGGCGACACCGAGATCGACGGGGCACTCGTGCCGGTGCACGTCTCGGTGGACAACGACTACGCGGTGTACGTCGAACCGAACGTCTGGGTCCATCACAACCTGGCCTGAGACACTTCCGCGATGGGCGGGTTCGAGACGTGGGGTTTGCGGAGCACTCCGGCTGAGGTGGCGGCGCGCTACCGGTCCGAAGGTTGGTGGACCGATGAGTCGCTGGGCGCCCTTCTCGCCGGGCGGCTCGCCGACAACGCGAGCCTTCCGTTCGTCGTACACAGCCGGCTCCGTCCGTGGTCCGGCACGTTCGGTGACGTGCTCGAGCTGGCTCGCCGGGTTGCTGAGGGACTGACCGCGCGCGGTATCAAGAGCGGAGACGTCGTCGCGTTCCAACTGCCCAACTGGGTCGAGGCGGCGGCGACCTACTACGGTGCTGCGCTCGTCGGCGCGGTCGTGGCACCGGTGGTGCACTTCTACGGGTCGCACGAGGTCCGTCACATCGTGCGCGAGTCCGGCGCGCGGCTCATGGTGGTCGCCGAGTCTTTCGGCCGGCTGCGCCCACTGGAAGCACTCGAGGCGGTGCGCGCGGACCTGCCCTCGCTGGAGCACGTAGTCTCGGTCGGACGCGGCAGTCCAGCGGGTACGACGTCATGGCGTGAGTTCGCGATGGGCTCGCCGTACGACGCGCCGGCCACCGTTGATCCGTCGACGCCGGCCCTCGTCGCGTACACATCGGGCACGACGGCAGCGCCGAAGGGTGTCGTCCACACGCACTCGTCCATCGGTGCGGAGATCCGTCAGCTAGCGGCCATGCAGGCACCGGATGACCGCCCCGCACTCGTCGGCGCGCCGGTCGGTCACGGCATCGGCATGCTCGCCGCACTGCTGATTCCGGTATGGCGTGGCGTTGCCGTGCACCTCATCGACGTGTGGGAACCCGACGACGTGCTTGACGAGATCTTGGCGAGCGACGTCACTGCAGGGAGCGGTGCGACGTACTTCCTGACCTCGCTGCTGGACTCCGGACGGCTCACGCCGCAACATCTGCGGCACATGACGCACGTGGGTTTGGGGGGCGCTGCGATCCCGCGCGCCGTCGCCGACCGCGCCACGCGCCTCGGCATCTCCATCGTCCGGATGTACGGCTCCACCGAGCATCCGTCGATCACGGGCAGCCGCCACGACGATCCGGTGGAGAAACGGCTGGCAACCGACGGTCGGCCGCTGCCGGGCGTCGAGATCAGGCTCGCGGATGACGGCGAGATCTTGAGCCGGGGACCCGACTGCTTCGCCGGATACGTCGACCCGGCACTGCACGTCTTCGACGACGACGGGTGGTATTGCACCGAGGACGTCGGTGTCGTGGACGACGATGGCTACCTGACCATCACCGACCGGAAGAAGGACATCATCATCCGGGGCGGCGAGAACATCAGCGCGGCGGAAGTCGAAGAGCTGCTCGCTGAGCTACCGGGTGTCTCCGAGGTCGCGGTGGTCTCCGCGCCGGACGAACGCTTGGGCGAGCACGCGTGTGCATTCATCCGCTCTACCGGAGGTGCGCCCGACCTCGACGTCGTACGACGACACCTCTCCTCCTCGGGCTTGGCCCGCCAGAAGTGGCCGGAAGAGCTGCGGGTGGTGGACGAGTTTCCGCGCACGCCGTCCGGCAAGATCCGCAAGACAGACCTGCGCGCCCAGCTCAGGAGCGAGGCAGACCAAGCACGCGCTGGGCGATGACGTTCTTGTTGATCTGCGTCGTCCCGCCCGCGATCGAGGCGGCCGGGGCATAGACGCGGGAGTAGCCCCAGGAGCCGACGTTCGCCTCCGGGCCAAGGGCAAGACCGACGGCCGCGGAGATGTGGTGGTCGAGCTCGCTCCAGAACAACTTGCCCAGACTGGCCTCCGGTCCGGCCTGCTGCCCGGCGAGCGCCGCCTGCACCGAAGCGTCGGAGAACATTTTGAGCAGCTCGGCTTCGAGGTAGCAGCGGGCCAGAGCCTGGCGTACCAAGGGATCGTCGGCGCGACCGGCTGTCCTCGTCGCGTCGTACAACGACTGCACCCGTCGCCGCATCCCGAGGTAGAGCTTGAGTACGCCGGCCCGCTCGTTGTTCAGCGTCGTCATCGCCACGCGCCAGCCGTCGTTCTCCGGGCCGAGCATTGCGGACGCCGGGACGCGGACGTTGTCGAAGAAGACCTCATTGAACTCGTGGTCGCCGGTCATCGTGCGCAGCGGGCGTACCTCGATCCCCGGCAATGTCATGTCGATGAGAAACGCGCTGATGCCCCGATGCTTCGGAGCGTCCGGGTCGGTCCGGACGAGAAGCTCACACCAGTTCGCAAGGTGTGCCAGCGTCGTCCAGACCTTCTGTCCGTCGACGACGTAGTGGTCACCGTCGCGCACTGCCGTGGTTCGTAGCGACGCGAGGTCTGAACCTGCTTCGGGCTCAGAGAAGCCTTGGCACCAGATGTCGTCGCCGCGCAACATCCGGGGGAGCAGCGTCGTTTTCTGTTCCTCGGTGCCGTAGGTCATGATCGCCGGCGCGATGTTCGACATGCCGATGGGATTCAAGTCGTACGGCGCCCGCGCACGGTCCATTTCCTCGGCGTGGATGACCTGCTCCAGCACCCCTGCGCCGCGTCCGCCGTACTCCTTGGGCCAAGCGATGGCGGCGTAACCGGCGTCGGCGAGCTTGTGCTGCCAGCGACGCAGGGCCTCGACCTGCGTCGTCGAGTCGACCGTGCGGTCCGAGGTCGCGGCGGCGCGCGTCTCGTCATCGAGGTTTGCGTCGAGCCAAGCGCGCAACTCTGCCCGGAACGTCTCCATCACCGGTCACCTTAGCGACGGTCGATAAGGTCACCCGATGGCCGAACTCGAAGAACCTGGCGGAGCCCTGTCTACGACGGGTTCCGAGGACCTGGCGCTGTCGCTCGCGACTGATGCGGGCGCGCGCGAGGCAATGCGCAACGCGTTCCATGAGGCGCCGTTGCACAAACTGCTCGGCCTGCACATCACTGACCTGGGACCAGACGGGGTCACGGTAGAGATGCCGGTGCGGGAGTCCGCGTTCAACTCGACCGGCAACCTGCACGGCGGTTCGCTTGCCACATTGATCGACGTAGCGGCCGGCACAGCAGCCGCCATCGGGAGCGGCTTTCAGCCCGGCCGGGAGACGATCGTTACCGCAGACCTGCACGTGCGGTACCTCGGTCGGCCGAAGGGTGACATCGTTCGCGCCGTTGCGCGGGTGCTGAAAGCGGGCCGGCAGCTGGTGGTTGTCGAGTGCCAGGTCACTGACGACGAAGATCGCATCATTGCGGTCTCGGACTTCTCCTCGATGATCGTGCCGCTGCGGCAGCCGTTGCGTCCGATGCCAACCGCCGAGCACAAGCATCCCGACATCTAGGTCGCCGTCGCGGCGACCGGACATCTGCTGTTCAGTCCAGCGAGGGCACGAGTCCCTTGAGGATCGGTCGGACGAGCCGCACGGTCACCCACGACACCGGGCGCTTCAATGGTCGCTGCCAGCGAGCGGCGCTCGCCTGTAGCCGGTCGTAGCGGCGAATCCATGCACTCGACAATCGGAGAAACATCCGCGCGCGCAGCAACGTGACACGTTCCGCGGCGCGCCATGGCGATGTCGGTTGGTAGTCGAAGATCAGCGTGTTGTGGACCCACCTCGGCCGACGGAACGCCGACTGTGAGCGCAGCACGCGGTGGCGCAGCGCCCGGGCAACGTCCTCCATCCGGTAGTCGTTGAAGGCAACGACAGCACCAGGCCGCAGCGTCGTGCTCCAGTCATCGATGTCCTGGCACACGCCTTGGTAGCTGTGGTCGCCGTCGACGAACAACACGTCCACGCTGCTTTCGCCGAACTGTTCGCGTGCCTGATGTCCGGACGCCCGGATCGGTGTCACGACATCGCCGACGCCTGCCCCCGCGAGGTTGGCAAGCAGTTCGGGCATCCGGTCGCTGGCCCATCTCGGGAGCTCGGGCCTGATCTCGTGTGGATCGATCGCATAGACGGTTCCGGCGCCGCCGCCGTCGACGACGCCACGGCCGAGCGCGATGGTCGATCGGCCTTTCCACGAACCGATTTCCACGACGCAAGCGTCCGGCCTGCTGCCCGCCGCGTTCTTGGCGGCGTCGTACAACGCAGCCGCCTCAGGGAGCTGCAGCCAGCCTTCGACCCCGTCGAGGACACGCTCGAGAACTGTTTCCGCCGAGGCAAGGTCCACGGCTACCACCCCCGTCACGACAAATAGGGTAAATGCCGCGTCGGCGATCGCCTAGCGAGGTTCCGATCGGTGGGGTCGGGTTACTCCGACCGGCTCGGAAGTTGGAAGGTGAGCGTCGCGACCGACATCAGGCGGTTGTCAGCGCCGACGTCGTAGACACGCACCTCGGTCACCACGGACGTCTTCCCTTGACGCAGCACCGAACCCAGCGCACGGACCGGCCCGATGCGCCCCGGCGCCAGGAAGTGCACGTTCATGTCCGCCGTGAACGTCTTCATCGAGCCACTGGCGGCAGAGGCGGCCATCCCTGCGGCGCAGTCGATGATCGTCGCGACGATCCCGCCCTGCAGCATGCCCGCGTTGTTGACGAGATCCGGACGGACGTCTACTTCCGCAACAGTGTTGCCCTTGCCATCGTCACGGTTCATGCGCAAGCCGATGTGGTGCAGGTAGTTCTGGTTTGTCACCGGGGCAGTCCGAGCAGGTCAGCAAGCCGGGCGCGATGCCACCCCGCGGTACCCAACAATGCGCCGTTGGCCATCGCGCGCTTGACCCACATCTGCAGGTCATGTTCCCAGGTGTATCCGATGCCGCCGTGTGTCTGGACCGCGTCCCCGACGACGCGGCGTTCGCAGTCACCGGCCGCGACTTTCGCCATCGCGGTCGCCAACCGTCGTCGCTCGTCGTCTTCCGCAATCGTCAGTGCCGCGAAGTAGACCGATGCTCGTGCACGTTCGACGGCCAGGTAGTCGTCGGCCAGCTTGTGCTTGATGGCTTGGAAGCTTCCGATCGGTACGCCGAACTGCTCGCGTTGCTTCGCGTACTCGATGGTCCGGTCGACGATGGCCACGCACGCGCCGACGGTCTCGGCCGCCAGCGCGACGACGGCGAGCTGCAGACCCTGCTCGATCTGCTCGGGGCCGGTGTCGATCGCCTCGGCCGGGGTGTTGTCCAGGTGAATGCGGGCCCAGGGTCGGGTTCGGTCGACCGTGGCCACTGGTTCGACTCGCACATCGGCTCGATCGACGATGAACAAGCCATTGCCGGCGACCACCACGATGCGGTCGGCCGTGGCACCGTCGACGACAGCGTGCTTGGTCCCGCTCAGCCGACCGTCTGTCGCCGTGGTCTGCGGCGGCATCGGCGGGTTCCCGGTCAGATCCTCCGCAAGCGCCAGCGCTCCGGTGCCGGTGCCTTCGACGATGGGCGTCAGCAAGTCCGTGAGCTGGCCACCGGTCGCGGTTGCAGCGACGACAGCGGCGTACTGCGTGACGGTTGCCAACCACGGACCTGGCGCGATGGCGCGGCCGGCCTCTTCGGCAACGACGGCGACCTCGACGGCACCGAGACCGAGGCCGCCAACCGCTTCCGGCAGAGCCAGTGCGGACCAACCGCCCTCGACTTGGGCCGGCCACAGCTTCTCCGGGACCCGACCGTTGTCGACGAGGTCGCGGACGGCCGATGACGGGCACTCACCCTCGAGCAGCTCGCGCGCGCCTGCGCGCAGCGCCTCCTGCTCGGCGGTGAACTCGAGATCCACGTGCCACCCTCCCTGACGTCTGCGTCAGGTTAGCGGTCGGCGAGGATCGACTCGTGCCTGTCGACCACATCGGGATCGGCGTGACCGATCTCAACAAGGCCAAGTCCTACTACGACGCCTTGATGCCGGCGCTTGACTATGAGGAGTTCTTCAGCGCTGACGAGGAGTTCTCCTACCGACCGGTGGGCCAGAAGCCGGGCACATTCGTGTTCTTCTATCCCGGCGACGCACTGCCTCAGCACGTGGCGTTCATGGTCACGACCCGTCCCGCGGTCGATGCGGCGTACGAGGGAGCCATCTCGTGTGGGAGTGAGGCGATCCACCATCCGCAACTGTTCCCGCAGTACCACGAGAACTACTACGCAGCGTTCTGGCTGGATCCGTTCGGCATGACGGTCGAGGTCGTCGCCACAAGGTCAGCTGAGGCGCCTGCGCAGCCAGCCGAGGGCAAACAACAACGCCAACGCCGTCGTCCCACCGAGCGCCAGCAGCAGGCCGCCGCCGGTGGTCGCCAACCCGGGCTTCTTCGACGGCACGACGCTCGGTTCGGTCACTGCTGCCGCGCACACGGTCTTGGCGTCGTAGGCCGCATAGAGACCGCGGCCGCAGTCTTGGCGAAGCACAGCAGGATCTCGGATGCCGCCGGGGAAGTCACCGGACAGGTACGTCGCATCGGTCAGGCACTTGCCTTCGCACCCGTCGGTGTAGGCGACCAGCACCCGGCCTTCCCGGTCGACCGTGATGTCGTTGAAGTCGAGCAGGTTGCGCTGGTTCGGGCACAACTGGCGGGGCGGACCGGAGCAGTCCTCCGGCGCTCTGCCACCACTGGGACAGTCGGCGTCGAACTCGATGCACCCGCGCTGGATCGGTTTGCCCGGCGTCGCGTTGACCGTGTGCCACGTCTTGCCGCCGTCGTAAGTAAGCGAGACGTACATGAACCAAGTGCCCCGGAAACGTGCGTCCTGGTCCTGCCCCGGATACGGCGACCCCATGAAGGCGAAGGCCGCACGGTTGTCGTCGCCGGCGACGATGACCGGCATCTCGGTGTTCTGGATCGGGAAGCCGCTGCTCACGTCGACCGACTTCGCCCACGTCGCGCCGTTGTCGTGTGAGACGGCAACCTTTGGATGGCCGTCGCGGTCGTCGTACCCGACGTACACCGTGCCCTTGCTGCCGATCGCCACGGACGGGTCCCCGCTTGCGAGGTACTTGTCGTGGCTGTCCGGAATCGTGCGGACGGTCCAGGTGAGGCCGTTGTTGCGCGACACCACGACGGCGCGATGACAGTTGGGCCCGGCGTCACTCGACACGATGCCGCATTCGGGCGCGCCGCAGCCCTTGTTGGGAACGTATGCCGTGCCATCGGGCGCAACCTTGATGTGGCCGTGCAGACCGAAGCAGCTGCTGAGGGTGTACATCGGGTTCGCCGTGCCGAACGTGAGCCCGCCGTCGAGGCTCGTGGCGCACTCGGCTTCCACGACGTTCTGCGAGCAGTAGTAGACAGCGTTCGGATAGATGACCCCGCCGGGCAGGGGTGGGCGGAACGGGCCAGCGCCGAGTGTCTGATGGTCGACTGCGGGCGGCGTCTCACACGGTTTCGCCGCCGGAACCCAGCTCTTGCCGTCGTTGTCGGAGTACGCCGTGATGCTGCACGCACCCGTGAGCTGGCTCACGAAGACGCGCCCGGTGCTGCGATCGGTGAACAGGATCGCGTCGAGCGTCGCCACCTTCGTGATGGGTGACGTGATGTTCGTCCAGGTGGCATGGGCCGGCTGCGCCCGGTCCCAGGTGGCCTTCATGGTGTAGAGACCGGCTTGGTAGAACGCCGCGTCCGTCTTCGGGTTGACTCCGATTGTGGGCTCACCGAAAGCTCGGTGCCCGAGATAGGCGATCTCCTCGGGCGTGATCGGCATCTTGCTCTGCGGCAATTCGTAGTTGACGAACGTCGCGTTGGCGGGCGACGACGGCGGTTCCTTGGTCTTCGTGAGGTCGACGAGCTTCAGCGTCGCCACAGCGTGCGAGGCCACCGCTTGTGGTCCGAGCGCCACCGTGCCGCTGACGGTGATCGTGTACTTGCCGGGGATCGGGTTCTGGATGAACAGACCGGCCGCGTCGGGGCTCGCCGCCATTGTCGAGAGCGTGGAGTTACCGACCAGGTTGCCCTGCGGGTCAACTGCCGACAGCGACAACGTGTCCAGCGACGAGGGAGGTGCGTAGGAGATCAGGATCGACAACGCCGCCGCGTGCTTCGTGCCGTGCAGGACGTCGGGCGCGTAGAACGTGCTCGCCGCCTCGGGCAGCTTGACCGTCAGATCATGCGTGTCGCTCGCGGCGGAGGGACCACCAGCCGCGCCGAAGTCCCAGCTGACCGGATGACTGCCGTCAATCGTCTGCGCCTGCGGCGACGAGCCGCGGCTTGCAGTGGCGAACGTGATGAGCACGAGACCAGCACTCGCCACCGTGGCGACGAGGCGGCGGCGTCGACTCATCGCGCCTTGCGTAGGCGACGCACGTTGGCGCCGGCCCCACCGAAGAACCCTGCATGCATCACGGCAGCCAGGCTGTCCAGCATCGCCTCTCGTTCAAACGTGATCTGGCGTGACTGCACGAGGTAGGTGAAGCGTTCGAGCATCGACAAGCACGCCAGTGCCGCAATGTCCGCATCGGCACCGCTGCCGGGGTCGACTTCGACGATGCGGTTCGCGAGCGCTTGCGCGAGCCGCGCGAGCAGCTTCTGACCTTGCCGGCCGAGGTCGTTCTCGACGATCTCGCCTTCGGTCCAGGCACGGATGACCGTGCTGTGCCGTGTGTAGACGTCGGTGAAGCGTTCGACCCAGACGCGGACCGCTTCCCGGCCCTGGGTGTCCGGACCGATCTGTCCCAGGTCGTCGGCCAAGCTGCCCATGTCGGCCATGGCGTCTTCGGCCAGCGCCTTGAACAGGTCTTCCTTGTTGGAGAAGTACAAGTAGAAGGTGCCATGCGAGGTCTTTGCCATCTTGACGACGTCGTCGACGCGGGCGGCGTGGTAACCGCGCTGTTCGAAGACGACGCGTCCGGCGTCAAGAAGCTTGCGCATCGTCTTGCGGCCCTGAGCCCGGAGCTCGCGCTCTTGGGCCGGTGCTCCGCCTCGCGCCGGGTTTGTCACGCTTGCCCGGCTTCTGCTCGCCACACGCGCAGGGTAGACGATCTGTGACACTAACGTCGGTGTCAGGGATTACGGCGGGGTTAACGAGCCTGGGGCTGGCGGCTACCGCGCGTGAGGCAGCGCGCCGTTTCGGCGACCGAGTCGCCTTCGTGGACGGCCAGGAGAGCCTGACCTACGCCGGTCTGGACCAGCGCTCGGACGAGGTCGCAGCCGGCCTGACGGCCCGCGGCGTCGGCTTCGGCGACGTGGTCGCGCTGGCCCTGCCGACCGCCCTCGACTACCCGATCTGCTACCTCGCGGCGGCCAAGCTCGGCGCCATTACGGCGGGGATCAACAAGCGGCTGTCAGCGGGGGAACAGGAAGCCCTGGTCGGTCTGGTCGCCCCGAGGCTGGTCATCGACGACAGCGCCGTGGTCGCGTCCCTGCGTCGAACCGGGGAGTCCGTGCCGGCAGTGTCCGCGGACCCGGCGGACCCGGTGGCAATCGTATTCACCTCCGGCACAACGGGCACGCCGAAAGGCGCCGTCTTCGCTGGGCGGCAGCTGGCCGCGATTCGCGCCATCGATGTCGGTGAGGAGTGGGGCCGCGGCGGTGCAACGTTGGCCGGTACGTCGCTGTCCCATCTGGGCTTCATGACGAAGTTCGGTGGCTCGCTGCAGAACGGCAGCACGTCCTACCTCATGCGTCGCTGGCGCGCGGAGGACGCGCTGCGGATGACGGCAGAGCACCGGCTGTCGGTGCTGTCCGGCGTACCAACGCAGATCGCGTTGATGCTTGCGCACCCGCTCGCGAGCGAGCTCGACCTCTCCAGCGTCCAGTTGGTCATCATCGGTGGCGCGCCCGCGACGCCGGCCCTCGTACGCGAGGTGCGCGCGCGACTCGGTGTCGCGGTTTCCACGCGGTACTCGTGCACGGAGGCGGGCATCGGGTGCGGCACGCATCCGAGCGATCCGCCCGAAGACGCGGAGGAGACGGTCGGGCGTCCGCAACCGGGTGTTGAGCTCGCGATCCGTGACGATGAGGTCTTGCTGCGTTCCGCAGCCGTGATGTCCGGTTACTGGAACGACCCGGACGCCACCGCAACGGCGTTGACCGAGGACGGGTTCGTGCGCACCGGCGATCTGGGTTACGTCGACGAGCGTGGTCGCTTGCACCTCGTGGGGCGGCGCAAGGAGATGTACGTCCGGGGCGGCTACAACGTCTTCCCGGTCGAGGTGGAGGCTGTGCTCGCCAGTGCACCTGGCGTACGGGCTGTCGCCGTCGTACCTCGGGTCGACGATGTGATGGGGGAGATCGGTGTCGCGGTTGTCGTGCCCGAAGGGGCGCCACCGGAGCTGGATGCGTTGCGCGAGTACGGCGCTGAGCGGCTCGCGGCGTACAAGCTCCCGGAAGACATCCGCTGCGTCGAGGAGCTGCCGCTCACGGCCGGCGACAAGGTCGATCGCAAGGCGCTCCAGGCGTTGATTTCCTCGGGTTGACCGCCTGAATTACGTCGCCTGAACCCACGTCAACTTGAACGAGTTCTTACCGAAGGCACAGCCGCCCGTCGTGACGATCTTGTCGTTGGTCGCGGGGTTGACGTTGTTGAACTTGTACGCCCAGGCGTTGTGCGCGACGTCGCCGAGGTACTGGCCGTTTACGGAGACATTCGTGAACTTGACCGGAGCGAACTGCGGCATCGGGCCGAAGAACGACCCGTCGCCCAGGATGACGGACGGCTGCGACTCCGTGTAGCTGCCCGTCGAGCTCATGTACTGGTGGTTGCGGAGATCGTGCGCCACCGCGGTGATGCCCGCCGTGTCTCGGCTGATGCTGAGTGCGACGAGGTCACCGGCGTTGCCGGTCGTATGGCTGTTGGTGCCGTTGGTCGTGAACGCCTGGATGTGGTACGTCGGCGTACCGCTCTGACACACGATCTGGATGTCGGCAAAACCTTGTGAGGCATCGAAGTTGATGTCACCGTTGTCCGTCGCAAGACCGAACCAGATGTCGCTGTTCCCAGCGCTGCAGTTGACGGCCGGGATCTTCACCGTCGCAGCCGCTTCCGTCACGTCGTAGTCCTGGTAGGCGAACCAGCCGCCGAACGTTTCACCTGCCCCGACTGTGGCCTGGGTGCCCGTCGCCAACGCGGGCGAGCTCGAGCCGCTCGCCGCATGCGCGGGCGGCCCGATGACGGCAACGGCGGTTGCTGCTGCGGCACCAACTGCGAGCAGTCGGGCCAGGTGGCGCAGATGCATGTTCGTTCTCTTCCCCCAGATGGATTGCCACGCCAGCAGGCGCAGCCCGGCCGTGTTGTCACTCAGTTGGCTTGGACCCAGGTCAGCTTGAATGGTTCTTGCCGAAGGCCACTCCGCCGGTCGTGACCAGCTTGTGGCCATTCGCGGAGTTGACCATGTTGAGCTTCTTCGCCCAGCCGAAGTGGAAGCTGTCGCCGAGGTACTGGCCGTTGACCTGGACCTCGCTCAGCTTCACCGGACGAAACGACGGCACGCCGCCGAAATACAGCGCGTTCCCGATCAGCACGTACGGATCAGGGCCGCTGGGTGCGGTGCTGTAGTTGGCGATGTTCGACTCGACGTCGTGCCGCTTGATGTTGTGCGTCGCCGCGGTCGTGCCGTTCGTAGTGCGGTTGACACTCAAAACCACCGTGTCGCCGGGCTGGACCGCGTTCACGTTCAGGGCGTTGCCGTTTGTTGCGGTGTACGCATCCGTGCTGTAGCTCGCGCTGCCACCGTTGCAGTTGACGATGATGAGGGCGGCCGCCTGCGGGAAGTCGATGTCGTAACTGCCGCTGGCGTCGACGGTGTAGATGCCGATCCCGTACTGCGTGGTTGCGCTGCCGCAGGTGACGGCCGGCACCTTGACCGTGGCGCTCGAGCTCGTGACGTCGTAGTCCTGGAAGGCCAGGTAGCCGCCAACTGCCTCGCCGGTATTGAGGTCGGGTCGGGCCCCGCCTGGACCCACCGGCGCTCCACCGGCACTCGCGTGCCCGGGTAGAGACGTGATCGCCACTACCGCAGCGGCGGCCGAACCGACGGTGAGCAGCCGGATGAAAGGACGCGTGCGCATATTCCCCCGATTCCCCCAAAGAAGGTGCGCCGAGGCGCACCAAGCGATTCCTACCAGCGGCCTCAGTAGCGGTCAATAAAGGGTGCGACCACTCGGCGTACTGGAGCGACAGATGTCGAGAATCAGGTGGCTTGCAGCCAGGTCAGCTTGAAGATGTTCTTGCCGAAGCTCGCCTTGCCCGTTGTCACCAGTCGGTGGGCCGTGGTCGGGCTCATAAGGTCGGTCCGCGTTGCGAACTGGTGGCTGAACACGTCGCCGATGTATTGGCCGTTGACGGAGACGTTGCTCGGCACTACGGCGCTAAAGCGGGGGACCGCACCGCTGCGCCGAAAGCCACCCATGAACATGTACGGCGCGGGCGCACTGCGGTAGTCGGCAACGTTGGAGCGAAACTCCTTGCTCGTGACGTCGTGGACGACAGCCGTCGTACCGGCTGCGTTGCGAGCAATGCTGAAGACGATGGTGTCACCGGGCAAGACGGGGCTGATGTTAGAGACGCCGCCGTTCGTAACGGTGTATGCGTTGCTGGCATACGTGCCGACCCCACCGCCGCACACGACATCGACAAACGCCGCAGCCTGAGGGGTGTCGAGGTTGTAGGTCCCGTCATCGGTCCAGAGACCGAGGGCGTAGTTGCCGTCACCGACCGAACAATCGAAGTTCGGAACCTTCATGGTGAAACTGCCCTCGGTGACGTCGAAATCCTGAAAGACGTAGTAACCGCCGATGGCTTCGTCGCCGGCGAGCACGGGTTGTACGTCAGCCTGCAATGGCGGCCGGAAGCTCCCTCGGCCGGCGTGCCCGCTGGATGCTGTGGCGGCGACCGCGGTCACAACGGCTGCACCGACGGCAAGCACACGAACCACATGACGCATACGCACGGCGACAACTCCCGTTGACCTGTCGGATTTGACGGCTTTTCTTATCAACGAGGTAGGGATAGGTCAACGCTCGTCCGGCTGGCCGATAAGGTCCCGGCCATGCTGCTGGAGAACCGCGTTGCAATTGTCACTGGTGCCGGGCGCGGCATCGGTCGTGAGTTCGCGTTGTGCCTCGCGCGTGAAGGCGCCGCCGTGGTCGTCAATGACATCGGAGCGTCGTTGGACGGGCGGGCAACCGAGGGTGATCCTGCGACGGAGGTCTGCAAGGAGATCGAGGCGCTCGGTGGCCGCGCTGTCCCGGCGCACGGCTCGGTCGCGGACGACGATGACGCAAAGGCGACCGTCGAGACCGCGGTCAAGGAGTTCGGACGTCTCGACATCCTCGTCAACAACGCAGGCATCATCCGCGACAAGACGCTGCTGAAGATGGAGCCGGCAGACTTCGACGCGGTCGTTGCCGTTCACCTGCGTGGCACGTTCTGTATGACCCGTCATGCGGCAGCGGCGATGCGGGAGCATGAATACGGCCGCATCGTCAACATGAGCTCGTCGGCGGGCCTGCGCGGCAATGTCGGTCAGACGAACTACGGCGCGGCCAAGGCCGGAATCATGGGCATGACGTTCGTCTGGGCACTCGAGCTCGCTCGCTACGGGATCACCGTCAACGCCATGGCACCGAGTGGCACGACGCGGATGACGATGGGCCTGTACGAACGCACCGGCGCGACGCCCCCACCCGACCAGGAACCTGCCCTCAACGCGCCGTTAGTGGCGTTCCTCGCCAGTGAGCAGGCCGGACACGTCAGCGGCCAGGTCTTCGGCCGCACGTCGTGGGGCTTCACGATCTTCCAGACACCGCGCCAGGTCGCGACGATGTGGCAGGACGGCGGCTGGACCCCCGATCAGGTGGCAGAGAACTTCGAATCCATCCTTGGGCAGCACCTCCAACCCGTAGGCATGCCACCGCCGGTCGGACAAAAGTTCGACAAGACGTAGGGCCGCCGCAAGGGGCGCCGACCGTCCCCGGGCTGGCCATTCGTCGTACGCCGGGGTGCTCCTCGGCCTCAGCCGTCGACGAGCAAGCCCCCGAGCGGTCCGCGCAGGCGTTCGCGATGACTGGATACGCCGTCGAGCAACCGCAACGGGTGTGTCGGGTCCAAGCCCGAGCGCAACCGAGCCGCCTGCTCCTCGGCAATGGGTCGCCACATCGTGTCGATCACTTGCGTCGTGTCGCCGCTCACGTCAGCAACATCCCGCTGCAGGTGCTCAGCCCACAACCGGAGCCGCGTATCACGAGCGAGCGCTGCGTCGCACGTGACGATGTTGGCTTCGGTGTCGTTGAACAAGGAGTGCTCGTTGAGGTTCGCAGACCCGATCGTCAGCCATGCATCATCGATGATCGCGACCTTCGCGTGCACGTAGACCGAATCGTCGCGGCCGCCGCCAGTCGGTCCGATCGTCGTCGCCAGTAGCCGTTTGCCCGCACCGTCAGCGGCCAGGAGTCGACCGAGCTGCCCCCGCGTGGTGTCAGCACCGCTGTTCGGACGCGCCGGCAACAGCAGTACCAAGCGGAACTCGTCCAAGGGAGGTCGCTGCAGAAGGCGGCAGAACTCGCTGACGACCTCCGGTGACCAGAGAAACTGGTTCTCGATGTAGATCAGTCGTTGCGCGGATCGAATCGCGCGCAGGTATGTCTCCAGGACGGTGAACTCCCCGTTGGGAAGAAAGCGATAGATGTGCTCCGGCACCGTGCGCACGAACTGTGCGGTGACACCGCCGGCCGGCCCGTTGCGCCGTAAGGCAGGGACGCGCTCGTTCGTCGTCTCCTGCCAGCGCGCCGCCACGTGGTCCCGAACGTCATCGACCAAGGGACCGCGGATCTCCGTCGCGACGTCATGCCAGCCAATAGACGGCCGTCGTGGATGACCCGCGGCGTCGTAGCGGTCTCCGTCGAGGTCAGTGAGATCGATCCCGCCCACGAAAGCGACGTCCTCGTCGACAACGACGAGCTTGTCGTGATGGCAGTGCATGGTCCGCTCGCGGGCATCGAGTGCGACCTGAACGTTCGTGTTCGTCGAGAAAGCGTCAGCGGCAGCACGCGCCATGCGTCGCGTCGGGCGAAAGGCGGGTGCGGGCGGCCCGGCCCACATCAGCAGCCGAACCGGCACCCGCGCCGCGACTGTCGCGAGGAGGTCGGCGAGGGGCCCGACTGACGAGTCACGCCGAAGGCGGAACTGCGGGCTGGTGAACCAGCCGGCGATCCAGACGCTGCGCGTCGCGTTCTCGATTGCGGTAGCGACAGCCGGCAGTGCCTGTGCCCCGTCGATATGGACACGCACGTCGTTGTCGTCGTGCGGGGCCGCTGCGCCAGCGGCGTACAAATCGGGACCGCTGGGGTTCAGCGCGGGCGACCAGCCGATCCGCCCGAGCCGACGCCGATGGTGCCGTTGCACGAGCCCGTCGAGCGCGTCACCGAGCGCTGCGTCAAAACTCACGTCGTGACAATCACAACGCCGGCGTTGGCGCCCCGGCCGACGGTGTGTCCGAGGCCGACGCGCGCGCCCTCGACCTGCCGTGCGCCTGCTTCGCCGCGCAGTTGTCGCACCAGCTCGACAACTTGCCCGAGCGCAGACGCGCCTAATGGTTCACCCTTCGACAACAGTCCGCCGCTTACGTTGATCGGGAGCTTCCCGCCAAGGACGTCGATGGCATGGCCTGGCTCGCAGAGGCGCAGCTCCTCGTAGGACAGCAGCTCCCGTGCGGCATCGGTGTCCTGGCACTCGACGAGGTCGAGGTCACCGGGCGACACACCTGCTTCCTGGTACGCCGCGTGCGCAGCGATCGTGGTGGCTGACGGGATGTCGTCATCGGCCTTGCCGGCAAGCGGTGTCGCCTCGCCGAGCACCTGACCGGGGACGTGCGAACGCAGGACCGACGCAGCGAGCTGCACTCCGCCATCGCTTCGACGCAGCACAACGGCTGCGGCGCCTTCGTTCGGCGAGCACAACATCCATAGATGCAACGGTTCGCAGACGACACGGGAGGCGAGCACGTCTTCCGCGGTCACCTCCTTCTGGAACATCGCGTCGGCGTTGGCCGCGCCGTACCGACGGTTCTTCACGACGACCTGCGCGAGGTGTTCCTTCGTGACGCCCGAGGTCAGCATCAGCCGTTGCGCGCGCAAGGCGAAGTACGCCGGCGTCGCGGCCAGACCGGCTTCCTCACGCCACGGCTCGAAGAATGATGAGCGGATGATGCCCTTGGGCATCTTCTCGATGCCGAACACGAGGACCGTGTCGTACTGCCCGGCGCGGATAGCACCAGCGGCCAGCATGAGCGCGGCACTTCCGCTGGCGCAGCCGGCCTCGACGTCCACGATCGGCATGCCGGTCATGCCGAGCGCCCCGAGCACCTTGTGCCCCGAAGCCACACCGGCGTATGCCGTACCGCAGAACGCTGCCTGGAAGCCACCGCGCCCCACGCCGGCTTCGGACAGTGCCGCGCGCACAGCGGCAACACCCATGTCAGTCGTGGTCAGCCCGTCGAACCGGCCGAAGGGGTGCATACCTACACCGGCGACCTGCACGCTAGGACTGCTCATGCGCGTTCGAATGCATAGGTGACGACGTCGTCATGGAGCGGCGCGAGCACGAGCCGCATCTCTTGGCCAAGTTGCAATTTGTGTGGGTCGCTCTCGGTCAGTCGGGTGATGACGCGGACGCCTTCCGGCAGCTCGACGACACCGAAGCCGAACGGCACGTCGCCTTCATAGCCAGGCGGCGCCGCGGTTACCGCGGTCCATGACCAAAGCGATCCTGTGGGGGACAGCTCGACAGCCCGCACGCTGTCGCTCGAGCAGTAGGGGCACGTCTCGTGCCGGGGGAAGTGATAGCCGTCGCAGTCCGAGCAATGGCTGCCGAGCAGGCGCGGCTCGGCAGTGAAGAGGTCGTCGTGCACGAACGTCGTCACGTCGGCACCGGCGCCGGACGCAGCACGAGCCGCTCGCGTACCCGCTCGGCGACCACGCGCAGCACTCGCTCGAACAAGATGCCCAGGACGACGAAGGCGCTCGCGGCGAGGCCGTCGAACCAGAAATGGTTGCCCGTCGCGACGACCACGAAGATCGTGAAGCCAGTGTGCAGCAAGATCAGCCAGCGCCACTTGCTCGTGCTCGCTGTGATGACGGCGATGGCGATCAGCACCGCCCAACCGACGTGAACAGACGGCATCGCGGACAGCTGCCCGGCGACGGTGCTCCCGAAGAAGCCGTACACCGACTCGCCGTACCGCAGTGGTAGGTCGACGACTCCGGTGCCGCTGGTCAGGAACCGCGGCGGCGCGACCGGGATCAGCTCGAGTGCTAGGCACATGGCTGTGCTGAGTACGACGACGTTGCGCCAGCGTGCGTAGTGGTCGCGGTGCCGGACGAACAGCCAGACGAGGAAGATCCACATGCTGTTGAGATGGGCGCCGCCGTAGTACCAGTCACTGACGTGCACCAGCCATGGATGCCCGGTGATGAGGTGCTGAACCGAGACCTCGCTGGGGAAATGCCAGGCGCGTTCGACATGCCAGACGGCGTACCCGTGCGAGATTCCGCCAGCGACATGTGTCCGGGCGAGACCGCCGACGTACTGCCACAGCGCGAACAACAGGCAAATGAGCGCCGCTTCCCATGCGCCCGCGGACACGTAGTGCGTCCAGCGGTGCGGGATCAGGCGCAGGAGTGCGCTGGCCGTCACCAGTACGACGGCGAAGACGAGCGCCGTGTGCATGGTGAGGCCGATGTTGGGCACGCTTGGGACGCTAATACACGCTCAACCGCGTCACGTGGGTCGTCGGAAAAATCGTCAGATGGCGCCGGCCTCGCGCGCGGCCGCATATCTGTCCACGCCGAGCACTTCGGTCCATATCTCGTCGTTGTGCTCGCCGAGCCGCGGCGCGCCGCGGGGTGGCTGCACCGGAACGGTCGACATCCGCGGGTAGGGCGCCTGCTGCTTGACCGGTCCGAGGACAGGGTCGTCGACGGTGACGACGTCCTTGCGCGCGGTCATGTGCGCGTCGGCGGCGATGTCGGCGGCGTCGTATGCCGTTCCGACCGGCACGTCATGGGCGAGGCAGGCCTTCTCGATCTCCGGTGCCTCGAGTCCGGCGCACCATTCCGCGACGATGCCGTTGATGACGTCGCCATGCCCCGCGCGCTCTTCCAAGGTGCGGAATCGCTCGTCGTCGATGAGCTCCGGCCGACCCATCGCCCGGCACAGCCGAGCGAAGTTGGCGTCCGATCCCGCGACGATGCAGACATAACGACCGTCGGCAGTCGCGTAGTTGTCGAGTGGCGCAGAGTTCGCGAGCCGGTTCCCTTCGCGTCCACGGACGACGCCGAGGCGGTCGTGCCCGGCGATGGTCCACTCGAGGATGCGCAGGATCGACCCGTAGAGCGGTGCGTCCACAACGGTGCCGGTGCCGTCACCCCTGGCGTCCCGGCCGTAGAGCGCGGCCAGCGCGGCTTCGGCCGCGAAGACACCGGTCAGGTAGTCCGACACCGTCACGCCCGGCCGCACCGGCGGCCGGTCGGGGTAGCCGGTCAGGTGCAGCAGGCCGCCGTAGGCGATGCCGAGTCGGTCGAGGCCGGGCCGCTTCGACCACGGACCGTCCTGACCGAAGACGCTGATGCGCACGTAGACAAGACGTGGGTCGAGGTCGCTCGGACCGAGATGCCAGCCTTCCATCGTTCCGGGCCGGAAGTTCTCCACCACGACGTCGGCGGTTGCCGCGAGCGCCCGGAAGATCTCCTGTCCGATCGGCTGCCGCAGGTCGCACGTGACGGAACGCCGGCCGCGGCCTTCGACCGCCCAGAACAATGAGTAGCCGTCCTCGAACGGGCCGATGGTGCGCATGAAGTCACCGCCGCGCGGGTCCTCGACCTTGACGACGTCAGCGCCCCATTCGCCGAGCAGACCCGCGCAGAACGGGGCGCCGATGCGGGTGCCGACGTCGATGACGCGCAGCCCTTCGAGCGGCGGAGCGGTCACGGCCGCCATCCCGATCCGGTTTGTGAGTGGCAAGACGTGCCAGGGCCCCGGTAACAACTCACAAACCGGGGTGGGGGAGGTGGCGGAGTCACTTCTTGTACGGCGACGACGACCGTCGTTCCTCATTGGCGCTGAGTGCGGTCTGGGTGTTCGAGGCGTACTGATGGACCGCGAAGTGGTAGCGCCAGGAGCTCTCCTTGCCGGACAGCGCTGCCGCCTGGTTGATGGACTTCTTCATCATCTCGGCGGTCATCGGCGGCACCTGTGCGATCTGCTCGGCGAGCTCCTGAGTCGCCCTGTCCAGGTCAGCACGAGGGACGACACGGTTCGCGAGCCCCAGCCGCCAGGCCTCCTGCGCGTCGATCCGGTCGCCGGTGAGGAGAAACTCCTTCGCCTTGCGGAAACCGAGCTCCCACGGCTCGACGAGCAGCTCGACGCCAACGCCGGTCATCTTCAAGACCGGGTTGGCGAAGAACGCGTCGTCCGCCGCGACGATCAGGTCGCACATCGATGCGAGCATCAGCCCCGCGGCAACGCACGCACCCTGCACGCACGCGATCGTCGGCTTGCGGAAGTGATAGAGGCGCTCACACCGGCCGGCGTACATGACCTCTTCGTGCCGCCACTTGCCCTCGGCAGTTGCGCGCATCTTGGCCCAGTCGTCCGCGTCGCTGAGGAGCTCGCGCAGGTCGTGACCCGCTGACCAGTGGTCACCTGCACCTGCGAGTACGACGACACGAACGTCATCGTCAGCATCGGCCTGATCGAGTGCCGCGTCGATCGCGTCGATGAGCGCGCTGTTCTGTGCGTTCCGCGCCTCGGCGCGGTTCATTGTCAGCCACGCGACTGGTCCTCGGACGTCGTAGAGCAGCACGTCGCTCATGACGCCGGCTCGCGGGGTAGTCCGAGCACGCGCTCCCCGACGATGTTGCGCTGGATCTCGTTGGTGCCGGCCCAGATCGACGCGGCGCGGTAGTAGAGCCAGGACCGTTGCCATGCACCGTTGAGTGCGGCGTCGCTGCCGAGGACCTTCATGCCGACATCGTGCATGCGCTGGCTCATCTGCGACCAGTAGAGCTTTGAACCGCTGCCCTCCGGGCCTGGCTCCGCGCCCTTCGCCAACCTCGACAAGGTGCGCAGGGACTGCAGCTGGAACAAGCGCACCTCTATATAGGACTCCGCGACCTGCTGCCGGATACGCGGGTCGTCAAACGCAGTGCCGGCCGACGCACGCCGGACCAGCTCGTCACAGAGCTGCGTGTGGATCACCAGCTGCCGGGGGTTGATGCCGCGCTCGTGCGAGAGCGTCGAGTTCGCGATCCGCCAGCCGTTGTCGACGTCACCGATGACCTGGTCGTCGGGGACGAAGACGTCGTCGAGGAAGACCTCGTTGAACTCCGCTTCGCCGGTCAGCTGCACCAGCGGCCGGACGCCGACACCGTCCGCGTGCATATCGACGACGAAGTAGGTGATGCCCTTGTGCTTCGGCACATCAGGGTTCGTGCGTGCGAGGCAGACGCCCCAGTCGGCGAACTGCGCGTACGACGTCCAGACCTTCTGCCCGGACAGCGACCAGCCGCCCTCGACACGCGTCGCGCGCGTCTTCACCGAGGCGAGGTCGCTGCCGGCGCCGGGCTCGCTGAACAGCTGACAGAAGATCACGCTCGCATCGAGGATGTGCGGCAGCCAGCGCGCCTTCTGCTCGGAGTTTCCGTGCGCGAGCAACGTCGGTCCGGCGAGGTTGACGCCGATCCGGCCGACGAGCTCCGGTGCGCCGGCGCGGGCGAACTCTTCTTGCGTGATCGCATGCTCGACGGGACCGAGACCGCGGCCGCCGAACTCCTGCGGCCAGGTCACGCCCACCCAACGACCGGAGGCAAGCGTCCGTTGCCAGTTGCGGAGAAAAGCGAACTCTTCGGCCAAGTCGTCGTGACGGGGCACGCGGACATCCCAGTCCGCGTGCTGCTCCAGCCAGGTGCGGAGCTCGGTGCGGAATGCGCGTTCGTCCTCAGTGGGCGCCAGGTCCACGGCGGCGAGCGTAGCGCCAGCAGCCTGACGCACGCGTCATATGCTGACGCCCGCCGTGGACTTCGACCTCTCTGCCGACCAGATTGCGTTGCGCGATGCTGCGCGCGAGCTGCTCGACGCGCGCTCGTCGAGTGAACGCGTGCGCAAGTTGATCGCCGGTGACGATACGTACGACACCGAGCTATGGGCCGATATGGCCGAACAGGGCTGGCTCGCCATCGACGTCGCGGAGGACGAGGGCGGTCTGGGGCTCGGATTCGTCGAAGTCGCCGTGTTGTCCGAGGAAGTCGGAAGGCACGTGAGCCCGGCGCCGTACCTCTCGACGGTGTTGGCCCGAAAAGCATTGGCAGGCACTGAGTGGGCGGAGCGCCTCGCGGCAGGCGATGCCATCGGGGCGATCGCGTGGGGTGACGGTGTCGTCGTCGATGCCGCTGTTGCCGACGTTCTCGTCGTCGTGGGTGCAGACGCGGTGACGGCGTACGACGTCGGGGCGGACAAGCCAGCCATAGAAGCCGCGATGGATCTCACCCGGCCGGTGTCCCGCGTTGCACCACCAAGTGACGGTCAGCAGGTCGGCGACGCGACTCTCGCCACCGCGATGCTCGACTGCGGCGCGACGGCGTACGCCGCCGAGCTGCTCGGCGCAGCGCAGCGCATGCTCGAGGCGACGGTGGACTACGCGAAGGTGCGGGAGCAGTTCGGCCGGCCGATCGGATCGTTCCAGGCGGTCAAGCATCGCTGTGCGGACATGCTCGTTGACGTCGAAGGCATGCGGTCCGCCGTTTGGTACGCCGCATGGGCGATCGACGCGGAGGCCGGCGATCGGTCGCTCGCCGCGTCCACGGCGAAGGCGTGGGCGAGTGACGCCGGCATGCGGGTGATGAACTCCGCGCTGCAGGTGCATGGGGGCATCGGCTTCACGTGGGAGCACGACCTGCATCTCTATTTGAAGCGGGCACATCTCGACTCGATGCTCTTCGGCGACGCGACGTACCACCGCGAACGCATCGCCGGTCTGCTCAAGCAACGCATCGAGTCCGGGTCCGGCGTCTTCTAGCCGGCAGCTGCCCCACACCGGGCGTAGGGTCCGCAGCATGGCTGAGCAGAGAGTGGGGACCGTCAGCGAACTGCCGGCGGGGACCATCAAGGGCGTCGGGCACTACGCAGTCGGCAACGCGGACGGCGAGTACTTCGCTGTGACCCGTCGTTGCCGGCATTTCCGCGCCGACCTTGCGGGCGGCACAATCGACGAGAACGGCTGCCTCGTCTGTCCCTGGCACCAGTCCGCATACGACGTATCGACCGGCCGGATGGCGCGCGGTCCGCAAGGTGTGTTCGCGAAGATTCCTGGCCTCGGTGCGTCGTTCAGACTGCTGACGCGCGTCGTCCCACTGGGCCGCAAGAACGTCGAGCGACGGGGCGACGATCTCTACCTCACCTGACTGACGACTCAGGCATCTGCAGGAGTCCATCCTCGTGGCGCCGAATGAATTCGGATGCGCCCAGCACGACTCGTCTTCGCCGCTGCTCTGACTGCTGCCGCAGGGGCGGTCACCCCTGCGATCGCGGCGACGCATGCCGCCGACAGCGACTTCTTCCCTGGTTGCGCGGCGTACAGCTCGAACCCCGTGCTCGCGCTGGGCAGCGTCAACTGTCTCGAGCTGCCGTCGCCGGCCATCGACGGCACAACGGCGTTCTCGTACTACGTGCCGCCGGACTGCGCTCCCGCCCTCGGACGACACTGCCCGGTGTTCTACCTGCTGCATGGCTTCGGTGGGGACTACACGTCGATGCTCGGCACCCACGATCACCCGTCGGCTTACGTCGCGGCGCTCGCCTCCGGCCCGACGACGGACCCACACGAGGTCTCTGATCCGTGGAGTTACAGCGACCCGGCGCAGTGGGTGGCCAAACCGCCGATCGACGCTGTGATGATCGCGCCGGATGGCCGAACCGTTCCCGGCGGCTACGGCCCGAGCTCGGGTCTCGACGGCTACTGGATCGACTGGAACCCGCGGTACGCCGGCACTGGCCAGCACCCGCGTTACGACACGCCTCCGCCGAAGTTCGAGAAGCAGTTCCTTGATGAGCTGATCCCGTACGTCGAGTCGGCCTTTCCGGTCGGTCGCGGTCCATCATGGCGCGCGCTCGTCGGCGAGTCGCTCGGTGGCTACGGGTCGTACACGCTGGGGCTTCGGCATCCGGACACGTTCGCGAGCGTGAGCTCGGTATCGGGCGCGATGAACTTCCTTTTCGCGCCCGGCATCGATCCCGGTGCCGTCCCGGCACCGGTCGGCGTATCGCCGCCGGTGCAACCACCGGTTCGGTATCTGCCCGCTGCGCAGGCGGTCGCGCCGTTCAGTGCGATCCCGTCGAGCGCACAGGGTTTCGGCGTCGCTTTGCTCGCGCTCGGTGACCCCGCCGCCGACCAGGCCTACTTCCGTGGACACATGCCGCGCGACCTGGCCGCAAACGCACGTGCGTTCAACGCGCACGGACTCGCTGTTGACCTGCGCGCCTTCTCGAACGACGCCGTACCGCACAACCCGACGGATCTCACTGACCCGGCGCACTTCGTGGGTGCGCAGGCGTTCGAGTCGATCGTGCTGCCGATGAACACCGATCAGCGGCTTGCCTTCCGCGACGTCGGCGTGAACTGGAATTACGAGCTGCACCCCGGCACTCACTCTGGCGAGTACTGGAACGCCTGGTTCCGCGACCTCTACGAGAAGCAGTACGCCGTCGTCCGACACTGGGACGGCACCGGCGCACCGCTCGCCAGCCCGGCACGGTTCGACTATCGCAGCACGGACACGTACTTCGCGGTCTGGGGCTGGCAGTTCCATGTCGCCCGCCCGACGACAGAGTTCGTGAACCTCACCAACGTCACCTGCCGAGCACTGACGTTGCGGGGCACCGGCTCGGTCACTGTGACAGTGCCGACCGGTTGCCGCACCGGCGTCGATGGTCACTCGACGTTCGCCGTCGACTTGGGCCCGTCGTACCCCACCGGGGAGACGGGCGGGGTCGGTGCGCTCTCCGCCTACGGACAGACGAAGACGGTGCAGCTAGGGGCTCTGTGAGCTGCCCGGCCCGGCCAGGACAGTTGACGAGCTCGCTGCGGGCGTGGGTGCCGCGGTAGCCGTCGGTGGTGGCGTCGGCGACGGCGACGACGGCTGGCTCGGCGTGACGCTCGGCTGCGGTCTCGTTGTCGCGGTTGGAGCGGAGGTCGTCGGGCCTGGCGCCGGCGTTGTGGTCGTCGTCGACGATCCCGGACTCGGGGTGGCGGTAGTCCCCGGTGCAGTGCTCGGTGACGGAGTTGCCGGTGCGTGCGTCGGTGTCGAGTCGCCGTGGCGGATCTGGTGCAGCAGGCCGGAGGAGTGACCGCCTTTCGGGGACTCCGTCGCCGGCAGAAGAAGTAACACCGCGAGTGCGGCGACGCCCGCGAACGCACCGCCGGCGGCGACGGCCGGCACCGGCCTGATGGCTGCGATCCGGTCCCGCAGGCGCTCGGTCGCACGGCGGTTGCGCAGCTCGGCCGGCAGGTCCGCGAGCATCGCTGCGCGGCTGTTGTACGGCGCACCCGCGAGAGCAACAGCGTTGAAGAACAAAAGCGCAGCGAGGGTGTCCGCGACGATCCCTGTCCCGTGCCCGCGCCACAGCGCGGCGATCGCACCGACCAACAGCGCCGACGCGAACACCGTTTCGGCGCGGTTCGCCTTGAGCGCGTCCAGGAGGTTGGGGTCGCCCTTGGTCTTCGGCGTACGGAGGAACACACCCTCCTTCTGCACGAGACCACGGACGCAGGCCTGCGTCACGACCCAGCTCAGGGCCAGCCAGATGCCGAATGCACCGAGCGCGTCGCGTGCACTCGCTCCCGTCCGTCTCTTCAGCACGACGACGGCGCGCAGGACGGAGACGAGCAGCAACACTGCAGGCGCAACGAGGAGCGCACCGCTGACACGCCGGAACACGAGACCGTGGCCACTGGCGTAGACGATCGCGCCGGCCAGAAGGAACGTCATCAGGGTGAGGCCGATCGGGTCGCCGAACCACTGCAGTGCGCCCATGAGGTAGGACCAGCGTTGGCGTTGGCTGAGCTTGTTGTCGGGGGAGCGGTCCCACGGCAGCAACGAGCGCCAGTGTTGGCGCAGGATCTGCACACCGCCGAAGCACCACCGGAACCGTTGGCCCTTCAAGGCCTCCCAGGTCAACGGCATGACGCCGTGACCGAACGCCTTCTCGACATGCAGGCCGGACCAGCCGCCGCGTAGCAGACGGAGCGACAGCTCGGCGTCTTCGGTGATGACCCACTCGTCCCAACCACCGACGTCCTCCAACGCCTTCTTGCGGATCAGTCCCATCGTGCCGGCGAAGATCGCGCCGTCTTGTTCGTTGCGTGACAGCTGCGATGCGGCGAAGAAGTACTCGTAGGAGTAGAACAGGCGCCGGAAGTACGACGACCCTTCCCACTCGCGGTAGTTCTGCGGTGACTGCACGAACGCCACGCTCGGGTCTTCCGCGAACAACGGCGCCGTTCGGGTGAGCCAGTCTGAGTCGACGATGTAGTCGGCGTCGACGATGCCGATTGCCTCTGTGCGCGGGTCACAGACGCGCAGCGCGAAGTTCAGTGCGCCGGACTTGTATCCCGGCCAGTCCTGCAGATGGTGGAACGAAAGGTTGTGCTGCTCGCAGAACTCCTGCACCGGTCGCCAGAGCGCAGGGTCGTCGGTGTTGTCGTCCAGCATCACGATCTCGTACGCCGGATAGTCGAGCGCCATCAGGCTGCGCAACGTCTCGAGAACCATGTCGGGCGGTTCGTTGTGCGCCGGCACGTGGAGGCTCACGAATGGGAAGCGGGACGGCTGCTCAGTCATGCCTTGGGGGAGACGCCGACGCCAGTCTCGACGCGCCAGCACATCGACGATTTCCCACAAGTAGGCAAAGGACAGGACGAATGCGATGGCTTCGATAAGCCAGAGAAGCAGTCCACCGACCAGACCGAGCGGACCGAGACCGCTCTGGAACGTCACCACGAGCACGTAGACGAGGTAGGCCGTCGAGAACGTGGTCGTCGTGAACCACACGACATGCCCACGCGTGTCCCAGCGCCGGGTAAAGGGCAGCCATAGCAGGTCAGCCGCGCCCAGGACGATCGCGCTCACGACGACGACTTGCGGGGCGGCCCGCAGGGCGACCAGCGCAACAAGTCCCAGCGCAGCAACGATCGCGCCACCGAACAGCGCGGTCACGCGCATGGCAGCGCTGCGAAAGCGCACCCATGGCAGCACGAGCCAGATGTTCGCGAAGAGGGCGGCGATTGCAGAGGAGATGAAGATCCCGGCGAGCACGGCCCGTCTGTGCCCCCGATTCGCCGGATTACGCACGCATGCCGGCGAATGCCCCGCGAAGTTGGCATTGATGTCACACGTGTCGCAGGAGTTGGCCGGGAATACGATCCCGACATGAGCAATGACGAGACGTACTTCGCCGACCCAGCCGTACGACAACTCAGGGCTCGCCGGTCGTGATCTCGACCACATTCGACGTACCAGGAATGCAGATCTCGCGCTACTGCGGGAGTTGTTTCGGTGTGGTCGTGCGGAGCATGGGCTTCGCCAAGGGCATCGGCGCATCGTTCCGCGCGCTGGCCGGTGGCGAGGTGCGCCAGTACACCACGTTGCTGGAAGACTCTCGCAGGCACGCCATGGACCGGATGGTCGCGAACGCCCAGGCCGTCGGTGCGAACGCCGTTGTGGGGATGCGCTTCGATTCGAGCGAGATCGGTCAGAGTCTGACTGAGATCGTTGCCTACGGCACGGCGGTGGTCGTCGAGCCGGTGAAGTAAGTCGCGTGCCGGTGTTGCTTGCGGTTTACGTTCTCGTTGCGATTGCTGTCGTGGTGGCGATCGTGATGAGTTTCTTCGTACGCCGGCACGGCGAGGCCGTTGTCCCGGCAGAGGGCTGGCACCGAACCGACGAGGTATTCATCGACCCGACCACCGAGCGCCGGATGCGCGTTTGGATCGACCCGCACGACGGCAGCCGGCACTACGTCGACGATCGCTGACTGCCGAGCCACTCCCGCAAGGTCGCGCGGTCCGGCTTTCCGACGGTCAACACTGGGATCTCGCGAACGCCGAGGATGCGCTCCGGTGTCTTGTACCGTGCCAGTCCGTTCTCCGCGCAGTGCTCGCGTAGCTCGGCCAGCGTCGGCTCCCGGCCCACCACGACGAGGCCGACGCGCTCACCCATCTCCTCATCGGGATAGCCGACGACGACGACCTGCCCGACATCGGGAAGCCCTGCGCACACCTGCTCGACCTCGTGCGGGTCGACGTTCTCGCCCCCACGGATGATCGTCTCGCCGATACGCCCGAGGACGGTGAGCCACCCGTCGGTGACGGTGGCTCGGTCGCCGGTGCGGAACCACCCGTCGGCGGACAGGACCGCGTTCGTGGCTTCGCGGTCGTCGTACCCGATGAACAGTTCGGACCCGCGCACGGACAGCTCTCCGGTCTCACTGTCGATGCGCAGTTCGACGTCGCCGACCGGTCGGCCGTCCGTCGCCCAACCGAGCTCCGCTGCGTCGCCGGCGTACGACGTCGTGACGGTTGGCGCTTCGGTCGAGCCGTAGGTCCGCTTGACCACAGCACCGAAGGCATCAGCGGCACGCCGCGCGAACAACGCATCGACGCCTGCACCGCCACAGGAGATGAGCCGCACCGAAGCAACGCGGTCGCCAGAGAAACTCGGGTCAGCCATCATCTGCACGAAGTAGGTCGGCGGCCCGATCATGAAGGTGACGCCTTCGCGCTCGATTAAATTCAACGCATCGGTCGCCGACCACCGTTGCATCAGAACGGTTGTCATGCGTGCGGCACCTGGCAGCAGGACACCGTTCAAGAGTCCCGACACGTGCGCAAGCGGGGCCGGCATGAGCACTACGTCGTCGGAGGTCAGTCCGTGTACGTCGACCATGAGCTGCGCCTTGTATGCAAGCGCGGGGCTTGTATGCCGCACGATCTTCGGCCGTCCCGACGAACCGGACGTCGCGAGCACGACACCCAGCCCCCGCTCACGGGGAAGTGCGAGCACTCGAGCGCGGATCTCGTCTTGCTCCTGTGGAGTCAGTCGCGCATGCAGAGGCGCGGCGACGGCACCGGACCGCCAGCAGGCGAGGAACGTGAGCACCGATTCCGCGGTCGACGTCGCGACGAACGGGCACCAGTCGCCCTCCTGCATGTCGTGAGCTTGCGTATCCGCGAGCCGTTCGACCTCCGACGCGTCCAACCGCCGCTCGCCGTCGACGAGGTGCGGCGCCGGCAGCTCAGCGAGTGAGTTCAGGAGAGCACCCGCCATGCGGGCCCGGCCGGCACCGACCCGGTGCCGAGCTTCGCCCCAATGTAGTTGCGCTGCACCTCGACCGTGCCCGCGCCGATGCATAGGCCGCGGATGTCGCGGTAGACCCGCTCGACAGCGAACTCGCGACTGTAGCCGTAGCCGCCGAGCAACTGGAACGCTTCGTCGCACACGTACTTCGCGACAAGGTTCGCCTTCGCCTTCGCCATCGCGGTCTCCATGGCCGGCGGCGTGCCGTGTATGGGGGCGAGACCGACGGCGCGGTAGAGCAGGAGCCGCGCGGCGTCGATCTCGATCGCCATGTCTGCGAGCTTCCACTGGATGCCCTGCAGGTCGACGAGCCGCTTGCCGGCGTAGGACCGCTCGCGTGTGTAGTGAACGGCGTACTCCAGCGCGCCTTGCGCGGCGCCGACGCACATCGCGGCGTTGCCGCACCGCTCGTGGTTGAGGTGCGCAAGGAGTGTGCGGAAGGAGCTGTCGTCGCCAGGCAGCAGCACATCTTCCGGCTCGACTCGTACGTTGTCGAAGGCGAGCTCGGCCTCGGCCATGCCACGCAGGCCCATCTTCTTGTGGACGCTGGCCACAGTGACGCCGTCATCGGTCAGGTCGACGACCACCGACCCGATCTGGCCGTTGGGAAACTTGCACCACACGAGACACGCCGCGGCATGGTGGCCGCCGGTCACGTAGTTCTTGTACGCCGTCAGCCGAAAGCCGCTGCCGTCTTCCTCGAGCCTCGCGCGCATGAGAGGTACGGCGCTGCCCGCCTCGGCCTCGGTGATGCCGATGCAGAACAGGCCGTCACCGCTGGCGGCCAGCGGCAGCCACTTCTGCTTCATCGCGTCGTTGCCGAGGTGTTCGATAGCTCGCGGCGGCCCGTTGAAGATCAGCTGCGCGATGATCGCCGACGAGACGTCGGCGCGAGCGAGCTCCTCCAACACGATCGCGGCCTCGATGTCGCCGAGGCCGGCGCCGCCGAACTCCTCGCCGATAGTGATCGCGAACAGGCCTGCTTGTTTCAGCGCGTCCCAGGACTTGGTCGGGAACTCTTCTGTCTCGTCCCAGTGCGCGGCCATCGGCGCGAGCTCGCGCTCGGCAACCGCGCGCGCGAGCTCGCGGAGGGCGGCCTGGTCCTCGGTGTCGACGAGCAAGTGAGCGCCGGCTTTCACGGCTGGGAGTCTAGGGTCCGTCCACATGTCGATCAGCGAGTCGCTCGGTGCGCCGCAGTCGGTTGATCTCGCGGCCGGCCGTATTCACTACCGAGAGCGCGGCAGTGGGCGATCGGTCGTCTTCGTGCACGGGTTCCTGGTCAACGGCGACTTGTGGCGGAACGTCGTACCAACCGTCGCCGAGGCCGGGTACCGATGCATCACACCGGACTGGCCGCTCGGATCGCACGGAGAGCCGATGCGAACCGGCGCGGAGCTCAAGCCGCCGCACCTCGCCGGCATCGTTGCGTCGTTCCTCGATGCGTTGGATCTCGAGGACGTCGTGCTCGTCGCCAACGACACCGGGGGCGCGGTCACCCAGCTCGTGATGACGCAGCATCCGCAACGGGTCGGTGCCGTCGTTTTGACGAACTGTGATGCTTTCGAGCGCTTCTTTCCGCCTTTGTTCCAATATCTGAAGGTGTTGCCGCGCGTTCCCGGAGCTCTGCTGATGATGGGGCTGACGATGCGGTCACGTGCCTTGCAGCGGATGCCGATCGCGTTCGGCAAGCTGACACATCGGCCCATCTCCGCTGACGTGATGTCTTCTTACGTCCAGCCGGTACGCCGGCCGGAGATCCGGCGCGACATTGCGAGGGTGCTGCGCGGTGTGAACAAGAGGTACACCGTGGAGGCCGCGGAAGCGCTGAAGCGGTTCGACAAGCCGGTGCTGTTGGCATGGGGCGTCGACGACAAAGCGTTCCGGCTCGCCGAGGCGCGTCGGCTGGCAGCTGTCCTCCCGGACGCCCGGGTGGTGCCCATCGAGGATTCACGGACATTCGTCTCAGAAGACCAGCCCGATGTCCTGGCAAGGGCGATCCTCGACTTCCTGCGCGGCTCGGCGGGCGTCGGTGCGGTCGGTACCTGAGTTTGTCACCGTCGACGTGTGTGGGTGGCCATCGGATCCCGCGCAGAAAGAGGGGCCTCGATCGATGACCGAGGCCCCTCCTGGCAGCTAGCTAGATCAGTTGTGCTTGAACGTGGTGTTGAAACCGCTGCCGCTCGAGTTGAGCGCACCAGTGGCGATCTGCACTGCGCTGGTGGTCTTCAGGTTGTACTTCGCCGGGCCGTTGTCGCCGAGGTACTGGCCGTTCACGGTCGCGATCGAGAATCCGACCTTGGTGAAGGTCGGGACTGCGGTAGGCCCGAACAGGGACGGTCCCTCGTCACCGATGAACACCGTGTAGTCGCTCGCCTGCGACGGACCGGTCACCGTGGCGCTCGTGTGTTGCGTGATGTCGCGGACGACGCCGGTGGAGTAGTTCGGTGTGTTGGTGAAGCTGACCTCGACCTTGTCGTTCGGGTTGATGGTCAGCGACGTGTCACAACTGACGCCGTTAAGGCAGATGACGTCTTCCCTCAGCTGGGAACCGCTGTTGCAGTTGAGGTTGACGTCGACCTGCTCGGAGAGGTTGCCGCCGCCGTCGTAGATCCAGATGCCCGGCAGCAGCCATTCCATGTCGGAGGTCGACGCGCAGGTGACGGGCGGGGCCTTGAACGTCGCGCCGACACTGACGACGTTACCGGTGCCGAGGTAGCTGAAGTAGCCGGCGCCGTAATTCGTGCTTGGCGTGTTGGGCGAGGCTCCGATGTGCGCCTTGACACCTGCCGTCGAGCGCGGGTGATGCGCCGTGCCCGCGCTTGCTTGGCCGGTTACCGCGAACAGCGACAGTGCGCTGGCGGCCACGAGAACTGCGGTTGTGCGTCTACGCATGTGTGCCTCCCGGTTGAGACGGTGGCACCGCTCGGATAGCGGCCCCCTCACCGCGCGGCGAACGTAGCAGCGACCCATGATCGCTACAAGGTCCAACCATGTAAGTGAAGGTCGGTGCCGCTCACGGGATGAAGAGACTTTTTACGTATTGTTCGACAACCATGTTGCGGACCGCCTTCGTAGTCACGGATGTTGATGAAGTGAGGCCACTAGGCTGACGCGCGTGTCAGCGAAGGTCGTGCCCGCGCCCGGGCAGGCGCTGCTCGTCGCCGCGAACGTCGCTGAGCTGTTGCGTCGAAACGAGTCCGACCCTGCTATCAGTGCTCGACCAGCGGTGATTTTCGGCGATCTGCGCTGGACGCATGCCGAGTTCATCACGGAATGTCGCAAGTGGGCCGCGGCTTTCCGGCGATGGCGGCCTGCGGACGCGCCGTTCCACATCGGCGTACTCATGGACAACACACCCGACTATCTATGCGCACTCGGCGGTGCCGCCCTCTGCGGGGCCACGCTCGTCGGCCTCAACCCCACCCGCCACGGCGAACATCTCGCCCGCGACGCCAACCACGTCGACCTGTGCGCACTCATCATCGAGCCGCAGTACGCCGAGCTGATCGACCCGATCCGCGACCAGCTCGACGTGCGACTCATCCGGACCATCGGCGATGACTTCGGCGACGACCTCGCCTCTGTGCACCCCGACGAATCCGCCGTAACCGACGACCCCGACCTCGCGACGACATGGGTCCTCGTCTTCACGTCTGGTACGACGACTGCGCCGAAGGCCGTGATCTGCTCGCACAAGCGGATGCTGGTCACCGGGGAGCGTATGCGGCAGCTGCTTGACGTAGGACCCGATGACGTCGGCTACCTGTGTATGCCGCTGTTCCACTCGAACGCGTTGATGGTCGGCATGATGCCGGCCTTGATCGCTGGGGGAGCGCTTGCGCTCGCTCGGAAGTTCTCGGCCAGTGGCTGGTTGCCGGATGTACGCCGGTACGGCGTGACGTACTGGAACTACACGGGGAAGCCGCTCGCCTACATCCTCGCGACCGATGAGCAGCCGGATGACGCTGACAACTCCGTGCGCCGTGCGTATGGCAACGAGGGGGCCGATCAGATCGTCGCCGCGTTCGCAAAGAGGTTCGGTGTCGACGTGCTCGACGGATTCGGCCCGACCGAAGGCGGCATCGGCATCTTCCGCGGCGAGAACGACCCGCCCGGCGCTCTGGGGCACGGTGGCGACAACATCAAGGTCGTCGACCCTGACGGCCAGGAGCTGCCGCGCGCGGAGTTTGACGCGGACGGGCGCCTCGTCAACGCAGAAGCATGTGTCGGCGAGCTCGTCAACACATCCGGTCCCGGACCGTTCGAGGGCTACTACAAGAACGACGAAGCGACCGCGAAGTCGACGCGGGGCGGGTGGTACTGGTCCGGTGATCTCGGCTACGCGGACAAGGACGGCTTCGTCTATTTCGCCGGGCGAACCGCCGACTGGCTGCGCGTCGACGGTGAAAACTTCCCGACGGGACCGATCGAGAACGCCATGGCCCGCCACCCCGATGTCGTCGCCGCCGCGGTCTACGGCGTACCGGATGCGGAAGCCGGTGACCAGGTGATGGCCGCGCTCGTGTTGCGCGGGGGCGCGTCGTTTGATCCCAGCGCTTTCGCGTCGTGGCTCGATGCGCAGAATGATCTCGGCCCCAAGTGGCGGCCGCGTTATGTCCGAATAGCGGCCGAGCTGCCACGCACGCCGACCCACAAGGTTTTGCACCGGCAGCTGCAGCACGAGAAGTTCCGCCTCGACCGGGTCGGCTCCGACACCATCTATATCCGCACGCGTGGGGAGTCGGCATACCGCGCGCTTGACGACGACGGAGCGATCGAGGCCGAGTTCCGCTCGCACGGCCGCGAACGTTTCTGGGACCTGTAGATGGATCTCGCGTTCGGTGCGCGCGAGCGCGCGCTTGCGGACGAAGCTCGTGCGTGGCTCGCGGCCAACTACGCTCCGCCGCCGGCGTTCACGACCTTCGACGAGGAAGTCCACTGGGGTCGCGCGTGGCAGGCGAAGCTTGCCGATGCGCGCTGGGTCGGCATCGCGTGGCCCGAGGAGTACGGCGGGCGCAACGCGTCCCCACTCGAGGTTGCGCTCGTCAACGTCGAATATGCACGGTCGCGTGCGCCGCAGCCGGTCAACCGCGTCGGCCTCAACCTCGCCGCCCCGACCCTGCTCGCGTACGGGACCGATGAGCAGAAGCAGCGATGGCTGCGCCCCTTGTTGCGGGCCGACGACGTGTGGTGCCAGCTGTTCAGTGAGCCGGACGCCGGCAGCGACCTCGCCTCGTTGCGCACGCGTGCTGATCGCGTTGACGGTGGCTGGAAGCTCACCGGACAGAAGGTCTGGACGTCGTACGCGAAGCAGGCGAAGTGGGGGATCTGCCTTGCCCGCACCAACCAGGACGTGCCAAAGCACAAGGGGATCACCTACATGGTTCTCGACGTCACGGCGCCAGGCGTAAGCATCCGGCCGCTCGTGCAGATCACGGGTGAGGCGGAGTTCAACGAGGTGTTCCTCGACGACGTGTTCGTGCCGGACGCCTGCGTCGTCGGCGCGGTCGACGACGGCTGGCGCGTTGCGAACACGACGCTCGCGCACGAGCGCGGCACGAACTTCCCGCTCAAAGAGCAGGTCGTGCACGAGGTCTATTTCGAGAAGCTCGCCAAACAGGTTGCCAACCGGCTCGACGACGTGCTCGTCGGTGACGAGGTTGCCTCGGCGTACATCGAACTGCGTCTGCTCGCATTGTCGAACCTGCGGATGCTGTCGCGAATCTCGAAGGGCGAGCAACCCGGACCCGAGTCGAGCGTCGTCAAACTGCAGTGGACGAGCCTGACACAGCACTTTTCCGAGCTCGCGTTGCGCCTCGTGCCGAACGACCCTTCGTGGTCACGCCAGTTCCTCTGGTCGAAGGCCGCGTCGATCGCCGGTGGTACGTCGGAAGTACAGAAGACGATCATTGGCGAGCGGATCCTTGGGCTGCCGCGTGGCTGAGCCTGCAAATTGATCTAGCCCCAATCGCACGACTCAGCACAGCACCCCGCCCACCGGTGCGCACCGCGCTCTAGGGTGTGGCGCATGCGCGCTGCCGTCACGCTTCACATCGACGCGCCACCAGAACGGGTCTGGGCACTGATCAGCGACATCACCAAGATGGGCGAGTACAGCCCGGAAGTTGTGGAAGCCGAGTGGCTCGACGGCGCCACGGGCCCAGCCGTTGGCGCGCGGTATCGAGGCCACGTCAAGCGCAACGAGAAGTGGCCGATCCTGTACTGGACCACCTGCAAGATCACCGAATGCAAGCCCGGCGAAGTGTTCGAATTCGCGGTCGTCTTCGGCAATCGACCAGTGAATATCTGGCGCTATGAGTTTCGAGATACGGCGGACGGAGGCACGGACGTCACTGAGTCCTTCGACCTCGGTGACAGTCTCTTTACGAAGATCTGGCGGCCGCTCGGAGGATTCCTGCGGGAGCGTCGCAACCAGCAAGACATGCTCCGCACCCTCGAACGAGTCAAGTCAGTCGCGGAGAGTTCGTAGTCCGCGTAGTGGCTTAGTGAGCTGACGCGACAGCCTTCTCCACCGCTTGCAGCAGGTCGTCGGTCGTGATGCCCATGAGGGCTTCGGCTTGATGTACGTCCGGGCCTTCGAAGATCGACGCGATGCGGGTCCGCAGGTCGGCGCTGTCGGGTGACGCGGCGCCGACGAGTGCGGCCGCGACCCGGTCCATCGTGTCCGGTGGCCCGACGTGCATGTCGCCGGCCATCATCGCTGCGACGATCACGCCTGACCCGTCGATCGCGACACCGGCACGGCACAGCTTGCGGCCCTTGTGGTTGCCAAAGCCGACACGAGACCCAGCCGGCGCTTCCGCGGAGAACTTCTCCGACGAGACCCGGCGTACGTAGGCAGGGTCGGCAATCTTCTGAGCGCGACGGCCCACAGTCGCCATCTCTTCGTCGGTGAACGGCTGGTCGGCGAGGTTCATCCCGGCGTCCTTGCAGGCACCGATCAGCGCGTCGCGGTACTCCTCGTAGGTCACCTCGCGGCCGGCAATCTCCTGCGCGGTGACGACGTACTCCCGCATGTCCTTGACGACCTTGTCCTTGAACTTGTCGTCAGGCACGCGCACGACCTGCAGATAAAGGTCGAGGTTCGGTGGCTTGATGTTGAGGAACGACCCGACGGAGTGCGCGGCCACGATGTCCTGACCGGTCAGCGCACCGATCTTGCGGCCGTGCCAACGGAGGTCGCTCGAACCCTCGAACTGCACCTCACCGAGACCGAGCCGTTGCAGTGCATCGAGGTACACCGGCTGGAAGTGCGACAACATCTCGTCGAGGTCGGGGGCTGCTTCCTTGGTCTGCAGGAACGAGCACATGACGGCGCAGCCCTCGTCGTAGAACGCCGTGCCGCCGCCGTACATAGGCCGCCTGATGACCTGTACGCCGAGCCGCTCACAGGCAGCGAGGTCGAGTGTCGAGTCGACGTCGTCGAACCAGCCGACGTTCAGGTGTGTCTGCCCCCATACCGATGTCATCAGGACCGGGCCGGTCTCGAGAACGTGCTTGATCATGATCGGCATGCGCGCGGTGTTCGCGAACGGGTCCACCGGCCCGCCGTCGATGAACCGCCACGTCTCAGCCATGACTGCTCGCCTTGACGTGCTCTTCGCGGAGCAGGCGCTTCAGCACCTTGCCGTTCGGGTCGCGGGGTAGCGTCGCCACGACGTCGACGTACGTCGGCACCTTGTAGTCGGCCAGCCGGTCCCGCACGTGCGCGCGCAAGGTGTCACCGTCAACCGGGTCGCGTACTTCGACCACGGCCTTCAAGACTTCGCCGTACCTGTCGTCCGGTACGCCGAACACCGCGCAGTCGACGACCGCGGGATGGGTGAACAAGACCTCTTCGATCTCGCGCGGATAGATGTTGACGCCGCCCCACAGCACCATGTCGCTGATGCGATCGGTGACGTACAGGTAGCCGTCCTCATCGAGTCGCCCGATGTCACCAACGGTGAACGCGTCATCGCGCCACGCCGACGCCGTCTTCGCGTCGTCGCCGTGGTAGTGGAATCGACGCCCGCCGGGCGGCTTGGAGTAGATGAGACCCTCCGCGCCGACCGGTAGCTCTTCGCCGGCTTCGGAAAGGATCCGCACCTCGACGCCGGGCCACGGCCTGCCGACCGACCCGGGTCGCTCCCGCCACTCCGCCGCGGTGATGCGGGTGACGCCGCCTTCACTTGCGCCGTACATCTCGCTGATCTCGGTGTGCGGCAGCGCGTCGAGGATGCGTCGCTTCACATCGATCGCACAGGGTGCGCCGGACTGGATGACGAGGCGCAGCGACGACAGGTCATAACGCCCGCGCTCCTCGTCCGGCACTTCGAGGATGCGGATCAGGTGCGCAGGTGTCAGGAAGACCGTGCTGATCCGATGGCGCTCGACCGCGGCGAGGAATGTTCGCGCGTCCCACGTGCGCATCGCGGCGACCGTGCCACCGAGCCAGGTCGTCATGAATGTGTAGCCGCCGGGTCCGGCGTGATAGCCCGGACCCGCCAATCCGTAGACGTCGTCGGGTCTGAACCCCCACATCGCGATGAGCGCGTGGCGCGAGTCCTCCATCGCCTGCGCGTCGGGCTCGCCGTGCACGACGCCCTTGGGACGGCCCGTCGTACCGGACGTGTAGAGCACCCAACCGGGCCCGGACCACCCACCCTCGAGCGGCGAGTCGTCTTCCGCCGCCAGGGCCTCCTCGTAGGACGGGCCGACGACGAGCAGTGGACAGTTCGTTGTCGATGTGGCGGCCCGACCGATCGATTCGAGCTCACCCGAGGTCACGAGGACCTTTGCCTCGCTGTCCTGCAGCAGGTAGGCGAGCTCGTCGGTCTTCAGGTGCCAGTTGACCGGGACGTACCAGTTCTGTGCGGCGCCGGTGGCGAGGCCGGCTTCGACGAACTCGAGCCCGTTGGGGAGCATGACTGCAACGCGGCTGCCGGGCACCGCGCCGAGGCGGCGGAAGACGCGCGCGAGCTGGTTGACGCGGGTGGAGAGCTCGGCGTAGGTCCGCTGCCGCTGGCCGTTGCCGTCCGCGTCCCCGACCTCGACCACTGCCGGCCTGTCGGGATGGGCAGCGGCATGTTCGCCCAGGCTCGGCATGGCCGCGAGCGTAAACCAATCCCTGACACTCGCGTCAGCGGGCGAGCGTGCTGCGCAGCTTGGCCATCAGCGTGGCGATCGCGACCGCGTCGTGCAGCGGGTGGCCGTCGCTCGTGACGACTTGGACGTCGAGGTACACGTCACCGACGAGCACACCCACCGAGCCGGGCCCATACGCGTACGCCGCATCACCGACGCCACGCAGATAGGTGCGCGTCCGCGGCGGTACGTCGGTGAAGTAGCGCCGGGCCGTCCACCCGCTCATCCCGGCACGGCTCCGCAGCTCGTCGGTCGTGACGTCGGAGAGAACGACGTACGGTCCGTCCGGCGCCTTCGCGAACCAGAAGCAGTCCTCGCGTTGTACGCCGGACAACCCGCTGCCGTTCTCGCCGGCCGCGCGCTGGCCGACGAGCGCCATCGACGTGCCGAGCACGCGCGACAGCTCATGGCTGGTGACCGTGTAGCAGGGGATCAGCCGCGCGAGACCGCGACCACTGCCGGTCGGATGGATGGCCGCCGACCTCGCGAGCGGAAGGCCGGGCTCGGTCGGCCCGCCGTTCGGCGCGGCGGAGGCGCGCGGCGCCGGCGCGGCCGGATTCCCTGGCTCGGCTCCACTAGCGTGGTCATCACCATGGCGGTGTACGGCGAGGGCCACGCCAGCGCCCAGGAGCGTGACTACCGCCAGCGCGAGCAACGCGGGCGCGAGCGCACCGAGGACGCCCCGGAACGGGGCCGAGCGACGGGTCGCAGAAGGCACAGAACCCCGCATGCTCGGGAGCCGGTCAGGTAGGATCGTCAAGACCCCGTGTATCCACGGGACTATCCGATTGCACCATTCAACCTGAGAACCTTGAGGACGCTTGTGCCGCTCGACTCGACTGTCAAAGCTCAGATCCGCTCCGAGCATGCGACGAGTGAGCGTGACACCGGTTCCCCGGAGGTGCAGGTCGCGCTGCTGTCCAAGCGCATCGACGACCTGACCGAGCACCTGAAGGTGCACAAGCACGACCATCACAGCCGCCGCGGCCTGCTGCTCCTCGTGGGGCGCCGGCGCCGGCTGCTCAACTACCTCCGCAAGATCGACATCAACCGCTACCGCGCGCTGATCGAGAAGCTCGGCCTGCGCCGGTAAGCATCGAGACCTTGCGACAGCACATGCACCGAGGACGGCCCGCCGGGCCGCCCTGAACACCCGAGCCGGCCGCTCGGTGACCGCGAGAGAACAGCGGTCCGGTCCTCGGTAGTGGTTCCCGCTCCCTCGCGGAACGGGCGCTTCGATCGAAGACCGGTCCCAATCTCCGGCCCGCCACCGCCGGCGGAAGCACGGAGGAACACAACGTGTCAGCACACCAAGCCGTCGAGACAACGGCGACGATCGACAACGGCAAGCACGGCACCCGCACGATCCGGTTCGAGACCGGGCGGCTTGCGCGTCAAGCCGCGGGTTCCGTCGCGGCGTACCTCGACGACGAGACGATGGTCTTGTCCGCAACGACTGCGTCGAAGAGCCCCAAAGACCAGCTCGACTTCTTCCCGTTGACCGTCGACGTCGAAGAGCGGCACTACTCCATCGGCAAGATCCCCGGCTCGTTCTTCCGACGTGAAGGCCGGCCGTCCGAGGACGCGATCCTCACCTGCCGGCTGACCGACCGGCCGCTGCGCCCGAGCTTTGCCAAGGGCCTGCGCAACGAGGTCCAGGTTGTCTGCACCGTCATGGCTCTCAATCCCAATGACTTGTACGACGTCGTCGCGATCAACGCCGCGAGCGCGTCAACGCAGATCGCCGGGCTGCCGTTCTCGGGCCCGATCGGGGCAACCCGGATGGGCTTCATCGACGGCGACTGGGTCGCCTTCCCGACCTACGAGCAGCTGCAGCGCGCGACCTTCGACATGGTCGTCGCGGGCCGCGTGCTCGACAACGGTGACGTCGCGATCATGATGGTCGAGGCGGAGGCGACTCCGGAGACCTTCGACCTCGTGCGCGACGGTGCACCCGCGCCGACGGAGGACGTTGTCGCGGCCGGCCTCGAGGCCGCGAAGGGACCGATCCGCGTCCTCTGCGAGGCGCAGAAGGAGCTCGCCGGCAAGGCAGCCAAGCCCGTCGCGGAATACCCGCGTTACCTCGACTACCAAGACGACGTCCTGGAGGCACTCACCGGCGCCGTCGGCGACGAGCTCGCCTCCGCCCTCACCATCGCGGGCAAGCAGGAACGCGAGAGCGAGCTCGACCGGATCAAGGCACTCGCGAAAGAGAAGCTCGCCAGCGACTTCGAGGGTCGCGAGAAGGAGATCAGCGGCGCCTACCGCGCGCTCACCAAGAAGCTCGTGCGTCAGCGGGTGCTGCGCGAGAAGGTCCGCATCGACGGTCGTGGCCTCACCGACATCCGCGAGCTGTCCGCTGAGGTCGGCGTACTGCCGCGCGTGCACGGGTCGGCGCTGTTCGAGCGCGGCGAGACGCAGATCCTCGGCGTGACGACGCTCAACATGCTGCGCATGGAGCAGATGGTCGACACGCTCAACCCGGAGACGCGCAAGCGCTACATGCACAACTACAACTTCCCGCCGTACTCCACCGGAGAGACCGGTCGCGTCGGTTCGCCCAAGCGTCGCGAGATCGGGCACGGCGCACTCGCCGAGCGCGCGCTGCTGCCGGTGCTGCCGAATCGCGAAGACTTCCCCTACGCGATCCGTCAGGTCTCGGAAGCCCTCGGGTCCAACGGCTCGACGTCGATGGGCTCTGTGTGTGCGAGCACACTGGCGCTCTACAACGCCGGTTGCCCGCTCAAGGCTCCGGTCGCCGGCATCGCGATGGGACTCATCTCTGACGAGGTCGACGGCAAGACCGAGTACGTCACCCTCACCGACATCCTCGGCGCCGAGGACGCGTACGGCGACATGGACTTCAAAGTCGCAGGCACGCGGCAGTTCGTCACCGCGTTGCAGCTCGACACCAAGCTCGACGGCATTCCGAGTGACGTTCTCGCCGGTGCACTGACACAGGCGCGCGAGGCGCGGCTCACGATCCTCGACGTGATGGCCGAAGCCATTGACGGACCGGACGAGATGTCGCCATACGCCCCGCGCGTCATCAGCGTGAAGGTTCCGGTCGACAAGATCGGTGAGGTCATCGGGCCGAAGGGCAAGATGATCAACTCGATCCAGGACGACACCGGAGCCGAGATCAGCATCGAAGACGACGGCACGATCTACATCGGGGCGACTGACGGTCCGTCGGCAGAGGCGGCGCGGGCCGCGATCAACGCGATCGCGAACCCGACGATGCCCGAGGTCGGCGAGCGCTACCTCGGCACGGTCGTCAAGACGACGACGTTCGGCGCTTTCGTGTCGCTCACGCCGGGCAGGGATGGGCTGCTGCACATCTCGCAGCTGCGCAAGATGGCCGGTGGCAAGCGCGTTGAGAACGTTGAGGACGTCGTGAAGGTCGGTGACAAGGTGCAGGTGCAGATCGCCGAGATCGACCAGCGCGGCAAGTTGTCGCTGCACCCCGTGGTCGAGGGCGAGGAAGCAGCGCCTGCTCCGGACTCTGCACCGGCGGACGCCTAGTGGGGGTCAGCTTGCTCCCGGGTTTCCAGAAGCCCGGCACGACACGGACGCTGTCGAGTGGCGCGGACACCGGCGGCGGCCTGATCCGCCGCACCGTGCTGCCCGGCGGCCTGCGGGTCATCACGGAGGCGATCCCCACCACTCGGTCGGTCGCGTTCGGCATCTGGGTCGGGGTGGGCTCTCGTGACGAGACGCCTCGGCTCGCCGGTGCGTCCCACTACCTCGAGCACCTGCTCTTCAAGGGCACCGAGCGCCGTGACGCGTTGCAGATCGCCTCGGTGATGGACGCCGTTGGCGGTGAGATGAACGCCTTCACCGCCAAGGAGTACACCTGCTACTACGCGCGGGTTCTCGACAACGACCTTCCGCTCGCGGTCGACGTCGTCTCCGACATGGTGACCTCGTCACTCATCGCGAAGGCCGACGTCGAGTCCGAGCGAAGCGTGATCCTCGAAGAGATCGCGATGCACGATGACGACCCGGGCGACGCCGTGCACGACGCGTTCTCGCGCGCTGTTTTCGGTGATGCGCCGCTGGGGCGTCCGGTCATCGGGACGGTCGAGTCGATCGGCGCCATGACGCGTGGCGCGATCGCGCGCTACTACCGCGGCCGGTACCGGCCGCAGACGACGGTCGTGGCCGCGGCGGGCAATGTCGACCATGGCCGTCTGGTGAAGCTCGTGCGCACGTCGTTCGCCGCTGCCGGGCTGCTCGATGAGGAAGCCGCGCGGCCCGACGCTCCACGCGGCGGTGGCAAAGCCACGCCGTTCACGCCCTCGGTCTCGCTGATCGCCCGACCGACCGAGCAGGCCAACATCATCGTCGGCACCCGGGGCATCTCCCGGAACGACGACCGCCGGTTCGCGCTCGGTGTGCTCAACAGCGCGCTCGGCGGCGGCATGTCCAGCAGGCTGTTCCAGGAGGTGCGCGAGAAGCGCGGGCTCGCCTACTCCGTCTACTCCTACTCCGCGCAGTACGCCGACACCGGCGTCTTCGGTGTGTACGCCGGCTGCCAGCCCGCGCGTGTCGGTGAGGTGCTCGACATCTGCCGTGACGAGATCGCGAAGGTAGCCACATCGGGCATCAGCGACGAGGAGCTCTTGCGTGGCAAGGGCCAGCTGCGCGGTTCGCTCGTGCTCGGGCTCGAGGACACGAGCTCGCGGATGAGCCGACTCGGCAAGAGCGAGCTCGTCCAGGGTGAGCTGCTGACCGTCGACGAGGTGCTCGAGCACATCGAGACCGTCACGCTCAACGACGTGCGCGCTGTCGCGGGGGAGATTCTCGACGCTCCGCTCGCGTTGGCCGCGGTGGGCCCGTTCGACGACCGGACCCAAGAGACGCTCGCCGCGGCCGTTGCCTGACCAGCCGATCGCCGTCGGAGTCCTCGGCGCGAAGGGCCGCATGGGCGCGGAGGTGTGCCGGGCCGTCGAAACCGCCGACGACCTGTCGCTCGTGGCAACGGTCGACATCGGCGATGACATCTCGGCGCTGGTGACAGCCGGGGCAAAGGTCGCGGTCGACTTCACCCATCCCGACGCCGTGCTGGCGAACGTCGAGTGGTGCATCGGCACCGGCATCCACGTCGTGGTCGGCACGACGGGTTTCGACGACGAGCGCCTCGCCACCGTCACCGCCTGGCTGGCGGACGCGCCGGGTGTCGGCGTCGTCATCGCGCCCAACTTCAGCATCGGCGCCGTGCTCATGATGCGCTTTGCGGCGCAGGCGGCACCGCACTTTGCCTCCGTCGAGATCGTCGAGCTTCATCACGCGAAGAAGGCGGACGCACCGAGCGGCACCGCGCGTCTCACTGCGGAACGCGTGGCCGCCGCACGCGAACTCGCCAACGCCGAGCCGGCGCCGGACGCGACGACCAGCGCCCTACCGGGCGCACGTGGCGCCAGCGTCGACGGCGTACCGATCCACTCCGTGCGCGTCGACGGCTTGGTGGCACATCAGGAAGTTTTGCTGGGTGGACACGGGGAGACGCTGACCATCCGGCACGACTCGCTCGACCGCGCGTCGTTCATGCCCGGCGTGCTGCTCGCGGTGCGGAAGGTCCAGAACCGGGCCGGCCTCACGATGGGTCTGGATGACCTGCTCGACCTGGGCTGATCATGCGTTCACGACGCCGGTGGGCGGCCGCCGCACTTCTGACCTCGGTCTCGGTCGCGTTGCTTGCTGCGTGCGGCCCGTCCGCGGACAAACCGGCCGCCGCGACTGATCTGCCGAGCTTGGCGCGTGCTCGCGGTATCGCGCTGGGGGTCGAGGTCGACCAGACACGCTTCGCCTCGGTGCAGTACCGCAACCTCGTTGCGGAGAACTTCACAAGCATCACGCCCAACCCGGGCTTCAAGATGAAATGGGTCGAGGTCGAGCCGGGCACGTTCGACTTCCATGCCACCGACGACTTCGTCAACTGGGCAGCGGACAACCATCTCCGCGTCCGTGCCTGCTGCTTGTCGTGGTACATCTCGGATCCCGCCTGGGTGACGTCGCGCAAGTGGACGAGGCCGCAGCTCGCGCAGGTGCTGAAGACCTACATCACAACCGTGGTGAGCAGGTACCGAGGGCGCGTCGCGGAGTGGGACGTGGTCAACGAGGGCTTGGCGCCGCAAGGGACGACATTTGCCCTGCGCAAGAGCATCTGGGAACGCGTGCTCGGCCCGAGTTATATCGCGCTCGCGTTCAAGTGGACGCATGAGGCGGACCCGGAGGCACAGCTCTATTACAACGAAACCTCGGCGGAGGAACCGAACGAGAAGTTCGCCGTCGAATACAAGATGGTGCAGACCCTGCAACGCGCCGGTGTCCCGCTCACCGGTGTTGGCCTGCAGATGCATCGTCGCGACCTGCTGATCCCGACCAAGAAGCAGGTGCACACCGTGCTCGGGGCGTTCGCGGCGATCGGCGTACGAACCGAGATCACCGAGATGGACCAAGGGCTCCCGTTGCCCGCGTCGGACAGCGACCTTGTCGCCGAAGGCCGCAACTTCCAGCAGATGACCGAGGCTTGCCTGCTGGTCCGGCTCTGCACCGGCGTCACCATCTGGGGGGTCGACGACAAGAGCCGGTACCAGCAGCTCATCAACGCGAATCGCGGCGCTGCGACGTTGTTCGACCGCTTGGAGCAACCCAAGCCTGCTTATTACGGCGTACGCCGGGCGCTGCAGTTCGGCGCCGGGCCGACCGCGGCGGCGCGAGCATCACCGGGTAGCCCCGCCTGACGCTCTCCGCGGGCTACGCTCCTCGTGTGGCTGAGCTGACGATTCCGGACGGTGGGTTCTGGCCGGCTCCGGCCGTGCCGCAGCCGAACATCTACCCGATGGAATGGCACGTCGAGACCGAAAAGCTCGCAGACATCTACGAGAAGTCCAAGCGAATGCTGTGGAACCCGGCCGACCTTCCGTGGGACGAGCTTCGCCCGGAGTCCTACACGCGGGAGCAGCGGCTCGGCATCATGTACTGGTTCGCGTTGCTGGCGAACTTCGATGCCTCCGGTCCCGCCGTGTTCGCGCGCGCAACGATCCACTCCTTCGAGCAGCACGAGGAAGACCCGGTCCGGAAGTGCTTCTTCTCGATCACGCGTGACGAGATGAACCACGAAGAGTGCTGCCAGCGGGCGATCGCGAAGTTCTGGCCTGGCGGCCCGCTCGACTGGGAGCCCTCTGACGACCTGGAGCACGCCGCGCACAACAACATCGCGTGGCTGTACCACAACGGTGGCCGTTACTGGCAGGGTTACTCGGCGAGCCTCGGCAAGTACCCCATGGCGGTGTTGTTCACCAGTTTCATGATGGGCGAGGTCGCGTCGTCGACGTTGTTCCGGATGATGGCGACCGGCGCGCAGGATCCGGTCTTCCAAGGCATGTTCAAGCGGATCGGGCGCGACGAGTCACGGCATCTGCAGATCTGCATGACGATCCTGGAGAAGGAGTACCCAGGGTTGAACGACGCTGATCGGGAGGCGATCACGCGGCAGCTGCGCGCCGGCTTCGTGTTCCTGTCGATGATTCTCTGGGAGCCACCGGGTCAGTTCTGGGACCTGCCGCCGTACTTCCTCGACAACCATCGCGTGCTCATCGACCACGCGCGTGACGCTGGCCTTGGTGTTCTCTCCTACGACGAACAAGCCGAGAACTGGCGCGTCGCGATGGCGAAGGTGCGCGCGATCGTCGCGCGCTGGGGGATCGAGTTCCCGGCCATACCGGAGCTCGACATAGACGGGGTCGATGTCTCCGACATCTCGCCCGAGGACATCATCCCGGTCTTCTGACCGCGACCACCCGACCGAGTCGACGGCCGGCGCGCTCAACGTCCCTAGATGCGGGGCGGCTGCACCGGCGATCATGACGGCATGCCCCGGGTGCTTCGAGCGTCGTTCGCCGCTGCCCTCCTGGCGGCGGTCGCCTTCGGAGTGCCGGCCGGCGCGACGACGACTCCGTCGCCGGACCGCGATCCGTTCTACACCTATCGAGGCTCGACCCCGCTCGCTGACATCAACCCGGGCACGGTGCTCGACGAGCGTCCGATCAAGGCGTCGCTCGGGTCGTTCCGGACGCCGGTCGCCGCCGAGCAGCTGCTCTACCGAACGACCGACCAGCTCGGCGCACCGTCCATAACGGTCACGACCGTCCTGCAACCGATGCAGCACGCCGTGGTGCCGAAGCTCGTCGGTTACCTGAGCTTCTACGACGGGCTCGGTCCAAAGTGCGACCCGAGCTACACGCTGAATGGCGGCCGGCCCGACTCGGCGACCGAGCAGCAGTCCGAAGAAGAGGACCTGCTGATCAACTGGTATCTAAGCCAAGGACTCATCGTCACGGTTCCGGACTTCGAAGGCACCGGACTGCACTGGATGGCCGGCCGCGAGTCTGGCTACGGAACGCTCGACGGGCTCCGCGCCACCGAGTCGTATCTCAGACTGCCTTCCTCCACGCGCGTCGGCCTGTCCGGGTACTCCGGCGGGGCAGTTGCTGCAGACTGGGCCGCCGAGCTGGCGCCGGCGTACGCACCACAGCTCAACCTCGTCGGCATCGCTGCCGGCGGGGTGCCCGTCGACTACTGGCACATGTTCGACTACATCAACGGTGACGTCACGTACTCGCCGGCAATCCCCGCGATGCTGATCGGCCTGGCGCGCGCCTATCACGTCGACCTGTCGGCGTACCTCTCGTCGTACGGCGTGCAAGTCGCAACTGCGATGGACCAGCAATGCATGACGTCGCAGTTCAGCAAGTACGGCGCGCTGACTGTGCAGAAGATCATGAAGCCGGAGTACCAGGATCTGACGACGGTGCCGGTGTTCGTCCAAATGCTGAACGAGCAGATCATGGGCACAGCGCCAGGTCATCCGCGCGTGCCGTTCCTCCTCGGTGTGGGCAATGTCGATGGTAGGGGTGACGGCGTCATGTCTGTCGGCGACGTCGAGGCATTGGCGCGGGAGTACTGCAACCAGAACGTGAACGTCGAGTTCCAGCAGTATCGGAAGGCCAGCCACATCACCGCGGGCGCCTTCTTCGACCCGCAGACCGGCCCGTTCCTGCAAGAGCGGCTCGCGGGTGGACCGCCCATCGGCAACTGTCATCGCGTCGGCAAGGGCACGTCCATCGACCCGGTGCCCATGCCGTCATGAGTATCGGGACGCGGGCAACGTTGGCCGCTGCGGTGCTCGCTGTGGGCGGTGCCGGTGTCGCATCGGCTGCCGTCGGGACCGCGCAACAAACTCGGTGCTCGGCTCGTACGACGGCCGCATCGGCGGCCCAGCAACTGCGCACCAACGGCACGACCTTCGCCCAGATCTGCGTCGGCGGGACGCGCAGAGCCGATAGCAGCGTCACCGTGAGCCGTGACCCGTCGGCGAAGCGGTGGTACGTCATCTACCAAGGCCGCCGCGGCGACGCGATCCCGTCCGGTTACGTGGGCGCGGACAGCCAGGCGGGCGCAACGATCGTGGGTTGCGACACCGGCACGTACAACCCACAGGCGAAGGACAAGTGGAACCAGTCCCCGCACTCGCCGTACAACAACGCGCAGATCGCCGTAGGGACCGATGAGTTCACGGCCCCGACCGGCCCGATCGGGCCGGGCGATCCGTGCAGTCCGTTCGTTCCGCACACGCCGCCGGGTAAGTCGTGTGGGTCACCGCAGAACACGCACCCGGCGACAGCATTACCCAAGGCAAGCCCGCTGCAGGTGTACGCCGGACAGCCGCCGGCGTCGTCGGTGAAGTCGCGTTCCGGCCAGGTCGGCATCGCCGGCGACTTCGGGGGCGGCAAGGGTGCAGCTGGTTACTTGCAAGCCACCGCCGACGCCAACGGAAGCACGCCGAAGGGCAACGTCACGACGGGTGGCAACAGTCGTGGTGGCGGCGGAACGGTGGCTGTCGGCAACGACGGCAACGAGACCGACGACCCGTACACGCCGAAGAAGAGCCCGGTCGTCATCTGCCAGGACTGACCTGGGTCGAGCTCAGCCCAGCAGGACGCGAAGTGCGGCGCCGCCGCCCGGTCGCTCGTCGGCCCAAGCTCGGCCGTTGTGAAGAGCAGCGAACTGCGCTACGAGGGCGAGGCCGATGCCGATGCCCGGGTTGTGTTCGGCGGGATCACGTTGCTCGAAGGTCTCGAAGACACTGACCCGGGCTTGCTCCGCTATGCCGGGCCCATCGTCGTCAACGCTGATGAGCACGCCTTCGGGCCTTTCGGCCAGGCCCACCCATACGCGGGTTCCCTCGGGCGTGTGGGTGATCGCGTTGGCGATGAGTCCGTCGATGATCCGCTCGACCATCGCGGGGTCCACGTACGCGAACATGGTCCCTGCGTCGACCTCGATCGCGCGAAGGATTGAGTACCGGTTCGCGACACGCCGTACGAGATCGCCGACGTCGGTGTGCCGCCGACGGGCCTGGAGTACCCCGCGGCCCAACCCGTCCACGTCGAGCAGGTCGTTGACGAGGCGTTCCAGTTTTCGAGCGTTCGTGGCGATGCGAGCGATCGACTCCGCGCGCACGTCCGGCGCAAGGTCCCCGTCGTGGTCCTGGAGGATCTGGGCAAACCCTAGGAGGGAGGTCAGCGGTGTGCGCAGTTCGTGCGCGACCGCAGTAAGGAAGTGTGCTTTGGCTCCTTCCGTCTGTCGGCGCGCAGTGATGTCCTGCGCCACCATCAGTACGGCGGGCCGGTCCGCGAATTGCACAGCTTTCGATGTGATCTCGACGTCGACGACGCGCCCGTCCTTGCATTGGTGCTGCCCCACGGTGTCACCCCGCAGCTCTTCGATCGTCATGCTGAGGAGTTCGTCTCGCCGGTAGCCATACTGCTCAGTCGCGGCGTCATTGACCTCGCAGATGCGCAACGTCTCCACGTCGTACACCAACGTGGGCTGGGGCAGCTCGGTGAAGAGCGCGCGAAGGCTCCGCTCGTCGATGACACCCTTCACGGAACCTCCCTCAGGGTGACCGAACCCGCTCGCGTGTGGCATCGACCGTGACTGACAC
>JBJMHR010000018.1:0-189173 GCA_045807285.1 Actinomycetes bacterium
ATGCGGCTGCCGAAGCTCAAGGGCTTCAAGAACCGGTTCCGGACCGAGTACCAGGTCGTCAACGTCGCCCAGCTGGAGAAGCTGTTCCCGCAGGGCGGCTCGGTCGGCGTGGCCGAGCTCGTGGAGGCCGGTGCCGCCAGGAGGAACCGTGTTCACCCCATTTATCCGGGCGTTCCGGACCCCCGACCTGCGCAAGAAACTGCTGTTCACGATCGGCATCATCGCGCTGTTCCGGCTGGGCTCGATCATCCCGACCCCGGGCATCGACTACAAAGCGGTGCACGACGCGTACACCTCCACCCAGAACAGCAACATCTACGGCTTGGTCAACCTGTTCAGCGGTGGCGCGCTGCTCCAGCTGTCCGTTTTCGCGCTGGGGATCATGCCGTACATCACCAGCTCGATCATCATCCAGCTGCTGGTGGTCGTCATTCCTCGCCTGGAAAGGCTGAAAGAAGAAGGGCAGAGCGGCCAGACCAAGCTGACTCAGTACACCCGTTACCTGACCATCGCCCTCGCGATCCTGCAGTCGACCGGCATCATCGCTCTCGCCCGTAGCGGCAAGCTCTTCCCCAACCAGGACATCGTTCTGATCCCGAACAGCTCGGTCTTCCGGCTCTCGGTCATGGTCCTGACCATGACCGCAGGCACTGCGGTGATCATGTGGCTGGGCGAGCTGATCACGGACCGCGGCGTGGGCAACGGCATGAGCGTGCTGATCTTCACGCAGATCATCGCCCGGCTGCCGTACCAAGGCGGGCAGATCCTGAAGGTCAAGGGCTCGTTCGTCTTCGGCATGGTGCTCGCGCTCGGCCTGGTCATCGTGGCCGCGGTCGTCTTCGTCGAGCAAGGTCAGCGCCGGATCCCGGTTCAGTACGCCAAACGAATGGTCGGCCGGCGGATGTACGGCGGCACTTCGACGTACATCCCGTTGAAGGTCAACCAGGCGGGTGTCATCCCCGTCATCTTCGCCTCATCATTGCTGTACCTGCCGCAGCTGTTGAGCACGGTCTGGACGTCGAACAAGACGTTCACGACGTTCGTCTCTCGGTACTTCTTGAAGGGCGACCATCCGGTCTACTTGCTCAGCTACTTCCTGCTGATCCTGTTCTTCACGTACTTCTATGTCGCGATCACGTTCAACCCGGTCGAGGTCGCCGACAACATGAAGAAGTACGGCGGGTTCATCCCGGGCATCAGACCCGGTCGGCCGACGGCCGAGTACCTCGACTTCATCCTGTCCCGGATCACGCTGCCCGGCTCGCTCTACCTTGGCTTGGTGGCGGTGCTGCCCTATGTGTTCCTCTCCCTCGTCGGGAGCACGCAGCAGTTCCCCTTCGGCGGTACGTCGATCCTCATCGTCGTCGGTGTCGGACTGGAATTCGTCAAACAGGTCGAGAGTCAACTCATGCTGCGCAACTACGAGGGCTTTCTCCGTTAACGCATGCGCATCGTCCTGGTTGGTCCCCCTGGTGCGGGCAAGGGGACGCAGGCGGAGTTCATCTCCGCCCAGCTGTCCATCCCGAAGATCTCGACGGGCGACATCTTTCGCTTCAATGTGAGCGAGGGCACGGCGCTCGGTCGCGAGGCCAAGAACTACATGGATGCGGGCGACCTCGTGCCGGACGAGGTCACCATTTCCATGGTCCGCGAGCGGCTCGCCGAAGACGACACCGCGAAGGGCTTCCTGCTCGACGGGTTTCCGCGCAACGTCCCACAGGCCAAGGTCCTCGACGACATGCTCCTCGAGATGGGCGTCCTGCTCGACGTTGTCCTGGAACTCGTGGTCGACGACGACGAGGTGATCCGGCGGCTGTCGGGTCGGCGTACCTGCCGACGCTGTGGGCATGTCTGGCACCTCGACTTCGACCCGCCTTCGACGCCGGACGTGTGCGACAACTGCGGGGGCACGCTGTTCCAGCGGGATGACGACAAGCCGGAGACGGTGCGCCACCGCCTCGACGTCTACATGGAGCAGACCGCGCCGCTCGTCGCGTTCTACGCCGCGCGGCTGCTGCTCGTCGGCATTGACGCGATGGGCCCGGTCGACGACGTCACAGACCGGGCGATCGGTGCTCTTCGCCCGCATCAGCGCTCGCGCTAGCCGAGGGCCGTCCGACCACCTGGGCGGAAATACCGGGTACCGTTCTTAGCGTGATCCAGCTCAAGTCGCCCAGCGAGATCGCGACCATGCGCCTCGCGGGCCTCGTCGTCGCGCGGACCCTGGACAAGCTGCGCGCGGCGGTGACGCCAGGCGTGACGACAGCTGACCTGGATGAGCTCGCCCGCGACTCACTCCGCGGCGAGGGCGCCGGCTCATCGTTCCTCGGTTACCACGGGTTCCCCGCGGTCATCTGCGCATCGGTCAACGACGAGATCGTGCACGGCATCCCGAGCCCCAAGCGCGTGCTGAAGAGCGGCGACATCATCTCGCTCGATTTCGGCGCCATCATCGACGGCTTCCACGGCGACGCGGCCATCACGGTGCCGGTCGGCCAGGTGCCGCCGGAGAAGCTCGAACTGCTGAGGGTGACCGAGGAGTCGCTCTGGGCGGGATTTGCCGCGGCCCGCCTCGGCGGGCGGCTGACCGACATCTCGCACGCCGTCGAGGCCTCGGTACGCCGGTCACCGCATCCCTACGGCATCGTCGAGGAATACGTCGGGCACGGCATCGGCACCGAGATGCACCAAGATCCGCAGGTGCCGAACTTCGGCCGGCCCGGGCGGGGCCCCAAGCTCGAGCGCGGGCTCGCGCTCGCCATCGAGCCGATGGTCAATCTGGGTTCCCGCCAGACCCGCGTGCTCGACGACGGCTGGACCGTGGTCACCCGAGACGGCTCCCCGTCGGCCCATTTCGAGCACACGTTCACGTTGACCGCTGACGGCCCCTGGGTGCTCACCGCCCAGGACGGAGGGGCCGAGCGCCTCTCGTCACTCGGCGTAGCGGTGCCCGCACCTCAACGCGTCTGATCCAGAGGCGCCGCCCGCACGCTGCCCGTCGTACCGCTCCTGGCGCGGCCTCGGTGAACGCATCCACGCACCGGCCTGGCCACGCGAAACGATCGTGCCCGCACAAACCGGAAAAACGGCCGCGCGGAACTGCGCTAGACTGCCCGTTCGGCCCGAGGGCTGGGCGTTTTTGCGTGCCCGGGGCCGAGATCCCTGTACGACGTACCGAGATGTGGAGGACATGCCCAAGAAAGAAGGGGCCATCGAGATCGAGGGCCGTGTCGTCGAGCCGCTGCCGAATGCGATGTTCCGCGTCGAGCTCGCCAACGGGCACCGCGTTCTCGCCCACATCAGCGGCAAGATGCGCCAGCACTACATCCGCATCCTTCCCGAGGATCGGGTCGTGGTTGAGCTCTCGCCGTACGACCTGTCCCGCGGCCGCATCGTCTATCGCTACAAGTAAGGACTCAGCAGCACCGTGAAGGTGAAACCGAGCGTCAAGAAGATCTGCGACAAGTGCAAGGTCATTCGCAGGCATGGACGCGTGATGGTGTTGTGCGACAACCCCCGCCACAAGCAGCGGCAGGGATGAGAAGAAGCTAAGGAGCGCCGACCACACATGGCTCGTCTTGTTGGTGTCGACCTGCCGCGCGAGAAGCGCGTCGAGGTTGCGTTGACCTACATCTATGGCGTCGGCCGCACCCGCGCACAGGAGACGCTTCGTGAGACCGGGGTGAGCCCGGACATCCGGGTGCACGACCTCGACGACGACACCATCGTCAAGTTGCGTGACTGGATCGAGGCCAACTACAAGGTCGAAGGTGACCTGCGCCGCGAGGTGCAGGCCGACATTCGCCGCAAGGTCGAGATTGGCTCCTACCAGGGCATCCGGCACCGCCGCGGCCTGCCGGTGCACGGTCAGCGCACACACACCAACGCACGCACACGCAAGGGTCCGCGCAAGGCGGTCGCCGGCAAGAAGAAGGTTGGTAAGAAGTAGTGGCTCCCGCCCAGAAACGCACTGGACCCAAGAAGACCCGTCGCAAGGAGAAGAAGAACGTCGCGCACGGGCACGCCCACATCAAGAGCACGTTCAACAACACGATCGTCTCGATCACCGACCCGATGGGCAACGTGATCTCCTGGGCGAGCGCCGGACACGTGGGCTTCAAGGGATCGCGGAAGTCGACGCCGTTCGCGGCGCAGATGACTGCCGAGGCCGCAGCGCGCAAGGCGCAGGAGCACGGCATGCGCAAGGTCGACGTGTTCGTGAAGGGTCCGGGCTCGGGTCGCGAGACCGCTATCCGCTCCCTGCAAGCCGCCGGCCTCGAGGTCGGCGCCATCCAAGACGTGACACCAACACCGCACAACGGATGTCGCCCACCGAAGCGACGGAGAGTCTGAGGCATGGCCCGTTACACCGGCGCGGACTGCAAGCGTTGCCGCCGCGAGAAGATGAAGCTGTTCTTGAAGGGCTCCAAGTGCGATACGCCCAAGTGCCCGATCGAGATTCGTCCGTACCCACCGGGTGAGCACGGCCGTGGTCGCACCAAGGACAGCGAGTACCTCATGCAGATGCGCGAGAAGCAGAAGTGCGCGCGCATCTACGGCGTACTGGAGAAGCAGTTCCGTCGCTACTACGAGACGGCCAACCGGCAGACCGGCAAGACCGGCGACAACCTGCTGCAGCTGCTCGAGCGTCGGCTCGACAACGTCGTCTATCGCGCGGGGTTCGCCAAGAGCCGTGACATGGCGCGCCAGCTTGTCAAGCATGGGCACTTCCTGGTCAACGGCCAGAAGGTCGACATCCCGAGCTACCTGGTTGCGGAGAACGACATCGTCGAGGTGCGATCGGGTTCGGTCGAGCTGACGCCGTTCATCGTGGCGCGGGCCGAGACCGGCGAGCGTACGGTGCCGGGCTGGCTCGAGGTTCTGCCCAACCGGATGCGCATCCTCGTCCACACGCTTCCGGTGCGCGGCAACATCGACACACCGGTCCAAGAGCAACTGATTGTTGAGCTCTACTCGAAGTAGCGCTCCACCTGCACGACAAACAGGGCGTCATATAGCGGTCGCCCCTGACAGGAAGGCACGACCTTGCTTATCGCACAACGTCCATCGCTGTCCGAAGAACCCGTCGACGAAACACGGTCCCGGTTCATCATCGAGCCGCTGGAGCCGGGCTTCGGCTACACGCTCGGCAACTCGCTGCGCCGCACCCTGCTCTCGTCGATCCCCGGTGCGTCAGTCACGTCCATCCGGATCGAAGGCGTGCTGCACGAGTTCACGACCGTCCCCGGCGTCAAGGAAGACGTCACCGACCTGACCCTGAACATCAAGGAGCTGGTCGTCTCGTCAGAGCACGACGAGCCCGTCGTCATGTACCTCCGCAAGCAGGGTCCTGGTGAGGTCACCGCTGCGGACATCGCACCGCCGGCGGGGGTGGAGATCCACAACCCGAACCTCCACCTCGCGACGCTGAACGCCAAGGCGAAGCTCGAGATGGAACTCGTCGTCGAGCGGGGCCGCGGCTACGTCTCCGCCGTACAGAACAAGCAGCCCGGCCAGGAGATCGGCCGCATCCCGATCGACTCGATCTACTCGCCGGTGCTGAAGGTCACCTACAAGGTCGAGGCGACGCGTGTCGAGCAGCGCACCGACTTCGACAAGCTCATCGTCGACGTCGAGACCAAGCCGTCGATGCTGCCGAAGGACGCGATCGCGAGCGCCGGCAAGACGTTGGTGGAGCTGTTCGGCCTGTTCCGCGAGCTGAACGTCGACGCCGAAGGCATCGACATCGGCCCGTCGCCGACCGACGCCGCCCTCGCCGCCGACCTGGCACTGGCCATCGAGGATCTCGAGTTGACTGTTCGGTCGTACAACTGCCTGAAGCGCGAAGGCATCCACACGGTTGGTGAGCTGGTCGGCCGGAGCGAGGCAGACCTGCTCGACATCCGCAACTTCGGGCAGAAGTCGATTGACGAGGTCAAGGCCAAGCTGCACAGCATGGGTCTCGCGCTCAAGGACAGCCCGCCCGGCTTCGACCCGAGTCTGATCGCCGACTACGGCATGGACGATGACGACGAGGGTCAGAGCTTCGCCGAAGACGAACAACTTTAGGAGTCTCGATGCCTACGCCAACGAAAGGTCCGCGGCTCGGCGGCGGTCCGTCGCACGAGCGGCTGATCCTCGGCAACTTGGCGACGGCGCTTTTCGAGCACGGACGAATCACTACGACAGAGGCGAAGGCGAAGCGGCTGCGGCCGCTCGCCGAGCGATTGGTGACGTTCGCGAAGCGCGGCGACCTGCATGCCCGTCGCCGCGTTCTTCGCGTCGTCCGCGACAAGTCCGTCGTACACACGTTGTTCGCCGACATCGGCCCACGGTTCGCCGAACGCAACGGCGGCTACACCCGCATAACAAAGCTGGGGCCGCGCAAGGGTGACAACGCCCCGATGGTCGTGATCGAGCTGGTCGAGTCGCAGACGATCGCGCAAGAAGCCGTCGGTGAGGCGGAGCGGGCGCGGGGCACGCGGTTCCGTCGGCCGCGTAAGGGTGCCGAGGCCGCGCCCGGCGCCGAAGGTGCGGTGACCGGCGAAGCCGCGGAGGTGGCCGCAGCCGACGCGGAGTCGGTCGAAGCCGTCGCCGACGCCACTGATGGCGACGCGCTCCCGGGTGAGGCAGTGCCGAGCGAGGGCGACACCGAAGGTGCGCCGGAACAGGTCGATGAGCCGACCGAGCCGGTCCCATCCGAGGGCGACACCGATGCGTCGGCTGACGCACCCGCAGCCGAGGAGAAGCCGGTCGCGGACGAAGCCGGCGACCAGCCGGCCGAGGACGTGACGTCGGAGCAGACCCAAGAGGCCAGCGACAAGTCGCAGGCTGAAGGCGAAGAGTCCGCGACCTGACCGTCCGCCTTCGGATCGACCTCGGCTACGACGGATCGGCGTACGCCGGTTGGGCCCGCCAGCCCGGCCAGCGCACGGTTGAAGGTGACCTCGAGCATGCGCTGCACGTTGTCCTCCGGCTCGCCGAGCGGCCCCAGCTGACGGTTGCCGGGCGTACGGATGCCGGCGTGCACGCACGAGGCCAGGTTGCGCACGTCGACGTCGATGCAGAACCATCCGGCCTCGCGCGTCATCTGAACGGCGTTCTGCCGCCGGACATCCGGGTCCGTGCTGTCGTGCGTACCCCGGATGGCTTTGACGCCCGCTTTTCGGCGTTGTCTCGGCGTTACAGCTACCGCGTCGCGGACGGTTTCCCCGACCCGTTGCGCCGCCACGACACCGTCGTACAGGCAAAGCCTCTCGACGTGGGTGCAATGAACGCTGCCGCCGCGTTGCTGCTGGGCGAGCACGATTTCGCCGCGTACTGCCGGCAACGTGAAGGTGCCACGACCGTCCGCCGGTTGCTCCGGCTGGAGTGGGTCCGCGAGTCAGCCGACGTCATGGCCGCCCAGGTGGAGGCGGACGCGTTCTGTCACTCCATGGTGCGCGCGCTCGTGGGTGCTCTGCTCGCGGTCGGCGAAGGCAGGCGACCACGCGAGTGGCCGGCCGACGTACTTGCTGCGAAGGCTCGCGACTCGGCCGTCACGGTCGCGCCGGCGCACGGGCTCACGTTGGAGGAAGTGCGTTATCCGCCGGACGATCAACTCGCGGCTCGGGCCACGGACACGCGTCGGTTACGCGGTTGAACCGGTGAGTGCGATCCTGACGCGGTGAAGCTCACGCTGGACCTTCACGACATCTACAACCGTGGTTCGTCAATAGACCGCGCACTTCACGACATCCTCGACGAGGCCGCGGCCAAGAAGGCGCCGCTCGTGAAGATCATCACGGGTAAAGGCTCGGGCCAATTGAAGAAGCGAGTCTTGCGCTTCCTCGACCAGAAGGACGTCAAGGCTCGCTACGACCGCGTGGAGAAGGACTCGCGCAACTTCGGGCGCATCTTCGTGCATTTTCGTTGGAAGTGATCGGCGCGCCGCGCGCTGGAAGGCTGCGCCCCGGGTTACTTGCTGTTATCTGCCAGAGCGCTCGCGGTGGTCGCATCCTGGCCAGCAGCAGGGCCGACGCTGGCCCTCCTCCAGCTCCTCCTGGGTCCGGCGAATGCGGCGTTCACGGGTCGTCTCCTGCTTGGCGTTCTCGACCCAGCAGATGAACTCGTTGCGGGCCAAGGGCGTGATGTCCGTCCAGGCGTGCAGTGCCGTGGTGTTCGCGAGCAATGCCTTCCGCAAGTCTGCGGGAAGCCTGTGCACCACCCCACCGGGCACTCGCTGGTTGCTCACCCAGCCACGGTAGCGAGGAAGCGGGGAGAGCCCGTCCTGTTTGCGCTCCTGCAACCCACACACGGTGAGGGGAGTGGCACGATGCGAGCCATGACGCAGCGCATCGACGCCGATGTCCTCGTCCCCGGTTGCGGTGAACCCATCGCCGATGCGACCGTGCTCCTCGACGGCTCGACGATCACGTACGCCGGACCGCGAGCCGGCGCACCGGAGTCCCCGCACGCGACGTCGTACTCAGTGCCTGCAGTGATGCCAGGTATGTGGGACTGCCATACGCACCTGATGGGGATGCTCGATCTCAACTTCGACCACTACCCGGCGACGCCGATCGTGGTGTACGCCGCGCGGTCTGCGATGGATGCCGGCAAGGCGCTGAACGCTGGTGTCACGAGCGTCCGTGAGGTCGGTGGTCTCGGTGTGCAACTCGCCCGTGCGGTGGACGAGGGCTCAGTGCCCGGGCCGCACATCTACGCCGCCGGTGCGATTCTGTCGGCCACCGGCGGCCACGGGGACATCCACTGCTATCCGGTCGAGTGGATGAACGATCTCGCTCGACGCGATCCGTCCTTCCGGCTGTGCGACGGCGTCCCGGAGTGCCTACTTGCAGTGCGCGAGCAACTTCGCGCGAACGCACGCCTCATCAAGATCTGTGCGTCCGGCGGCGTGCTGTCCGAAGTCGACCATCCGGTGCATCAACAGTTCTCCGACGAGGAGCTTCGCGCGATCGTCGAGGAGGCGGCACGCGCCGAGCGTGTGGTCGCCGCGCACTGTCACGGCAAACCGGGCATTGTCGCTGCGCTACGCGCGGGCGCGCACACCATCGAGCACGGGTCCTGCCTCGACGAGGAATGCGCGGTCATGATGCGCGACCAGGGTGCTGTCCTCGTTCCGACCCGAACGATCGTCGAAGACATGCTCGCTCTTGGCGAGAAGGGCACTGTCCCGGCGTACGCCATGGCAAAGCTCCGCGCTCTTGCCGACCAGCACTTCGAGGCGATCCAGATCGCGATAGCGAGCGGCGTCACGATCGCAATGGGCACCGACATCGGGACAAGTTCGGCGGCCTTGCCCGCGCACTGGGGTGAGCACGGGGTCGAGCTGACGCACCTCGTCAAAGCGGGAATGTCGCCGTTGCAGGCGATCGAGGCGGCGACCGCAACGGCGCCGTCCACGTTGGGTCCGCAGGCGCCCAAGTCGGGCCTGCTTTCCGACGCGTACGACGCCGACGTGATCGCCGTGACGACCGATCCCACGCGCGACGTCTCGGTCCTCGCCGACCCGGTCAACGTCACGCACGTGTGGAAGTCCGGCGTACTGATGAAGGAACCGCTGACGTCGACGTGACGCACGTGCGCGATGTGAGCATCGGAAGCAGCGGCGCAACATTGGCCGGCTCGCTGTGGATGCCGGCGCATGCGTCGAAGTGTTGCGTCGTCATGGTCGGCGGCTCGGGGCCTTCGGACCGGAACAACGACGTGTTTTTCCCACCCGTCCGTGAGCATTTGATCGACCGTGGCAGCGCCGTGCTCTCTTACGACAAGCGGGGCGTCGGAGGCTCAACCGGGTCGTGGGTGGCTGCGTCGATCGACGATTTCGCCGCTGACGCGCTCGCTGCTTACGAGTTCTGCCGGGCCACCGGCCTCAACAACGTCGGTTTCTTCGGGCACAGCGAGGGTGGCTGGGTCGTGCTTCGCGCGGCCGACCGGTGTGCAGAACTCGCCTTCGTCGTCACGAACTCGACACCGGGCATGACGCCAGCAGTGCAGGACCGCTACGCCGTCGAGTTCGCAATGCGCGCTGCCGGTGAGCCCGATGAGGCGATTACATCGGCGCTCGCGCTGTACGACGACCTCGTCGAACGAGCACGTGCGGATGTGCCGTTCGAGGTTGTCGCAGCACGGCTGCGCAGCCAGCCGAAGCTGACGGCGTACTTCGGCGACCCGACTGAAGACGACTGGCGATCGATCGGGCCGAAGCTCGATCACGACCCGTACCGCGACATCGCGGGACTGACCTGCCCCCAGCTCGCGCTGTTTGGTGCGCTGGATCCCCTGGTGCCCGTGCCGCCGAGCGTCGAAATAACTACGCGCGCGGCCGCGGAGCGTGCCAATCCGCGGGCCACGCTGACCATCGCGGTGTTTCCTGGCGCGGACCACCGGATGGCGACGAGCGCCGACGCGCTGGCGCAGGGCTATCTGGAGACCATTACGAGCTGGCTCGACACCGTCATGGACGCATCCTGACAATCCGGTGGTCTGGACGCTGTTCGTCCGGGAAACTGGTGTCACGTGGGCCACGTCGACGTTTCAGGCATCTCTTACCTCCTTCCGGACGGTCGGGTGCTGCTCGACGGCGTGAGCTTCCGCGTCGGTGACGGCGCGAAGGTCGCACTCGTTGGCGACAACGGTTCGGGTAAGACGACGCTCCTGCGCCTGGTCGCGGGCGACATTGATCCCATGAATGGGTCGATCAGCCGTAGCGGTGGGCTCGGCGTCATGCGGCAGTTCATCGGCAACGTCCGCGACGACACGACGGTCCGCGACCTGCTGCTCTCCGTCGCGCCACCACGGGTGCGCGCGGCCGCGGACGCCGTCGACAAGGTCGAGCTCGCGATGATGGAGACCGACGACGAGCCGACACAGGTGCGCTACGCGACCGCGCTCGCGGAGTACGCCGACGCCGGGGGATACGACGCCGAGGTGCTCTGGGACGTGTGTACGACGCACGCTCTTGGGCTGCCCTTCGACGAAGCGAAGTGGCGTGATGTGCGCACGTTGTCCGGTGGCGAACAGAAGCGGCTCGTGCTCGAGGCGTTGTTGCGCGGACCCGACGAAGTGCTCTTGCTCGACGAGCCGGACAACTATCTCGATGTGCCCGGCAAGCGCTGGCTCGAGCAGCGGCTGCGCGACACGGTCAAGACGGTGCTCTATGTCTCCCACGACCGCGAGCTGCTCGCGCAGACAGCCACGCGCATCGTCACCATCGAGGCGCGCACCGCATGGACGCACGGAGGTGGCTTCGCGTCGTACCACCAGGTGCGCGGGGAACGCATCGCGCGCCTGGAAGAGCTACATCGGCGGTGGAACGAAGAGCATGACCGCCTGAAAGAGCTCGTGCGCACGTTGCAGATCCAGGCGAAGAGCAGCGAGGCGATGGCGCAGAAGTACCGCGCGATGCAGACGCGTCTCGCGAAGTTCGAAGCTGCCGGACCGCCGCCAGACCTCCCCGAGCAGCAGAACGTCCGGATGAAACTCAAGGGGGGCCGCACCGGCGTACGCGCGATCACATGCAAGCAGCTCGAGCTGACCGGACTTATGCAGCCCTTCGACCTCGAGGTCTTCTACAGCGAACGGGTCGCAGTGCTCGGCGCGAACGGTTCCGGCAAGTCGCACTTCCTCAAGTTGCTTGGTGGCGGCGAGGTCAAGCACACGGGCGCGTGGAAGCTCGGCGCGCGCGTCGTACCGGGTGTCTTCATGCAGACGCACGAGCATCCCGAGCTGGTCGGCAAGACGCTCGTCGACATCCTCTGGAACGAGGCCCACGACCGGGGCCGGGCGATGAGCATCCTGCGTCGCTACGAGCTGCACAACCAGGCCGACCAGCGCTTCGAGACGCTCTCGGGTGGACAGCAGGCGCGCTTCCAGGTGCTGCTGCTCGAGATCCAAGGAGCGACCTTGCTGCTGCTCGATGAGCCGACCGACAACCTCGACGTGGCCAGCGCCGAGGCCCTCGAGGAGGGCTTGTCGGCGTACGAGGGCACCGTCATTGCGGTCACCCACGACCGGTGGTTCGCGCGCTCGTTCGACCGCTTCCTGGTGTTTCGCGCCGACGGCTCGGTCGCGGAGTCCGCTGCGCCGGTCTGGGAAGAGACCCGCCCGGTGCGCCCAGCCCCCCTTCCGCGGTGATCTAGGGGTTACGGCCTGCCCAGGCACCGAATCTGGGCCATAACCCCTAGATCACGAACATTGGTGGGCCTGTGGGGCGGTCGGGTATCCTGCGTCGGTTGCCCGGAAGGCGTCGCGAGCGTCGCCACGGGCCTCCGCCGTACCAATCGAACCCGACGAGCAGCTGAAGGTCCCCGCGTGCGTACGTACACCCCGAAGCCCGGCGAGGTCGAGCGTGCCTGGCACGTCATCGACGCCGACGGAGTCGTGCTCGGCCGGCTGGCCAGTCAGGTTGCCCGGTTGTTGCGGGGCAAGCACAAGCCGGTGTTCGCGCCGCATGTCGACACGGGCGACTTCGTCATCGTCGTCAACGCCTCGAAGGTCGCGCTGACCGGCCAGAAGCGCGAGCAGAAGGTCGCCTACCGGCACTCCGGCTACCCCGGCGGCCTCAGCCGCGTCCCGTACGCCGAGCTGCTGGCCAGCCGACCCGAACGCGCCGTCGAGAAGGCCGTCAGGGGCATGCTCCCTAAGGGCACGCTCGGACGCGCGCAGCTCGCCAAGTTGAAGGTGTACGCCGGACCGGACCACCCGCATCAGGCGCAGAAGCCGGCGGCGTACGAGATCACCCAAGTAGCGCAGTAGCGAGGAGCTTTGTGAGCGAGACCACGATCGAACCGATCGCCGACGCGGACAGCGACGTCGAAGAGGCGCCGGAAGTGGGTGCCTACACGACCGAGACCGTCGACCGCGCTCCTCGCCGCCAGGCGATTACCGCTCCCGGTGCGGCAACCGGCCGGCGCAAGGAAGCGATTGCGCGGGTCCGGATCGCGCCGGGCACGGGTCAGTGGAACATCAACGGCCGCACCCTCGAGGACTACTTCCCCAACAAGGTGCACCAGCAGATCGTGAGCGAGCCGTTCGAGACGGTTGACCAGGTGGGGCAGTACGACGTCATCGCCCGCGTTCACGGCGGGGGCGTGTCCGGGCAGGCGGGGGCGTTGCGTCTCGGCCTGGCTCGCGCGCTGACCGAGGCCGACGCGGAGAGCCGCCCGTCGCTCAAGAAGCTCGGCTTCTTGACCCGTGACGCTCGGGTCAAGGAGCGCAAGAAGTACGGCCTCAAGAAGGCGCGGAAGGCCCCGCAGTACTCCAAGCGGTAGTCACCGTTCACCGGATGATGAGGCTGTTCGGCACCGATGGTGTTCGCGGTGTCGCTGGCGTTGACCTCACGACGGACCTCGCCCGGTCACTCGCCACCGCGGCTGCCGTCGTACTGAAGCCGAGGCGTGCGGTCGTCGGCCGTGACACCCGTCCGTCCGGTCCTGATCTCGAGGCAGCGATCGTCGATGGCCTCACGCGCGCCGGCGTCGATGTCGACGTGGCGGGCGTGGTACCGACGCCTGCCGTGGCCTACCTCGTGACGCAGGGTCTCGAGATGGGCGTGATGATCTCGGCGAGCCACAACCCCGCCCCTGACAACGGCATCAAGTTCTTCGAGTCCGCTGGCAACAAGCTCGACGACGCGGTCGAGGACGAGATCGAGCTGCTGCTCCAACAGCCGTTGCCGGCCGCGGCTCAACCCGGTCGTGCCACAAGGCTGCACGACGGCGCAGTGACGTCGTACGTCGACCATCTGATCGGCACAGTTCCGCGCCGGCTCACCGGCCTGCGTGCGGTGGTCGACTGCGCGAACGGTTCGGCCGGGGCAGTCGCGGCAGATGCGTACGGCGGAGCAGGTGCTGACGTCACGCTGATCAACGCCGAGTCCGACGGGCGTCGGATCAACGACGCGTGCGGCGCCACGCACATAGCAGCGCTGCAGTCCGCGGTCACGGCGCACGGGGCCGACGTCGGCCTGGCGCACGACGGGGACGCGGACCGTTGTATCGCGGTCGACGCACGCGGTCAGGTGGTTGACGGTGACGCGATCCTTGCTGTGCTCACCATGGCGTTGCACGAGCAAGGACGCCTGGCCAACAACGCGGTCGTCACGACCGTGATGACCAACCTCGGGTTCAAGCAGGCGATGGCCAGCCATGGCATCTCCGTCTTCGAGACGCCTGTCGGCGACCGGTATGTGCTCGAGCGCATGCGAGCCGAGGGTGTCGTCGTCGGCGGCGAGCAGTCCGGCCACATCGTGTTGTCGGAACATGCCACGACCGGCGATGGCATCCTCACCGGCTTGCAACTCCTCGCGTGTGTCGCCGAGAGCGGACGCACGCTGGAGGAGCTCGCCGCCGTCATGACGCGACTGCCTCAGGTCTTGGTGGCGGTGCGTGTGCAGGACAAGGTCGCGGCGATGTCCGCACCCGACGTGGCCGGTGCGATCGCCGCTGCGGAACGAGAGCTGCGTGAGGCGGGACGCGTACTTGTCCGGCCGAGCGGAACCGAACCCGTTATCCGCGTGATGATTGAGGCCGACGACGAAAAGCGAGCAGAGCAACTGGCGGCACGCGTCGCGTCCGCTGTTGAGGCCGTCGAGCACAGTTAGGCTGGAGACATGTGCGGGATCGTCGGTTACATCGGCGCGCAACCCGCAGTCGACGTCGTCGTCGAAGGGCTTCGTCGCCTCGAGTACCGCGGCTACGACTCCGCCGGGGTGGCGATTCTCGACGGCGAACTCAGCGTTTTTCGCAAGGCGGGCAAGCTCGACAACCTCGAAGGCCTGCTCGCTGACGTGCAGCTCAGTGGCCGGGTCGGCATCGGCCACACCAGGTGGGCCACACATGGCGCACCAACCGACCGCAACGCGCATCCGCAGGTCGACTGCACGGGAGCCGTCGCCGTCGTCCACAACGGGACCATCGAGAACTTCGCCGAACTTCGACACGGGCTCGAAGAACGCGGTCACGAGCTGACCAGCGAAACCGACACCGAGGTCGTCGCCCACCTCATCGAGGAGCGGTACGCCGGCGACCTCGCGGCCACAGTGCGCGACGTGTGCCGCGACCTCGACGGGTCGTTCGTTCTCGTCATCGCGCACCGCGACCAGCCCGACGTCATCGTCGGCGCACGTCGCAACCTGCCGCTCGTGCTCGGTACCGGCCAAGGCGAGAACTTCCTCGCCAGCGACGTCACTGCGTTCATCGCACACACCCGCGAGGCGCGGGTGATCGAGCAGGACCAGGTTGTCGAGCTACGCAGTGAAAGCGCGACGGTCACCGACCTCGACGGCAACCCGGTCGAGACCGAGGCGTTCCACGTCGACTGGGACACCGACGCCGCCGAGAAGAGCGGCTTCGACTACTTCATGTTGAAGGAGATCCAGGAGCAGCCGCTCGCCGTGCGCGACACTCTCGGTGGCCGGCTCTCCCCGGAAGGCCGGATCGTCCTCGACGAGCTGGCCATCTCCGACGAGGACATTCGCGGCATCGAGCACGTCTTCATCGTCGCGTGCGGATCGGCGTACCACTCGGGTCTCGTCGCGAAGTATGCGATCGAGCGCTGGACCCGACTGCCGTGCCAGGTCGAGATGGCGAGTGAGTTCCGTTACCGCGACCCGGTGCTGAACCGTCGAACGCTCGTCATCGCGATCAGCCAGTCCGGGGAAACGGCCGACACGATCGAGGCGGTGCGCCACGCGCGCAGCCAGCGAGCCTGGGTGCTCGCGGTGTGCAACACCGTCAACTCGTCGATCCCACGCGAGAGCGACGCAGCGCTCTACACGCGGGCCGGCCCCGAGGTCGGCGTCGCTGCGACGAAAACTGTTGTCACGCAGATGACCGCGTTGTACGTCGTGGCGCTCTACCTCGCACAGCTCCGTGGCACGCGCGACGCCGACGAGGTCGCCGCGCACATCGCCGACCTGCAGGAGATTCCGGCGCTGATGGCCGAGACCCTGACGAGGATGGACGCCGTACGCAAGATCGCCACCGACATCGCTGAATCGCCCGGTGTCTTGTTCATCGGCCGCCATGTCGGTTACCCGATCGCGTTGGAAGGCGCGCTCAAGCTCAAGGAGCTTGCCTACGTCCACGCAGAGGGGTACCCGGCCGGCGAACTGAAGCACGGGCCGATCGCGCTCATAGAGGACGGCACGCCGGTCGTCGTCGTCGCGCCGCGGCATGCGTTGCGCGCGAAACTCGTGAACAACATCCAGGAAGTGCGCGCTCGCGGCGCTCGCACGATCGTCATCGCAACCGACGGCGACGACGTGGTGACGCCGTACGCCGACGAGGTCGTCTACGTCCCGGACACCAAGTCGCTCTACACGCCGCTGCTCACGATCATCGCGACCCAGGTGCTTGCCGCTGAGTTCGCCCTGGCGCGCGGCCTGGATATCGACCGCCCGCGCAACCTGGCAAAGTCCGTCACCGTCGAATGATCGTCGGGGTCGGCGTTGATGTCGTAGACGTCGCACGCTTCGAGCAGTCGCTCACTCGTACCCCTACTCTGCGACGTCGATTGTTCACGGACGCCGAACAGCTGTTCCCAATGCCGTCATTGGCAGCGCGGTTCGCCGCCAAGGAGGCGGTGGCGAAAGCGCTGAGTGCGCCCAAAGCGCTGCAGTGGCACGACGCGGAGATCACCCGTGACGATGATGGTCGCCCCACGCTGTCTGTCCGCGGGTCTGTCGCTGCCGCTGCCGACGAGCTCGGCGTACGCCGTTGGCATGTATCGCTCAGCCATGATGGCGGGCTGGCAATTGCCATGGTCATCGCCGAAGGATGACGCCATGAGGCCGGTGCACGACGTCGACGCGATCCGCAAGGCGGAGGCGGCGCTGATGGCGCAGCTTCCGGACGGCGCCCTGATGCAGCGCGCCGCAACGGCGCTCGCCCGCCGCGCTGCCGACATCCTGGAACGCACCTACGGAGCGCGCGTCGTCCTCCTCGTCGGCAAAGGCAACAACGGCGGCGACGCGATGTACGCCGGTGCGCGGCTCGCCGCGCGCGGCGCGCGCGTCGATGCCATGCTGCTGGGGGCGGCCGAGCCTCCGGCCGCGCTCACGTCGTTGCTGCGCGCCGGCGGCCACGTCCGCGATGCAGGCACCGACGACGACCGCGCACTCGTCGACGCCGCCGACCTGGTTGTCGACGGCATGCTCGGCATCGGCGGCACCGGCGCATTGCGGCCGCCGGCGGCCCGGCTGGCGCAGCTCGCGGCCGACAGCGCGGCGGTCGTGCTCGCGGTCGACGTGCCCAGCGGTGTCGACGCCGGCAGCGGCCAGGTCGACGGCGCAGTCGTGCGCGCCGACGTCACCGTCACCTTCGGTGCCCTGAAGCCCGGCCTCGTCGTCTCGCCGGGTGCGGAGCAGGCCGGCGCCGTCGACTGCGTCGACATCGGGCTCGACCCACACCTGCCTCGGTCGCAGCTCACGATGGCCGACGCGGATGATGTTGCTGACCTGCTTCCTCGGCTCGCTGCCGACACCGACAAGTACCGCCGCGGCGTCGTCGGTGTCGCCGCGGGCAGCGACACCTACACCGGCGCGGCCGTGCTTGCGACCGGCGGCGCGATCGTCGCGGGCGCCGGCATGGTGCGCTTCGTCTCGGTGACGCACCCGGCCGAGCTGGTACGGCAACGCTGGCCGGAGGCCGTGGTCACTGTCGTCCCCTCCGGCGACGGCGATGCCGTCGTACGTGCCGGACGGGTGCAGGCGTGGGTTGTCGGTCCCGGCCTCGGCACCGGCGCGGAGTCGGCAGCAGTCGTCCGCGCCGTCCTCGGCACCGACGTACCGGTCATCGTCGACGCCGACGGGCTCACTGTCGTGGCGGAGCACCGCGACTGGCTCAGCTCCCGTACGGCGCCGACCGTCCTCACCCCGCATGCCGGCGAGTTCGCCCGGCTCGTCGACGCGGAGCGCAGCGACGTCGAGGCACATCGGCTGACCTGGGTACGTCGAGCAGCGGCAGACCTCGGTGTCACCGTTCTCTTGAAGGGCTCGACGTCCCTCGTTGCAGACCCCGACGGTGCGACCCGGGTCAACCCGACCGGCACTCCGCTGCTCGGCACCGCGGGAAGCGGAGACGTGCTGTCCGGCGCGATCGGTGCACTCCTCGCCGCCGGGCTGGGGTCGTTGGACGCCGCGACGGTGGGGGCTTACCTCCATGGGATGTCGGCTCGACTGGCAGGTGCGAGCGGCGCCACGATCTCCGCTGCGGACGTGCTGGCGCACTGGCACGAGGCCGTCGCAACGGTCCTGCTGCCGGGCTGAACTTCCTGGGAGACTGGACCCGTGAGCCCGGAACTCCGCGCCCAGGCGCGGGTCGACCTCGACGCGATCGCGCACAACGTGCGCGTCCTCGGCGAGCACGCTCGGGGCGCGCAGGTGCTCGCGGTCGTCAAGGGCGATGGATACGGGCACGGGCTGGTGCCGTCGGCACAGGCAGCCCTGACCGGAGGGGCGGGCTGGCTCGGGGTCGCGTTCGTCGAAGAGGCGCTCGCCCTGCGTGCGTCCGGCGTCGCCGCGCCGATTCTGTGCTGGCTCGCCGTACCCGGAGAGCCGCTGCAGAGCGCCGTCGAGGCCGACGTCGATCTCTCCGCCAGCGAGGTGTGGGCGCTGGAGGAGATCCGGCGCGCAGCGCAGGCCGCGGACCGACCCGCACGCGTCCACCTCAAAGCCGACACCGGCTTGCACCGCGGCGGGGCGACCGCCGTCCGCTGGCCTGACCTCGTCGAGGCAGCAGCAAAAGCGGAGGCATCCGGAGAGATCCGCGTGGTGGGGGTCTGGTCGCACCTCGCGCACGCCGACGCGCCGGACCATCCGACGACGGCGAAGCAGGAGGCGCTCTACCTGCAGGCGCTCGAGGTCGCTGCGCAGGCCGGGCTGCACCCCGACGTACGTCATCTCGCGAACTCTGCGGCGACGCTGACCCGACCGTCGGCGCACTTCGACCTCGTCCGCCCCGGCCTCGCGGTCTACGGCTTGACGCCGGTGCCGCAGCACGGCGGCCCCGAGCGTTATGACCTGCGCCCCGCGATGACGCTCACGGCGCGTGTTGCGCTGGTCAAGGAGGCGCCGGCCGGCAGCGGGGTTTCCTACGGTCACCGCTACGTCACCGAGACCGCGACCTCACTGGCACTTGTCCCGCTGGGGTACGCCGACGGGATCCCGCGCGCGGCAACGAACACCGTCGAGGTCATGCTCGCCGGAAGGCGACGACGAATTGCGGGCACCGTTTGCATGGATCAGTTCGTGCTCGACGTCGGCAGCGACGATGTCAACGCGGGCGACGAGGTCCTCCTCTTCGGACCGGGCGATGCCGGCGAGCCGACAGCACAGGAATGGGCCGACGCGCTCGGCACGATTTCCTACGAGATCGTGACCCGGCTCGGCCCGCGACTGCCGCGCACGTACGTCGGGGGGCGGTCATGAGCAAGGCGCGCGACTACGGTCGCCGGGCCGGTTTCGTCGGCGCAGCTCTGGGCTTGGTCGCGGCCGGTGCCGCTGCCGGCCTGAGCACCGAGCGCTACGCCGTCGGTCGCATGCGGTTGCGTCCGGACGCTCGTGCACGCGAACCATTCGGCACGCTGCGCGGCCACCCGCGCTCGGTCGTCGCCGACGACGGTGTGACCCTGCACGTCGAGGAAGTCGGTGCCCCGGACGCACCGCTGACGCTCATCTTCTGTCACGGCTTCGGACTCGAGTTGGCGTCCTGGCACTACCAGTGGCGCGATCTGTCCGGTCGTGACAGCCCGGGCCGGCTGGTCTTCTGGGACCACCGCGGGCACGGTCGCTCCGGGCCGTCGACACCGGACCATTCGACCATCGAGTGGCTGGGCAAGGACCTCCGCCGGGTCATCGAGGTGACCGCACCCGACGGCCCGGTTGTCGTCATCGGACATTCCATGGGCGGCATGACGGTCATGGCGCTGGCCGACCAGCATCCCGAGCTGTTCGGCACGAAGATTCTCGGTGCTGCGCTCCTCGCGACGTCGTCGGGCAAGGTGGCCGAGTCGTTCCTGCAGATCCCCGCAGCGCTGTCCGGCCCCTTTCGCCGGATCGCCCCCCACGCCGCCTCGACGCTCAGCCGCCGCGCCACGCTGCTCGAGCACGGGCGTCGAGCCGGCAGTGACATGTCGTTCCTGTTCACGCGCCGCGTCGCCTTCGGCTCAGATGTCGGCCCTGCACTGGTCGAGTTCGTCGACCGCATGCTCGCGGCCACGCCGATCGAGGTGATGGCCGACTTCCTGCCGACGTTCGTCGACCACGACAAGCTTGAAGCGCTCCGGGCGCTCACCGGCGTCGACACCCTCGTCGCGGTCGGCGATCGCGACCGCCTGACTCCACCCGACCACAGCCGCGCGATCATGGAGCAGTTACCTGATGCGGAGTTCGTGGTCGTCCCCGCGACCGGCCACATGGTCATGCTCGAGCGACCGTCGCTGATCAACCTGCACCTGCGGACGCTTTGTCACCGCGTGCTGCGCGCCATCGACGCACCGGTCCTGTCCACGGCGTGATTGCACTTGCCGACCTGTCGGCCGTTGCTGCAGCGGCCCGTCGCTGCACCACCTGCGCCGACCTCGCCGCTACGCGCACGAGTGTCGTCGTCGGTGACCTGCCCGCGGAAGCCACGTTGTTGCTCATCGGCGAGGCGCCTGGGGCTGACGAAGACCGCACGGGACGACCGTTCGTCGGTCGCGCCGGGCAACTTCTCGACGTGTTGCTGCGCGAGGCGGGGGTCGCGCGCGATTCGGTCGCCGTCGCGAACGTTCTCAAGTGCCGCCCTCCCGGCAACCGTGCGCCGACGCGCACCGAAGTGCACAACTGCCGTGGCTGGCTCGAGCGGCAGGTACAGCTGCTCGCGCCACGCGTTGTCGTGACGCTGGGTGCTACTGCCGCCGCGTGGGCATTCGGCCGCTCGGTCCGGCTCGCGGACGTGCGCGGTCGCCCGCATGATCTCCCGGTCGTCGCGTCCGGCGTCGTCGTACCGACCTATCACCCGTCAGCGGCGTTGCGGTTCGGCCCGCGCGGGGAGCCGCGCCGGCTCCTCGGCCTCGACTTGGCGTACGCCGCGAGCCTTGCGGCGAAGACCGCTCTCTGATGCTGACTTTTCGGCTCGCGACCGAGGACGACGCCGAGGTGATGCATCAGGTGACGCAACGCGCCTATGCCGCCCGACCCGCTGTCGACCCACCGAGCACGGCCTTGTCGGAGACGGCGGTCGATGTGCGCGCCGACCTGGCCGAACACGGTGGACTCATCGCGTACGCCGACGGCGAAGCGGTCGCCTCGCTGAGGTTTCGGTTCGACGGGCGCGTTGCGTGGCTGCGTCGTGTCGGAGTCGTCCCAGAGCAGGCACGTCGCGGCGTTGGCACGCACCTCGTCACGTATGCGCACGGCGTACTTGCGCGACGACCGGTTGAGGACCTCCATGTCGGTGTGCGTTTCGCGCTCGCCGACAACCGCCGGTTCTGGGAGACACTGTCGTACGCCGATTTCGGTTCCGACGAGCACTCCTACATTCTCAGCCGCACTCCGCCGTACCTTGCGCTCGTCGCGACTGGAGAGGAGATGCGAGACCTCGGTCGTCGGCTGGCGGCGTTGCTTGCCCCGGGCGATGTTGTCGTATGCATCGGTGAGCTGGGAGCCGGCAAGACGACGTTCGCACAAGGAGTCGGAGCCGGGCTGGGTGTTGAAACGGCGATCACGTCGCCGACGTTCGTGCTGGCGCGTGCCCATCGCGGGCCGAGCCGCGTGCCGTTCGTGCACGCCGACGCGTACCGGCTCGGTGGCGTCGCTGACCCGCTCGGTGAGCTCGACGCGCTCGACCTCGACGCGTCTGTTGACGAAGCGGTGACTCTCGTCGAGTGGGGTGCCGGCTTGGCCGAACGCTTGGCGGCGAGCAGGGTCGAGGTCCGCATGGACGTCGCGGATGACGAAACGCGCAGCGTGGTCATCGACGGGCTTGGCCCACGCTGGGCCGGGGTCAACCTGCGTGCGGCGTTGGGTGCGGTCACCGCTCCTTAGGCTGACGGCGTGCTCGTCCTCGGTATCGACACCGCAACCGAGGCAACATCGGTCGCGGTGCACGACGGTCAACGTGTGCTCGCGGAGCGCACGACGGTCGACCCACGCCGTCATGCCGAAGCTGTTGGGCCCGCGATCGCCGACGTGGTTCGCAGTGCGCAGCGCATCGTCGCCGACATCACCGCGGTCGCCGTCGGCGTTGGTCCCGGTCCCTACACCGGCCTCCGCGTGGGCATCGCGACTGCGCTCGCGCTTGCCGATGGCTTGGGCGTGCCGGCCTACGGCGTCTGCTCGCTCGACGTACTTGCCCGTCAAATCGAGTCCGGTACGCCGATCACGGTAGTCACGGATGCCCGGCGACGGGAGGTCTTCTGGGCGACGTACGACGCCGATGGCAAACGCATCAGCGGCCCATCGGTCGGCCGCCCGGCCGACGTGGCAGCAATCGCGTCCGGCCCGTTCGTCGGGCCCGGTGCCGCGCTCTACCGCGACGTTTTCGGCGCGGTGTCGGCGCCGAAGCAGTTGTCCGCTGGGATGCTGTGCGTGCTCGCGGCCGAACACCTGGGTGAAGGTGCGGCGGTCGAGCCGGTACGGCCGGTCTACCTGCGTCGGCCGGACACCGCTGCGCCGGCGACTGCCAAGCCGGTGCTGCAGCCATGAGCGCACTGACGCTGCGGCCGATGCGGTGGTGGGACATCGAGCCGATCCTCGACATCGAAGCCGACTTGTTCGCCGAGGATGCCTGGTCAGCTGCATTGTTCTGGTCCGAGCTCGCGCAATACGACGACCGTCACTACGTCGTGGCCACCGAAGACGACCACGTCATCGGATATGCAGGCGCCGCGTTGCTCGGAGCAGATGCATACATCCAGACGATTGCGGTCACCCGGGCTCATTGGGGCACCGGCTTGGGCACCGTTCTTCTGGGCGACCTGATGGAGGCCGCGCAAAGGTCTGGGGCGCACACGGTGGGCCTGGAGGTGCGTGCCGACAACGCCCGTGCGCACCGCCTCTATGAACGATTCGGGTTCCACGTCATCGGAGCGCGGCGCGGCTACTACCAACCGAGCGGCGCGGACGCGCATGTGATGGTCCGACGGTTCTCTGCTGCCGAACGCGTGACCGGCCGAACGCGTCAAGCCGGAGCCGACGCGTGACCGCCGCACCGACCGTTCTCGGTATCGAGACGTCCTGCGACGAGACCGGCATCGGAGTCGTACGCGGCACGACTCTGCTCGCCGACTCGATCGCGTCGTCGGTCGACGAGCACGCGCGGTACGGCGGTGTCGTCCCTGAAGTTGCCGCGCGTGCACACGTCGAGGCGTTGCAGCCAACCGTTCATCGCGCCCTCTCCGAAGCCGGCGTGACGTTGCACGACATCGACGCGATCGCAGTAACAGCGGGGCCTGGGTTGATGGGGGCACTGCTCGTCGGTGTCGCGGCAGCTAAGGGCTACGCGCTCGCGCTCGACAAGCCGTTGTACGCCGTCAACCATCTCGCCGCGCACGTCGCAGTCGACACGTTGGTGCATGGCCCGCTACCGCAGCCGTGCATCTCGTTGCTCGTCTCCGGTGGTCATTCGTCGCTGGTTCTGGTGCCGGATCTGACGCAGGGCATCGTGCCGCTCGGCGCGACTGTCGACGACGCAGCCGGCGAGGCGTTCGACAAGGTCGCCCGAGTCCTGGGGTTGCCGTTTCCGGGCGGTCCGCACATCGATCGTGTTGCGCGCGAGGGTGAAGGTGACGCCATTGCGTTTCCCCGGGGAATGACCGGGCCGCGCGACCCGGCGTACGACTTTTCCTTCTCCGGCCTGAAGACCGCGGTGGCTCGCTGGGTTCAGGCGCGCGAACGTGCGGGGGAGTCCGTACCGGTCGCCGACGTCGCGGCGTCGTTTCAGGAGGCGGTCGTCGACGTGCTCGTCGCGAAGGCCGTGCGCGCCTGCACGGACGAAGGCGTCCCAGATCTCGTCATCGGGGGAGGCGTCGCCGCCAACAGCCGGCTGCGTGCGCTCGCGGAGACTCGATGCGCATCAGCCGGGGTCCGGCTCCGGATACCGCCGCCGGGTCTGTGCACGGACAACGGGGCGATGGTTGCCGCGCTCGGGGCAGAACTTGTCGCTCGCGAGGTGGCCCCGACGGCGCTCGACTTCGGCGCGGATTCCGTCATGGCCTTGGCCTGACACCGATCACGTACGACGAAGGCGCGCCGGGTAAACCGCAGAGGCTCGGGGAGCGTCCTACCCGTGTGGTGGCCGACGGGGGGTCGGGCGCAGTCCGGGGGCGGGCATGGTCCGTGCTCGTCGCCCCTCGACGTGCTCGAGCGGCCGCCGGGCTAGAGCGGGACGTCCCCGGCTTCGCCCCACTGCACCTTCGGACCGTTCTGGACGTACCAGGTGCCGTTGCTCGGCCGGAACACGCCGAGATCGAGGAAGTAGTCGCCCACGTAGTCGTCCGGTACCGGGATGTCGCCGCGCCGGCCCCAGTACGCGTTCGGCAGCTGGTTGAAGGAATCCCGCACGTACCAGTGACTGCCGATCGCGGCATTCGAGGGGCGGTAGACGGCCGGTTCCCACGAGCCGAAGTACGGCGCCCCGACCGGGATGTCACCGGACTCCCCCCACGTAACCGCCGGCTGGCCTCCGTCGCGGACGTACCAGCGGTAGTTCGACGGGCGGAACACCGCCAGCGAGTCGCCCACGAACATGTACATCTGCGCGTCCGCGTTCAGCACCGGGATGTCGCCTGGTTCGCCCCACCGCTGCGGATCGGCCCCTTGCACGTACCACGTGCCTGTGGACGGCCGGAAGGTGGCGACGTTCACACGGCCGTCGGCGTCGTTGTCGAGTGGTGCAGGTACGTCGCCACGTTTACCCCAGACGACCTGCGGTTGACCCTTGATGTACCAGGTGTCGTTCGACGGGCGGAACACGGCGATGTCCGTCGTACCGTCGCCGTCGTAGTCGGCAGGAACCGCGATGTCGCCGCGCTTTCCCCACGGCACGTTGCGCTGCCCGCGGATGTACCACGTGTCGTTCGACGGACGGAACACCGCGATGTCGCTCCTGCTGTCACCGTTGAAGTCGTCGTGCGGCAGCCGGGCGACCGTCTGGGTCTGGGAGCCGGGGCCGGCTCCTGCGGGGTTGACCGCCGCAAGGCGCACGTCGATCTCGCCGTTCGTTGACAGCGGCAGGGTGTAGCTCCGCGCGTCTGGTGATGCGGTTGCACTACCGGCGAGGGTGACGCCCACTGCGCCCAGGTCGTAGCCCGTGAGTGCACACCCGCCGTCGCTGACCGGTCCGGTCCAGCTGACGGTCACCGTGCGGTTGCCGGGCACGACCGAAACGTCTCTCGGCTCGCCCGGAAGGTGGCACGCCGTGTCAGTCCGAGTGGTGGCCGGCCCGGAACCGACGGCGTTCACTGCCTTGACCGCCACGTCGTATGACGTGCCGCCGGTCAATCCGGAGAACGTGACGTTCCCCTCGCTGACGTCGGTAACTCCGTTGACGGCGGCGCCCCCGCCGGTCGGGGTCGCCGTGCCGACGTAGTCCGTGATGGGTGCGCCACCGGTATCGCGGGGCCGGCTGACCGATGCGATCAGCGTGCCGTCACCGTGCCTGATGTCCGTGATGAACGGCGGGCCGGGTGGATCGGCGAGCGTGATCTGACACGTGCACTGCTGGCTCGTGCTGTCGCCGTTGGTGACGGTGACCGTCCGGGCACCGCGGTCCGCGACGCCGGCGGCGTCGGCGATTCCGTGCGCGGTGAGCTGCGTGCCGTTAGCGTTGACGTTGAACTGCGACAGCGCGATGTTCGGTATCGAGGCGGTCGCGCCGGCGTCGAAGTTGGTCCCCGTGATCGTGATCATCCCGCTGCCGCCGCGCGCGATGTACGCCGGTGCTACCGATGTCGGCTGCGGCGGTTGGGCCGTCGCCGATCCGGCCGCCGGAGCGACGACTGTCAGCGCCCCGAACGCGCTGACAGCGCCAACGACACCGACGACGCGCGAGATCACACGCACGGTCCCCCCACAGTGGTCACGAGCTCCGGGTAGATCGTGCCTGCTCGCAACGGAAATTTCCTGGCAGGTTCGTCCGCTAGGTGCGCTCGCGCGCTTGCGCCAGTCGTCGTTCTGTTGCCTGCGCCGCCTTGAGCGCCGTCTTTTGTCGGCGCAGCGCCTCGCGGACGTCCAGCGCGGCGCTCGCCTCTTCGCGGCGCGCGTGCTCGAGGGCCTCGGTCTGCTCCTGTACCCGTTGCTTCCACTCCTGGTGCGCCTCCTCGGCGGCGCGCACAGCCGCCTGGGACTGCTCGACTTCCTGCGCCGCCTTCGCTGCCGCCTCTTGGTACCGGGACAGGTCATTGGCCCGCTGCTTCGGGCGGGGCGAGGGCTCAGCGCCCGCGCGCCTGGCGGTGGCGCGCTTCGGGACCGCGCCTTCCTCGGCCGGCGTACCGAAGCCGGCGTAGGACAGTGCGCTGGACAGGCGGCCGGCCCGAACCGCTTCCGCGGCATCCGGGTCGGCGAGTGCGGCCTCGAGGGTCTGTTCGACCTCGCGTTGTACGGCGGCGCCCAGTGAGCGGCCGGCGGAGCGGGCCAGCCCGGTGGCCTCGCGCGCGAGCGCTGCCACGACCTGCGCCCGCTGCGCGGAGAGCCGGCGCAGCTCGTCGCCCTGCAGCGCGGCCTGCGCCACCCGGAGGGAGGTGCCGAGGTCCAGCAGCTGCGCCAGCTCGTCCGGGCGCTCGCGGGCGAGGAGGTTCACCACCCACGCGCCCTGGGTCGGCTTGCGGAGCCCGCGCACCTGAGTGGCCAGCGCCACGCGCCCGGCGGCCTTCAGCTCCGCTGCCCGCGCGTCCCGGGCCGCGGTGAACTCCTCCGGCGCGAGCCGGTACAGCTCGGCGGCCACCGGGTCGAGGTCAGACTGCGCCATCGCCTGCGCAGCATCCCAGTCCCGGTTGACGGCGCCCGATCCCCGGTCTAATTTGGCACTCGGCACCTGAGAGTGCCAAAATGGCAGACAGCAACGACGTGGCCCTGGCTCCCGCGACGACAGGTCGCCGACGTCGACGACCCGACACCATTCGACAAGGGGAGGTTGGCACGTGACGACTGCCACCAAGGTAACGATCAAGCCGCTCGAGGACCGCATCGTCGTACAGGCGAGCGAAGCCGAGCAGACCACCGCATCCGGCATCGTGATCCCGGACACCGCCAAGGAAAAGCCGCAGGAGGGCACTGTCCTCGCGGTCGGTCCCGGCCGGATCGATGACAACGGCAACCGAGTGCCGCTCGACGTCAAGGTCGGCGACACCGTGATCTACAGCAAGTACGGCGGCACCGAGGTCAAGTACAACAACGAGGACTACCTCGTGCTCTCGGCCCGCGACGTGCTCGCGGTCATCGAGAAGTAGCAGCAACTCACACGTACGTCGACGCCGCCCCGGCGGCCCGGCCCGCTACGCGGCCCCGGGGCCCCGGGGCGGTGACATGAAGACACCGAAACACCACATAGACCCATCGAAGGATTGCCATGCCGAAGATTCTCGAGTTCCAGAGCGCCGCTCGCGACGCGTTGCAGCGAGGCGTTGACGCCCTTGCCGACGCCGTCAAGGTGACGCTCGGCCCGAAGGGCCGCAATGTCGTCATCGACAAGAAGTGGGGCGCCCCGACCATCACCAACGATGGAGTGACCATCGCGCGTGAGGTCGAGCTCGACGACCCCTACGAGAATCTCGGCGCCCAGCTGGCCAAAGAGGTCGCGACCAAGACGAACGACATCGCCGGCGACGGCACCACGACAGCGACCGTGCTCGCCCAGGCGATGGTGCGCGAGGGCTTGCGCAACGTGGCCGCCGGCGCCGCGCCGCTCTCGTTGAAGAAGGGCATCGACGCTGCCGTCACCACTGTGTCGGACCACCTGCTGTCGATCGCGCGCGAGGTCGAGAAGAAAGACGAGATCGCGCAGGTTGCCTCGATCTCCGCGCAGGACAACGCGATCGGCGAGCTTATCGCCGAAGCGATGGACAAGGTCGGCAAGGACGGCGTCATCACCGTCGAGGAGTCCCAGACGATGGGCCTCGAGCTCGAGTTCACCGAGGGCATGCAGTTCGACAAGGGCTTCATCTCGCCGTACTTCGTCACCGACGCCGAGCGCATGGAAGCCGTGCTCGACGACCCCTACATCCTGATTCACCAGGGCAAGATCGGCAGCGTCCAGGACCTGCTTCCGCTGCTCGAGAAGGTCGTGCAGGCGAGCAAGCCGTTGCTGCTCATCGCCGAGGACGTCGAGGGCGAAGCGCTTGCGACGCTCGTCGTGAACAAGATCCGCGGCACGTTCACCTCGGTCGCGGTCAAAGCGCCCGGCTTCGGCGACCGCCGCAAGGCGATGTTGCAGGACATGGCGATCCTGACCGGCGGCGAAGTCGTGTCCGAGGAGGTCGGGCTCAAGCTCGACCAGGTCGGTCTCGATGTGCTCGGCCGCGCGCGTCGCGTCACGGTCACCAAGGACGACACGACGATCGTTGACGGCGGCGGCGACAAGCAGGCTGTCGACGACCGCGTACGCCAGCTTCGTCTCGAGATCGAGAACACCGACTCCGACTGGGACAGCGAGAAGCTGCAAGAGCGGGTCGCGAAGCTCGCCGGCGGCGTCGCGATCATCCGTGTCGGCGCGGCTACCGAGGTCGAGCTCAAAGAGAAGAAGCACCGGCTCGAAGACGCCGTGTCCGCGACTCGGGCCGCGGTCGAGGAAGGCATCGTCGCGGGTGGTGGCGCTTCGTTGCTGCATGCCGCGTCGGTGCTGGACAACAACGCCGGGCTGACCGGCGACGAGGCGACCGGTGTCAACATCGTGCGCCGCGCGCTCGGCGAGCCGCTGCGGTGGATCGCGCAGAACGCCGGCCACGAGGGCTACGTCGTGGCCTCCAAAGTTCGCGAGCTCAAGCCCGGTCACGGCTTCAACGCAGCGACGGGGGAGTACGGCGACCTCGTGGCCAGCGGTGTGGTCGACCCGGTGAAGGTCACGCGAAGCGCACTGCAGAACGCTGCGTCGATCGCCGGCATGCTGCTCACGACCGAAACGCTCGTCGTGGAGAAGCCCAAGGACGAGGACGAAGACGGGCACGGTCACGGCCACTCACACGGCGGCCACGGCCACTCGCACGGCCCCGGCGGCTTCTAACTTCTTCGCGCCGCGCAAAGCCTCCGGTTTGTGAGCAGCTAGACGTGCTCTGACACGCCTCCGCACTCACAAACTGGGGGTGGAGCAACGAGGTGTCGAACCAGGGCGGCGGCGGAACTACTGGAGCAGGGCGCCGATCTGGAAGTGCATCGCGTCGTGCGGCGACGTCCAGTCGCCGCCCCACACGAAGCCCCATTTCTTGAAGATCGCCACGACACGGGGATCCTGGTGGTTCGCGCCGTTGAGCGGGTTCTCCGCAGCGTTGATGTCGATCGCGATGCCCCACGTGTGCAGCGAGATCGAGTTGGTCGGGTTGCGCTCGATGAAGCGCGGCACGTAGCAGCCGTCGTACGAGTGCACCTTGCTCGCGAGACCCCGCGCCACCACTTCCTGCAAAGCGCCGCGCAGCTGATGGAACATCAACCGGTGGCAGGTGATCGCACCAAGAATCGGCACGACCTCGGTGCGGATGTTCGCCGCGACCCAGGCGGGGTCGGGAGCGATCGTCCCGTCCGGGTAGTAGTGGTAGGAGAACGCGCCGAACGCTGACGCCGCGCGGCTGCCGGTGAGGAACGCGGTGGGGTTTTGCGTCGGGTTGCTGAGCAGGTCGATCGTGCCGCGGGATCCGACGACGGACCGCACCGCGGCGGCAAGAGCAAGCGGGTCCTGCTTGCCAGCGGACAGCAATATTCCGGTCTGCGGGTGCAGCCCGAGCGGCGCAGCGAGCGAGTCGTTCACGAGCACATCGGCGTCTGGGATCGTCGTGGCGAATGCGCCGATCCGCATCATCTGTACGGCACCGCCACCCGTGACCACCTGCACGTTGCCGCCGAGCACGAGGTGCAGTGCGCGCGCGGTCGCATGTGAAACGACGACATCGCCGCGGGCAACGGCCTGCCAGAGCGCCGTCGACTCCGCCGTACCGGGCGGTGCGAAAGCGCGGAACTGTGACGGGTTCACCGCAACGGCGTGCACGGGGTGGTTGTTCAGCTTGAGCGCACCGACCTCGAGGGTCGTCGCTGCAGCGGTGACATGCAGGTGGTCGAGCGTGCGCACGACTGCTGGTGGCAGGGACCTGGCCGCAGTGACCAGTACGTCGGCTCGCACCCGGTGGTGCAAGGGCGCGACCGGCGGCGTCGCGGTGGCGACGCCAGGAATCGGTGCCGCGGCGCGTACCGACGTGACGTCGGGAACAGGCTTCGGGGCCGCCGTCGTGGCGTGGTGGTGATGGCCGGCGTGCGCCGCCAGGGCCACCGCGGTGCCCACCGTCGCTAGCAGGCTTGCACTGACGCCGACCGTCGTGGCCCGGCGGATCAAGCCGCCCGGCAGCACCAGTCGGCCGCGAAGTCCGGCGAGCAACTGCACCGAGCGACCTCCCTGGGCGATCCAGCGGACCGGGATGGAGCGAAATCTTGGCATTTCTTGACAATGTCGGGCGAATTCGGGTCAACCGGCCTGTTCATTGTCGGATCTGCGATCCACTTTGTTGAACGACCGTCGTAGGCCCGGGGTAACGCGAAATCCTGCCTCAGTCGCCCTGGGGTACGCCATTCAGGTGAGCCGATCGGGCGAATGGCTGAAACCGGACGGGCAGACCTGCCGATAACCTCCCCAGCGCCTTCGACGGCGGGCGGTGAGAGCCGACTTCGTCGTCCGCGGGGGCGCCATCAGCGCACCACGCGGCGAGCACCGGAGGTATCGGCACGATGGCAGGAGCCACCATGGCCCCCGAGCAGGGCGCGGCGCCCGACGATGCGTCGCCATCGCTCGGCGACCTCCTCGCTGCTGGCGAACGCGCCGCCTTCCACGGGCCGCCGGCACAGGCCGTCGGCGCGCTGGAGCAGGCGATCGCGCTGGCCGGAAAGGAAGGTCGCCGCGCGGAAGTGACTGCCGCTGCCTGGCTGCTCGGCGTCGCGCTGGCCGCCCGGGGGCGCTACGGCGGCGCGCTCACCGTGCTGTCCCCGCTCATCGACCCCGGCGAGGCCGACGGGGCCGCGCCTGAGCAGAGGCTGTTTGCCGCGCTCGCGGCAGCCACGATCGCCAGTGTGCACCGCCAGCTCGGCCGGCACGCCGTGGCCCGCGACTACGACGAGCGGGGCCTCGCGCTGGTGGACGACGGCGAAGCCGCCTTCGACTGCCGCCTCGGGCTGGCCGCGGACGCGGTCGGCCTCGGCGCGGTGGACGCCGCGAAGGAGCACCTCGAGGACGCCGCTGCGCTCGTGGGCGAACACACCGACTGGTGGCGTCAGCGGGTGCGGCTCCACTGGGTCCGCGCCGAGGTCGCGCTGCTCGAAGGGGACAACGAGGCTGCGGTCGCCGCCGCCTCCGGCGCCGTGGACCGTGCTGAGGCTTCGCTCGCGCCCCGGCACGTCGCGAAGGGCCTGCTCTTCCTGGGCGTCGCCCAGGTGCAGACCGGCAACGACGAGGCGCCCACCACGCTGCGCCGCGCCGCGACCCTGGCCGAGAGCCTGGAGGCCCTGCCGCTCGTCTGGCCGTCCCGTGCGGTCCTCGGCGCCCTCGTCGCGGACAGCGACCCAGCGGAGAGCGCACGCAGCCTGGCGGCGGCCCGGTCGGCCGTGCTCGGCATCGCGGGTGACCTGCCGGCCGGCGTACGGGACAGCTGGCTCGCGCGCCCAGATGTCGCGGCCCTTTTCGAAGCCTGATCCCAGCCGCCTCAACCCGGCTCGTCCGCGTGCCGACCACCAACGGAGAAGTTCTCGTCGGGCTCGTCCAGCCCGTCCGCCTCGTTTGAGGAGCTCGCTTGACCACCGTCCTCGTCTGCGACGACAGTCGCCCGGCCCGCGAAGGCTTGCGGCGATCTGTCTCGGGCGTACCGGGGGTCGACCGAGTTGACACCGCGGAAAGCGGTGAAGAGGTGCTCGCGCGCTTCGCCGCCGAGCGACCCGACCTCGTGCTCATGGACACGCGGATGCCGGGACTGTCCGGGGTCGAAGCGGCCATGCGGCTCGTGACCGCCCACCCGGAAGCCAACGTGATCATGATGACCGGGCCCGACGACGCGCAGGACCGGGAGACCCGGGACGCCGTCGCCAGGGCCATCGCCGGCGGCGCGAAGGGTTACCTCGTCAAGGACGTCTCCGCGGAGGAGCTCGCGGCTGCGGTCACGATGGCACTCGCGGACGCTGTACGCCGCGGCGAGGCCGGCGGTGACCGTCAGTTCACGCCGCCGCCCGGGCGCCCGCCACAGTTGACCGAGCGGGAGCGCCAGGTGCTCGACGGCATGGCGGCCGGCAAGAGCAACGGTGAGATCGGCCGGGAGCTCTATCTGTCCGAGGACACCGTCAAGACACATGCGCGACGGTTGTTCCGCAAGCTCGGGGCTGCCGACCGGGCCCAGGCTGTCGCCTTGGGGTTCCGGTGGGGTTTCGTTCGCTAGGCCGTCGCGACCCTGCGCCGCCCGCCGACCGGCTGAACCGATCCCGGGCATCCGGGCGTGCTGTAACGATGGACGGTCCCAGTCCGATGTCTCCTGTGGTGGATGACGTTGTCGTCGCCTCCCTCACCGACACGCTCACCGACACGGTGCGCCGCGCGGTTGCCGGTGACCGAGGCGCGATCGAGCAAGTCGTCGCTCACTTCCACCCGGCGGTGCATCGGTACTGCCGGGCCCGGCTCGGCCGCTTTGCCGGCAGCTATGAAGCTGCCGACGACGTGGCGCAGGAGGTCTTCGTCGCAGTGCTCGGCGCGTTGCCACGTTTCCGGGACGAAGGGAAGCCGTTTGCGGCTTTCGTCTTCGGTATCGCCGGGCACAAGGTGGCCGACGCCCAGCGGGCGGCGTACCGGCGTCCGACACCGGTAGCGGACCTGCCGGACGGCCCGGACGACGCCGAGGGCCCGGAAGAAAGCGCGCTGCGTGGCGTCGATGCCGCGCGGGCACGTGCGCTGCTGGAGTACCTGTCACCTGACCAGCGCGAGATCCTCCTGCTTCGGGTCGCGGCCGGGCTTTCGGCCGAAGACACCGCGGCTGCCATGAACATGTCGCCCGGCGCAGTCCGGGTCGCACAGCACCGGGCCTTGGCGCGACTGCGCGCGCTTGTCGCAGAGGACGACGACGCATGAGCCGCGACAGGGACCGCCGAGACGAGGTGACTGCACTCGAGATGAGTGCGGTCGCGGTCGACGACGCCGCACTCGACGTGTTGGCTTCCGCGGAAGACGCGGTCTCGTGGGATTGTGCCGACCCTGCGATCGAGCTGCTCGCTTTCTTGCGGGCCGACGTCAGCGCTGCACTGCCCGAGCCCACGTCGGCCGCTGCCGCGATCGATTTGCGGCCGCCACGTGGCCGTCACTTCGGGAAACGCACCGTCGTTGCCGGCGTCGTAACGGCCGCGGTGCTGTCCGTCAGTGGTGTCGCCGCCGCGGCAATCGCAACGAGTCCGACCGGGCCGCTCGGGCCGATCCATCGTTTCTTCGTCGGTTCCGAGCCGACCGCATCGGAGCACGCGGCCAAGCAGGTGCAGCTGTTCATGCACCTCGCCGACGCCGACCTCAGCGCCAACCGCGTCACCGCCGCCGGGAGCGCGCTGGGCAGCGCATCGAGCTGGCTCACCCGCGTGAGTGCGAAGGACCGTGGTGACCTCCCGGCGCAACTCGCTGCATTGCAGACGAGGTACGCCGATGCGCTTGCCCGCAGCATCACCACGCCGAAGCCGATCGGCCACGATGGCAAGTCCACGAAGCACGACGGCAGCTCCAAGTCGGGCACCGGCAACGGCGGACACGACGGCGCCGGCTCGAGCTCCGGCGGCGGCGACCACGGGAAGGACTCGCACGAGGGTTCCGGTGGCTCCGGCTCCGGCGACAACAGCACTGGCTCCGACCACCGGGGAGACGGCGGCGGGTCCGGCGGCAGTGGCGACAGCGGCTCAGGTCACAGTGGTGACACCGGCAGTGGAGACATCACCGGTGGTCAGGGCAGCGGCGGTGGAGACATCCCTGGTGGGCACGACCCCGGCGGCCAGGACATCGGCAGTCACGACGGCGGCGGGTCCGGCTCGGACGGCTGAGCGACATCGAGCGCGCCTCGGTCAGTCGTCTGCTTCCATGACCGCGTCGGTGTAGCCGCGCGCGTAGTCCCACGACACGTAGTCGGCGGGGTCGGGGTCGTAGGCCGGTTCGTGCACGCGCATCCGGCCGTCGTCGAGCAGATGCCGCAGGTTTTCGACGAGTAGGTCCCACCCGAGGTAGTGGATCTCGCCGCAGTCGTCGCAGTCGACGGACAAGCCACGGAGGCCGCGTGGCTCGAGCAGTGCGCGGAAACTCGTCAGCTCCTCGATCTCGTCGAGGACGTCTTCGCGCTCATGCGGCAACAGTGGCTCATCCGGCTCGGCGTCGAACGCGTCGTCCGGCTCGGGATCGCCCGCGGGGAAGGGGTCGTCGGGTTCGGGGGGCACCCGTCCACGGTAGACCGAACCGGCCGCACCCACGACCGCCAGCGCACCGGTTGTGGAGGTCCCGGCCGGTAGCATGGCTTGGTGGATCTGCCCGCCGGCAGCAACGGCTTCAGCGAGTCCGGGAAGTTCGCCGGTCTCGGCCTCACGTTCGACGACGTTCTGCTGCTGCCTGCGGCCTCGGACGTACTTCCTGCCGAAGCCGACACCTCGACTCGGTTGTCGCGCAACATCAGCCTGCGGATCCCGCTTGTCTCCTCCGCCATGGACACCGTCACCGAGTCCCGGCTCGCGATCGCGATGGCGCGTCAGGGCGGCGTCGGCGTACTCCATCGCAACATGTCGGTGGAGGACCAGGTCATCGAGGCGGACAAGGTCAAACGGTCCGAAGCCGGGATGGTCACCGCACCCGTGACCTGCACCCCGGACGACTCGCTGGCCGACGCCGAGAAGCTGATGGCGACCTACCGGATCTCCGGTGTGCCGGTCGTCGAGGGCGACGGCCAACTCGTCGGCATCGTCACCAACCGGGACGTCCGGTTCGAGTCGAACATGTTGCGGCCGGTGCGCGAGGTCATGACGCCGGCCCCTCTTGTCACAGCGCCGGTGGGCGTTGAGCGCGAGGAGGCGCTCGCGATCCTGCGCAAGAACAAGGTGGAAAAGCTGCCGCTGATCGACGACGCCGGTCGGCTGCGTGGCCTCATAACTGTCAAGGACTTCACGAAGAGCGAGAAGTACCCGCTCGCGACGAAGGACACGGCCGGCCGGCTGGTCGTCGGGGCAGCGGTTGGTGTCGGAGACGACGCGTTCAAGCGCGCCGAGGCGCTGCTCGACGTCGGTGTCGACTTCCTCATCGTTGACACAGCGCACGGTCACTCGCGCGGCGTGCTCGACATGGTGCGTCGGATCAAGTCGTCACTCAACGCTGAAGTCATCGCCGGCAACGTCGCAACATCCGACGGCGCCCGTGCGCTGATCGACGCCGGTGTCGACGCGGTGAAGTGTGGCGTGGGGCCTGGCGCGGTGTGTACGACGCGCGTGGTCGCAGGTGTCGGCGTACCGCAGGTGACGGCGATCTATGACTGCGCGACCGTCGCACGCGACGCGGGCGTGCCGGTGATCGGTGACGGTGGCGTGCAGTACTCCGGCGACATCGCGAAGGCGATCGCGGTCGGCGCCGACACGGTGATGCTCGGTTCGTTGCTGGCCGGCGTCGAAGAGAGCCCCGGCGAGCTGATTTTCGTCAACGGCAAGCAGTACAAGTCCTACCGCGGCATGGGCTCGCTGGGAGCGATGCAGAGCCGCGGCGGTCGCGCGCCGTCGTACAGCAAGGACCGCTATTTCCAGGACGACGTGCTGTCCGACGAGAAGCTCGTCCCAGAAGGCATCGAGGGGCAGGTCCCGTTCCGCGGGCCGCTCGCCTCGGTCGCGCACCAGCTCGTCGGCGGGTTACGAGCCGCGATGGGCTACTGCGGCGCGCACACCATCGGCGAGCTGCAGACCAACAGTCGGCTGACTCGCATCACGGCCGCGGGCCTGACCGAGAGCCACCCGCACGACATCCAGATGACCGTCGAGGCGCCCAACTACTCCTCGCGCTGAGCGGAGGGTCCATGGCAGACGTCGAGATCGGCGGCAGCAAGGCGGGCCAACGCGGGTACCACCTGCGTGACATCTCGATCCTGCCCTCGCGGCGTACCCGCGACGCCGAGGACGTGTCCACCGCCTGGCAGCTGGACGCGTTCCGGTTCGACATCCCGATGATCGCGCATCCATCCGACGCGACGATGAGCCCGGCGACCGCGGTCGCGGTGAGTCGGCTCGGCGGTCTCGGCGTTCTCAATGGCGAAGGCCTGTGGACGAGGTACGTCGATCCCAGCCCGATTCTTGACGAGTTTGCGAACTGGCCCGACGACAAACCGGCGACCCCCCACTTGCAGCAGGTATACGCCGAACCCGTGCAGCCCGACCTGATCACGCGCCGGATCAAGGAGATGGCGGACGAAGGTGCCGTCACCGCGGTGCGCTTCTCGCCGCAGCACACCGAAGCGCTGGCGCCGGCCGCCGTTGCTGCCGGCGTCGACCTGCTGGTCATCCAGGGCACGGTTGTCTCGGCCGAGCACGTGTCGTCGCGCGCGGACGGTCACGGTCCGCTCAATCTCAAGACCTTCATCGCGGCGCTCGACGTCCCGGTCATCGTCGGTGGGTGCGCGACGTACCAGACCGCGCTGCATCTCATGCGGACCGGGGCGGCGGGGGTCATCGTCGGCACCGGTTCAGACGCGTGGGCGACGAGTGACGACGTCCTTGCCATCCGCGTCCCGATGGCGACGGCGATCACCGAAGCAGCGGCGGCCCGTCGCGACTATCTCGATGAGACCGGCGGTCGCTACGTGCACGTGATCGCCGACGGCGAGATCGAAACCAGCGGCGACATCGCGCGAGCGTTGGCGTGCGGAGCCGATGCGGTGACGTTGGGTGAGCCGCTGTCACTTGCTGCGGAGGCGCCGGCCCGCGGCTGCTGGTGGGACAGCGTCGCCGCGCATCCCAAACTGCCGCGTGGTTCGTTCGCGGGGCCGGGGATGGGCCCGATGGGCAGCCTCGAGCAGGTGCTGCGCGGCCCCGCAAATGACCCGACCGGCCATCTAAACCTGTTTGGCGCGCTGCGCCGGACGCTCGCGAAAACTGGCTACTCCGACCTGAAAGAGTTCCAGCGCGTCGATGTCGTCGTCGACGGGTGAGCGGCGCGCACCGGTTGAAGCACGTGGAGGCAAAGTGACGTCATCCATCGAGACTCCGCACACCCTGGCCGCCGTGCCGACCGGCGCGGCTGCGTTGCCGCGGCCACCCGTTGCAACACCGGAAAGCCTGCAGCGGCTGGCTCGACGTGTTGCCCTCGCCGGGCCGACGCGCGACGTCACGACGTCGTACGCACCATTCACCGGCGAGGCGCTCGGCACTGTGCCCAAGTGCACGGCCGAAGACGTGGCGGAGGCTTTTCGTCGCAGCCGTGAGGCGCAGAAGTCATGGGCGGCGCGAAGTGTGCGTGATCGAGCAAAGGTCTTCCTTCGCTACCACGACCTCGTGCTCGAGCGGCAGCGTGACCTGCTCGACCTGATCCAGATCGAGAACGGCAAGGCGCGCACGCACGCGTTCGAAGAGGTCGCCGACACGGCGATGACAGCGCGCTACTACGGGCACAGCGCGCCAGCGCATCTGAAGACCCATCGGCGGCAGGGTGCGCTGCCCGGCCTCACCCACACCCTGGAGCACCATCACCCGCGGGGAGCCGTTGGCATCATCGCGCCGTGGAACTATCCGCTGTCCCTCGCGATCACCGACGCGATCGCTGCGTTGCTAGCCGGTAACGGTGTGGTCATCAAGCCGGACAGCCAGACGGTTTTCACGGCGTTGTACGGCGTCGAGCTGCTCGTTGAGGCTGGTCTGCCGGACGGGTTGTTCCAAGTCGTCACCGGGCCCGGCCGTGAGATCGGCACACCGCTCATCGAACACGCGGACTACGTCTGCTTCACCGGCTCGACCGCGACCGGCCGCGTTGTTGCGCGGCAGGCCGGCGAGCGGCTCATCGGTTGCTCGCTCGAGCTCGGCGGCAAGAACCCGATGCTGGTGCTCGGCGACGCCGACATCGAGCGGACAATCCGGGGCGCGATCCGCGCGTGTTTCTCAACTGCCGGTCAGCTCTGCATCTCGATCGAGCGGATGCTCGTGCACGAGTCGATCTACGACGACTTCACGCGCCGGTTTGCCGAGCGCGTGTCCGCGATGCGGCTGTCGCCGGCGTTCGACTTCAGCGCCGACATGGGATCGCTCGTCTCGCGGCAACAGCTCGAGACGGTGACCACTCACGTGGACGACGCGGTCGGCCAGGGCGCGCGCGTGCTCGCCGGCGGCCAGGCGCGACCCGACATCGGACCGTACTTCTACGAACCGACCGTCCTCGCAGACGTCCAACCCGGCATGACGTTATGTGCTGAGGAGACGTTTGGACCCGTCGTGTCTGTGTACCCGTTCAGCTCTGAAGACGAAGCGGTCGAGCGTGCGAACGCGACGTCGTACGGTCTCAACGCCAGTATTTGGAGCAAGGACACCCGGCGCGCCCGGCGGCTCGGGTCGCGGATCCAGGCCGGCACCGTGAACATCAACGAGGGGTACGGCGCTGCGTGGGCGTCCCTCGATGCGCCGATGGGCGGGTTCAAGGACTCGGGTCTCGGCCGACGGCACGGCCGCGAGGGCATCGTGAAGTACACCGAGGCGCAGACCGTTGCGACCCAGCGTCTGCTCGGATTCGACGCGCCGTTCGGGCTCGGCAACGAGGCATACGCGAAGTTTCTGACGACCTCGCTGCGGCTGATGCGCCGCAACCCCTTCGTCAAATGAACGGCAGCGCAGGTGCACCGGCGCGCGACTTTGACGTCGTTGTCATCGGCAGCGGTTTCGGCGGCAGCGTCACCGCGCTGCGGCTGACCGAGAAGGGTTACCGCGTCACTGTTCTCGAAGCCGGCCAGCGTTTCACCGACGACACCCTGCCCAAGACGAGCTGGGACGTCTCGAAGTTCGTCTGGGCGCCGAAGCTCGGGCTGACGGGTATGCAGCGCATCAGCATGCTGCGGGACGTCGTCGTACTGTCCGGCGCCGGCGTGGGCGGGGGGTCGCTGGTCTATGCGAACACGTTGTACGAGCCGTTGCAGCCCTTCTACGACGACCCGCAGTGGCGTGACATCACGGACTGGAAGGAAGAGCTCGGTCTGCACTACGACCAGGCCAAGCGGATGCTCGGCGTTGTGACCAACCCGACGATGACGGCCGCCGACGTGGCCATGAAGTCGGTGGCCGACGACATGGGTGTCGGCGAGACCTTCCACGCCACTCCCGTCGGCGTTTACTTCGGCGAGCCCGGCAAGACGGTCGCCGATCCCTACTTCGGTGGAGTCGGGCCGCAACGCACCGGTTGCGTCGAGTGCGGCAACTGCATGATCGGTTGCCGGTTCAACGCGAAGAACCGGTTGGACAAGACCTACCTTTACCTCGCAGAGGCGCGCGGCTGCGTCGTACAACCGCTGACCACGGTGACGATGGTGCGGCCGCTGCGCGATGGTGGGTACGCGGTCGAGGTCGAGCCGACGACCGGCCGGGGCAAGAAGAACGAGCGCCGGACGATCAGCGCCGATCACGTGGTCTTCGCGGCCGGCGCGCTCGGCACGCAGCGACTACTGCACGCGATGCGCGATGACGGGGTGTTACCGCAGGTTTCCAGGCGGCTCGGGTTCCTGACACGTACGAACTCTGAGGCGTTGCTCGGCGCGATGACGGGTGACCGCAAGGTCGACTACTCCAAGGGCATCGCGATCACCTCGTCGTGGCACCCGGACGAGAACACACATATCGAGCCGGTGCGCTACGGCCAGGGCAGCAACCTGATGGGCATGCTCGCGACCGTGATGACAGACGGGGGCGGACGGGTGCCGCGCTGGCTGAAGTTCTTCGCCGTCATGTTGCGTCATCCCTGGATCTTCGTGCGCTCGCTTTCGGTACGGCACTGGTCGGAGCGCACGATCATCGTGCTCGTCATGCAGTCGCTGGACAACTCGCTCACGGTTTTCCGCAAGAAGGGTCTGTTCGGCGCGAAGCTCTCCTCGAAGCAGGGTCACGGCGAGTCCAACCCGACGTGGATTCCGGTCGGCAACGAGGCGACCCGCAGGCTTGCGGACAAGATCGGCGGCTTCCCGGGTGGCACCTGGGGTGAGATCGCGAACGTGCCGATGACGGCGCACATCATCGGTGGTGCGCCGATCGGATCGTCGCCGGAGACCGGCGTGATCGACCCGTACCACCGCGTCTATGGGTACGACGGGCTGCACGTGGTCGACGGTGCCGCGGTGTCGGCGAACCTCGGCGTCAACCCGTCGCTCACGATCACTGCGCAGGCCGAGCGCGCGATGTCGTTATGGCCGAACAAAGGTGAGGCGGACAAGCGACCCGCGCTTGGTTCGGCGTACCACCGCATCGATCCGATCCCGCCGAACCATCCGGCCGTGCCGTCGCATGCTCCTGCCCGGCTTTGGTACGCCGAATGACCGACGCGTTCGACACCGTCGTCGTCATCGACTTCGGCGCGCAGTACGCACAGTTGATCGCACGACGCGTCCGCGAATGCAACGTCTTCAGTGAGATCGTGCCGTCGACGGCGACCGTCGCCGAGATCGCCGCACGCAAGCCGAAGGCCGTGATCCTGTCCGGCGGTCCGTCGTCGGTGTACGCCGATGGCGCGCCGCAGGTTGCGACCGGACTGTTCGAGACCGGCGTACCGACACTCGGCATCTGCTACGGCTTCCAGGCAATGGCGCAGACGCTGGGCGGCCGCGTCGAGCAGACCGGCGGACGGGAGTACGGCGGAACGCCACTGACCGTCGTGCGCGACGGTGTGCTATTTGCAGGGCTGCCGCACGACCAGACAGTGTGGATGTCGCACGGCGACGCCGTCACGGCTGCGCCCGATGGGTTCGACGTCACCGCATTGACACCGCAGACACCAGTCGCGGCGTTCGAGGATCCGAGCCGTGGGCTCTATGGCGTGCAGTTCCACCCAGAGGTGCTGCACACCGCACACGGCATGACGGTCCTGCGGCATTTCCTCAACGCCGCCGGTTGTCGACCCACGTGGACGATGGTCAACATCGTCGAGGAGTCCGTCGACGCGATCCGAGCGCAAGTGGGCGGCAAACGTGTGATCGCCGGGCTGTCCGGCGGTGTCGACTCCGCTGTGGCGGCCGCCCTCGTTCAACGCGCGGTCGGGTCGCAGCTCACCTGTGTCTTCGTCGACCACGGCTTGCTGCGCGCAGGTGAAGCCGAGCAGGTCGAACGCGACTTCGTCGCGTCCACCGGCGTACGCCTCGAAGTGGTAGACGCCACCGACCGGTTCCTCGACGCTTTGGCCGGCGTCGATGATCCCGAAACGAAGCGCAAGATCGTGGGCCGTGAGTTCATTCGCGTTTTCGAGGACGCCGCGCGCCGGATCAGCGAACGGGAGCCGGTCGAGTTCCTCGTGCAGGGCACGCTTTATCCCGATGTCGTCGAATCGGGCGGCGGTACCGGCGCGGCGAACATCAAGTCGCACCACAACGTCGGTGGTCTGCCTGATGACCTGTCGTTCGCTCTCGTCGAGCCGCTTCGGACGTTGTTCAAGGACGAGGTACGCCGGGTCGGTGAGCAACTGGGCCTTCCGCCCGAGATCGTCTGGCGTCAGCCGTTCCCCGGGCCCGGGCTCGCGATCCGAATCGTTGGTGAAGTTACACGTGAGCGCCTGACAATTCTTCGGGCCGCGGATGCTGTCGCTCGCGAGGAGATGTCACGCGCAGGGCTTGACCGAGAGATCTGGCAGTGTCCCGTCGTGCTGCTCGCCGATGTGCGGTCGGTGGGCGTGCAAGGGGATGGACGCAGCTACGGGCACCCGGTCGTGCTGCGGCCAGTGACCAGTGAAGACGCGATGACGGCCGATTGGGCGCGGATCCCGGACGACGTCCTCGCGCGCATCTCCACCCGGATCACCAACGAGGTGCCGGCCATCAACCGTGTCGTCCTCGACGTGACGAGCAAACCGCCCGGCACGATCGAGTGGGAGTAGCCTCAGAGCTCTGCGGGGCCGGTGGTTGTGTGTACGAATCGGGCACCTGCACCGGCATCTGACGTTGGGCTGACGACTTGCCGGACCCATACGGGCAGGCGGGCGTCACACCAATTAGTCATGGTCACCAGCCGGCCACTCCGGACATGCTCAGGCATATCAATCAGCCGAGAACTCGGGGGGACTCGTGACGCAGGCATCGACGGCACCGACGACCGACATCTCCTCCGCAGCGCCACTGTTGCGGACGACTGCGCCGTACAAGATCGCGGAGGAGACCTACCTCATCCCGAACGTCATCCCGGCCGGCCCGGACCTGGTTGTCGGGATGAACTCGATGCTGATCCGCGGAAAGGAGCCCGTGGTCGTCGACACGGGCACGCCGCTGCACAGCCCGCACTGGTTCGACATGGTGCTCTCGCTCGTCGACCCGGAGGACATCCGCTGGGTCTTCATGAGCCACGACGACGGCGACCACACCGGCAGCCTGCGCCAGTTGATGGACATGGCGCCGAACGCCACCGTCGTCGCGAACTTCTTCATGAAGGAGCGCATGTCCGTCGAGCCATGCGCGCCACCGCTGAACCGCATGCGGTGGCTCGCTGCCGGCGAGTCGTTCGAGGCCGGTGACCGCACGCTGCACCTCGTGACCCCGCCGATCTTCGACGGCCCGACGACCCGCGGTCTCTACGATCCGACGACGAAGGTGCTGTGGGCAGTCGACACGTTCGCCTGCATGAAACCAACCGATGCCTACGAGCTCGGCGATATCCCGGCCCCGTTGTACGACGAGACCTTTGCGCTGTTCAACTCGCTCATCTCACCGTGGCACCAATGGCTCGACCCGGTGAAGTACAACGCGCACATCGACGACCTCGAGCGCCTTGACGTCGAAGTCGCGGCTTCAGCGCACGGACCGGTCCTGCGCGGCGAACAGATCCACGACGGTTACGAGCGCGTACGCGTGCTGGCAGGCCAACCCAGGATTGCGGGCCCCGGACCGGAACTGCTCGACCAGATGATCGCAGCGGCCTCCGTACCCGCACAGCGCGCGTAGCTGCTGTCGTCAGCTGGGCGGTACGACGCCTCCGCGAGTCGAGCGACCGCCCCACCCCGCGATGCGGCGAACCTGGTGTAACCGCGCACGTCGGCAATGAGAAACGTACGCAGCACCGGAACCCGCGCGTCGCCAGCGGCCGCTTCCTCCATCACGACCCCACCCCCACAGCGCGGTCAACCTATAGCGACAGCCGCTGCTTTCCGGGTCGCTTTGCCCAACCGAGACATCGCTAGGGCCGTCTTGTGTCATCGCGCCAACACAACCCCCCACCGTCACTCGAGGGGCTCCTGGCCCAGTCCAGATGCGATCCTGAGTTGTGCTCGGTGGTCTTCTTAGCGAGCCTGCCGGGCCCGCGGGGGTATCCAGTGGCTAGCGCCGATGATGTTCGGGCGATCGCGTCGTCGCTGTCCGGAGCCGTCGAAATCGACAGTGATGGTTTTGACTTCCGGGTGGCTGACAGGGGATTCGTCTGGTCGTATCCAGAGCGGCAGCCCGGGAGGCGACGGGTCATCCGAACCGACATTGCGGTGCTCTTCGTGGGTGATGAGGCGGAGAAACAGGCACTTGTGAAGGGTGAACCTGACACGTTTTTCACCGAGCCCGGCTACGACGGCTGGCCGCTGGTCATGCTGCGTCTGGATCGTGTGGATGTCGAGCGGCTCGAGGAGTTGATCACCGACGCTTGGCGGATGCGGAGCGAGAGCTGATCCCGAGGTCGATGGGCGGGGTGTCGGTGAGGTCGGGAACATTTCCGGCCACGATGGCCTGACAGAGGTCGTGCACCTTGAGGTTGTGGGTTCGGGCATAGCGGCGGATCGAGTGGAAGGCGGTTTCCGGGTCAGTCCGGGAGGCCCTCGCGACGTATCCCTTGGCCTGTTCGATCACGACCCGCGTTGTGAGCGCAGTCTGTAGCTGGCCCGTGAGCGCCGCCAGTTCCCGTTCGAGGCGCTTGCGATCGCTGATGTCGTGCCCCGCCAAGACGTACCCGTCGCCGGCGCGAGAGACGACCACTTCGAACTCGCCGGCCACGCCGCGTTCGTCGAAGGCGAACTCATAGCGCAGCGGCTCGCCCGTCTCTGCTACCTGGACGTATGCGTCGAACAGTCCGTTCGTGCTGTGCGACGGGAACAACTCCAGCAACCGACGTCCGAGCACGTCTTCGCGCCGACGGCCGAGCAATGCGAGTGCAGCCCGGTTGCAGAACAGGTACTCGAAGTCGGCGATGCGGCCCGCGTCATCACGCACCGTTCCCATCCGGAAGAACGCCTCGTCGATGGCCTCCAAGGACGAGCGCAACTCTTCCTCGGCCTCAAGGGCCCTCGTCCCCGCACTGACGTCCTGGACTGATGCAATTCGCATACCTGGAGACTCGCGCAAGTCACCGGTCAGTTGCTAGAGACAAAAAGACCCGTACTGCGAGATGCCGAACAGGCGCGCCTTCTTTGTCGGGTTTTCCCTGAACCTCCCTGGAATCCAGCCGCTCCTCCGTCGAGAATCACGGTTTAACGCCCGGCGATCGGAGGGGTGCGGTGCGTCGTCATTGGGGGTGGGTTCTCGTCCCGTTGTTCGGGGTCGCCGTCGCAGTTCCGGCCCACGCGCAGTCAGTCACGCCGGTCCCGATGGCGGGGCACGCGGCATCCGGCTTCAACGGTTGCGCCTTCACCAGCAACTATTGGGAGACCGGCACGCGTTTCGGGGCCGGCACGCTCTCGTTCAGCGGCGGCGTCCAGTGCCCGACGGCGAACCAGATCTACACCGACGTGATGGTCGTCGATGGCGTGGCCGCCCCGATGCAGCTCGGCACCGGTGCCCCGGTGGGTTTGGTTGACCCTGGGTCTTCCGGACCGACGGTCGGCAAGGTCGTCTGGCACCGCACGGCTTTCGTCGAGTCCAGCACGCAGAACGTCCTGTACGGAAGCCACGCACGGCCGCCGGCGGGTCACGTGTACACGATCCTCACGACGGCGTACTTCTCCGACCCCTGCGGGTCGGGGCCGTGTGGTCCTGGTGGCAAGCCGCCGGGCCTGCTGAAGTCACTCACGGCCACCAACGACCACGAGTGCCAGGCCGAGCGCGTGCAGCAGTGGGACGCCGGCTGCTCGTATCAGTTCACGGTCGTCGGCACCACGCTTCCCAAGACCTGACAGGAGCGCCGGGACTAATCACCGGTCGAATAAAGGACTTCCCGCGCGCCTGTCGAACTGAGAGCCGACCGTCACGCGCCTTCACCTGTGGGGCGCCGCTTGGGCGAGCTAAGGACGTGATCGGCGCTATGCCGAGGTCGCTGCGCTGCACGCTCACAGCGCCGCCGCGTCCGCGGTCCCGATCGTCGGCCGATTCCCGACTCATCTGCCAGGTCTGCGATGCCGTTCACCGGGTCGACTGGCGCCCCGGTTGGCGAGAGCGCGTCGACGCGTTCGTGGGCAAGCATTACAACGACCACGGAGCCATTGAGTTCAACATCTTCATGCCGCCTCGACGCACGACCTGATGCTCAAGCGTCCAGGTGGGTTCGTGCATCAAAGAAGGTGTCGGCCGACTGGCGCGACCAAAGCGAACACAACTGAAGTCAATGAAGATCATCGCGAGCGTTGGAGAGCCGACCCGATCGCCTCGTAACGCCCGGTTGTGTTCGCTTTGGTCCGCCACGCCGATGCATTCAAGCAAGTTCACCGCAGGCGTAACGAACTTTCCGGACGAAGGCGGAACAGTCCGCCCTACGGCACAGTTGCACCCGCCATGAAGATTGCGATTCTTGGCAGTGGCGTCGTGGGACAGGCACTCGCACGCGGTTGGCCGCGGCACGGGCACGAAGTGCGGATCGGCACACGCGATGGCAGCAAGCCCGAACTCGCCGACTTCGAGACCGGCTCGCCGGCGGAGGTGGCCGGGTGGGGTGATCTCGTCGTCCTCGCCCTCCACGGCGACGCGACCGAAGACGTCGCCCGCAGCGTCGCCGCCCAGCTGACCGGCAAGGTCGTCGTCGACGCGACCAACCCACTCGACTTCTCCGGTGGTGGTCCGGGTTTGTTCATCGGTACGACGGACTCGCTCGGTGAACGCGTACAGCGCGCGGTCCCGGGGGCGCACGTCGTGAAGGCCTACAACACCGTCGGCAACGCGCTCATGGTCGATCCGGAACTGCCTGGTGGGCCGCCGACGATGCTCATCGCAGGCAACGACGACGACGCGAAGGCAACTGTGACGCGCCTTCTCGAGGAAACGGGCTGGGACGTCGCAGACCTCGGCGGCATCGACGCCAGCCGATGGTTGGAAGGCGTCGCGCTCGCCTGGGTCGCGTACGGCTTCCGCACCGGCAGTTGGACGCACGCGTTCAAGCTCTTGCGCACCTGAGGCAGGATGCGCGGCATGCCTTTCGTGCTCGTCGACAAGCCGCGCCCAGAGATAACGCTCGTCACGCTCAACCGGCCTGAGCGGATGAACGCGATGGCCTTCGACGTGATGATCCCGCTCCGCGAAGCGCTCGAAGCCATCAGCCGCGACAACGAGACACGTGTCGTCGTACTCACGGGCGCCGGGCACGGCTTCTGCTCAGGTGCCGACCTCGAGGACTCCGGACACGTCCCCAACATCAGCGGCCTGACCCGTACGACGATCGCGCTGCGCTCGATGGAGCTGCTCGACGACGTCGTCGTCTCGTTGCGCAAGATGCATCACCCGGTTATCGCCGCGGTCAATGGCGCCGCCATTGGTGGCGGGTTCTGCTTGTCGCTGGCGGCGGACATCCGTATCGCGAGCGAGTCGGCGTACTTCCGCGCAGCGGGCATCAACAACGGGCTGACGTCGACGGAGCTCGGCATCAGCTATTTGCTGCCACGTGCAATCGGATCTTCACGAGCCTTCGACATCATGTTGACCGGCCGTGATGTCAACGCTGCCGAGGCCGAACGCATCGGGCTCGTCTCGCAGACCGTTACCCCGGACGATTTGCTGACGACGTGCTACGACGTGGCCGAACGGATCATCGGGTTCAGTCGGGTCGGCGTCGAGCTGACCAAGCGAATGCTCTGGTCGAGCCTTGACGCGGCGAGCCTGGGCGCACACATGGATCATGAAGGTGTCGCGCAGCTCTACGTGCGCCTGACAACGGCGAACTTCGAGGAGGCGATCCGGGCGCGCAAGGAAGGCCGAGCGCCGAACTACGTGGACTGACCGTCAGGTGGTCACGAGGTAGCGGTACGACTCGGCGTAGCTGCCGTCCGGCAGCTGCGCGCTCGCCGCGTTGAAGCCGAGCCACGTCCGGACAAGAGCGTCGAGGTCGTCGATACCAGGCATCTGCGAAACGTGCTCGCGCAGCGCGGCGATCTTGCGGTCGATCGTGTGCGTGACATCGACGTAGCGGTCCGGCGCTTCGACGCCCATCACCCAGACCTCGTCGACCGTCCACGCGTCGAAGCCCTCGTCCACCAGCTCGGGAAACGCGAACGGGTTGCGCGAGTCCGGGTAGACCGCGCACATCGTCGCCTCTCCTGCCGCCATGTGGTCGGGGTGGCTCGCGTAGACGCGTTGCCAGTTGCGACTTGGATTCTGCGCAAGCACGCGCTGCGGGCGGAACGCTCGGATGGCACGCGAGATGTCCCGCCGGAGGTCCAGCGTCACGGTGAGGCGGCCGTCGGGATAACCGAGGAAGGTGACGTTCTCCACCCCGAGCACCTTCGCGGCGGCGCGCTGCTCGGCTTGGCGGATCGACGCTATCTCCGATCGAGGTACGGCGGGGTCGAAGCCACCGGCGTCACCGTCGGTGACGATGCAGTAGGCGACCTCCACGCCTGCCTGGGTCCACAGCCCGACCGTGCCGCCACAACCGAAATCGACGTCGTCGGGGTGGGCGGCAACGACGAGGACGCGTTCGATGTCTGTGCCTGGATCGATGACCACCCCAGCACGGTAACCGGGCGCGCAGACGGCGCCTGAGCGCGACGCCCTCAGCAGTAGGGCATAAGGCGGTGCTTGGCCTGGTTCGCGTCAGATATACACGTCTTCTGTGTTACTGAAGGGTGCACCGTGACGCGTACCGAGCTGCCTGCGCCGGTTGTGCTCGGCGCGGCGTACCTCGCGGGCTCGATTCCGTTCTCGCATCTCGTCGCTCAGCGCGTGCGCGGTGTCGACCTGCGGACCGTCGGCAGCGGGACCGTCTCCGGCACCGGTGTCTTCCGCAGCGTCGGCTTCGCGGCCGGACTGGGGGCGGGGATCGCTGACTTGTTGAAGGGGTCGGTCGGACCGTCGCTCGCCGGCCGGCACCGGCCCTATCTCGCGGCAGCCGCCGGCGGGCTCGGGGTCGCCGGTCACAACTGGTCGCCGTTTCTGCGTGGTGCCGGTGGGCGGGGCATCTCGACCGCGATGGGCGCGATGTGGCCGACGACTCCCGTGGGCAGTGGTCTGCTGCTCACCGGGCTCGCGGTCGGCCGCGGCCTCGGCGAGTCGGCGGTCGGATGCTTGATCGCGGACGTCGCGTTGGTGCCCGTGAGCAGGCTCGTCGGTGGTCCCGAGGCAGCCGCCGCGGCGGGGGCGGTTGTCGTGCCCATGCTCGCAAAGCGGGTCGCCGGAAACGGCCCGGCGCCGACACCGCGCTGGCGGACGCGGATCTGGCGGCTCCTGCTCGATCGAGACAGCCGGATCTGAGCCTGCCCTCGTGAAACGTCTGCTGCGCGCGCAAGGCCTGCGCAACCTGCTGATCGGCCAGAGCATCTCCGCACTTGGTGACTGGATGGGCACGATCGCTGTGTTGTTCCTCGTCCAGCACGTCACCGGATCGGCCGCCGCGCTCGGTGGCGTGCTCGTCGTCCGGCTGTTGCCCGGCCTGCTCGCCGGTCCGCTTGCCGCTCGCGCGACCGCACGCTGGGGCCGGCGCGGAACGATGCTCTCCATGGACGCCGCCCGTGCCGGGATGGTGCTGCTGCTGCCGATCGTCCCGCACATCTGGTGGATCTACGTCTGGTCGGTGCTGATCGAGGCGGCCGGACTGGTGTTCCTCCCGGCGCGGGATGCCTCGCTTCCGACGTTGGTTCAGGAGGCGGGTGAGGACGCGGACCTGCAGCTCGCGAACGGACTGGTGCTCGGCACGTCGTACGGCACGATCCCGCTCGGCGCAGCTGCGTACTTCTTCCTGGTGTGGATCGCCGTTCACCCGCTCGGTCTGTCGGTGGGGTACGGCGCGTTCCTGTTGGTGTTCGCGGCCGACGCGTTGACCTATCTCGCGTCGTACCTCTCGATCGCACGAATCCGAGCGCTGCCGATGGCGGAGCAAGAGGCGCACGAACGCGCGGCCGAGAACGACGTCGACGAGAGCAAGGAACCCGGCGGCATCAGGGTCGCATTGTCTATTCCACTCGTCCGGACGATCATGCCCGCGGTCATCATGGTGACGATTGGCGTCGGCGCGCTGTTCTCGGTCGGGGTCACGTTCGTGCGGCACGTGCTGCACGCGAGCCAGGGTGAGTTCGCCGCGCTCATCGCGTGCTTCGGTGTGGGTGCCGCCGTCGGTCTCGGCATCAGCCGGCTACTGCCGGAAGGTCGGTACATCCATAGCGCACGTATCGGCACGTTTGTGCAAGGCGGCGTCATCGCGGCGATGAGCCTCGCGCACCACTACTGGGTTGCGGTGCTTGCTGCGGGCGGATTCGGCGCCAGCGCCGCGCTCACACTTGTGTCCGGGATGAGCGTGCTGCAGACGCGACTGTTCGGGCGGCAACGCGACCTTGCCTTTGCCGTCTTCCACGTCACGATTCGCGTCGGGCTCGGGCTGGCCGCTGTCGCCGCGGGTGCGGCCGCTGACCTGCTGCGATCCGTAAAGTGGCCGCTGCTGGGCACACTTCCCGGAGATCGCGTGATCCTGCTGAGCGCTGGGATCGTCGTCGTACTCGGATCTTTCGCAGTCAAGGAATGGCAAGTCCGGCCTGTCGGCGAGGAGGCGCCTGCATGACACGCACCGCCGTCGTCGTCGACAGCGCTGCTGCCATGCCCAGTGCGCTCGCCGCGGACTACCGCATCACGGTCGTACCGCTCTCGATCACGGTTCAGGGCACGACGTACGCCGACGGTGAGCTGACCGACGACGACCTCCTCACCCGTCTCGACGAAGGTGTGACGACCTCTGCCCCTGCACCGGGTGATTACCTGCGGGCGTTGGACGAAGTGTTGACCGAAGCGGACCAGGCCGTCGTCGTAACTGTTGCCCAGTCATTGTCGGCTTCGTATGGCTCGGCCCGAATCGCAGCCGACAGTTATGGCGAGCGGGTGCGCCTTGTCGACAGCGAGAGCGCGGCGGGGTCGGAGGTGCTCGTCGCGCTAGCGGCGGCCGAGGCCGCTCGTGCTGGGGCGACGTTCGACGAGGTTGAACAGGCAGCGCTGGACGCTGTCCCTGAGGTTCGGCTGGTCGGCAGTCTCGACTCGCTCGAGCATCTGGTCCGCAGTGGTCGGGTGCCGGGTCTCGCGGCGGCGGCCGGACGCATGCTCGGCGTGAACCCGTTGTTCGAGCTGCGGCGCGGCAAGGTCCGGCCGCTCCGGCCGGCGTTCAGTCGCGAAGCAGCCTTCGACCGGCTGCTCGAGATGTGGCTCGGTTCGCGCGGTGATGCGAAGCGCGGCGCAGTCGTGGCTTTGCACGCGATGGCTCCGGATGCTGCCAAGGAGCTGCGCGAGCGCGTACTCGAAGAGGCAACTCCGGATCCGCTGCTGCTCAGCGCGTTCGGTGCGGCGATGATCGCGCACGCCGGTCCCGGCGTCGCTGGTCTCGCCTGGCGGTGGTACGGCGTACGCAGCTGAGATCCGGGTGAGTTAGCTCGTTGGTTGGCCGGTCGGCGGTTGGGCGAGCACCCATTCGATCGCCGCCAGGATCGCCGCAGTCCCGGCCGGGTCGTAGGCATGACCCATACCGGGGACGATCTCGAGCCGACGTGGCTCAGCGGCGACCTCGTAGAGCTCAGCCGCGGCCTTCGGAGGGATGAACCGGTCCCGCGCGCCGTGGATGAACGCGATCGGTGCCCGGATCTTTGCCACCAACACGACCGGTGGGTCCGCCCAGGTCCACCGCGGCGCCACGCGCGCGCCGAGCCTGCGCGCGGTGAGCGCACGCCCCGGCCGGGTCTGGGTCAGACCGACCGCGAGGATGCTGCGCCAGGTGCGTGGGACGGTCCACCGGGCCGGTGCGCTGACCGTGACGATGCCGGCGAGGCCGGTCGCTTCGGCGGTATGCCGAAGGACCGCAATCGCTCCCATCGAGGCCCCGACCACCACAATCGGGAGGCCGTGCTCGCGCACCGCCATGACGGCCGCTGCGACGTCGTGCCGTTCCATGTCGCCGAGCGTCGAAAACCCGGTAGCGGAACCGTGCCCACGCGCGTCGTAGCTGATGACGTCGTAGCCCGCGGTCTGCATCCGCTCGGCAACTGCGCCCACCGCTGGGTCGTCCTTCGACGCCGTGAATCCGTGCACGAGTACGACGACAGCGCGTGCACTGTCCGCGTGCCACCAGCGTGCCGGTAGATCCAGCCCGTCTTCTGTGCGCAGAGTCGTTGCTACGGAGGAGTCCATGACCGCTGATTACCGTACGGGACAACAGCGCGCGGCAGGTTGTTCGCCCGCTTGGTTGACGGCGCTGCGCCCTAGACTCGGGTGAAGCATGTCTGCGTCCGACGCTCTTTTCGAAGCTCCCGTCGCCGGCCCGAGGGCCTCGACGGTTGACGCCTTGCTCGAGGGGCTCAACCCCGAGCAACGAGCCGCCGTCACGCACGAGGGTGGCCCGCTGCTGATCGTGGCGGGCGCCGGTTCCGGCAAGACACGCGTGCTCACACATCGCATCGCCTACCTGCTCGCTGCGCGCGGCGCGACGCCCGGTCAGATCCTCGCCATCACGTTCACGAACAAGGCCGCCGGCGAGATGAAGGAGCGGGTCGCCGCCCTTGTCGGCCCGCGTGCCCGAGCGATGTGGGTGATGACGTTCCACTCAGCTTGCGTGCGAATCCTGCGTGCCGAGGCGAAACACATCGGGATCCCGTCGTCGTTCTCGATCTATGACGCAGCCGACTCGCTGCGGTTGATGACGCTGGTCGTCCGCGACCTCGACCTCGACCCGAAGCGTTTCCCGCCGCGCTCGCTTGCGGCCCAGGTCAGCAACCTCAAGAACGAGCTGATCGACGACGAGGACTTCGCCCGGCGAGCGACGTCCTACGACGAAAAACAGCTTGCCGAGGTCTACACCGGATACCAGCGTCGCCTGCGTGAGTCGGGTGCGATGGACTTCGACGACCTGATCATGACGACGGTCGGCATGTTGCGGGCCTTCCCCGACATCGCGGAGCACTATCAGCGCAGGTTCCGGCACGTCCTCGTCGATGAGTACCAGGACACCAACCATGCGCAGTACGCGCTGATCCGCGAGGTCGTGGGCGTGCGCGAGAAGCGCACCGTCGAGGGCGACGTCGTGCATGCGGGCAGCAGCGTCGATCCGGGCGAGCTGTGCGTCGTCGGAGACGCCGATCAGTCGATCTACGCGTTCCGCGGCGCGACGATCCGCAACATCAACGAATTCGAGCGCGACTATCCGGATGCGAAGACGATCCTGCTCGAGCAGAACTACCGCTCCACTCAGACGATCCTCTCCGCCGCGAACGCTGTTATCGCGCGCAACGCGGACCGCAAGCCCAAGAACCTCTGGTCGGAGGCGGGGCACGGCGAACGCATCGTCGGCTACGTCGCGGACACCGAGCACGACGAGTCATCGTTCGTCGCGGAGGAGATCGACAGGCTGGTCGACGAGGGTGCGTACTCTCCGTCGCAGATCGCGGTGTTCTACCGCACGAATGCGCAGTCCCGCGTCTTCGAGGAAGTCTTCATCCGCGTCGGCCTGCCCTACCGCGTCGTCGGCAGCGTGCGTTTCTACGAGCGTCGTGAGGTCCGCGACATGTTGGCCTACCTCCGACTGCTGGCCAACCCGCTTGACACGGTGTCGCTGCGCCGAGTGCTGAACGTCCCGCGACGAGGCATCGGCGACAAGGCGGAGTCATGTGTCGAAGCACTGTCGTCGCGAGAGCGCATCCCGTTTGCCGACGCGCTCGCGCGCTGCGTCGAGGCGCCCGGCATCGCCACCCGTTCGGTGCAAGCCATCGGTGACTTCGTCGCGCTCGTCGACGGGTTGCGCGACCTGGTCAGCGCAGGTCACGGACCGGCGACGATCCTCGAAGCGGTGCTCGACCGATCCGGTTACCTCTCCGAGCTCGAGGCGAGCGCCGACCCGCAGGACGAAGGCCGGATCGAGAACCTCCGCGAGCTCGTGGCGGTCGCCCGCGAGTTCGAGGACACCTCTCCCGAAGGCGGCCTCGCGGAGTTCCTCGAGCGCGTCTCGCTGGTCGCCGACGCCGACGAGATCCCCGACGACGACGGCAGCGGCGGTGTCGTCACATTGATGACGTTGCATACGGCGAAAGGTCTGGAGTTCCCGGTCGTTTTCCTCACCGGCCTCGAGGACGGCGTGTTCCCGCACATGCGTTCGATGAGCGACAGCAAGGAGCTCGAAGAGGAGCGCCGGCTCGCCTATGTCGGCATCACCCGTGCCCGTGAGCGCCTCTACATCAGCCGCGCGGTCAGCCGCTCGGCCTGGGGCGCGCCGTCGTACAACCCACCCTCGCGGTTCCTCGACGAGCTGCCCGACGACCTCGTGGACTGGCGACGTGAGGCATCGGCCGCGGCTGCGGCGACCTCATCACCCGCGATGGCTCGGCTTGCCGCGCGACCCGGTGTTCGTTCGCCGGGCAACCGCCCGATCATCTCGCTCGCACCGGGTGACCGGGTGAACCACGACACGTTCGGGCTCGGCACGGTCGTCGCAACGGCCGGTTTCGCCGACTCCGCGGAAGCGACGGTGGACTTCGGTGACGACGCGAAGCCGCGGCGGTTCCTGCTTCGTTACGCGCCGCTCGAAAAGCTCTAGCTGTCCTCGTACGCCGATGCGCGTCGTCGACCTGTCGCAGATCGTCTCCGAGATACAGGCGCGCCCGCCCTTGGCAGGCACGCGCATGGTGGGCATCGACGGCCCGGCCGGGTCGGGGAAGTCGACGCTCGCGCGGCGGATCGCCCGTTTACTGGCAGCGCCGATCGTGACGACAGACGACTTCTTGTCCTGGGCTGACCTCGACACCTGGTGGCCGCGGTTCGAAAGCGACGTCTTACAACCACTTTTCGACCAGCGAGACGCGCGCTATCAAGTGCGTGACTGGCACGGTGACCCGGAAGGCACAAGTGTCGATCGCTGGAAGACCGTGACGTGGGCCCCGGTCATCGTCGTGGAAGGGGTGACGTCAACCCGCCGCCAGCTGGCGGACCGCCTCGCCTACCGCATCTGGGTGGAGGCACCGGACGACCTTCGGCTCGAGCGGGGTCTTGCACGGGACGGGGAGTATTGGTTGCGGCATTGGGTCGACTGGCTGCGGATGGAGTCAGAGTTCTTCACCGTTGACGGCGCGCGGCAACGGGCCGATCTGATCGTCGACGGCAACCCGGCGACTCCACACGACGCGGAGTCCCAAGTCGTCACCCGATGAGGAAGCCCCGCTTCCGTGCTGGCTTTCGTGCCGGGGCCTTGTCGCGGAGGTCGACGACCTGCGCGCTCGTCGAGTTACCGGCCGAGTCGAGCTGCGCAAGCGTCGTACAAATCGCGTGTACGACGCGACCGTCGACCGGTAGCGACAAGTGGCCCAGCCCGCGCACGAAGACGTTGTGAGCATGCAGGTCCGGGTGGTCGATGCGAGCGGACCGCTTCGGCACGATCAGCTGGTCGAGGTCGCTCCACACACTGATGAAGCGCGTGCGGCAGCCCGGGGCGCGTTGCGCGAGCTCGGCGATCACGTCGCTGTCGGTACGAAGCTGGCCCGCGATCCGGCGGGGGAGCAGGCGGGCGGCGTGCGTCCCACCGTGCGGCGTACCGAGACACACCAACGTGTGGACGCGTTCGTCACCGCCGAGTCGCTGCACGTAGTAACGAGCAATCAAGCCGCCGAGGCTGTGGCCGACGATGTGTACGCGTTCGTAGCCCGTCTCCGCACACACCCGCTCGACGCGTCCGGCCAAGCTGCGTGCCGCTGACGGAATGTCGTGGGTCAGCACGCTGTAGTTGATCGCCACGATCCGTCCGAATCCACGGCGACGCAGTCCGCGTCGGAGCAACGTGAAGATCGAACGGTTGTCGACCATGCCGTGTAACAGGAGGATCGGCGTACCGGCGGCCTCGACGTCGGCCACGTGAAGCCCGCGCTGCAACGGAGGCAAGTCCGCCAGCGAATACCGGTCCAACTCGCGAAGTTTCTCCCGAGTCAGCCCGAACGGATAGGACGCAACGTGGGTGGCGACCCACGCGGTTTCGAGCGCGATGCCCAACACGCCTGCGGGCGAACACACCGCCCGCGCAGCGGTCTTCAACTTGTCTCGCACACCTGCTCCCGGATCACGGTGAGCCCGATGGGGAAGCGGACGACCCGCAACGGTAACCGGACCGATGTCCGGATGCGAAAAGACTCGCGATCGATCAGCAACGACCGCGTAACGGTGCCTGCCAGCGCGCGCGTCTCGCGTCGAGCCGGTCCCGTGGGGGGTGGCCGGCCAGCTCCACCAGGTGTGCAGCCACAACACGTCGCAGCTCGCTCGGTTCGGGTGAGATGCAGGCGTCAGCGAAGCCGAGCCGGCGCAGTGCCGCCGGTGTGACTGCGCCGTTGTCGGCAGCCGCTTCTGTCGACATGCGCAGTGCCAACGCGGCGCCCTCCGGTGCAATGGCGGTGAAGTAGCCGTTGGTCGTGATGACGACCCGGTCAGCGACGGTCGCGGCGAGTGCTCCACCGCTGCCACCTTCTCCGTGGACGACGGCGAGTGTCGGCGACGTGCACTCCAGCAGGGCGAGCATCGCGTCCCCGATGGCCGCCGCCAGCCCGCCGTCCTCGCTCGGCGGGAGCGGGTCCGCGCCCGGTGTGTCGACGAACGTGCAGAGATCGAGGTCGAGCCGGTCGGCGAGCCGAGCGCCGCGGCGCAGAAGTGCGAACCCGTGCGGTGTCGGGCGGGCCTGTCGTTGCGCAGCGAGCGCGACGCCGACTGTCGGCCGGTTGGCCGCCGATCGGCCGATGACCGCACGCATGGTGTCGTCAGCGGACCCCAGCTCGACCACGTCGTCCAGGACGACATCGAGCAGCTGCGCCCCGGTGCGCCGGTCGTTGGTGCGGGCCCGTTCAACCTGTGCCCAGCCGGAAATCGTCGGCGGTTCGACGGTCGTCGGTGCACCGATGTCGACGGGGTCGCCTCGGCTGGTGGTGGCTAAGGCCCGACGAACCCACTCCTCCAGCTCGTCGGGCGCGAGGACGGCGTCCAACAATCCGGCGGCGGCGGCGCTTTCGGCGGTGTTCGCTGTCGGTGGGATCTGTTCGCCGGTCATGGCGGTGATCACGCGTGGACCGGAGAAGCCCACGGTCGCGGACTGGACGCCTGCGCGCAGATCGGACTGACTGACGATGCTCACCCAGACGCCGCCGGTGGTCGGGTTGTCCGCGACGGAGATGTGCGGCAGTCGTGCAGCAGCCAGGTCGCTGAGGGCCAGCGCAGTGCGCGGAATCCCGACGAGAGCGGCGACGCCTTCTTGCAGCCGTGTCCCGCCGGTGCGCACGATCGTGAGCAACGGCAGCCTGCGCTCGACGGCCCTGTCCGCTGCGGCGCAGAACGTGCTCGCCTCGGCCTCGCCGAGGCTTCCGCCGTACACCGAGAAATCCCATGTGCATGCGACGACGTCGTGGCCTGCGACCGGGCCCACCCCGAACTGAACGGCCGAACGTGGTGCATAGCCCGGCCAGCTGATCGGGTTTCGTCCGGTTGTGCTCGACTCGTCGAAGCGGACGCCGCTCAAGAGCCTGCTGCACCAGTCGCTCATCGTCGGGCTACTCTGCCAGCCGAACAGGAGGTACGGCGATGACGAGCAGCACGGGCCCGATCCGCGTTGTCGTCGCGAAGCCGGGCCTCGACGGCCATGACCGCGGGGCGAAGGTCGTGGCGCGGGCGTTGCGCGACGCCGGCATGGAGGTCATCTACACCGGCCTGCACCAGACACCCGAGCAGATCGTCGACACCGCTATCCAAGAGGACGCTGACTGCATCGGGCTTTCGGTGCTGTCCGGGGCGCACATGACGCTGTGCGCTCGGGTGGTCGAGCTGCTCCGTGAACGTGACGCCACCGACATCGTGCTGACCGTCGGCGGGATCATCCCGGACGACGACATTCCGGAGCTCAAGGCGATGGGCGTCGCCCAGGTGTTCACTCCCGGGACGACGACGCAGTCGATCGTCGAGTGGATCCGCGCGAACGTCGGACAGGCCGGCGCCGCCTAGACATCTCCAGGGCAGCCGTCAGGGGCGGCCGACTGGGAGAGGGCCGCCCCTGACGGAGCTTCGGGGGTCTGCGGTCAGGAACTCGTACTCCAGTACTTCCAGCCCACCGCGGTGCTCGGGACCTTCGCCGTACCGGTGTCGCCGTAGCGGTACGTGCAGTTGCCGTTGTCGTACACGTGCTCCCAGTGCACGTAGTAACCCCACGAGCCGTACTGCAGGTTGCCGTAGTAACCGGACGGGATCGAGTGCGAGTACGTGTGGCCGACGGTGATGGTCTGCGACCTCTCTGCGCTCGCGCTGATCTGCGCCTTCACGCTGCTGACGATGTCCGACACGCTCACCTCGGTGCTGTAGGACATCGAGGCCGAGACAGATGTCGAGTTCTGCACCGAAACGGTCATCGTGCCACCAGGACCGTCCTTGAAGTACGTGCCGGGTGCCGGCAGGTGGTACGACGATGACGACGTGACGTCGACGTACCAACCACGGTCGCTCACGCACGCCGCGTTCGCGACGCCTGATGTGCCCGCAACCAGCATGCCGGTCATCGGCACAACAGCCGCAAGCAATTTCGCCATTCGGGTGACACGCATGACGCCTCCTTCGGTCGCCGCGGAAGCCCGGTGCCTCCGCGGGGAACGTTGCTGTCACCCGTCCTTCGTTCGAGCCGGCCAAACCCTGCTGAGAATTTTTAGAACCTCCAGAGCAACCTCCGTTGACGTCGCCGCGAGGCGTGACGTGCAATCCGCACACGTTCTTCCGATGACTGGGACGGGGGATCATGAAGGAAAATCGTCTTTCGCCTGCACGCGATTCGACCGAAGCGCGGTGGCAGACGATCTGGCAGCACCGGGCCGACCTGTTGCGACTTGCGCGGTCGCGAGTGGCCACTGAGTCTGATGCTGAGGACGTCGTCCACGAGGCGATGACCCTCGCCGCCGCAGACCCGAGGGTCGAGCTGGATCGAGCCGGCGCGTGGCTCAACCGCGTCGTACGCAATCGATGTGCCGACATCGCACGAGAACGGTCGTATGCCGACAAGCGCGTGATCTACGAATACGGCCGCGCGCGGGTGCAACCGTTGACCGAGGACATCGTTTGCGACAACGCCGAAGCTGCCTTCCTTACGCAGATGCTCGAGACGCTCCCGTCACGGCAGCACGAGGCGCTGCTGCATGCGTCCGAAGGTTTGTCGAACGCGCAGATAGCGACTGCGATGAGTACGACGGTGAAGGCCATCGAAAGCCTGCTGGTGAAGGCTCGTCGCACACTGCGGATGGCAGCAGCGGCAGCCGTGACGGGATTCGCGTGCCTCGTACGTCGGCCGATTCGTTCCGTTCCGTCGGCTGCCGGGCTCGTTGTTCTCAGCGTCGGACTCGGTGTCTATGCGTTCCATCCACCGGTTGCGTCGCCGTCGCGCGCACCCCTTGTCCAAGCACAGACCAACGCGACCGTGGTGACGCAGTTCGTGAAAGCTCATGCCGCGACGGCGAGCGCTCACGACAGGCTGTCGTCAGGCGCAGCGCGACGCACGCTCTCTACGCACATTCGCAAGCCCGTGCAGATTCACCGGCACCACGGCGGTGCCGAGGTCAAAGCCGGACCGACGGACACGAACGTGTCCACCGACCAGTACGGACCGATCGCCAATCCCGTCCCTGACGCCGCCGCCTGCGTGCGCGGCGGCGTCATCGTCAGCCTTGAGTACGTCGGCTGCCGCAACAGCCGGGGCCGATGACACCCCACGAAAGGACCGCTTCGATGAACACGTACTCCATGTCTCCCGTACGCGCTATCGCACTTACGGTCGCACTCTGCCTGGCGCTGTCGACGCTCACGTTGGTGACCGAGTGGAGCGCGGGCACGCTGCGCGCGACCCGCGGTACGGGCTGCGTGAGGGTGGTGGAGGTCACTCACGGCAAGACGGTCATCAACACCAGGGTCTGCATGCCGGACGTGCCCAATCCCTGACCGGCAACCCTGCGCGCGGAACGCCGTTCGAAGCGGCCGGTAACCTCCTCGCTCGTGGATCTCTACGAGTATCAAGCGAAAGAGCTGTTCGCCGCGCACGGCGTACCGGTGACTCGGCAGGTCGTCGCGACGACGCCGGCCGAGGCGCGCGCTGCCGCGGAACAGCTCGGCGGGCAGGTCGTCGTCAAGGCTCAGGTGAAGACCGGCGGCCGTGGCAAGGCCGGTGGAGTGAAACTCGCCGACGACCCGGCCGACGCCGAGGAGAAGGCGAGCAAGATCCTCGGTCTCGACATCAAGGGCCACGTCGTTCGCACGATCCTCGTTACCGAGGCGAGCGACATCGGGGAGGAGTACTACTTCTCGTTCTTGCTCGATCGCGCCAACCGCAGCTATCTCGCCATGTGCTCAGCGGAAGGCGGCGTCGAGATCGAGCAGCTCGCGGTCGAGAAGCCCGACGCGCTGGCACGAGTGCCGATCGACCCCGTCACGGGCGTCGACTCATCGCTCGCCCGTCGCATCGCCCAGCAAGGAGACATTCCGGCGGTCGTCCTCGATCAGGCAGTCGACGTCATCGTGAAGCTCTGGGACGTCTTCACCGCCGAGGAGGCAACGCTCGTCGAGGTCAACCCGCTCGTCCGCACACCGGACGACCGCGTGATCGCGCTGGACGGCAAAGTGACCCTTGACGACAACGCCGACTTCCGGCATCGCGAGGTCCACGAGGCCTACCGCGACATCTCCGCAACGGATCCACTCGAGGTCGCCGCAAAACAGAAGAACCTCAACTACGTCAAGTTGGACGGCGAGGTCGGCATCATCGGTAACGGTGCAGGTCTGGTGATGTCGACGCTTGATGTGGTTGCGTACGCCGGCGAGGACTTCGGCGGCGTACGACCGGCGAACTTCCTCGACATCGGTGGCGGTGCCTCGGCCGAGGTGATGGCGAACGGGCTGGAGATCATCCTGTCCGATCCATCAGTCCGGTCGGTGTTCGTCAACGTCTTCGGCGGCATCACAGCTTGCGACGCGGTAGCGAACGGCATCGTGGCCGCGCTCGCCATGCTCGACTCTCGGGGTGAGGAGCTGACCAAGCCGCTCGTCGTACGGCTCGACGGCAACAACGCCGACGAAGGGCGTCGGATCCTGCGCGAGAACGGACACGCCCTCGTCGAGCAGGTCGACACGATGGACGGCGCGGCCCGCCGCGCGGCTGAGCTCGCGGCGACGTCGGCCAAGGGGGTCTGAGCAATGGCGATCTGGCTCACGTCTGACAGCAAAGTGATCGTGCAGGGGATCACCGGTTCCGAAGGCACGAAGCACACGCGTCGCATGGTCGCTTCGGGCACAAACGTCGTCGGCGGCGTCAACGCGCGCAAGGCCGGCACCGAGGTCGACGGCATCCCGGTGTTCGGGACGGTCGCGGAAGCGATGAAGGAAACCGGTGCCGACGTCTCCGTCGGGTTCGTTCCACCGCCGTTCGCCAGGGATGCCGCCGTCGAGGCGATCGACGCGCAGATCCCGCTGCTCGTCGTCATCACCGAGGGCGTCCCGGTCCAGGACACGGCGTACTTCTTCGCCTATTCACAAGAGCAAGGCAAGACCACGCGCATCATCGGGCCGAACTGTCCCGGCCTTATCTCTCCAGGCAAGTCGAACGCCGGCATCATCCCGGCCGACATCACCAAGCCCGGCCGCGTCGGGCTGGTCAGCAAGAGCGGGACGCTGACCTACCAGATGATGTATGAGCTGCGCGATGTTGGTTTCTCGACGTGTGTTGGCATCGGCGGTGATCCCGTCATCGGTACGACGCACATCGACTGCCTGGCTGCGTTCCAGGACGACCCGGACACCGACGCAGTCGTGATGATCGGTGAGATCGGCGGCGACGCGGAGGAGCGGGCAGCGGCCTACATCGCGGAGCACGTCACGAAACCGGTGATCGGTTACATCGCCGGGTTCACCGCGCCGGAAGGAAAGACGATGGGCCATGCCGGCGCGATCGTCTCCGGATCAGCAGGCACGGCGGCTGCGAAGCAGGAGGCGCTCGAAGCCGTCGGAGTCCAGGTCGGCAAGACGCCGAGTGAGACGGCTCGGCTGATGGCGTCCGTCATGGGCAAATCGTGAGCTTTTAGACCCCACGCGCACCTGCGGTGCGTCGGCTTGTGGCCGCCCTTTACCTACGCAAGACTCTGCGCGGACCTGGCACGGTGCTAGGTGGCTACGAGGGAGGCGTCATGGCTGGCGTCCAAGACATCAACCGCAACGATCTCGGCGTCATGATCGCCGGCGCCGTGGCGTTCATCGCGTCCTTCTTGCCCTACTGGGGAGTGTCGTTCAAGGGCACGACCATCAGCGGCGTTCATGTGGGTGGCGGCAGCGCTTCGGTCAATGCCTGGCACAGCTACGCGATCCTGGGACTGTTCCTCATCTTCGCCGCCGCGATCGTGATCGCGGTGCGGACCTTTGCGTCGATGCCCACGCTCCCGGTCGGGTTGCATGTGCTGGCAGCCGGGCTTGCTGCTCTGGGCACCTTGCTCGTCATCATTCGTGTCTTCACCTACCCCCACGCCTCCTACCCTGGTGGGTCCTACGGTGCCAAGTGGGGTGCCTACATCCTGATCATCGCGGGCATCGCTGAAGCAGTTTTCGCTGTCCTCGGTATGCGTGAGTCCGGCGAGAAGGTGGCCTGGCAGCAGAGTGGCGGTCCGGCCACGCCCGACCAGCCGCCTGCCGCGCCTCCCGCGTAACCACTGCGTTGTTGCGTCCTCCGCCCCGGGTCGGAGGACGCAACCATTTGCCGGCGACACGCGGCGCACGGTTAAGCCAGCATGCTGCTCTGCGCTGCGAGCATGGCCGCAATGACCGAGTTGTTGTCCCGACCCACGCGGCTGCGACCTGCTCCACAGCCGACTCGGCCGGCAACGACCACGACGCTCACCGCCGTCGCCGCCGGGGTGATCGCTGCTGGGGCCGGGCTCCTCGTTATCGCCGTCGTCGTGATCACGACCTGGGCTTCATCGTTGGGTGGTGGAGCGGGCGCCGCCGACGCGCTGCGCGCCGTCGCATACGTGTGGCTGGTCAGTCATCGCGTCTCCCTCTCGATCACCACCGGAGGGGCGAGCGGACACGTCGCGCTGCTCCCCATGGGCTTGCTCGCGTTGCCGGCGTACGCCCTCTGGCGTGCCGGCCGTTGGTTTGCCCACGCTTGCGAGGTCGAGGACGTGCGGGGGACGCTGACGGGTGGTCTCGTGCTCGGTGGTGCCTACGGGTTCATCGCCGCGGTGGTGGCCAGCGCTTCGCTGACGTCGTCGGTCCGGCCGGCCGCAGGTCAGGCGCTGACCGCGGGCTGCATTGTCGGGATGTTGTTCGGTACGGCGGGGGTTGCCCACGGCGCCGGGATCGTCAGCCCGTTCTGGCAGCGCATCCCGGACCGGGTTCGTTCCGCTGCTCGGTCGGCCATCGTCGGCGTCGCAGTCCTGTTCGCCGCGGGTGGCGCACTGGCGCTCGGGCCCGTCACGCTGCATCTCGGCCGAGTGCTGCACCTCGCGAGCGCGCTCCATCCGGGACCGGTGGGTGACGTTGCTTTGGTGCTCGCCTGCCTCGCCTACCTGCCCAACGCTGTGCTGTGGTGCGTGTCCTACACGCTCGGTCCCGGCTTCGCCGTCGGCGCACAGACGTCGGTGTCGCCGCTCGGTGTCCATCTCGGCGCGGTGCCGTCGTTCCCGTTGTTGGGTGCGTTGCCCGGGAGCGGCGCAGCACCGCTGCTGTCGCTGCCGTTCGTTCTCGCGCCCCTCATCGCCGGCGCCGTCATGGGCAGGGCGGTGGTACGCCGTAACCCGATGTCGGGACTCACCGCTGCGCTGCTGACGGGGTTCGCGACGGGAGCCTGCACTGGTGTCGTCCTCGGGCTGGCCGCGGCCCTGAGCGGAGGTCCCGCGGGGCCGGGGCGCATGGCGACGGTGGGCCCGTCGATGTGGCAGGTCACGGTCGCGGCAGCTGTCGAGCTCGGCGTCGCCGCGGCGGCGGCGGCCGCGCTGACGCATCGTCGGATGGCCGCGGATTGACGTTCGCACGTGACTGACCTGGCGCGGCTGGAAGCGCCCGGGTCCGACCCCCTCGTCGTACTGCTGCACGAAGGCGCCGGGTCGAGCGCGCTTTGGTCGCGGTTTCTGCCCGACCTCACCGCGGGGCGGCGCGTCCTCGTGGTCGATCGTCGTGGCTTCGGCGGTTCACCCCGCAATGCATCCTTCGGACCCGACCACTTCGACCAGGCGGTCGACGACCTCGCGCAACTGTTGGCTGCGTCGACGACCGCACCCGCGCACATCGTCGGCCACAGTGACGGCGCTTCTATTGCGTTGCTTGCCGCGGCTCGCCACCCGGAGCTGCCGCTCTCGGTCGTCGCAGTATCGGCCCATGCGTACGCCGATGCGCAGACCGTCGCGGCGCTGCGTGCACTCGGGACACCGACAGCCTGGAATGAGACCGTCATCCGCCGGTACGCCGATCAACACGGCGCCGACTGGGTCGACGTGACCGGAGCGTGGCTCGAGCTCTGGACCCGTGGGGCGCTGTCGCAGTGGGACCTTCGGCCCGATCTCGCCAGGATCACGTGCCCGGTGCTGGTCATGCATGACAGCGCCGACCCGCTCAGCCCGCCTGAACACGCGCAGGCCATCGCAGCGGCCGTGCCGACCGCAACTGTCCGCTGGTTCGACACCGGCACCCATCGTCCGCACGTGGCCGAGCCCGATCGTTTCGTCCGGGAGGTCGTTTCGTTCTGGACAACGGTGGAGGCGGAGCCGCCCACCACCGGTGGGACCTAGCATCGAGCCGTGCCGCCCCGCCCCGAGCCCGCTCGGCTCGTCGTCCTCGTCAGCGGCACCGGATCCAATCTCGCCGCGCTGATCGAGGCGTGCGCGGACGCGTCGTACGGTGCGGCGATCGTCGCCGTCGGCGCCGACCGGGACGAGATTCCGGCGCTCGCGAAAGCCGATGCCGTGGCCATCCCGACGTTCGTGACGCCGCTCGGCGACCACCCCGATCGCAGCGCATGGGACCAAGCGCTCACTGAAGCGACGGCCAAATACGAACCGACCCTCGTTGTCTGCGCTGGCTTCATGAAGATCCTCGGGCCGGAGTTCTTGGCTCGCTTCGGCCCCGGCATCGTCAACACCCATCCCGCTCTGCTGCCGTCGTTTCCGGGCGCGACGCCGGTGCGGGACACCCTCGCGCACGCGGTTAAGGTCACCGGCGTCACCGTGCACTTTGTCGACGCGGGGCTGGACGCGGGGCCGATCGTGGCGCAAGCCGCCGTGCCGGTGCTCGACGACGACGACGAGGACCGTTTGCATGAACGCATCAAGGGAGTTGAGCGCACGTTGCTGGTCGAGACGGTTGGCCGGCTGGTGCGCGACGGTTACCGCATCGAAGGAAGAAAGGTGCTCGTGCCGTGACCGACGACAGCGACCGCCGGCCGATCCGGCGCGCGCTCATCTCCGTCTCTGACAAGACCGGGCTTGTCGAGCTCGGCCGTTCGCTCGCCGCCGCGAACGTGCACATTGTCTCGACCGGCACTACTGCCGCGCGGCTGGCCGACGCCGATGTGCCTGTGGTCTCGGTGAGTGATGTAACGGGTTTCCCGGAGTGCCTGGATGGTCGGGTGAAGACGTTGCACCCGTCGATTCACGCTGGGCTGCTCGCCGACCTGCGTCGACCCGACCATGTCGCGCAGCTCGCCAACCTCGGTGTCGAGCCGTTCGACCTTGTGGTCGTGAACCTCTATCCGTTCCGAGAGATCGTCGCGTCCGGAGCCGGTCATGACGATGTGGTCGAGCAAATCGACATCGGTGGTCCGGCGATGGTGCGGGCGGCAGCGAAGAACCATCCATCGGTTGCGGTCGTGGTCGACCCGGCGGCGTACCCCCACGTGCTCGAGGCGCTCGGTGTGGGTGGCTTCACGCTGGCCGAGCGACGGGCGCTCGCGGCCGCGGCGTACGCACACACCGCGTCGTACGACGCGGCCGTGGCCTCCTGGTTCGCGAACGCGTACGCACCCGACGTCACCGCCGTCGAGTCAGGATTCCCCGCCTTCCTGACCGCGACGTACGACCGCGCCGATGTGTTGCGGTACGGCGAGAACCCGCATCAGCACGCGGCGTTGTACCGCAACGCCGCTGCGTCGGAAGGGCTCGCGCAGGCCGAACAGCTGCACGGCAAACAGATGTCGTACAACAACTTCGTCGACACCGATGCCGCGCTACGGGCCGCGAACGACTTTCGCGGGCCGTGCGTCGCCATCATCAAGCACGCGAACCCGTGCGGTATCGCGGTCGGCGTCGATGTAGCGGAGGCGCACCGCAAGGCGCACGCCTGTGATCCGGTGTCGGCGTTCGGCGGTGTGATCGCGACCAACATGCCGGTCACTGTCGCCATGGCTGAGCAGGTCGGCGATGTGTTCACCGAGGTGATCGCGGCTCCGGCGTACGACGAGGGCGCTGTCGAGGTGCTGGCGCGCAAGCCGTCGATCCGCATCCTCCTGGTGCAGGGTCACGCCGGTCAGGGCACGGAGTTCCGGCAGATCTGCGGCGGGCTGCTTGTGCAGACGGCCGACTCGGTGACTGAGCGCGGAGACGATCCGTCGGCGTGGACGCTGGAGTGCGGTGCGCCGGCGGACGACGTGACGTTGGCCGACCTGGAGTTCGCCTGGCGCGCCAGCCGTGCGGTCAAGTCGAACGCGATCGTCCTCGCCAGCGAGCAGGCGACTGTCGGCGTCGGTATGGGTCAGGTCAACCGGGTCGACGCCGCTCGGCTCGCCGTCGCGCGTGCCGGTGACCGGGCCCGGCAGGCGGTGGCGGCGAGTGATGCGTTCTTCCCGTTCCCGGACGGTCTCGAGGTGCTTGCCGAGGCCGGCGTACGCGCGGTCGTCGAGCCCGGCGGGTCAGTGCGCGACGCCGACGTCGTCGCCGCGGCCGACAAGGCGGGCCTGACGCTGTACTTCACCGGTGTCCGCCACTTCTTCCACTAGCCACCGGTTGTCGGGTTAACGTCGGGGAGCGTTGTGCTGACAAATGGCTGGGAGAGGGCAGGCGTGACGGCGATCATTCTCGACGGCAAGGCGACCGCGGCAGCAATACGTGCCGAGCTGAAGACGCGCGTCGCGGCGCTCGGTGAGCGCGGCAGCACGCCCGGGCTCGGCACTGTGCTGGTCGGAGACGACCCGGGCAGCCGCGCCTACGTTCGGGGGAAGCACGCCGACTGCGCCGAGGTCGGGATCTCGAGCATCCAGCGCGAGCTGCCCGCGAATGCGTCCCAAGCGGATGTGCATGCCGTCATCGACGAGCTGAACGCCGACCCCGCGTGCACGGGATACATCGTTCAGCTGCCGTTGCCGACGGGTCTGGACGCGAACGCGGCTCTGGAGCGGATGGATCCGGGCAAGGACGCGGATGGCTTGCACCCGGTGAACCTCGGCCGGCTCGTGCTCGGGCAGGCGGCACCACTGCCGTGCACTCCGCGCGCGATCGTCGAGCTGATGCGTCGCTACGACGTGCCACTCGCCGGGGCCGAGGTCACGATCATCGGCCGGGGCGTCACCGTGGGCCGCCCGTTGGGGCTGCTGCTCACCCGGCGGAGCGAGAACGCCACCGTGACTCTGTGCCACACAGGCACGAAGGACGTTGAGGGGCACGTACGCAGCGCTGACGTTGTCGTCGCTGCAGCGGGCACGCCCGGGCTCATTCGGGCCGATTGGGTGCGACCAGGGGCAGCCGTCCTCGACGTCGGCATCACCCGCACTGACACGGGCCTCGTCGGTGACGTCGATCCCGGCGTACGCGAGGTCGCCGGCTTCCTCGCCCCCATGCCAGGAGGCGTGGGCCCGATGACCAGGGCGATGTTGCTGACGAACGTTGTCGAAGCCGCAGAACGCGCCCTCTGACCAGGCCGCCGAGTCGGTCGGCTAGCCGGCCTTGCGGATGCGCTCGTCCTCGGTTGGCAACGGGCGTACGACGCCGAGTGCGATCACCTCGTTGGCGAGGCGGGTACGCCGGTTGGTGCCCTCCGGGATCTTGAACTTCTGGTAGAGCCGCAGCAGGTGCTGCTTGACCGCAGCCTCGGTCACGACGAGCTCCTGCGCGATCTCTCGCGCGCTGCCCGGGTTCACGAACGCGTCCTGCTGCAGCGCCGGCCGACACAGCGCATTCAGCACCTCGAGCTCACGGCGGGTGAGGTCAGGAGCGTTGATGCGGCGCATCTCCAATGTCTCGTCATCGGGACGGCCCTGCGCCCCGATACCACCCACGCGCACGCGGGCAGCCCCGAACGCGATCACGTCACCATCGGTGAGCAGCCGGCGACCGACGGGGCGCCCGTTGATGCGCGTGCCGTTGGCCGACAGGCCGAGATCACTGACATAGACGTATGGCCCGCGACGCACCACCTCGGCGTGCAGGCGCGAAACACTGCGCTCCGTGATGCGGATATCCACCCCCTCACCACGACCGATCGTGGTGACCTCGCCACGGAGCTCGAAAACCTGGCCGTTGTCCTCGACCCGGAGATACGGAGTAGACACAAATCTCTCCCCTCGAGTGGCCTTCGCCGCCTCGACTCTGTTGTTGTGCACGTGCCGCGGGTGCGGTTGTCTGCCGCTTCGTCCTACCCAGGGTGGTCCCGACCTACCCCGCAGGCCATCGCCGTGTTACGAAGGCGGCACAGAGCGCGGTTTACACTCCGCGGCGTGAGCGTGACCGACGCGACGATCCGCAGCGACCTTCAACCCCAGCTCGACCCGACCCATCTCGCGGTCGCGCGCTTCCCCGCCGCCTGGCAGCCGCACGAGCCGGCGCCGCCCGCGTTTTGTGCGCTTGTTCGGTCCGACGACGAGGTGACCGTCGTCTGCGCCGAGGAGCTCCTGCGCGACGGAGGGCTCACCACAGAGCCGCCGCTCGCGATCGAGCACGGTTGGCGCCGGATCACCTTCCCGGGTCCCCTACCTTGGGAGCTCGTCGGCTTCCTCGCCGACGTTGCCACCAGGCTCGCCGGGGCACAGATCCCGTTCACGTCGCTGTCCGGCTTCACGACCGACCACGTGCTCGTCCGTGCCGCCCAAGCCGATCTCGCGGTGGCCGTGCTTCGCGGCGAGTCGCCTCCGGACCAGCGGCCCGGCACCAATCCGTGACGGAGCGGCCGCCGCCGGAGCGGGCCGAACCGGTCGACCCGGTCCTCCCACGGCGACGATGGCGGCCCCCGGTGATCCGCGAGCCGCTCGTCCTCGTGCTCGCGGCCTGCGCCGTGGGCCTGTGGCTGGTCTGGGTGCATCATCCGCGCAAGGGCTTGGGCACGATCGCGCTCGGGCTCGCTGCCGCGGCCGTGCTACGCCTGGTTCTGCCGCCTCGCGATGCGGGGCTCCTCGTCGTACGTAACCGGCTTTTCGACGTCGGCGTGTTGCTCGTGATGGCCGGCGTCGTCGTGGTCCTGGCCGTCGTACAGCACTTTCCGGGCAACGGACACTGACCGATAGCCTCGAAAATCAATTCATCCGTAACCGGAGGGCAGCAATGGCATCGGCCGGCAAACAGCACCGCGTGACGCTCATCCCTGGTGACGGCGTCGGGCCTGAGTTGACCGAGGCCACTCGGCGGGTGCTCGAAGCCGCCGCAGGCACCAGTGGGAGCAGCTTCGACTGGGACGTGCAACAGGCCGGCGTCGATGTGCTGGAAAGCGCGGGCACCCCACTGCCGGCTGAGACAATCGAGTCTATTCGGCGTAACAAGGTCGCGATCAAGGGACCGATCACGACGCCGATCGGCACCGGCTTCCGCTCGGTCAACGTTGCCTTGCGTTATGAGCTCGAGCTCTATGCGTGTCTGCGCCCGTGCAAGACCTATCCCGGAGTGCGCTCGCGCTACGACGCCGTCGACGTCGTCGTCGTACGTGAGAACACCGAGGACCTCTACGCCGGCATCGAGTTCGAGGAAGGCACCGCTGACGCGGCCAACGTCATCGATTTTCTGAACAGCAACTTCGAGAACAAGAAGATCCGCTCGGACTCCGGTATCTCTGTGAAGCCGATCAGCCGGTTCGGCTCGGAGCGGATCATCCGCTATGCGTTCGACTACGCCAAGGCCAACGGGCGCAAGCGTGTGCACTGCATCACGAAGTCCAACATCATGAAGTTCTCCGACGGCCTGTTCCTCGAGGTCTTCCGCAATGTCGCGAAGGAGTACCCGGACATCGAGCCGTGGGAGAACCTCGTCGACGCGACCTGCATGGGTCTCGTGCAGCGGCCCGAGGAGTGGGACGTCCTCGTGCTGCCGAACCTGTACGGCGACATCCTGAGCGACCTGACCGCCGGCATGGTCGGTGGCCTCGGCGTCGCCCCGGGCGCGAACATCGGCACGGACACCGCTGTCTTCGAGGCCACGCACGGAAGCGCCCCGAAGTACAAGGGCCAGAACAAGGTCAACCCGACCGCGATGATCCTGTCCGGAATGTTGATGCTGCGTCACCTCGGCGAGAGCGACGCTGCCGACCGGCTCGAGCGCGCCGTCGCCGACGTCATCCACGAAGGCAAGAGCGTCACTTACGACATGAAGCCGTCGCGTGACGACCCGACCGCGGTCGGCACGTCGCAGTACGCCGACGCGATCATCGAGAAGCTGGAGGGCTGACGGCATGGCTGGCGAAGCCACCCAGGTCACGGTTACCGGCGCGGCCGGTCAGATCGGTTATGCGCTGCTGTTCCGGATCGCCTCCGGCCACCTGCTCGGCCCCGACCGGCCGGTCGCCCTGCGCCTGCTGGAGATCCCGCAGGCGGTGCGCGCGGCCGAGGGCACGGCGATGGAGCTGCAGGACTGTGCGTTCCCACTGCTCGCGTCGGTGGACATCTTCGATGATCCCGTGCCGGCGTTCGACGGCTGCAATGTCGCCCTGCTCGTCGGAGCGCGGCCGCGAGCGCAGGGCATGGAGCGCAGCGACCTGCTCGAGGCGAACGGCGGCATCTTCAAGCCGCAGGGCGCGGCCATCAACAAGGGCGCGTCGGACGACGTCCGTGTGCTTGTGGTCGGCAACCCGGCGAACACGAACGCGTTGATCGCGAAGGCGCACGCGCCGGACGTACCTGCCGACCGGTTCACCGCGATGACGCGGCTCGACCACAACCGAGCCGTGGCGCAGTTGGCGGACAAGCTCGGCGTACCGGTGACGTCTATCAAGAAGATGACGATCTGGGGCAACCACTCGGTCACGCAGTACCCCGACTTGTTCCACTGCGAGGTCGATGGCGCGATCGCCGCCGACAAGGTCGAAGATGGATGGCTGCGCGACACGTTCATCCCGACTGTTGCCAAGCGCGGCGCCGCGATCATCGATGCGCGCGGTGCATCCTCGGCTGCTTCCGCGGCCAACGCCGCTATCGACCACGTGCGCGACTGGGTGCTCGGCACCGCAGACGGTGACTGGACCTCTGCCGCCGTCGTGTCCGATGGGTCGTACGGCGTACCGGAGGGGCTTGTCTCCTCGTTCCCGGTGACGAGCAAGGGGGAGCGCTACGAGATCGTGTCCGACCTCGATATCGACGGGTTCTCCCGGGAGCGGATCGATGCATCGGTGACGGAGCTGGAAGAAGAGCGCGACGCGGTCCGTTCGCTCGGCTTGATCTGAGATGTCCGGCACCGATCCGGGGGCGCTCGCGACGTACCGCGAAATGGTCGCCCTGCGCAGCCGCATCGAAGCAGGCGAGCTGCCCTGGTCGGCGCTCGCGGACTACTTCACTGACGACGCGGTCTACATCGACAGTGCGTGGGGCCGGTACGACGGCAAGGCCGCGATCACGAAGTTCATGGACGACAGCATGGCCGGCCTATCGGACTGGCGTTTCCCCGAAGAATGGGCGATGGCCGATGGCGACCGGGTCGTCAGCATGTGGTGGAACGAGCTACCCGGTCAGCGTGCCGACGGGTCGCCGTACCGCGTCGCGGGTGTCTCCATCCTGCGGTACGCCGGCGATGGCAAGTTCGACTACGAGTACGACATCTTCAACATGGTCCAGGTCCTCGACGTCATCACGGAGAGCGGCTGGCAGCCGACCGGTCCGATGAACCCGCCTCCGCAGCACCCGAACCGCGACGCGACACCTCCCACCCCGCGGTGATCGAGGGGCCGGTCGCTCGGCGCGCCGGCGTGTCGGGCGACCGCGCCCTAGATCACGGAGGAAGGAATACGCTTTTTGGATGGAGGGCTCCGGTCATACCGGCGGTAGACCGTGATCTGGGTCAACGTCCTTGTCGTCTTCGCGCTCTTGCTCGTCGAAGCGCTCTTCGTCGCTTCCGAGATGGCGCTCGTTACCTTGCGCGAGGGTCAGGTGCGTGCGTTGGCGGAGCGAGGCAAGCGCGGGCGCCGACTGCAGCATCTCGTCGACAATCCCAACCGGTTCCTATCCGCCGTACAGATCGGCGTGACGCTCGCCGCGCTGGGCTCGTCCGCGTTCGGTGAGGTGACGCTCGCGAAGTCCGCGACCGATGGGCTCCACAACGCTGGCCTGACGCACTGGGCCGCCTCGCTGCTCGGCTTCGTCGGCGTCTTCCTCGTCATCACCTACGCGACGCTCGTCATCGGCGAGCTGGCACCGAAACGGCTCGCGCTGCAACGGGCCGAGGGCACGGCGTGGCGGGTGGGCGGGCTGATCGACCGCTTCGCGGGCCTGATGCGTCCCGTGATCTGGTTCCTGTCCAAGTCGACCGATGCCGTCGTGCGGCTCGTGGGCGGGGACCCATCGGTCGGGCGGGAGTCGATCTCCGAAGCAGAGCTGCGTGACCTCGTCGCAGCGCATGAATCGTTGACCACCGATGAGCGGAAGCTGATCGACGAGGTCTTCGACGCGGGCGAGCGTCCGTTGCGCGAGGTCATGGTGCCGCGGACCGAGGTGGAGTTCCTCGATGCCTCGATGACACTGGCGCGGGCCGCGAAGATCGCGGCCACCTCCACGCACTCGCGGTTCCCGGTCGTGCGTGGCAGTCACGACGAAGTCGTCGGTTTCGTGCACGTCCGCGACCTCATCACGTCCAGTGGCACAACCCGCCGAACGACCGTCAAGGTCAGCGAGGTGGCCCGTGAGGTGACCTTGCTGCCGGACACGAAACGCGTGCTGCCGACGCTGTCCGAGCTGCGGCGCAGCGGTCAGCACATCGCGGTCGTCGTCGACGAGTACGGCGGAACGGCCGGGATCGTCACGCTCGAGGACCTGATCGAAGAACTCATCGGCGAGATCCGCGACGAGTACGACGCGGAGGATCCCGACGCGCGCCGGCTGCGCGGCGGCGACCTCGACGTCGACGGATTGCTGAGCCTCGACGACTTCGCCGACGAGACCGGCATCGAGCTACCGGAAGGGCCGTACGAGACGGTGGCCGGCTACGTGATGTCCGTGTTGGGCCGTTTGCCCCGACTGGGCGACGTGGTCGAGGGCGGGGGCAACGCCGACGGCAGTGCCGATCGCGTGGCGCGGTTTCGGGTGACGGAGGTGGACGGCCGCCGCGTCGCGCGCCTTCAGGTCTCGCTGCCGACGACGGACGTCGACGGTGCGTCGGACGATGAGCAGGTCGAACCGGCGCCGGCCGCCAGCGGCTGACACAATTCCTTCGTCATGGCACAAGACACCCCACGTTCCCGTGTGCTTTCCGGGATCCAGCCGACCGGCGAGGGCTTCCACCTCGGCAGCTGGCTGGGTGCGGTGCGCAACTGGGTGGCGATGCAGGACACGCATGACGCGTTCTACTGCGTCGTCGATCTGCACGCGATCACCGTCGGGCATGACCCGGAGGTGCTGCGTCGGCGTACCTATGAGTCGGTTGCCGAGCTGATCGCGATGGGCATCGACCCGGCTCGATGCACACTCTTCGTACAAAGCCACATTCCCGAACACACCGAGCTCGCCTGGGTCCTGTCGTGCATCACGGGATTCGGCGAGGCCAGCCGGATGACGCAGTTCAAGGACCGCAGCCAGCGCTACGGCGCCGATTCGGTCAGCGTTGGTGTCTTCGGCTACCCGATCCTGCAAGCGGCCGACATCTTGCTCTACCAAGCCGCGCAGGTTCCCGTCGGACAAGACCAGCGGCAGCACCTCGAGCTCACGCGCGACCTCGCGCAGCGCTTCAACCATCGGTTCGGTGACACCTTCGTCGTACCGGAGGCGCACATCCCCTCGGTCGCCGGCAAGGTCAACGACCTGCAAGAGCCCGAGCGCGTGATGAGCAAGAGCGTCGGCGGCCCGGGTGTCATCTGGATGCAAGACCAGCCCGGCCGGATCCGCAAGAAGGTCAAGTCCGCTGTCACCGACAGCGGTAGCGAGATCAAGGCCGCCAACGACAAACCCGGCATCACCAACCTGCTCTCGATCCTGGCTGCGGTCACGGGCCGATCGGTCGCTGAGCTCGAGTCGGCGTACGCCGGCCAGGGTTATGGCGCCCTGAAGAACGACGTGGCGGAAGCCGTCGTCGACCTCGTGACACCCATCCAGGACCGGTACCGCGGACTTGTGGCGGACACCGAGACTCTCGACAGCCTCTTGGCCGAGGGCGCTGCACGTGCACGCAACGTCGCGAGCGAGACCATGCGCACCGTGCGCGACCGCGTCGGCTTCGTACCGAGCAAAGGCTGACCGGGTGTCGGGGGGAGCCGATGGTCACGTCATCGGTGTCGCAGTGCCGATTCCGGAACCCTGGGGTCAGGAGCTAGCCGACGCGCGCAAGTTGTTCGGTGACCCGATGGCCGGGCTGATCCCACCGCACATCACGTTGCTGCCGCCGACGACGCTGGACGACGCGGTGTTCGTGCAGGTCGAGGACCATCTCCGCGAGGTCGCGGCCGAGCAGTCCGCGTTCGAGGTGCATTTGCGCGGGACGGGTTCGTTCCTCCCGGTTTCGCCCGTCATCTTTCTCGCGTTGGCCGGCGGCATCAGTGATTTCGAACGGCTCGAGCAGGGGGTGCGCCGTGGTCCGTTGGAGCGTGAGCTGCACTTCCCGTATCACCCGCATGTCACGGTCGCGCATGATTTGCCGAGCGCGGCGCTCCAGCGGGCCTACGACGAGCTCGCGGACTACGAGTCTCGCTTCCGGGTCGGGTCGTTCCAGCTCTACGAGCACGGGGACGGCGGGGTCTGGCGGTCCCTTCGGGAGTTCTGGCTCGTCGACGCGGGGTGACTCCTGCCCTGGTCCGGGGTAAGGATTGAGGCGTGCCGCAGTTCCCGCCGGAGTTTTTGAAGCGAGCGTTCACCGCGGTACGGAACATGAGCCCGGCCTTTGACCACCTCGTGCGCGCCTGGCAGCGCTATTCGAAGGACAACGGCGGGCAGTTGGCCGCCTCGGTCACCTACTACGGCTTTCTTTCGTTCTTCCCGTTGATTGCGCTCGCGTTCTCTGTTCTCGGCTACGTCGTCGCACACGACCCGAGCATCAGTAAGAGCGTCGAGGATGCGCTGGAGCAGGCATTGCCGGGGATCGTCGGTCACGGCAGCAACCAGATCGACGTCGGAACGATCGCGGCGGCAAAGGCCGGCGCCGGCATCATCGGTCTGCTCGGCTTGCTGTACGCCGGTCTCGGCTGGGTCGACGCGATGCGGCAGGCGCTGCGCCAGATGTGGCACCAGGAGGTGAACGCCGGCAACGTCGTCGTACGTAAGTTCTGGGACGTCGTCGTCCTGGTCGGCCTCGGTGTCGCGTTGCTCGCGTCTGTGCTGCTGTCCAGCGGCGCAACGACAGCGACGAACCACGTGCTCGACTGGTTGGGCTTGAGCGGTTCCACTGGCGCGAAGATCCTCATCAAGGTCCTGGTTCCCATCCTCGCCGTTGGCGCGAACGTTGCGATCTTCGGCTGGCTGTTCACCCGCCTTGCCCGCAGCAGCGAGCCCCGAGGGCGGGTGCTGCGCGGTGCGTTGCTGATGGCGGTGCTGTTCGAAGCGTTGAAGCAGGTGGGCGCGTTCTACCTGCACGGCACGACGTCCAACGCGATGTACGGCACGTTTGCCGCGGTCGTGGGTCTGCTGGTGTGGATCAACATCGTGTCGAGACTGATGCTGCTCTGCGCTGCGTGGATCGTGACCGCGCCGTACGACAGCGACCGCAAGCCCTCCGGCACTGCGAACGGCACCGCCGACGCATCGCAGCGCAACGAGCAGCTCACCACGGTGAGCGACTGAGCAGGAGGCGTTCGCTCAGATCGGCGGCAGGCTGAACTTCGACCGCGAGCCGCCGAGCTGGTGGCGATGTCGGCGACGTGCGCGCAGACGAAGCCCGCCGAAAGCAACCACCACGCCCGCGCCGGCAGCGAGCGGAAGCACCGGGACATGGACGCTGTTCGGCGTGCGCTTTGTGAGCGACGTCGCGGCGGTGCCCGCCTGCGCTGCAGGCTTCGGTGTCGGCGGCGCGAACGGGTCCACGAGCGTGCCGACAGGCGTCACCACGCCGTCGGCGCGGAACCCCCAGTCGAGCAGGTGTGCGGCGTCCTTCCAGAGATCCGGCTCGCCGTGCATGAGGGCCACGATCAGCCGGTGGCCGCCCCGCGTCGCCGCACCGATGAACGATGCCTTAGCTGCGACGGTGTAGCCATTCTTGACGCCGAACGCGCCGCGGTAGTTGAGCAGCAGATGGTCGTGCGTGTAGATCTCGTAGTGCTTGTGGTGCGGCGCTGGAAAGAACGCACGCCTGGTCGACACGTAGGTGCGGAACGCCGGCATCTGCAAACCGGCACGCGAGATCAATGCCAGGTCGTACGCCGAGCTCGTCTGACCGCGCGCGTCCAGCCCGTTCGGCGTACGGGCAAAGGTGTCATAGGCCTGCAGGTGCTGCGCCTCGTCGTTCATCATGTGTAGTGCCGCCGGCAGACTCTGGCGACCAGTGGCAACCGTCATCGCCGCGTCGTTCGCGGACATCATCAACATCGCCTTGAACAACGAATCGGCGGAGTACCACTGACCCGGGACGACGCCCACCTTTGTGCCGTCCACGGCCGCGTCGTCGTACGTCGCCTGAATACCGAACGAACGCGACAGCCGCGGGATGAACGTGACCGCAGTGAGGGTCTTCAAGGTGCTGGCCGGAGCGAACCGGCCATGTGCGTTCTTGGCGGCAAGAACCTTCCCGGTGTCGAGGTCGGCGAGGACGTACGACGAGGCCAGCACGTTCGGCGGCGCTACGACGCCTGGGACGAGGCTGGCGACGACCCCGGGACCACCCAGGAGCGGCCCCCCGACAACCGGGGTCGGCTCGGGCCCGACAGCACCAGCGGCGGGACAGACAGACAGCGCAAGAACGCAGCCGCCGGCTACGGCGGCGCACAAGCGGGCGAGCCGGCGCATGACCGGGCCAGGTTACCCGGACTGACTAGGTGGACGCGTGGAACGTCGACAGCACCATCGCGCGCAAGTCCTGCGCCTTGTCCCATCCGCTGGTCAGCGTCTGCCACCAGAGGAGATAGACCTGCCCCCCCTTCGGATACGCCAGGAAGCTCGCCTCGAGATCTGCGCCCTCGCTCTGGTACGTCGCGGTCAGCACCGGTACGGGCGTGTTACGAAATGTCGTCGTCGTGCGTGACTGCTGCTGATAGCCGGGGTGCCCCGATTCAAAGCTGGTCGCAAAGGCGTCGAGGACGGCGCTCGCGTCCGACCCGCGCTGGTTGGCAACAGCGATGTAGGCGGAGCCCTGGCTCGGCGGCCGCTTGTACCGGATGAACTCGTTGTCCGTCTGCGTGGTCCAGTCGGCGGGTGTCGCGACGCTCCAGCCGGCGGGCGCCGTGTGGGTCTTCCAGTCAGCTGGAATGCCGTTGTGCCCGGGCGAGAACGGCCCGTCACCCGACGACGTCGTGCCGCCCGGCGAGTTTGCCTTGGGGTGCTTGCCGGAGGACAGCCACACGGCGATGGCGGCGCCGACACCGACCACGAGGAGCAGGAACAGTGCGGCACCGAGCCACCGCTGCGGTCGTCGTGGCACCGGTTGCACGCGCCGCTGTTCTTCCGGCGCACGTGTGGCGGTAACCGCGGGCAGAACACGTGTGCCGTCGTCGTCCGTCACGGGCGCCCACGCCGCAGTCTCCGACGTCGAAGCGTTGCTGGTAATGGCTGTGAGTCGCTCGCGCGTTTCGTCTTCGGTCAGCCGGCCCGCCGGATCCTTCGCGAGCAATCCATCGATCACCGGTCCGACCGGGCCGGCGCGGCGGCACGGTGTCGGCGGGTCGCTCACGATCGCCGTGAGCGTCGCAATCGGTGTCTCGCGTTCGAACGGTGGCACACCCTCGACTGCGGCGTACAACGTCGCGCCGAGCGAGAACAGGTCCGACTGCGGACCGAGCTGCAAACCGCGCGCGCGTTCGGGTGACATGTACGCCGGGCTTCCGACGATGTCACCGGTGCGCGTGATCGACGAGTCGCCTTCGACTTGAGCAATCCCGAAGTCGGTCAGTACGACGCGACCGTCGTCGCACAGCTGCACGTTGGCGGGCTTGATGTCGCGGTGCAGGATGCCGGCGCGATGCGCCGCGCTGATCACGTCGACCAGCGCGAGCCCGATCTGCGCGACGCGCGCCGGTGGTAGCGGACCGTCGGCGTTGACCGCGTCCTTGAGCGTGCGTCCGGTCAGCACCTCCATCACGATCCACGGGGGTGAGCTGCTTGCGTCGTCGTCGACGATGTCGTAGATGCGGACAGCGCCTGGATGATCCAGCCGAGCGGCTGCGCGCGCTTCGCGCACCATGCGCTCCCGGACGTCTTCACTGGCGCCCGTCGTACCGACGACCTCTTTGACGGCAACGGTGCGGTCGAGTACGTCGTCGTGCGCGAGCCAGACGACGCCCATGCCGCCACGGCCCAGCGGCTCGACCAGGCGATATCGCTGCCCGATCAGGCGGCCGGCCGATGAAGTCACGGCCGGTAGCATCGCAGCATCATGGTGCGCGAGTCGGAGAGTGGGCTGCCGATCGAGCCGGTGTACGGCCCGGAGGCGCTCAGCGGCTTCGACGCCGACGGACGCCTGGGCAGTCCGGGCGAGTTTCCGTTCACGCGCGGTGTCTACCCCACGATGTACACCGGTCGCCCTTGGACCATGCGGCAATACGCCGGATTTGCGACCGCGAAGGAGTCCAACGAGCGCTATCACCAGCTGAGCGCGGCCGGGACCACGGGGCTGTCCGTCGCCTTCGATCTGCCGACGCAGATGGGCTACGACTCCGACGACCCGGTGGCCCATGGCGAGGTGGGCAAGGTCGGTGTCGCGATCGACTCGATCGACGACATGCAACAGCTCTTCGACGGGATCCCGCTCGACCAGGTGACGACGTCGATGACGATCAACGCACCGGCGTCCCTGCTGTTGTTGCTCTACCAGCTCGTCGGCGAACAGCAAGGGGTCGACACGGCGAAACTCGGCGGCACGGTGCAGAACGACATCCTCAAGGAGTACATTGCTCGCGGCACGTACATCTTCCCGCCGAAGCCGTCGCTGCGTCTCGTTGCCGACTCGTTCGCATACTGCAAGTCAGAGCTGCCGCGGTGGAACACGATCTCGATCTCCGGCTATCACATGGCTGAAGCCGGCGCGACGCCCGTGCAAGAGATCGCGTTCACGTTGGCCGATGGCATTGCGTACGTGCGGGCAGCGGTGGCAGCGGGTCTTGCTGTTGACGACTTCGCACCCCGGCTGTCGTTCTTCTTCGTTGCTCGTACGACGTTGCTCGAAGAAGTTGCCAAGTTCCGTGCCGCGCGTCGCATCTGGGCGCAGGTGATGCGTGACGAGTTCGGCGCGCGGGACCCCAAGTCACAAATGCTGCGTTTTCACACGCAGACGGCCGGCGTACAGCTCACGGCACAGCAACCTGAGGTCAACATGGTGCGTGTCACGGTGCAGGCGCTCGCCGCCGCACTCGGCGGCACACAGTCACTGCACACGAACTCCTACGACGAGGCGATCGCGTTGCCCACCGAGAAGGCGGCGCGCCTCGCCGTACGCACGCAACAGGTGCTTGCGAACGAGACCGACGTCACGGCGACGGTCGACCCATTCGCGGGCTCGTACTTCATCGAGTCGATGACAGATGAGGTCGAGGACGCTGCGCGCGACCTGATGCGCAAAGTCGAGGACATGGGTGGCGCGGTCGAGGCGATCGAGCAGGGCTTCCAGAAGCGCGAGATCGAGATGGCGGCCTACCGCGTCGCCCAGCAGATCGACGAGGGATCGCGTGTTGTCGTCGGACTCAACCGCTATACGGTTCCAGAAGAGGAGCACTACCAGCCGCTTCGGGTCGACCCGACGATCGAGGCGGCGCAGGCGGCCCGGCTCGAGCGACTGCGCGCCGAGCGCGATGGCACCGAGGTGCAGCGCCAGCTCGACCTGCTGCAGAAGGTCGCCGAGAGAGAGGACAACGTTCTCTACCCGATGCGGGACGCACTGCGCGCGAAGGCCACGGTCGGTGAGGTGTGCGGTGCGCTCCGCGAGGTCTGGGGGGTCTACCAGCCGCGCGACGCTTTCTGAGCGCTCATGCGCCGCCCCGGGTTGGCGCCGATTCGTCCTTTGTGTGACTCTGTACGTCGAGGAAGGCACGTTCGGGGGGAGCAGGAGAGGTACCAGTCGTGATCTACGTCCTAGCGATCATCGTAGGCGTGTGTGCGCTGGGTGCTGCCCTCGTCGCGCTCGGCCGCAAGCCACCTCGCGACGATGTCGAGCGGTTCCACCGTGCCCGCGCCATGACGACCGAGTGGAGCCGGCACTACGCGGCGACCGGCCATCTAGAGCTGCCGAACGAACGCAACGGTCATGACAACGGGCATGACAACCGGGAACGATCGCACGACCGCGAACCGGCCGAGCACCGCTAACCGCTAGTCCGATGGCCCCACTGATCGGCACGGTCGGTTCCGCAACTCCGTGACGTAGTCGTCCGGCGCGCCGGCGGCTTCAGCCGCATCGGCCAGCATCCCGAGGTAGCGAGCCGACGGCAAACCACCTTCGTAGCCGTCCAGGACGTAGAGCCAGGCGAGCACGTCACCGTCGAGCGTGTGCACCCGAAGGCGATGCTTGCGGTACACGCCGATGTTGACACCCTCCCACTGGTCGAGCGCTTTCTCATCGTCGTCTGTGACGTCGTACAACCGGACGAACACACGCGCGCCGACGTCTTCGACGAGCGTCGCGAGTGCACCGTCCCAACCGATGTCCTCACCGCCGAATGTCAGCCGCCAGCCCTGAAGCCATCCGAACCCACGCGACGGCGAATGCGGACAGCGCTCGGCCATCCGAGTGCTGTCCATGTTGCTGCCGTACGCCGCATGAACGGGCACGGCCGAATCTTCGCACCAGATGCGACAGGATGCAGATGTGACGCGCATTGTGATTGTCGGCGGTGGTCCTGGGGGCTACGAAGCTGCGCTCGTCGCTGCACAGCTCGGTGCCGCTGTGACCGTCGTCGAACGCGAAGGCATCGGTGGTGCATGCGTGCTCACCGACTGCGTCCCGTCAAAGACATTGATCAGCGCATCGGAGTCGCCATTCGCCGGCGCTCTGACTGAGGTCAACGCGCGCGTGCTCGCCTTGGCGCAAGCGCAGTCGGCGGACGTTCTTGCGCGGTTGCGGCGTGAGGGCGTCAATGTCGTCCTGGGTGAAGCGACGGTTCGCTCGGCCGGTGCAGTGGAGGTTGGCGGCGAGACCTTGCCCGCAGATGCCGTGCTGGTCGCGGTTGGCGCGACACCGCGCGTGCTGCCGGGGTTGGTCCCTGACGGCGAACGGATCCTCACGTGGCGTGACGTCTATCGATTGCCGGCGTTGCCGGAGCGGCTCATCGTGGTCGGGTCCGGCGTTACCGGCGCGGAGTTCGCCAGCGGCTATCTCGCGCTGGGGTGTGACGTCACGCTCGTGTCGAGCCGGGAGCGTGTGCTCCCGGGGGAGGACGCCGACGCGGCCACCGTCCTCGAGGAGGTGTTCGCGCGCCGAGGGATGACCGTGCTCTCCCGCTCGCGTGCATCGAGCGTCGAGCGCGCCGACGCTGGTGTTGTCCTCACGTTGTCGGACGGGCGCTGTATCGAGGGCTCGCACTGCTTGCTTGCGGTCGGCTCCGAGCCCAATACGCACACCCTCGGTCTCGAGGAGGCCGGCGTACGGCTGACCGACAGCGGGTTCGTCGAGGTGGACCGGGTCTCGCGTACCGCAGTCCCTGGCATCTACGCCGCCGGCGACTGCACCGGAGTATTGATGCTCGCATCGGTGGCAGCGATGCAAGGCCGGATCGCAATGTGGCACGCCTTGGGCGAAGCAGTCGCGCCGCTGCGGTTGTCGACGGTCGCAGCGACTGTGTTCACGCAACCGGAGATCGCGACGGTTGGTGTCACGCAGGCGGCGGTCGAGACCGGAAGCGTGGACGCACGCGCGGTCATGTTGCCGCTGGCGACGAACGCTCGCGCAAAGATGCAGCAGATCACGGACGGCTTTGTGAAGCTGTTCGCGCGTCCGTCGACCGGAACCGTGCTGGGCGGTGTCGTGGTCGCGCCGAGGGCGAGTGAGCTGATCCTGCCGCTGTCGCTCGCAGTGCAGATCGGGCTGACGGTTGACCAGCTCGCGCATTCGTTCGCGGTCTATCCGTCGCTTTCCGGCAGCATCACCGAGGCAGCACGGCAACTGATGGAGCACGCGCCGACGTAGCGGCAACATCACTCAACCGGCGGAGTTGAGGGTGCGGTCTCTCGGGCAGGACGGCGCCATGGCATTGACGACTTCAGAAGACGCCGATCTCCGTCGGCTGGCATCTTTCGATCGAATCGGCTTCCTCGATGTACGCGGGCAGACCCGTTTGCACGAGTTGCGCGCACGCGACCGACGGACTGTGGTTCGCGACGTCGACGAGTCCGTCGAGAATCTGGCGCCGCTTCGCTACGGCGGCCGTCCGCTTCGCGGCGCGACGTGCGCTGTCTATCCGGTCTAGCGGGAACAGGCACCCCGCGACCGGCTGCGCGGTGACCGCCGGTTCTATGCGGCGGTGGCCGCGTTGATCATGGCAGCGGGCGGGGGAGCGGGAGTCAGTCGGCGCTTTTGATATCGCAGATGACGGCGCCGCTGCTCACGGTTTGACCGACCTCGGCGACGAGCGAGGAGATCACGCCGTCCTTATGCGCGTTGAGCGGCTGCTCCATCTTCATCGCCTCGAGGACGACGATCAGCTCGCCCGCAGTCACCTGCTGGCCGTCTTCGACCGCGACCTTGACGATCGTGCCCTGCATCGGGCTGGTCAGTGAGTCGCCGCTCGCGACGAGGCCGGCCTTGCTGCCGCCGGCGCGGCGCGGGGCCCGTTTGACGGCGGCGCCGGTTGCAGCGCCTGCGCCGAGGCTCGCAGGCAGCACGACCTCCAAGCGTCGCCCACCCACTTCGACGACGACGTGCTCACGCGGCTCGGGGTCCGGCTCGTCGTCTTGCATTCCGGCGTACGGCTCGATCGTGTTGTTGAACTCGGTCTCGATCCAGCGGGTGTGTACGCCGAAGTCACCGTCGGACGCGACGAACGCAGGCTCGCGCAGGACGGCCTGGTGGAACGGGATGACCGTCGGCATCCCGTCGACGACGAACTCAGCCAGTGCTCGCCGGGACCGCTCGATGGCCTGCTCGCGGGTCGCGCCGACGACGATGAGCTTCGCGAGCATCGAGTCGAACGCCTGCGGGACGAGGAAGCCCTTCTCCACACCGGCGTCGAGTCGGACCCCGGGCCCGGAAGGAGGTTGCCAGTCGGCGACGGTGCCCGGCGCTGGCAGGAAGTTGCGCCCCGCGTCTTCGGCGTTGATGCGGAACTCGATCGCGTGCCCTCGCGGCACCGGGTCGAGCGGGATGGACAACAGCTCCCCGTCGGCGACGCGGAACTGTTCGCGGACGAGGTCGATGCCGGTCGTCTCCTCCGTCACGGGGTGCTCGACCTGTAGACGCGTGTTGACCTCGAGGAACGTGACTGTGCCGTCCTGGCCGACGAGGAACTCCACCGTTCCGGCGTTCGTGTAGTTGGCTTCGGCACAGATTCGCCGTGCGGCGTCGTGCAGCGTCGTCCGCTGTGCCTCGGTGAGGAACGGTGCAGGCGCTTCCTCGACGAGTTTCTGATTACGACGCTGCAGGGAGCAGTCGCGGTCACCGACGATCGCGACGTTGCCGTGGCTGTCGGCGATCACCTGCACTTCGACGTGGCGCGGCTTGTCGAGGAACCGCTCGACGAAGCACTCGCCGCGGCCGAATGCCTGCTCGGCCTCGCGTACGGCGGAGGCGAAGAGCTCCTCGATCTCGTCCATCTCCCGCGCGACCTTGAGCCCCCGGCCGCCGCCACCAAAAGCAGCCTTGATGGCGATCGGCAAGCCGTGCTCTTTCGCGAACGCGACCACCTCTCCGGGACCACTGACCGGATCGCTCGTGCCGGGAACCAGCGGCGCGCCGACGTCCGCAGCGATGTGCCGGGCGGCCACCTTGTCGCCCAGTGTTCGGATGGCCTGCGGGCTCGGACCGATCCAGGTCAGGCCGGCCGAGATGACCGCTTCAGCGAACTCAGCGTTCTCGGCGAGGAAGCCATAACCAGGATGCACGCCGTCGGCGCCGGTCTTCTCCGCCGCCGCCAGGAGCTTCCCGATGTCGAGATAGCTCTGTCCGGGTGTGGTCCCGCCGAGGGCGATCGCCTCGTCTGCCACCCGCACATGCGGGCAGTGCAGGTCCGGCTCGGCGTACACCGCAACGCTCGCGATGCCGGCGTCTCGACACGCACGCGCAATGCGCACGGCGATCTCGCCACGGTTTGCGATGAGGACCTTGCGCACCGCTGGAGTCTAAAGGGACGACTTGTCAGAACCTCAGAGTGCTATAGCGCGCTGAGGTTCTGACACGTGACTACCAGCTGGCTTTGGTGCGCGTACCAGGAACCCAGCCACTCGCAACCCAGGCACCGGGTCCGATCAACAACGGTTTGCGCAAGCCGTACGCCAGGTCGAGGCGCGGCCCCGACGTCGCAGCCGGGTCCACACCGGCCGCGGCACGCGCGGTGACTACGGCGACCACCGCGGCAAGCTCCTCCGGCGTCGGATCGCCTTTGACGACCCTCAACATCGGGCGCTCGCTCACAGCGGGATGTTCCCGTGCTTCTTCGGCGGGAGCGACTCGCGCTTGGTACGCAGCTGCCGCAGTGCCTTCACGACTTCGCGGCGCGTCTCTGATGGCGCGATGACAGCGTCGATGTAGCCGCGCTCGGCAGCGATGTACGGATTGAGCAGGTGGTCTTCGTAATCTGCCAGCAGCTCGGCGCGCAGAGCGTCCGGGTCCTTCGCGTCCGCCAACTCCTTGCGATGGAGGATGTTGACCGCTCCGGCCGCTCCCATTACGGCGATCTCCGCGGTCGGCCACGCGAAGGAGATGTCGCTGCGCAGGTGCTTCGAGCCCATAACGTCGTAGGCGCCGCCGTATGCCTTGCGCGTGATGACAGTCACCTTGGGCACGGTCGCTTCGCAGTAGGCGTAGATGAGCTTCGCGCCGCGGCGGATGATGCCTTGCCACTCCTGGTCGGTGCCGGGTAGAAAGCCGGGTACGTCGACAAACGTCAGGATCGGGACGTTGAAGGCGTCACACGTGCGCACGAACCGGGCGGCCTTCTCGGACGCGTCGATGTCGAGTGTGCCGGCGAACTGCATGGGTTGGTTCGCGACCACACCGACAGAGTGACCGTCGACGCGGCCGAGGCCGCAGAGCATGTTGGGCGCGAAGAGCGCATGCACTTCGAGGAACTCCCCGTCATCGAGCACGTGCTCGATGACCTGGTGCATGTCATAGGGCTGGTTGCTCGAGTCCGGGATGAACGTGTCGAGCTCGAGGTCTTCGGCGGTCACATCGAGAGTGACCCCGGCGGCGAAGGCGGGCGGCGCCTCCATGTTGTTGCTCGGGAGATAAGACAGCAGCGCTCGCGCGAGCTCGAGGCAGTCTTTCTCGTCCGTTGCGCGGAAGTGCGCGACGCCGGACTTCGAGTTGTGCGTGTGTGCGCCGCCCAGCTCTTCGAAGCCGACGTCTTCTCCGGTGACGGTCTTGATGACGTCGGGCCCGGTGATGAACATGTGCGACGTCTTGTCGACCATCAAGGTGAAGTCGGTGATAGCGGGGGAGTACACCGCGCCGCCCGCACAAGGCCCCATGATCAGCGACAGCTGTGGGATGACACCGCTTGCCAGGACGTTGCGGTAGAAGATCTCGCCGTACAGTCCGAGCGCGACGACGCCTTCTTGTACTCGTGCACCGCCGCCGTCGTTCAACCCGATCACCGGGCAACCGGTCTTCAGTGCGAGGTCCATGACCTTCACGATCTTCTCGCCGTACACCTCACCAAGGCTTCCGCCGAAGACGGTGAAGTCCTGGCTGAAGATGCAGACGGGTCGACCGTCGACCGTGCCGTATCCGGTGATGACCCCGTCGCCGTACGGATGTGTCTTCTCGATGCCGAACCCGACCGCGCGGTGTCGCGCGAGCGCATCGGTCTCGACGAACGAGCCAGGATCGAGGAACGCCTCGATCCGCTCGCGCGCGGTCATCTTGCCTTTGGCGTGCTGCTTCTCGACCTGCCGCTCCGAACCGGCATGGATCGCTTCATCGGTACGCCGACGCAGCTCCGCCAGCTTGCCGGCGCTCGTTTTCGGATCGGGCGTTGCGTCGTCCGTGGCTGCACTCGACATGCGCCGTAGCGTAACCGGGTGAGCTCGCCGTACTCCGATCTCGAGCGTCCACCCCTGCGAACCGGTTGGCTCACGCGTGCGCTCGTTCGCGACGGCGGTCTGTGGCGCGAAGTGCGCGTGCTCACCTCCACGGAGTCGACGAACGCCGTGGTCCGCGCCGAAGCGGCCGAACCGGAAGGGCTCGTCGTCGTCGCCGAACAACAGACGGCCGGACGCGGCAGGCTGGATCGAACATGGACATCTCCGCCCCGCGCCGGACTCACATTCTCCGCATTGCTGAAGCCGTCGGTGCCCGATACGCACTGGCCGTTGCTGCCGCTCGTGGTCGGGACAGCGGTCGCTGAAGCCACCGAGGCGATGACCGAACTGGCTCTTGGGCTCAAGTGGCCGAACGACATTCTCGTCGACGACCGCAAGCTCGGCGGCATCCTCATCGAACGCGTTGGGCCCGCTGCCGTCGTCGGTGTCGGCATCAACGTGACGATGAGCACGGCCGAGCTGCCCGCTTCGAATGCGACGTCTCTGCTTCTTGCCGGTGCGCAGGTCACGGACCGGCAGAGCCTGCTGGCCGCGGTCTTGCGCGCAATCGCTGACCGCTATGAGCAATGGCAGACGGCGGCCGACCTCTCCGCGCTACGCACCGCTTACGCCGACCGGTGTACGACGATCGGACGTGACGTCGCGGTCGCGCTGCCCGACGGCTCGACCTTGCACGGACAGGCGACCAGCATCGACGCGGCAGGTCGTCTCGTGGTTTCGACGTACGACGGGCAGCACGCGCTCAGCAGTGGTGACGTACTGCACGTGCGACCGATTTAGATCCGTGCCACGATCTCGGCATGGCCTACCCCCATCGGCTGCTCGGCGAAGGCGAGCGCATCGAGCACGAGCTGCATCCGCATTGGAAGGAGCTCGTCTTCCCTGTCCTGCTCGTGCCACTGGTCGCTGGTGTCGCGTCCTTCCTGTACTTCTCCGTCCCCGACTGGCAGCTCCGCACGGCGGTGCGTTGGGCGATCGTCGTCCTCGCCGTGCTGCTTCTGCTCTTTGGCTCACTGCGTCCGTACCTCCGGTGGCGTACGACGCTCTACGTCCTTACCAGCGACCGCATCATCACGCGGTACGGCGTGCTCTCGAGGGCAGGCCGGGACATCCCGTTGTCGCGCGTCAACGACGTGAGCTTTGCGCACAACCTCTTCGAACGGTTTCTCCGCTGCGGAACGTTGACCGTCGAGTCGGCCGGTGAGCGTGGCCAACTTGTGCTGCGTGACGTACCGCACGTCGAGTCGGTCCAACGCGAGCTCTACCGGCTGGTCGACCAGCACCTTGCCGCGCACGGGATTTCCCGCGACAGCGACGGCACCGGAGACGTGCCAGCCTCCCAGTCATGACGGACGGCGACGCTCACACTGCGGAGGCAGGCGAAGAGCTCGAAGAGATCCTCCTCGGTGGTCCGCGGCGCTACACGCGTGCTGAGCTCGCGCAGCGCAGTCAGGTGCCGCTCGACTTCAGCCGGCGGTTGTGGCGCGCGATGGGTTTCGCGGATGTCGGCGACGACGAGCGCATCTTCACCGACGGCGACCTGTCGGCGCTGCATGCGTTCCGCGAGCTCAAGGAAGCCGAACTCATCGACGACGAGATGGCCCTCACGAGCACGCGGGCCCTCGGTCAGCAGCTCTCCCGGCTGGCCGCATGGCAGGTGGGCATCCTGACCCAGCGGCTGGTCGAGCTGAACATTCTCGACGCGGAGAACATCGAACCTGCGGTCTCGCTGGTGGCCGAGCAGGTGCTGCCCGATCTTGAACGGATCCTGGTCCTGGTGTGGCGACGGCAGCTCGCGGTGCACGGACCTCGCACGCTGGCTGCGGTGACGCAAGGAGCCAGTCGCACACTCACCGTCGGCTTCGCGGACATCGTTAACTACACGCGTCTGTCCCGAGGCCTGCAGCCCGACGCACTGGAGCGCCTGCTCGAGCAGTTCGAGTCGCGGACGACCCTGCTGCTGTCCCAGCATGGTGGTCAGCTCGTGAAGACTCTCGGCGACGAAGTGCTCTTCCTCTGCGACGAGGTCACGTCCGCTGTCGAGGTCGCACTCGGCCTGCTCGAGATGTACGCCGCAGACGACGACGCCCCGGAGCTGCGAATCGGTCTTGCTTGCGGCGACGTGCTCTCCAGACTGGGTGACGTGTACGGCGAACCGGTCAACATCGCGAGCCGGCTGACGTCCTTGGCGCGGCCTGGCAGCGCGCTGGTCGACCGTGCCGTGGCGAGTGCGTTGGCGGGCAACGCGGCGTACGAGGTCCGGTCCTTGCCGCGCCAGCAGGTTCGCGGCTATCGGCACCTCGAAGCGGCCGTGGTCAGAAGGGCGGACCAATGAGCGATCTGCCGGCAGCTATCTCGTTGCGGGAGGTCGGCCCACGTGATGGCCTGCAGAACGAAGACCCGGTCCCGACGGAGGCGAAGGTCGAGCTGATCGACGCCCTTTCGCGCACCGGCGTACGCCGGATCGAAGCCGTGAGCTTCGTCCATCCCAAGGCCATCCCGCAAATGGCGGACGCCGACGACGTGTGGGCGCGCATCGAGCGGAGCCCCGACGTTCGGTACTCCGCGCTCGTCCCCAACCTTCGCGGCGCCGAACGCGCGCTCGCGGTCGGCTTCAGCGAGATCGAAGCGGTCGTGTCCGCATCGGACACACACAACCGCAAGAACGTGAACCGGTCGACCGCGGAGTCGCTCGACGACATCGCGCTGCTCATTGATGCCGCGCATCGTGCCGGCGCTACCTGTCAGGTCATCGTGTCGACGGCATGGGGATGTCCGTACGAAGGCGACGTTCCTGAGTCGCGTGTCGTCGAGGTCGCCGGCCGAGCGGTGCGCGACGGTGCGGACGGCATCTCGTTCGGCGACACGACGGGCATGGCGACGCCCGCTCGCGTGCGTCGGTTGATCGGCACGTTCCGTTCGTCGTACCCCGACGTTCCGCTCAATGTGCACTTCCACAACACGCGTGGCACTGGATTGGCCAACGTGCTTACCGCACTCGAGCTCGGGGTCAGCGACTTCGATGCCAGTGTCGGTGGACTCGGTGGTTGTCCCTATGCGCCTGGCGCCACCGGCAACGTCGCCACCGAAGAGCTCGTGCACATGGTCGAGGACATGGGTGTCGCGACCGGGATCGATCTCGACGCGATGGTCGAGGTCGCCGCCGAAGCCGAGCGCATCGTCGGGCGGACGCTTCCCTCGCAGGTGCTGCGCGCCGGCCCGCGCACCCGAACGGTCGAGCTCCGCTCCTGACCCGCTCCTCGTCACCTACAGCGTGGTTCCGCAGCTTGCACGGCCTCCCGACTTAGGCTGCCGCGACCAGGAGGTTGAGCGATGCGCACAGACCAGTGGCTGCTGTTCGGACACCTTGTCGGCGTGATCGTGCTGTTCGGTGCGGTCGCCGTCGAGAACATCAGCCTGATCGCAATCCTGCGCGCTCGGACAACGCAGGACCTTCGCGCGGCGACAACGTTCACGCCGTTGCTGCCGCGCATGTTTCCCGCTGCCGTCGTCTTGTTGCTCGCCTTCGGTGTCGGCCTGGTGGCGCACTCGGACGAGTTCAAATTCGGCGAAGCGTGGATCGATCTCGGCTTCGGCGTGTTGATCCTGCTGGCGGTGATCGGTCCAACGGTGCACGGGCGGCGGATCGACCGGATCCGCACCGAGGCGCGCACAGCTCCCGATGGCCCGGTCCCGGTCGAGCTCATGACGAGGGTCCAGGATCCGGTCATGCGTACGTCGGCGCTCGTTTCCACATGGCTCGCCATCGGGATCGTGCTCTTGATGACCCGCCAACCCGACTGGGCCGGCGCCTGGATCGTCGTGGTCGTCTTCGGTCTGATCGGGCTCAGCGAGTCGATGATGTTGTCGAGGCTGGGCGCTGCCGCTTCGGATGGGCCGTCGCTTCGCTGAGGATCGCTACCCTCAGCTGGTGAGTACGACGCAGGACGAACCCGGGCACCCGCACCTGGACAAGCTGCGCGACGAGGTCCTCGCCGGGGGCGCGCAGAAGTATCACGACGGCAACGCCGCGAAGGGCAAACTGTTTGCGCGGGAGCGCATCCGGCTGCTGACCGACGAGGGATCGTTCGTCGAGGACGGGCTCTACGCCAATGTGCTGGCCGGCGACCTTCCTGCTGACGGCGTCATCACGGGTAGCGCGACGATCGCAGGTCGCCCGGTGTGCATCATGGCGAACGACTCGACGGTCAAGGCGGGCTCGTGGGGCGCGCGCACCGTCGAGAAGATCGTCCGAATCATCGAGAACGCGTATCGCACCGGTGTACCGATGGTGTATCTCGTCGACTCGGCCGGCGCCCGGATCACCGACCAGGTCGCGATGTTTCCCGGACGCCGAGGCGCCGGGAAGATCTTCCACACCCAGGTCCGTGCATCGGGATCGATTCCGCAGGTATGCGCTTTGTTCGGCCCGAGTGCCGCGGGCGGCGCCTACATCCCATCGTTCTGCGACATCGTCGTCATGGTCGAAGGCAACGCCTCGATGTACCTCGGTTCACCGCGCATGGTCGAGATGGTCGCCGGCGAGAAGACTACGCTCGAGGAGCTGGGTGGTGCACGGATGCACTGCTCTGTCTCCGGTTGCGGCACGCACCTCGTGCAGACCGAGCCGGACGCACTCGATGTCGTACGCTGTTTCCTGTCCTACCTGCCGGACAACTGGCGTGATACGCCGCCAACCGAACAAGCCCAGCCTCCGCAGTCGATCGATCTCGCGGAACTGGTGCCGGTCAACCAGCGGCAGGCGTTCGACATGCGCCGGTTCGTCCGCGGGCTCGTGGACGAAGGGTCGTACTTCGAGATCCACGAGCTATGGGCGCGCGAGCTCACCGTCGGCTTCGGGCGTCTAGACGGGAACGTCATCGGTGTCGTCGCGAACAACCCGATGCACAAGGGCGGCGTGTTGTTCGTCGACTCGGCTGACAAGGCGACGCGCTTCATCGACCTGTGCGATGCCTACAACGTGCCGCTCGTCTTCCTCGCCGACGTCCCCGGCTTCATGGTCGGCACGGCGGTCGAACGGCAAGGGATCATCCGGCACGGCGCGAAACTCATCAGCGCCGTTTCCGAGGCGACCGTCCCGAAGTTCTCGGTCGTCGTCCGCAAGGCGTACGGGGCCGGTCTCTATGCCATGGCCGGGCCGGGTTTCGAACCGGACGCGACGCTCGCGCTGCCCACCGCGCAGATCGCGGTCATGGGCGCCGAGGCTGCGGTCAACGCGGTGTACTTCAACAAGATCGAGGCTATTGAGGACCCGGCCGAGCGCGAGGCGTTCGTCGCGGCGCGCCGGGCGGAGTACGACGAGGACATCGACGTCGTGCGGCTCGCGAGCGAGCTCGTGGTCGACGCGATCGTCCCTGCCAACGAGCTGCGCACCGAGCTCATCCGGCGCCTTGCCGCCACGAGACACAAGGACCGCTCTTTCTCGCGACGGCGCCACGGCGTCCGCCCGGTCTGAGCCGCCGCGGGTCAACCGAAGGTCAAGGGCTGCCCACGACCAGGCTGGTCGGAAAGGGCACGCTTACCATCGAGTGGTGGCCCACGTACTCCTGGCAGAAGACGACACCTCGATCTCCGAGCCGCTCGCCCGCGCGCTGCGCCGCGAAGGCTACGACGTCGACGTGCTCGCCGAGGGCCGCGGTGCCGTGACGCAGGCGTTGACCGGGATGACTGACCTGGTCGTGCTCGACCTCGGCTTGCCCGACATGGACGGGCTCGAGGTGTGCCGGCGGATCAGAGAGTCGCTGCCGCAGCTGCCGGTGCTCATGCTGACTGCACGTGCCGACGAGGTGGATACCGTCGTTGGCCTCGACGCAGGCGCCGATGACTACGTGACCAAGCCTTTCCGTCTCGCCGAGCTGTTGGCTCGGGTGCGTGCTCTCCTGCGCCGCGGGCAGACCGATGCGCCGGCCATCGGAGACGTGCGCATCGACGTCGCATCCCGCCGTGCGTGGGTGCGCGACGACGAGCTGCAGCTGACGACCAAGGAGTTCGACCTGCTTCGTGTGCTGATGCGTGACGTCGGCAAGGTCGTCACGCGCGAGGCGATCATGCGCGAGGTGTGGGACGCGAGCTGGTGGGGCTCGACGAAGACACTCGACATGCACATCTCCTGGTTGCGGCGAAAGCTCGGTGACGACGCCAACAACCCGCGCTACATCACCACCGTGCGCGGGGTTGGCTTCCGGTTCGAACGCGAGTAGCGCGAGGAGCGATGCGCCGTCGGCTACTGGCTTCGACGCTAGCCGCCGTCATCGCAGCGGTCGTGCTTCTTGGCGTCCCGCTCGGATACTTCGCCGGCAAGTTGCTGAAGAGCCAGGAGCGTGACCGAGACCAACGCGCTGCGCAGGCCGTGGCCGCGGCAATCGAGGACAAGCTCGACTCCGGCAGTGCGGCGCTCGCGCAAACTCTGAAACGCGTCGCGCCGGCGGACCGGCGTACCACTGTGACATTGCCCCGCGCACAAACGCTGTCCGTGGGCCCGGCCGTCGGGCGGGACGCCATCTCCGCGAGTACGCCGATCGAGCGCGGCGGCCACATCACTGTCGCGAGCGGCGACGACGACGTAGACCGGCGGATGGCGACTGGCTGGCTCCTGATCGCCGTTCTGGGCGCTGCCGCCATCGGCGCCGGTGTCGGTATGGCGCTGTTGCAGGCCAGACGACTAGCCGGACCGCTCGTCGACCTTTCGCGAGTTGCCGAACGACTCGGCTCGGGCGACGCCCGATCGGCGCATCGGCGTTATGGCGTACCGGAGCTCGACCGGGTAGCAGACGTGCTCGAAGGAAGTGCAACCCGGCTTTCTCGACTGCTCGGCGCTGAGCGGGAGTTCGCCACCGATGCGTCGCACCAGTTGCGCACGCCGCTGACGGCGCTGTCCATCCGGCTCGAGGAGATCGTCGCCGCCTCCGACCAACGTGAAGTGCGCGAGGAGGCGATGGCTGCGCTGGTGCAGGCCGAGCGGCTATCTGCCGTCGTCGACCAGCTGTTACGCCGGGCGCGCGACTCGCGGTCGCAGACCGCTGTCCCCTTCCCGGTCGCGGATGTCGTGGCGCAGCAGGCGGACGAGTGGCGGCCGGCGTTTCGTCGCGAGCAACGCGAGATCTCGGTCGAGGCTGGGCCGGCAATGCTCGCCGTGGCTTCTCCGGGCGGGCTCGCTCAGGTGCTCGCCACGTTGCTCGACAACTCACTCACGCACGGCGGCGGCCAGGTCGACATCCGCTGCCGCCGCGAGGAGGCGTTCGTCGTCATCGAGGTTGCCGACCACGGCAACGGAATCGCACCCGAGCTGGTGCCACGGATCTTTGAGCGGGCCGTGAGTGGCGCAGAGAGCACCGGGCTCGGACTCGCGCTCGCGCGGGCCATTGTGGAGGCCGACGGGGGCCGGCTCGAGCTCGTGCGGGCACGACCGGCGGTGTTCGCCGTGTTCCTGCCTGCCGCTGCCGACGGCCGCCGCAGCGAGCCGGCGCCGCGACCGGTGTCGGCCGGCCGCGGCTGACCGTCAGCGGGTGCGGTCGATCGCGTAGGGCAGCACGAGCGGGACGTCGCCGGACTTGCCCCAGACGGTGGCACCAGGGATGCCCCTGACGTACCAGGTCTGGTTCGACGGCCGCCAGGTCGCGATGTCGGTCTTGCCGTCGCCGTTATAGTCGCCGGGCTCCGGTGCGTCGCCGGTGCCGCCCCACGCGACGGGCGCTCCGAGGTTGTGCAGGTACCACGTGTGCGTCGAGGGGCGGTACACCGCGATGTCGGTCTTGCCGTCGCCGTTGTAGTCGCCCGGGACCGGCACGTCACCGCGTTTACCCCAGCTTGTCGTGCCGCTGATGCCCTTGATGTACCAGGTGTTGGTCGACGGCCGATACGTCGCCGGATCGATCTTGCCGTCACCGTCGTAGTCGCCGGGCACTGGAGTGTCAGCGCTCGCTCCCCATGGCACCGTTGTGTTCGATACCGAGACGAGGTTGTGCTCGTACCACGTGTGGTTCGACGGCCGGTAGACGGTGAGCTCAGCGACACCGTCGCCGCTGAAGTCGCCGGGCACCGGGATGTCGCCCGTCGTGCCCCAGGTGAAGCTCCCGAGGAACTGGATGAACCATTGATGTGTCGACGGCCGGTAGACCGCAGCGTCGGTGAACGTGTCGCCGAAATAGTCCGCCGGCACGGGCTTGTCGCCGCTCTTGCCCCAGGCCTGCGGGTAGAAGTGGCTGCCGCGGACGTACCAGGTCTGTGTTGATGGACGGTAGACCGAGAACTGCGTGTTGCCGAGCGCGTCGAACTGCGCGACGCCGGCAGCGTTACGCATCGCGCCCGAACCATTCGGCGTACCCATGCCGGTCGGGCCGTCATAACCAGGCCCGGCAGTGCACAGGTATCCATCGGTGCAGCTAGCCGTGTTGGCGCCGGAGGTCACGTCGTTCAGGTGCGCGCCGCCCCGGTCGTAGAGCAGCCGGGCCGCTCGTTGCACCGGCGCGCCGCCGGCAACCATGTACGCACCGGCGATCAACGGCGCTGACGCGCTCGTGCCGCCCAAGATGCCCCAGCACTCTGGGTCTGGGCTGCAGCCGGGGAACGGTCCATATGACGCGACTCCTGTATTGGGGTCGGCGACAGCGGAGACGTCGGCCTCGGTCCTGTGCGTGCACGCGTCGGACTGCCAGGAGGGCTTGGCTTCGTACAAGGAACATCCGCTGCCGGTGCCGGAGTTGTCGGTCGGGTCGAACCAGGTCGTCTCGTTCCAGCCGCGGGCACTCGCGTCCTGGGTCAGCGACGTACCACCGACGGCAACGACGTCCGGGCTGGTGGCCGGGTACTGCGGGCCGTACCCGTCGTCGCCCGTGGACGCGGTGTAGACGATGCCCGGAACGCTGTAGAAGGAGTCGAACGGGGCCGGGCTCTGGGAGAAGTTCCCCTCAGCCACCCCATAGCTGTTCGAGATCGCCTCGGCGTAGCCGGCAGCGGTGAGCGCGGCGTTGGCCAGGTGGACGAGCGAGTCGTCAGTGGCCTCGACGAGGACGATCGCGCAGTTCGGGCAACTCGCCGAAACCATGTCGAGGTCAAGCGCCATCTCGACGGCCCAACCCGGATCCTGTGTGGGCGGCAGGGCAGACGGGTCGTTGGGGTCCGGGCCGATCTTCAAGAAGCAGCCGTTGTTCGTCGTGCACGAGGGCAACCCGAACTGTGTGCGGTACGCCGCGAGGGAGGACTCGGCGGCCGGCCAGTTGAACGCGTCGACGATCGCGACGATGCGTCCGACGCCGCCGCGTCCGGACGGCAGGTTGTACGCGTCCTGCAGGTCGATCGGGCCATAGCCGGGAGGAGCGGTGTTGGGGCTCACAGTTCTCTTGGTGGCCGGTGCGGTCTGGTACAAGGCGTCGCATCGGGCATGCCCGCGTGGTGCCTTGCCGCAGGCATGCGCGTAGGGCTTATGTGTCTTGGTGCCGACGGCGTGCGCCGACGTCGTCGGGCCGTTGACGAACCAGGCAGCGCCTAGCGCAAATGCGACCCCGATGGCGGCCAGACGGCGGAGGGAAGAGACCGGGCGAGTTCGCGGCTGCGTCATGGCGGGCCACGATGCCACGAATCCGGCGACATGGCAGGCTCAGACACGACACTGTCGATCTGGAGGAACCTCCACATGGCTCGCTATGCCACCAAAGCGATGCGCACGCTCGAGGAACCGGTGCTGCGGGCATTCGTCCGGCTGGCCGCCCGCCAACGGGCCCGCGGCGGGTACACCCCTGCGCTCGAGGGAGCGGTGGCCGAGGTCGTGCGTGGCCTGTCGACCAGGGACAAAAAGGGGAAGTCGCGCGCGTCATCGCCGGCATTGGCGGCCATAACCGAGCAGTTCGGGGCGACCTTCACCGATGACGAGAATTTCCTCAACGAGGCGGGCGAGCAGGCAATCGCGCCGCTGGTCGAGCGGATCCGGATGACGCGAAACGGCAACCCGCGGACGTGGTCGCCGGCCGTCAACGCGATCACCGACCAGTTCCACAAGCTGTACTACGACGACAAGGGCACCTGGCACCGGACCCGCTGGCTGGGCACGAAGGCCCTGAAATGCCCGTTCGACATGTGGATGTACCAAGAGATCATCGTCGACATCCGCCCTGGTCTGATCGTGGAGACCGGCACGGCGTACGGCGGTAGCGCCAACTACATGGCACGCATCTGCGACCTGATCGACCATGGCGAGATCGTGACCGTCGACCTCGACCCGAAGCCGAACCTCCCGCAGCACCCGCGGGTCACCTACATCACCGGCTCCTCGACCGACCCGGTCATCGTCGACAAGGTGCGCGGGATGCTGCCCACCGACAAGCCGATCCTCGTCATCCTCGACTCCGATCACTCCGAGCAGCACGTCTACAACGAGCTCAAGGTGTACGCCGACATGGTGACGCCCGGGTCGTACCTCATCGTCGAGGACACCAACGTCAACGGGCATCCCGTGCACCTGAAGCACGGTCCGGGGCCGATGGAGGCGCTCGAGCGTTTCCTCGCCGAGCGCGACGACTTCGAGGTCGACCGGTCGATGGAGCGCTATCACCTGAGCCAGAACCCCCGCGGTTATCTGCGCCGGAAGTGAGCGTGACGAGGCTGGTGGCGCATCGGTGAGGTATCTCGAGTTCCTCAGCCGGCTGCACGACGTACTCGACCCGGGGACCTACCTCGAGGTCGGCGTACGCAACGGCAACAGTTTGTCGCTCGCACGCTGCCCGAGCGTGGGGATCGATCCTGAGTTCACGCTCACCGCGGAGCTTGCCGCCCCCGTGTGGCTCTACCGGACGACGAGCGACGAGTACTTCGAGCGACCCGACGCGTTGGCGCCGCTCGAGGGACGCCCCGTCGACCTCGCGTTCATCGACGGGATGCATCTGTTCGAGTTCGCGCTGCGTGACTTCATCAACGTCGAGCGGCACTCCGCGCCGTGGACGGTCGTGGTGTTCGACGACATGTTCCCGCGGCGCGTGGACGAGGCAGCGCGCGTCCGGCACTCGAAGGCGTGGACCGGTGACATCTACAAGGTGATCGAGGTCTTCCGGGCCCGCCGGCCTGACCTCGAGCTCACCTTCGTCAACACGACGCCGACCGGGCTGCTCCTCATCCACGGTCTGGACGCGTCGAACACCGTCCTGTCGGACCAGTACGACGAGATCGTCGCGACGACAGTTCGCGACGATCCGCAGGTCGTGCCGGAGTCGATCCTGAAGCGCGAGGGCGCGCTCACGCCGCCGGTCGCGCTCGGACTCGACGTCTGGGGCGAGCTGCGCGCTGCTCGACCTGGCGGCGGCACCGATGCTGCCCGGCGTGCTGCCCTCGCTCCGCGCAACCCGCTGAAGGGTCCGCTCGACATGGTCGGGGCACAGCCGGCAGCGGCGACGCCGACGCAGCCACCGAGCTTCGCCTTGCGAGCGAGACGGTCGCTGGTCCGCCGGACCAAGAAGGCGCTCAGCGGGACACGACGGTGAAAGCTCTCGTCCTTGCTGGCGGCGCCGGTACGCGGCTGCGCCCGATCACGCACACGTCGGCGAAGCAGCTCGTGCCGGTCGCGAACAAGCCGGTGCTGTTCTACGGCTTGGAGGCATTGCGTGACGCCGGCGTTGTGGAGACGGGCGTCATCGTTGGTGACACCGAGGCGGAGATCCGTGCCGCGATCGGTGACGGGTCTGCATTCGGGCTCGATGTCACCTATCTCCGGCAGGAGGCGCCGCTCGGGCTTGCGCACGCGGTGCTGATCGCCGCGGACTTTCTTGCCGACGACGACTTCGTCATGTACCTCGGCGACAACTTCATCGTCGGCGGTATCAACGACATCGTCGACGCGTTCCGCCAGGACAAGCCGGATGCGCAGATTCTGTTGACGAAGGTCGCCAACCCGTCGGAGTTCGGGGTCGCGGAGCTCACTGAGACGGGCGGGGTGGCTCGGCTCGTGGAAAAACCGGCGCAGCCGCGCAGCGACCTCGCTCTGGTGGGTGTCTACCTGTTCACTCCGGTGGTGCACGAGGCGGTGCGCGCGATCAGGCCGTCAGGTCGCGGCGAGCTGGAGATCACTGACGCGATCCAGTGGCTCGTCGACCGGGGGTGCAACGTCCGGTCGCACATCATCACCGGCTACTGGAAGGACACTGGCAACGTCACCGACATGCTCGAGGTCAACCGTTCCGTGCTGGAACGTGCGGAAGCGCGCATCAACGGCAGCGTCGACGAGTCGAGCGAGGTGATCGGCCGGGTGGTCGTGGAGTCGGGCGCCGAGGTGCGTGGTTCGCGGCTGGTCGGTCCGCTCGTCATCGGTGCGGATGCAGTGATCGAGGACTCCTACATCGGTCCGTTCACCTCGATCGCCGAGCGGTGTGTGATCCGGACCAGTGAAGTTGCCTACTCGATCGTGCTCGCAGACTCGGTCATCGAAGGTCTTTCCCGGATCGACGGCTCGCTCATTGGTCGCCACGTGCGGCTGGAACGCGCCACCACGGTGCATCGCGCACATCGGATGGTCCTGGGCGACAACAGCGAAGTGCAGATCAGCTCATGAGAGTGCTGGTAACCGGGGGCGCGGGTTTCATCGGGTCGCACTACGTCCGCACGTTGCTGCAGGACGGCTACGACATCGACGTCGACGAGGTAACTGTCCTCGACAAACTGACCTACGCCGGCAACATGGCGAACCTCGACCCGGTGGCGCACGACAAACGGCTGACGTTCGTGCAGGGCGACATCTGCGACCGCGTGCTGCTCGGCGAGCTCGTCCCCGGACATGACGCCGCCCTGAACTTTGCCGCGGAGACCCACGTCGACCGCTCCATCCTCGGTGCGCCGGACTTCGTGATGACGAACGTTGTCGGCACCCAAGCGTTCTTGCAGGCATGTCTCGACGCCGGCGTGCCTCGCGTCGTACAAGTCTCAACCGACGAGGTCTACGGCTCCATTGAGGAAGGCTCCTGGACGGAGGAGTCGCCGCTCTTGCCGAACTCGCCGTACTCTGCAGCGAAAGCAGGGGGCGACCTCATCACCCGCGCCTATGCGCGCACGCACGGGCTGAACGTCTCGATCACGCGCTGCAGCAACAACTACGGGCCTTACCAGTTCCCCGAGAAAGTCATTCCGCTGTTCGTCACCAACCTGCTCGACGGCAGGAAGGTGCCGTTGTACGGCGACGGCCTCAACGTGCGCGACTGGCTCCATGTAGACGATCACTGCCGCGGGATCCAGATCGTGCTCGAGAAAGGCGCGCCCGGCGAGATCTACAACATCGGCGGCGGCCGCGAGCTCAACAACAAGGAGCTCACGACCATCTTGCTCGAGGCCTGCGGTGCCGACTGGAGCAGCGTCGAGTACGTCGTCGACCGCAAGGCACACGACCGCCGGTACTCCCTCAGCCACAACAAGATTGCGCAGCTCGGGTATGAGCCGCACATGAGCTTCGAGGACGGCATCGCGCAGACGGTCGCGTGGTACCGCGACCACCGGGACTGGTGGGAACCGCTGAAGGAGCGCGCCGCCCTTACCGGCTGAGCGGGCGTGAATGCCTTGACAGTTATATAACCAGTCAGGCAGATTAGATCGGGTGACCGCCGGCCTGGCTGCTCTCGACGTGCTCGCGGAGCCCCGTCGACGCTCGATCCTGGACCTGCTGCGGGAGGGCGAGCGCCCGGTCGGCGCGTTGGCGCAGCAGATCGGCATCAGCCAACCGGCGCTGTCGAAACACCTGCGCGTGCTCAAGGACGCCGGCCTCGTCGAGATCCGGGTCGACGCGCAGCGCCGGCTCTACCGCATCCGCCCCGAGCCGCTCGCCGAGCTGGACGCCTGGCTCGCGTCGTACCGGCACTTCTGGACGACCCGCATCGACCGGCTCGAAGACCACCTCGACCGACGGAGGAATACCCGTGCCCTCTGACGCGCTCATCACCGGCGGCGCCCGACCAGCGGTCCGCATCGTTCGCGACCTGCCCGATCCACCAGAGGTTGTCTGGTCGGCGATCACTGATCGCACGCAGCTGAAGGCGTGGTTCCCCTGCGACGTCGTCGTCGAGGGGGACGAATGGAAGCCGGGTGCGGTGTTGACGTTCGTGTTTCCGGCCGACGTCATCGACATGACGCTGACCGGCAAGGTCTTGGAAGTCGACGAGCCACATCGCCTGGCCTACACCTGGGGCGACGAGACACTGCGGTTCGAACTGGCGAGCAACAACGACGGCACCCGCCTGACCCTCATCGACGAGTTGCCGCCGGGCATCGCGGCGCGCAACGCGGCCGGCTGGGAGGTCTGCCTCGACCGGTTGCTCGGTCTTGACCCGCCACCGGACGCGTGGCGCGGGCACTTCGAGTCCTACGCCGCCGCCTTCACGCCAAAGCTCGGTGAACAGGAAGGTCCGCCCGCCGGCTACAAGGGCGACTGATCCAGGGCCGTCCCGGGCGCTCGCTCGATCGCCGCTGGGACAGCCCGTTTGGGTGAACGCGTTGGGCTCATTGGCGGCCCGGAAATCGCGCTCGGTCTGCGATAGTCGAGATCGACGGGGATCGAGGGGGGAACCGATTTGCGCACCTCGCGCGCGCTCTCGCTCGTTGCTGCCGCGGCGGCGGCAGTTCTCGTGACTGGTTGCAGTGGCGGCTCGAGCTCACCGGTGGCCTCGAGGCACACGTCGTCGAGCACACCGAAACAGACGGCGACCCGCACTCGACCTGCCGCTCCGGCCCTTCCGGCGCTGCCCGCGGGCTGGGTCCGCGCTGGTGACCATGCGCGCCGAATGCAGGTCGGCGTACCGCACTCGTGGCTGCGTCTCGACCTGAGTGGGTCGGGTCTCGCGGCGCGGGTGAAGGCGGCTAAACGCGCTCATCCGGGGCTCGCGTCCCGGATCGACGACGTGAGCCATGGCAGCGGTGGAGCTTTCGTCGCGTTCGACCCGTCGAGCACGGGCCAGGTCCTGCTGATCGAGAAGTCGCTCGGCGGTGTCGACTTCCCGAATCTCGAGACCTTCTACCAGAGTTTTCTCGCGCCCCAGCTCAAGGGCAGCATCCACGTCACGTCGCATCGGACCACCCGCCTCGCGAACCATCCCGCGCTGCACATCCTGGCGGACTTCCAGGAAAGCGGCCTGGTCGTGCACGAGACGATTGACGTGTTGATCGTGAACGGAACGCTCTATGACCTCACGTTCACCGGCAACTCGTCGACCATCAAGCGAATGGAAGCAACCGCCTCGTTGCGCTGATGCGCGAGCCTCACTCCAAGCCGGAGACGTAGGCCTTGCACTCGCCGTAGGACGGCAGCAAGCCCGCATCCCGTGCAGCACTCAGGCCAGGGGCTTCGGCGTCCTTGCCGGACAGCACCGGCGTTATACCGGCCGGCCACTCAATACCGATCTCCGGATCCATCGGGTCGATGCCGTGCTCGCGCTCGGCGGCGTACGGCGTTGAGCACAGATAGACGACCGTCGTCTCATCGGTCAGAGCGCAAAACGCGTGCCCCAACCCTTCCCCGAGGTAGACGGCGCGGCGATCCTCCTCGTCGAGCTGAACGGCTTCCCAACGGCCGTACGTCGGTGACCCGACCCGGATGTCGACGACGACGTCGAGGGCAGCGCCGCGCGCGCAGGTGACGTACTTCGCCTGACCGGGCGGCACGTCCGCGAAGTGGATGCCTCGGACGACGCCGCGTCGAGAGACCGACATGTTCGCTTGCGCGAGGCCGAGGCGGTGCCCCAACGCCGCCGCGAACTCGGCGCCTCTGAACCACTCCTGAAACGAGCCACGGTCATCGCGGTGGACAACCGGTGTGTGCACCCACGCACCGTCGATGCCGAGCGGCTCCACCCTCAGACCGTCGTACGTACCGCGGCTTCGGCCGCTTCCTCATCACGGTTCGGATCGTCTTCGAGGAAGACCCACCGCTTGTAGGACCAGAAGCGCCACGCCATAGCGATGGCCAGACCGACGAAGTTGGCGGAGATGTTGTCGGCGAGCACGCTGTGCAGCCCCAAGACGTAGTGCGACACCGCGAGACAAGCCAACGTGATCCCCACGCCGACTGCGGTCAGGATGAGGAACAGCGGCAGCTCACGCGCCATGCCGCTGCGCGCCCGGTGTCGCCAGGTCCAGTGCCGGTTCATGAAGTACGACGAGATCGCCGCGACGGAAGAGGAGATGAACTTGCAGGTGAGCGGTCGGTGCGGCATCAGCTCGACGCGGAGCAGGTTGAACAGGCCGACGTCGACGAAGAAGTTGATGACGCCGACGGTGCCGAACTTCATGACTTCGTGGAAGAGCGCGACGACAGCGTGGTCGAAGGCCTTCAGCGGGCTGCGACCGCGCAAGGATGGCACTATCTGAGCCTATCCAGAGCGTGCGAGCCTTTACCGGACGCGGACGCGAAGGCGGAGGGAATATTGCTCGACTTTCGGCTCGACGAGGACCAAGAGGCCCTGCGTAAGACCGTCGAAGAGTTCGCGCGCGAGGTTGTCGCCCCCGCTGCCCCGCACTACGACGAGAGCGGCGAGTTCCCTTACGACGTGGTCGCGCAGATGGCCGAGATGGGCCTTTTTGGGCTGCCTTTCCCGGAGGAGTACGGCGGGATGGGCGGGGACTACTTCACGCTCTGCCTCGCGATCGAGGAGCTGGCCCGCGCTGACTCGTCGGTGGCGATCACCCTCGAGGCGGCGGTCTCGCTCGGGGCCATGCCGATCTACCGGTTCGGCACCGAGGAGCAGAAACGGGACTGGCTGCCCCAGCTGACCAGCGGGCGTGCTCTCGGTGCCTTCGGTCTCACCGAGCCCGGCGGCGGGTCGGACGCCGGTGCGACGCGCACCCGTGCCGAGTTGCGCGACGGCGAGTGGGTGATCAACGGAAGCAAGGCGTTCATCACGAACGCGGGCACTGACATCACCCGGCTGATCACCGTGACGGCGGTCACGGGCGAGCAACCAGGCGGCGGCCGGGAGATCTCCTCGATCATCATTCCGGCCCCGACGGATGGCCTGAAGGTCGCACCGAAGTACTCCAAGGTTGGCTGGCATGCCTCTGACACTCGCGAGCTGTCGTTCAGTGACGTGCACGTCCCGGCGTCGAACCTCGTCGGTGACCGGGGCCGCGGCTATGCCAACTTCCTGCAGATCCTCGACGAGGGGCGCATCGCCATCTCAGCGCTCGCCGTCGGCCTCGCCCAGGCCTGCGTCGACGAGTCGGTGAAGTACGCGAACGAGCGGCAAGCGTTCGGTCGGCCCATCGGCCAGAACCAGGCGATCGCCTTCAAGATTGCCGACATGGAGGCCCGCACGCACACAGCGCGCGTCGCGTACTACGAGGCGGCGGCGCGGATGTTGCGTGGCGAGCCGTTCAAGAAGCAAGCCGCGATCGCGAAGCTGTACTCCAGTGAGATCGCGGTCACCAACGCGCGCGAGGCGACGCAGATCCACGGGGGCTACGGGTTCATGAACGAGTTCCCCGTCGCCCGGCACTGGCGGGACGCGAAGATCCTCGAGATCGGTGAGGGCACCAGCGAGATCCAGCGCATGGTCATCGCCCGCGAGCTCGGCCTATGAGTCGCCCTGTCGTCGGCATGGTCGGTGCCGGTCAGCTCGCGCGCATGACGCAAGCAGCCGCAATCGCGCTCGACGTCAACTTTCGCGTGCTCGCGGATGGTGCTGACGACAGCGCCGCACTCGTCACACCGGACACGACGGTCGGCGACTATCGCTCCTTCGATGACCTCCGCCGGTTCGCTGCGGACTGCGACGTCGTCACGTTCGACCACGAACATGTGCCGACCGAGCACCTTGAGGCGTTGGAGGCGGGCGGCGTTGCGGTGCGCCCGGGGTCTCGCGCGCTCGTGCACGCGCAGGACAAACGCGTCATGCGCGAACGATTGGCCGAGTTCGGCATACCGACGCCGCAATGGTCGGCGGATCCGGACGCGCTGCCGCGTCCGTACGTCGCGAAGGCCGTCCGCGGTGGTTACGACGGGCGCGGCGTGTGGTTCGTCGGACCGGGCGACGAGCTTCCGGCGACCGACATCCTGGTCGAGGAGCGGGTGCCGATCGTGCGCGAGCTCGCCGTGCAGGTCGCGCGGCGGCCGTCGGGGGAGACGAAGACCTGGCCCGTCGTCGAGACCGTGCAGTCTGACGGGATTTGCGTCGAGGTGCTCGCCCCCGCACCGGATCTGGCGAAGGTCGTCGAGCGCGCCGCGGCGGACATCGCCGTGCGCATCGCCACCGAGCTCGACGTCATCGGCGTTCTGGCCGTCGAGCTGTTCGAGACCCCCGACGGTCTGCTCGTCAACGAGCTCGCCATGCGCCCGCACAACTCCGGGCACTGGTCCATCGACGGAGCCGTGACGAGTCAGTTCGAACAACACGTGCGGGCGGTGCTCGACTGGCCGTTGGGAGACACCAGCACGCTTGCCCCCGTGAGCGTCATGGTCAACGTGCTGGGCGGTGCATCCACCGACCTTTTCGCAGCCCTTCCCGTCGTCCTGGCGGATCCCACGGTCAGGGTGCAGCTCTACGGCAAAGCGACGCGCCCCGGCCGCAAGCTCGGGCATGTGACAGTCGTAGGCGATGATCTGGGTGACGTGCGAGCACGCGCTCGAGCGGCGGCTGAGCGGTTGCGAGGGGAGCCACTGTGAGCCAGGGCGAGCCCCTCGTTGGTGTCGTCATGGGCAGTGACTCCGACTGGCCGACGATGTCTGATGCAGCCGAAGTCCTGTTGGACTTCGACGTCGCGCACGAGGTGCGCGTCGTCTCGGCACACCGCACGCCGAAGGAGATGCTCGACTACGGCGGGACTGCCGCTGACCGCGGACTGCGCGTGATCATCGCCGGCGCCGGTGGCGCCGCACACCTCCCTGGCATGTTGGCGTCGGTCACGCCGCTGCCGGTGATCGGCGTACCGGTTCCGCTCAAGCACCTCGACGGCCTCGACTCGTTGCTGTCGATCGTGCAGATGCCCGCCGGCGTACCGGTGGCGACGGTGTCCGTGGCCGGGGCGACGAATGCCGGCTTGCTGGCGATTCGGATCCTTGCCGCGTCGGACGACAAGCTGCGCGCGCAGATGTGCGACTACCAAGCCGCGCTGAATGCAAAAGCGCGGTCGAAGGACGGCGACCTGCAGCAGAAGCTGCGCGGTCCGAACAGCTAAGGGCGGCCGAGGGCGCGATAGGCCCAGCCGGCGGAACGCCAGCGGTCGGCAACGAGCGCGTTCCGGCCGTCGACGATGCGTTTGTGCCGTACGACATCGGCGAGCACGGCCGGGTCCATCTCGACGAACTCGCGCCATTCGGTGAGGTGCAATACGACGTCGGCGTCCCGGGCGGCGGCGGCGACCGAGTCGGCGTATTGCAACTGCGGGTAGATCCGGCGCGCGTTGTCCACCGCAGCCGGGTCGTAGACCGTGACGTGGGCGCCCTGCCGCCGGATCGCATCGGCGACATCGAGCGCGGGCGAGTCGCGGATGTCGTCGGAGTTGGGCTTGAACGCGGCACCGAGCACACCGATGCGCTTGTCGGTGAACGTGCCGTCCACCAGCTCGCGGGTGAGCTCGACCATCCGGACCCGCCGGCGTGAGTTGATCGCGTCGACCTCGCGCAGGAACGACAGCGCCTGGTCGACGCCGAGCTCGCCGGCCCGCGCCATGAACGCGCGGATGTCCTTCGGTAGGCAGCCGCCACCGAAGCCGAGGCCAGGGTGCAGGAACCGCCGGCCGATGCGGGAGTCGTGTCCAAGGGCGTCGGCGAGCGCTGTGACGTCGGCATGCACGGCTTCGCAGACCTCGGCCATGGCGTTGATGAACGAGATCTTCGTGGCGAGGAATGCGTTCGCCGCGACCTTCACGAGCTCGGCCGTCGCATAGTCGGTGACGATGACCGGGACGCCCTCCCCGATGGGCGCTGCGAACACCTCGCGCAGCGTCGCCTCACCGTGCCCGTCAGGTCGTACGCCGAAGACGAGGCGGTCGGGATGCAGGGTGTCCTCGACGGCGAAACCTTCACGCAGAAACTCCGGGTTCCAGGCGAGCTCCACCGCGCGCCCGGCCGGTGCGGTTGCCTCCAGCTCCTGCGCGACACGCAAGGCAGTGCCGGACGGCACGGTCGACTTGCCGACGACGAGACAGGGACGCGTGAGCCGTGGTGCGAGCTCGTCGACCACGCTGTTGACCTGTGTGAGGTCAGCGGCGTACTCACCCTTCTTCTGTGGTGTGCCGGCGCAGATGAAGTGCACGTCACCGAATTCCGCAACCTCGTCGTACGACGTCGTGAAGCGGATGCGCCCGGTGTCCATGGTCTTGCGGAGCAGCTCGTCTAGACCTGGTTCGTAGAAGGGCACCTCGCCGGCGGACAACATCGAGACCTTGCGTTCATCGACGTCGAGCCCGAGCACTTCGAAACCAAGCTCGGCCATGCAGACGGCGTGCGTCGCACCGAGGTAACCGGTGCCGAGCACGGTGAGACGGGGTGTCACGTCGCTCCTTGGTGGTTTCGGTGATCTATTCGGGCTCGGGTTCGATCGGGCGGCGGTCGATCGGCCGCCCCGTCGTCTCCATGCTGTAGGCGTTCAAGACCTCGTAGACGTCGCCGTCCATGCGGATCGAGCCCTTGTCCAGCCAGATGCAGCGGTTGCAGCTCTCGTAAATCGCGCCCAGCGAGTGACTGACGAGCACGACGGTGCCGGCTTCTTCGCGGAGCTTGCCAATGCGTTGCTCGCTCTTGCGCCGGAACTCGGCGTCGCCCACGGCGAGCGCCTCGTCGATCAGCAGTACGGGCGGCGTCTTCGTCGTGGCGATCGCGAAGCGCAACCGCGCCGACATGCCGCTCGAATACGTCTTCATCGGCATCTCGATGGCGTCTTTGATGCCGGAGAACGCGACCACCTCGTCGTACTGGTGCTTGATCTCGTCCGGCTTCAGGCCGAGGGCGAGACCACCGAGCACGATGTTGCGCTCGCCGGAGAGCTCGGGGATCAGCGCGGCGTTGACGCCGAGCAGCGCAGGTTCGCCCTGCGCCCACACCTGACCCTGCGTCGGCGTGACTAATCCTGCGATCGCGCGCAGCAGCGTGCTCTTGCCCGACCCGTTGCGCCCGACGAGTCCGACTGCTTCGCCTTGGCGCAGCACGAAGCTCACGCCGCGAACTGCCTTGACGTCCGTCATCCGGCCGCGCGGGACACGTTTCAGGATCGACCGGCTGGTCTGCTGTTCGACCCGCTTGCCTCCGAGCAACACGCGATACGTGATGTGCAGGTCGTGCACGATCACAGTGAGCGGCGCCTCGGGCGAGGGGGGCGTCGGGTCAGCGGCATGGTCGACGGCGGCGGTGCTCACGAGCCGCGCCTGTTCTCATTCGCGGCCATAACGCTCCTCAGCACGCCAGAAGAAGAGGAACATCACGGTGCACAGACCGACCGCCCAGGCGAGCGCGTATGCCCAGTAGATCTTGGGGGCGTAGTGCCCGCCTAGGAGCGCCTGCCGGTCGATGGCGATGAAGATGTGAAACGGGTTGCCCTTGACGAAATAAACCAGCCACGCCGGGTGCGTGAACCGGTTGATGTCGTAGAAGATGCCGGAAAGATAAAAGAGCATGCGCAGGATGAACGGCAGCAGCTGGGCGAAGTCGCGGATCGACACGGTCACCCGCGCGGCGAAGAACGCCAGGCCGAGGCTGAAGACAGCCTGCAGCAAGAAAGCCGGTGCGATGTAGATCCAGTGCCGGTTCGGCGTCACACCAGTCGCAAGGACGATCAGCACCATCACGACGAAGGCCGGGATCGTTGCGATCGACTCTTCGAGCGCCTGCGCCACGGGCAGCAGCGCCTTCGGGAAATGCAGCGCTCGGACGATGTGCAGGTTGCGGGTGATCGAGCGTGAACCTTTGGTGAAGGTGTCGCCGCTGAAGGTGAAGACGATCACACCGATGACGATGAACGCGGTGAAGTTGTGCGGACGCGTGCTGCTCGGCAGCAGTACGCCGAAGACGAGTCCGTAGATCGCAGCGAGAAGCAGGGGGCGAAGAACGTTCCAGAACACGCCCAGGCGGTCTTCGTGGTTACGTGCGATCACCCGCGCTACCGCGAGCGTCGTGATGAAGTGCCGGCGTACCCAGAGCTGATTGAGGTACCGCAGCAGCGGTGGCCGCCGACCGACGGGCGTGAGCGCATATCGGTCAGCGAGCGCGGCGGGGGAAGGCTGCGGTACGCCGGCCGGACTGACGTCTACGGCAGTGGCCATGGGACTGCCAGGGTATCGAAAGGCATCAGCTGCAGGGGTTGTCGGCGGCCGTGCGCGTCACCACCTGGGCGGACGACGACGGGGCGGCGACGGCTGTCACATGCCGGGCCCCGTGGTAGTTCGTGCCGACGACAAGTTGCACCGAGCTGCCGAGGCTGCCGTCTTCCTGCAGCCGGGCTCCGGGCACTGCTGCTGCGATCGTGCGAGCCGAGTCGAGCCGGCTGGGGCCGTAACGGATGACCGTCGTCGCGAGATGCGGCCCGGGCGCCGTGGTCGGTGTGCCGGAGATGTGGAAGCCGACGGCCACGAGGTCGTTCGCGGCTTTGCGGCCAAGCCCATTCGTTGCGGTCCCGTTGAGGACGTGCACGAAGATGCTGGCCGGTGCGACGGTCACCTTGGGTGCGCTCGCGGGAGCACTGATCGGCAGGTCGTGCCTGATGTTGTCGAACAGCTGCCGTGACAGCACGGGATCCCAGTCCACGGTCGAGCCAAGGCCCGGATGGAACGAATGCGGCGCCAACGGCACGGTCAACAGGAGCACATGGTGCCCGTCCACGTGCGACATCTTGTCGGCCAGCGTCAGGATGTCGTTGTGGCTGAGCTGCCGGTCGACCTTGATGGCTTTCTTGGTCGAGTTCAAGACATCGAGGATCTTGGCCGGGTTCAGCAGCACGCGGCTGCTCCTCGCGCGCTGGAAGAGTGACCCGAGAAGTGCCTGCTGGCGTTTGATGCGACCGAGGTCGCTGCCGCCGGTCAGCCCATGCCGGTCGCGGGCGTAGGCGACCGCGGTCACACCACCGACGTGGTGGTTGCCCGCTGACAGGGTCAAGCCGCTGCGCCAGTCGTTGACCGCGGTCGGCACGCAGACGTCCACGCCGCCGAGCGCATCGACCACGCTGGCAAGACCGAGCACGTTGATCTCGACGTAGTGGTTGATCGTGACGCCGGTTGCGTTCTGGATCGTCTCGATCGTCAGCCGTGGACCGCCGAGGGAGTAAGCGGCGTTGAGCTTGTTGTGCTGCGCGGGGTGATGCACGTGGTGTGCGTCGGTGTACGCCGGGATCTCGACGTACGAGTCACGCGGAAAGCTGACGAGCACCGCTTTGTCGCGTTTCTTCGAGACGTGCAGAAGGATCATCGTGTCCGAGCGCGCGCCAAGCTGATCGCGTCGAGCACCGAGGTGGAACTCACTGAGCTGCCGGGCGGTCAGACCTTGACCGGAGTCAGTGCCGACGAGCAGGTAGTTGACTGCGCCGCGCTCTGACTTGGTCTTGTGCGCGCCTCCGAAGACGTCAAGCCGCTGCAGGCCTCCCTCGAAGGAACGCAGCAGTGCGTAGGCGCCGGTAGTCGACACGAGCACGAACACCGACGCGATCACCGCAATGACCTTGAGCGCGCGCGTCCCTCGACCGTGCTGCACACGATCGGGACCGGGATACAGGTAGTGCTCCTTTGGTAACGGAGTTCAGCGTCGATTCTAGCCGTGCATCGGTCGAGTACCGTGACGCACGACATGGCAGCCGAGCGGCGAGAATCCGCGGAATCCGGGAACTTTTCTGCCAGTTGGCCATCCGTTTCCGTTGTGATGGCTGTGCTTGATGAGGAACGTCATCTCGCTGATGCCATCGCGGCGATCCTTGGGCAGGACTACCCCGGCGAGCTCGAGATCGTGATCGCCCTCGGTCCGTCCCGGGACCGTACGGACGAGATCGCCGCAAAACTCGCCGCCGAGCACCCGCAGATCTCGACCGTTTCGAACCCGTCCGGACGTACGCCGGCAGGCCTGAACCTTGCTGTGGCGACCGCTCGTCATCCCATCATCGCGCGCGTCGACGGTCACTCGCTGCTTCCCGCGGGCTACCTCAAGACGGCGGTCGCCCTGCTGGAGAGTGTCGGCGCTGACAACGTCGGCGGCATCATGGCGGCCGAGGGCAAGACGCCCTTCGAGCAAGCCGTTGCGAAGGCGATGACGACCCGCCTCGGTGTCGGTCCGGCCGCATTCCATGCCGGCGGCAAGGCCGGACCTGCGGACACTGTTTACCTCGGGGTGTTCAGGCGCGAGACGTTGCTTCGTCTGCGCGGCTACGACGAGACGTTCATGCGCGCGCAGGACTGGGAGCTCAACTACCGCATTCGCGAGTCGGGTGGGCTCGTCTACTTCAGCCCGGACCTGCGTGTGACCTACCGCCCCCGTGGGTCGGCTGGGGCCGTCGCGCGCCAGTACTTCAACTACGGGCGTTGGCGCCGCTTGCTCGTGCATCGTTACCCGGGCTCGGCAAACCTGCGCTACCTGACCCCGCCCGCCGCGCTCATCGCCGTCACCGGCGGGTTGCTGCTTGCGGCGTTCGGCCGACGGGTCGGATGGGCGGCTCCTGCGGGTTACGTCGCGAGCGTGGTCGCCGGCGCTGCCGTCACTGGTCGCGACCTACCGGTCGATGCGCGGTTCCGGCTGCCGTTCGTCTACATGACGATGCATGGCTCATGGGCCGCTGGTTTCCTCACGGGCCGACCGACGGACATGTGAGCCGGTTTCAGCCGACCGCTAGCCGCCGACCGCCACCGCCGTCGCCATCTCCGTCGTCGGCACCTCCGAGCAAGCTCTCCGTGTCCGGCTCCGGCTCGAAACCGAACTCCAGGTCGCCCGGTGCCGGCGCGGCCACTCCCTGCGCGACGACTTCCTCGACCGCATTGCTGAAGCGCTCCATCGCGGACGGTTCGTCCGGTCCGAGGAGAAACTCCTTCAACCGACGGCGGTCGTCGGCGAGCGGGTCGCCCGCCGCCACGGCCGCGAGCACGTTGCTGATCGTGTCGCCCCCGGGCCCGACGAGATAGGCCGCTGACGCGGTCGGGTTGAGCTTGCGGAACCGCGCGTCGTCGACACCTTCAGGGTTTGTGACGACGTACGGCTTCTGGCTGTGAATGAAGTCGGCAACGACGCTGGAGATGTCACTGATCAGCAGGTCGGCTCGGTTGAAACACTCATAGAGGTTCGGGCCGTCATCGAGCACGACCGCATGTTGTGCTGTCGTCGCGCGCTTGGCATTGGCGCCGCGGATGATGCTCACGATCTCTTCGTGCGCCCGCAGGGCGCGCCGGTCCCGGGTGCCAGTGAGCGGGTGTGGCTTGTAGGTGACAACGACGTCGGAGTCGTGCGTGATCAGGTCGCGCACGAGTTCGGGGCCCATGAGCACGAGCGAGGTGTGGAACGGGTCGTTGGTCCAGCCCTCCCACGTCGGTGCATAGAGCACGTGCTTTACCTCGCGCGGGCCCGCGCCCGGCAGGGTCGCGATCGGGTCGAGCTGCGGTCGGCCGACCTCGCGCACACTTTCGTCCCGGACGCCGACATTCGCCTTCGCCCACCGCTCGCGACCGGCTGCTCCGGCGACCCAGACCTCGTCGTACACCTTGCTGAACGGGTTCACGCTCGCCTGTTTGTCACTGTCGCCATGCCCGATGAACACGTGCCGGATCCCAGGTACGCGAAGCAGGTGGATGTTCTTGCCGACGTTGGCGACGTACATCGCGAGTCGCGCGTCAGGAAGCGAGAAGTTCATCAAGTCGATGGACCCGACGATGCACGCGACCGGTGCCTTGGTCGGTGCGATGAGGCTCAGGATCGACCGTTCCCGGAGCAGGATGAGAGTCTTGTGCGGCAGCCGGTCGAGGACACTTAGCCACATGTTCAGCTGGTACGCCGACTCCGGCGACCCGCTGAAGTACAGGATCACCTCGGGCCGCAACGAGATGACCTGCTCATGGAGAAGGTTGAAAGCGGTCTCCGCCGGCACGCGATGGATCCGCAGGTAGTGCTGACCGAGTACGCCGTCGGCCGCCAGCCCAGCGGCCAGCGCAATGCAGGTGAGCACTGCCATCGGGAGGTAGTGCTGGGTCAAGCCGCCGTAGAGCGCGCCTGCGACCGGGAGCATGTCGAGGTGAAGCATCTTGCGCAGGCCCTCGCGCATGAGGAACTCCGGTGGCCCACCGGGCAAGCCGCGCGGTGCCTCGACGTTGTGCAGCTCAACGGGGAAGCGCCGACGTTGGATGCGGTAGGTCAGCACGCTGTGCGCGCCGCGCAAGGCCTGCAGGCCGAGCATGCCGACGGCAAACAGCACGAAGCCGAAATCGCTGAGATGCCCCAGCCTCGCGACCAGCACGAGCAGCAGCGAGTCGCGGACGAAGAAACGAAGCGTGATGCCGAGGTTCACCTTGCTCAGGGCGCGCACGACGAACTGTTGGTAGCGGTAGATGTAAGCCTCGCCGGCGTACGACGCGGCAGCGCCGGCAACGAACAGCCAGGTGCGGGGGAGCGCTGCGCCGAACAGCATGAGGGGAAACGAGAGGCCGAGCGCACTGAGCCCGAGAGCCGCGACCAGCCAGCGTCGGGCGGTCACGGAGAGGGGTCCTCCGCGTTCACCTGCGCCTCGGCTGCTGCCAAGGCAGCCGAGACACGCTCGGCCTCGCCGGCCGTCCGCGCCCGGACGCCGGATTCAGGTGGGGTCTGTCGCCGCACGTCGATGACCTGCCCGGTGATGTCCGAGAGCAACACGTCGATCGACGTCAGTGCCACGGCACCGGACGCGAGCAGGGACTCGGGCGCCTCCTCGCCGAACGCACGAACGCGCATCGGCGTGAGCGTGCGCTCGGGGTTGACGCAGTTGACACGTACGCCGAAGTCGGCCCACTCGTCGGAGAGGGCCTGGGTGAGGTTCACGACCGCTGACTTCGTCGACGAGTAGACGCTGTAGTCGGCCCGGCCGCGGGTGTAGGAGCTCGATGTGTACAGCAGCAGGTGCCCCTTCGTCGCGGACAGGTAGGGCAATGCGAGGCGCGCAATCGTGAGGGGTGCGACGTAGTTGACGCGCACGCTCTCGTCGATGGCGGCCTCGTCGAGTTCGGAGAGCCGTCCCTTGTGCAGCACGCCCGCTGTGTTGACGACGTAGTCGATCCGGCCGGTGGTGTCGTGTGCCTGCGCGAGGGCAGCCTGGACGTCGTCGGCTCGTTCCACATGCGTGCCGGTCTCTGAACGGCTGAAAGCGAAAACATCGGCACCGAAACCGCGCGCCATCGCGACGATGTCCGCACCGATGCCATAGCTGCCGCCGAAGACGACAAGGGTGTGCCCGCGCATCCGCTCGGCGTAGTCGTCCGGCGTATCCGGCGGTGCGTGCGAGGCGAGCTGGAAGAGCTTGTCGGCGAGGAAGATGTCGACCGGGTGCGTGATCTTCATGTTGTGCTCGGCGCCGTTGACGACGTAGATCGGTACCTCGGGGAGATACTTCAGCACGACGCTGCAGTCGTCGGTGGCAGTGAAACCGGGATCTTGCGAGGCGAGTGCGTACGCCTTGCGAATCGTCGAGAGCCGGAAGCACTGCGGCGTCTGTCCACGGCGCAACCTGCCGCGGTCGGGAATCGAGACGATGACGTCGTTCTCGACCTCGACGATTGTGTCGGCCGACGGGATGGCGACGTCGACCGCTTCGTACGTCGCCAACGCGCGCACACAGTCTTCGACGATGCGCTGGTCGAGTAATGGGCGCACCGCGTCGTGCAAGAGCACGTTCGCCTCGGCTTCCGGGATCGCGTCGAGTGCACGTTGCGTCGTCTCGTTGCGGGTTGCGCCACCCTCGAGCACCTGCCGCACCTTCGGGTACCGGTTGCCGAGCAGCGCGCTCACCTCGTCGGTGTAACCGGGGGTCATCAGAACGACGATGTCGTCGACGACGTCGCAGTTGTGCAAGCCCTCGACGGTGTGTTCGATGATCGCCTTGCCCGCGACCTTGACCAGTTGCTTCGGAGTCTGCAGGCCGACGCGCGTGCCGGTACCGCCGGCGAGGACGGCGGCGATGGTCCGGAGGTCGGTCCGGTGAGTGTGGCCGGACCCGGTCATGCGGTCGGGCTCCTTCCAGTCGTCGCGAGCATACCGGGCCGGGGCGCACGCGGCCGTTACGCTGCGATCCACATGCTTGCCATCATCGACGCGTCCCGCACATCTTCTGCTGCCAAAAGCGTGCAACGGCTACGAGCACAGCTGAACGCTGTCGGCGTGATGGACGTCGTCGTGGCCTGCGATGACGACGTAGAGGTGGCGCTGCGCTCCAGCAAACCGCTCGGAGATGACGCCGTCGTCGTCAGCGGTGACATCGTCGTACACCTGCGTGCACTGCGCGCTTTCGTCGCTGCTAACGGTGCCCGGCTTCTGGTCAGCCGGCGTCCCATGGAAGACGCGAATCGGGTGCGCGTGGAGCAGGACCGGGTGGTGAGTTGCGGCTCGGCGTACCACTCGGTGACCAATCCGAACGCGTGGAGCCTCGCCATTGCTGTTGTGCCGGGCCCCAAGCGGCAGCGCGTGGCCGATGAGCTGATGACATGGCGATCACTCGGAACTCCGCCGTCATCACCAGCGAGCATCGTCGCCGTCGCGCTCGTGCGGCGTACAGGTGGTGCTCGAGCGATCGACATTCGTGAGCTGATGTGGCGGCGTGCGTGGAATGACGACGAAACGTCGACCGCCGAAGCCGAGTTCGCTGCTGCCGATGAGGAGACGCTCGCCATGCACTCGGCGGTCAAGGCCGAAGACGAGGCCTTCACCACCTTTCTGGTGAGCCCTTACTCGCGATACATCGCGCGTTGGTGCGCCCATCGCGGCATCCGCCCCAACGCCGTGACGCTGGCGTCGATCGGTCTGGGCTTCGTGGCTGCCGCCGGATTCGCCGTCGGCAGCCGGGGTGCGTTGATCGCCGGCGCGGTTCTGCTGCAGGTGTCGTTCATGCTCGACTGCGTCGACGGGCAGCTGGCCCGGTTCACGTCAACCTTCTCGACGTTCGGCGCATGGCTGGACATCACCTTCGACCGGGCGAAGGAGTACGCCGTCTACGCCGGTCTGGCTGTCGGTGCCGGCCGCAGCGGTCTCGGGAACTTCTGGCCTTGGGCGCTCGCTGCGTTGGTGATCCGGGTGAGCCGCCATCTCGTCGACTTCTCGTTCATCGCACGTCCCACGACCGACCTGCTGCCGGCGGCACCCGCCATCACCGAGGCCGGTGACGGCCTGCCCGCTAGCCGCGATCGCGGCGCTGTGGCGCGGACATCGCGACGCATGGATGCGTCATCCGTGATGCGTTGGGTGCGCAAGATGGCCGTGCTGCCGTTCGGGCAGCGGTTGGCGCTCATCTCCTTGACGACGGCCATCGCGGATGCCCGCGTCACGTTCTATGCGCTCGTTCCCTGGGCCGGTGTCGCCGGTGTCTACGCGACAACCGGTCGCGTGCTGCGGTCGCTGGCCCGGTGATGCGGCGATGAACGCCGTTGCGCTTTACCGCGACGATGGCCCCATGGCGTTGGCAATCGGACGGTTCGGCAGCCACCATCGGCCGTGGCTGTTCGCGCTCGTCGCTGCAGCGCCGGTCGCGGCGGTGGCCGGCGCGGGGTTGTCGAAGGTTGCGGTCTTCGCCGCCACTGTCTGGGCGGTGGCCGTCGGCGGCAGTTCCTCCGGCGCACCGCACACCGGTCGCCTGGACTGGACCGCGGTCCCACTTCTGCGGACCGCGGAGTACGCCGTCATCGCGATTGTCGGCCTCGCCGGTGACGTGTCGCCGCCGCTCGTCTTCGTGCTGTTGTGCGCGATCGCCTTTCATGACTACGACACGGTCGACCGGATGCGGCAAGGACGCGCCGGTGAGTCCGACCGACGAGCTGCGGTGAGGCTGCTCGGGCTCGGCTGGGACGGCAGGTTGCTGCTGGTGGCGGTCGGATATCTCGCGGGTCAAACGACAGGTGTCTACATCGCCGCCACGGCGTACTTGTGGCTGCTGTTCGCCGTTGAAAGTGCGCACGGGTGGTTCCGACGGAGCGTCGCGTGAAAAGTCCGACCCCGGCGGAGATCCGCGCCGTCGCGCAACCGCACGGTCTGCTCGAGCGGCGCAGCGGTGAACACTGGGTGGGCCGTCTCTACATGCGACACATCTCCGTGTACGTGACGGCGGTCCTTGCCCGCACCCCGATCACGCCCAACCAGGTCACCGGAGTGATGGTCACTGCTGGCGTTGGCGCGGGTTGCCTTCTCGTCGTCGGCGGGCTCGGTGCGGCTATCGGCGCCGCGGTTCTCGTCCAGGTCTACATGCTGCTCGACTGCTGCGACGGCGAGCTTGCGCGCTGGACCGGGCGTACGAGCATTGCGGGGGTGTACGCCGATCGCGTCGGTCACTATCTGACCGACGCGGCACTCATCTCGGGACTTGGTATGCGTGCGGCGTCCCGGCATGCATCCGGCTGGCTCGTCCTCGGGTTGGTCGCAGCGCTGTGCGCGATCCTCGGAAAGGCGGAGACCGATCTCGTCGACGTCGCCCGCGCCAAGTCAGGGTTGCCGCCGGTGAGCGACGAGGCAGCCGAGCCCCGTGGTCACCGGTTAGGAAGGGCCCGACGGTTCGCCTCGCTGTTCCGCGTGCACCGCCTCGTGCAGGCAATGGAGCTGTCGGTCTGTGTGCTCGGCGCTGCGGTCTACGACGCGGTTGCCGGCGGTCTGACGGGGACGCGCGTGCTTGTGGCGATGACCGCAGCTGTCGCCGGTGCGCTCGTCGTCCTGCACCTCGTCAGCATCCTTGCGTCGTCGCGGTTGCGCTGATGCGCGTGTCCTGCGTCATTCTGACCCGCGGTGATCGCCCCGCCGACGTGGCACGTGCCGTGGAGAGCGCACGTGCGCAGAACGGCGTCGACGTCGAGGTCGTCGTCGTCGGCAACGGTGCGGACCCCGGTTCGTTCGACCCTGCAGTGAAGACGCTGCGGTTGCCCGACAACATCGGCATCCCGGCGGGCCGCAACCGTGGTGTGGCGCTGACCACTGGCGACGTGGTGCTGTTCCTGGACGACGACGCGTACTACGCCTCGCGGGACGCGGTTCGCCACGTCGTCGACGCGTTCGCCGCTGACGACCGGCTCGGCATCGTGTCGCTTCGCATCACGGACCCCGACGGGGCCCCTGGAGCGCGTCGCCACGTGCCACGGTTGCGTGCCGGTGACGCAGCGCGCTCGTCCGAGGTGACGACGTTCCTCGGTGGTGCGTGCGCGGTACGTCGCGCGGTCTTCGACGCGGTCGGTGGTTTTCCGGATGCGTTCTTCTACGCGCACGAGGAGACCGACCTTGCCTGGCGCGCGCTCGACGCGGGTTACCGCATCGCGTACGACGCGGACGCGGAGATCTGCCATCCGGCATTGCCGCCGACCCGACATCGCGAGTTCTTCCGGCTGAACGCTCGCAACCGAGTGTTCCTCGCGCGCCGCAACCTGCCGTGGCCGATTGCCTTCTGGTACCTGGTCGACTGGACCCTGCTCACCGTCGTACGCACCCGCCATCCGCGTGACCTGGCCGCGTGGTTCCGCGGCTTCGGGCGCGGCTTGGTCGAGCCGTGCGGTCCGCGCCGGCGGATGCGCTACCGAACGGCGTGGCGGATGGCGCGGCTCGGCCGGCCGCCGATCATCTGAGTCATGACCCAGCGCGCCGGGTGGCGAGCTCGACGAACGTGTCGAGCGACGTGGGGTTCGCGACCGCGCCAATGCTGACCGCCTTGTCCAACGGCGTACCAGCGAGCATGCGTTTCACCGGAACCTCGAGCTTCTTGCCGTTGAGCGTGCGCGGGATCTCGGTCACCGCCTCGATGACGTCCGGCACGTGACGCGGGGACAGTTGAGTCCGCAGCGCCGCGCGTATCCGGCTGAGGAGACCGTCGTCGAGCGAGGTGTCTTGCGTCAGCACGACGAACAGCAACAGCTCGCCCTCACGCCCCAGCTCGCTTGTGTCGACAACGAGGCTCTCGGTGATCTCCGGTAGCTCTTCGACGACGCGGTAGAACTCCGCGGTTCCGATCCTTACGCCACCACGGTTGAGCGTGGAGTCCGAGCGACCGTAGATGACGACGTGGCCGGCAGCGGTGACCTTGGCCCAGTCCCCGTGCCGCCAGACGCCGGGAAAGTCCGCGAAGTACGACGCCGTGAGCCGCGACCCGTCGTCGTCGCCCCAGAAACGGATCGGCATCGACGGCATGGGTTTCGTAACGACTAACTCGCCGACTTCGTCGGTTACTTCACGTCCGGAGGCGTCGTACGTCGTCATCGCGCAGCCGAGTGCGCGCGTCTGGATCTCACCGGCACGCACCGGCAACGTCGGGAGGCCGAGGACGAACGCCGTGCACACGTCCGTGCCGCCGGAGACCGACGCGAGGTGCAGATCCGCCTTGACGTTGTCGTAGACCCAGCGGAAGCCCTCCGGCGACAGGGGGGCACCGGTCGAACCGAGGCTCTTCAACGCCGTCAGGTCAGCGATTTCGCGAGGCGTGACGCCCGCGCCGAGACATGCGGTGAGATAGGGCGCGCTTGTGCCGAACGACGTGATGCCGACCTCGCCCGCGAACCGCCAGAGTGCCGTCATGTCGGGGTGACCCGGGCTGCCGTCGTACAAAACGCAGGTTGATCCCACGAGCAACCCGGCCAGCAGGTAGTTCCACATCATCCAGCCGGTTGTCGTGAACCAGAAGAAGCGGTCGCCGGGACGCAGGTCGGTGTGCAACGCGGCGCACTTCACGTGTTCGAGCAGGATGCCGCCCTGGCTCTGCACGATCGGCTTCGGCAGCCCGGTGGTGCCGGACGAGTAGAGGATCCACAACGGCGCGTCGAAGGGCAGCGGGACCGGTGCCGGGTCGGCGGGCGTGTCGACGAGCTCGGTCCACGAGATCGTGCCGCGCAACGAGGAGATGTCCGGCGCGTCGTCCAGATAGGGCACGACGACCGTGGCTGCGAGCCCGGTCAGCTCGGCTTGCAGTGCAGAAATCGTCTCGACGATCCGATGCGCCCGGCCGCCGTACAGGTAGCCGTCCACAGTGAGCAGCACGGTTGGGTTGATCTGCGCGAACCGGTCCACGAGTCCGCGAGCGCCGAAGTCCGGCGAGCAGCTCGACCAGATCGCACCGATGCTTGCTGCCGCCAAGAACGCGATGACGGCTTGCGGTGCGTTCGGCAACACCGCCGCGACGCGGTCACCCTCGCGTACGCCGAGCCGGCGGAGCCCGGCAGCCGCCGCACCGACCTGCGCGCGCAGGTCATCGCGACTGAGGGTCGCTGCCAGGCCGTCTTCGCGCCGGAAGACGAGCGCCGGTTCCGCGCCGGTCCACGCGAGCGCGTGCTCGGCGTACGACAGTCGCGCGCCGGGAAACCACACGGCGCCGGGCATCCGCGCGTCGGCAAGCACCGCATCGTACGGCGCACTCGCTCGGATCCCGAAGTAGTCCCAAACCGAGGACCAGAAGTCGTCGAGGTTGTCGACGGACCACCGCCACAGCGCAAGGGCGCTGTCGTCGTCAGCAGGGTGGGTCAGGTCGAGGTTGTGCTTCTCGCGAAGCCAGTCGACATAGCTCGTGACACGCGCGTTCCGACGCCGGTCGTCGGACGGAGTCCACAGCAGCTCGCCCTCGGACGTGGTCGGCACGAGCGCCGAGCCTACGGCCGTATGTCGTGCCGGTCAGGCGGGCCCGGACTGGTTGAACTTCGACGAGCAGGCGTCCTCGGACGCGGAGATGCCTTGCGGTTTGTTCGGTGCGGGTGAGCTGGACGGCGACGGCCCTGGCGATCCGATGGACACGGAGTGCGCGCCGTTGTAGTTGGTGCCGACGATCAGCGCGACGGTGTTGCCGAGCCCGTCGTCGCTTTGCCGCAGCGAGCCCGGGATCGCGGCGGCGAGCGTCTCGGACGACTCGACGCGCTGCGCGCCGAACCGCACCAGCGTCTGGCTGTAGTTCGACGAGTCAGCGTCTCCGACGCCGACGACGTCGAAGCCCGCAGCGCGCAGGTCATTCGCGGCCTTGGTTGCGGCACCTTTGACGCCAGTGCCGTTCAGCACGCGGACGGGCACGTGTGACGGCGACACCGTGAGATGGGTGGCGGTGCTTGCCGACGGCGCCGGCGCCACCACCGGGTTGTTGCCGCGGATGGCGCTGAACAACCGATCCGCCTCGGCTGTGTCGATCGGATCGACGTCGACGCCGCGCGGGTTGTTGTAGCCCGGCAGGAACATTCGTCGTTCGGGCAAGGTGTTGACCGTGTAGAAGACGACGTCGCCCGGCTTGATGTGCTGGAAGCGCTGCGCGAGCTTGCGCAAGTCGTTGAGTGAAAGATGACCGGTCGTGATCGCCTTCGTCGAGACGTCGAGCAGGTGGTAGAGCTTCGTCGGGTCGAACAGCAGACGGCTCTGGGTTGCTTCTTTGACCGCTGCGGCGAGGAACTCCTGCTGGCGATGGATCCGACTGCCGCCGAGCTGCTTGCGCTCTCGCACGAATGCGAGCGCGGTCTGTCCTTTTACTTTGGTCCTGCCGGCGGGCAGGTACAACTTGGAGTACTTGTCCGCAACCGCCTGCGGAAGGCATACCTCCACACCGCCGAGAGCGTCGCTGATCCGCACGAACCCCGGCAGGCTGACGACGATAAAGTCGTCGATCTTCAGGCCGCTCATCTGCTCGACCGTCTTGATCGTGCAGGCCGGGCCGCCCAGCTCATAAGCCACGTTGAACTTGTCCAAGTGCGGGGATTTGCTACCGCGCCCGCCCTTCCAGGCCGCGCAGGCCGGAATCCGGACGAGGCCGTCACGCGGAAAGCTCACGAGCTGCGCGCTTTTCCCGTTGCCCGGCAGGTGGGCGAGGATCACGGTGTCGGAGAGGTTCTCGAAGTCGTGCGCGCCGTACTGCGCGCCACCCGCGACCTGCCTGCTGTCCGACCCGATGATCAGGTAGTTGACGGTCTTGCCGTGGTGCGTCGGCAGCCCCGGCACCTTGATGTGGCCGATGTTCCCGTTCAGGTGGCGGTAGACCAGGTAGGCCCCCGTGGTGCTCGCGAGCATCAGCGCAGAGCACACGACCGCAGTGATCCGGAACACGCGGAACAGGCGGGAAGCCCCGCGGGAAGACACCTCGACACCTGCCTGACGGACCGGCGCGGGTGTCGCGCCGCATGGACCTTAACGGTTGGGTAATTCGTCACGTTCCCGCCGGTAACCTCCGCGCGTGCTCGCCAAGGTGGTCCGGATCGCGACGGTTGCGCCGGCGGTCGCGCTCACCGGGTGGCTGCTGGTGGGCCTTCCGTTGCTGCTCGCGCACCGGCTCTCACCGGCACTGACGGTGACCTGCGCCATCGTGGTGACCATCCCCGCGCTCACCCTGATCGGGATGAATGCCCCATTCACTCCGGAAAACCAGAGTGAAAGGGACATTCATTCGGCCCTTCCCCTCCTGCTGATGATCGCGGTGGCCGCGGGGTTCGGTGCGGTCGGCTGGACCACCAGCTCGGAGCACGTGGTGGTACGGCGTGACCCGGGCGTCTACGCCCAGTCCGCGGACTGGCTCGCACACCACGGCCGGTTGCCGGTGCCAACCCAGGCCGGCGTCTTCGGAGCGGCACCCGGTCTCAGGTACGGCAGCCCGGGCTTCTACCAACGTGGCGACCACGTCGTCCCGCAGTTCATGTCCGGGACGTCGATCGCGCTGGCACCGGCCGGCTGGGCCGCCGGGCTGCGCGGCATCACTCGCGCTGACGCCGTCATAGGTGCGCTCGCCCTGCTCGCCGTGGCCGGACTCGCCGCTCGCCTCGCCGGCGCGTGGGCCGGAGCGCTGACCGCGGTCGCGTTGGCGCTCGCTTACCCCGACCTGCAGCAAGCGCGGTCGGCGTTCAGCGAGCCGTCCGCTCAGCTGCTGCTATTCGGGGGGCTGAGCCTCCTCGTTGACGCCCATCGCCGGCCGCGCGGTCCGGCGCGGACATGGGCGTCCGGACTCGCCGGCCTTGTCATCGGCATGGTCGCGCTGGTGCGCATCGACGCGCTGGTCGAGCTGATCGCTTTCGTGCCGGTGGTTGCTGTGCTCACCATGCGTGGGCGGGTCCGCGAAGCGCTCGCAACCAGTATCGGCGTTGTCATTGGTGTCGCGTTAGCGCTCATCGACGGCCTGTTTCTTGCCCGCCCGTATCTCGCGACTCTTCGGCACGAGCTGCGGCTCAGCGCCGCTGCGGCCGTTGCCGTCGTCGTGCTCACATTGCTTGCAATGTGGGCGTGGCGTCGCGGCGCACTGCGGCGCGTGCCGTACCGCGACCATCTGGCCGACCTCGCCGCAGTCACTGTCGCACTCGTCGCGATAGCGGCGTACTTCTTGCGACCCCATCTCTCGCATCCGCAGTACAAGGCGAGCGACCCCGCGAGTGGTGACGTCGTTGCGCTGCAAGCACATCTGGGGCTACCGGCGTACGGCCCGCGCACGTACGCGGAGCAGAGCATGCACTGGCTCGCGTGGTGGATCGGGCCGAGCGGCCTCGCGCTCGGGATGCTCGCCCTTGTCCTGCTCGTACGCCGAGTGCTGCGCGGACGTGACGAGATGGCGATGCCGTTCCTCTTCGTGGTGCTGGGTGCGACCGCCGTCGTGCTCGCACGTCCCTCGATCACGCCCGACCATCCATGGGCGGACCGCAGGTTCGTACCGGTCGTTCTGCCGGGGCTTGTCGTCGCTGCATCCTGGCTGGTGGCGAGGGCAGCGCGGTGGACGCGCGAGCGAAACGGGCGGACGATCACCGCGCTCGTCGCCGTGCTCGGCAGCGCCGCACTCATCGCGCCGGCACTGGTCGGCGCACTGCCGCTGCTGGGCCGCCGTACTGAACGTGGGGAAATCGGCGCCGTCGCACGGGTGTGCGCGTCCCTGCCGGCGCGCGCAGCCGTGTTGGTCACCGGCGCACGCGCGAGCGAGGAGTGGCCACAACTGTTGCACGGCGACTGCGGTGTGCCGGTCGCGGTCGTAACCGGCGACCACGCTGCCGACACGACTGGCGCTGCAGCTGCGAACGCTAGGTCGCGCGGGTGGCAACCGGTCGTCGTGTCGGACTCGCGCACTGCGGCGACGGCTGTCGGCGCACATGACGTCACGAACGTCGTGCACCTGCTGACTCGAGAGGCGGACCATCAGCTCGTGCAGCGACCGACGCGCACGCGAGCCGTCACGATCGAGCTCTGGGCCGGAGCCGCGCCATAACCGGAGCAACTCGGACTTGCGACACTTCGCGGGTGCGCTTTCTCGTCACCGGTGCCGGCGGCCAGCTGGGCAAAGACTTGCTCGCCCTCCTCGGTGCATCACAGGCTGTCGGCCTGACCCACAATGACCTCGACATCGCCGACGCGACAGCAGTCGACCAGGCGATGGCCACGCACCGCCCCGACGTCGTCGTCAACACGGCCGCGTGGACCGACGTGGACGGAGCCGAGAGCAACGAGGCGGCCGCTATGGCGGTCAACTGCGACGGGCCGGCCTACATCGCCGCGACGTGCGCGCGTCGCAACTGTGCGCTGGTGCACGTGTCGACGGACTACGTCTTCGACGGCACCGCCACCGAGCCGTACGCCGAGGACGCGCCGATCGCGCCACGGTCGGCGTACGGCCGGAGCAAGGCGGCGGGGGAGCGAGCAGTTCTCGACGCAGGTGGTCCGGTCTACGTCGTACGAACTGCGTGGTTGTACGGCGCGGGCGGTCGCAACTTCGTGCGCACGATGGCCGGGCTGGCCCGCGGCGGCGGACCGGTCAACGTCGTGAACGACCAGCGCGGTGCGCCGACGTGGACGCGCGACCTGGCCGGCGGTCTGCTCGCGCTCGTCGACGAAAGGCCGGCGCCGGGTATCTACCACGCGACGAGCTCGGGTGACACGACGTGGTTCGCGTTCGCGCAGGCGATCTTCAGCGAGGTCGGCGCGGACCCGGCGCGCGTGCACCCAGTGCCGTCATCCGCCTATCCGCGACCTGCTCCGCGGCCGGCGTACAGCGTGCTGTCGGCGAACCGCTGGGTCTCCGCAGGCCTCACCCCGTTGCCGCACTGGCGACAGGCCTTGGCGACCGCCGTCGCGAGCGAGGGCGCAGCACTGGTCGGCTGAGGCGACCGTTGCCGCAACGGGACGTTTTGGTTTCTTCTCGACCGACACTTTGGTAAAGCCACGCCCCACACCGGTCGATGCGGGTGAGAGTAGGAGCACCCGTTCGCTTCCCCGCCCCGACCGGAGCCCACGTGCGTTCGCCTCGCCTCCCTGCCCTCGCGCTGTCCGTTGCAGTCGTGCCGGCCGTCCTCGCGGTCCCGGTGCTCACCACACCGCGGCCGCATGCCCACCCTGTGCACGCGCTGATCCGAGTGCTCGACCTCGGCGCAGCCGCGAACGCCGCAAACACCAGCCGGTTCAGCTTGGTCGGCGCAAGCTGGCGTCGCGGTGCCTTGCCGTCCGGAGCAGCGGTCGAGGTACGGGTTCGCCAGAACGGCAGTTGGTCGGGTTGGAATGCGTTGGCGACGTCGGACGGCGGGCCCGATGCTGGATCCGCCGAGGCGGAGCGCACGGCCGGCCAGCAAACCACCGACCCCCTGTGGGCCGGCCGTGCCGACGGTGTGGAGGCACGCGTCGTCCGCGCCGGCGCCGTCCTGCACCCGGCGGGTGTGCACCTCACCCTCGTCGACCCTGGGTCGAGCAACGCCGACGGCAGCGTCACTGCTACCCCGGCGAACACCGCCGAAGCAGCCACTGTCGAACCGAGGATCTACACGCGCGCCGACTGGGGTGCCGACGAGTCCCTGCGTCGCAGCGTGTGCCCGAGCGGCCCCGACTACAACAGCACGATCAAGGTCGGCTTCGTCCACCACACGGACACGCCAAACGGCTACAGCTCGTCCGACGTACCGAGCATCATCCGCGGCATTTACGCCTACCACGTGAAGAGCAACGGCTGGTGCGACATCGGTTACAACTTCCTCATCGACCGCTTCGGCCGCATCTGGGAAGGGCGGTACGGCGGCATCACCAAAGCTGTCGTCGGTGCACACACCGGCGGGTTCAACGCTGACAGCTTCGGCGTGTCGGCAATCGGCACCTACACATCGACACAACCGACGTCGGCGATGCTGTCGGCGTACGAGCACCTGTTCGCATGGAAGCTCGGTCTTTACTTCCGCGATCCAACCGGCACGGACCATCTGATCTCAGCCGGCGGTGGCACCGATAGGTGGCCAGTCGGGCAGAGCGTGCTGTTCCATCGAATGTCCGGGCACCGAGACGCGGGCAGCACGACATGCCCGGGTGACGATCTCTACGCCAAGCTGCCGACAATGCGGTCCGCGGCCCGCGCGCTGATGGGATCGGTACCGGTTCCGTCCGGCGACTTCAGCGGCGACCTCGCGACCGACCCGGCGACGTGGGACCCCGCGACCGGCAACTGGCATGTGGGCAGCGCGAGCAACTCGACGAAGTTCGGCACGACCGGCGACGCACCGGTCCCCGGCAACTACGTCGGTGACAGCAAGACCGAACGTGCAGTGTGGCGTGCATCCGACGGCCGGTGGTACGTCGACGCGCCGCATTCGAGCAGCGTGCAGTGGGGCGCCCGTGGCGACGTCCCGGTGCCCGCGGACTACAACGGCGACGGCATCACCGACCGAGCCGTGTGGCGGCCGTCGACCGGCCGTTGGTACGTCGACCTGCCCGGCTGGACCAGCGTGCAATGGGGTGCGCGTGGCGACGTCCCGGTGCCCGCCGACTACACCGGCGATGGCAAGAGCGAGTACGCCGTATGGCGACCGACCACGGGTGCGTGGTTCATCCGGCACGATGGCGCGTCGGTCGCATGGGGTGCGCCCACCGACATCCCGGTGCCGGCCGACTACGACGGTGACGGACGCGCGGACCGAGCAGTGTGGCGCGGCAGCAACGGCGGCTGGTACGTCTACGGCGGGCGCACGCTCACTCAGTGGGGTGCGCTCGGCGACGTCCCGGCAGTCGGTGGGTTCGCCGGATCGGCGATCGCCACGCCGTCGGCGTACCGCACCTCCACGGGCCGGTGGTACGTCCTGCACGAGAGTTCGATGGTCGTCGGCGGCGCCGGCTACGAACCGCTGGTCCTGCCGTACGCGGTCTATCGAGCGATTCCGCAGGGCAAGCTGGCTTCACCGTAGGCCGTATCCTCGCGTAGGTGAGCACATCCGACGCACCGATCGTGTTGCGTCGGAACGAGGCCGCTGGCGGCCTGGAAATCGTCGAGAAGCCTCCCGACGTCACGATCGTCCTGCCGGTGTTCAACGAAGCCGGACACATCGAAGCCGAGATCAGCCGCATCGCCGCGGCGATGGACGCGAGCGGTTTCAGCTATGACCTCGACGTGTACGACGACGCCTCGACTGACGGCACGCGTGAGGTGCTGGCCCGGCTGGCCGAGTCGAGACGCTTCCCGCGGCTGCGGTACGTCGCACGGCAGCGGAACAGTGGGCCTGGGACCGTGCGCCGGCTCGGCACACAGCAAGCGCGTGGCGAACTGGTGGCCTGGACCGACGCCGACATGTCCTACCCCAACGAACGCCTGCCGGAGTTCATCACGCTGCTGCGCAACGAACGCGGCATCGACCAAGTGGTCGGTGCGCGCACGAGTGAAGCGGGCAGCTACCGCGTGTTGCGGGTGCCGACCAAGTGGGTGATCCGGCGCATTGCGTCGTACCTCACGGCCGCGACGATCCCCGATCTCAACTCGGGCATGCGGGTGTTCCGGCGTGACGTTGCGCAGCCCTACCTCCGGCTCTTGCCGGCAGGGTTCTCCTGCGTGAGCACACTGACGTTGTCGTTCCTCGCCAACGGTCACGAGATCCGTTACGTCCCGATCGACTACTCATCGCGCGCCGGCCGGTCGAAGTTCCACTTCATCCGCGACGCGTATCTCTACATCCTGCAAGTGCTGCGCATGGTCATGTACTTCAACCCGCTAAAGGTCCTCATGCCGGTTGCGCTGTGGATCATCGCAGCGGGCGGCGTGAAGATGGTGACCGATGTCATCCGGTTCGGCTGGCGGGTGCCCGGCTCGACGGTGCTCATCCTTCTCACCGGTCTGCAGATCGCCGCGCTCGCTTTGCTCGGTGACCTGATCGTGCGCTCCCGCGGCGATACGTAACGAAGCAGTTCGCGCACCGGTGAGCAGGCGGAAGGTGCACGCGGTCGCCCTGGCGGTCGCGATCGGCCTCGGCGTCTACGCAATCGCTGCGCAGTGGGGCACGGTGCACAGTGCGCTTCACCGCGTTGGCTTGGCGGCACCGGTGCTCGCCTTTGCTGCCGCGATGGTCGGGCTCGGCGCGAGCGCGCTGTCGTGGCATGCGTTGCTCGTCGACATCGGGGAGTCCCTGCCACGGCGGGTCGCGTTGCGTGTCTTCTTCGTCGCCCAGGTCGGAAAGTACCTACCCGGAGGCATCTGGCCGGTGCTCAGCCAGATGGAGCTCGGGCACAGCGCAGGCGCCGGCCGTCGCCGCGTCGGTGCCGTCGCGCTCGTCGTGATGGGCGTGAACGTCACGACCGGTCTGCTGGTCGCCATCGTGTGTCTGCCATTCACATCGGCGCGCGCGCTCGAGCGTGCAGGCTGGGCGTTGGTGCTACTGCCGGTCGGTCTGCTTCTGTTGCACCCGCGCGTCTTGAGCGCCAGCGTCGACCGCGGACTGCGATTGCTGCGCCGTGACGTCCTGAACGCGCAGCTCAGCTGGCGGGGTGTCCTGGCCGCCACAAGCTGGTCACTTGTCATGTGGGTCTGTTACGGCGCACATCTGGCACTGCTCGCGCGCCCGCTTGCCGAAAGTGGTCACCGGCTGCCGCTGCTCGCTACCGGTGGTTACGCACTCGCGTGGGTGGTCGGTTTCGTCATCGTGTTCGCCCCGGCCGGCGTGGGTGCGCGTGAAGGGATGCTTGTCATTGCTCTTGCGCCGGTGATGTCAGCGGGCGCAGCAACCGCCGTCGCGCTCGTTTCACGCGTCGTGATGACCGCCGGTGATTTCGCGTGGGCCAGCCTGTGTGCGCCGCTCCGCGCCGAGCCCGTACGTCCCGAGTTGTCGGAAAGCAACACTTCCCGCGGTTAGGGTGCTTCTCGTCAAGCGTTGTCCGATCTCTGCCGAACGAAAGCGCATGAGCAACCTCCCGCCAGGTCGCCTCACGCGTCGCGCCGTGTTGCTGGCTACTGCGAGCGCACTCGTCGCGACGGGGTTCTCGCCGGTCTTTCTGCACCCAGCAGCCGGCCAGGTCGTCGTCGTGCCGACGACACGTGTCTTTCACGTCGTCGGTCATGGCTGGGGTCACGGCCACGGCTTGTCCCAAGACGGCGCGTACGGCGCGGCCGCTGTCGACCACTTGACCGCGTCACAGATCGTCTCGTTCTACTACCCGCACACGGCGGCTGGATCCATCGGTAACCCGACGATGCGCATCCTGCTGCAGAGCACGGCGGCGAACTACGTCGTGCTCGGCGAGCCAGCGGGCACGGGTGCGGTGCTGTCGATCCACGACCTCGCATCGAACTACCGTGCCGATCTGCCGGCGACGCCGACGATGTGGCGCTTCATCGCCGGTACGTCGTCAATCACCATCCAGGACTACGTGTCCGGCGCGTGGCACGCGTTCGCACCGGGCGGTCACGCGTCGTTCGCCGGTCCGATGAACATCGGCCAGAAGAACGCGTCGTCGTCCGCCCCGATGCGTGTCATCTACCCGAGCGGCACTGAGCGCGACTACCGCGGCTACCTGCAAGCGGTCCGCGCTGCGGCGAACAACGTTGATGCGATGGCCGTGATGCCGATGGAGGACTACTTGCGCGGCTCCGTCCCGCGCGAGTCACCCTCGAGCTGGCCGGCCGCCGCGTTGCAGGCACAAGCAATCGCTGCGCGTTCGTACGCCGAGTACGAGCGCGAGCATGCCGGGTCGAGTGACCACGACATCTGTGACTCGACCGACTGCCAGGTCTTCGGCGGTACGACGGAGGTGTCCGCTGGCGGCACCGTCACGCTGCTCGAGGCGTCGAGCACGAACAGCGCGATCGCCGCCACCGCCGGTCAGGTCCGCACCTATGGCGGCAAGGCGATCTTTGCGCAGTACTCCGCCGACGACGGCGGTTGGACCACCGACGGCGGTGCGCCGTACCTCATCGCGCAACCGGACCCGTACGACGCGCACTCTCACCTGAGCAGCTACAGCTGGTCGGCGGCGCTGCCCGCCTCGGCGCTCGAGTCGGCCTACCCGAGCATCGGCACCTTGCGGTCGATCCGCGTGACCCAGCGCGACGGCAACGGCGAGTGGGACGGCCGCGTCGTCGAAGCGCAGCTCGTTGGCAGCAGTGCGACGGTCACGGTGTCCGGCCACGACGTCTCATCGGCGTATTCCTGGCCGACGCACAGCAACGGCCTCCGCTCGGCATGGTGGGAGCTCGTGCCGACACCTGTCGCCGACTTCACCGGAAACGCGAGCACAGACGTGTCGGTGTGGCGTGGCTCGCAAGGCAACTGGTACGACGCGGGCAACGGCGGCGTACACCTCGGCCAGCAGGGCGACATCCCGGTGGCCGGCGACTATGACGGCGACGGAACGGTAGAGCGCGCCGTGTGGCGACCCGCCAGTGGGCGGTGGTACGTCGAGGGTCAGTCGAGCAGCACGCAGTACGGCGAATCCGGCGACATCCCTGTGCCCGCCGACTACAACGGCGACGGCCGGACGGACTTCGCTGTCTTCCGTCCATCTGAGGACCGGTGGTACGTCCACGGCATGAGCAGTGTCGTGTGGGGCCACCGCACCGACGTACCGGTTCCGGGTGACTACAACGGCGACGGTCGTGCCGACCTCGCTGTCTGGCGCCCGAGCACGGGCACCTGGTACGTACGCGGCTCGTCGCAGAGTCGGCGCTTCGGCCAGCGGGGCGACGTTCCGGTGCCCGGGGACTACCGCGGTACAGGGGACACGCAGGTCGCCATCTGGCGTCCGGGCAACGGCCGGTGGTACGTCGATGACGGCCGGGGCAGCTATCGCTTCGGTACGAAGGGCGACGTTCCGGTGCCGGGCGACTACGACGGCAACGCGATCGCGCAGGCCGCGGTCTACCGGCCGTCGACGGCGACGTGGTACATCCACGGCTTGCATTCGACGCGGTACGGGGTGGCCACGGATCAACCGCTGCCACTTCCGTCGGCGATCTACCGGGCACGCTGACCGCCGGAGTTCACGGGCACGCCGAGGTCACCGGGCGTACGCTGGCAGCGGTCGCGCCAGGTGCCCCACTCGCGGCCGACCAACGAAGGACAGAAAAGGGAGTGACCGTGGGCCCCCGCGTGCTCGTTGACGCGACGGCCGTGCCCGCCGACCGCGGCGGTGTCGGGCGTTACGTCGACGGTTTGCTTCCCGCACTCGACGCCGCCGGTGCCGACCTCGCCATTGCCTGCCAGCGCGCCGACGCCGAGCGCTACGGCCGCCTGACCCCGTCGGCGCGCATCATCCCCGGGCCGCCGGCCATCAGCCACCGGGCGACCCGGCTGGCGTGGGAGCAGACCGGCCTGCCGCTTGCCGCGGAGCAGGTTGACGCTCAGGTCATCCATTCGCCGCACTACACGATGCCGCTGCGCGCCGCTGCCGCTGTCGTGGTCACCATCCACGATGCGACCTTCTTCACCGAACCGTCGATGCATGCCGCTGTGCGCGGCACGTTCTACCGCTCGGCCACCCGCACTGCGTTACGGCGCGCGAGCCGGTGCATCGTGCCGTCGAAGGCAACCCGCGACGAGCTCGTCCGCCTGCTCTCCGCTGACCCGACGTTGATCGACGTCGCCTATCACGGTGTCGACCCTGCGGTCTTCCACCCGCCAACGCCCGAGGAGCAGCGCCGCGTCGCCGCCCGGCTCGGGCTGTCCGACTCCACCTACATCGCGTTCCTCGGCGTTCTCGAGCCGCGCAAGAACGTGCCGAACTTGATCCGCGGTTGGGTGCAGGCCGTCGCCGACCGTGACGACCCGCCGGCACTCGTGCTGGCCGGCGGCAGCGGCTGGGACGACGACCTCGATGTCGCGATCGGTGAGGTTCCGCCGCATCTTCGCGTGGTCCGGCCCGGTTACCTGCGTTTCGCTGACCTGCCCGGTTACCTCGGCGGTGCACTTGTGTGCGCGTATCCCAGCCACGGCGAGGGTTTCGGTCTGCCCGTGCTCGAGGCGATGGCCTGTGGCGTCCCGGTGCTGACCACCCACCGGTTGTCGCTGCCCGAGGTCGGCGGCGATGCGGTCGCCTACACCGAGCCCGATGTGGAGTCGATCGGGCGGATGCTCGGATCGCTGCTCGACGACGAGGCGCGGCGCACCCAGCTCGCCGAGGCCGGCGCTGCGCGGGCTCGGGAGTTCACGTGGGAGGCAAGCGCCGAGGCGCATCTCGCGTCGTACGCGCGCGCCATCGCGGGTTAGCGGACCGACGATCGACGCGATCATCCTGGTCGGTGGCCGGGGAACCCGGCTTCGCCCGCTGACGGTCACGACGCCGAAGCCGTTGCTTCCGGTCGCGGGTCGGCCCTTCATCGACCACCAGCTCGACCGGTTGCGCAACGCCGGTGTGACGCACGTCGTGCTTGCCACGTCGTACCAGCCCGACGTTTTCGCTGCGTACGCCGGAACTCAAGCGGTCCCCGGCCTCGACATCGAATGCGTGACCGAAGTCCAACCGCTCGGCACCGGTGGCGGGATTCGCAACGTCGCTGCGCGACTTCGCGCCGCCGCGGACGAGCCAGTCGTCGTACTGAACGGCGACGTCGTGAGCGACCACGACATCGCACGACAGCTGGCCGAACACCAGCGCGTCGACGCCGCCGTGACACTGCATCTCACCGTTGTCGACGATGCCCGGCCGTTCGGCTGCGTACCGACTGCCGCGGACGGTCGGGTCGAAGCGTTCATCGAGAAAAGCGATGATCCGCCGACGAACCAGATCAATGCCGGTTGCTACGTGTTCCGGCGTTCGGTCATCGACGACATTCCCACTGATCGGCCGGTCTCGGTCGAGCGGGAGACGTTCCCGGGCCTTCTCGAAGCCGGCGCGCGTCTGCAGGGGTACGTCGAGGCGTCCTACTGGCTCGACATCGGAACACCCGCGGCGTACCTCCGCGCCAACTGCGACCTCGTGCAACGTGACGGCGATGCGTTGGTCGCTGCGGACGCACGGGTCATGCCGAACGCGTCGGTGACCGGCGGATCGGTGCTCTCTCCCGCCGTCACGGTCGCGAGTGGCGCAGTGATCGAGCGCAGCGTCGTACTCGATGGGGCATCGGTGGGTGAAGGCGCGCGTGTCGTGTCCTCGGTGATCGGCAGGTTCGTGCGGGTCGGGCCGGATGCCGTGCTCGAGGACGCGGTGATCGGCGATGGCGCTCGGATCGGGTCACGCAACGAGCTTCGCGCCGGTATGCGGATCTGGCCGGATACACAGATCGCAGACGGCACGATCCGTTTCTCCTCCGACGTGTAAGACGTCGTCGGCGGCGTGGTCGAAGATGGTGCAGTGGTCGCCGCCGTAACCGAACCGATTTCACGGAGCACCACTTGGCGGCCGGCGCACCCCGTGGATCTGCAGGCCACGTTGTGGCCGTTGGTTCGTGGCGGCGGTGATCCCACCCACACGGCCGGTCCCGATGGCACGTTCTGGCGCACCTGCCGCACGCCGCTCGGCCCGGGGACCCTCGCGCTTCGCGCTCACAGTGGTGAAGTGACCGCGACTGCATGGGGCGCTGGCGCAGAGTGGCTGGTCTCGTCCGTCCCCGATCTGCTCGGGGGGCGCGACGACAGCACCGACTTCCGCCCACGGCATCCGCTCGTGCGGGACGCGCATGCTGCGCACCCCGGCCTGCGCATCCCGCGCACGGGTCTCGTGTTCGACGTCCTTGCCCCGACCGTCCTCGAGCAGAAGGTGACCGGCATCGAGGCACGACGGTCCTGGCGCGAGCTCGTGTGGCGGTACGGCGAACCGGCGCCGGGGCCTACACCGCGGCGGATGCGGGTCGCGCCGGCCGCGCAGACGTGGGCGCGGATCCCGTCGTGGGAGTGGCATCGCGCGGGCGTCGACGGGAAGCGTTCGGCGACGATCGTCACGGCGGCCCGGGCCGCGAACCGGCTCGAAGCAGCCACTGGCATGGCGCCACCGGCCGCCCTCGACCGGCTGCGTGCGATTCCAGGCATCGGGCCGTGGACTTCCGCGGAGGTGGCGCAGCGTGCGCTCGGCGACGCCGATGCGGTCTCCGTGGGCGACCTGCACATCCCACGCTTGGTCGGCTGGGCACTGATCGGTCGGCCGGTCGACGACGACGGGATGCTGGAACTGCTTGCGCCGTACGCCCCGCATCGTCATCGCGTGGTGCGTTTGGTCGAAATGTCCGGGGCGCGCAAACCGCGCTTCACGCCCCGGTATGCGCCACGCGACTTCAGAACGTTCTAGCATCAGTCGAGGAGATGCAAAACGCTCCGCGGAGGGCACACGTGGCCGAGCTCGACGACGCGCGCTTGCGCGGCGCAATGCGCACTTTCCTGGACGCATGCGACGCGCTCGACGCGGCATCGTCGCTCAGCGATGGGGACCGCTCGCGCGAGTTCCTCGACAGCGCCGACGCGAAGACCCTCGCCGAGATGATCCTGCGGCAACAGCTCGAGCGGCTCGGCTGGACCGCGCCGCGCGAGGTCGCACCCGTCGACAACGGCGACTGACTCAGCTCCGGACCCATGACCGGGCCAGTGACCGAAACGCGCTCCGGTGACGTCGTCGCCGACCGGTCCCTGAAACGTCCCGACGGCCGCACTGTCGCCTGGACCGAGTGCGGCGAGCCAACGGGCCGGGTCCTCCTGCGCATGCCGGGTACGCCGGGATCGCGGTGGTCGATCCGTGCGGACCGCACGCCGTGGCTCGAGCGCGGCTTGCGCGTGATCACTACCGAACGCCCCGGCTTCGGCGCATCGACACCGCTGCCGGGCCGCGGCTATGCCCAGCCCTCCGACGATGTCGCGGCCGTCCTCGACGAGCTCGGCATCGACGACGTCGCGCTGATCGGTGGTAGCGGCGGTGGCCCGCACGTCCTCGCGTTCTGTGCCCGGCATTCCGATCGGGTCCGCGCGGCCACCGTTCTGGTCGGGGCCTCGCCCCTCGACGACGACGAGATCGACACGATGATCGACCTGAACGTGCAGGCAAGCCGGCTTGCCCGCGCCGGAGACGTCGAAGCGCTCCGCGCACTCGAGGAAGAGCAGCGCGAACGCATCCTGGCCGACCCGCTAGCGATGTTCCGGCAGATCATGGCCACCGCGCCGACCGACGACCAGCGCACGATGAGCGACCCGACGTGGCAGTCGGCCTTCGTCCGTGGCCTCACCGAGGCGTTGGGGCAGGGCGTGCAGGGCTGGCTCGACGAGTCGCTCGTCTTCGAGAACGGCTGGGACGAGATCGACCTGCCGGCCATCACCACTTCGCTCACCTGGTGGCATTCCGACGGTGACCGCAACTGCCCGCTGTCAGCCGCTGAGCGGTTCGTCGCCCGATTGCCGAACGCGCGGCTCGAGGTGTGGACCGACGGTGGTCACCTGACCGGGTACCACCGCGAGGGCGCCGTCCTGGACGAGCTTCTCGCGCGCTGCTAGCGAACGACGGTCACGTCGTTCGCGGACCGCGGCGGCCGAGGTGACGGATTCGCCGCCGGGTGACCGACAGCGATCGCACCGAGGGGCTCCCATGAGTCGGGCACGTGCAAGACGCCGCGCGCGACGTCCGCGCAGAACATCGTGCTCGACACCCAGCACGAGCCAAGGCCGTCGGCACCGAGCGCTATCAGCAGGTTCTCGATGCCGGCGCCTCCGGCGACGAGGAACATCGCGTGCTCGGCGGCTGCCCGTCGCTCGTCGGGGTACGCAGTTGCGCCGGATAACTCGACGAACGGTACGACGAGGTAGGGCGCCTTCCGCAACACGTCGCCGCGCTTCATGCGACGGGCGATCTGCTCGGCGGTGAACGCGTCGCGCTGCAGGTCCGCCACCCATGCGTCGTACATCTCGTCGAGCAGACGCTGCCGCATCGCCGTACTTTCCACCAGCACGAAGCGCCACGGGACGGTGTGATGCGGAGCGGGCGCTGTGATGGCGACTGCGATGGCGCGACGGACGGCACTCGTGTCCACCGGTTCGTCGGTGAACGTCCGCACACTGCGGCGGGCCGCAACGACGTCGCGACTGCCGAACCGGAACATGTCTTCCGCAGCCGGTCGCACCATCGGTCGGGCACCCGCGTCGTCAGGGGTGAAGGCCAGGCCGCGCACAACGGCCACCGGTGCTCCGCTCGTCTTGCCCTTGACCAGGTCGGCGGCGGCAGCGACTTCGTCAGCCACCGCAGTGACGGTCATCTCCAACGTGTTGCCGTGTGGGTCGGTCTGACCACGCAGGTCGTTCAGCACTGCGATGCCGGCGGCACCGATGGCGATGTCGGTCAGGCCCGTTCGCCAAGGCCTGCCGACAGTGTCGGTGATGACCACGGCGACCTCAACGTGGCGGCGGTCGCGCAAGCCGTCGCGAATGGTGCGCGCGGATGCGTCCGGGTCGATCGGCAACAACGCGACAGTGCCCGGGGGAACATTGCTCGCGTCGACACCGGCGGCCGCGAGCACCAAGCCGTGCCGCGTTTCAACAATGCGCGTGGCTCCGCGCTCGGCCACGATGCGAACGGTCTCGTCGTCGATCGCTTTCTCGCGTTCGATCGCGAGCAGTCGGCCTTCCGCCTTGCTGACGACTTTGCTCGTGACAACGACCACATCACCGGTGCGCAGGTCGGGTGCAGCCGACGCGATGAGGGCCGCGAGGTCGTCGCCGACCTCGATCTCGGGCAGACCGGTGAGCGCCCGGACGGAGAGTTCGTTCACCGACGTACATCCTCGGCGAGCTGCAACGCTTCGGTCGCGATCGCGGCTGTGGTTTCGACATCGTGCATCCACAGGGGTACGGCGCGCGCGGCGAGGCCTTCCTCGTCGAGCCGGTCGGCGGCGTCCTTGTCGCTCTCGTCGACGAGCCAACCGTCGAGCAGGCCTCCCTCCGATCGCGGTCCGTAATGACGGGCAACGGCGTACGCCGTCGTGTCGACACCGATCGCCCGTAGGCATGCGTCGGCCATGCCGCGCACCGGAGCGGTACCGATGATCGGTGACACACCGACGACCGGCACGTTCGCGGTGCGTAGGGCAGCTGCGATGCCCGGTACAGCGAGGATCGCGCCGATCGACACGACAGGATTCGACGGCGGCAGGACGATGACGTCGGCTTGTTCGAGCGCTGCGATCACTCCCGGCGCCGGCTGCGCAGTTGGGGCGCCCACGAAGTCGAACCGGCGTACCGCTGGCTCGGCATGCAAGCGGATCCACCACTCCTGGAAGTGCAGTGTCGCGTCATCGGTGTCCACGTGCGTCTCGACCGGGTCGTCCGACATCGGGAGCAGGCGCACGCCGGGTCGCCAGCGTTCGCAGAGCCCGCGGGTCACCTCGGACAGCGACGCGCCTTCGCGCAACAAGCGCGTCCGGATGAGATGCGTGGCGATGTCGCGGTCCCCGAGCCCGAACCACGCCGGGCCTTCGCCGTACGCCGACAGCTCGTCCTGCACCTGGAACGTCTCCGCAGCGCGGCCCCAGCCCTGCTCCTCGTGAATGCCGCCACCGAGCGTGTACATGACCGTGTCCAGGTCCGGACAGATGCGCACGCCGTGCAACGTGATGTCATCGCCGGTGTTGCCGATGACGGTCACGTCGGCAGCCGGGAAGGCGTGCAGCAGCCCGCGCAGGAAACGTGCGCCGCCGACGCCACCCGCCAACGTCGTGATCCGCACCCGACCATCCTCGCAGCCGCCCGGCCGCCCTAGGCTGCATGCGTGGATCAGCCGTCAGCCGCCGCGATGCGCAGGGCGTTGCGTCGTGCGCGCGACGGTGTGGTCCTCGATGTCACCGAGTGCGCCGTCCTGCTGCACGCACGAGGTGCAGATCTGACCGACCTGTCGGCAAGTGCGGCTCGGGTGCGCGATGCGGGTCTCCGTGCCGCCGGGCAGCAAGGCGTCATCACGTACAGCCGCAAAGTCTTCGTCCCACTGACCCGGCTGTGCCGCGATCGGTGTCATTACTGCACCTTTGCCACGACACCGAACCGCCTTGCTGCGCCGTACCTCTCCCCGGACGAGGTGGTCGACATCGCAGCCCGCGGCGCCGCTCTCGGCTGCAAGGAAGCGCTCTTCACGCTCGGTGACCGACCCGAGGACCGCTGGCCGCAGGCTCGGGAATGGCTTGCAGCGCACGGCTACGACGACACGCTCTCCTACGTCCGCGCGATGGCAGTGCGGGTGCTCGAGGAGACCGGGCTGCTGCCGCACATCAACGCAGGAGTCATGACCTGGGCAGAGCTGGCCCGGCTGAAGGCGGTCGCGCCGTCGATGGGTCTCATGCTCGAGACGACCGCGGACGTGCCCGCGCACCGCGGCAGCCCGGACAAGGTCCCGGCGGTCCGGCTCCGTGTCCTCGAAGACGCGGGCCGGCACGCGATCCCGTTCACGACCGGGATCCTTCTCGGCATCGGCGAGTCGTACGCCGACCGCGTCGAGGCGCTGTTCGCCATCCGGCGGCTGCATCGCGAATACGGCCACATTCAAGAAGTGATCGTGCAGAACTTCCGTGCGAAGGAAGACACCGCTCTGCGTGACCAACCCGATGTCGAGGCGGAAGAGCTCGCCGCGACAGTGGCGGTGGCACGGATGGTGCTCGGTCCCGGCATGCGCATCCAGGCACCGCCGAACCTCATCGACCTCGACGAGACGTCGTTGCTGTTGGCGGCCGGCATCGATGACTGGGGAGGCGTCTCGCCGTTGACGCCGGACCACGTCAACCCGGAACGACCGTGGCCGCAGATCGATCAGCTCGCGAGCGCCACCGCAGCCGCTGGCTACACGTTGCGCGAACGGTTGACGGCGCACCCGTCGTACGTCCTCGCAGGTGAGCCCTGGCTCGACCCGCGAGTACTGCCGCATGTCGAGGCGCTGGCTGACGCCGAGACCGGCCTCGCCGTCGAGGGCCGCACTCCGGCCGGCCGGCCGTGGCAGGAGCCCGATCCGCTGTGGACGTCGGCCGGGCGCACCGACCTGCACACCGCTATCGACACGAGCGGACGCACGTCCGACCGTCGCAGCGACTTCGACGATGTGTACGGCGACTGGTCCGCGGTCGCGACCCGGTTGCCGGACGCGCGGGCGCCGGAGCGGATCGACGCCGACGTCCGGTCAGCGCTTCGGCGGGCCGAAAGCGATCCACGCGGCGTCGACGAGTCCGACGCACTCGCGCTCGTGACTGCGGAGGGCGCTGCCCTGTCTGCTTTCACCGAGCTCGCCGACGGCCTTCGCCGAGACGTGGTCGGCGACCACGTCACCTACGTCGTGAACCGCAACATCAACTTCACGAACGTCTGCTACACCGGCTGCCGGTTCTGCGCGTTCGCCCAGCGTCGTACCGACGCGGACTCCTACACGTTGTCGTTGCAGGAGGTGGGTGAGCGCGCCCAGGAGGCCTGGTCCGCCGGTGCGACCGAGGTCTGCATGCAAGGGGGCATCCACCCGGACCTCCCCGGCACGGCGTACTTCGACCTGGCGCGTGAGGTGAAACGGCGTACGCCGCAGATCCACTTGCACGCGTTCAGCCCGATGGAGGTGATGAACGGCGTCGCGCGGACCGGCCTGTCCGTGCGCGACTGGCTGGTGGCGGCGCGCGAGGCCGGCGTCGACTCGTTACCCGGTACGGCGGCGGAGATCCTCGACGACGACGTGCGCTGGGTGCTGACGAAAGGCAAGCTGCCGACTGCGGCCTGGGTCGACGTCGTGACGACCGCGCACCGGCTCGGCATCCCGACGACGGCCACGATGATGTACGGCCACGTCGACACCCCGAAGCACTGGGTCTCGCATCTTCGGCTGGTTGCCGCGATCCAGGACGACACCGGTGGGTTCACCGAGTTCGTGCCGTTGCCGTTCGTGCATCAGAACGCCCCGATCTATCTCGCGGGGCTGGCCCGGCCCGGTCCCAGCAACCGCGACAACGTTGCGGTGCACGCGCTTGCGCGCGTCTTGCTGCACGGTCGGATCCGCAACATCCAGTGCTCGTGGGTGAAGCTCGGCCCGGACGGTTGTGTGGCAACGCTCCGCGCCGGCGTCAACGACCTCGGCGGCACACTCATGGAAGAGACGATCAGCCGGATGGCCGGCTCGTCGCACGGCAGTCGCAAGTCGATCGCCGAGCTGGTCGCGATCGCGGAGGCGGCCGGTCGCCCCGCGCGGGAGCGGACGACGACGTACGGCGAGGTGGCCCCGCGTGCACCGGTGCGCGAACCGGGACGCAAACCGGAGAATGCCACGCCGCCCGCGCAGGACCATGGCAGGCTGCTCGCGAATCAGTGAGACCACGATGATGGCGCCTCGACGGCCGCGCTTCCAAGCGTCGCGCGGCCTTCGGCGTACTGTCCGTCCGTGCTGCCGTTCGGGCTCAGCAGGGGGTAACCACAGATGAGCGAGTGGGAGTCGCGGCTCTACCGCCGCATCGAGCAGCTCGTCGGCTCTGCGGACGACGAAAGTGACGGTGGCGCCGTCGTCAATGTCACGGAAATCGAACGCGCCTTGGTCGAGACGCGCAGCGACATGCGGACCATCCACGCGGAGCTGGCTGATGTTCGGCAGGCCTTGCTGCGGCTCGGTGAGGCGAGCAACCCGGAGGCGGTCCAACGCGCGGTCGGTGAAGCGCGCGATGTGCTCGAGGAGCGCCTCGCCGTTCTCGAAGACGGCATGGCGACGCTGTCCGACCGGCTCGAGGCGCTCGCGCGCGACGGGGTCACCGAGACAAGTGACCGGCTCACGGCACTGGTCGAGGACATCCGCCGACTGCCCGAGTCACTCGCCGCGCAGGTCGGCGACACGGCGGCTTTCGAGGCGACGACGACGCGAGAGATCAGCGACTTGCGCTCCGATCTCGCCGACGCCCTCGAAGAAGTGCGCGACCGCCTCTCCGCGCAGGTCGGCAACCAGTTGAGCGACGTGCTCGATCGGTTCGAAGAAGCCAATGCCGTGGTGACTCGTCGCCTGGGCGAGCTGAGTACGCCGGTCAACTCTGCCGCGCAGTCGTCGGCTGACATCGGTGAACGGCTCGGGCAGCTCGAGGATCTCGCTGCGGCGATGCAGGCCGAGCTGGCCGCCGTCAGCAGTGAGTGGTCCAGCCGCACGACGGCCGTGGTCGAACAAGCGCGTGCAGCCGGCGAGACTGCGGCCGCGGCCGTTGAGGAGAGCGCGCAGAACGCCGCCGCCGAGTTCGAGGAGCGCATCGCGGAGTTGCTGCAAGAGTCCAGGACCGGCCTGGACCGCGCGCTTGCCGAGGCACGCACGCAGTCCGAGGCGAGTGCGCAGGAAACCCGCAACGCCGCAACCGAGCTCGAAGGCCGGATCGCTGCGTTGCTGCGGGAGTCCCGTAGCGAGCTCGATCGCCTGCTCGCCGATACGCGCACGGAGGCGCAGGAGAGCGGGGAGCAGACCCGGCAGGCCGCTGAGGAGGTGCGCGGCGCAGCAGCGGCCGTCGCGGAGACCCTTGACGCACGGGCGACCGCGATCGGCGACGAGCTTCGCGACCAGGTCCGCGAAGTGATCGCCGAAGCGCGGTCCGAGGTCTCTTCCCTCGTTCGCGAGGGCCGCAGCTCCGCGGTCGAGGTGCGTAAGGAGACGCGCGGCCTGATCGAGCAGTTCGGAACGGACACCGCCGGCGCGCTCGAGCAGGCTCGCGCCCAGGCGGAAGAGAACTCGCAGCAGACGAGAGAGCTCCTGGAGGAGTCGCGAGCGGCAAGCGCGGCCGTCGCGTCGACACTCGACGAGCGGGCCGAGGGCGTCGTCGAGACGATCCGCAACCAGGTGCGCGACGTGCTCCACGAAGCGATTGGCGAGATGGCCGCTGCGGCGCGTGAGGGCAGGGTGGCCGCGGAGCAACTGCGCAAGGAGACCAGAGGTTTCCTCGAGCAGTCTCGGACCGATACTGCAGCGCTCCTGGAACACTCGCGCACCGAGGCAGCCACGCTGCTCGATGAGTCACGAGCTGAGTTCGCCTCGTTGCTGGAGCAGTCCCGCGCCGAGGCCCAACAAGCCAGCAGCGAGCTGCGAGCCGCGATGACCCGTGCAACGGCATCGGTGACGACGGCGACGACGCATCTCGACGAGCATGCGGAGCGGCTCGCCGACGCGGGTCGGGGGCTGCTGGGCTACCTGGCCGAGCGCGATCGCCTCGTCGAGGCCGACCGGGCGGCGCTGCTTCACGAGGTGCTCGACGAGTTCGCCGCGGGGCTGTCCGCGAAGGAACGCCGCGCTGCCGCGAGCCGGCTCGGCGACGCCTTGCAGCGTCGCCGCGATGCTCGCGACGCGCACCGCTGGCGGGAGCAGGGCGGTGCCTCGGCTCCGCCGGCCCCGCCGGACCTGTCGACGTACCTCCCCGCGCCCCAGGGGGACAAGCCCGCGGCGAAGGCCGCCGAGCCGCGACCGGCGCCGAGCGAGCCAACGGCGAGTAAGGCGGCGCCGGCCGGTACGTCGAGCCCGGCGCCGAGTCGGCGCCGGATGTTCGGCCGCCAGCCAACCGCAGTGACCGCGCCGCGCGTGACTGACCCCGCCGCCCCGGCAGCCGCAACGGGTAACGACGTGGCAGCTTCGGCGAAGAAAACCGCTAAGAAGACCGCCGCTAAGAAGACCGCCGCTAAGAAGACCCCCGCTAAGAAGAGCGCGGCCAAGAAGTCGACGGCGAAGAAGAGCGCCGCGAAGAAGACGGGAACCAACCCGCCAGCGAAGCAGGCCGCGCCGGCCAAGAAGAGCGCCCCGGCCGCCGCTCCTGCTGCGAAGCAGGCGGCGCCCGCCAAAAAGGCCGCCCCGGCCAAGAAGGCGGCCGGCCCGGCGGACCGCGGCACGGGCGCCGAATCGGCACTGAGCGACATCCGGCGCGATGCGCCGGCCCAGGGTGGCGCCGGACCAGCCCAGCCGGGCGGCGACCAGGCCGGCCAGCCTCGACAGGCCGCCGCCGAGCCGTCTGCCTCGGCGCCCGAAACCCCTGACGCATAGCCGAAACCGGCACTCCCGCCGATCTCTGTCCGAATCGGCGAATTCCGGCGTTCCGCCCTTTACCAGAGAACCCCTTGACGCGGTGGGTCCGACGCGCGTGTAATTCCACCGGTGTCATTCGAGCCGTCGGGTCCCCGCGGTAGCTCGGCCGGCACTGCAGGGCCTGGTTCGATTCGGATGATCCGGAGCCAGGCCGCGGCACGGGTCGAGGAGACGTCCATGGCAGAACTGGCGTTCGTGTTGACCGACGTAGTCGGTGACGCCGTCAGCGGTGAGCTCACCTGGCAGGAGCGGGCGCTGTGCGCCCAGACCGATCCGGAGGCGTTCTTTCCGGAGAAGGGCGGCTCGACGCGCGAGGCAAAGCGGGTGTGCTCGGGCTGCGAGGTGCGCGCCGAGTGCCTGGAGTACGCCCTCGGACACGACGAGCGGTTCGGCATCTGGGGTGGGCTGTCCGAACGCGAGCGGCGCCGGCTCAAGCGTCGCGCCGGCTGATCGCAGCCGGGCGCAGGAACTCTGCGAGGCTCGGTTTCGTCAGCACTACAGCCCGATCGCTAGGGTGACTGGCGTAGGCCGCTTGCGGTTTCACCCCTCGCGGCACCCCGCCCCGCATCTCGATAACCGCGTGCGTCCGACGGCGCCCGCTTGACCGTTCGGTGCACCGCCGCACCCTGGGCCCCACAGGGGACGCAGATGGCCTCCCGCAGTCCCGCGCGACCGGCGCCACCCGCGACGGGACGCGCGTCGACGCGGGCGGGGTCACGGACCGCGAGGACGCCGGACCCGGACGAGGACGCTGTCGAGACCAGCGAACCCAGATCCGGCCGGGGTCGCACCGTCGAGTACCCGAGACACATCGTGACGGCGGTCCTGGTGGCGCACGACGGCGCCGCCTGGCTACCGGAGGCCCTGGCTGCGTTGCAGTGGCAGCGCCGACCTCCGCAGCGCATCGTCGCTGTCGACACCGGCAGCGTGGACGACACCCGGCAGATCCTCGACCGCGAGCTCGGGGCCAGTTCAGTGCTCGAAGCCCCGCGGACGGCGGGCTTCGGTCAGGCGGTCGCCGTCGCGCTCGATGCGTACGCCGGCGCGCCGGAGGCACCGATGCCGGGCCGGGCCGGTGACGGCGAGACCGTCGAGTGGATCTGGCTGCTGCATGACGACTGCGCCCCGGCTCCCGACGCGCTCCGGCAGCTGCTCGCTCTCGGCGACACCAGCCCCTCCGTCGGCGTCGTCGGCCCGAAGACGCTCGCCTGGGAAGACCCGCGCGTGCTGACCGAGGTGGGTTTCACGGTCGACACCTCCGGTCGCCGTGAGACCGGCCTCGAACGCACCGAGATCGACCAGGGCCAGCACGACGGCGTGAGTGACGTGCTCGCCGTGGGCACGGCCGGGGCCCTCGTCCGCCGCGATGTCTGGGACGCGCTCGGCGGGTTCGACCCGGAACTGCCGGTCTTCCGCGATGACCTCGACTTCTGCTGGCGGGCTCACCTCGCCGGGCACCGGGTGTGCGTCGCTCCGCAGGCGACGGTCCGGCACGTGAGCGCGGCAGCACGTGGCCGTCGACACGTGCATGCCGCGCCGGACCGGCCGCGTCGCGTGGACCGCACACATGCGCTGTACACCCTGCTCGTCGACCTGTCGGGGCCCGGCCTGGTGTTGACGGTTCCGCGGATCGTCATCGGCACCCTGCTGCGCGTCATCGGGTTCGTCCTGACCAAGCGTGTCGGCGCAGCCCTCGACGACCTGGCGGCGCTGACGGCCGTGCTTCGCCATCCCCGGCGGCTCATGGCTGCTCGCCGGCGGCGCGCGACGACCCGCCGGCTACCGCATCGCACCGCGCGTCCGCTCTTGGCCAAGCGCTCGGTCCGGGTCCGGCACAACATCGACGTCGCGGCCGCATGGGTGGCCGACCGCGCCCGCGGCGACGACGAGCCCACACATTCGGTGCTGGAGACCGGCCCCACCGAGGACGAGTTCGACCAAGGCAGCAGCCACGTCCTCCGGCGGCTCCTGCTCCGACCAGGGATCGGACTCGTCCTCGGCCTGGCCGTGATCGCGCTCGTCGCCGAGCGTGGCTTGCTCGGCTCAGGTGCGCTGTCCGGCGGACGGTTGCTGCCCCCCGGCGGCGGTGCGCACGACTTGTGGACCGCGTTCGGGTCAGCCTGGCACCCGGTAGTGACCGGAACCGCAGCTGATGCACCGCCGTACCTCGCGGTTCTCGCCGTGTTCTCGACGATCCTGCTCGGCAAGGTCTGGCTAGCCGTCGACGTGCTCATGCTCGGGTGCGTGCCGCTGGCCGGCTGGGCCGCCTACGTCGCCGCCGGGCGGGTGTCGCGCAACCGCCTCCTGCGCGTCTGGGCGGCCGCGACCTACGCCCTGCTGCCGGTGGCTACGGGCGTCGTGGCAACCGGGCGGCTCGGTGACGCCGTGGCCTACGTGTGCATTCCGTTGCTGTTGCTGGCCGGCGCGCGTCTGGTCCGCGCCGACCCCGGTTACGACGGCTGGCGGCACGTCGGTGCGGCAGCGCTGCTACTCGCCGGGGCGACGGCCTTCGCACCGCTACTTTATGTGATCGCACTGCCGGCGCTGCTGGTCGCCACTGTTGCTGTGCGGCTCGCCGCCCCGCTGCCTGCGAAGGGCGCAGCCGTACGTCGGACCCTCGCCGCGGCCCTCGTCGCGGCCGCGCCACTTGTGCTGCTGTGGCCCTGGACCGGGACGGTTTTGAGCCATCCCGGGCTGGTGCTCACCGTGCCCGGACCTGCCGTCGCGGGCCTGACCGCCCGCGAGCTACCGCCCTGGCATCTGCTGGCCGCCGCGCCCGGCGGCCCTGGGACACCGCTGGTCTGGTTGACCCTGCCCCTGCTGCTCGCCGGGCTCGCCGGCTTGGCCAGGACCAACGGCCGTGCCAGCGCGCGCGGGCTCTGGGCGGTCGCGCTGCTCGCGCTGGCCGCCGGCATCGTCGTGACACATCTGCGGGTGAGCTCTGTGTACGCCGGTGCCGTGGGTCGCGTCGTCGGCTGGTCCGGTGTGCCGGCTGCGGTCATCGGATCCGCGTTCGTGGGCGCTGCCGTTGTTGCTGCCGACGGTGCGCAGGAGCGGCTCGCGCGGCGGTCGTTCAGCTGGCGGCAGCCGATCGCTGCGCTCGTCGCGGTGGCGGCCGCCGCGATACCGGTGGCGACGGCGCTGGCCTGGCTCATTCGCGGCGCTGACGACCCGGTGCATCGGCACGGCCAAGACGCCATCCCGGCGTTCGCAGCAGCGGAAGGAATGACCGGGACGCGGCCGCGTGTGCTCGAGCTGCGCGCGGATGCGGGTAGTGCGCTGACCTATGGGCTCCTTCGAGGTCGGCCGTTGCAGCTCGGTGAAGGCGATACGCCGCCACGCGACGTGGACATCGCTCAGCTCTCCGGCACGGTCGAGGATCTCGCGGCGTCGCGCGGCGACGACCCGGCAGCGGCACTCGCGACCTACGGGGTCGGCTTTGTGCTGATGCCGGAGCCGGTCGACGCACGGCTCGCGTCGACCCTGGACCGCACCCGCGGTCTCTTGCGCCGGACCACTGTCGGCAGTGGCGTCATCTGGCAGGTGACGATCCCGGCCGGCCGGGTCGTCCTACTGCCTGCGTCGACGGCGAAAAAGGCCGTCGCTGCGACCGCCCCACCCACGGACCTCGGCGCGCTCCAACCTGCGCCGACGGCGCTACCGGCCGACGAGATCGACGCACGCGCGGTGCTCGCGCCGGGTGAGGACGGTCGGCTGCTTGTGCTCGCCGAGAGCGCCGACGACGGGTGGCGAGCGGAGGTCAACGGCCAGCAACTCGACCCGGTGACCGCGTGGGGCTGGGCGCAGGCGTTCCGGGTGCCGCCGGGTGGCGGCAGTCTCCACGTCTGGCACAGCCCTGGTCATCGCACCGGACAGCTGATCGTCGAAGCAGTTCTCGTCGGCCTCGTAGTCCTGCTTGCCGCGCCGACGCCGGGCGGCGGCCGGCGGCGTGATGATGGCGGGGGAGTCATCGCATGAGACCCGCAGTTGCGTTCGTCGTTGCTGTCGGCGCCGTCGGTGCTGCGGTCGGCGCTGCCAGTGGCCTGCACACCTCGGCGACCACCCCGACCGCGCACGCTGTGGCCGTGTCGGCCCCGCTGGTCGGTGCCGAGCTTGTCTGCCCGGACGCCATGGAGCGCACGGTCGGCCAAGTCAGCCGGATCACGCGCATCGGTGTCGCCGTACCGAGCACCACAGTCGCCGGCGCGCACCCCGCGGGCGGGACTGTCACGATCGGGCGGCTGGACGGGCACCGCACCACGACACTGCTCACCGCCCCGGGTCGGGCCCGTGTCGTCGGCGCGACCTCCTACCAAGGTGACGTCGTGGTGGCCGGACGCGGCGGATTGGCGCCGGGCCTGTCCGCCGACGAGCTCGGCCGGCGGGACGGCGGCCCCTACCGCGGGCTCGACGGAGTGGCGTGCAGCGCGCCTGGCGACTCGGCATGGCTCATCGGCGCGAGCACGACCGTTGGCGCCCATGCCGAACTTCGGCTCGCGAACATCGACGACAGCGCTGCGATCGTTGACGTCGACCTTTTCGGCCCGCACGGTGTGATCAACGCGCGCGGCGCGACTGGGCTGTCCGTGGCGCCCCACCGCACGCGAGTCGTCGCGGTAGACACGCTCGCCCCGGCGCAGTCGCTCTTGCTCGTGCACGTAAAGGCGGACACCGGGCGGGTGGCGGTCGCGCTGCGCCAGCAGCTGCAGTTCGCGTCGACACCGCACGGCCAGGACTGGGTTCCGCTCGGGACCGCGCCCGCGCGGTCGGTGGGCGTCCCGGGGCTGGCCGCAGGGCTTGGCCCGCGCGCACTCCTCATCGGCAACCCGGGCGACGTCGACGCGACCGTGAGCATCCGCCTCATTCGCGGTGACGTGGCCTTCGTGCCGCGTGGCCTGTCAGCAGTCACCGTCCCTGCCGGGAGCGTCGCGTCGGTCGACATCAGCAAAGGCCTGGCCACGAAGCCCGGCGGGGCTGTCGTCACATCCGATCGTCCGGTTGTTGCTGGCGCTTCGATGAACACCGGACCGCGCGTCACCGGCATCGCGGAGCAAGCGTTCACCGCCGGCGTCCCAGCCTTGTCAGGGCACGCGACCGCGGTCGTGAACTACGTACGACGACGCAGTTCTCAACTCGTGCTGAGCGCACCGGCCGCGGCGGCGAATGTGCAGGTCAGCACGCTTGCCGGTGTCGGTCCAAGTGGTGGACACGCCACCACCGTGCACGTAGCCGCCGGGCGCACCGTCGTCTACGACCTCAGGCCGCTGTCCCGCGGGCAGCTGCTGGTTGCGGTCACGGTGTCGCCGCTTGCTGGAAGTGGCCCGGTTTATGCAGCGCGCGACGAGTTCGAGTTCGGTGCGAACGGGCCGATGTTCACGGTCTTGCCGCTCGTTGCGGCTCCTGTGGCGGCGACGATCCCGCCAGCGGCGCTCGACGCACACGCCCGCTAGCCGTCATCCCATCCACCACCGGCGTACCCGGGATCGACGGTCTCGGGCTCGAGGCCGAGCAGTTCCGCAACATGTTCGACGACGACGTCATGCACGAGGTCGGCGAGTTCCTCGCGATCAGCCGCCCGTGCCTCGATCGGCCGGCGAAAGACGACGATTCTCGCCGGCCTGCGCTCTCCCGCTGGAACAACGCGCGCGAGCGGAATGAGCGGCCCTTCGGGCGGAGGCTGTTCGGGTAGCGGTGGTACGTCTTCGACGGCGAACTCCACCTCGGCAAGCTGCGCACCCCAGCGGTCGTCGAGGTGTTCGACCGCGTCGAGCACGAGCTCGTCGAACAGCTCGGCACCGGACCGGGCGAGCGGTACGCCGCTGGGCACGAGCGACCCCCGCAGGCCGCGACCGTGCCGGTCCCGGTGCGGTGCGCGCCGGCCGGCCGGGGCGCCTCGCGAGCGGGATTTGCTCACCTCGCGACACTAGCCCCGCTGGTGGACCCGCCGGGGGCCCGCTCCGTCTCGTCAGGTCGACCCTGCGACACGACGGCGCGTCGGGACATGGTCGTGGCCGCCGGTTGCGACTGGCGCTAGCGTGCGCGAAATGAGCCCACTCCGCCGCTGCTCTCGCGCCGGCTGCGGACAGGCCGCGGCTGCCACGTTGACTTACGTCTACGCCGACTCGACGGCCGTCGTCGGACCACTCGCGACGTACGCCGAACCGCACTGTTACGACCTGTGCGACCGGCACGCCGGGCGGCTCACGGCCCCCCGCGGATGGGAGCTGGTCCGGCTCGACGCTCCCTCGTCGACACCACGCCCACTCGCCGAGGATCTCGAGGCCCTGGCGAACGCCGTGCGCGAAGCCGCGCGGGCTCCCGCCGGCGTACCGGCAACCGACGGGGCCACATCCGGCACCGGCCGTCGTGGTCACCTGCGGGTGCTGCCTTCGCCGATGCCGTAGTCAGCCCTACCTCGGCGGCCCGGTGTCCGTTTTGTGGCTGAATCGCCGCGGATTAAAGCCCCCGGCGCACATCGGCCGATGGATGCTCCGTTCGGGTGATCAGCTCGCCGAACGCCCGCCGACCATCGGGAGCCCACATGCCGCGCAGCAGTACCGGAACATCCGAGCAGTCCGTGGGCGCTGGGATGGGCTCCGCTGCGACGTCAGCCGCCAGCAGTCCCGCTGAGCAGGCCAGCCCGGCCACTGCGTTGCTGGCCGAACCGGCGTCGCTCACGCAGGTGCCGACCAAGGGTGCTCTTCACTGCCCCGTCTGTGATGGCACCCGGCTCACCCGCATCGGGCTCGTGCTCACTGATGGCTCGCCGGTCGACTTCACCTCATGCCACAACTGCGAGCACAAGTCGTGGGTGCACGAAGGCACCGACCTGCCGATCGACTCCGTATTGGCGAAGGCGCGCAAGCCCCGCTGAACACCGCTCATTAGGCTCGGGCAGATGTCCGCGCCAGACCGTCGTGACCTCCGCTCGCTCGTCAAGGCTTACGACATTCGAGGCGTCGTCCCCGACGAGCTCGACGAAGACCTGACGCATGACTTCGGCGCAGCGTTCGCCGCGCTCGTCGACGCACCTGCTGTCGTCATCGGTCGGGACATGCGTGAGTCGGGCCACCCACTTGCCCGCTCGTTCGCGCGCGGTGTGAACGAACAGGGCACGGATGTGATCGACGTCGGTCTCGCCTCGACCGACATGCTCTATTTCGCTTCCGGAATGTTGAACGCACCAGGTGCGATGTTCACGGCAAGTCACAACCCGGCGAAGTACAACGGCATCAAGCTGTGTCGACCGGGTGCTGCGCCGGTCGGCCAGGACACCGGATTGGCGCAGCTGCGCGAATGGGTCGAGAACGCGTCGTACCCAAAGCGCGCGGGTGAGGTCGGATCCATCTCGGAACGTGACCTGCTGTCGGACTACGCCGACTACCTGCACAAGCTTGTCGATCTGTCCGGCATCCGACCGCTGACCGTTGTTGTCGACGCCGGCAACGGTATGGGCGGTCACACCGTGCCGAAGGTGTTCGACGGGCTGCCGATCAGCCTCGTCCCGATGTACTTCGAGCTCGACGGGGCTTTCCCCAACCACGAGGCAAACCCGATCGAGCCGGCGAACACGCGCGATCTACAGGCCAAAGTACGTGCGGTCGGTGCGGACGCCGGCCTTGCCTTCGACGGCGACGCCGACCGTTGCTTCGTGGTGGACGAACGCGGCGAGGTCGTCTCGCCGTCGGTGTTGACCGCGTTGATCGCCGTACGCGAGCTTGCACGTGATCCGGGCAGCGCTGTGATCTACAACTTGATCACGTCGAAAGCAGTGCCGGAGATCGTTCGCGAGCACGGAGGTACGCCGATCCGCTCCCGAGTCGGGCATTCCTTCATCAAGGCGACGATGGCAGAGAGCGGCGCTGTGTTCGGTGGCGAGCACTCCGGCCACTTCTACTTCCGTGACTTCTGGCGCGCTGACTCCGGCATGCTCGCCGCGCTGCATGTGTTCGCCGCGCTCGGTGAGCAGGACAGGCCGCTTTCAGAGCTGCTCGCGGAGTACTCACGTTACGTCGCCTCCGGCGAGATCAACTCCACGGTGGCCGACCAGGGTGGCAAGCTCGCGGAGATCGAGGCGGCGTACGGCCATCGCGACGGCGTGACCATCGACCACCTCGACGGCGTGACGGTCGACGGCGGTGACTGGTGGTTCAACGTCCGGCCCTCAAACACCGAACCCCTGCTTCGGCTGAACGTCGAGGCGGCGGACGCGACGCGCTTGGCGGAGGTCCGGGACGAAGCGCTCGGGATCATCCGTGGCTGACCTCGCCAGCGCCGGCTCGTTAGGGTGCAGCCGATGAACCTCGACGAACGACTCCTCGAGCTGCTCGCCTGCCCGTCCTGCCATGCGGCGCTTCGCGTCGACGACGCGGCCGACGAGCTCGTGTGCACGGGCTGCGGACTTGCCTACCCGGTGCGCGACGACATCCCGGTCCTGTTGATCGACGAAGCGCGCCGCCCGGACGGCAACCCGCCGCAGTGACGGCGGGTTGAGACCGCGTCGCGAGTGCCCGTGAGCCCGGCCGGAGATGTGAACGTCCTCGACAACGTCGGCGGCATCGAGGCCGCGGATGCCTCCGGCATGTTGCGTGCCGTCGCGACTTCTGGTGCGCAAGTGCGCGAGGGCCTGAGCGCCGCCGTCGACGCCGGCGTACAACGGCTGGCCGACGGCGGCCGGCCGCGCGCGATGGTCGTCACCGGCATGGGTGGCTCGGGCATTGCCGGCGACGTGCTCATGGCGGTCGCAGGCGTGACGTGTGCCGTCCCGGTCACGGTCCACCGGGGCTTCGGGTTGCCCGGCTGGGTCGGCGCTGCGGACGTGGTCGCCGCGGTGTCCTGCTCCGGTACGACGGAAGAGACGCTGAGTGCCGCAGAGGAAGCGGCGCGGCGCGGCGCGCGCCTCGTCGCTGTCGGCGCAGTGGACTCGCCGCTCGCGGAGATCGCCGCCCAAGCGCGCGCGCCCTACGTCGCTGTCGCGCAGGGCCGTCAGCCGCGCGCGGCACTGTGGAGCCTCGCCGTTCCGGTGCTGGTTGCGGCACGTGCCGCCGGTGTAACGGACGTGACTGATGGGGACCTCAGCGCTGCCGCAGATGTGTTGGACACCGTCAGCCAGAGCTGCCGGCCAGGTAGCGAGACGTTCGTCAACCCGGCGAAGTCGCTCGCCGTCGACCTGAGCGAGTCACTGCCGATGGTGTGGGGAAGCACGCAGCTCGCTGGCGTCGCGGCGTACCGATTCGTGTGTCAGCTCGCGGAGAATGCGAAGTACCCCGCAGTCAGTGGCGTTTTTCCGGAGGCCGGGCACAACCAGATCGTCACCTTCGACGGCGTCTTCGCGCACGGCGAGGGGAGCCAGGACGACTTCTTCCGCGACCGTGTCGACGAACCCATGGGTTCGCGCCGGTTGCGCCTCGTCATCCTTCGCGACGCCGATGAGCCGCCGCTGCTGCGCGCGCGGCGGGAAGCTGCCGCCGAGCTTGCCGGCGAGCGCGGTGTCCCGGTCAGCGAGATCGCAGCTGAAGGCGACGGACCGGTGACCCGGCTGGCCTCGTTGGTCGGTCCGGCGGACTTCGCGACCGTGTACCTCGCACTGTTGTTCGGGATCGACCCGACCCCGGTGGGACCGATCGTCGAGCTGAAGTCCCGGCTGCGGCGGTAACGCGGCGACGTGAGCAATGCAGGATCGCGGCGCGCGGTCGTCGCAGCGTTGCTTGCCAACCTCGCGATCGCGGTTGCCAAGTTCGTCGCTTTCGCCGTGACAGGGGCGTCGTCGATGCTCGCGGAGGCCGTCCACTCGGTCGCGGACACCGGCAACCAGGGTTTGTTGATGTTCGGCGGTCGCCGTGCCCAGCGCGATGCGGATGAGCGACACCCCTTCGGCTACGGCCGCGACCGGTACTTCTACGCGTTCGTCGTGGCGTTGGTGTTGTTCTCGCTGGGTTCGCTGTTCGCCTTGTACGAGGGCGTGCACAAGATCCTCGACCCGCATCCGATCGAAGACCCGGCGGTCGCATTCATCGTGCTCGGCGTTGCCGTCGTGCTCGAGACGTTCTCGTTCCGGACCGCTTTCCGCGAGTCGAAGGCGGTCAAGACCGTCGGCATTTCCTGGCCGGAGTTCATACGACGGACAAAGGAACCTGAGCTTCCGGTCGTACTTCTCGAAGACACCGCGGCGCTGATCGGTCTGTTCTGCGCACTCGTCGGCGTGGGCGCTGCGGTGATCACCGACGACGGCCGATGGGACGGTGCAGGCACGTTGGCGATCTCAGCGTTGCTCGCGTTCGTCGCCTCCGTATTGGCGGTCGAGATGAAGAGCCTGCTGATCGGAGAAGCGGCGTCGGCGGGAAACGTCGCAGACATCGAGGCTGCCTTGCTCGGCGGACCGGAGGTCTCTCGCGTAATCCATCTGCGGACGATGCACCTCGGTCCGGATGAGCTCCTCGTGGCGGCGAAGATCGCGGTCGAGCACGACGACACGGCGGCCGAGGTCGCGCGGGGCATCGACGCGGCAGAAAAGCGGGTGCGGGCAGCGGTCCCGATCGCGCGTCTCATCTACCTCGAGCCGGACCTCGACCGGTCCACCGAGCGTGGGTGAACGGGACCGGCTGCTGCCGAGATGGGGCCGCCACCTGCGGCTTTCCATGCAGGGGTAGTCAATCTTGCTGGTAATCCCTATCGTTCTAGTCGACTTAACAGGATTTAGGCAGCGCAGATTCGGGCACGGGGGAACGCTATGGACATCAGTTGGCACATCGCAGTCGCAGGAGCGATTGTCGGGTTCATCGTCGGCCTGACCGGCATGGGCGGCGGCGCCCTGATGACTCCGATCCTGGTCATCTTCTTCAATATCCAACCGTTGGCGGCGGTGTCGAGCGACCTCGTCGCCTCACTCATCATGCGCCCGGTCGGCGCCGGTGTGCACTGGCGGGCGAAGACCGTGAAGGCCCCGTTGGTCAAGTGGTTGTGCATCGGATCAGTGCCGGCCGCATTCGCCGGCGTCATGCTGTTGAAGGCATTACCTGGCGGCGCGCAGCTGCAAGACCGATTGAAGATCGCCCTCGGTGCGGCCCTGTTGCTCGCCGTCGTGGGCATCATCGCGCGCTTCGTCATCGACCGCCGCAAAGGCGCGGTCGATGACTCCATCAGCCACACCGTGCACGTGCACCGTGGCCGGACCATCGCGATCGGCGTCTTCGGCGGACTGATCGTCGGCATGACCTCGGTCGGGTCCGGGTCACTCATGATCGTGTTGCTGATGTTGCTCTATCCGGTGCTCTCGATGCGCGAGCTCGTCGGTACCGACCTGGTCCAGGCGCTCCCGCTGGTCGCCTCGGCCACGCTCGGCCAGTTCCTGTTCGGAGACGTGCACATCGGGCTTGCGACCTCACTGATCATCGGCGGCATCCCGGCTGTGTACCTGGGCGCCCGGCTGTCGTCACGAGCTCCGAGCTGGTTCGTCCGGCGCGCCCTCGCGGTCGTGCTGCTGGCGACAGCGCTCAAGCTGCTCGACGTCTCGACCAACACGCTCGGCTTGACGACGGCGGTCGCAGCCGTCGTCGCGCTCGCATCTGCAGTGCCGGAGGTGCGGCGCATCCTCGCGAACCGGCGCGAGAAGCAGGAGGAGCCGGCGGAGGAGCAGACCTCCGTCGCTGCCTGAGTCCGCGTGGCCGGTGAGCCGGTACCCTGGCACCTAATTCACCGGCGAAACAGGAGCGTTTGATGACGTCTGCCCAGGGGGCCCCGGACTTCAAGGTCGCGGACCTGGCCTTGGCCGAGTTCGGTCGCAAGGAGATCGAGCTGGCCGAGCACGAGATGCCCGGCCTCATGGCCATGCGCAGCGAGTACGACAAGAGCCAGCCACTCAAGGGCGCCCGGATCACCGGTTCGCTGCACATGACAGTGCAGACCGCGGTCCTCATCGAGACACTGGTCGCGCTCGGTGCAGAGGTCAGGTGGGCGTCCTGCAACATCTTCTCGACGCAGGACCACGCGGCGGCTGCCGTCGTCGTCGGCGGTGGTACGCCGGCGGATCCCCAGGGTGTTCCGGTCTACGCCTGGAAGGGCGAGACGCTCGAGGAGTACTGGTGGTGCACCGAGCAGGTCCTTCGGTGGCCGGACGGTGGCGGCCCCAACATGATCCTCGACGACGGCGGTGACGCCACACTGCTCGTGCACAAGGGCGTCGAGTTCGAGAAGGCCGGCAGCGTGCCGGACGCGTCGACGGCCGAGACCGAGGAGTACGCCGTCGTGCTCGGCGTACTGCAGCGGTCGCTTGCCGAAGATGCGACCCGCTGGACCAACGTTGCGAACGGCATCAAGGGCGTCACCGAAGAGACGACGACCGGCGTACACCGCCTCTATGAGATGCACCGGCGCGGTGAGCTGCTGTTCCCTGCGATCAACGTCAACGACTCGGTCACGAAGTCGAAGTTCGACAACAAGTACGGCTGCCGGCACTCACTGATCGACGGCATCAACCGTGCAACTGACGTGCTGATCGGCGGCAAGATGGCCGTCGTCTGCGGGTACGGCGACGTCGGCAAGGGATGTGCCGAGTCGCTGCGCGGTCAGGGCGCGCGAGTTGTCGTGACCGAGATCGACCCGATCTGCGCGCTGCAGGCGGCGATGGACGGCTACCAGGTCCTGACGCTCGACGACGTGCTCGACGTCGCCGACATCTTCATCACTGCGACCGGCAACAAGGACGTCCTCACCGCCGAGCACATGTCGCGCATGAAGCATCAGGCGATCGTCGGCAACATCGGACACTTCGACAACGAGATCGACATGGCCGGTCTCGCGAAGACCTCGGGCGTTGAGCGCATCAACATCAAGCCGCAGGTCGACAAGTGGGTGTTCAAGGACGGCCACGCCGTGATCGTGCTGTCCGAGGGACGGCTGCTGAACCTCGGTAATGCGACCGGTCACCCGAGCTTCGTCATGTCGAACTCGTTCACCAACCAGACCATCGCGCAGGTCGAACTGTTCACGAAGACCGACGACTACCCGATCGGCGTCTACGTGCTGCCCAAGCACCTCGATGAGAAGGTCGCTCGCCTGCACCTCGGCGCGCTCGGCGCGAAGCTCACCGAGCTGAGCAAGGACCAGGCCGACTACATCGGTGTCCCGCTCGACGGTCCCTACAAGAGCGACCACTACCGCTACTGACCAACTTGTCAGAACCTCAGACGGCTATGACCCGATGAGGTTCTGACAACAGCGTGGCGGCGTTGCAGACTGAGGCGATGACGGTGTCGCCGCTGCGGTGGGATCCCGCGGTACCTGCGGTGGTGCTGTTGGACCAGACCCGCCTGCCGAACGACGTCGTCGACCTCGTCTGCGCCGATGTGCCGTCCCTGGTTGACGCGATCCAGCGGCTCGCGGTGCGCGGCGCGCCCTTGCTCGGCATCACAGGTGCGTACGGCGTCGCGCTCGCGGCCGCGCGCGGTGATGACGTCGAAGCAGCGGCCGATGCGCTCGCCACTGCCCGCCCGACAGCTGTGAACCTCGCCGCCGGTGTTGCCCGCGCGGCGCGCGCCTGGCGGGAAAGCGGTGGCGACCCCACTGCCGCGCTCACGGCAGCGGAGGAGCTGCGCGCGGAGGACGCAGCAGCGAGCGCTGCCATCGCCGAGGTCGGGTTGCCGCTCGTGCCCGAAGCCGCGCGTGTATTGACGCACTGCAACACGGGGCGGCTGGTGTCGGGCGGCGCGGGCACGGCGCTCGCCGTCGTGTACGCGGCCCATCGAGCCGGTCGGCTGCAGCAGTTGTGGGTCGGAGAGACCCGCCCGCTGCTGCAGGGCGCGCGGCTGACGGCGTGGGAGGCGGCGCAGGACGGCCTGCCGTACGCGGTTGTCGCCGACACCGGTGTCGCGTCACTGTTCGCTCGTAGGCGCGTCGACATCGTGCTGGTCGGGGCCGATCGGATCGCCAAGGACGGCAGCGTGGCGAACAAGGTCGGCACGTACGGGCTCGCGGTGCTCGCCGCCCGTCACGGCGTGCCGTTCGTCGTGGTGGCGCCAACGAGCACCATCGACCTGGACACCCCAAACGGAGACGCAATCGTTATCGAGGAGCGACCGGACGAGGAGGTCACCGCCTACGCCGGGCTTACCGTCGCTCCCATGGGCGCACCGGCGTACAACCCGGCGTTCGACGTGACTCCGGCCGACCTCGTGACCGCCATCCTCACCGAGCGCGGCGTGGCCACTCCGGTTTCGGCGGAAACAGTTGCCGCGATGGCCCGGGCAAGCGGCGCATTCGGTGTAACCATGAACACATGAAAGGTCGTGTCCTGGTCGTCGATGACGACCCTGCGCTGTCGGAAATGCTCGGCATCGTCCTGCGCGGCGAGGGCTTCGAGCCGTCTTTCGTCGCCGACGGTGACGCCGCATTACGCGCGTTCCACGACACGAAGCCTGACCTGGTCCTGCTCGACCTCATGCTCCCCGGCAAGGACGGCATCGACGTGTGCCGGGAGATCCGCGCAGAGTCGGGCGTCCCGATCGTCATGCTCACCGCCAAAGGCGACACGGTCGACGTCGTGTTGGGGCTCGAGTCCGGGGCAGACGACTACATCGTCAAGCCGTTCAAGCCGAAGGAAGTGGTCGCGCGCGTGCGTGCGCGTCTGCGTCGTACCGACGAGCCGGCACCCGAGGTTCTGCAGATCGCCGACGTCACCATCGATGTCGCTGCACACGAAGTACGCCGTGGCGACGAGAAGATCCTGCTGACGCCGCTGGAGTTCGACTTGCTCGTCGCGCTGGCGCGCAAGCCGCGAACCGTTTTCACGCGGGAGACGTTGCTGGAGTCGGTCTGGGGCTACCGGCACGCCGCCGACACGCGCCTCGTCAACGTGCATGTGCAGCGGTTGCGCTCGAAGGTCGAGATCGACCCGGAGCGGCCGCAGGTCGTGGTGACCGTGCGCGGTATCGGTTACAAGGCCGGCCCGGCGTGACCTGCTCCACAACGGGTGCACGCACATGAGCTCGTCGCCGTGAACAACTGGCTGGTCCATCGCTGGCGGCAGTCGCTGCAGCTGCGGATTGTGACGACGACCTTGCTCATTTCCGGAATCGTCGTGGCGCTTCTCGGTCTGGTCGTGCTGGACCAGGTCAAACGCGGATTGCTCGACGCCAAGGCGCACTCTGCATTGGCCGAGACCAATGATGGAGTGCAGCGAGCCCAGGAGCAGCTCGACGCTGCCGACAGCAACGACGTGAGCTCTGGCAACGAGCTACTGGCCACCATCGTCGGCGAGCTCAACCGGGGCGGTTCATACGTCGCGATCGTCCCGAGCAACGCGAGCAGCGCCCTGAACGGTCGAGCATCCTTGGGCGTCGACGTCGACAACAGCGTGCCCCGAGCGTTGCGAAGCTACGTGACTGACAACAACCGCGCGGGCTACGAATACACGCGCATCCACTACGACTCAGGTGCGCAAGGTCCAGCCCTAGCGGTCGGTGGCCTGATCAATTCCAACGTGTTCGGCGTGTATGAGCTCTATTACCTGTTTCCCTTGACGCAGGAACAGAACACGCTTGGTCTCGTCCGCAGCACGTTGGCGTTCGCCGGCTTTGCCCTCGTCCTGTTGCTTGCCGGCATCGCTGCGCTCGTGACGAGACAGGTCGTGGCGCCGGTCCGCGTTGCGGCGCGCACGGCGAGCTCGCTGACGGCGGGCCGGCTGGAAGAACGCATGCGCGTCCGCGGTGAGGACGACCTGGCCAAGCTGGCGACGTCGTTCAACTCGATGGCTGACAGCTTGCAGCGCCAGATCGTGCGGCTCGAAGAGCTGTCCCGCGTGCAACGCCAGTTCGTCTCCGACGTCTCGCACGAGCTGCGGACGCCGCTGACAACGGTGCGCATGGCCGCGGACCTTCTGCACGAGAACAGAGGCTCGTTCGAACCGGAGGTCGCACGTTCGGCCGAGCTGTTGCAGGCGCAGCTCGACCGGTTCGAGGCGTTGCTCGGCGACCTGCTCGAGATCAGCCGGCACGACGCGGGCGCGGTCGTTCTCGAGGCAGAGCCGGTCGATGTTCGCGCGATCGTCGAGCGCGTCGTTGCGAGCATGGAACCGCTGGCGCAGCGGCGTGGCAGCCGGGTCGCGATCCACGCGCCGGCTTCGTCCGTGACCGCCGAGGTCGACCCCCGCCGGATCGAACGAATCCTGCGCAACTTGATGGTCAACGCGGTCGAGCACGGCGAGGGCAACGACATCGACGTCTACGTCAGAGCTGACGCCTCCGCAGTCGCCATTGCGGTCCGCGATCGCGGAGTGGGGCTGCAACCAGGTGAGACGGCCGCCGTCTTCAACCGGTTCTGGCGTGCCGATCCCGCGCGTGCGCGTACGACAGGTGGCACCGGGCTCGGTCTGTCGATCGCGCTGGAAGACGCACGTCTGCACAACGGCTGGCTGCAGGCATGGGGGGCCCCGGGAGAAGGTGCGGTGTTCCGCCTGACGCTGCCGCGGCGAGCAGGCGAGCGGCTGCATGGCTCGCCACTTCCGTTGGTACCCGACGACGCGACCACTCGTGTGCGTACCGAGGTTGGCGCCGCCCGAGGCCCCGCGTTGCGTGACGAAGCCAGCTCGGTCACACCGGCCCTGCCCGAGGGCGCGGGCCCAAATGCTTGAGTCCCGGCGCGCCCTCGTCGCCATCGCTTCCGCGCTGGCGATTGCGACCGGAACAGGTTGCGCGGGCGTGCCGGATCACGGCACCGTGCATGCCGGCAACGTGCTACCGGCCGGCAAGAACGTGTCCGAGACGCAGAGCCGGGTCCTCGTGCATGGGCCGGTGCCCGGCGCCCGACCCGAAGAAGTGGTGACGGGATTTCTCACCGCGTCTGCGGACCCGAAGCCGGACCACGCAATCGCGCGCTCCTATCTCACCGCGGTTGCGGGCCGCAGCTGGCAACCGAATGCACGTGCACAGGTGTACGACGGCAGCGCTGCCAACAGCGTCGGTCCCGCCCGGTTCAGCGCTGGTGGTCGCAATGTCGTTCTCCACGTGCCCTTGGTGGCGACGGTCGGTGCAGACGGCGGTTACAACGTCGGTGCCCCCGGCGCCCAACTGCGCGTCGACTTCCACCTCGTCAAGCAGCACGGCGAGTGGCGAATCGCGAACCCGCCGGCAGGTTTGCTGTTGACGCCGCTGGACTTGACCAACTCGCTGAACGCGCAGTTCGTCTACTTCCTCAATCGCGACATGTCTGTCGTCGTACCGAACACGGAGTTCATCTTCGCCACGGCGCCTGGACTGGCAACGGCTCTTATGCGTGCCTTGTTGCGCGGGCCCACAACTTGGCTGTCGCCGAGCGTGCGTACGGCGATCCCGGTCGGGACGACACTCGTCGGGACGGTTCCCGTTGACGATCACGGGACAGCGACCGTGAATCTTTCGCAGGAGGCCTTGGCCGCGACGTTGGCGCAACGCGAGCAGATGTCCGCGCAGATCGTGTGGACCCTCGGCGGCATACCGAACGTGAACCGGATTCGCGTTCTGGTCGAGAACAGCCCGCTCGACGTACCAAGTGTCGGCTCCCCGCAGACGCGTGACTCGTGGCCCACATACGACCCGTCGGCGCTCAAGCCCGCTGCGCAGGGGTTCTACCGCTCAGGGGATCACATCGTCACCACGAGCGGCGCGCGGCTGCCGGGTCCGCTCGGGTCCGGCCAAACGACTCTCGAGGACGTCGCGGTCTCGCCCGACCTTGCCTTCGTCGCGGGTGTTCATCGGTCCGGCTCACGGACCACGGTCTACACCGGCGCCTTCGGGGCTCCCTTGCATGCGACCTACGTGGTCGCCGCCCCCGTTACACCGCTGTCGTGGGACGTCTCCGGCGAGCTCTGGACCGTGCAGCTGAGCGCGACGCCGGCTGTGCTGCTGCTGCGACCCGGCCAGCCCGTCCTGCGGATACCCGCGCCCAGCCTTGCCGGCCTTGACGTCCGCAGTCTGCGGATCAGCCGTGACGGCACCCGCGTCGCGCTCGTCACATCCACTGCGAGCGGGGCCAAGCTGTTGATCGGCCGGGTCAGTACGACGAACGACGGTGCGCTGCGGCTGGACGGTTTCCGAGATCCAGCCCCCGACTTGACCGATGTCGGCGACCCCACCTGGGCGGACGCGAACACCGTGCTCGTGCTGGCACGGACACCCGGCCACGGACGCACCCCCTGGCTCGTGGATGTGGACGGGGTCAAACCGACGCCGGTCACGACCAGCGGTCTGAACACCTACAGCGGCGTTGCGGCGGCACCGGGCCAAGCGCTGCTGGCCGAGTCGGCCGGCCGGATCTACCAAGCGACGCGAGGGTCATGGACCCCGGTCGGTAGCGGCTCGGCGCCGTCCTACCCCGGCTGAAACGCCGCGGCGGTCCCCAGAACCCGTCGGGCCGCTGCGCGTTCCGCCGCCGAGGCCCGAGAGTGCCGGCATGGCGGTCCGTGCTCCCGCGCTCTTGGTCGCGCTCGGTGACCTGGTCTTTCCTGACTGCTGCCCCGGCTGCGGCGTGCGCAGCCTGCCGCCGGCGTGCGCGGGCTGCTTGCGTGCGCTGGCCGGCCCGGCTCGACAGCGGCCCCCGGATCCGCCCCCGCCGGGGCTGCCCGCTCCGTGGGCAGTCACGGCGTACGCCGGAGTCGCACGCGCGCTCGTCGTCGCGCACAAGGAGCACGGCCGGCTGGGGTTGGGCGCGCCCTTGGGCGTCGCGCTCGGACGTGCGGCGGTGGCCGCGGCCGCATCGGCTGGCGACCAACCCAGCCTCGTGCTCGTGCCGGTGCCGTCGTCGCCCTCGTCGGTGAGTATGCGGGGCCACGACCCGCTGGGCCGAATCACCCGGGCGGCGGCTCGATGGCTGCATGCACACGGCTGCGTCGCCAGCGTGGTACCTGCGTTGCGGCACGCGCGCAGCGTCGTCGACCAGTCGGGGCTGTCCTACGCCGCCCGCGCCGACAATCTCGCCGGGGCCATGACAGTGCGGCCCGGCGCCCGACGCCAACTCGCCCGGCTGCCCAACGGTGTGCGCCTCGTTGTCGTGGACGACGTGGTGACCACCGGGGCGACGCTCGCGGAGTCGGTCCGGGCGCTCGGCGCCGCCGGGAACCGCATCAGCGGGACAGCGGTCATCGCGGCAACCGAGCGGTTGCGGCCGGTGAGCGACCGAGACGGGAGAAGGCACTAGTCCCTCTGGGACTCCCCAGATGGGACACCGGCGGTCTAGCGTTTGTGCCGGAAGGGAGCCGCGCGTGGAGATCACGGTCAAGGGGCGGCACTGCGACGTTTCCGACCGGCTTCGCCAACATGTTGCCGACAAGCTCGCCAAACTCGAGCGCCTCATGGTGAAGCCGTCACGGATCGACGTCGAGATCTGCGAAGAGCGCAACCCACGACAAGCAGACCAGCGCGAACGGGTCGAACTGACCTGTCACGCCAAGGGTCCGGTCATCCGCGCAGAGGCCGCGGCCCCGGACGCCTACGCAGCGCTCGACCTGGCAGCGGCGCGGCTCGAGGGGCGGCTGCGGCGCGCGGCGGACCGTCGGCGCGTCCACCACGGCGCCCGGACACCGCGGTCGGTGGCCGCGGCAACGGCGCCGCTCGCGACGCTGGAAGCAGCTATCGATGGCGATGACGGCGCCGAGAACGGCCACGGAGACCTCGGTGCGGCCGGGCTGAAGAACCTCTCCGTCGCCGGCGAACCGCGCGTCGTACGGGAGAAACTCCACAAATCCGAGTCGATCACCCTCGAACAAGCGATCTTCGAGATGGAGCTCGTAGGCCACGACTTCTACCTGTTCGTGGATGTCGAGGCAGGCCTGCCGAGCGTGGCCTACCGCCGGCGTGGTTTCGATTACGGCGTCATTCGGGTCACGCCCTAGCCCGAAATGAGCGGTGGCGGCACGCAGTTTCGGCTACTTGCCGACGGTCGGGCGTACCCGATGGCATCATCAGGGCCTAACCCGTCAGTCGGCGGGCGAACAACCGGGTAATGCCCCGGGGGAGGCCCCGTGACCGACCAGCCCGAGGAAGGCCGGATCGCACCGGTCGCACCCGGTGATGGCGATCCCATCCGCGTCCTCATCGTCGACGACCATGCGCTGTTCCGGCGCGGCCTCGAGATGGTGCTGGAGCAGGAGCCCGACATCGAGGTCGTCGGCGAGGCGAGCGATGGCGCGGAGGCGCTGACCAAGGCCGTCGACTCGACCCCGGACATCGTGTTGCTCGACGTGCGAATGCCCAAGCGCGGCGGCATCGACGCGTGTACGTCGATCAAGGACGCCGTGCCGAGCGCCAAGATCATCATGCTGACGATCAGCGACGAAGAGGCGGACCTTTACGACGCGATCAAGGCCGGCGCCATGGGCTATCTGCTGAAGGAGATCTCGATCGAAGAGGTCGCCTCCGCGATCCGCGCCGTACACGGCGGCCAGTCACTGATCAGCCCGTCCATGGCCTCGAAGCTGCTGACCGAGTTCGCGTCGATGATCAAGCGGGGCGACGAGCGCCAGCAAGTGCCGGCGCCACGGCTCACCGACCGCGAGATGGAAGTCCTGCGCCTCGTTGCGAAAGGCATGAACAACCGCGACATCGCCAAAGAGCTGTTCATCAGTGAGAACACCGTGAAAAACCACATCCGCAACATCCTCGAGAAGCTGCAGTTGCACTCGCGGATGGAAGCCGTGGTCTACGCCGTACGAGAGAAACTGCTCGAAATCACCTAGCCCTGACCCGATCCAGTTCGTGATCTACGAAAAGGTTGGCGACACGGCGGCGTTTCTTGTGACCGGCGCCTAGATCACCGTGGCGGCGGGCTGACGTCGTCGGGGAGCAGGCCGCCGACCCAGGCGTCATGGCGTACGCCGGAGAGCTCGAGGCGTGACCGCAGCCGGCCTTCGATGCTGAAGCCGGCCTTCTCGGCTACGCGCCGCGACGCGGGGTTGCCGACTGCGGCATGCCACTCGATCCGGGCGATGCCCAGCCCAGCGAACCCCCAACGGCAGACCGCCCCGACTGCCTCGGTCGTCACGCCCCGCCCCCGAGCCCAGGCCGCGCACCAGTAGCCGATCTCCGCGACATTGTCCGTCCGCTTGCGGTGCAGGCTTACCGTTGCGAGCACGTCGCCGCTGACCGAGTCACAGACCGCGAACGTGTACGCCGTGTCGTCCCGCCAGTTGCGGGGTGTGTCGTCGATCAGGAACTGTCGCGCGTGCTCGCGTGTGTACGGGGACGGCACCCGGGTCCACCGCTGGATCTCGGCGTCCTGACAGGCGGCGTACACATCGTCCTCGTCCGCCGGGGCGAAAGGGCGGAGATGCAGCCTGCCTGCAGTGATTTCGACCGGTTCCACGGTTCGGGGAGCCTACGATGGGTGCGACCGGCCCACGACGGGTTTCGCGGTCAGGTTCGGACAAGGGAGCGACCCCGCAGTGGTAATCGAACGGATCTTGCGCGCCGGGGAAGGCAAGATCCTGCGCAGGCTGAAGTCCATCGCCGAGCAGGTCAACGCCATCGAGGAGGACTTCGTCGGGATGTCCGACGAGGAGCTCCGGCACCAGACCGTCGAGTTCCGCGAACGCCTCGAGGAGGGCGAGACCCTCGACGAGGTCATGGTCGAGGCCTTCGCGGTGGCTCGCGAGGCCGCCAAACGAACGCTCGGCCAGCGCCACTTCGACGTGCAGATCATGGGCGGCGGCGCGCTGCACCTCGGAAACATCGCCGAGATGAAGACCGGTGAGGGCAAGACCCTGACCTCGGTGCTCTCGGCTTACCTCAACGCGCTGTCCGGCAAGGGCGTGCACGTCGTCACGACCAACGACTACCTCGCCAAACGTGACTCCGAGTGGATGGGCCGGGTGCACCGGTTCCTCGGCCTCACCGTCGGCTGCATCCTCGCGCAGATGCCTCCGGAGCAGCGCAAGGAGCAGTACGCCTGCGACATCACCTACGGGACGAACAACGAGTTCGGCTTCGACTACCTCCGCGACAACATGGCGTGGTCGGCCGAAGAGCTCGTCCAGCGCGGGCACAACTACGCGGTCGTCGACGAGGTCGACTCGATCCTCATCGACGAGGCGCGCACCCCGCTCATCATCAGCGGCCCTGCTGAGCAGAGCGCCAAGTGGTACGGCGAGTTCGCCAAAGTCGTGCAGCGGCTGACACCGGGCGTCGACAAGGACGACGACTCGCAGGATTACCTCGTCGACGAGAAGAAGCGCACCACGGCCATCACCGAGCGCGGCGTCGCGAAGGTTGAGGACTACCTCGGCATCGACAACCTCTACGAGGCCGTCAACACGCCGCTCGTCGGCTACCTCAACAACGCGCTGAAGGCGAAAGAGCTGTACAAGCGCGACCGTGACTACGTCGTCGTCAACGACGAGGTGCTCATCGTCGACGAGTTCACCGGCCGCATCCTGCATGGCCGCCGCTACAACGAAGGTATGCACCAGGCGATCGAGGCGAAGGAAGGCGTCCGGATCCAGGACGAGAACCAGACGCTCGCGACGATCACGTTGCAGAACTACTTCCGTCTCTACGAAAAGCTCGCCGGGATGACCGGTACGGCGATGACCGAAGCCGCCGAGTTCGCCCAGATCTACAAGCTCGGCGTCGTACCGATCCCGACGAACATGCCGATGGTCCGGCTCGACCAGGCCGATGTCGTCTACAAGACCGAGCCCGCGAAGTGGGACGCCGTCGTGTCCGACATCGTCGAGCGGCACGGGAAGGGCCAGCCGATCCTCGTCGGCACCGTGAGTGTCGAGAAGAGCGAACACCTGTCCGGCATGCTGCTGCGCCGCGGCATCCCGCACGAGGTGCTCAACGCGAAGTACCACGAGAAGGAAGCCGCGATCATCGCGCAGGCCGGGCGCAAGGGCTCGGTCACCGTCGCCACCAACATGGCCGGACGCGGCACGGACATCATGCTGGGCGGCAACCCGGAGTTTCTCGCTGCTGACGAGCTGCGCAACCGAGGTCTGTCCCCGGTGGACAACGCCGACGACTACGAGGGCGCCTGGCCCGATACGTTGCACCGCTGGCAGTCGTCGGTGAAGGCCGAGCACGAGGAAGTCGTCGAGACCGGTGGCCTTTACGTCCTCGCCACCGAGCGGCACGAGTCGCGGCGCATCGACAACCAGCTGCGTGGTCGTTCCGGCCGGCAGGGCGACCCGGGCGAGTCGCGCTTCTACCTGTCGCTCGGTGATGACCTGATGCGTTTGTTCAACTCCGCTGCGGTCGAGCGGATCATGGACACGCTCAACATCCCGGAAGAAGTTCCCATCGAGTCGAAGATCGTGTCCCGGGCGATCCGCAGCGCGCAGACTCAGGTCGAGCAGCAGAACTTCGAGATCCGCAAGAACGTCCTGAAGTACGACGAGGTGCTCAACAAGCAGCGCACCGTCATCTACGACGAGCGGCGCAAGGTGCTGCAGGGCGCCGACCTGCACGAGCAGGTACGCAACATGATCGACGATGTGGTCGAGGCCTACGTCACAGCCGCGACCGCCGAGGGTTACCCGGAGGAGTGGGACCTCGACCAGCTGTGGACCGCAATCAAGACGCTCTATCCGGTTGGCGTGACCGTCGACGACCTGATTCGCGAGTCCGGCAGTCCCGACGGCGACCGGTCCGGACTCAGCGCCGAGTTCTTGATGCAGCAACTGCAGGACGATGCGCAGGCGGCGTACGACAAGCGCGAAGCGGATCTCGGCGAAGAGGTGGCGCGCGAGCTCGAGCGCCGGGTCGTGCTCTCCGTGCTCGACCGCAAGTGGCGCGAGCACCTCTACGAGATGGACTACCTGCAAGAGGGCATCGGGCTGCGCTCGTTCGGCCAGCGCGACCCGCTCGTGGAGTACCAGCGCGAAGGCTTCACGATGTTCGCGGCGATGCTCGAGGGCATCAAGGAGGAGTCGGTCGGCTTCCTGTTCAACGTCGAGGTGCAGGTCGAACAGCCTGCATCGGAGCAATCCGCGCCGCAGTCGGTGGAGCAGTGGACGCAACCGGAGGAGCCCCGGATCCAGCCCGGCCCTTCGCCGTTCACGCCGGAACCGCTGCCGGCAAGCCCCCCGATCGCGCAGTCGGCGCCGGCGCCGGCCCCTTCGGTGCCCGAACCGCTGGCGGCGCCGGCGGCTGTGGCCGCAGCGACGGCGCCGCACCACCCCACCGTCGTAGCCCCGGGTCTCGGGCCGCAGCGTCCGCAGCAGCTGCAGTACACCGCGCCGACCGTCGACGGTGAGGCCGGCGCGATGCACGCCGCGGGCGACGGGCATGCGCACGCAGGCCCGCCGGGCGTGGACGCCGGACCGGTCGTGCATCCAGGTCAGGTTGTCGGTCAGCAGACGCCGCGCAACGCCCCATGCCCGTGTGGCTCCGGCAAGAAGTACAAGCGCTGCCATGGCGATCCGCGCAACCGGGCGGCCGCTGCGTCCTGACGAATTCGTTCCATTGTCTCGGCAACCTTTTCTGTTCTCCGACGTCTGAGTAGTTGTGGCGCACGTGATGTCTCGCGGTCGTATGGCAGTCGCTGTCGGCGGCCTTGCCGCCCTCGTGGTCGGCGGGGCCGCAGCGGCCGCTGTTCTCACGGGTACGTCGAGCGGCACTGCCGGACCGCGCTCATCGGCGCCTTCGCAACCGAGCGCACCGGGCGTGCACGCAGGCGCCACCGTTGTGCGGCACTACGAAGCGTGGACACCCGATGGCCGCGTCGCAGCCGGCCTACACGTCGTCACGGCCAGCGGCGACGCGAGTTGCTGGGAGGGCTCGATCGTCGCTGCACGACCGGATGCGTACCGGTGCTCGACCCAGCAGAACTACGACGGCGGCAACTTGTTCGACCCATGCTTCGCCTCGCCGACCGACATACACAGAATGCTCTGCCCGAGTGACCGCCTGAGCGATCACCGCGTGGTGGCCGTCACATCGGGCTCTCCCGGCCCCAGCAACCCGCCGAGAGCCGGCGCTGCCGAGCAGCCGTGGGACCTCGAGCTGGCAGGCGGGGTCAGCTGCCGAGCGGTGAGCGGTGCGACCGACGTCATCGCGGGTCAGCGCGCGAACTATGTCTGCTCGGATGGCCGGTGGCTGTGGGGCGAGGCGGACACGTCGACAGCGCTGTGGACGATCCGCAGCAGTCCCTCGATCCACCCGAGTCGTTTCTCGCGCACAGCGATCACGACCGCCTGGCTCTGAGGCGAGTGACTTCCTAGCCGAACTGCAGTGCCGTGCACTGCCACCGGCCGTCGATGCCTTCGAGCCGCAGGGCCACCGCTGCGGCTCGACCGCTCTGCTGCACGATCGCGCACACCTCGACGAGGTTGTCGCGCGGTTCACTGACATGCACGGACCGAACCCGGCCCGGGATGTGCAGACGCCGCGTCGTCACGGCTTCATGTCCGGTGACGCGGACGCGGCGGGCGAGCTGGCGGTACACATCCTCGTTCGTCCATCGCACGAGTTGGACGAGCGGGCGAGCCGCGACCGCGACCTCGAGGATCGCTTGCACCAGCCGGGCAGCGAACCTCCGTGGATCAGGTAGATCGCACGCCGGTGTGCGCTGGCGGTCGAACAGGTTCGCCGGGCCGTCCGGTCCCGGTGGTGCGGGCACCACTCGCAGTGCCGGCACGGTCGGCAACCCACCGGGCCACTGGAACGCGAGGGCCAGCGCACCCTGGACCTCCCCTTGCGCCGTCCGTGGTGAGTCGAGTGCATCGTCGACCTCGCCGTCGTACGGCGGCTCGGTCTCTGGTGTCGGCACCCGTCGTACGGCAGTGATGTACGACGGCTCGCACGTCGGTGCGGCGATCATCGCGACACCCCGCCCGAAATCGGAACGCGAAGCCGCTGACCCGGGCGAAGCACGTTGGGATCCGGACCGATGGACGCGCGGTTTGCGGCGTACCACTGCGGCCAGGTGAGTGCGATGGCCCGTGTGGTGGCGCCGTCGCCGAGCTGGCGCCGTGCGATCGCCCAGAGGCAGTCGCCTGGCTGTACGACGTAGTCACCGGACGATGCTGGCCGGTCGAGCGACGGCACCGGCCAGGTCGGCACCGGTGGTTGTACGTCGGCGACTGCGAATGGGTTGACCGGGCCGGACAGCGCGGGGCCGCACGGCATCGCAAGAACGGTGATGCCGAGGGCGGCTTCGAGTGCTCGCCGTAGTGCCGCCGGTGCCGCGCGACGCACGAGCGCCGTCGCCACCCGGCCGCTCAGACCGGGCAACCGGCTGACGGTGACCAGAGCCGAGATCAGCGCGACCCAGCCGAGACAGGCCCAGGCGCCCAGGGTTGCAGCCTGCACGACGGCCGCGTCGGGACCGGCCGCGCGGAGCGACCGCACGAACGCGCTTGGGGGCACTGGGGGCTCGGCCCCGGCCAAGACGAGCGCACCCCCGAGGCCGGCAAGGACCGCGACGACGGCGAAGGCGGGCAGAGCCCGAGCGGTGATGTGTGACTTGACAAACCCATGGTGGTCAGGCGGAGGGCCGGGTTGCATCACTCGGTAGTGGGTCAATTTGAGCTGGCCTTGCCCTTGACATGACCTCAACCCTCGTTTGGGTCGGAATGTGGCCGGGAATCCGGGTGGCGGTTTCGAGCAGTGTCCGGTCGCCTACCCAGAGAAAGACCCCGCACGATGGTCACTGACGAATCAGGGCCGCGAGGCGCCTTCGAACTGTTCTCCAGCCTGGACCTGTCCGAGCCAGTCGCCATCTGGCCATGCCGTCACTGCCGGTCCTGGCACGTCGAGATCTGCCCCTCAGACGACACGCAGCACCTTGCCGTCCGCGAGTGGCACGACCCCGACTGTCCGCACCTCCGCGCCCTGCTGATTGACGACGCGGACGACTGAACTACCGATAGGAGACAGCACGGTTTGGGTGTAGGACAGAAGTACTCAACGGCTCAGAAGGGAGCCCTGTTATGACCGATCCGGCGTACCACACGAACTCGCCCGAGTACCCGCCCGAGCATCGCAACGTCCACCACAACAACAACAACTGTCCGAACGGGAAGCAGATCCAGCAACAGCACCGCGAGTCCGGCACGGGCGGCAAGCCGCTCTGTAAGAACTGCTAGTCGACGCGCTCGGAGAACACGGCTTCCCAGTACGGGCCGACCGGGCCACCTTCTAGGACAGGCCAGGTCCGGCGTACCGCGCTTATCGGCAGACCGTGCTCCAAGGCAATGTGGAGGGCGCGCCATCCCGCCGCTTGCGTTCCGTAGAAGCGGATCGTCGGCTCGGGGTAGGCGTGCCCTTCGCCGCCCTGGCAAGACTCGAACGTCTCAACCCCAGCTTCCATGAACACTCGAACCGCCCGACGGATCCCGGCGTCGAGGTCGGGATAGTCGGTGTCGAAGTCATTGCCCCACGGGGCTGGGTCAGCCGCCACCAATAGCGAATCGACCGTCATCTAGTCCACCTTGAAAACTTGACAAACCCATAGTCGTGGGTCCACAATTGAGGCATGAAGCAAGAGTTCTCCATCCCGAAGTTGATGAACCGCTGTCAGTCAGAGGCCGACGCCTACGAACTGCTGGAAGAGCTGCGCTGGAACGGTCAGCCGGTCTGCCCGCATTGCGGCTCCATCGGCCAGCACTACTTCCTGAAGCCGAAGGACGGCTCATCCGTCCGCAAGACCCGCACCGGCTCCCTGTCTCAGCGCCGGGTCTGGAAGTGCCGCGACTGCCGCAAGCAGTTCTCGGTGCTGACCGGAACGATCTTCCACGGCTCCAAGATCAGCATCCGGACGTGGGTTCTCGTCGTACTGGAAATGTGCGCCAGCAAGAACGGCGTTGCCGCCCGCGAGATTGAGCGGAAGTACGAACTGACCAACAAGACCGCGTGGTTCATGCTCCACCGGATCCGCGAGGCCATGAAGGGTGACCCGCTCGGCGGACTCCTACGCGGCACCGTTGTCGCTGACGAGACCTTCATCGGCGGCAACCCCGGCAACAACATCGGCAAGTCACGGACCGGTGGCAAGCCGTCGTGGGCGCGGACGGACAAGACCGCCGTTCTCGCACTGGTCGACCGCGAGTCAGGCGAGGTCCGCTCCCGCGTGGTCCCCGACGTCACCGGCCCGACGCTCCGCAAGGCCATCGCGGAGCACGTCGACATGGCGAACACCGACCTTCAGACCGACGCGCACCAGTCCTACGTGTCGATCGCCTCGGAGTTCCGCTCACACAAGAGCGTCAACCACGACCGGGGCGAGTACGTCGCCAAGGACGGCACATCAACCAACCCCGCCGAGTCCTACTTCTCACAACTCAAGCGGTCGATCGACGGCACCCACCACCACGTCAGCAAAGAGCACCTGGCCCGCTACCTGGCGCAGTTCGACTTCATGCGGACGTGGTGTGAGACCGACGATTCCGATCGGATGCGCGGGCTGCTCCAGCAAGTTGCGGGTCGCCGCTTGACATACAAGCCGCTGACGGATTCCTGACTTTCCACAGGTCGGAGGCGCAACAAGGACACTGGTCGGGGTGTTGTGGCATGGTCTTGATCGTTACCAGGGGTGGAGGCGTGCCGTGACAGACCGAATGGTGGTCTTCATCGATTGGCAGAACGCCTACAACCGTGCGCGCGACTGCTTCCACGATGCCAACGATCCGAGCCCGTGTGGACAGGTAGACCCGCTCCAACTCGGTCAATGGCTTGCTCATCGACGCCCCAACTGTGAATTGAAGCAAGTACGGGTCTACCGGGGCCTCCCGACGAACAAGATGGATCCGAAGGGCTACGGGATCAACCGGCGACAGGCTGCTGCGTGGCGCAAGGTGGAACCGGCGCGGGTGGAGATCTACCTACGGCCGTTGCAGTACCTGCCAGGCAAAGAGCCGCGAGAAAAGGGAATCGACGTGGCCCTAGCCATTGATTTCGTGATGATGGCGACCCGTGACGAGTACGACATCGGCGTGCTGGTGTCCGCGGACACAGATCTAAAGCCGGCCCTTGACGCCGTTTACGATTTCAAGGGTGCGGCGAAACCGTGGCCGATGGTTATGGGGTGGCACGGTCCGTATGACCAGCGTCGGATCACCGGCTCCGGCATCCGCAAGGTCCCTTGTATTTGGCTGGAGCAGACGCCCTACGAGACCTGCCGGGATCACACCGACTATGGGATCCCGAAGTAGAAATCCCCGCCAGTGCGGGCGCGAACGCCCGGACGACGGGGAGGAGTACCCCAACTATCGGTATAGAGCAAGATCAAGTCAAGCGGCCACAGGAAATTCTCACGTGGGACCTAGGTCACTTTCGCACGATGTTCAGGTGACAGGTGTGGTTCGCCGCAGATTTTGAAGATTCTACGTGTCGCTAGGCCATTTGCAGAAACATCTTGCACCAGCAAGCCCCGTCGCATGAGGGCTTTCCAGAATTTCGCCTTCAGCGATCCGCGCGTTCTACTCCTTTGCCGGCGGGGTCTGGAGCAGGGCTCGCAGAGCCTCATCGGGCTCTAGGGGGGCGAGCGAAACCCGGTCCTCATCGTCGGTCGCGTAGTCCTCAGTGGCGGCCTCGGCTGCTATCTCCTTCGCCTTGTCCTCACGCACTTGACGCTCCTCCGGTCGGTTGAGCAATTCGGCGATCTTGGCCGATGGGACCACGTAGGCAAGCACCGTATTCGTTTTGACCCATGCCCGAGGTTCGATGGGCGTTTCCTTATCGGGTCCGAGCACAGGGGCGGGCTCATCGTGGTGGCCCCACACGATGCCAAGCAGTTGAGGCGGGCCCAGGCGTGCGTGCCCAACCGCTATCGGATCAGTGACGAAGCTGGTCACTGCGAGCGTGAACGTGAAAACGGGCGAGCCGCTGAACCCGCCGCGTGACCGCGCTTCCACCAGGATGCTGTCTTGGTACTTGCCATCGCGGCGTCGGATCGGCTCCTGCGTCGCCATCGCGACATTTCCGAAGCGAACCATGGGCGTGTTCTTGGCGACGCCTGACATGGTGACGTAGCGCCCGGCAAAGAAGACGTCCGTCCCGGGTGGTGCTTCCTGTTCTGGGTCTGCGACCGTCAAGGGGACGGCGCTGTACTGGTACGCAGCACCGGGCTCGACCATGAACGCAGCAACATCGTCCCGCTCGTCCTCCCAATGCACCCATGCTCCAGCGGCTGGCGTTAGCGTTTTCGTCCCGCCATCCCTGATGTTGAACCGCAGCGTCGGCGTGTGTTTCGCGCAATGCCAGTTCGTCACCACATAAGTCGCCCTGGGCCCGTCTTCGTCCCCTTCGCGCATCGGGACAGTGACCAGGAACCCGGTGCCGCCACGCTCGGTGTTCCCCTCTTCGGCGTGGCGCTCGCTGGCATAGAGGAACACCACGCAGTCCAGGTACTCGTCCGGGATAGCGGGCATCAGCCACTCCACGTAGCGAAACGCTCGGTCACCTGAACCAACGGTGACCCAGCGCCATCGTCGGGGTTGCCGCTGAACCGTCGCAATGTGGCTTGGGTTTGTCAAGTCACACATCACCGCCCGAGCGGCGTGACGCATGCGCTCACCTCAATTTGATTCCATAAACTTCCATTTACCGGTGATATGCGGGTTGACAAACGCAGGATTCCAACTACACTTTAGGCATGGCTCAGCAGGAGTTTTCGATCAAGAAGTTGGCTGACCGGCTGCACACCGAGGCCGACGCCTACCGGATGCTGGAAGAGCTGCGCTGGGGCGGCGACCCCGAGGCTTGCCCCAAGTGCGGCGGCATCGGCCGGTGCTCGTTCATCAAGCCCGCCAACGGTGACAGCCGCAAGACCCGCACCGGGGCGAACACCCAGCGCCGCGTATGGTTCTGCGGCCACTGTCGCAAGCAGTTCTCCGTGCTGACCGACACCATCTTTCACGGTACGAAGATCAGCATCCGCACCTGGCTGTTCGTCATCTTCGAGTTCTGCGCCGCGAAAAACTCAATCAGCGCATGGGAGATCTCGCGCAAGTACGAAATCACGAACGAGTCGGCGTGGCACATGCTCCACCGCATCCGCGAAGCGATGAAGCGGGAGCCAGTGGCGGGCCTGTTCACCGGCACCGTCGCCGCTGACGAAACGTGGGTGGGTGGCAAGCCCGGTAACTGGTCGAACAAGAAGCGCCGCGAGGCGAAGGCCGACCAGCACAAGTGGGCTCGCCCTAAGACGGACAAGCCAGCGGTCATGGCGCTGGTCAACAAGGAAACCGGCGAGGTCCGCTCCCGCGTCATCCCGGACGTGACCGGAGACACGTTGGCGAAGGTTCTCCGCGAGGAAGCCGACCTAGAGAACACGACGCTGGTAACCGATGAGGCCAAGGGCTACCGCCCGGTCGGCGCACAGTTCGCTGACCACAAGCGGGTCAACCACTCAGCCCGCCGCTACGTGAACAAGGACGGCGCGACGACTAACGCCGCCGAGTCGTACTTCTCGCAACTGAAGCGATCCATTGACGGAACCCACCACCACGTCAGCAAAGAGCACCTGGCCCGCTACCTCGCACAGTTCGACTTCATGCGCACATGGTGCGAAACCGACGACTCCGACCGGATGCGCGGAGTCATCCAGCAGGTCGCGGGGCGTCGGCTCACCTACAAGCCACTGACCAGTGAGTAAGCATCGATTTCGCCCTAGATCGACGGTCGCTGGGGGCTGAGGCACCGTCTGGCGCTCAACTCGACAGGGCGCAGTGTCGATACAGACGGGCTGACAATTATTCCCCGCAGCGGTAGGCTGACATTGTGCATCGGTTCACAAGTACACCAGAAGGAACTGACCTCACGACGGTAGCTCCGTCGCCCAGCGGCGAGTTCCGCCGCGCGAACGATGGTCTAGCGTTGGAATACCAACTGGTGTACGGCAGCGCCCATCGGGACGTTGACGTCGCGGATCTCATGAACAATCCCCTTGCCAACGGCGTATGTCGCGTCCTTGGTGGCGGCTTCGAGGAACATGGCGGCGATCTCCTCCGCAGTGAGTGACGTTCGTTCCTCTATCACTGCAGCGATCCGTTTCTGATCCGCCTGCACGCTGACCAACTTCTCTGCAAGCGCTCGTTCGTCAAAGCGCATCACTTGTGTGATGTCGAAGCCCACGCCGTGAAACATGAACGTGGAGTGCGGACAGGCATAACGGGTCTCGCCGGCCAGGAAGATCGTGTTGCCGATGGAGTCCACGTTGCCGACGTTGTGGGTCACCAGCTTGATGGGTAAGGCGCGGAGCACGTTGTAGATGTTGATGCCGTTCATCACGCTGCCGCCAGGGGTCGAAAGCAACAGGTGAATCTCCTGGGCTCCCTGCGCTATGAGGTTGTTCATAGCCGCAAGTAGCGATTCCGTCGTAGTCGGATTGACCTCTGCCGAGAACGACAGGAACGTCGGAGGCGGTGCTGGCGGTGGAGTACTCATTTGGTCGTCCTTCCTGCTGCCCTTTGAGCAGCGTTTACGGGCTACTGGGTCGGCGCGTCCACGCCGACTACCCTTGTGGACCGGACGGGAGTTGAACCCGCAGCGGGAGGCTCCAACACGACCCTGCGTACCGACGCCCGGCCCGCGAAGCCCGAGGGAAACCTCGGGTTTCGCTGTCTCAGGCAGCGTTGAACCAGGCCGCTGGCGGCGTGTCGCTACCACGGATGACGCGGGATGCGGGTACCGTCACCGCTTACCTGAGCAAGTATTTAGTTGTTGGGCGGGGCCGGAACGGCTGCAACCGTGACCGGCCCGCTGGTGATTAGAGCCAGACGACCTCCACATAAAAAAAGCGGCGTCCAGAACAACGACTCTGCTTACAGTCGCCGACTCGACCCCGCTGCAGCGAGCAGCCTAGTCACGCTGAGGCACTCTTCATCTGCTCGACACGCCGAGAGCCAGCAACGGGATCGGACTACCGTGGGCGTCGTGCCAAAGAAGGAACCGATGCGCCGGGACATGGACGAGCGCGACCTGACCGACCAGGACCCCGAGGAGGTCTTGCGCCGGATGCTGGCGATCAGCCCGGAGGACGCCGCCGAGGTTCGCGAGGACGCCGCCGAGAAGGCGAAGAAGGGCGAGCCAGACGCTCGGTAACGGCCCATCTAGTGCGGCACACTTGGGCTACGGCGGCTCGTGACGGAGCGCCTCGGCGACCCGGTTTCGAACTTGACGGTAGAGATGCAGATCGTAGGGCTGCACCATTCCCTCAGCCTTGAAAACGGCGTCCGTGAAGGCGGTCACATCCGGGTTCTCCCAGGCGAGTAACCGCGCCGTGTCGTCAGGGGGAAGGCAGAAGCCGAGATCGACGCAAAGATCGTTCATAAGCCGCTCACGGATGGTGGCCTTTGGCACAGCCAGAGGCTAATCAGCGCGGCCTGACTCCCGGTGAATAACGCCGGGACAGCGTCAAGTTCGTGCTTCTCGCGCGAACCCGATCGGCCCTTATGGATTAGTCGTCTCAGAGATGACAATGTTCGCGCACGTTGCCGTCAGCCCGTTCGGTTCATTCCAGAAGACCATCTCGACGCGAGTCGTTCCATCTACTGGATCCGCGTGCAGTTCCGTCATTTCGGTGTACTCCCACTGGGCGTCAGGACGCTCAACCCGGAGGTCAGACACGCCGGAAAGCACAACGGCATAGTTCCGCTCTCGGCCTTGGGAGTTGACGGACACGCTGGCCGTGACCGTCCGCGCTGTCAGATCGGCCCGCAAGTCGGTGACTGTGCCGCCCCAGAGGTCGTTCGCGTCCGTCACGACCGCACGATAACGCCGGATCGCGTCTGCGTGTGTCAGCCCGCATATCACCCATTTACCTGTACTTGCATGTAATAGCGTGGCTGAGTGCTCGCGGTCAACAGGCGTTTCGGCGCCTGTTGACGACGTCATTCCTCGCCGGAAGGGTGCGGGCACGCAGAGGGGGTGCCGTGGGCTGGGAAGCGCTGTTCGCGGACCTGTCCGGCGAGTTCGAGGCAGCGGAGGCGGCCGAGCTCGCCGCCGAGGTCGACGACCGGACCCGGCACTTGTCGGCGCGGCTGCGGCTGGTCGATCGGCTCCGGCCCGCCGTCGGACGGACGATCCGGCTGCACGTCGCCCACCTGGGCGCGGTGTCCGGCTGCCTGCTCGACGTCGGCCCCGATTGGTTGTTGCTCGGTGACGCAGGCAACCGGCAGACACTGGTGCCCGCCGTGGCGGTGCTCGCAGTCTCCGGTCTGGACGCATCTGCCGCGGAGCCAGGCACCGAATCGGTTGTTCTGTCTCGGCTGCGCCTTGGTTATGTCTTACGTGCGCTGGCGCGAGACCGTGCGCGCGTCGTCGTCGTGCTCAGTGACGGCAGCGCGCGCACCGGGACAGTGGAACGTGTCGGTGCGGACCACATTTCGTTGGCGGACCAGGGCGGCGAGTCTGGCCGGCCGTCGATCCGCGACGTCCTCGCGGTGCCGTTCAGCGCCGTCGTCGCGGTGCGGTCGGCCTAGGTGCTTCCGTCGTCGTCGCCGCGACCGAACGGATGCTTCTCGACGAACCTCTGCGTCTCGTCGTACATGCGCTGGATATAGGCCTCGAGCTCCTTGGTCTCGACGCGCCATTGGCCGCGGCCACCGATCTTGATCGCCTTCAGTTCTTGGTTGCGGACCAGCGCGTAGACCTGCGAACCAGAAACACCAAGCACTTCTGCAACCTCAGCAAGGGAAAGAAAGCGTGGCCCCACGGGCGTCAGTTTTGCATCTTGCGCCTCGTGTAGGCCGACGACATGAGCTTCTGTGGACACCGGCGGCGTTGTGGACATCCATGGCGGGACACCGGTCGACTGCGGCACCATGTGCGCCCCGGACCTGCCGGCAGGGAGGGATGTCGTGGCTGACACGACCGCGGTGACTCGGACGGCACCGCTCGGCGGTGCGCTGCCAGCACCACCGGCGCGACGCTCGGGGCGGCCGCGGTGGTTCGACCTGCGGCTCATCACCGGCGTTCTGCTCGTCCTCGTCTCGATCGTGGTGGGTGCACGTGTCGTCGCGGCGTCGGACTCGTCCGAACCGGTCTGGGTTGCCGGCCATGATCTGGCCGCGGGCACGCAACTGTCGGCGGGGGACTTCACGCACGGGCGCGTCCATCTCTACGGCGAGCGTGGCACGTACATCAGTGCGCGTTCGGGGCTGCCGACCGGCTACGTCCTCATCCGACCCATCGGCAAGGGCGAGCTGCTGCCGACTGCTGCGGTTGCGCCGCCGGGCCAGGTGCCGACGTTCCGCCTCGTCACCGTGCAGGTGGCGCCGTTGCACGTACCGCTGCACCTCGGCACCGGCGACCGCGTCGACGTCTATGTCACGCCGCGAGCAACTGGAAGCGAACCTCAGCCGGCGCGGCTGGTTTTCCCAGCAGCGATCGTGGCGGCGGTGAGCTCCGGTAGCCGCGGCTTGACTGCCGGCAGCACCGACACCGCCGTGGTCCTCGAGGTCCCACCCCGCGCCGTGGCCGGAGTGCTCGCCGGCGTGCACGGTGGCGACGTGGACCTCGTTATGGTGCCGACCGGCCAGTCATGACCGTGGGTGCGCCGTGAGCGTTGCTGTTGCCACGGCCGTGACGGACGCCGTCCGTGAGGCGGAGCTCGTCGCTGCACTGGGCGCCGATGACTTCGGGATTTCGGTCGTACGCCGCTGCGTGGACCTTCCGGATCTGCTGGCGACGGCGGCCGCAGGTACGGCGCGTGCCGTCGTGCTGTCGGCGGAGCTGCGGCGGCTCGACCAGGACGCGCTCACGCGCCTCGCGATGTCACATGTCGCCGTTGTCGCACTGGTGCAGGGCAATGACGAGGCCGCCGAACGACGGATGTACCAGCTCGGCATCCGGCACGTCCTGCCGGCGGATGCAGACGCGGCGGCCGTGTCCGCTGCCGTACTCGACGCCGTTGCTGCTTCAAGCATTGGCAGTATCACGTCGTTCAGCGACCCGCTCGGCGTCCTGCGGGACCTGCCACCCGCACCGACGATGGACTTGCCGGAGCTCGATCCAGGCAGCGGTCGACTGGTCGCAGTGTGGGGACCGACCGGCGCTCCCGGGCGGACCGCGATCGCGGTCAACATCGCGAGCGAGTGCGCGGACCTCGGCGTACCGACCTTGTTGGCCGATGCGGACAGTTACGGCGGTGTCGTTGCGCAGGTGCTCGGCATCGTCGACGAGTCTCCCGGGCTGGCGGGGGCGGCCCGGCTCGCGAACAACGGTGTGCTCGACCTGCACGGACTCGCAGAGCTGGCGCGTGTCCTGTCGCCGCGGCTGCGGTTGCTGACCGGCATCGCCCGCGCCGACCGATGGCACGAACTGCGACCACATGCGCTCGAGACGGTCTGGTCGCTGGCCCGCAGCCTCGCCGCCGTGACCGTCGTCGACTGCGGTTTCGGCATCGAGCAGGACGAAGAGCTGTCCTACGACACCGCAGCGCCGCGACGGAACGGAGCGACGCTCGCGACCTTGGCGGACGCCGATGCGATCGTCGCGGTCGCGACGGCTGACCCGGTCGGCCTGCAGCGGTTCGTTCGTGCGCTGGCCGACCTTCGCGACACGATGCCCGGAGTCGAGCCCCTCGTCGTCGTCAACCGACTGCGGCGCGGCGTCGCGGGCGGCAACCCGGACCAGGAGATCCGAGCTGCCTTGCACCGGTACGCCGGCGTCGACGACGTCGTGTTCGTGCCTTTCGACGTGCGCGGTTTCGATGCGGCGCTCGCCTCGGGACGTGCACTGTCGGAGGCCGCGCCGTCGTCGCCGGCGCGCGCACCCTTGCGCCAGCTCGCCGGCCGGCTGGCCGGTGTCAGCGCAACCGCGCCCCGGCGCCGGCTACTGCGCCGCTGACAGATAGCGGCCCAGTTCGGCCCGGGCAACGGAACGGATGTGCACCGCGTCGGGTCCGTCGGCGAGGCGCAGCGTGCGGGTGGCCGCCCACAGTGCGGCGAGCGGTGTGTCGTCACTGACGCCCGCACCACCGTGGATCTGGATCGCTTTGTCCAGCACATCGAGTGCGACACGCGGCGCGATCACCTTGATGGCCGCGACTTCGGTGCGCGCGTTCTGCACGCCCGCAGTGTCGATCAGCCACGCCGTCTTCAAGACGAGCAGGCGTGCTTGCTCGATCGCCATCCGGCACTCCGCGATCTCGGCTTGCACGGTTGCGTGCCGGGCAAGTTGCTTGCCGAACGCCACGCGTGACACGGCACGCTGGCAGGCCAGATCGAGAGCGCGTTCCGCCGTACCGATGGCGCGCATGCAGTGATGGATGCGCCCTGGGCCAAGGCGCGCCTGCGCGATGAAGAAACCGCTGCCCTCCTCGCCGATCAGGTTCGTCGCCGGCACGCGCACATTGTCGAACGTGATCTCGCAGTGCCCGTGCTGATCCTGGTAACCGAAGACAGGCAGCGGGCGTACGACGGTCACGCCGGCCGTGTTCATCGGGACGAGCACCATCGACTGTTGTTGGTACGTCGACGCCTTTGGGTCGGTCTTGCCCATCACGATCATCACCGCGCACCTCGGGTCGGCGGCTCCGCTGATCCACCACTTGCGGCCGTTGATGACGTAGTCGTCGCCGTCTCGCTCGATGCTCGTCGAGATGTTCGTCGCGTCCGACGACGCGACGTCCGGCTCGGTCATCGCAAACGCCGACCGGATGTCACCTTCGAGGAGCGGCTTGAGCCAACGCTCCTTCTGTTCCGGCGTACCGAAGAGGTGCAGCACTTCCATGTTTCCGGTGTCCGGCGCTGCGCAGTTGATGGCCTCGGGCGCGATGACGGGGGAGCGGCCGGTCATCTCCGCCAGTGGCGCGTAGTCGAGGTTGGCCAGCCCGGAGACGTCGGGCAGGAAGAGGTTCCAGAGGTCGCGCTTGCGCGCTTCCGCCTTCAGCTCCTCGATGATCGTTGGCACGGTGTGGTCGTCCGCTCCGGCGCGCGCCCGCTGCTCGGCATAAACCGGCTCGGCGGGGTAGACGAAGGAGTCCATGAACTCCTGCAGCCGGCCGAGGTGATCCTCGGCCCTGGCGCTGAAAGCGAAGTCCATGACGGCGGTCCTCCTAGGATGCGCGGGTGTCCGACGCGGAGACTACGTCCGTCGATGTGGCGGCGACCCATGCGCTGGTCGACCCAGACCGGCTGACTGCCTGGGCTGCGGGCAACCTGCCGGGGACCGGCCCGGTCGAGGTCAGACGCCACGCCGAGGGCCACTCCAATCTGACCTTCGTCGTACGCCGGGGCGGCGCTGAGTGGATCCTGCGCCGGCCGCCACAAGGACCGCTGCTGCCCACCGCGCACGACGTGCTCCGCGAGTACCGCGTGATGAGCCTGCTCAGAGACGGCGGCGGTGTTCGGGTGCCGACCGTCATCGCGGCATGCGAGGACACCGCCGTGATCGGTGCGCCGTTCTACCTGATGGACCGCGTCGATGGCGTCGTGATCCGCGACAAGCTGCCGGATTGGCTCGCGGAAGACGGCCGCGACGACAAAGCGCGCCATGACCTCGGCATCGACCTCGTCGACGCGCTCGCCGAGCTGCATACGGCGGACTACCAACCGCTCTGTGACGCCGGTATCGGCAAGGCCGATGGCTACCTCGAACGGCAGCTGCGTCGTTGGCGCGGCCAGCGTGAGGGTGTGCAGGAAGCAGCAAAGGCGTTCGGTACGACGGCCCGCGAGCTGCCGGACTACGACGTGTTGCGTGACTGGCTCGCCGAGACCATTCCCGATCCGGTGCCGTCCGCGGTCGTACATGGCGACTACAAGCTCGACAACGTCATCGTGCGTGAACCCGGCCGCATCGCCGCGATCGTCGACTGGGAGATGGCGACGGTCGGCGATCCGCGCGCCGACCTCGGTTACTTCCTGTCGTTCTGGATCCAGTCCTCCGACGAGCTGCCCTGGCACGACTACGTCACCGACGCGAGCGGCTTCCCCACCCGCGACGAGCTCGTCGACAGGTGGTCAACGCAAACCGGCCGCGACCCGGGCAACACGCAATGGTTCACCGCTCTCGCGATCTGGAAGCTCGCGATCCTGCTCGAGGCATCGTTCTACCGGCACCTGGCTGGCACGACCGACGACCCCTTCTTCGCGTTGCTCGACGAGGGAGTGCCGGCGCTGCTGCGCCGCGCGCGCGAAGTGGCAGGTGTCTAGGTGAGCGAGTTGAAGGGTCTCATCGTCGACTACGGCGGCGTCCTCACGAGCTCGCTCGACCACACGATGTCGGCGTGGGCGGAAGCCGACGACATCCTCATCGAGGACTTCAGTACGGCGATGAAGGGCTGGCTCGGTACGTCGTACGGCAACGAAGCTCGGGTCAACCCGATCCACGCACTCGAACGCGGCGAGATCGAGATTCCGCACTTCGAGGAGCAGCTCGCGGGCCGCCTGAAGACCCGCAGCGGCAAGCCGGTCCAGGCCGAGGGTCTGCTGGCGCGGATGTTTGCCGGCTTCGAGCACCAGCCGGTCATGTTCGACGTCCTCCGGCACGCCCGCCGGGCCGGGGTCAAGACCGCGCTGCTGTCCAACTCCTGGGGCATGGACTACCCGCGTGAGGGCTGGGATGAGGTGTTCGACGTCACCGTCATCTCCGGCGAAGTGGGGATGCGCAAGCCCGAGCCGGAGATCTTCACGCACACGTGCGGCCTCCTGCACCTCGAGCCCCAGCAGTGCGTTTTCGTCGACGACCTGAGGCCCAATGTGAAAGGTGCGGTCGAGCTGGGGATGGTGGGAGTGCACCACGTCGACGCCGAGCAGACCGTGGTCGAGCTCGAGGCCCTGTTCGGCGTGCCGCTGCGCTAGCGCGGTGAAGACGGTCTGGTGGCACCATGATCAGCGGAGGTAAGCAGTGACGAACCGCCTGAGCGCGCTGGATGTCTCGTTCTTGTACATGGAATCGCCCACGACGCCGATGCATGTGGGCGGCGTCGCGATCCTCGAGAAACCCGAACAGGGCTTCGACTACGAGCGCCTGGTCAAGCTGATGAGCGAGCGGATCTCGGCCGTTCCGCGCTACCGGCAGATCGTGAGATGGGTGCCGGGACACCTCGCCAACCCGGTCTGGATCGACGACGTCGACTTCGATATCACCTACCACGTGAGGCGGTCCGCCCTGCCGCGGCCCGGCACGGATGCGCAGCTGCGGGAGCTCGTCGGCCGTCTGCAGAGTCGGCAGCTCGACCCCAGCCGGCCCCTGTGGGAGATCTACCTCGTCGAGGGGCTCGAGAACGATCGCGCAGCGATCATCACCAAGACCCATCACGCGATGGTCGACGGCGTGAGCGCCGTGGACGTAGGGGCGATGATCCTCGACGTCGCACCGGAGCCGCGCGAGACGACTGTGGAACCCTGGCATCCGCAGTCGCCGCCATCAGCGTTGTCGTTGGCGACCGGCGCGATCGTTGACACCGTGCGCCGGCCAGTGGGCCTGATCGACACCGTCCGCAGCGCGGCGATGGATGTACGCCGGACCGCCGCACGTGCCGGCAGCGTCGCCGGCGGTCTCTTGAGCGCGGTCAACACCGCGCGTCGGTTGGCGCCGTCGAGCCCGCTGAACGTCGACATCGGCGAGCAGCGTCGCTACGGGATGGCGAAGACCGAGCTCGACGACTACAAGCGAGTGCGCAAGGCGTACGGCGGCACTGTCAACGATGTCGTCCTGGCCACTGTTTCCGGTGCGCTGCGTGAGTTCCTGCTCATGCGCGGCGAGCCGGTCGCGACGTCGACGACATTGCGCGCGATGGTGCCGGTCAGTGTGCGCGCCGAGAACCAGCAGGGCGACCTCGGCAACCGCGTCTCGTCGTACTTCGTCGACCTTCCCGTCGGGGAGCCGAACCCCGTCGTACGGCTGCACCAGGTCAGTTACGCAATGAAGGCGCACAAGGAAGCAGGTCAATCCGTCGGGGCCGACGCGATCATCGCGTTGTCTGGATATGCACCGCCAACGATTCACAGTGCAGCGGCACGGCTTGCCTCCGGTATGACGCGGCGGCTGTTCAACCTCGTCGTCACGAACGTTCCGGGTCCGCAGTTCCCGTTGTACGCCGCCGGTGCGCGCATGCTCGAGATGTACCCAGTGGTGCCGCTCGCGAAGGGACAGGGTGTCTGCATCGGCCTGACCTCCTACGACGGCGGGGTCTACTACGGCCTGAACGCCGACCGCGATGCGATGCCTGACGTCGACGTACTTGCGACATGCATCGAAGAATCGCTCGCGGAGCTCGTGGCAGGAGCCAAGTGAGCGACGCGGGGTCCCGCCGCGCGATCGTGCTCGGCGCCGGCGGCGTGCTGGGCGCTGCGTGGATGATCGGTGGTCTGAAGGCAATCGAGGACCGCCTCGGGTTCGACCCGCGGGATGCGGAAGTCCTGATCGGCACGTCGGCCGGGTCGGTGGTTGCGGCTGCACTCGGTGCGGGCATTTCCGTGCCGATGCTCGTCCGGCACCAACGCGGGATCGTCGAAGAAGGCGATCCGGTCATCGAGTACGACCACGAGGTTGACACCGGTGGTTCATTGCCGCCACGGCCGAGACTCGGCATCGGTTCGCGCGGGTTGCTGCTACGCGCGGCGCGTCATCCCCGTCGCTATCCGCCGCTCGCGGCGCTGGCCGCGCTCGCGCCCCACGGTCGAGGTTCGCTGGACGCCGTCGGCGAGATGATCAGGGCGCTGAGTGCGGACGACGAGTGGTCGCCGCATGCGAACGTCTGGATCATGGCCATGGACTACGACACCGGCCGTCGCATTGCGTTCGGCCGTCCGGGTGCGCCGCGTGCCCGGTTGTCCGACGCAGTGATGGCGTCATGTGCGATTCCTGGTTGGTTCCCTGCTGTGACGATCGGCGGCCGCCGGTACGTCGACGGCGGCACGTGTTCGCCAACGTCGTTGGACCTGCTCGCGGGGCGCGGGCTCGACGAGGTGTACGTCCTCTCTCCTATGACGTCGTTCTCCTACGACGAACCGGACAGTGTTGTCGGCCGACTGGAGCGACGGTTCCGTCGCGTCGTCACCCGCAGGTTGATACGTGAGGCGGCGAAGGTCCGGCGTACCGGCACGCGTGTCACGATCCTCGCTCCTGGTGCTGAGGACCTCGAGGCGATCGGCGTCAACTTGATGGACCCGGCTCGGCGCGAGCAGGTGCTCGACACCTCGCTGCGCACCTCCGCTGCGGCGCTGGCCGTGGCCGACCAGGCCGACACAATCGCCGGTCTCGGAGCGGCGGGCTGAGGGTCTACCTGCCGTCGACGCTGTCCCGGCTGCGGGTGGCGCTCGACGCGGGGGAGATCGGGCCGCCGCCGACCACGGCGTACGCCGTGACCCCCGCATTACGTGAGTGGTACGCCGAGGGCGACCTCGAGGAGCTGGAGTACGCCGCCACATTGGCTGCGGCGCGAGCGTCCCTGCGACTGCTCGCGGATGACGCGTCTGTTCCACGTCGACGCGTCGTTATTGCGGCCGATGTCGATGACGGGGCGGTGCGGCCGGTCCCGGATGTCGAGCGGTCGGCGGTCCTCGTCACAGGGTCGATACCGATGACCGTGGTCGCATCTGCTCACGTTGACGACGAGGGCGTGGTCGACGCCATCGCGCCTGCGGCGGACGTCGTACGGCAAGCGGACGCCGGTGATGAGGACGCGTCGTTCACCGTCGACGAGGCGCAGGCCCAAGAACTGCAGTGGTTCGCGACTCAGGAGCTGCGCGACCTGACCGACTGATCGTCGGACCGCGGATTTCCGTGCCACGATGGACGCATGACGTTGGACGCCGTGACCTCCGTCCCCCCGCCCGCCAACGAGCCGGTGCGAACGTATGCCCCCGGTAGTCGGGAGCGAACGACGCTCGAGGCGCGAATCAAGGAGATGGCCGCCGAAGCGATCCCGCTGACCATGACCGTCGGCGGCGACGAGCGGCTCGGGCAGGGCCCGCCGATCGACGTCGTACAACCGCACCGGCACTCAGCGGTTCTCGGGACGATGCAGCAGGCGACGTCTGAGGACTACCGCGCCGCGGTGGACGCTGCGTCAGCCGCCGCTCAGACGTGGCGCGAGCTTTCCTTTGACGACCGAGCCGCAATCTTCCTGCGCGCCGCGGACCTGCTCGCCGGGCCGTGGCGCGACACCGTCAACGCGGCCACGATGCTCGGCCAGTCGAAGACACCGGTGCAAGCAGAGATCGACGCAGCATGCGAGCTCATCGACTTCTGGCGCTTCAACGTTGGCTACGCCCGCGAGATCATGGCGCACCAGCCGCAGTCCTCGCCGCAGCAGTGGAATCGCCTGGACTACCGGCCGCTTGAAGGCTTCGTCTTCGCGATCACGCCATTCAACTTCACTTCGATCGCCGGCAATCTTCCGACCGCGCCGGCGTTGATGGGCAACACGGTCATCTGGAAGCCGTCGCCGCAAGCGCAGCTGTCCGCGCACTACATCATGCGACTGCTGGAAGACGCCGGCCTGCCAGCCGGTGTCATCAACCTCGTCACGGGTCATGGTGCGGGCGCGAGCGAAGTCGCATTGCACGACCCTCACCTTGCGGGTATCCACTTCACCGGATCGACCGCGACATTCCAAGCGTTGTGGCGCACGGTCAGCGAGCGGATCGCGTCGTACCGCGGATATCCGCGCCTCGTTGGCGAGACCGGGGGAAAAGACTTCGTCCTCGCTCATCCGTCGGCAGACGTCGACGCACTGCGTACCGCGCTAGTGCGTGGCGCGTTCGAGTACCAGGGTCAGAAATGCTCCGCCGCTTCGCGCGCGTACGTTCCGAAGTCGTTGTGGCACCGGCTGCGGGACGGGTTGATCGCGGAGACCGAGTCACTGCCGATGGGTGACCCGACAGGCTTCGCGAACTTCATGGGCGCGGTGATCGACGACCGCGCGTACCGGAAGCTGTCGGGCGTGCTTGACGCCGCGCGCTCGGATGCGTCGCTGACCGTCCTCGCCGGCGGCACCGCCGACGACAGTGAGGGCTACTTCGTCCGTCCGACGATCATCCAGGGCACGAACCCCCGCCATGACGTCTTCACGACGGAGTACTTCGGCCCGATCCTCGGCGTGTTCGTGTACGACGACGCCGATTGGCCGGCCATGTTGACTGAGGTGGATGGGGCGACGCCGTACGCCCTGACCGGAGCGATCTTCGCCCGCGACCGAGCCGTGGTCGCCGAGGCAATGGCGGCATTGCGCTTCACAGCCGGCAACTTCTATGTCAACGACAAGCCGACCGGCGCGGTGGTTGGTCAGCAGCCGTTCGGCGGGGCGCGAGCGTCCGGCACCAATGACAAGGCCGGCTCGATGTGGAACCTGATGCGCTGGACGTCCCCCCGCGCACTCAAGGAGAACTTCCTGCCTCCGGTCGACTGGCGCTACCCCCACATGGGCTGAGTACCTTCTCTGGGCGTGGAGGACGGTGCGGCCGAGGCCCGCCGGGTCACGCGAGACGTGCTCGTCATCGCGCTGGTGGCGGGCGCGATCGGCGGTGCCGTCGTGTACACCCTGATCCAGCTGACGGCCCGCAACGGCACATGGAGCAGCGATGACCGCATCTCTATCGCGGTTGCAGTGCCCTACGCCGTCCTGAGCGGGGCACTGGCCTACGGATACGGGTTGCTGCGCTTCCGGCGGAGTATCGATTGGGTCGCACAAGAGCGATCGCCCGGGTGTACGTCGTCGACTGAATCCGACGCCGGATCACCCGTTCGTCCAGATACACAAGTGGCTAGCGGCTCGTTGTGGATGGCGGCGCGGGTGGGTCTGCCTGTGGACGAAAGGCGTTGGAAACAAAGGGAAATGCGGCTTGCTTTTGTCGGGCCCGGAGTCCATAATCGAACACATGTTCGAGTCGATGGTTGCCGCAGGAGAGCTGCCCGAGTGGCAACCGCCGCTCGCCCGGCCGCTGACCGACGCCACCGGCCGGGCAACCGCCGCTCGCCCGGCCGCTGACCGACGCCACCGGCCGGCTCGACGCCCGCGCGACGCTCGACCGGCTCACCGCCGACCCGCCCGGCCCGGCGATGCTCACCGTGCTGGCGCTGCTCGCCTCCATCGCCGACGACCTGTCCTCCGACAAGCGGGTCGATCTGGCGGTGCAGCTGGACCGGGGTGAGTCGTGGGTTGCCGCGCAGAAACAGCTCGTGTTCGCGGCCTGCGTCCGCGGCACCGACAGCGCCGAAACCCCACGAGCCCGCGCCGCCGCGCTGGACGACACCGCGGTGGAGCTCGGGTTGGCGCTGGCCTGGTCCGAAGGCATGGTGCACGACCGGCTCGACGTCGCGGTCGAACTGGACTCGCGGTTGCCGCACACGTGGCAGGCGCTCGCGGACGGCCGGCTCAACTATGCGAAGGCGCGGGAGATCGCGCACGGCGCGGCGAAGCTGCCCGACGACACCAAAGCGGCCGAGCTGGAGCGGGGGGTAGTGGCGAAAGCCGACGGGCAGATCCAGACCGAGATCCGCAAAGCCGTCGAACGCCAGGTGATGCGCCTGGACCCCGCCGGGGCCGAAGCGCGCCGGCGCGACGCGCGCGGCCGCCGGCAGGTCCGCCGCAGCCCCGGTGCGGACAGCTCCGCGCACCTGCACGTGTTCGGCCCGGCCGAAGCGATCGCGGTCATCCACCACGCCATGACCGACGGCGCCCGGGCGCTGAAAGCCACCGGCCAGGTCGACACGGTCGACCAGGGCCGCTTCGACACCCTGCTCGACTGGGCCATCGGCCACCTCGACGACCGCGTGCTGCCCAGCCGCGGCCCACTCCCGGTCGCCGCGACGATCATCGTCAAGGCGTCCACCGCTGCCGGCGCCGATGACGACCCGGCCGAGGTCGCCGGCTACGGCCCGATCACCGCGCACGCCGCCCGCGACCTGCTCGCTGGGCGGGCCCCGGCCCCGGGACCGTTCGACCGCGACGGCGGGCGGTTCCGCGCACCGCACGTCCCCCGCGACGAAGACGCCCTCCCGACCTACCTGCGCGACAAAGAACCCGAACCGCCGTCCGACCGCGACGAGCTAGCCCCGGACGACTGGACCTGGCGGCCGCCACCCGAACCGGACCGACAACCGCCGGCAGCAGAACCCTGCTCGCTCGCCTGGCGGGTGCTGACCGTCGACCCCGCCACCGGCTGGGCGATTCCGCCACCCCGGGTGCGGATGACCTACGGCACCGAACGTCGGCTGGCCAGCCCGGCGCAGGCCCGCTACGTCCGCGACCGCGACCGCACCTGCGCCATCCCGACCTGCGGACAGACCCACAACCTCGACATCGACCACCGCACCCCCGCCGCCGCCGGCGGCCGCACCGACATCGACAACCTCGGCCCCGCCTGCCCCCACCACAACCGCACCACCCGCGCCCACAGCGCCTGGACCATCGAACCCAACAACGACGGCAGCGCCACCCTCACCACCCCACACGGCCGCCGCTACCCGATCAAACCCCACGACTACCTCGACTGAGCGACGAAGCGGGCGTCGTCCTCGACTAGCGTCGGTTGGCGTGACGACCTCGTCCGGCGTACCCGAGGGGCCGGCCAAACGGGCCTCGGCAGCACCACCGGATCGGCGCTTCGGCGAAGAGGGCGGCCGACTGTCCTACGGCAGCTATCTGCGGCTGAGTGAACTGCTTGCCCAG
>JBJMHR010000019.1:0-45635 GCA_045807285.1 Actinomycetes bacterium
ACACCGGGTCGGAAAACCTGATCGTCGAGGCGTTGCGCGCCGCCCGGCCGGATGACGCGTTTCTCGGTGAGGAAGGGGGCGCGCAGCGCGGGACCAGCGGCGTCCGGTGGCTGATCGACCCCATCGACGGCACCGTGAACTACGGCTACCGGCTCCCGCACTGGAGCGTCTCTGTCGCCGCCGAGGTCGACGGCGCTGTCGTCGCCGGGGCCGTTGTGGACCCGGCTGTTGGCGAGACCTGGACCGCGACGACAGGCGGCGGGTCGTTCTGCAACGGCGAACGCGTCGCGTGTTCCAAAGAGACACGCCTCGACCATGCGCTCGTGGGCACCGGGTTCGGTTACACACTGCCGATGCGCACGCGGCAGGCCGAGGTCATCCGCCATCTGCTGCCGCAAGTGCGTGACATCCGGCGCGTCGGTTCGTGCGCTGTCGACCTGTGCTGGACCGCGGCCGGGCGGTTCGACGTCTTCTTCGAGCAAGGTCCGAACATTTACGACTTCGCTGCCGGCGGTCTCGTCGCAGCGGAAGCCGGCGTACGGCTCGGCGGTCTCAATGGGCGACAGCCCGGGCCGGCAATGGTTGTTGCTGCACCGCCTGCTTTGTTCGGACCATTGCACGACGTGCTGGCCGAGCTGCGTGCCGACGAGGAGTGAGGATGCACACGATTGCGAGCGCGACGTTCGACATCGACTCCTGGGACGAGACGCCGTGGGACGAGAGCCGTGGCGCCCGGCTGACCCGCACGAAGGTGACGAAGACATTCCACGGCGAGATCGAAGCGACGAGCGTTGCAGAGATGCTGATGGCGTACGCCGAGGACACCGGGTCCCGTGCCTATGTGGGTTTCGAGCGCATCACGGGTCGGGTCGGCGACCGAACGGGCAGTTTCGTCCTCCACCACACGGCAACGGCGTCCGGCGCTGGCCATGCCGTCTCCTGGTCGATCGTCCCGGACACCGGCACCGGCGGCTTGGAAGGGATTCGCGGCGAGGCGCAGATCGTCGTGTCACCCAAGGGGGAGCACTCGATCACGTTGGACTACGACTTCGACACCTGAGACTTGTCAGAACGTCAGACGGCTATAGCCCGCTCAGCTTCTGACAAGTCGGCTAGCGGCGGCGTTCGGTGAGCACTCCCCAGAGCATGATGCCGAGCATCATCAGGAGCACCAGCGAGATGGCGATGATCGAGGCGACCATGTTGTGGCCCTGCCCGTCCTAGTACGCCGGTAAGCCTGGTTGGCGTCCTGACCCCGCTGGTCCGGCGAAGGCCTGCGCGATCGACAACCATTCTGCCGCGACTTGGCCGTCGGCGCGTACGTCGGTGTCCGAAAGGTGCCGGCGTTGCGTCACCAGCAGGCAGAACCCGAGCGCCGAACCCGTGACCCGGTTGTCCGCATCGTCCGGTCCATACACCCACGTCGCACCGTCCGGCGCCGCGAGTTCCACAAGAACGTCGACCGTTGGCGCGTCCCGCCCGGTCGCGACGAAGCTGTACCGGTACGTCGCGACGCCGAGGTGGGCGACGTGACGAAGCCGAGCTGTCGGCGAACGGCGTACACCGACAGCGTCCACGACGTCTTGACCATGTGCCCACGTCTCCATCACTCGCGCGGTGACGAGCGACCGCACCGACATGTCCGGCCCGTACCACGGCACGCGCAACGACGGGTCCGCTGCCCGGAACGCCTCAAGCACACCGGCACGGGCTGACCGCCACCAGGCGAGCACGTCATCTGGTGCGAGACGGCGTCCGCGCATCGGACCGGCGTTGATGAACGCCTCCGGGTCTGCGAGCACTTCCGACAACCCGGCCCGGAAGGTGTCCGGTGCCGTCACGGCTTCGGTCGCCCGTTCGTCGAAGTATGCGAGGTGGCTGACCGTGTCACGCACCGACCAGCCCTCAGCGGGCGTGGCGACGTCCCACGACTCGGCCGCGATGGCGACCAAGACCCGGTCGAGGTCTTCGTGCTCGTCGGCAAGGTCAGCCAACAGTTCGTCGCGGGACGGCCGGGATGTCATCCGATTCGCCGGAGCGAGGCGGCGTACCGCGCGCCGTTGTCGACGTAGCGCCGGACTGCCTCGCCGATCGCGTACGACGAGTCGGCACCGTCGCGAAGCCGGGCCGGCACGCCGACCGCCTGCTGACCGGAGGGCACCTCCATCCGCGGCGGGACGAGCGCCCCGGCTCCGACGAGCGCCCCGGTCCGTACCACGGCGAGATGCAAGACCGTCGACCCTGAGCCGATGAGCGCACGGTCCTCGACGACGCACCCTTCGAGGTGCACCAGGTGACCGATCACACACTCGGCACCGATTCGGGTCGGCAACTCGTCTGTGGCGTGGATCACAGTTCCGTCCTGAATCGACGTACGCTCCCCGACCGTGATCTCGCCGTAGTCGCCCCGCAGCACTGCCGTCGGCCACACGGTGCTCCCGGCAGCGAGCCGCACCCGCCCGATAATGACCGCATCCGGGTGCACATAGGCTCCGGTTTCGATCACCGGCTCCTGGTCGTCAATGGCATAGATCGGCACAAAGTCTCCCAAGTTGTCCGCGGTTTGGACCCGCACCGACCAAGGACTGGACGTCGCGGACTTTGCGAGGCATCCTTCCGGTCCCGTGAGTCGACTACGTCGCCGGTACACCAACAGGAGCGACATACCGACCGCGTGCCGGTAGATCTGCCACCGGCGGGGCACAATCGGCCCGCGAACCGGGCACAACTCAGCACCGTTATGCGTTACACCAGCCGCACCAACCGAACATCGGTTCTTTGGAGAGCGTGAGAGAGAGATGGCAACCGACTACGACAGTCCTCGGAAGAGCGACGACGACGTCAACGAGGACAGTCTTGAAGAGCTGAAGGCACGCCGCGCGGACAAGACGGCGAGCAGCGTGGACGTCGACGAGGCCGAGCTGGCGGAGAACCTCGAGCTGCCCGGAGCGGACCTGTCCAATGAAGAGCTGTCCGTGCGCGTCCTGCCGCGCCAGGCTGACGAGTTCACCTGTTCGCGGTGCTTCCTGGTGCACCACCGCAGCCAGCTGGCCAGCGACAAGGGTGGCCAGCTGATCTGCCGCGACTGCGCCGCCTGAACGTCTCACCCACAAGGTTGTCTCCGAGTACGTCGGACCCCGACGCCCCGCTCAGCCGATTCGGCCGCGGCGCGGTCAACTGGCTCATCGAGGGGGTGATCGACGCCGGCCCACGGATCCCGGTGCGCGATCGCGCCACACTCCGCGCGCACCACCCCGGCTGCAGCGACGACGAGATCGCTGACTCGCTGACCCGTACGGCGGGCCGCGCGACGGCAACGATCGGTGCCGCCGGCGGTGCGCTCGCAGCGGCAGAGTTCGTGGCGCCGGCGACCCTCCTCGGCGCCCCGATGCAGATCGTGACCGAGACGCTTGCCGTCGTACTGGTCGAGTTGAAACTTGTCGCGGAGCTGCACGCGGTCTACGGCGTGACTGTCGCGGGCAATGCGCGCGAACGTGCAACGGCCTACACCATCGCCTGGGCACGCCGACGCGGCGCCGAGGGTCTCGGCATCGGCGGGTTCGGCCGGGCCGCACGCCGCGAGCTCCAGAACCGGATGCTTCGCCGGCTCGGGCGTACGACGGTGACCATGGCCCCGCTGCTTGCCGGTGCGGCCGCCGGCGCGGCGCTCAACATGCGCGAGACGCACAAGCTCGGCGAGAAACTGGTCAAGGACCTGCGCCGCCGTCGTCTGTTGCAACTTCCGGACATGAGAGCGCGATAGCGCGCTGCGGTTCTGACCAGTCGCCGGATCAGGCGCTGAGGAACCCTCGTGCCAACTCGAGGGTGCGCTCGGGCAACTCGAACTGTGGGACGTGACCGCAGTCCGGCAGCACCACGCTCCTGGAGTTCGGCAGCGCACTCGTCACGTGCCGCGCGAACGCAGCCGGCACGAGTCGATCCTGCGCGCCCCAGATGAACAATGCCGGCGCCGTCACCCGCGTCAGCCGGGTCCAGAACCCGCGGGTGCCGAACGGTTCCTCGACGTAGATCTGGCGCAGCGTCGCGTAGAACGCCCGGCGGTGCGGCCAGGAACGCATCACCCGCATGAACTCGTCGGCCCCGGCGTCGTACCACGAGCCCGGCAGTCGGTCCGGGCGGGAGAACATCAACTTGATCCCGCCGACGACGAGGCGGTGCGACATCGGCACCTGCATGCGCGCGAGGTTCGGGGACAACAGACGTACGACCGGGACGAACTGACGCAGCCTCCGCAGCGCCGGGGCCGGGCAGAGCAGGACCAACCGGCCGACGCGATCCGGTGCAACCAGGCCGGCTTCGATTGCGATGCGCCCACCGAGGCTGTTCCCGATGACGTGCGCACGCTCGACCCCAACCGCGCGGAGGAACGCGGTGTACCACCGCACGAAGTCCGCCGCTCGGTATCGCCACCGCGGCGCCGCGGAATCGCCGAACCCCGGCAGGTCCGGTGCGATGACGCGATAGTCGTCGGCCAGGCCGAGGACGAGGGGGAGGAGCGATGCTGCGGTTGCGCCGAGGCCGTGCAGGCAGACGACAGCCGGCGCATCAGCGCGGCCGGCTTCGATGTAGGTGGTGCGGATGCCGAGCGGCGTCACCGCATCGGCACGTGGTTGGTCCGGCGGGCGCTCCACTGCGAAAGCGCCGTCGAGTTGAAGCGCAAGCGAAAGATCGCCGCGGACGACAAGCCGACCCGCGAGGAACTCCGCGGCGCCCGACGTACGACCGTCGAGAATCGAAAGGAAGGTCTCGATGTCCGTGCGCACGACGGTGGCTGGTGCGGGCCCTGTGCCGCGGCGAATGTCCGGTCGGTCGCCGTCCAGGGTCAGCGTCCACTGCCCGGCGTCCCCGAGGTCGAACAGCGCGGACGTATGGCGCATCGCGAGCACCGGCTGCAGGCCGGCGGCAAGGCGCTGGCGGAACAACGCCTCCAGGTCGTCGAGCTGCCCCGCGCGTGCTTCTGCCGTCACCCGTCGATTGTCGGTCGCGGGAAGGCCCCGCGCACGCGTTCGAGCGCCCCGGCGATTCGCAGCAAGAGCCGCTCACCCTCCGGTTGTGCTACGAGTTGTACGGCGAGCGGCAGGCCGTCCTTCGACAAACCGACCGGAAAGGAGATCGCGGGGAAGCCCACAGCGTTCCACGGCATGCAAAAGGGCACCCATGATCCGGCGCCTGCGGCGGTCCCAGACAGGCCTTTGTGCATCCAGCCGCCGATGCGTGCAGCAGGTCGGCCGATGGTCGGCATCACCAAGACGTCGAGTTCGTCGAACATCGTCATGAACCGTTTCGCGGTCTTCGCCGCTGAACGCTGTGCTGCGGCCACGGCTTTCGGCGGCACCTTGCTGCCGACAGCGGCAAGCTGGCGCGTTCGCGGCTCCAGCATGCGCTTGTCCGGGACGACGGTGTCCGCGTCTTCGGCGACGCCGGCCAAATAGCGGGGGACGAAACCCGCATGGATGACGCCATAATCCGGATCGCGCTTTGTGACCGTCGCTCCGAAGTCCTGCAGCGCTGACAGCGTCGTCTCCATCGCTGTACGCACCTCGCGGCTGAGCACGGCGCGCGTCGGCGCCTTGTCCGACCAACCGATGCGCAGCCGTCCGATCGGGCCGTCCAACGAGCCGGCATAACCGTCGGACTCGGCGATCACATCCATCACGGCCGCCGCGTCGGCAACTGTGCGCGTCAGTACGCCGGCTGCTGACAACCCGTGCCAGTGCGTCACGCCGGGACGGTCACCGACGACGACGCCGGTGCCGGGCTTCAACCCGACCAAGCCACAGCACGCGGCAGGGATGCGGATCGAACCGCCACCGTCGGTCGCCGTCGCGACCGGTACCAACCCGGCGGCAACGGCCGCGCCGGAACCGCTGCTTGATCCACCCGGTGTGCGGGTGAGATCCCATGGGTTGCGCGTGATACCGGTCGACCGGTTCTCGCCAAACGGCCACAACGCGAGCTCGGGCATCGTCGTCTTGCCGAGACAGATCATGCCCGCGGCACGCATACGGCGGACCTGCTCGGAGTCGTCGTCATCCGGCTGGCTGCTGTGCAGCGTGCCGTGCTCGGTGGTGAGGCCAGCCACGCGCAGGTTGTCCTTCACTGCGAATGGCACGCCCAGGAGCGGCCGGTCGTCGCCGCTGGCCAGCGCTCGCTGTGCCTCGTCCGCTTCTGCTCTTGCTTCGTCCGGCCGGGTGACGCGGAACGCGTTGATCGTTGTCTGGGTCCGCTCAATACGCGCGAGCAGCAGTTCGACGAGCTCGCGCGCGGTGATCGTGCCGGCGCGTAGTAGCGCGGCCTGACCCAGCACACCGGCGTACGCGATGTTTTCGACGTCACGGATGTCCTTGACGTCGGCAGCGGGCACCGTCGTCACGTCGTGACGTCTGCCTCGAACCCTGGTGGAAGCGACCCGGTCGATCTCGCCCAGGTCGCCGCGGCCGAGCGGGTCGCGGCCAGCCGGGCGAGTGCGACAACCGTGCCGGACAGCACCGCCCAGCCGATCGCCTCGGTCCACGAGGTGTCCGGCGACTCCGGGGTGTCCGGTGGCTCCTTACCGGTGGCGACCTTCCACGACGTCGTCAGGGCCTTGCGCGCTGCGATCGCTGCGGCAACTCCCGCGATGCCGCCGAAGATCCGCCAACCGACCTTCACGCCAGCATCCGCCATGAATCAGACCTCCCGTGTCAGTTCGGCGAGTATCGCAGTCGACCGCTCTTGCGCCGCCGGTAGTGTCGCCGGACGTGCGCACTCCGACGTCGGCTGACGGGCTCCCGGTACTCGTCCGGCGGCTCGACCCAGACGTGCCCATCCCGGCCCGCGCTCACGCGGGCGACGCGGGTGCTGACCTCGTGACGACGAGCGACGTGGAACTGGCGCCAGGGGAGCGCACGACCGTCGGCACGGGTGTGTCGGTGGCCCTGCCGGACGGGTACGCCGCGTTCGTGCAGCCGCGCTCCGGCCTCGCGGCCAAACACGGGGTCTCGATCGTCAACGCCCCCGGCACCGTCGACGCCGGCTACCGCGGTGAGATCCGAGTCACGCTGATCAACCACGATCCCCGGGAGACGCTGCGGCTCCAGCGAGGAGACCGGATCGCGCAGCTGATCGTCCAACGGGTGGAGCATCCGCATTTCGTCGAGGTCGAGACGTTGCCCGGTTCCGAACGCGGCGAAGGCGGTCATGGGTCGACCGGCGGGTACGCCGGAGCCGGGCAGTAGGAGGAACGCGTGGCATTCCGACGACGCCGTACCGAAGAAGAGGCATCCGCTCTGGACCCGGTCGAGGAAACGGCTGACGTGGCGGAGGTGTCAGCGGACGCAGAAGCGCCGGTTGTGCCAGAGCGCGCCCCGACGGTCGGCCCGTACGACCTCGCGGATGCCCCTGATGACGACCTGCCGCGGCTGGACCTCGGCAGCTTGCGCATCCCGATCCCGGACGGTGTCGAGGTCCGACTCGAAGTCGATGAGCAGTCGCAGACGATCATCGCCGCAGTCGCCGTGCTCGGTGCGAACGCGATCCAGATCGGTGCCTTCGCGGCGCCCAAGACGAGTGGGATCTGGAACGAGGTCGCGGACGAGATCGCGCAGGGGTTGCGGGATGCCGGCGGTGCAGGCGACGTGACTGACGGGCCGTTCGGGCGCGAGCTGCATGCGCGCATCCCGATGGAGACGCCGGGTGGTGGACGAAGCGTCCAGCCGGCCCGGTTCATCGGCGTCGACGGTCCGCGGTGGTTCTTGCGCGGGATGGTGCAGGGCCCGGCCGCGACCGACCCCGTGCAGGCGCGAAAGCTCGAGGAGATCTTCCGTGGTGTTGTCGTCGTTCGCGGCGGCGACGCGATGGCCCCGCGCGACCCGTTGCCGTTGCAGGTGCCGCGCGACGTCGCTGAACAGATGCAGGAAGCGCACGAGCACGCCGAGAACGAAGCCGCGCAGAGCACCGAGAACCGCTACGCCGTGGACCCCTTCGAGCGCGGTCCGGAGATCACCGAGATCCGCTGACCGCGTTGCTTGCTCGTTTCCAGGCGCTGACTGCAGCAGCGCCGATGACGGACACGTCGTCGGCAGGTGCTTCGAGGCGCAGGGTCTCGAGCGCCGCGTGCGGAAGGTGCCGGGCCCATTGCTCGGCCACCTCCACGGGATGAACCGGGTCGTCGCCCAGCGCCACGACACCGGTCGTCACCGTGCACTGCGCCAGCGCGCCGTACGACGGTGGCATGGCGCTGGCGGCGGTGACGAGCTCGCGCCGTAGTTGCGCGGCGTCATACTCCGGCCAGGCCCGCCGGATTTCCGCTCCGACCCAGGGGACGGCGTCGCGCACCACTTGCTCGATGAGGGCGTCCACATCCCACCGGGCGCTCTCAGCGTCTTCGTCGTGGAGCCTCGGGCTGCCTTGCGAGCCCGGAATCGGAGGCGGCATCGCGACGAGGAGCCCGCGCAGACCCACACCTGCCGCCGTCAGTGCAAAGTTCGTCGCGAGGATCGCACCAACCGAGACTCCGCCCACGATGGTCGCGTCACTGCGCTCGACAAGGGCCGCGAACTCTGCGGCTGCCTCTGCAACCGGCGTACGTCGATCCCATGTCACGAGGTCCACGCCGACGGCGGCGAGCGGCTGGGCAAATGCGCGCCGGACAAAGTCGGCTGAGGACGCGGCACCATGTGCGAGCACGGCTTTGTCATTCACGGACACATCCTGGACCGGCGCCATACTCTGGAGACATGGGACGGGGCAATGACGTCGGCCTTATTCGGCGCGCGGTGCGCAAGATCACCACGTCGGAGCAGGAACTCGACGCCGCCGAGCTTCGTGAAGACGTTGTGGACGAGCTGGGCGGCACGCCCGTCGCCGACTGCCGGGACCGCGAGCCGGTCTGTGTCGCGGGCCAGATTCGGGCCGTGACCCTGCGGCCGGTCGGCGGCGTCCCAGCGCTGGAAGCCGAGTTGTACGACGGAGACGACACCGTGTCGCTCGTCTTTCTCGGTCGGCGCAACATCCCCGGCATCGAACCCGGGCGCATGATCGTCGCCCATGGGCGGCTGCGCCGCGAGGACAGCCGCGCGTTGATCTACAACCCGCGCTACGAGCTACGCCCGGCCGGCTAGCAGCGACTCGATCTCGTCTTCGACGTCCGGCGACGCGACGAAGAGGAGCTCGTCGCCGCCCTCGAGCGCATCGTCGCCAGAGGGCACGAGGACGCGACCGTCGCGCAGGATGGCGACGAGTGACGTGTCGTGCGGCCACGTCACGCTGCCGATGCGCTGACCGACCAGCGGAGTGTCCGAGGGCAGTGTCAGCTCGACGAGGTTGACCTGTCCCTGTTCGAAGCTCATCAGGCGTACGAGGTCGCCGACGGTCACCGCTTCCTCGACGAGCGCGGACAGCAGCCGCGGCGAGGACACTGCGACGTCGACGCCCCACGCCTCGTTGAACAGCCACTCGTTCTTGGGATGGTTGACTCGCGCGACCACGCGTGGCACGGCGTACTCCGTCTTCGCGAGCAACGAGACGACGAGGTTGGCCTTATCGTCACCGGTGGCGGCGATCACAACGTGGCAGCGCTGCAGGTGCGCCTCTTCCAATGACGAGATCTCGCACGCGTCGGCGAGCAGCCACTCGGCCTGCGGAACGGTGTCGACCTTGAGTGCCTTGGCTTCCTTCTCGATCAACAGCACCTCGTGCCCGTTGTCGAGCAGCTCGGTGGCAATCGACCGCCCGACGTTGCCGGCTCCCGCGATGGCGACGCGCATCAGGACGTCGCCTCTGGCGGACCTTCGGCGAACACAGCGGAGACGTTGTCCTCGTGCCCATCACGCATGACCGCGTGCACGAGGTCACCTGCTTGTACGACGGTCTTGTCGTCGGGCAGCAGAGCTTCCCCGAGGCGGGTGATGAACGCGACGCGCGCCTTCGACGCGGTTTCGAGTTCGCGCAGCGGGCGGCCGACCCAGCGGTCGCCGACGTGCACCTCGGCGAGCACGACCCCTCCGGTGGGATCACGCCACTCCGGCTCCGCTCCATGCGGGGTGAGCCGTCGCAGCACCTGATCGGCAGTCCAACGAACGGTTGCAACGGTGGGAATCCCGAGCCGTTGGTAGACCTCCGCCCGGCCGGGGTCGTAGATGCGCGCGACGACGTTCTCGACGCCGAACGTCTCGCGGGCAACCCGCGCCGCGATGATGTTGGAGTTGTCGCCGTTGCTCACTGCCGCGAACGCGTCGGCCTTCTCGATGCCCGCTTCATGCAGAACGTCACGGTCGAAGCCGAACCCGGTGACCCGGTGGCCTTCGAAGTCCGGACCGAGGCGACGGAACGCTTCGGGGCTGCGGTCGATGACCGCGACCGTGTGGCCGAGCCCTTCGAGGATGTGCGCCAAGGTCGAACCGACCCGGCCGCAGCCCATGATCACAACGTGCATGGCGCCCGCCACGCTACACGTACGCCGCGTCCCGCAGGGCCAACTGCGTGCCGCCTACGATCCAGCCTGTGCCTGCGGTCGGTGACGTCCTCAAACGGCTGATCCTCGGCCGTGCGCTGAGCAGCGACCGGGCCGGCGAGCAGCTGCTTCCCAAACGACTCGCGCTGCCGATCTTCGCCAGTGACCCGCTGTCCTCGGTCGCGTATGCCACGCAGGAGATCTTCGTCGTCCTGACCGTCGGCGGCATCTCGTTCCTTTACCTCACGCCGTGGCTCGCCGGGGCGGTCGTGCTGCTGCTGATCACCGTCGTCCTGTCCTACCGCCAGCTCGTCCACGCGTACCCGACCGGCGGCGGCGACTACGAGGTCTCCAGCAAGAACATCAGCCCGGTCGCAGGGGTGACCGTCGCCAGCGCCCTGCTCGTCGACTATGTGATGACCGTCGCCGTCTCGGTGTCCTCCGGCGTGGACAACATCATCTCGGCGGCCACCGGCCTTGCCTCCCATCGCGAGCTGATCGCGGTCGGCTTCGTCGTACTCCTGACCGCCGCCAACCTGCGGGGGCTCAAAGAGTCCGGCAAGACGTTCGCCGTGCCGACGTACGCGTTCGCGGCCGGCATGCTCATCATGATCGTCGTCGGCCTCGGGCGCGTCGCGCTCGGGCACCATCTCGTCGCCGAGAGCGCGGGCTACCCGATCAAGCCCACCGAGACCGGGATCGCCGGGCTCGGTCTCGTTTTCCTCGCCCTTCGCGCGTTCGCCTCCGGCTGTACGGCGCTGACCGGCGTCGAGGCAATCGCCAACGGTGTGCCGGCGTTCCGTGAACCGAAGAGCAAGAACGCCGCAACCACGCTTGCCGCGATGGGTCTGCTCGCGATGTCGATGTTCGTCGGCGTGACCGCGCTCGCCATGGTCAGCCACGTCCACTACGTCGACCCCGACCACGTGTGCAATCTCATCGGCTTCAACTGCCAAGGCGGCAGCGCACCGCAGCGCACCGTGATCGCGCAGGTTGCCGCGGCTGTGTTCGGCGGGACGCAGAACTTCTTCTTTTACTTCATCCAGGCCGCGACTGCGCTGATCCTGATTCTGGCCGCGAACACGGCGTTCAACGGCTTTCCGCTGCTGGGGTCGGTGCTCGCCCAGGACCGCTACTTGCCGCGGCAGCTGCACACGCGCGGTGACCGCCTGGTCTTCAGCAACGGCGTACTGATCCTGGCTGCCGTGGCGATCGGATTGATCCTCGCTTTCCATGCGAACACGTCGAAGCTCATCAACCTCTACATCCTCGGTGTGTTCACGTCCTTCACGCTCGGCCAGACCGGCATGGTCCGGCACTGGAACCGGCTGATCCCACAACAGACCAGCCCCCAGGCGAAGAACCGGATGCGGCGGGCCCGTCTGATCAACGGTTTCGGTGCGACGTTCACTGGGCTGGTGCTCGTCATCGTGACGATCACGAAGTTCACGAAGGGCGCCTACCTCGTCGTCATCGCGATGCCGATCCTGTTCGTGATGATGCGGGGGATCCACCGGCACTACACGCGCGTCGCCCAGGAGCTCGAGCCGGACTTCGACGAAGAGACAGTCCTGCCATCGCGCACACACGCAATCGTTCTCGTTTCGAAACTGCACAAGCCGACGCTGCGCGCAATCGCCTATGCGCGCGCGACGCGGCCAAGCATTCTCGAAGCAGTGACGGTGGGCGTCGACAAGTCGGACACACAAGCACTGCAGGCAGAGTGGTTCCACCGCAAGATCCCGGTCGAGCTCAAAGTGCTGGCATCGCCATACCGGGAGATCACGAAGCCGGTGCTCGACTACGTGAAGAGCATCCGGCGCAAGAGCCCACGTGACGTGGTGACGGTGTTCGTGCCTGAGTACGTCGTCGGGCACTGGTGGGAGAACCTCCTGCACAACCAGAGCGCACTGCGGCTGAAGACACGGTTGCTGTTCACGCCTGGCGTGATGGTCACGAGCGTGCCCTGGCAACTGGCGTCCTCCGACCGGCGCGCGACCGAGCGGGACCCGCGCGGCCCCGGCTCATTGGGCCAGCCGCAGGAACCATCTGACGCGGCGTGACCGAAGGGCAGGCACCGGCGGGATGGCCGGACGGTGTGCGCCCGCCCGGGGCGCCGGGCTGGGAGCGATCGGCGGTCGGCTGGCTCTACGACCTGTGCCCGCCGGACTATCGGGCGTACGACGTGCTGCGGCGCCACCCGGTGATCCTCGCCCGGTTCGCCGCTGATCACGTGGCCGCCGCGCGCGAGGCGACCAAGCACGGGCTGGCCACCGTGCGAGCCGAGCTCCGGGACGCCGTGCCGCCCGAAGCGGTCGACGCGGCGATCGCTGCCTACGAACGCGAGTCGCACCGACTGGTAGCGGTGGCGCGTGCGGTCGATCTCGTTGGCCAGGCGCTGCGCGGCCGCCGCTTCGTCCAACGCCTGTGACCCGACCTACCGCCGCGACGATCTAGGGCCGGTCGGGCGGCGCGCCGACGCGTCGGGCGACCCGCCCCTAGATCACGACCGGATGGCGCCGGGCGCGGTACCTAGACTGGCCGGGTGAGCCTGCTCGAGTCGATCAGCGACCCCGCAGACCTCAAGCGGCTCACCCCGGCCGACCTGCCCGTACTCGCCGGCGAGATCCGCGAGTTCCTGGTGCGTTGCGTGTCACGCACGGGGGGCCATCTCGGTCCCAACCTCGGCGCGGTCGAGCTCACGATCGCGGTGCACCGGGTGTTCGACTCGCCGCGCGACCGGGTCGTCTTCGACACCGGACATCAGGCGTACGTGCACAAGATCCTCACCGGCCGCCAGGACTTCGAGCGGCTCCGCCGCAAGGGCGGCCTGTCCGGCTATCCCAGTCGCAGCGAGTCCGTCCACGACATCGTCGAGAACTCGCATGCGTCGACAGCGCTGTCGTACGCCGATGGGCTCGCGAAGGCCTACGCGATCCGCGGCGAGCGGGACCGCGCCGTCGTCGCCGTGGTCGGCGACGGCGCACTGACCGGCGGGATGGCGTGGGAGGCCCTCAACAACATCGCCGCGGCGAAGGACCGCCCGCTCGTCATCGTCGTCAACGACAACGGTCGCTCATATGCACCGACCGTCGGCGGGCTCGCGAAACGACTTGCGAACCTTCGGCTCGATCCGGCGTACGAACAAGCCCTCGACGTCGTGAAGCAAACGTTGGCCCGCACTCCGCTCGTCGGTGCTCCGTTGTACGACGCGTTGCACGGCCTCAAGAAGGGCCTGAAGGACATCGTGCAGCCGCAGGGACTGTTCGAGGACCTCGGTCTGAAGTACTTCGGGCCGATCGACGGTCATGACATCGCCGCATTGGAAGCTGCGCTGGATCTCGCGCGGGACTTCGGCGGTCCGGTGATCGTGCATGCCGTGACGCGCAAGGGTTTTGGTTACGCACCTGCCGAGGATGACGAGGCAGACAACTTGCACGGCCCGGGCGCGTTCGACCCGGTGACCGGGCAGGTGCTCGCCTCCGCAGACCGCAAGTGGACCCACGTCTTCGCCGACGAGATGGTTGCGATCGGACGCGAACGGCGTGATGTCGTCGCCATTACGGCCGCGATGCTCGAGCCCGTGGGCCTGGGCGCATTCGCAGCGGCGTACCCCGACCGCGTCTTCGACGTAGGGATCGCCGAGCAGCACGCCGTGACGTCGGCGGCCGGACTGGCGATGGGTGGCCTGCATCCGGTCGTGTGCGTCTACGCGACTTTCCTGAACCGCGCGTTCGACCAGGTGCTGCTCGACGTCGCCTTGCACAAGTTGCCCGTCACGTTCGTGCTCGACCGGGCCGGCGTCACCGGCGAGGACGGCCCGAGCCACAACGGCATGTGGGACCTCTCGTTGCTGCAGGTCGTGCCGGGCTTGCGCATCGCCGCGCCGCGCGACACAGCAACGCTGCGCGCCGCGCTGCGGGAAGCGATCGGCACGAACGACGGGCCAACGGTCGTTCGCTTCCCCAAGGCATCGATCGGGCCCGACGTCCCGGCCATCGGCACTGTCGGTGGCATGGACGTGCTCGTCCGCGGTGGGGACGACGACGTGCTCATCGTCTCGGTCGGCGCGCTTGCCACGACCGCGGTCGATCTAGCCGCCCGGCTGAGCGACCAAGGCATCGGAGCGACCGTGGTCGACCCCCGGTGGGTCAAGCCGGTCGACGCCGCGCTGCCCGCACTCGCCGCGCGACACCGCCTGGTGGTGACGATCGAGGACAACGGGCGGGTCGGTGGTGTCGGTGAGACGACCGCGGCCGCGCTGCGCGATGCCGGCGTACCGACGCCGGTGAAGGTGTTCGGCCTGCCGCAGGAGTTTCTCGACCACGCAAGCCGCAGCGAAGTGCTGACCGACGTCGGGCTGTCCGCTCAGGTCCTCGCGCACGAAGTCGTCTCCGCTGTGGCGCGCTTGGACCACCTCATCGAGGTACGTCAGCGGTAGAGCACATCGCGCAGGACCGGTGTCGCGGCAGCTGGGTCGCGCAACACGATCTCGGCTGGCCGGCCACCTTCGGGTGCTTGCACGAGTTCGTCAGCCGTCACCAGCAACGGCCGGTCGAAGCCGCGTTCGGCTGGCTCGGTCGCGGCGGCCGCAGCAGCGGCGAACGCCGGGTCGATGTGGGCGAGATCCAGCCAGCCACGGGCTCGCATCGGCACGGCCACGCCGCGCATCCCGGTGGGGTCGCCACGCACCAGCGCGACCCGGAAGATGCGCGAGCCGAGCAGCGTCACCACGTCACAGTCGCCCATCGGGCGTAGCACCGGCGTCGGCTGCCGACGCTGCCGCAGACTGGCCACCGCGGCCATCTCGTCGAGGTACGCCGCCGCGTCCTGCCACCACAGCTCGACGTCGATCTTCATCAGTTCGAGGATGCCGGGCGGCACCGGCAGGACGGTGTCCGGCCGGTCCGGGTCCAGCCCCACAAAGCCGATCCCGACGTCGAGGGTGTCGCCCATCACGCGGTCACGCACCCAGTCAAGGCCGGGGTGTTCGGGGTGGTCCACCGCTACGCCGTACGGCCGGGCGCGTACGCGGAGGCCGTCGCGGCCGAGGTCGGCGGCCCAACGGGCAGCCCGGAGCAGCACGGCCAGGCGGTGTCGCGCGAGTGGGGACTCCGGCTCGGCGCCTGCTAGCGCGCGGCGCACCAACCGATAGGGGACCCGCACGACGGGATCGCCCGCCACGACCACGTGCCGCTCGCGGGGGAGTAGGGCGACATCGTCAAGGACCGACACTGCGAGCACGCAGCGCTTGAGCGCGAGCAGCGTGGGGCCGGCCGTCATGACGGGACGGTACCCGCCGTGAAACGCCTGTCGTTACGGCAATCGGGTGACCGGGGGTCATCATCCGTGTGGTCATTTGTCGGACATCGGCAGCCCAGCGCGACGTCAGCAAGGAGCTCGGCGACCTGCCCTGTCCGGCGAGCGAGCGAGTAACGGTGGCAGCTGCCGCCCGCTGAGCTGGAAATGGCCTCGCTCAGGCGCCGGCGACGCCGACGATGAAATCCGTGGCGAAGCCGAGCGACAGGCCCAGCAGGAGCCCCCAGGCGACCAGCTCGCGTGCGCCGAGGCGGCGCAGCACGGCGAGCAGCTCGACGATGACGTACAGGATCGAGCCGCCGGCGACGGTGAGGAAGCCGACGTAGACGTAGTCGTTCACGAACGAGTTGCCAATCAACGTGCCGACGAATGTCGGGCCGCCGGCGATCAACCCCAGGGCCAGCAGCAGCCGCCAGCTCGGGCGCGCCCCGACTGCCGTGAAGGGCGCCACGATGCCGAAGCCCTCGGTGGCGTTGTGCAGGCCGAAGCCGATGACAAGCAGGGTCGCGAGCGCGACCTCGCCACTTGCGGCCGACTGACCGATCGCCAGTCCTTCGGAGAAGTTGTGGAACCCGATGCCGACAGCGATCAGCGTGGCCAGCCGCTGCGCCGGAGCAGCAACGCCCACCGAGGCACCGGCGCCGGGGAAATCGGTGATGGCCGCCGCACCGGGACCCTGGGAGAGCCGGGCCATCCCACTTGCCTTCCACCGGTCGTAATAGACGAGCGCCATCAGCCCGGCCACCAGGCCGGCGAGGAACACCGCGCAGAGGCCGGCCGCCCGCGTGACGGAGCCGCCATGGTGCACGGCTGCGTCGAGGCTGCCTTCGACCGGCTCCATCGCGCTGGCGAACACGTCGATGAGGAGGAAGGTCAGGATGCCAACGGCAGTAGCGGTGAGCAGCGTGGTCACGCCGCGGCGCGAGGCGTGCCAGCGGCCGATCGGCAGGCCGATGAAGATCGTCAACCCGGCGAGGGCACCGAGGATCAGCACCCGGCTGGTCGACATCCATCCTCCCGTGGCCGAAACCGACAACTAAGGGTGCCCTAAGTTACCCGCGACGGTCAAGGCATTCCCTGACGTCGCCGTCAGGTAACCACCGCGCTGAGCGCTTGCGCAACGGGGGCCGCAACCAACTCGACCTGCCACTGCCGAGCACCGAGGTCGCGAAGGGCATCGCCGACGGATGCGGCGGTGGCCGGTTTGGGAGGAGCCCAGGCAAGCCGGCGTACGGCGTCCGGCGCAATCAGGTTCTCGGTCGGCATCGTGTTCTCCGCTGCCACCGCGCGGACCGCGTCGCGGGCCGTGGCAAGACGGTTGGCGGCGGCCGGATCCCGCTCGGCCCACCGGTGCGCAGCCGGGGGGCCTTCCACCGGGGGATTGGTCGCCGGCAGCGCATCGTCCGGCAGTGCGGACGCCATCGCGAGTGCGGTGTACCACGCACGGGCGTAGCGACGGGTGGCCCGACCGCGGAAGACCGGCATCCGTGCCAACGCCTCCTCTGATTCGGGGGCCGCGAGCACGGCGTCGACGATCGCCGTGTCGGGCAGCACCCGGCCAGGGGCGAGGTCACGGGCCCGGGCGATCTCGTCGCGGGCCTCCCACAGAGCACGCGCGGCCGCGAGCTGGCGGCGGGTGCGCAATCGATGGATGCCGGACAGCCGGCGCCAGGGCTCGCGGCGGCCCGGCGGTGTGCGCACGGCGGTAAGTGCCGCGAACTCCTGCTCCGCCCACGATCGTTTGCCCGCTCGCTCGAGCTCCTCCGCGAGCGCCGCGCGCAGTTCGATCAAGAGCTCGACGTCGAGCGCGGCGTAGCGCAACCACGGCTCGGGCAGCGGCCGGGTCGACCAGTCAGCCGCTGAATGCCCCTTCTCCAACCGGTAACCGAGCACCGCCTCGGCCATCGCTGCCAGCCCGACGCGCGGCAGGCCGAGCAGCCGCCCCGCGAGCTCGGTATCAAACAACTTCAACGGCCGCAGCCCGATCTCCGTCAGGCACGGCAGATCCTGGCTCGCCGCATGCAGGATCCACTCTGCGTCGACGATCGCGCCCCCGAGCGCACCGAGGTCGGGGCAGGCGATCGGGTCGATCAGCACGGTGCCCGCGCCGGCCCGGCGCAACTGCACCAGGTAGGCCCGCTGGCTGTAGCGGTACCCGGACGCACGCTCGGCATCGACCGCGACCGGGCCGGTGCCCTTGGCGTACGCCGCGATCGTCGCCGCGAGCGCACCTGGGGTTTCCACCACAGGCGGTACGCCGTCCCGCGGCTCGGTCAGCAGGACCGGCGCGGGGACGTCTGGGTCGGCTGTTGCCTCAACCGCCTCGGGCACGCAATTACCGTACGACGGGAGTCAGTGGAAAACCTGCCGCCGCGCGTCTTGGTCTCGCGATTGCCGGTGGGGGACGCTCTAGCGGCCCTGATCTGCGCTAGCGGATGACGCCGGCGCGCATCGCGAGCGCAACCATCTCGGCGCGGTCGCCGGTGCCGAGCTTGCGCGCGATCCGCGCGAGGTGGCTCTTCACGGTCAGCGCTGAGAGGCCGAGCTCTTCGCCGATCTCCTTGTTCGAGCGGCCGTCGGCCACGAGGTGCAGGACCTCGATCTCACGACCGGACAGCTCGCTGACGCCGCCGTCGGTCGGCGCGGCACCGCGCAGCCCGGCAGCGAGGAGTGAGGCCACCGACGGGTCGGCGTACACGCCGCCGTCGAGCACCCGCCGGACGCCGTCGGCGACGACGAGGGGAGAGGCGGACTTCAGCAGGTAGCCCTGCGCGCCGGCGACGAACGCGGCACGCACGGAGTAGGGGTCGTCCGCTGCGGACAGCACGACGAGCCGTGGCCAGCCGGCGGCACGCAGGTCAGCGAGCAGGTCCAGGCCGGAGCCGTCGGGGAGACCAAGGTCGAGGATGCACAGGTCGCGCGGCCCACTCGCATGCGCTCGGGCTCGCGCTTCGGCAACGCTGGCTGCTTCGACGACCTCACGCGCGCCCATGGCGACCAAGCGGCTCACCATCGACTCGCGGACCAGCGGATGGTCGTCGACGACCATCGCCGTGAAGCCCTGCCCAGGAATGGGCTGGCTGGGGACGCCCTTCTCGACGAGTGCGGTCACCAGTCCTCCAACTGCCAGTGCATGACCGACGACGTGCCGGCCTGCCCAAGACGTGCTTGCGCGCCCGCGGTTCGGGACGCTTCTCCCACCCATCGGCCGTTTGGCCCCATGGCTTGAAGGTTGGCGCCCGAACGCGCCGAACTTCGATGCTCCGTTCGGGCGACTTCCGGCCCGTCGGCGCAAGACCGGGTCCACCGCAGCCGACAACTGGCCTGCGGGAGACCTATGTCCACCCGCGTCGTCGCCGGGACTTCCAGCGATTGCGCGGCGGCAGCCAGGAGGTACGCGTGCGCGTCCCGGTTGGAAAGCTCGCGCTGGTCGCTGCCCTGGTCACCACTGTCGGGATGCCGATGGTTGGTGCGGCAGCCGCCCAGCCTGAGCGTTCTGCCCCGGTTCGCGCCATCGTCACGCTGCGCGCGGCCGGGCCGGTTTCGGTCCCGGGCGTTCGCGTCGTCACAGTCTTCGCGCACATCGGCTCCGAGGTCGTCGTCGGTACGCCGGCCGCGCTGCGCCGGCTTTCCGCTGACCCGCGCGTTGCCGGCATCTCCCCGGACGACCGCGTCGGCTTCGCGAGCCATGACAACGACAAGCGCCACGACCAGTACGCCTGGCAGCGGATGGGCGGGTCTGCGGGGCACCAGAACGCTGGCGCCGGTGTCACGGTCGCCGTACTCGACACCGGCGTCAGCGACACACCGGCGCTGAACCGGGCCTCCGGCCGGCTCGTCGACGGCGTCGACACCTCACAGCTCTTCGACGGCGGCGAGGCCTCCACGAGCGGAACGTTCGACGACGGCTACGGCCACGGAACGTTCATGGCCAACCTCATCGCCGGTGCACATGTCGACGCCGCACCGCGCAACCTCGGTGTCGGCGTTGCACCGATGGCGCGGGTCGTTGTCGTCAAGGTCGCGGACGCGCAGGGCACGACCTCGCTGTCCGAGGTTCTCGCCGGCATGGACTGGGTCGCCGTACAAGCACCGAAGATCCAGGTGCTGAACGTCGCCCTGTCGCACCAGCGGCCCGGCGACTCTTATGGCGCCGACCCGCTGACCGCCGCGGTTGACCATGTGCTTGCTGACGGCGTGCTCGTCGTGGCCGCGGCCGGCAACACGGCCGGTGTCGTCGGCGACCCGGGTTTCGACCCGAAGGCGATCACCGTCGGCGCGGCGGACCTGACCTACCACAGTCCGCGCGTCGCGCCATTCAGTGGCAGCGCGAACATCTACGGCCTGTCCAAGCCGGACGTCGTCGCCTCTGGGGTTGGCCTGCTGAGCTACCTGCCGCCGGACTCTGTGATCGCGCGGGAGAACCCGCTCGCCGCACAACCGAACGGCTTGTGGCGCGGCTCCGGCACGAGCGAGGCGACCGCCGTGACCACCGGCGCGATCGCAACACTGTTGAGTGACAACCCGCAGGCGCGGCTGCTCGACGTCAAGGGCGCGTTGCGGTTGGCCGCTGACCAGATCGACGGCGACGCTGGCCAAGGTCGAGGCTTGCTCGACCTCGACAATGCCTTCAACGTCGTGGTCAACTGCCGCCCCGGCACGACCGCGGGGTGCTCGCGCTACCCGAACGGCGAAGACGCGCTCAACCAGCGGGCCTGGGACAACCACGTGTGGCTGCACGGCACGTGGATCGACTGGCTGGCGAATTCGTGGAGTGCCAACTCGTGGTCCGACGGCTCGTGGTCTGCCAACTCGTGGAGCGCCAACAGTTGGAGTACCGCTAACTGGACTGCCAACTCGTGGTCGGCGAACTCGTGGAGTGCGAACTCCTGGTCGGCGAACTCGTGGTCGGCGAACTCCTGGTCGGCCAACTCGTGGTCGGCGAACTCCTGGAGTGCGAACTCCTGGTCGGCCAACTCGTGGTCGGCGAACTCCTGGTCGGCACAGAGCTGGGGGGACGACAGATGAGCCCCGAGTCGAAGGTTCGCACCCTCGGTGCCAGCGCCGTCCTGCTGTCGCTCGTCGCGGCGGTGAGTGCGGGCTGGCACAGCCCCACGTGGTGGGCGGTGCCCGTACTCGCCATCGTCGTCACGATCAGCGAGATCGCCGTCGTACACCTTCAGTTCGGCCGGCAACGGTGGACGTTCTCGCTCACTGAGGGCGCGATCGCAGCGGCGTTCGCCATCGGCGGTGGCGCCTGGCCGATGGTTGCGGTCGCGGCAGGTGTCCTCGTCGCGCAGGCGGTACGCCGGCAGCCGCGGCTCAAGCTCGAGTACAACGTGGCACAGTTCGCAGCCGGCACGGCGCTGGGCGCAGCGACGGCGACGGCGCTCGGCTCCGGTGTCGCCGGTTCGTGCGCCGGCATGGGTGTGTTCTGGCTGGTGAACCACGGGCTCGTTGCAGTCGCCGTTGCGATGACGACTCGCCGCCCGATCGGTGGGTTCTTGTGGGACAGCGCTCCGCTGTCGGCGATTCACTCCGCTGGAAACTCGAGCATCGGTTTGCTCGCAACCTGGCTCGCCGTCAATCAGCCCATCGGGCTGCTCGGATTGCTCGTTCCGATGGGTCTTCTCTACACGTCGTACGACCAGCAGACGCGTCGCGCCGCGGAAGCACGGTTGTTCGCCGAGCTCGCGCGCGGCCAGGAAGAGGCAACCGGTCGTTCGATCGACACGTCGGCGCAGGTCGTGTTGCTTGCTGCGGCTCGACTCTTCGGTGGAGCGGACGTCGAGATGGTCCTGCTCGCGCAGGACGGTCCGGTGCGCTACCTGGGCGACGAGTTCGGTGTCCGGGCGCGTCGCCGGGTCGATGCGGGCGCCTTCGACGAGCCGTGGGTAATGCACGTGCTCGGCAGTCATGGGGTACGTACCGGTATCGACAACGGTCGGCCGTATTGCTCCGCGTTGGTCGGTGAGCCGGACAGTCCGTTGGCTGCACTCATCGCGCGCAGGGTGCCCGGTGCAGCCGGCTTCGGTCGGCGCGAAGCAATGCTCGCGAGCGTCCTTGTGCAGCAGGCACAGTCGTGGTTGTGCGTGGCCGAGCTCACCGCGGAACGCGACGAGGCACGCGAACACGTGGCCGCTGTCGACCATGCCGCCCGTGCGCTGGGTGATCTGGGCGCGCACACCGCTCCTGCGCTCGTCGTGCTCCGCGAGTCAGCGAACCGGCTCGCGCGGCTCGCAATGACGCCGGAGGGCGATGACCCTGTCGGTGACATCGTCGATGAGTTGCATGCCGTCGAGCGGGCTGTTGCGTCACTGCTCGGGGCCATTGCTCTTGCAGCTGACCCAGAGTTGGCCGGCGAGTTCCGCAACGTCGATGTCGGCAGGCCGGCGGTCGCGCAGACACGCGGTATCAGCGACTGGACGACGACCGGCACGCTGGACCTGGCGGACCAGTCGGCATGAGTTCAGCGAGATGAGCGTGCGTGGCCGGTTCGGGCGGTCCCTGTCGGGCTTGCCGCTCACGGTCTGGGCCGGGGTCGGCGTGTCGATGTCCGTCGTTCTCGCGCTCGGGGTCGCGGCGGCGACGCTCGCCGGTGCCGGCCGACTGAACGGCGGGACGGCAAGTGCTCTCGGCAGCGCGCTCGCGGTGGCTCCGGTAGCGGGAGTCGTGGCGGCGTTGCTGGCTAGTCGGTTCGCCGATGCGCTGAAGCGGCTGCGCGATGACGCGCTCCGGCGGCTGCAGGACCCAACTGCTCCGGTCCGGACGGCATCACTCGGTGGTGGCGTGACGCGGACGATCGTCGAGCTTGCCGAACTGGCGCGCACCCTGGACGCGTTGCACCTACGGGTGCGGGTTGCCGACGAAGTTGCCGAACGACACCGGCGTACGGCGGAGACGTCGAGCGCGGGCATGTTCGAGCTGCTGTCGGGTCTGGTCGAGGCCGAAGAAGGCACCCGTGGACAGCTGGCCGCCGAGTTGCATGACACCGCTGCGCAGACGTTGATGCTGGCGCGTAGTCTGCTCTCGGACGTGGCGCGTGAACCCGGCGATATCGAGCGTGTGCGTGACCTGGTTGCTGAAGCAGAAGACCAGGTGCGTGCGGTGATGGCGCGCACGCGTCCACCGGAGTTGCGTGACGGTGATCTCGCGATCGCGATCCGGCAGCTGCGTGAAGACATGGCGCACCGCTACGGGCTGGACGTTCGGTTGCGGTGGCCGACCGAGGCGTACCCGCTGCCGCTCGCGACTGCTGTCACGGTGTACCGCTTCTTCCAGGAGGCGTTGCTGAACGTCGTCAAGCACGCCGACGTCGATGAAGCGTGGGCGACGCTCGACGTTGATGAACGTGGTGTGACCGCGAGCGTCTCCGACAGCGGGCCGGGGTTCGACCCACAGGAAGTGCGTCCGCAACAAGGACGGCATGTCGGTCTCGGCTTGTTGCGGGAGCGCGCCCGGTTGGCGGGTGGTTCCGTGGATGTCACGTCGTGGCCGGCCATCGGTACGACGCTCACGTTGAAGCTGCCACGCGGCACGGCGGTGCCAACCCAGGACATCCCCGAGCAGCCGACATCGATCGACGCCAGCACGGGCAACGGCGTGCGTCGGCGCGCAGATCTCGCCACGCGCTAGCGCTTGCGACTACGCGCGGCTTTCCTCGGCTTCAGCGTCGCGACACCGGGCGGTAGTGGCGGCAGCCCGCCGGCCTGGCAGAGCAGATCGCCGAAGCCCTCGAGATGGTGGCCGAGGTCCTCGTCGAGCGGCGACCAAGATGCTCGGATCTCGACTTCGGCGCTCGCCGGCCCGCCGCTCAGCCCACCGAAACTCTCCGAGGCGACACGCGTGACCGTCCCGCTCGCCGCTGTGTAGGTCGCGCCGCGCGCCTGCAGCGCTTCGGTCAGCCACGACCAGCCAACCGCTGGCAGCAACGGGTCGTTCGCCATCTCCGGTTCGCACGCCGCGCGCACGTAGCCGACGATTCGCGTCGGACCCGACCACGCGTCTTGCCCGTCGGGGTCGTGGAGCACGACGAGCCGGCCGGTCGCCAGGTCGTTGTCGCCCTGCCGTACCTCCGCCGACAGCGCAACGGCGTACGGCGCGAGCCGGGTCGGCGCCGGCGTCTCGTCGATCACGACCTCCGGCCGGACCGAGGCCGAGCGCAGGCTCGCGAGGGACCGGCGGAAGCCCTCCGGGGGCTCTGCGCCCCCGCCCACCCGATCGTCGCTGCGCCGCACGGCCACGTCCCCGACTGTAGGTGTGACGCCGCCGGGTCGCCCGGCGCGCCACGCCGGGGCCGCGCGCCGCACGCCTAGGCTGCGCACCCGTGAGCGCGGTCCTGGCGCTGCTGTCGAGCCTGCTCTGGGGCGGTGCGGACTTCCTCGGGGGGACGGTCAGCCGGCGGATATCGACCTACGCCGTGATCGGCGTATCGCAGGCGATCGCGCTCGCGGGTGCGCTCGTCGCTGCGGCGGTGCTGGGTTCGTTCGGCGACCCGATCGGCTACCTGCCTTGGGCGCTGGCCGCCGGGGCGACCGGCTTCGTCGGAGTTGTCGCGTTCTACCAGGCCCTCGCAACAGGGACGATGGGCGTGGTCGCGCCGATCGCGGCGACCGGTGTCGTCGTCCCGGTTGGCATCGGCCTCGCGAAGGGCGAGTCACCGTCGGCGCTGCAGCTGACCGGGGCAGTGATTGCGATTCTCGGTGTCGTGCTCGCGAGCGGGCCGGACATGCGCGGGTCACGCGAAAGCGGTACGACGCGGCCACTCGTGCTGGCCTTCGTCGCTGCCGCCGGCTTCGGTTTTGCGTTGTACTTCATCGCGGTCGGGAGCGATCACAGCGTGGTGATGACGCTGGTCTTCATGCGCGTCGTCGACATCGGCGTCATCGCTGTGCTCGCGCTGTCGGTCCGGCACCTCGGCGGGTTCACCCGACGGGACCTGCCGTCGTTGACGGTGCTCGGCGGATCCGACATCGTCGCCAACGCTCTGTACGGCGTCGCGACCCGTTCGGGTTTGGTCAGCCTGACCTCGGTGCTGGCGTCGCTCTATCCCGCTGTCACCGTGGTGCTGGCCCGACGAGTCCACCGCGAGCGGATGCGACGCTTGCAAGACGTCGGTGTGGTCGCGACTCTGGTCGGGGTCGTGTTGCTGGCGTCCGGCGGTGGCGTCGGTTAGCACCTGTCAGGCTAGGTGCGTGCCAACGGATGGGCTAGACGGGAGTGCGTTCCTGCGCGCGTGCCGGGGCGAGCGAACTGCACATCCGCCGGTTTGGTTCATGCGTCAGGCGGGGCGCGCCCTGCCGGAGTACCGCAAGGTGCGCGAAGGCGTGGAGATGCTCACCGCCTGCGCAACGCCGGAGATTGTTGCCGAGATCACGATGCAACCCGTACGCCGCTACGGCGTAGACGCGGCAATCTTGTTCAGCGACATCGTCGTACCACTGCACGCAAGTGGTGTCGACCTGTCGATCGAGCCGGGTGTCGGGCCGGTGATCGCTGATCCCGTGCGGACGTCTGCCGCAGTCACAAGCTTGCCGGTGCTGACACCGGACGACGTCCAGTTCGTCACCGACGCCGTAGCCATTCTTGCGCGCGAACTGGACAACACACCGCTGATCGGTTTCGCCGGCGCGCCGTTCACGCTCGCGTCGTACCTCATCGAAGGTGGGCCGAGCCGCGAGCTCGCCAACACGAAGGCACTGATGTACGGCGACGAGCAGACGTGGCACTCGTTGCTGTCGAAGCTGGCCGACGTCTCAGCGACGTATCTTCAGGTGCAGATTGCAGCCGGCGTCTCAGCGGTGCAGCTGTTCGACTCGTGGGTGGGGACGTTGTCGGCTGCGGACTACGAGCGTTATGTGTTCCCGCATTCGCAGAAGGTGTTAGCAGCGGCAGCGGCGGTGCCGCGAATCCACTTCGGTGTCGGCACGGGCGAGTTGCTCGCGCTCATGCGCCGGGCGGGGGCGGATGTCGTCGGCGTCGACTGGCGGTTGCCACTCGACGACGCGGCCGGGCGCATCGGAACCGACGCGGTTGTTCAGGGCAACCTTGATCCAGCGCTTTGTCTTGCGCCCTTTGATGTCGTGCGTGAACGTGCGCGCGATGTGATCACTCGCGGCAAGGCCGCAGCCGCGCATGTGTTCAACCTTGGTCACGGCGTGCTGCCGACGACCGATCCGGACACACTCGCGAAACTGGTCGACCTCGTGCACGCAGCTGACTAGCCGTCCGAGCTAGTTGGCGTTGTCGAGCTCGTGCAGCCGCCGGGCCATCCCGGCGAGGAGCTTGCGGGTGATTTGCGGCACGTCCTCGAGGACGGTGGCGAACTCGCGGGTGCCGAGCACGAGGAGGTCCGCCGGCGTGGTAGCCGTCACCGAAGCGTCGCGCTTGTCCCCGTCGAGAAGCGAGAGCTCACCGAAGTAGTTGCCCGGGCCGAGGGTCGCAATCTCGCGACCACCCCTCGTGACCGCGGCCTTGCCTTCGACGAGAACGTAGAACTCACGACCGGCGGCACCTTCTCGGACCAACGGTGTGCCGGCCTCGACGGACAGCTCGTCCGCATAGCGGGCAATCGTGCCCAGGTCCTTGCGCGAGCACGCGCTGAACATCGGTACCTGGCTGAGCCGGTCGATTTTCGCGTCCTTCTTCACCGTCAAGCCCTCCCCATCTGGTGGGAGGGAGAGTACGGCCTAGTCGTGGACGTCGTCACCTATCGTTGCCGGGCGTAGCCGGAGCCGGCGCCGCAGCAGAACAACGGCCAGTGCGAGCAGACCCACCGCGACGGCGAATGGGAGTACGGCGCCGACCGCGCGCAGCAACGCGCTGACAGTCCGCGTGAAGGCGTGCCACCCACTGACGATCCCGCCGACGAAGCCGGACTCTTGGTGCCTCGTCGCTGCGACCGACTTCGCTGTCCGGCTGAACGTGACGTCGATGGTGGCGAGTGCGACTTGCTTGCGCAGAGTCGCGATGCGGCGCTCCAACGACTCGATGTCGGCCTCGCGTTTCGAGAGCTCGGACTCGAGCTGGATGACCTGGCCAAGACTGTTCGCCCGGTCGAGCAAGGTGCGAACTCTCCCGATCGAGGCCTTCGCCGTCGACAGGCGACTCGACGTGTCGACGACCTGGTCCGTGACGTCCTCGGAGGATCGTTGCTCGGAGACCCGGGTGCCGAGCCGCTCGAGCGTTGAGATTGTCGCGTCGTACGACGCCTGCGGCACGCGCACGGTCAAGGTGGCAGTGTCGGCGTTGGGGTGGGCCGGGTCGGTGTTCAGCTGCTCGTCCGCGAGGAAGCCATGGGCCGCGGCGACGAGCTGCTCAGTGCGGCGGGTGGCAGCGGCAACATCCGCGGCCCGCACCGACACTGTCGCGGTCAGCACCAGGTCGTGGCCGGTGAGGACGGTTGTTGCTATGCCGGCTGTGTGTGCGGTGCCGGTGGTGCCGACCGATCCTCTGCTGGCTCCCGGGACCACCGCCTCGGGCGCGTTCAACGTCGCCCCCGGTGCGCTTGCGACGGTGCCTGCGCTCGAGCCCCGGGCTCCCCCCGAGCAGGCACTGACCGAGACACCGACGACGAGGCCGCTGAGCGCCAGGGCGCACATGCCAATCCGCTTTCGCATGACGGTCAGACGCAGCAACCGGGCGCCTGGTTGCATGGACGTGTGTACGACGTTGCCATCGTCGGTGGCGGGATCGCCGGGCTGGCTGCGGCCTACGCCCTCAGCGACCGCGAACGCCTCCTGCTCCTGGACGCGGCACCCGAGGTCGGCGGCAAGCTGCGCGTGTCGGCGTTCGGCGACACATGGGTGGACGAAGGCGCCGAGCAGGTGCTCGTGCGCACGCCGGAGGCGCTCGACCTGATCCAGGCCGTGGGGCTGGCCGCGGACGTGGTCCATCCGCAGACGTCCTCGGCGTCGGTCTGGTCCCGCGGGGCGTTGCGCGAACTGCCTGGTGGGACAGTGCTCGGCGTACCCGCGGATCCGGTCGCGGTGGCGCGCTCCGGCGTACTGCCTGTTGCGGGGCTCCTCCGCGCGGCGGCTGACGCTGTGCTTCCGCGGACGCCCATCGATGGCGATGTGGCGGTGGGCAGCTACGTCGGCGCGCGGGCGGGGCGTGCCGTCGTCGACCGGCTCGTCGACCCATTGCTCGGCGGTGTGTATGCCGGACGCGCTGACTCGTTGTCGTTGGCGGCGACCGTTCCGCAACTGGCCGCGGAGGTGCACCGGCACCGGACGCTGCTCGGCGCGGCCAAGGCAGTGAAGGCGGCCACTCCCGTGAGCGCGGGCCCCGTCTTCGCCGGGCTGCGCGGTGGCCTGGGTCGACTGCCGGCTGCTGTCGTGGCGCTTGTTCAAGAGCGCGGTGGCGAGGTGCGCACGGGCACAACTGTCCGCGGCATCAGCAGGACACCGGATGGCTTTCGGCTGACCCTCGGTGCCGTACCGGTGGAGGAGTACGTCGAGACGCGTTCGGTCGTGCTGGCCGTGCCGGCGACACCGGCCGCACGGATGCTGCGTGACATCGCGTCGGCCGCAGCGACAGCGACAAGCGGCATTGAGTACGCCAGCGTCGCGATCGTCACGCTCGCGTATCGCGAACCGTTGGCGGTACGGGGGAGTGGCGTGCTCGTGCCCGCGGTGGAGGGACGCAGCACCAAGGCGCTCACGTACTTGTCGTCGAAATGGCGACATCTGAGTGGCGACCTGGCGTTGATGCGCGCCTCGGTCGGACGGTACGGCGAGGCGTACGAGATCCAGCGCGACGACAGCGACCTCGTCGCTGTGGTTCATGCGGACCTGCGCGCGATGCTCGGTGTGCGAGGCGAGCCGGTGCTGAGCCGGGTCAGCAGATGGGGCGGTGCACTGCCGCAGTACGCACCTGGGCACCTCGACCTTGTGCGCCGTGTGCGCGAGGCGCTTCCGGCCGGGATCGTGGTGTGCGGAGCGGCGTATGACGGCGTTGGTGTGCCGGCCTGCATCCGCTCGGGGTTCACGGCGGCCGCGGCCCTGCGAGAATGGAGCGATGACCGACGAACAGACCACCGGACCGAAGCCGAAGGCGCGTGAGCTCAACGAGCTGATTCGTTACACGATGTGGTCGGTGTTCCGTGTTCGCAAGCCGTTCGGTGACGCTGCGCGGGCGGACATCTCGGCCGAGGTCAGTGAGCTGCTCCAGCAGCTGCGCGGCAAAGGCGTCGTGACGCGCGGCTGTTACGACGTGACCGGGTTCCGCGCCGATGCGGACGTGATGTTCTGGTGGATCGCGCCGACATCCGGCGATCTGCAGGAGGCTTACGCGCGGTTTCGGCGTACACAACTCGGCCGCGCATGCGAGCCGACCTGGTCCGCGATGGCGTTGCACCGGCCGGCTGAGTTCAACAAAAGCCACGTCCCTGCGTTCCTCGCGGACGAGGAACCCAAGGCGTATGTCTGTGTCTATCCGTTCGTGCGCTCGCTCGAGTGGTACCTGCTGCCGGACGAGGAACGTCGCGAGATGCTGGCGGAGCACGGTCGGATGGCGCGCACGTTTCCCGACGTACGCGCGAACACGGTGTCAGCGTTTGCGCTGGGCGACTACGAGTGGATGCTGGCGTTCGAAGCCGACGAGCTGCATCGCATCGTCGACTTGATGCGTCACCTGCGCGCGGCTAAGGCCCGGCTGCATACGCGGATCGAGATCCCGTTCCACACCGGCGCCCGCAAAGACATCGGCGACATCGTGGCCGCCCTGCCGTGACGGAGTGAAGGGGACAGCTATTCGGCTAGTACCCGTAGGGGTTCGCCGAGGCGCTTGAGCTGGCGCCGGCACTGCTGGTGACGGCCGCGCCGGACGCGTCGAGGACCCACCAGGTCCCGCCGTAGCTCTTGACGCCTTGTCCCGTCGTCTGGCCCGAGGACGAGTCGCCCGTGTAGGTGTAGAGCGGGTGCCCGGAGATCGTGACCTGCTTGTCGCTGCCACGGCTGACGGTGCTGAGCATCCCGGTCACGCCGGGCGCCGCAACCGGCGCGCCACCAGAAGCCATCAGCGGTTGCCAGATCGACAGGCACGCACCCGTGCAACCGAGCTTCGCGCCGTCGGAGGTCAGCAGGTAGAGCGTGCGCCCGGACCCGTTAGCGAGAACCGAGCCGAGGCTCGTCGACTGCAGCTTGACCTGACCCGGGTTGCTGCCGGCTTTTGGGTTCTGTGCGGCGGGCGACGAACCGCCGCTGCTGCCGCATGCGCTGACGACCACGAGAGCAGCCGCACCGGCACTTGCGAGCGCGAGAAGTTTCGTTGTACGCATCACTGCGACCTCCATGAACGGATACACGCGACGGCGTGGCGTCCGGTTCAGTCGGTGCCCCCGTGCGCATCGAAATCCAGCGCCAGGCTGTTCATGCAGTAACGGTCACCGGTGGGCGTCTGCGGCGCATCGTCGAAGACGTGGCCGAGATGCGAACCGCACCGGCCACAGCGGACTTCGGTGCGCACCATCAAGCCGCTGCGGTCCGACCGCAGTTCCACGGCGTCGGTGCTCACCGGCTGGAAGAACGAGGGCCAGCCCGACCCCGACTCGAACTTCGAGTCCGAGCGGAACAGCTCGTTGCCACATGCCCTGCACCGGAACATTCCTGGACGATGCTCTTCGAGCAGCTCCCCGGTCCAGGGGCGCTCGGTGCCGGCTTCGCGCAGGACGACGTACTCATCCGGCGACAGCGAGGCCCGCCACTCGTCATCAGACTTGTCGACTTTGTAGGTCTTCTCTTCTGTCATGACACCTTCAACGCAACGACACCCGATTCTGTGCCCACGAACACCTCGTCCCCCCAGATCGTCGGGGTGGCGAAGCGGGTCGTCGTACCGACCGGCTGCGACGCGACCACGCGGCCGGTCGCGGGGTTGAGCCCGTAGAGCGTCCCACCCGATGGGTCCAGGCTCCAGACGGCGCCCCGGCCGGCAACCGGTGAACCGGTGATGTTGCGGGCAGCCTGCCAGCCGAGGGTGAAGTCGCGGCTCCCGACTCGTACCTCTCGCACGCCGTCCGTGCAGGGCACGTAGACCGTCGACCCGATCCGTGCCGTGCCGCCGAACGCTTTGCAGACCGGATGCGCGGCCAGCTCGCCGCCGAGGCCGCCGAGCGCATTCTGGCGGGCGAGGTAACCGAGCCCGCGCTTGCCGGCAATGAAGACGTTCGGCCCGACGAGGGTCGGCCCGAGCGACCCGAGGTCGAGGTCCTGCTTGTTGTCCTCGGACCACGTCGTCGGCGCGAAGTAGCTGACGCGCTCAAGGTTGGCGTCGAGCTCGATGACGGAGTCGCTGCCGTCGTACGACGTTGTCGACTCGCCGTTGCCGACGGAGACATAGATGTGACCGTCGGCAGCCAGCACAGGACCCGGTGGCGCCCAGATGCCCCCCTCGCGTGGCGTGGGAACGCGGTAGTACGTCATCGCACCGGCGCCGGTGACCGGGACTGAGACCACGTGTCCGTGATAGTCGCCGCAGTCGCCCGCGAGGCCGCCGTACGCCCAATACACGCGTCCATGCGCGACGAGTAGTGCCGCGCGCTCCTGCATCGAAGTGGCCGACTGGTTAGGGGGGTCGGCGGAGCGATGCAGTGTCACGTTGCCCGACGTCAGGTCGACGCCGTAGAGGTCATGTCGTACACCGGGTTGTTGCTCGGCGACGACGAAGACGCGATGGGTCGAGGCGTCGTACGCCGGTGTGCTCGTGATTCCTTCCGGGTCGATGTTTCCGCAGGACAGCGCTGACCGTGGCACCGGCGTCGCGAGATGACGTTGCCACCGAAGCGTGCCGGTGGCTGCGTCGAACGCGTACACCGTGTTGTTCTCCGTCGCCACGATCAGCCGGTCCTGCACGACGATCGGCTCGGCGTACACGGCACCGTCGAGTTGTCTGGTGAACGCGGAGGTCAACCGCCCGGCTTGCCTGCTACTGGGTGCGTTTCCGGCTCGTGCGCCGTCGCGGTGGTAGGTCGGCCAGTCGTCAGGGACCGGTTGCGGGGCGGCGCTCGTGTCGGTGCTTGTCGACGTGCTCGGCACGGGAATCGGAGGAGACGACCGCGCAGGTGTGGAACTGCCGTTGCTGTGGCCTTGCCCGCACGCCGTGAGCAGGAATGCTGCCGCCAAGCACCAACGTCCGGCGCGTCGCGCTCGCATGACGCGATCGTGTCACGCATGTCGGAGGTAGCGTCGGGCCGTGGCTTCTCCGTTCGTGATCGTCGAGGCGCCGGGGCCCAACGGTGTTCGCGAGGTGAAGGTCACCAACCCTGATCGCATCTACTTTCCGATGTACGGCGCCACGAAGCTCGATCTCGTCAACTACTACCTGTCAGTGGCGAACGGCATCGTTCGAGCGTTGTATGAGCGACCATGCATGCTGCACCGGCATCCGGACGGTGTGGACGGCGAGAAGATCTATCAAAAGCGGCTGCCGAAAGGCGCACCTGAATGGGTGCAGACCGTGGAGGTGAGTTTTCCGTCGGGCCGGACCGCTGATGAGTTGTGCGTCACCGAAGTGGCGTCGGTCGCGTGGGCCGTGCAGATGTCCACGGTTGAGTTCCATCCCTGGCACACAAGGCGCGGCGAGGTCGAGCAACCGGACGAGCTCCGGATAGATCTCGATCCCCAACCCGGCACTGACTTCCGTGATGCGCGCGAGGTCGCCGTGACCGCCGTACACGAGATTCTCGACGAGCTCGGTTGGCGTGGCTGGCCGAAGACGTCCGGGAACCGTGGCGTGCACGTGTATGTCCGCATTGAGCCGCGGTGGAGCTTCACCGAGGTACGCCGCGCCGCGCTCGCACTCGCGCGCGAGGTGGAACGCCGGCGCCCTGACCTCGTGACCACAAAGTGGTGGAAGGAAGAGCGCGGCGCGAACGTCTTCGTCGACTACAACCAGAACGCCAAGGACCGCACGATCGCCTCGGCGTACAGCGTGCGCGCTCGCCCCGATGCGACGGTGTCCGCTCCGGTTACGTGGGCCGAACTTCCCGAGGTGACGACCGAGGACTTCACGTTGGCGACGATGCCGGCACGTTTCGCTGACCTCGGCGACGTGCACGCAGGCATCGATGACGTCCCGGTTGGCATCGAGCCATTGCTGGAGATGGCGGAGCGCGACGAACGCGACCGGGGCCTCGGCGACGCGCCGTACCCGCCGCAATACCCGAAGATGCCGGGCGAACCGAAACGGGTCCAACCGAGCCGTGCTCGGGATCCATCACACGACTGACAAGACGAAGGGGCGGCCGATTTCCGGCCGCCCCTTCGCGATAATCAGTTTGGTCAGGTCACGACACCCGCGGGCGACACCTTGAAGCGGGTGTACGCCTTCGGGTCCGCGCAGTCGGTCACGATGAGGTAGTGACTGTTGCCATCGTTGTCGATGCGCACATTGGCGTGCGTGACTTTGGTCGGCTTGCAGGCGATGCCGGTCTTCTGCTCGACCAGGTGCGTCTTTGCATCGACGACCTTGAGGCGGTGCACACCGTCCGGGTCGTTGACGACGCACTTGTTGTAGTCGGGCTGCGACCCGATGGCCGGGTAGTGCGTGCAGGTTACGGTCGTGTTGGAGCCACCGCCGCATGCGCCGCCGCAGGAGATCTCACCCTTGACGGACAGGCCGAACAACGCCGCGCTGCCCGTGCTCCAGTCCTGCTGCTGCGCAGCAGAAGCGATGTCGAACTCGCTGACCTGCCCGTTTGCGTAGTCACCGGTCCAGAACGACGTGCCGTTCGGGTCCAGGTTCAGCGCGAACACGCCGCCACCGACGGTCGTCGGGGTGTAGGTCTGGATGACGGCGCCCGAGCTGTCGAGGCGAACCGCAAACTCGCTGTCGGCGACGAGCGCACCGCCGTCGCTCAGGTTACGAAGGGCGTAGGCAGCCGATCCGGGCAACGTTGTTGTGAGCGGCGCAAGTTGCGTGCTCGTGCAGACGTTGTACTGGAAGACCGTCTGGCCTTCGGACGTGTACCGGATCGTGCACTGGTCGGCCTGCAGGTCGATCCAGTCCGTACCGCGGTCCTCGGTCGTGACGGGATAGGTCGTCAGCACCGCGCCACTGGGATCGAGCTTCGTGATGATGGCCTGGCTGGCGTCGCCGACGTAGAAGTTTCCGGCGTTGTCGACGATGATCGACTCCGGACTCGTGAACCCGCTCGCCCACGCCGCGCTCACGAGGGCGCCCGCCGCGTCAAACTTGCTGACCGTGCCGGCGTTGAAGTTCGTCACGTAGAAGTTCCCGGCCGCGTCGAACGCCGAACCGGTCGTGAAACCACCATTGGTGTCGTCCAGCGTCTGCTGGAGTGCGCCGGTGGGCGAGTACTCGTTAACTTGGCCGTTGCCGACGGACGCGAACACGTCGCCCGTTGTGTAGGGCGCCGCTGATGCACTGGATGCACTAGCGATGACGGTCACGGCGGCCGTGGCGGCCATCGCGGCTACGCCGAGGGCGCGGCCGAAGATGCGATTGCGGTGTTGCATGGGTCCTCCCCGATTGGGACTGAAAACGATGGCGGACATCTAGTCCGTGGCACGACGGCGGTTCCCCCTTCCGAGCCCCCCTCGCCGAGTGCGCTTGTGGCGGAGTCTGCTCGGAAAGGCACGCCGTTCGCAGACAAAACACGAAATAGGTCCCACACATCGCGGAAATTCCGGGTTCCGCTCGCTGGGCGTTAGCCACGAGCAACGCAGGGTCAACGCCAGCAGGTTTGAGTGACGGCAGTGTCGCCCAGAGTTGTCAGGCGATCCGTACGCCGCGCGGTAGGTGCGCCGTCGGCGTACGCAGGCGACGTGTGGTCGTGGCGAGCATGAACGCACCGAGTGCGAGGTCCGCAGCGAGTCCATACGGCCAAACAGGCCCCCCGCTGGGTTGTTCAATCACTCCGCCCGGGAGACCTGGCTCGTCCGGTTGTTGCACGATGCGCACCTGTGGCGCCTTGCGGAGGTCGCGCACGGCATGGCCGAGGCCGCCCAGCGGATCGAACGAACCGGCGTGCACGCACGGTGTCGTCGCGTCGATCTCCGGACAGTTACGTGGATGGTTCGCGACAGGTGAGGCGTCGGCGAGTACGACGAACGGATTTGGCGCGAGCAACCACCAGGTGCGATCGGTTCGAGCGTTGCCGTGATCGGTCGTCGAGGCGGTGACCAGACCGAACAAGATGAGCGTGCCGCCGGTCAACGCGAACACCGCTAGGTAGGAGAGCACGCTCGATGTCGTGCTTCGCGCGAGCAGCGCGGAAAAGCCAAGTGCCACTGCACAGATCACACCGAGCAGCAACAGCATGACCACGCTGACGATCGCGACGCGCGCGAACGGCACGCCACCCTCTGCCATCGCCCAGATCACGTGCGGGACGGAGACCAGGAGAAACACGGCTGCGGTGGCCCAGGCGGCCAGCAGCTTCCCGGCGGCGATCTCGAACGCCGACAACCGAGTCACTTGCAGTACGGCGAGAGTGCCGCGCTCTCGGTCGCCGTTGACCGACTGCGCGCTCAGCGTCGGGGTGACCAGCAGCGCAAGGCCGAGCATGAACAGCTGCAGCGCGCCGTAGAGAACAGTCCCTCGTTGATGCGCCGCGACGACGTCGTCGTTGTTGGCGACCGCAAGGTGACCGAGCAGCATGAACAAGGTCAGTATGAGGAACCAAGCGATCACCAGCCATCGCCATCGCCCCGCGCGCACGCGCATCGTCAGCTCCAGCCGAGCGACCTCCAGCGTGCCGCTCATGTGCGCTCGTCATGAGTCAGCTGGAGGTACGCGGCTTCGAGGTTGCCGGCCGCGGGTGCGCACATGACCAACTGGACCCGCTTCTTGACGAGTGCGCTGATCAATGCCGCCGCGTCCGCGTCGGTGCCCAGTTGCACGTCGACGCCGCCGTTCGGCGCTGCCTCATACGCGTGCCCAAGGCGATCGAGTGCGGCTGTCAGCGCAGCCGTGTCGAGTGCTCGAAGCCGCCAGGCGCGAGCCGCCATCACCGGAACCAGGTCATCGATGCGGTTCTCGCCGACCGTGCTGCCTTGGTCGACGATCACGATGCGGTCCGCGAGCTCCTCGAGATCGGACAGGATGTGGCTCGACACGAGAACGGCTGCACCGTTCTTCGCGAGCTCACGCAGAAGGCTGCGCAGATGCACTCGGCTGTGTGGATCGAGCCCGGCCGCAGGCTCGTCGAGCAGCAACACGCGTGGCCGGTGCACGAGGGCGCGCACGAGACCGAGCCGCTGCTTCTGTCCCCGGGAGAGCACGTGCACGGGTGCGACTGCGAACTCTTCCAGCCTGGCCACCGCCAACAGTTCGCGCGCACGCTGGGCTGCAGCGTTCCGTGACAACCGGTGTGCAACGCCAGCGAACTCCAGGTACTCCAGCGCGGTGAGGTTGTCATAGACGCCGAAGGCGTCGGGCACCCAGCCCATCACCGCGCGTACCGCATCGGTATCCGTGGTCGGGTTGTGACCGCCCACCCGGACTTCGCCGGCGTCCGGTGTCAGCAGGGTTGCGAGGATGAGGAGCAGCGTTGTCTTGCCTGCGCCGTTCGGACCGACCAGACCGGTGACCTCGCCGTACGCCGCCGTCATGGACAGTCCGCGCAGCGCGTGCACCGATCCGAACCGACGATGCACGCCGGTCGCGACGAGGCCTGCCTCGGCGGATGTCGGCGGCGTCGGCGCAGCCGGCGTTCGCTCGCTTACCGTCACGCCCGGCCCCCTCGATGTCCGGGCCAGGGTAGTCAGCGGGAGTCGACGGCTCCCGAAGGTCGCGGCAGGCGTGCCGGGCCAGCGCTGACCGACGCCCTCATCTCAGCGTGCTCGGCGGTCGCGGCGCGGCGTCGGCGCCGGAGCCCCATCGCGGCGGCGACCATAAGTGCCAGCGGCAGGCTCAGGCAGATCCAGAGCGCAAACGCGACAATCACCCACATCATGCCTTGAGCGTGCCGGTGTGGCCGGATGAAGACCATGATCCGCGCGGGCCGTTTCACCCGATCGAGTTAGCCGGAATTACCTAGTCAGCAGGTCCGCGAGGTCGTACTTGATCGGCACCTCGAGCTGCTCGTAGGTGCACGATTTCGGGTCCCGGTCCGGTCGCCAGCGCTTGAACTGGGCGGTGTGCCGGAAGCGCGGCCCCTCCATGTGGTCGTAACCGACCTCGACGACGAGCTCGGGACGCAGCGGCTCGAAGGACAGGTCCTTGTTCGCGTTCCAGCGGCTCGCTGCTGCGCCGGGACCGTGCGCTGCCAGCTCGCCGTACCACGGGTGCGCCTTCTCGGCGCCCTTGCGGTACTTCGCCAGCTCGTCGACCAACGTCTTGCGTCGCGCCATCGGAAACGACGCCGCAACACCCACGTGCCTGAGCTGGTCGCCGTCGTACAACCCGAGCAACAGCGAGCCCACGACCGGTCCGCTCTTGTGCCACCGGAAACCCGCGACGACGCAGTCGGCTGTTCGTGCGTGCTTGATCTTCCGCATGAGTCGTTCGTCGGGGCGGTACGGCAGGTCACGGGCCTTGGCGACGACGCCGTCGAGGCCAGCGCCCTCGAATGTGTTGAACCACTCACGAGCGAGCCCGACATCGTCGGTCGCCGGCGTGACGTATACGGGCGGCTTTGCCTTCGCGAGCGCCTTCTCGAGCCGCGCACGTCGCGCACCGAAACCTTCGTCCATCAGCGACGTGTCGCCTTCGCTCAACAAGTCGAACGCAACGTATGACGCCGGCACCTCGACGGCGAGTTTGCGCACGCGCGAGTCGGCGGGATGCAGTCGAAGCTGCAGCGAGTCGAAGTCGAGGTGATCTTCTTGTACGACGATGAGCTCGCCATCGACCACGCATCGTTTCGGCAAACTCGCACGAACCGCGTCGACGACTTCCGGGAAGTATCGAGTCAGTGGACGCTCGTTGCGTGAGCCCAGCTCGATTTCGTCACCGTCACGGAAGACGATGCATCGGAAGCCGTCCCATTTGGGTTCGTAGAGGTAGCCCTCCGGGCTGCTGTCCGGTTCCGGGATGTCGCTCACCAGCTTCGCCAGCATCGGCGACACCGGCGGCATCACGGGCAGTTTCACGGCCGTGAGGCTACCTGCGGCCTGCCTGCCGAGCGTGGAACCGCGTTTTGGCTGCCTCTTTGGCAACTCTTGGTCCGTGCGTCCGCCGGTTGCTGGCGGCTGTAACCGGGGCATGTTCGGCGTATGACAAAGTGGATTGTCCATATGAATCTGGAGGTTTGATGACACCGGCGATCACGAAGACACTCGTCGCGGTTCTTGGCATTGTCGGCGTTCTCGCGATCATCGCTGGCGTGATGTATGTCGCACTCGAGGTGCACAGCCTGCCGAGCTTCTTCCCTGGCCATGGCGCCGGAACGTTCCACCGCCCCAAGCGCGGTTACGCCGGGATCATCCTCGGGGCGCTCCTCCTCGCCGCCGCCGTCGCTGTCTGGTTCACCGATCGTCGGCGGTCGTCGTACGACGCCTGACGGCGTAGCGGAGGAACAACGAGTCCTCATCGTCCACGAGCACGTGCAGGAGGTCGAGCCGACTGGCGTCGTCCAGCGGCGGCGCATCGGTTATGCGCTTGCTGTGTCCGAGCGTCAGAAGCGGGGCCGCGGTGAGGCATAGCTCGCCAAGCCGGTCCGCGGCGACCAGACCGGCGAGTAGTGCCGGTCCGCCTTCGCTGAGAACTTTGGTCAGCCCGCGGTGCGCCAGGTGATCCAGCGCGACTGCGATATCGACGCGGCCGCGGCCGGCGGCGACGATGTCGGCGACGCCGGACAGTTCACCGACGCGCTCAGGGTCCGCGTCTTCGGTCGTGACGATGATCGGCCGGGCCACCGCCTCGGCAAAGAAGCGGGACGTCGGATCCAGGTCGAGCGAACCGGAGACGACCGCGATCGGTGGCGCCCCCTCGCCGCGCGCAGGCCCGTAGCCCTCGACCCGCACCGTGCTCGCACCCACGATGATGACGTCGCAGAACTTCCGCAGGGCCAGGAACACCTTGCGGTCGTCACTGCTCGACAATCCGCCTGACCGGCTGTCGAACGTCGCCGCGCCGTCCGCGCTTGCCACCATGTTCGCGCGCACAACACCGGGCTCATGCGCGTAGGCGACCGCCAGGTCGACGTCAGCGCTGAACTCGGGATAGAGGCGTCGCACTCAGGTCACGGTAGTGCGGCGAAGTGCGGCGTGCCGCGACCGGTCGGACCATCCCAGCCGGCGCGCGCCGTACACAGCTGCGCCGGACTGCAGGTTCCGTCGTTGCCTTTCTTGACGCCATAGAAGAACTTGCCCGCGGCTGAGTAGACCTGCTGGGGCGTCGACAGCTGGCTCGGGTTGGTCCGGAGCGCGACGGCGCCTGCGACGAGCGGCGATGACAAGCTGGTGCCCCCGAACACCTCCCAGCCGGAGTAGCCGTACGTGTCGTAGATGCGCAGACCCGTGAGTGGGTCGGCATCAGCCGACATGTCCGCCTCGGCGCGGCCAGCGCAACCGGTGTCGTAACTGGCCGGCGCAACTGCGGGGTTCGCGGTGGAGCAGCCGCTGCCGGTGGCACCAGCGGTGTCGTTCCACACCGTCTCGCCCCAACCGCGCGTCGTCGACGGCTTTGCTGTTAGCGACGTTCCGCCGACTGCGATGACGTAGCGCGACGTTGCTGGGTACTGACCGCCGTACCCGTTGTCGCCGGTGCTGGTGAACACCGGGACGCCGGCGTGCTTGTAGGGGCTGTGCGTCGCGTCGACCGGGTCGTACCCGCGCGCGCCCCAGCTCAGGCTGATCACCGTCGCGCCGAGGCCCGCCGCCTTGTTGACGGCGGTCTCCAAGTTAGTAAACGAGTTGTCCGTTGCCTCGACGAGCAGGAGTTTGCAGTTGGGGCAGCTGGCGGACGCCGCGTCCAGGTCCAGCGAGATCTCCGCCGACCAGCCGATGTCGCTCGGCGGGTAGCTGCTGGTGCCACCGTTCTGGTTGACCTTCTTGAAGCAGCCGTTTGCGGTCGTGCAGGTCGGCAGCCCGTAGTTGGTGCGGTAGGCCTGCAGGTCCGACTCGGCGTTCGGGTCGTTGAAGGCGTCCACGATGGCGACGGTGTGCCCGGTGCCACGTGAAGCGGACGGCAGCTTGTACGCGTCCTGGATCTCGGCCGGCCCGTAGCTCACGCTGTTGGGAGTGACGGCTGTGTTGCGGAGTGCGTTGCAGGTCGCATAACCGGCCGGCACATTCGCCGAGCAGGCTCGTTCGACCGGAGCTCCGGACGGTGAGGCGTCAGCGATTATTGGTAAGCCCGGCATAACTGCGGCGGCAACTGCGCCAGACGCAGCAATAGCGAGCATGGAAAGACGCTTGGACAACGTGTTCCCCCCGTGATGAAAGCGGCGTCGTCACTTTACGATGGCCACAGACCTTGGCGCTAGGTCGACGTGCTTGTGGGAGACGTGACGCGGTTGCGCTGATGCGAGTAACACACGGGGCACCGCGCCCGAGATGTCGCCTTCGATCGGTACGGATTGCGAAGCGTCGGCCAGATTGCATGCCACGACGATGTCTCCGCGGTGTACGACGATCCAGCGCGCGTCGTCGTCGAAGCGGACGCGCACACGATTGCGGACACCCTCGCGGAGATCCGGCCATAGTCGGCGCAAGACGATCAGGTCGCGGTGCCAGTCGAGCAGCTCGCGATGCGGACTCCGGAGCGGTTCGGTCCAGTCGAGGCAGGAGCGCGCGAACGTCGCCGGGTCCTGCGGATCCGGGACGTCTGCCGGGTCCCAGCCGAACGCCGCGAACTCCGAACGCCGCCCATCGCGGACTGCGCGCGCAAGATCCTCGTTCTGATGATCGGTGAAGTACTGCCACGGTGTGCTCGCGCCCCACTCTTCGCCCATGAACAGCATCGGGGTGAACGGGGACGTCAAGACCAGCGCGGCGCCGACGTACAAGAGCTCGCGCGGCATGAGTGCCGCGCTCCGCTCACCGCGCGCGCGGTTACCGACCTGGTCGTGGTCTTGCAGGTAGCCCAGCAGTTGGTGTCCGCTGACGGAGGCAGGCAGCGGCGCGCCGTGCTGTGTGCCGCGGTACGCCGAATGCTGGCCGGTGTAGACGAATCCTTCCGTCAACGCCTTGGCGAGATCCGCGAGCGAGCCGTAGTCCGCGTAATAACCGTTACGTTCGCCAGTGAGCGCCGCGTGCAGCGCATGGTGGAAGTCGTCGCTCCATTGCGCGTCCATGCCGTATCCACCGGCGTCGCGCGCGGTGATGACGCGTGGGTCATTGAGGTCGGACTCCGCGATGAGGAACAGCGGGCGGCCGAGCTCGGCGCGGAGCTTCGCCACGGCATCGTGGAGCTCCGCGAGGAAGTGTTGTGGTGAGTCGTCAACGAACGCATGCACCGCGTCGAGTCGCAAACCGTCGAAGTGGTAGTCGCACGACCACTGCCGGGCGTTGTCGATGAAGAACGCTCGGACCTCGGCTGAACCTTCGTCATCCAGATTGACCGCAGCGCCCCATGGCGTCTCGTGCTTGTCGGTGAAGTAGGGCCCGAACTCGGGCAAGTAGTTGCCGTCCGGGCCGAGATGGTTGTAGACGACGTCGAGGATCACGCCGAGGCCGTGGTTGTGACACGCGTCGACGAAGGCTTTCAGCTCATCCGGTCCGCCATATGGATCGTGTACGGCGTACAGGTCGACGCCGTCGTAGCCCCACCCGCGTCGGCCGGGAAACGCGTTGACCGGCATGATCTCGACGAAGTCGATGCCCAGTTCGACAAGGTGTCCGAGCCGCTTGATCGCCGCCCCGAAGGTGCCCTCGTCGGTGAACGTACCGACGTGCAGCTCGTAGATGACGCTGCCGAGCAGGTCGCGGCAGGACCATCCCGCGTCCGTCCAGCGATAGGCAGCGTGCTTGATCGGCCGGCTGGGTCCGTGGACTCCGTTCGGTTGCCACCGGGAGCGCGGATCCGGCCGGGCGGCGCCGTGGTCGAGGACGAAGGAGTAGTCCTGCACCGGCGGGTCGCCGCACCACCAGCCGCTGTCGTCCTGACGCTCGAGAGCGCGGCGCTCGTCGTTCGTCTCGACACTGACCGCTGTGGCGCGGGGCGCCCAAACGCGAAGCGGTTCGGTCAAAGCGGTGGCCGTCGCTTACGGGTCAGGCCGGTGAACAGCGCCACGAGAAGGGCGGCGATGAGTATCTGCACGAAGAACGTCGCCCAGTCACCGAGCTTCCACGCGTTGTGGCCCAGGTAGTAACCGGCGCCGGCGCCGACCACACCGATGAGAGTCGTCAGCAGGCAACCGATTGGTTGCCGACCTGGCAGCACGAGGCGGCCGAGCGCGCCGATGATGAGGCCGCCGACGATCACGCCGATGATTCCGCTGGTGTGCATTCCCCGTCCTAAGAATGGTTCCGCGAGGTCTTGCCCAGCAGTGCCACCGCCGACCCATCGAGAAGCGCATTGACGCGTTGCGGACCGCCGGCGACCTCTCGCCCACTGAGCTGTTCGGTCCACGGCCCCGGTGGGAGCCCGACAACCGTTTCGGCCCAGCCGCCCTTCTGCCGCAGTCGATCCGACAGTCGCGTGGCCAGAGTGATCGCGCCCTCGCCCCTTCGGAACGCGACAAGGTGCTCGCGCGCCACGCCATCTGCGCTGATCGGGTGGTACGCCCCGTCCGGCCCGAAGCAGTCCGGTCGCTCTCGGCGGAAAGTGAGTGCTGTCCGGACGACATGCAGCTTCGGGTCGGTTCCGGCGGCCAGGAGTCGCCGCCGGAGATCGAAGTCGACGTTCCGACGGTTATCCGGGTCAACCAGGGATAGGTCAACGAGCTCGCATCCTTGGTACACGTCCGGCACGCCCGGCATCGTCAGCTGCACAAGTTTCTGCGCGAGCGAGTTGGCGGTCGCTGCCGGGACGATTCGCTCGATGAAAGCAGCGATGTCCGCACCGAGCTCCGCGTCGCCGAGCACGCCACGCACGAAATCGGCGACCGCTCGTTCGTACGCGTCGTCCCCGTCCACCCACGCAGTGCATGTGCCGGCTTCCCGCGCCGCCTTCTCTATGTAGGCAAGCACTCGGTCGACCTCGATGGGCCAGGCGCCGACCAACGTCTGCCAGATGAGGTACTCGATCGTGTGATCCGGTCCCGCTGCCGACCAGTGTCGCGTCGCAGCGCTGGACCATCGGCTGACCGCCGCGCGCCACTCGGCCGGGATCTCAGTGAGTACGGCGACGCGCGCGCGCACATCCTCGGACCGTTTCGTGTCGTGCGTCGACAGCGTGGTCATCGTCGCCGGATGACCACGGGCCGTGCGTGCGCAATACGTGTGGAACGACGACAGGCCGCGACCGAACCGGCCGGGGTCACCGCCGACCTCGCAGAGGGATGACAACCGGTGGTAGCGATAGAACGCGGTGTCCTCGACCCCCTTGGCCATGACCGGGCCACTTGTCTGCTGGAAACGCGTGACGACCTCGGGCGGCCCGGCGACGATCAGCTCACGCACCTGGTCGACGACCTTGGCTACCTCCGGGTCGAGATCGCGAGCGGCGTCGGCCGCAACCGTCCGGAGCTCGCGCGCCGCCTCCGTCTCGTGCGCGTGAACCGGCCGGAGGTAGACGCGGTAGACCGGCATGGCGATGAGCAGCGCACGAACCGCCTCCGCGATGACAGCCGTCGGCTGGTTCAGCTCACCTGCGATGAGCCGGGCGAGGCGCGCCACCTCCGGCGCGAGCATCCGGTCGAGCACGTCGGTCTTGGCTCGCCGTACGACGTGGTCCCACCGGTCGCGTTCGCCGGTGAACTCGGCGTACAAGCTCGTGAAGTCCGCTTCGGCATCGGTGTCGATGAAGAGGCCGTCGACGTGGTTGAGCGCGTCGTACCCCGTGGTTCCCGCGCACTGCCAGTCGCGCGGCAGTTCTTCGTCTGCTTCGAGGATCTTCTCAACGACAGTCCAGACGCTGCCGGTTGCCGCTGCGAGCGCGTCGAGGTAGCCCGCAGGATTGGCCAGGCCGTCCGGATGATCGATGCGGAGGCCTGAAACGGTGCCGCGACGGATGAGCTCCCCGACGAGGCGGTGCGTCGCGTCGAAAACGGTGGGCTGCTCGACGCGTACGCCGGCGAGCGTCGAGATCCCGAAGAAGCGTCGATAGTTCAGGCTGCGCGACTCCTCCCGCCAGTGCGCCAACCGGTAGTTCTGCTCGTCCAGCAACTGCTCGATCGGGAGTTCGGCGGTGCCTTCGGCCAGTGGGAACGTGTGGTCGCCGTAGCGCAAGGTCCCATCGACGACCTCGAACGCCGGGTCGTCGCCGAGCACCGGAACCAGCACCTTGCCGTCGAGCCCCGGCGCTGCCCAGTCGATATCGAACCAGCCCGCGAAGGGCGAGTCCTGCCCACGGCGCAAGACGTCCCACCAGGCGGCGTTCGCCTGCTCGGGTGCACCGACGTGCATGTGGTTCGGCACAACGTCGACGACGAGGCCGAGCCCGTGGTCATGACACGCAGCGACAAGACGTGCGAACCCAGCGGGTCCGCCGAGCTCGCCGCGCAGCACCGCGGGGTCGACGAGGTCGTACCCATGCGTTGAACCCGGCGCCGCCTCGAACACCGGTGAGCAGTACACATGGCTGACGCCGAGCTCGGCGAGGTACGGCACGACCTCAGCAGCATCGACAAAACGAAAGTCCGGCGTCAGCTGCAGTCGGTACGTCGACGTCGGCGTGCCCGTTTCCGTCATCGGTAGCGCGGACGTCTCAGAGCGCGCGCTGCAGCACGAGCATCGACCGCGCCTCGACGTCGACGTCGGTGCCCGGCTTCGCGCTCTGTTCGTCGGCGGCTAGAGGCGCAGCGGTGTCGATGACCGTCTGCCAGGCCTCGCCGTACTCCTCGCTCGGCAAAGTGAAGGTGAGGTCTTCGTGGTGGGCGTTGAGCAGCATCAGGAAGGAGTCGTCGACGACGGGTTCGCCACGGGTATCAGTCGTGGGAATCGCGTGGCCATTGAGAAACACCATGACCGACCGCGCGAAGCCGACCTCCCAGTCCTCGTCCGACATCTCGGCGCCGGCCGGGGTGAACCAGACGATGTCGGAGACACCGCCGGAGCCGCGTACCGGACGCCCCTGGAAGAAGCGCCGGCGTTGGAAGACTGGGTGCTCGCGGCGCAACCGTGACACCTGCTCGGTGAACTCCAACAGCGACCAGTTGTCGCGCGCACGCCCCCAGTCCAGCCACGAGATCTGGTTGTCCTGGCAGTAGACGTTGTTGTTGCCCTTCTGCGTGCGGCTCACCTCGTCGCCGTGCAGGAGCATCGGCACGCCCTGCGAGAGGAAGAGTGTCGCGATGAAGTTGCGTTTCTGCTTCTCCCGCAGCGCGACGATCTCGATGTCGTCGCTGTCACCTTCGACGCCGCAGTTCCACGACCGGTTGTGGCTCTCGCCGTCGTTGTTGTCTTCGCCGTTCGCGTCGTTGTGTTTCTCGTTGTAGGAGACAAGATCGTTGAGCGTGAAGCCGTCGTGCGCGGTGACGAAGTTGATCGACGCGTACGGCCGGCGTCCACTGTGTTCGTAAAGGTCGCTCGACCCGGTGAGGCGTGATGCGAATTCCGCGAGGGTGCCGCCCTCACCGCGCCAGAAGTCCCGCACGGTGTCGCGGTACTTCCCGTTCCACTCGCTCCACAACGGCGGGAAGTTGCCCACCTGGTAGCCGCCCTCGCCGACGTCCCACGGCTCGGCGATGAGCTTCACCTGGCTGACGACCGGATCCTGCTGGACGAGGTCGAAGAACGCGGACAGCCGGTCCACGTCGTAGAACTCGCGCGCCAGCGTCGACGCCAGGTCGAACCGGAAGCCGTCGACGTGCATCTCGGTGACCCAGTACCGCAGCGAGTCCATGAGCAGCGCC
>JBJMHR010000020.1:0-59790 GCA_045807285.1 Actinomycetes bacterium
GCTTCTTCGGCGAGGCGGGCGGCTTCGGCTTCTTCGGCGAGGCGGGCGGCTTCGGCTTCTTCGGCGAGGCGGGCGCTTTCGGCTTCCTCCTCGAGCTGCGCAGCCTCTGACTTGCGCCCCTCCGCTGCGGCTTTGCGGGCTGACCTGCGTTTCCGGGCGAGCTGCACGACCGGGGCGACGTGTTCCTCGCCACGCTCTTCGGCTCGGTAACGCTCCTCTTCGGCGAAGGCGTGCGCCTCGGCAAGTTCGGAGGCCGCTGCTCGCCGCACCGTTGCCTGCTCCTCATCGAAGACGGGGACCGGTTCCACCACGACGCTCGGGGCCGGTACCCGCATGTGCTCGGGAAGGTCGAACAACTCTTCCCGGCTAGTTGTCGCCTGCGGACCCAACATCTGGCTCAGTGCCGCCGACACCCGCGCGATGGAGTCGGCGAAGTCATCGTGATGCGCGAAGGACAGCAGCGGTTCTTCCTCCGCTGTCGGGTTAGCCGCCGTGGAGTCGTGTGTCGGCGCACTGTCGGGTGCCACCTCGTCGCGGAAAGCCGCTGCCAGCGACAACGCAACGTTTGCGGGGTCTCGGTCCTCAGCCGGTTCCGGCGGCGGTGTTGGCGTCCCGAAGTCTTCTTCGACATCGACGAGGCCGGCTTGGACCAAGGCGACGACGACCTGGCCTGCTTCCAACATCGTGAAGCCACAGTCACGTGCGAGCTCAGCGATAGAACGTTCTCCGTCGACCTTGCACAGCAACGACCAAGCGTCCGCGTCCAGTGTGGTCTCGGCGGAGCTTGCCCCGCGCGTGGAGAGCATCGGCACCGCGTTCGGGCCGTGCACCGTCTCGGTGATCTCATCCCACTGCTCGCGGCGCATCGCCACGTCGACCATGAGGTCGGCCACCGAGGCGGGCGTGGCCACGTCTTCGCGGGTGCGTTCGGCCTTGCGGAAGCGCCACCGGCCCTGCCGCCAGCGGACCAGGTCGGTCATCGCATCGCGGACGGTCTCCGCCACGAACGACTCGACGACCTCGCGCTCCACGTAGCCGAGGTGGACCAGCAGCTCCCCGAGCCGCCAGCCTTGAAGTTCTTCGCGCTGAGCCTCGAGGGCGTCCGCGAGCCCCTCCGGCGCGAGTGCCCCGGACGAGATCAGCCGGGCACCGAGCTGCGGCCGGCGGCCGGGCACGGTGACGGCGTACACCAGCCCGTTCTTGAGGTAGACGAGAGCCTCTTCGCCGGCGGGATCAGAGACGTGCAGGCAGCCGGTCGCCTGCTCCTCGGCAAGGGCCGTCAGCACAGCCTCGACCGACGTCGTCGCGAGGTCGCCCTTGAGCACGCACGACCTCCTGACGGCGGGTGTAGCCGCGACTGACCGGGAACTGGATCCGACTACTTCTCCGCATCGGCAGATTGGTCCGCCGTGTTAAGCCGTACGGCGCAGCCCTCACGCTCGGGCCGGCCGACATTTCGGTCAGCCGGTGTGCGCCAAGATCGTCGGGTGCGGCCGATCTAGTGAGGGCGGCCCCGAGCCGTGCCACGATGGACGACATGACCGCGGCGAGCCCTCTGGCGCAGACGCTCATCACGGTCGCCCCCACCGGCGCAGAAACTGACAAGAGGGACGCCCCGACGCTCCCGGTGGCCCTCGACGAACTGCTGGAGACCGCCCGAGCCTGCGCGGCTGCGGGTGCCGCGGTCATCCACGTGCACATCCGCGACGAATCCGGCCGATCCAGCCTCGACCTCGGCCGCCTGCGCGAGACCGTCGCCGCGCTTCGCGGCGAGACCGACCTCGTGGTCCAGCTGTCGACCGGCGGAGCAGTGAGCGACTCCGAGGCCGACCGGCTGGCTGTTCTCGACGCCGGGCCGGATGCGGCGAGCCTCACGTGCGGCACGGTCAACTTCGGCGCGGACGTGTTCGTCAACCGCTGGCCGTTCATGGTGGCGCTCTACCAGCGCATGCAGGAACGCATGATCGTGCCGGAGTTCGAGCTCTTCGACCTCGGGCAGGTCGCGAGCTTGCAGCGCCTTCTCGACATGTATGGCCCCCCGCCCGGAGGGCACGTGCACTGCGACCTCGTGATGGGCGTGCCGGGAGGCATGCCGGGCACCGCGGCTGCCCTCGTCGCAGCCGCTGCGAGCCTGCCGACAGGTGCAACGTTCTCCGCGACCGGCGTCGGCCGGACAACTCTGCCGGTGGCGCTCGCGGCGCTGTCGGCGGGCGGACATCTGCGGGTCGGCATGGAGGACACGTTGACGTTCGCCCCGGGTCAGCCGGTCCGTGACAACGCGCAGCTCGTGGAGCGGGCCGCCGAGCTGGCAACACTGGCCGGCCGCCCCCCGATGACGCCGACGGCGGCACGCGTCATGCTGGGAATCGGAACGGGTGTCGCATCCATCCCGGAAAGCGTGGGCTGACAAGCGGGCCCGGGTTGACGGCCCAACCGAGACTTGAACGTTCATGAACGCGGATCACGAGGGGACGACAGTGACGCCAGACAGTCCGAGCGGGACGCGTGGCAACCGACGAATCGACCGAGTCCTGGGCGACGACTTCTTGACGGGGCTTCCTGGACTCTCGATCGATGACCTGCGGGCGCTGCGCGCGGACGCCGAGCAAGAAGAAGCCGACGTCTCCTACGTACGCCGGCTGCTGCAAGGGCGCATCGACATCATCAACGCCGAGCTCGAGCGACGCCGCGGCGGATCGGGCGCGAGCCTCGTCGACGCGCTGCCCCGCATCCTGGCCGACGATCGCGGCGAGCCACACGGCCTTGGTCAGCACCGCACCGTCGAGCCGAGCCGCGTCGACCAGCACCGCCGTCGCGTCGAGGCACTGGTCGCCGACGTCGACATCTCCAACGTCACCGCGCACGGCGACGCCGATCTCACGAAGGCCCTGGAGACCCTGGCCGCTGAGGAACGAGACACGTCAGAGACGCGTCGGCGCATCCAGGTCGTTGTGGACGCATGCGCCGCTGAGATCACCCGCCGCTACCGCGAGGGCGAGGCGGCTGTCGACGACCTGTTGCCATCCGAGAGCGGCAACTGACCAACGGTTTGCCGGTCGTCGCCGAAGTCCTCCGCTCCGGCTTCGTCGAAGCGGTGCATTGCGGGGCCGTCCTCGCTCGCGACGGTGCCGGCGAGACGGTCGTAGCGGTCGGCGATGTAGCCGGCCCCGTCTTTCCCCGCTCGTGCAACAAGCCGTTGCAGGCGGCGGCCATGGTGCGTGCCGGTCTCGACATCAGTGATCGTCAACTTGCGTTGGTCGCGGCCAGCCACAGTGGTACGCCGGTGCACGTCGAGCTCGCGCGTGTCATCTTGCACAGCGCCCAGCTCGACGAATCAGCGCTCGTCAACACACCTGGCCTGCCGCTCGACGAGACTGCGATGCGAGACCTGCTTGCGTCGGGCGGCGGCCCAGACTCCATTCATCAGAACTGTTCGGGCAAGCACGCGGGAATGGTCGCCACGTGCATCCAGAACGGCTGGCCGGTCCCGTCGTACTGCGAACCAACGCATCCGCTGCAACGACTGATTGCTGACACGATCGAAGAACTTGCCGGCGAGAACGTGTCACACGTCGGTGTCGACGGCTGCGGCGCACCGTTGTTCGCCTTGTCGCTGAACGGTTTGTCGCGTGCGTTCGCCGTACTTTCGACGTCGGCGGTTGGTACGCCGGAGCATCGCGTGGCGAACGCCATGCGCAAGCACCCGGACGCCGTCGGCGGACCACAGCGTGCAGTGACCCGGCTCATGAGTGGCATCCCAGGACTCGTCGCGAAAGACGGCGCTGAAGGAGCGTTCGCTGCGGCGCTGCCCGACGGGGCGACAGCGGTCGTCAAGATCGCCGACGGGGCCGGCCGTGCAGCGGTGCCCGTCGTAGTGAGCGCGTTGCGTGCGCTGGGTGTCGAAGCTGCCGTCCTCGACGAGCTCGCGACGGCCCCAGTGCTCGGCGGCGGCCATCCCGTGGGCGAGGTGCGCGCCATCCGCGGGCTCTGTGAGCGAGAGCACATCAACTAGCGCTTGCCGGTCGCTTGCAATTGCTAGCACCAGCAGCTACGGTTGCTGAATCGGCACTCGCCGAGGCTCCCCCGCCCACCCTGCCGTTCAATCCATAACCTGCTGGAGCTGCTGTGGCGACCCTGAAGGTCGGCCGGGTCTCTGACCTCGGCACCTACATTCGCGAGCAGCGCAGCACGGCCCAGATCTCGCTGCGTCAGCTGGCTCGCCTCGCTGGCGTGTCGAACCCGTACCTCAGCCAGATCGAGCGCGGTCTCCGCCGCCCCAGCGCGGAGATCCTGCAACAGATCGCCAAGGCACTGCGCATCAGTGCGGAGGCGCTGTACGTCAAGGCCGGAATTCTCGAGGAGCGGGAGACCGACTCCGACATCCCGGCGGCAATTCTCGGCGACGCGACGGTCACCGAGCGGCAGAAGCAGGTGCTGCTCGAGATCTACGAGTCGTTCCGACGCGAGAACGCGGGCGCTCCGCCCGCAGCGGAGCCGGCGACATCGGCGCCGTCAGCAGTGAAGAAAACCGCAAGCAATCGCCCGTAGTACGGCGCACCAGCGCCACGTCGTACCTGTAGGAGGTACTCCGTAATGCCGATCACCACCGACGTCCGCAAGTTCGGTGACACCCTCGTTGCGCAGGGCAAGGTCACCATCACCGAGTCGACCAAGCCGCTGTACGCGCTTGTCGGCGCGAACGACCTCGCTGTCGAGAAGCTGCGTGGCGGTTTCACCGTCCTGCAGGAGCGGGGCACCAAGCTGCAGGAGCGCGCGAAGACGCTGCCGCAGGAGTACAAGACCCTCCCGACGACGGTGAAGACGTACGCCACCGACGTCACCGGCAAGGCGAGCGCCGTTCTGGACGAGCTCAGCACGCGCGGTCACAAGGTCGTCGACCAGATCCGTCGTCGCCCGACGACCAAGCGCGCTGCGTCGCAGGCCAAGCAGACGAAGTCGAACGCGAAGGCCACCAAGACCTCTGCCACCAAGACCGCGCAGTCCTCGACCGAGGCCGTCAAGCAAGCCGCTGCCACCCTCGGCTAAGTCGCGTATCTCGCTGACCTGTCAGAACCTCAGATGGCTATGACCCGCTGACGTTCTGACAACCTCAGCCCTGATCGCAGGACCCGTCCGGTTCTCTCGCCCGGGCGGGTTCTGTCATTTCCGGATGACGTCTAAGGTCGGTGCATGCAGTACCGCCGTCTGGGTGAGTCCGGCCTCGTCGTGTCCGCAGTGGGTCTGGGCGGCAACAACTTCGGGCGGCGGATCGACCTCGATGCAACGCGCGCCGTCGTCAACACCGCGATGGACGAGGGCATCACGTTGATCGACACCGCCGACATCTACGGCGAGTCGGAGGACTTTCTCGGCAAGCTGCTTCGCGGCAACCGCGACAACCTCGTCATCGCGACGAAGTTCGGCAACCCGTTGCACGGGCCCGACTGGGAGGCACGCGCCGGTCGCCGCTACATCGCCCGCGCGGTCGAGTCATCCCTGCGTCGGTTGCGCACCGACTACATCGATCTCTATCAGCTTCACACTCCTGATCGTGGTACGCCGATCGATGAAACGCTCACCGCTCTCGACGAGGTCGTGAGCAGCGGCAAAGTGCGTTACATCGGCTGCTCGAACTTCGACGGCTGGCAGATCGCTGACGCCGACTGGACCGCACGTACGCGCGGCATCAACCGTTTCATCAGCGTGCAGAACAGCTACAACCTGCTCGACCGTGAGATCGAGGCAGAAGTCACCCCGGCATGTCACCGTTTCGGGCTCGGCATCCTGCCGTACTTCCCGCTGGCGAACGGCCTGCTGACCGGGAAGTACCGCCGAGGCGAGGCGCCACCGGCGGGAACCAGGCTGGCCGCGCGACCGGAGGCGTTGTCCGATCACCGCTTCGACACCATCGACCGACTCGAGAAGTACGCCGCCGAGCGCGGTCGCAGCCTGCTCGAGGTCGCGATTGGTGGGCTGGCTGCCCAGCCCGCGGTGGCGTCGGTCATCGCAGGGGCAACCAAGCCCGAGCAGATACGCGCGAACGTGGCCGCCGGACAATGGCAGCCGACGCCGGAAGACCTCGCCGCCCTCGACGAGGTTGCGCCGACTCCTCGTCCCCGCTGACCATCAATGTTCATCTACGGTCCACTTCACGGCATCTTCCTGATCATCAGCTTGGCGTTGCTGCTCGTCGAGCTCGTCGCCGTCGTTGATGCATGCATAAGACCGGGGCGGCTCTACCCGGCGGCCGGCAAGCAGACGAAGGTTTTCTGGGTCGTCATCCTGATTCTCGCCATCATCTTCCGGGGAATCGGCATACTCGGCCTCGCCGGATTGGTGGCCGCGATCGTCTACCTCGTCGATGTGCGACCAGCACTCAGGGAAATCGGGGGTCGCGGCTCCCAGGGAGGGTGGCGTACATGACAGCGAACGCAGCGGAACCGACGGCCCCTGGTGGTGGTGGCGCACTCACCGGCGCGCGCGGCAAGGCCCTGCTCACGGCGGTCATCTTGTCCGGCCTACTCATAGTCGGCATCTGGGTGGCGTTCTTGTTCGCGGGCCACGGCGTGTTCGGCCTGAACCATCACAACCTGACGGCGGACAAGCACCAGCTCGGTGATCAGAAGGTCCTCGACGCGCACCGTGCGATCGGGTCGATCTTGCAGGTCGTCGCTCTGCTGCTGCTGATCGCGGTCGCCATCGCTCGTCCGGTTCGCAGCCTCATCATCTGGACCGTCGTACTCGCTGTCCTCATCATCGTTGGCCAACCATTGTTGGCGGGGATCGGCGAGGACCACAGTTGGGTGGGCGGGCTGCACGTGTTGGACGGGGGCATTATCCTTGTGCTCTCGTTCTACGTACACCTCGCGCTCCGCAAGGTTCCCCGCGCCTGACGTGCCGGTCGTAACAGTCGACGGCGAGGATCTCGAGTACCTCGGCAGCGGCAGCGGCGTACCCGTCACTGTCTTCGCGCACGGGTTGTCCGGGTCGATCGCGGAGACGCGTCCGCTCGGCAGCGGCGTCGACGGCACGCGCGTCTTCTTCCACTTCCGTGGTCACGGTGACAGCGCGGCGCCGCCCGGTCCTTGGTCGTACGACGATGTCGGAGGCGAACTGCTCGCGATCGCCGACCACTTCGGCGCCACGCGTGCGGTCGGTGCGTCGATGGGTGCCGGCGCGATCTGCAACGTGCTCGCCAAAGATCCGCGGCGGTTCGAACGCGCCGTGCTGTTCCTGCCGGCCGTGCTGGACACGATCCCTGCGGACGCACCGGTGCACCGACTCACGGCGCTCGCCGATGCGATCGACGATGGCGACGTCGACGGGCTGACACGACTTCTCGTCGAGGACCAGCCGCCACCGGTCCGTGCGATGCCGGCGGTGCACGAGTACATGCGCCTGCGCGCGGAGGGGCTGGTCGGATCCGCCATCTCACAGGCCGTTCGCAGCATCCCGCTGTCGGTGCCGGTGCCGGACCGATCGATGCTCGCTGCCGTCGAGGTGCCGGTTCTGGTCGTCGCGCAGGAGGGTGACCCCGTGCATCTCGTCTCGATCGCACGTGAGCTCACGGACGTGCTCCCGAACGCGACGCTGCATGTCTTCCCGGAAGACGGTGGCATCTGGCTCGCCCGCGACGAACTACGTCAGGTGATCGCGACCTTCCTCAACGCGTCGTAGGCATGTGGATGGCCTCAGGGGCCATGCCTTCAGCCGAAGCCTGTCCCGCGAACGCGAATACGGTCGCCGGCTCGGTGTTACCGGCGAGCGGCCGCGTCTGCCCGGTCGTCTCGTAGACGTCGAGCAGCCCTGGCGCGTCGGATGCGGCGTACAACCTGTCAACAGCGGAATCGACGACCGTGGACTCGCCGTCGCGTGATCCGCCAGAGAGTACGACGATGATTTCGGCCACTGTCCGTCTCTTCTCTACTCTGCAACACATGGCGCATACGCACCGGCTCGAACTCGACGACCAGACGTTACGCGAATGGCAGGCCACCGTCCTCGACGCCTCTTCCGACGGCATCGTGCTGGATCGATCAGCGTTCTACCCCGGCGGCGGTGGCCAGCCGCCCGACCACGGCGTGCTGCTCTGGGGAGGAGTGCAGACGCGCATCGTGGGCGCGCGCAAAGGAGACGACCTCTACCTCATCCAGCATGAGGAGGACCCGACACCGACCGCGGGGACCAACGTGCAAGGTGCACTCGACGACGATCGTCGTACGGCGTTGATGCGTACGCATTCCGCCTTGCATTTGCTGGCTGGCGTTGTCTTTCGTGAGTACGGCTGCCTCGTGACCGGCGGCAACATGGAGCCGCTGGAAGGCCGGATGGACTTCAACCTGCCCGAGGTGCCGGAGGGATTCAAAGAGCGGATCTCGCAGGCCTGCGCGGAAGAGATAGCGGCCGACCGCCGCATCGAGGTCAAGGTGCTGCCGCGCGACGAGGCGTTCGCCATCCCGCACATCATCCGGACCGCGACCAATCTGCTGCCCCCGGATCTGACCGAGGTCCGAATCGTCGACATCGTCGGGCTCGACACGCAGGCAGACGGTGGCACGCACGTCGCCTCGACGAAGCAGATCGGCGCCATCGACGTCGTGAAGGTGGAGAACAAAGGAAAAGGTTTCCGGCGCTTGCGGGTCCGACTGCCTGAGAGCTCATGACCCTCCGCATCACCTTGGTGCGCGGCGACATCACCGAGCAGGAGGTTGACGCCGTTGTCAATGCGGCGAACTCCTCGCTCATGGGCGGTGGCGGGGTCGATGGAGCGATCCATCGGCGCGGTGGACCGGCGATCCTCGACGCCTGCAAGCAGTTGCGAGCGACCGACTGGCCGGACGGCTTGCCGACCGGCAAAGCGACGGTGACAACGGGCGGGAACCTTCCGGCGCAGTCGGTCATCCACGTGGTGGGACCGGTCTACGCGAAGAAGGAAGACCGCTCTCATCTGCTCGAGTCCTGCTACCGCGAGGCGTTGCGCTGCGCCGACGAGATCGGCGCGCGGACGGTTGCCTTTCCGGCGGTGTCCGCTGGGATCTATGGCTGGCCGATGGGCGACGCTGCGCGCATCGCGGTGAGCGCTGTGCAGTCCACCCCGACCGAGGTCCGGGAAGCCCGCTTCGTGCTGTTCAGCGAGGATGCTTACGCCGCATTCGAGGACGCCCTGGCGAAGCCAGCATGACGTTGTCGGATGCGGACGCTGCTGGGGGGTCGCCATGTTCGGCTTGAAGGTCTCCCGCAACACGACTGAGACGTCACGTCTCGAAGCGTTCTCCGACGGCGTCCTCGCGATCGCGATCACGCTGCTCGTCCTGGACATCCCCATTCCGGCGCGCCACGGCGGCGACCTCGGCGCAGAGTTGCGACACGGCTGGCCGCACTACATCGCCTTCGTCACGGCTTTCCTGACCATCGCGGTGATGTGGGCGAATCATCACGACCTGTTTCGGGTAATCGACAAGTCGGACCGCGGGCTCATGCTCGCGAACGCATTCCTGCTGGTGTCGATTTCGTTCTTGCCGTTCCCCACCGGCGTACTCGCCGAGCACATGCAGGACTCCGGCGCGAACAGGCAGGCCGCTCTCTTGACGTACGGCGGCACGATGTTCGTGATCGCGATCGCCTACAACGTCCTCTGGCGTTACGTGCAGCGGCGCGGCTTGTTGCGCGATGACCTGTCCGAGGCATCCATCGCTGCCATCGACCGCGCGTACAACTCGGCGCTGGTCGTGTACGGCGCCGCGCTGCTGCTGTCGTTCTTCAACGCATGGCTCTCGATCGCGACGTGGATCGGCCTTGCGGTCTTTTTCCAGCTGTTCGGCTACGAGGAAGCCGAGGGCTGAGAGTCTAGGACACGTCCTCGCGGAACACTTTGTGTTGCGCGGCTTGGGCTCGTGGCCGGACCACCAGCAGGTCGATGTTCACGTACCACGGACGGGTAACTGTCCACGCGACGCAGTCGGCGATGTCGTCGGCCACAAGTACGCCGCGGACGCCGGCGTACACGCTGTCAGCCTTTGTCGCATCACCACGGAACCTGTTGACCGAGAACTCATCGGTCTTGACCATCCCCGGCGCGATCTCCGTGACCCGAACGGGTTTGTCCCAAAGCTCGAGTCGCAGGGTCTCGGCGACGACAGCGGCGCCGTGCTTGGCGGCCGTGTAACCCGCGCCGCCCTCGTAGACGATGTGTCCCGCCGTCGAGCCCATCAGAACGATGTGCCCGTCGCCGCTGCGGATGAGCGCGGGGAGCATCGCCTTGGTCACGCGGGCGACGCCGAGCACGTTCACGTCGTACATCCACTGCCAGTCGTCGAGAGTCGCGTTCTCGATCGGGTCGAGCCCGAGCGCCCCACCGGCGTTGTTGACCAGGACCCGGCAGTCCGGCACCGCCTGGGCGAGCGCGGCGGCTGACTGGTCGTCGCAGACGTCGAGCGCCACGGCCCGGCCGTCGATCTCCTTGGCTAGCGACTCGAGCCGATCGAGGCGCCGGGCAGCGCAGACCACATCGAAACCTTCACCGGCGAGCCGACGCGCGGTGGCCGCTCCGATGCCGCTGCTTGCGCCCGTGACGACGGCGACCGGTCGGCTCATTTGCGCACCTCGGGATTGCTCCGGCTCTTCTGCGGGTTGTTTGGCATGAGTAAGCGTTAGGCAGCGTAGGCGTTCCGGCAGGATGGCCGGACAGCCGCACGGAGACGAGGAGGCGCGGTGGCTGCTGCCACAGTTGTCCGGCTCCCACCCAGCGTTCGGCCGCATCCGCGGCGCGTCGCGACGATCTCGGTGCACACCTCGCCCCTGGACCAACCCGGCACCGGTGATGCCGGCGGCATGAATGTCTACGTGGTGGAGCTCGCGCGTCGACTGGCCGCGCGCGGCACCGAGGTCGAGATCTTCACCCGCGCGACGAGCGGCGACCTGCCTCCGACGATCGATTTGCTCCCGGGCGTCACGGTCCGCCACATCGCGGCCGGCCCGTTCGAGGGGTTGCGCAAGGACGACCTGCCGTCCCAACTGTGCGCTTTCACCTCCGGCGTCCTTCGCGCCGAGGCGAACCGCGATCCCGGCTACTACGACCTCATCCACTCGCACTACTGGCTCTCCGGCCACATCGGCTGGCTCGCCAAGGAGCGCTGGGGCGTGCCGCTCGTGCACACCGCGCACACGTTGGCAAAGGTGAAGAACGCCTGGCTCGCGGAAGGCGACCGGCCCGAACCGACCGGACGCGCGGTCGGCGAGGCGCAGGTCGCGGCCGCTGCCGACCGCCTGATCGCGTCCACGAGCGACGAGGCGGACCAGCTCGTGGAGTTGTACGACGCCGACCCGGCACGCATCGCCGTTGTTGCGCCCGGTGTCGACCTGGACGTGTTCCGCCCGGGTGACGCGCTTGCGGCGCGGTCGCGGCTCGGGATCGGAGCTGATGCGACCGTGCTCCTGTTCGTCGGGCGGCTGCAGCCGCTGAAGGCGCCGGACATCGTCGTACGCGCAGCAGCAGTGATGGCGGAAGCGAACCCCGACATCCGTGACCGGTTGGTCGTCGCTATCGTCGGCGGCCCGAGCGGCACCGGACTCGACCACCCCGAGCACCTGGCGCAGCTCGCGCATCAACTCGGCGTCGCGGACCTGGTCCGGTTCGAACCCGCCGCGCCGCAACCGCGGCTGGTCGACTGGTACCGCGCGGCCACCGTCACGATGGTCCCGTCGTACAACGAGTCGTTCGGCCTCGTTGCGCTCGAGTCGCAGGCCTGCGCGACTCCAGTTGTCGCCGCGTCTGTTGGAGGTCTGCGCACGGCGGTCAGCGACGCCGCCTCGGGCGTGCTCGTCGCTGATCACGATCCGCGCACATGGGCCGGCATCGTCGGGCGGCTCTCAGCGGATCCGCATTGGCGAGCGGTGCTGTCCAAGGGAGCGGTCGAACACGCTGCGCGGTTCTCCTGGAACTCGACCGCGGACGGCGTGCTCGACGTGTATCGCGAAGCGCTGTGCGCCGGCGCCACGCCAAGTGCTGCGGTGGCCGGGGCTCCGTGAGGCATCGGACCAAGGCCGAGCTCGACGACGTCATTCGGCAGACGCTCGCGGACCGCGAGCTCGAGTTCGAGCGAGTTAGCGAGGGCACCTACTTCGTCCCGCTGAAGGGCGAGCACAAGCAGCAGACGATGACGTGGCTGGTCGTCGGTGACCATTCACTCCTGGTGGAGGCGTTCTTCGTACGGCGTCCCGACGAGAACGAAGGTGAGTTCTACAAGTTCCTGCTCGGGCGCAACGGTCGGATGTACGGCATGGCGTTCTCCGCCGATCAACTCGGTGACGTGTTCATCGTCGGTCACCTGCCGCTGTCCGCGGTGACGCCTGACGAGATCGATCGGTTGCTGGGCTGCATGTTGACCTACGCCGACGAGAACTTCGACCGCGCGCTCGAGCTCGGCTTCGCGACGAGCATCCGCAAGGAGTGGGCGTGGCGGCTCTCACGCGGTGAGTCGACCGCCAACCTGCGCGCCTTCGCCCGCTTCGCCGAGCCCGCCCCGTAGCCGCGAAGCCGGTCAATAGGCTGCCGCTGTGCCGACGTTGGTGTTGCTCCGCCATGGCGAGAGCGAATGGAACGCAAAGAACCTTTTCACCGGCTGGGTGGACGTCGGCCTTTCCGCGCGTGGATGCGACGAGGCCCGACGTGGCGGTGAGCTCTTACGGGAAGCGGACCTGCTGCCTGACGTCGTACACACATCGCTGTTGCGTCGCGCGATCACGACCGCCGAGCTCGCCCTCGACGGCGCGGACCGGCACTGGATCCCCGTACGCCGGAGTTGGCGGCTGAACGAACGTCACTATGGCGCGCTGCAGGGCAAGGACAAAGCTGCGGTGCGTGCCGAGTTCGGCGACGAGCAGTTCGCTGTGTGGCGACGCTCGTACGACGTACCGCCGCCGCCGTTGGCCGACGACGCGGAGTGGTCCCAGGTCGGCGATCCACGATATGAAGCCGAGACGGTCCCGCGCACCGAGTGTCTGCAGGACGTCGTCGAACGGCTACTTCCGTACTGGTACGACGCGATCGTGCCCGACCTCCGGAGGCACGGCGTCGTATTGGTCGCGGCCCATGGCAACTCGTTGCGCGCGATGGTGAAACACCTCGATGGCGTATCTGACGACGCGATCACGAAGCTGAACATCCCGACCGGGATTCCGCTGCGCTACGACCTCGATGATGGTTTGCGCCCGCGGAGCCAAGGCGGGACGTACCTCGATCCGGAAGCAGCCGCGACCGCGATTGCCGCGGTGGCGAACCAAGGCCGCTAGGACTGCGCCTGGGTTGCGTCCTCGACTGGCACGGTGAGGTCGACGTGCCCGGCGTTGTTGAACTCCAGCGTCAGCGTGACGTAGGTCCCGACCCACACCGCCTCGGGCAGCTGGGTGATCGTCCCGGTGACCGCGCTGCCCGGACCACCCACCCACAGTGACGTGTGCGGCGGGACGGTGACCGCGCCGGCCACGACACCGGTGCCGGCCAGCAACGCCGGCGAACTGGCCACCATCAGCTCGGGCTGGTCGCCTTGGTTGAAGACGTGGAAGTGGAGGTCGACGCTGCCGCCCGCCGGGACTTGTGCCTGCGTGACGTCGGTCGGAGTGGCGTAGACGTTGCGCACCTGCACCGTTCCGGTCGGAAGGTCGGCGTTGGCGCCGTTGACGACGGTGCGTTCCTGCAGGACCTGCGCGTTACGACCCGAGCCACAGCCGGCGAGCACGACGGCCAACGCGCACACTGCCAGCGACGTACGCCGCGTCACGGAACCACCTCCATGGGAACCGGGACAGCGTACTCAGCCGCGAACACCGCCCGTCGCAGCGACGGCGACCACCAGCGGGAGCACGGCGAGCACCGACAATGCGAAGAGTCCATTAGTACGCCGCGAGAGCGCGCGTACCACTGAGGCGCCGGACAACGTCGCAGCGATGCAGGCGAGCACGATGGCAGCGGGCGTCGCGCGGCCGGGCAACGACAAGAACAGCCCGAGCGCCGTGACCAGCACGATGGTCGAGGCGACCATGGACCACACGACCCCGAGTCGTTGCGGCAGCCCGCGCACACCGGTCGCTGTGTCGTCGGCGAGGTCCTCGACGGCGTTCGGCAGATGCGCTGACACCCCGAGCAAGCCGGAAGCCAACACCAACCGCCACGGCGCAGACGGGTGAGCCGGCAGCGCCCACGCGACGACAACCGGCACCATCGCGAACGCCACGAAGTACGGCAGTGGGCTCGCCAGCGTTCGCTTGACGCCCAGGTTGTACGACCAGGCAGCCAGCACTGCAACGAGATGCGCGATGCCGGCCCGCCACCCCAACGCGAACGATGCCGGCACGCACAACGTCAGCGCGATGAGTGCGCCGCGTCGTACGACGTCACGGCTAACGAGGCCGCGCGGGATTGGCTTGTCCCGCCGGGCGCGTGCGATGTCTCGGCCCGCATCGATCCAGTCATTGCTCCAGCCGACGCTCGCCTGACCCAACAGGACGGCCACGGCGAGTAGCGCGCTGCGGGCGCCGAGGCCGCTCGCCGCGGCGGTTGCGGTCGCGTAGCCGACGACCGCAACGGTCGGGCCGGGATGAGTCGCCAGGAACAGACCGAGGACGGTTTGCCCGCGCCGCACTGATGGCCGGGCCGGGTCAGCAGCAGAGGGCGCTGCGAGGGTCACGCGTCGTCTTGGTTGAGCAGCGTGAGAATGCCGTGCAGCTGTGTGGTCTCGGTCGCATTGCGCTGGATGTAACGGACAACGGCATCGCTACGCACGACGATGACGCTGACGCCCTCACCGGGCCGGTTGTACGTCCGTTGCAACATGCCGCCCGGGTCGTAGACCTCCGCGTGCTTGCCCGGAATTCCGTGCACCAACGCCCGCATCTGCGGATCCGGCTGCACTGCTGTCACGACGTAGGTCGTGATGCCGAACTCACCCGCTTGGCTGGCGAGACGGTCGACCGTCGTCGTACAACTGCACTGCGGCGGCACGAGCACAAGGACTGCCGGGCGCAATGCGCGCACCGACTCGGGCGAGCCATCGACGTAGACGGTCTCGTCGGGCAGGAAACCGTCGATCTGCCCGACGGCTGCGGTGGCGTTGCCCAACGACGACGACTGCGAGAGGTCCTGGTGAGTGTTCGGCAGCAGTGCCAACAACAACCCACTCACCGAGACGATGACGACGACTGCGGCGACGGCAACGGGACCGGTGATGCCGTACGGACGCCAGTAACGCGCGAGTGTCCAGCGGTCGAAGCGCTCACGACGCCGACGCGCGCGCAGTTCCCTGCGGTACGACGCGATCTCGTCGGCGAGTTCGCTTGGATCGTTGGGTACCGAAAGCGCGAGAAGGCTCTCGTCGCCCGCGCCGGAAGCATTCGGGTCGGGTGTTCGGTCGTCTCCAGACGGCCCGCCGGGCCACGTCATGACGTCAGTATGGGCGGTGCTGTCGAAGTGCGCATCTGGGGTCATCCCGAGACGATCAACACCCGTTTGTCAAGGGGCTTCCTGCGGACTGTTGACGACGTGATCACGTCGCGTTTTCGCAGGTCAGCGCATCTGCACGGTGATCATCGCCGTACCGAAGCGTCGTCTTTGCGTGCTACCCTTGGCGTGGCGGAAGGGAAATTGGCACATGACGGTAAAGGTCGGCGACTTCAAAGTCGGCGAGACTGTTGTTTATCCCCATCACGGCGCCGCCCTCATCGAGGCGATCGAGATTCGCAACATCAAAGGCGAGGACCGCACCTACCTCGTCCTGAAAGTTGCGCAGGGCGACCTCACGGTGCGGGTGCCGGCTGACAATGTCGACCTCGTCGGTGTCCGAGACGTCGTCGGTCAAGACGGACTCGACAAGGTCTTCGAGGTGCTGCGGGCTCCGCACACCGAAGAGCCGACCAACTGGTCCCGCCGCTACAAGGCCAACCTCGAGAAGCTCGCCTCCGGTGACGTCAACAAGGTGGCCGAGGTCGTGCGCGACCTGTGGCGCCGTGACAGGGAGCGTGGCTTGTCCGCCGGCGAGAAGCGGATGCTGGCAAAGGCCCGCCAGATCCTCGTGTCCGAGCTTGCACTTGCCGAAGGAACCAACGAGGACAAGGCGGAGGCCATCCTCGACGAGGTGCTGGCCTCCTAGACCCGGGCCCCTTCGCGGGTCCTGGAAGGGGGCGAGGCCGGTGAAAAGGCGCATTCCACGCGCTCCCAGCGGCGTCGTCGAGCTCATCCGCCTGCTGGTCATCGTCTTCTTCGCCGGCGTCGGATACGAGGTTGCCCGGCAGGTCGTCTCCGGTGACAACGTCCTCGGTCCGTTCAACGGGATCACCCTCGGCGTCATCGTGGGCAGCGGCATCGGTTACGTCCTCGGCGGCGTCGTTGGTCGTACGACGATCACCGCCGTCGACCGTACGGAGCGCTCGCTCGCCGACGTGTCGGCTGAGCAACTCGTTGCCGGCAGCATCGGCGGCGTCATCGGCGTGCTCGTCGCCGGCGGGCTCGCGTGGCCGGTCTTCCTCATCGGCGAGCCGTTCCTGGCTTTCCCGTTGTTCGCGTTCGTCGTCGTCGTACTCGGCCTGATCGGCTTCCGCGTCGGGCAAAGCAAGCGCGAAGGTGTGCTCGGCATGTTCGGCGAGCAGGCCGGGCTGAAGCCGCGGGCGACCCCGGCCTCCGCGCTGCCGCGCATCCTCGATACTTCCGTCGCCATCGACGGACGACTGCTCGATGTCGTGCGCGCGGGCTTCCTGCACGGCCGCATCCTCGTGCCGTCACCTGTGCTCGGTGAGCTGCAAGGTCTCGCGGACTCAGCCGACGAACGTCGGCGTGCGCGTGGGCGCCGTGGCCTTGAGCTGCTCGAGACGCTGCGTCGCGAACCTGCCGTCGACGTCGACGTGCTTACCGACGAAGTCCCCGACGTGCCCGACGTTGACGGCAAGCTGATCCGGCTCTGCCTCGACAAGGAAGCTGCGTTGCTCACGCTCGACACCAACCTGGCGCGCGTCGCGTCGCTCGCCGGAGTCAAGGTGCTCAACCTGCATGCGCTCGCGCTCGCACTGCGTCCGCCGGTTTCAGCTGGTGACGAGGTGAGCGTGCTGCTGATCAAGCAGGGCAAGGAGGCCGGGCAGGCTGTCGGCTACTTCGACGATGGGACGATGGTCGTCGTGGAGCGCGGCCGATCATCGGTCGGGCACGAGGTGATGGTGCGCGTCATCAGCGTGTTGACCACGGCGAACGGTCGCATGGTCTTTGCTCAGCCTGTGGAGTCGGTGGAGCGCAACCTCGGCCTGGCTCGCCGGCACGGTCGGTGAGCGCACCCCGCATCGGCGTCGGCGTCGACGTACATCCGTTTGATCGAGCGCGACCGCTGCGGCTCGCGTGCCTCGACTGGCCGGGTGAACCCGGCCTGTCCGGTCACTCCGACGGGGACGCGGCCGCGCACGCGATAGCGGACGCTCTGCTGTCCGCGGCGGGACTCGGTGACCTCGGCGCGGTGATCGGGGTCGACCAGCCCGAGTGGTCCGACGCGTCCGGCTCGGCCGTGCTCGCCGAAGTCGCGAGCCGGGTGCGCGCGGCGGGCTTCGCCGTGGGCAACGCATCGGTCCAGGTCATCGGCAGCCGCCCCCGGATCTCGACGCGCCGCGCCGAAGCCGAGCATGCGCTGACCGCGGCGGTGGGCGCCCCGGTTTCGGTCTCCGGGACGACAACCGACGGCCTCGGTCTCACCGGTCGCGGTGAAGGCGTCGCCGCCATCGCAGTGGCACTGCTGGAACGCTCGTGAACCAAGGCGTGGGCGGCGGTCGCTAGATAGCCTCGACGCGTGGCGCTGGAGCTCTACGACACGCGCACGCGGCAAACGCGTCAATTCACGCCTCTGACGCCCGACCGCGTCACGATTTACGTATGCGGTCCGACCGTGCAGGCACCCCCGCACGTCGGCCACCTACGGGCTGCCGTCGCATTCGACATCTTGCGCCGCTGGTTGACCGCGAGTGGCTACGACGTCGTCTTCGCGACGAACGTCACCGATATCGACGACAAGATCCTGCACAACGCTGGACATGAGCAGATTGCCTGGTGGCAACTAGCCGAACGCAACACGCGCGCGTTCCGGCAGGCCTACGACGCACTTGGCGTACTCCCGCCAACCGTTGAACCACGGGCAACCGGTCACGTGCCCGAGATGGTCACGCTGATGCAGCGGCTGATCGACGGCGCCCACGCCTACGCCAGCGCCGGCGACGTCTACTTCGACGTCCGTTCCGATCCGTCGTACGGCGAGCTGTCCAACCAACGCATCGAAAACATGCAGCAGCCGGAAGAGCTCGGGCACAAGCGTGACGCCCTCGACTTCGCGCTGTGGAAGGGCGCCAAGCCCGGCGAACCCAGCTGGGAAACACCGTGGGGCCTGGGCCGACCCGGCTGGCACCTCGAATGCAGCGCCATGGCGACGAAGTACCTCGGCTCCGAGTTCGACATCCATGGCGGTGGCCTCGACCTCGTCTTTCCGCATCACGAGAACGAGCTCGCGCAGTCGTCCTGCGCCGGCGACGCGTTCGCGCGGTGGTGGATGCACAACGGCCTCGTCAACGTCGGCGCGGAGAAGATGAGCAAGTCACTCGGCAACTCCCTCGTCGTGAGTGACGTGCTGCAACATGTGCGTCCGGTCGTGCTGCGCTACTTCCTTGGTGCACCGCACTACCGCTCGATGCTCGACTGGTCCGAAGCCGGGCTCGCGGAAGCCGAGGCGGCGTACTCCCGGCTCACGGGTTTCGTCGAACGGGCCACGGAGGTTGTCGGTGACACGGCGGCCGACGCAGCGGCCGACCCGAGCGCGTGGGCAGCTTTTGCGGGGGCGCTTGACGACGACCTCGCCGTGCCTCAGGCGGTTGCGGTGCTCCACCAAACGGCGCGCGCCGGCAACGCCGCCCTCGCCGACGGCGACAAAGCTCTGGTACGCCGAACCCTTGCCGCTACCCGCGCGATGCTGGACGTCCTCGGTCTCGACCCGATCGCGCAGTGGCCGTCGGTCACGTCCGGCAGCGCGCTGACCGATGTCGTCGACGAGCTGGTTCGCGTCGTACTCGACCAACGCGAGGCAGCCCGGCAACGTAAGGACTACGCCGCCGCCGACGCGATCCGTGACGCACTCACGTCAGCGGGACTTGTCGTCGAGGACACCCCGCAAGGCCCCCGCTGGACTTTGGCCAGTCAGTGACCAAGAAGAAGGGCCCGACCGCCGGCAGCGGCGGTCAGGGCAAACGTCGCCTGCAAGGACGGGGTCCGACCCCGCGCGCCGAGGAACGGCCCGGCCATCCGGCTGCACGTCGCGCAGCCGCCGCGCGCGCCGCCCTCGCACAACGCAGCGCCGATGACACCGTCGCCGGTCGCAATGCCGTGGTCGAGGCGTTGCAGGCCGAGGTACCGGCCACGTCACTTGTCGTCGCGAAGGGCCTGGACTTCGACAGTCGGGTGGCAGAAGCACTCCGGCTGGCCCGCGCCCGCGCACTGCCCGTAAACGAGCGCCCGCGCGCCGAGCTCGATCGGCTCGCCGGCGGCACACATCATCAGGGTCTGCTGCTCGCGGCTGCGCCGTACAGCTATCTCGAACCCGAGGACCTGGTGACCCGCGCACTGGACCGTGGCGACCCGCCCCTCATCGTTGCGTTGGACGGGGTCACCGATCCGCACAACCTCGGCGCGATCATCCGATCGGCGGCGGCGTTCGGGGCGCACGGTGTGCTCATTCCGGTCCGCCGGTCGGCGCGGATGACCCCGGGCGCGTGGAAGTCGAGCGCGGGGACAGCGGCGCGGCTGCCAGTTGCCCGCGCGACGAACCTGCGGCGGGCGCTCGACGGTTACGCCGACCGCGGGCTCACCATCGCGGGGCTCACGGCCCATGCCGCCGGAGCCAGGGAGCTCGCCGACCTCGATGGCGCCGGGCCGCTCGTCCTCGTCGCGGGTGCCGAGCGGGTCGGCTTGTCCCGGCTGGTCCGGGAGGCGTGCCAGGTCGAGGTGGCCATCGCGGCTGCCGGCGGCGCCGAGTCCCTCAACGTGAGCGTGGCGGTGGGCGTCACGTTGTACGCGGTCGCCGAGCAGCGCCGTGCGGCCGGCCGGCTGTGACATCGATGTTCGGCTGCGGGGCGCCTGCCGCCGGCCCCTGCAACCCAGGCCTCCGCCCGGCGCAACTTGTGACGAGTCACAAGAATCGGCTTATGGTGAGTTGCGGAAGTTCGCACCATTTTGTCTCGTTCTGGGAGTAAATCGGTTGCACCGAGCGTTGGAGGCATCAACAGCGAGGGCCCGTCACCCGGACAGGGTTGAGTCGTTGTTGTGATGAAGCCCGATGGTCAGGGTGACAACCGCGTCATACAGTGACGTAGGTCACAACCCGGCGCTGACCAGCGGGCCACCCGCTGCCGATCCAGATGGGGGTTGCCCCGCGTGCGTCGTACCGCCGCCCGTCGCGCCGCTCCCGCCCGACCTGCCCCTGAGCCCAGCCCGGTCGTGCGCAGCCCAGTTGTCCGCAGCCTGACCGCTCGTCCTGCGCCGACCGCACCCCCGCGCGTCTATGTCGGTCCGGAGGTCAGCGACGAGGACCTCGTTGAGTGGGCCCGCCAGGGCAGCGACGATGCGCTGGCCCGCTTGCTGCAGAAGTATCGCGGCTTCGCGCGGGTCAAAGCCGGCTCGTACTTCCTCGTTGGCGCTGACCGCGAGGACATCATCCAAGAGGGAATGATCGGCCTCTACAAAGCGGTCCGTGACTTCAATCCGGACTTGCAGACGTCGTTCCACGCGTTCGCCGAGTTGTGCATCACCCGTCAGATCATCACTGCGATCAAGACGGCGACTCGGCAGAAGCACGGCCCGCTGAACAACTACGTGAGCTTGTCGCGCCCGGTCGTCGCTGACGACGACGGGGAACGATGTCTCGGCGACGTCTTGCCCGCACGTGCGTGCGACCCTGCCGACCTGGTGATCTCCGCTGAGCGCATCCGCGCGTTGCAGCAGCATGTCGACGCTGCACTCTCGGACCTCGAAGCCGAGGTGCTGCGGTTGTACGTCGATGGCAAGAGCTATCAAGAGATCGCCGACCTCTTGCAACGACACGTGAAATCGATCGACAACGCACTTCAGCGCATCAAGCGCAAGCTCGACGGCCACCTACGCGGACGTGAGGCAGCCGAAGCCGGCTGAACGCACCTGCCCGTCAAGCGGTGATCTAGGACCTTTGGCCGCGACACGCCGCGGCCGCAGGGCCAAAACTCCAAGATCACCGGTCGTGGGGGCGGCAGGCTTGGGCCATGCCGGGGGACCGTCCACTTGCAAAACCCGTAGCACTCGTCGCGGTCGTCATCGCGGTTGCGTCGTTGATCGTCGCCTTCGCGGCGTACGAGCACTGGGCGGGTCAAGCAAACTACATAGGCGACGTGGAGCTCGCGGGCTCGTCCAAGGTCATCGCTGGCATCGTGCAGAACCACTCGCACCGGTACGTCGTCGCGCTCTACGTCGACTTCGGATTCATTGCGGGCTACCTGATCTCAACATTGATCGGCTGCTGGCTGGGGCGACGGTTGGCCTTCACCAGCGCCGCGCGCCGGATCTCAACGTTCGCGATGTATGCCGTCGTGGCGGCGGCCGCATGTGACGTCGCGGAGAACCTCTTCCTGCTGCCGGTAGTACGGCATCCCGTTGCGAACCATGATGGGTACGCCGTAGCGGCTCAGGCGTTCTCGTTCACCAAGTGGGTGCTCGTCATCCCCGCGGCTGTGGTGGCGACCGCCGCTGTGGTGATGACGGTGTGGCGCGCGCTCGTCGTGCCGCTGCTCGACAACCTGCCGCAACGACGGCGCGAGGCCGCGATGACGGCAGCGGTGCTTTCGGTCCGCGACGAGCCCGTCCTGCAGCCCGTGGCAACCGCGCAGACAACTGCGGGTCCGCGTTCGACGTGGCGGGCGAACAGCACGTTGCCACCGGAGCGTCGAGCCGAGCAGGAGAAGGGGGACGCGATCGGAATCTGCTCCTCTGGCGGCGGCATCCGGTCGGCAACCGTCAACCTCGGCGCCTTGAACGGGCTACGTCCTGTCCTCGGTCAGGCGCGCTATCTCGTATCGGTCTCCGGCGGCGGTTACACCTCGAGCGCCATGCAGCTCGCATTGCAAGGACCGTCGGTGGCAAAGCCCGCTGACGTCTATCTCGCCGGATCCGCCGAGCTGGACCACACGCGCCGCCATGGGAAGTACATCGCGGACGGCGCGTCACAGTGGCTGACCGCCCTCAGCAGTGTGCTGCGCGGTTTCCTGGTCAACCTGCTGACACTCGGGCTCGTCGTCGTCCTCTCGGGTCGACTCATCGCCCACGCCTATGCGGCGTTTCCGCACGACCTCTTGCGGACGTGGACCTGGCCACCGCTAGACGGTGTCTCGTGGGCGGCCGGCGTGCTTGCCGCGGCCTGGCTGCTGCTCTGGGTCATCGGTGTGCTGCTGGAGCCCACCGTTCCAACGCTGCGCAGGTTGCTGCGGGCGGCAAGTCTCGGTGCGATCGGCGCCGCGGCGCTCGTTGCCCTGATGGGTATAGGTCTGCCGCTGCTCGCGTGGGCGTCCCGCACGCCACCGCACAACACCGTCGTCGTGTCGTCGCAGACGACGTCGGTGCTGGTCGGTTACGTCGCGGCGCTGGTCGCGTTGGGTCGCAAGCACGCACCCCAGGCGAAGGCGCTCGCAGGCAAGGCCGGTGCCAAGAACAAAGCACTGCTGCAGACGCTGATCGTGTACGCCGGGCTAATCGCGATCGTGGGCAGCCTGGTGCTGCTGCTCGGCGAAGTGCTCGCGACCACGGGACCACCCGGAGCGCGTTCGACGTGGCCCGGCCACCTGAACGAAGGGTGGCTCACCCTTTTGGTAGCGGCGGGGTTCGCGTTCTTCGTCGTCGTCGACCAAGTGCGCTGGAGCCTGCATCCGTTTTACAAGAAGCGGCTCGCGACAGCGTTCGCCGTACGACGCATCGACGACGGCGGTCGGGTGCACGCCGTGCCGTACGACTTCACGGAGGTCACGGCGCTGAGCGGCGAACACCAGCAGTACGGCGCGCGCGTGCCCGGTTTCCCGCAGGTCATTTTTTCGTGTGCAGCCCACGTGTCCGGTCAGGAGCTGACGCCGCCGGGACGGCACGTCGTGCCGTGGACGATGTCCGGCGACTACCTCGGCAGCCCGATGATCGGGTGGGCTCCGAGCAGCGACGTGTATGGCCAGGTCGCCCCCACGCTGCGACTCGATCTGACGGTGCAGGCCGCGTCAGCGATCTCCGGCGCGGCGATCGCCAGTGAGATGGGGCGGATGCAGAAGGCGTACACGAAGTTACTCACGCTCACGAACGTGCGACTCGGTTCGTGGCTGCCGAATCCTGCTTACCTGCGACGGTTGCTTGGTGAGCTGGACAGCGGATGGGCGCTGCCGCGGCTACCGCGCCGTCGGTATCTCGCGACGCTGGCACGGGAGCTGTTCGGCGCCTACCCCGCGGATGGGCCGTTGGTGTTCGTTACCGACGGCGGTCACTACGAGAACCTCGGTCTCGTCGAGCTGTTACGCCACCGCTGCGGCACGATCTACTGCATCGATGCGAGCGGCGACCAGCCGGACATGCCGACGACCCTCGCCCAAGCGGTCGAGTTGGCGTACGAGGAGCTCGGCGTCATCGTGACGCTAGACCGGCCCGAGCGGCTCGGCGCGCACGAAGGGCCGTACGCCGACGCGGCAGTCGTCACAGGCACGATCGACTACCCGGATCTCGGGCCTGGGTTTCCGGCCACGACGGGCCGCATCGTCGTTGGCAAGGCGGTGCTCACCAAGGACATGCCGTTCGACGTGCTCGCGCACGCCGCGCGGCGCCCGGAGTTCCCGCATGAGTCGACCGGTGACCAGTGGTTCGACCATGACCAGTTCGATGCGTATCACTCGCTCGGGCGCTACGTCGGAAGCGAGATGCTCGCCGCGTCGTGAGTCAGCGGTTGTTCGGTCGAAGCGCCCAACGGACGTTCATCTCGCCGGTCGGGCGGCCAGCCGCGTCGCTGATGACGACGGAGACGACGAACTTCGGAGTCTTGCCTTCGTCGAGTTGACGGAGGATCTCGTCGCGGTCGATATCGAGCGTCGCAGTGGCGGTTACGTCGCCCTTGGCGACCGCGACGTAGGCGATGTCCGCTGCCGCTGCAAGTGGTGTGACGCGATCCATGACGTCGATGAAGTTCGCGAGCACGACGGCTCCGGAGGCGGTCTCGCCAAGCGCGAACATGACGCCGGCGTGGGGGCCGCCGACATGGTTGTGCAGATCAGGCCGGTCCGACAGTCGTACGACGGCACGCGTGGGGGAGATCTCGTCGTACACCATGCCGAAGGTCTTGACCAGCGGCACGGCTGCGGTGAGTCCGTCGGCGAGCGCTCGGAAGTCAGTCGTCACGTTGCGGAGACTATGCCGACGCTTCCAGAGTTGGGTGCAGCAGCGGCTGGCATAGTGCAAGCCGGACCAACTCCGAGCCACGGAGGCACCATGACGCACGAAGTCCGCGGTGTGATCTCGACAAAGCGGGGCGCACCGGTGTCGCTGGACACCGTTGTCGTCCCGGATCCCGGCCCTGGCGAGGCTCTTGTCCGCGTGCAGGCCTGCGGCGTGTGCCACACCGACCTGCACTACCGCGAGGGCGGCATCAACGATGACTTCCCGTTCCTGCTCGGGCACGAGGCGGCGGGCGTCGTCGAGGTGGTCGGTGACGGAGTGAGCGAAGTCGCACCGGGCGACTTCGTTGTCCTCAACTGGCGCGCGGTCTGCGGTGACTGTCGGGCCTGTCGTCGCGGAACGCCGTGGTACTGCTTCGCCACGCACAACGCGACGCAGTCGATGACATTGAGGGATGGGACGACGCTGTCGCCCGCTCTGGGCATCGGCGCGTTCGCGGAGAAGACGCTCGTCGCTGCCGGCCAATGCACCAAGGTTGATCCGGCCGCGTCAGCGGCCGCCGCCGGGCTCCTCGGCTGCGGCGTGATGGCCGGACTCGGTGCGGCGATGAACACCGGCGGCGTGCGACGTGGTGACAGTGTCGCGGTCATCGGCTGCGGTGGCGTCGGCAACGGCGCGATCGCGGGAGCCCGAATTGCCGGCGCAACGACGATCATCGGCGTCGACGTTGACGCGAAGAAGTTGCGCTGGGCTGAGCAGTTCGGTGCGACGCACACAGTCGACTCGAGCTCGACCGACGCGGTTGAGGCCATTCGTGAGCTGACCGGTGGCTTCGGCGTCGACGTCGCGATTGACGCCGTCGGGCGCCCGGAGACCTGGCAGCAGGCTTTTTACGCGCGCGACCTCGCCGGCACCGTCGTGCTCGTCGGCGTACCGACGCCGGAGATGCGGTTGGAGATGCCGTTCCTCGACTTCTTCTCTCGTGGTGGCGCGTTGAAGTCGAGTTGGTACGGCGACTGCTTGCCGGCGCGTGACTTCCCGATGCTCGTGGACATGTACCTGCAAGGTCGACTTGACCTCGACGGGTTCGTCAGCGAGACGATCGCGATCGACGAGGTCGAAGATGCGTTCGCGAAGATGCAACGTGGTGAGGTGCTGCGGTCGGTCGTACTGTTCTAGGCTGGGATTCCCGCCCCGTTAGCTCAGTGGTAGAGCACTCGCCTTGTAAGCGAGCGGTCGTCCGTTCAATCCGGACACGGGGCTCTTCGACCCCGGCTGTCAGCGCGGGAAGGGGATCGACGCCGCCAGCAGTTCGCTGACGGTTACGAAGCGGTATCCCTTGGCACGCAACGACGCCAACAGTTGGTCCAGCGCCCGCATCAGGTTCCGGTTCGGCTCAGGACCGCCGTCGTGCGCCAACACGATGCTGCCTGGCCTTGCTTCCCGGGTCGTTGTCGCCGCATCCGCGAAGGCGTTCGAACCGGTTACGTGCTCTGACCAGAGAATGACGTCGTACTGCAACTCGGCACAGACGAGCAGTCCAACCGCATCGATCTGCCCCCATGGTGGTCGAAGCGACGTGGGGGCTCGGCCGGTGACATCTGCGATGAGCTGATGTGTGCGTCGGAGGCTGTCGCCGATAAAGCGTTCGCTGTGCGTCTTGAGATTCGAGTGCGCCCACGTGTGCGTGCCGATCTGATGTCCGGCCCGCACCGCAGCCTGCGCGAGTTGAGGTGCGGCCGCGAGCCGTTCCCCGACCACGAAAAACGTCGCCCGAGCCTGGTGTCGGGCGAGCAGGTCCAGCACTTGCGGTGTCCAGGTCGCGGTGGGTCCATCGTCAAACGTCAGCGCGATCAGGGACTCGGCCGGGGCTGTGCGGTAGACGACGCGCACCTCATAAGGGAGCGTGCTGCCGGACGGGGCGGCGGTACGGGATGTCGGGTTGGCCGGCGTCGCTTCAGTCGCGCGCACCGCTTCGGCCGACGTTGCTGCGACCGCGACGATGCCGGCAGCAGTGAAGAACCCCCTCCGGTCCATCCTGTGACGGTAAGTCCGAGAGGTGGCGGAGCGCCGCCAAACGGGCAAAAACGTGACCTGATCGGTGCTCAGTTGACCTGAATGCGCTGCGGTCCGTCCCTCTCACGTCTCGGTAGGCTCAGCGACTCCGCACGAATGAGGATGTAATGCTGCCGTACCGCGCCTATGTGTCGTTGCTGAAGACGACGACGGGTCAACGCGTGCACCGTGCCCGGTTGCGACGGCAAAACGGCTGGCCGCGTAAGAAGCTCGCGGAGGACTTCGTGCGCGAGTACGCCGCTGGCCGCTCGTTCGCTGACATCGGCGGGATGTACAACATCCACGGCGCGATCAGTTTCCTTGCCGAGGAGAGTGGCGCGACGGACGTCACGCTGGTCGACGTCCTCAAACCCCCTGCCTTCGACGACAAGCACCGTGAGCGGTCGTCAAAAGTGCGCTTCGTTCACGGCTCCGCGGACGATCCTGAAGTGCTCGCGGAGGTCGGCCCCCACGACGTTGTCTGGTGCTGGGGCGTGCTCTACCACCATCCCAACCCGTACCAGCTGCTTGCGGCGCTCCGAACGATATGCACCGGCACGTTGTTGCTGGAAACGTTGACGATCCCGGACAACCCGGCGGTGCCGAACACCGCCGTCTACTACCCGTACTCCGGAGAGCGCGGACACCAGCTCTGGACCACGCACAAGGGCGCGTCGCGTCAGTACGGCATTACGGAAGAGATTGTTCCCCACCTCGAGTACGTCAACAACTTCTGGGGCTTGTCGCCGAGCTGTGTCCGGTCACTGCTCAACACAGCCGGCTTCACGGTCGAGAGTTGGGGCTCACGGCCGTGGCGCCAGCTCCCGGGGACCTACGTGACGTTCCGACACCTGTTCATCGCGAAGCCCACGCACGATCCTGTTGTCGCGCCGTTCGGACCGCCGGCAACCGTGCCGCACTGAACAGATCGGACCCCGTTAGCGCGTGGCGCCCACCGTCGCACTGCTTGCTGGGTCGGGCGTCGACCCATCGACGTGCGGCAACCGCACGCTGAACGTCGTACCGCGACCGGGTTCGGTGTCCACCTCGACGCTGCCGCCGTGCGCGGCGACGAGCGCGGCGACGATGGACAGGCCCAGCCCGGTGCCTCCACTCGCCCGCGTCCGTGACGGGTCGGCCCGATAGAAACGTTCGAAGACTTGTTGCGCATCGTCGGCCGGTAGGCCGGGCCCGTCATCAGCCACCTCGAGCAGCACCCAGGGCCGTCCGTCGCGCTCCGTCGTACCGACACGAACCGTCACGGATGTTCCGGCCGGAGTGTGGATGAGGGCGTTGCTGACCAAGTTGCCGACGACTTGACGCAGCCGAGCGTCGTCTCCGATCACGAGCGGTGCGTCGGAGTCCGGTATCACTTCTATCTGCACATTGTGGTCGCTGGTAACTGCGCGCGCGTCGTGGACGGCGTCCGTCGCGACCGTCAGTACGTCGACCGGCAGCCGCTCCAGCGGGCGCTGTTCGTCCAAGCGCGCCAGGAGGAGCAGGTCTTCGACGAGGATCCCCATCCGGGCCGCCTCGTCTTCGATGCGTTGCATTGCTCGTCGTACGGCGGCCTTGTCCGGAACGGCGCCTTGCCGGTAAAGCTCGGCAAACCCGCGGATCGACGTCAACGGCGTGCGGAGCTCGTGGCTGGCATCGGCGACGAAACGCCGCATGCGCTCTTCCGACTCGCGCGCCGCCGCTTCCGATTGACGCTGTGATGTGAACGCCGACTCGATCTGCCCCAGCATGGCATTGAGCGCGTGCGAAAGCCGACCGACCTCGGTACGCGGGCTCAGATCCGGCACGCGTCGGGTCAGGTCACCGGCGGCGATCGCCTCGGCTGTTGTCTCGACTTCGAGCAGCGGCCGCAAGCTGTTCCGTACGACGAAGTAGCCGAGACCGCCCAGCAGAATCAGCCCGACGGCACCGATCACGAGTTCCAACAGCTCGAGGCGGCCGACGGTGCTGTCGACGTCTTGCAGGTTCGATGCCCAGATGACGCTGCCGCCGTCGCGCGGGTCGGGTTGCGCGACGACGCGCCACGATGTTCCGCCGCGCAGCGAGGGCACGGTGAACGGATGGCCGTCGCGCGCATTCACGTTAGCGAGCGTGAGCCCGGTCAATACCGGGGCGGAAGAGTTGTACGGATGGCTGACGATGCTGCCGGCGTCGCCGACCACGCTGAAGTGCTGCACGTAGTACTGCCCGGGTATCACCCCGTTGTCGCGGTCACTGTCGCCGCCACTGGGTCCCCCGCCATCGGGACTGAATCGTCCGGGCGGTCCCGGCGATGCCACCGCTTGCAGCTGGCTGTCGACGCGACCGAGCAGATACGAGTGCAGTGAGCGTGTCGCAACGACGCCGGTCACGGCCAGCGCGAGCGCGACAAGCAAGCAGAGCGCCGCAACGAGCTTGACGCGTAGCGGCACATGCTTCATCGGCAGTCAGCTCCGCGGTGGCCGCAGCACGTAGCCGACGCCACGGATGGTCTGGATCAGCCGCGGCTCGGTGGTGTCGACCTTGCGCCGGAGGTACGAGACGTACGACTCGACGACGTTGGCCTCACCGCCGAAGTCGTAGTTCCACACGTGGTCGAGGATCTGTGCCTTGGAGAGCACCCTGCCGGTGTTCTGCAAGAAGTAGCGCAGCAGCTTGAACTCCGTCGGCGACAGCGACACCTCTTCCCCGGCCTTCCACACCTCGTGTGTTTCGTCGTCGAGCTCAATGTCCGCGCACACAAGGCGCGGCGACGTTCTGGGATGCGCGACGCCGGCGCCGAAGCGGCGAAGCACAGCGCGGATGCGCGCGATGACTTCCTCGAGGCTGAACGGCTTCGTGACGTAGTCGTCGCCGCCGAGGGTCAGTCCGGTGACCTTGTCGTCGGTGCCGTCCTTCGCGGTCAGGAACAGCACCGGGATGCGCTGGCCGTCCGAGCGCATCCGGCGTACGACGTCGAACCCGTCCAGGCCGGGCATCATCACGTCGAGGATCACGAGATCGGGCTGGTAGCGCTTTGCGACCCGCAGCGCCTCAGCGCCGTCCTTCGCCGTCGCCACGTCGAACCCTGCGAAGCGCAGGCTTGCCGAGAGAAGCTCCAAGATGTTCGGGTCGTCGTCAGCGACGAGTAACCGAGCCTCCGCTGTCCGTTTGGTCGGCACCGCACTCACCTCGGTCGTTGCGCTCCCTGTCATGCTCTCAACTTTCGGTGAGCTTGCTGAGACGACCCTGATCCTTTCCTGTGAAACCGCTGTGAGGGACCTCGCCGTACGCCGCGAAGCCCTGGGTCCACCAAGCAGACCCGTCCGCTGCGATCGCGAAGGCCTCGTAACCGTCGAGTGCGTCCAGCCATCCTCGCGCTGCCATGCCGCGCGCCAGCCCTGCCGTCGCGAAAACGTCAGCCCACATCAGGCTCGGCCCGACAACGGTAAGGCTCGCTAGCTCGGTCGCAGGCCGGCCGGTGAGCGGGTTGACCACGTGCGCGCCGCGTTCTGCCGTGCCCGAAGTCGCCACGCCAGCGTCGCGAATGCTGACAACGGTCGCGATCGAAGCCGCGTCGCCCGGGGCGACCACGCCGATGCGCCACGGCAGGCCGGGCTCCGGCTGCCCCATCACCGCGACGTCCCCGCCACCGCCGACGCTGTGACACCGCGACCCGGCCGCGACGAGCCGGTTGCCGACTTCCTCGATCGCCCACCCCTTGACGAGTCCGGAGGGGTCCAGTTGCCCCGTCGGCATGGCGCTGAAGTAGCCGTCCGTTCGTCGGGTCGCTTCGGCGCACAGGTCGAGGACCTGCGCGACTTCGGGTGCGCACTCCGTGAGTCGGGCCTCTCCGCGGCCGAGCCTGCTGATGTCGCTGTCGTCCCGGTAGGTCGAGAACGTCGCATCGACCCAGTGCAGCCAGTCGACGCAGTCCGTCAGCACGCCGTCATCGAGCTGGTCACGCAGGTCGAACGAGAAGACCGTGCCCATCACGTGCTCGGCGTGCCGGACCATCTGCGCTCGGTCAGACCCCGGCCTTGTCCAACGCGCTCTGCAGCGACCTGACGTAACCGTCACTCGTGAACGTCGCGCCCGAGACCGAGTTGATGTTCGCGCTCTGCGCGTCGATTGCTTCTTGTCGCAGTTGTGGGACCGCGTAGTTGTCGATCTGGATGTCTCGTTGTGACTGCTGTGGCAGCTGGATAGCGGTCACGTCGTCGATGTGCGACCCGGTCAGCGTCACCTGGACCTGCACCGGGCCGTAGTTCGTGTCGGCGGTGTCGCCCGTCACCTGGCGCTTGGTGGCCGAAGCCTTCTTCGTCGCCGTAGCGGACGGCTTTGCCTTCGGCGCCCTTGACGCCTTCGTCGTTGTATGCGCCCTCTGATGTTGCGACGTCAACGCGGTGGTTCCGGCGTTGCCCACGTGTGCCTTGAAACTGAGCAGCAGCACCAGTCCGATGACCGTGCTGACGATTGCCGCGACGGCGCGACCCATGGCTACAACAACTCCCTAGAAGGCGAACTGCTCGATGTGGATGTGGCGTCGTGGTACGCCGACACCGCGCGACGCTTCCTTGGCCGCATCGGCAAAGCCTGGTGGCCCGCAGAGGAACACGTCCCGGCGGGAGACGTCGGGGATGAGCTGCCGGAGACGCTTGCCGACGAACGGGTCGTTGTGGCTGCCCGGCGCTCCGACGAGGTTGTAGAGCTCTACCCCCCGCGAGGCGGCCAACGTCTTCAGCTCGGACACGAAGACGGCCTCCTCAGGCGTGTTGATCCGGTAGACCAGCGTGAGGTCACCCGGCTTCGCCGGCATGGTCTCGAGCAGCGCGCGCAGCGGAGTGATGCCGATTCCTCCTGCGATCAACAGCACCTTGCGCCGACGACGTTTCGCTGCGGTGAAAGCGCCGTACGGCCCTTCCAAGATGACGCGCGTGCCGACGGTCAGGTGCGCGAGGTCCCGAGAGTGGTCGCCGAGTCCTTTCACCGTGACGCGCAGGTAGTTGCCCTGCGGCGGCGCGGAGATCGAGAACGGGTGTGCCTGCCACCACATGTCGCGCGTGAGGAAGCGCCACCGGAAGAACTGCCCCGCCTCGACGCCGAGACGGCTGAGGTCATGTACGTACACGACGATCGAGACGACGTTCGGGCCTTCCGGTTGAACGCGTTCGACGTGCGCGCGATGCCGTACAGCGTTCATGGTTGGCGTGAGGAACCGGTACCAGAGGACCAGAGCCGCGACGACGGCGTACATCGCACCCCACAGCAGGCGCGCAGCCGGATGCGTCATGAAATCCGCACCGGTCGCGAACTGGTGGCTGAACGCCAGCGCGACTGCGAGGTACGTGTAGAAGTGCAGGTAGTGCCACGTCTCGTAGGACAGCCGGGTGCGAACGGCCCGTGCCGAGACGATCCCGACGCCGATGAGCAGTCCGAGCGCGGCCGTCGCCATGAGGACATCGGGATAGCTGACGATCAGCGCCTTGGTCTGGCTGACGACGTTGGTGTGCGCCGTGACGGCGTACCCCCAGATGATGAGCGCCGCGTGTGCACTCGCCAGCGAAACGGTGTACCGCCCGCCCATCGAGTGCCAGCGGGCGAGCCGGTCGCTGCCCACGCCACGGTCGATCGCGGGAACGCGGGCCATCAGCAGCAGGAGTACGGCGACGGCGTAGCCCGCAAGAAGGCCGGTCACCCGGCCGGCATTCGTGAGCCAGTCACCGAAGCCACGGATCGTCGAGGTGTCGTGCCACCAGAGGGCGATGACCATGACGGTGCCCACACCGATGCCGGCCAGGAGCGCGTTGGCGCGGACGCGCACCGGTGCAGGTTGCACGGGCAGCGTCGAGCGCTCGGCCGTCACCGTCATGTGGCTCAGATTCCCCCCGTTCGCTGAGAGGGATGTGACGGGATTCTGTGGGTTCCCTGTGAATGGATACTCACAGGTCAACCACAGGTCCGCTTAAGGGAAAGCGCGCAAACTCTCGCCCATGAGTGATTTTGACGCATGGGTTCCCGAGGATGGCTCGCCGGACGTCGCCGAGTCGCACGCAGGCCCCGATGAGGCTCGAGCCGGGCGGTCGTCCCAGCTGCGCCGCTGGGGCATGCCGGTAGGACTGCTCGGCGCCGGCGCCCTCATCGGCGGCGTGGTTGCGGCGAGCCTCAGCGCCAGCGCCGCACCGAACCCCTCGCCCAGCCCGGCCGCACCGGCCGCACCGGGTGCACCGGGATTTGGCCACGGCATGCCGGCGCCGGGTCAGCCTGGCCCGGGTTGCCGCGGTCCAGGATTTCCGGGTCGCGGCTTCCACGGGCTCGACCACACCGGAACGGTGACCGCGGTCGGGACCAACTCCGTCACGATCAAGGAGTCATCGGGCACCACGACGTACGCCGTGACCAGCAAAAGCGACATCGACAAGAACGGTGAAGCCAAGCTGTCGGACCTGAAGGCCGGGGACGCTGTTCGGTTCGGTGTCGTCACGATCAGCGGCAAGAAGACGATCGCCGTCCTGCACGCCGGCAACGAAGCCCTGAACCGACCGCGGCACGGCCCAGGTGGCCGCGACCACCCTGGCCCGCCGCCGCCGAGCCCCGGCACGTCCGGTTCGTCCAGCAACTCGGCGTCGTACACCGCCTGAGCCCCGGCTCAGTGCCGTTTGGGTGCCTTAGACGGCACCTATGCGGCAGCTCGGAGCAGTTCCACGCCAGGTGGAAGGCCGCGTCCCTTGTAGCGGAGGTAACACCGCTCGAACTGCGCCAGGACCAAGCGTCCATGTCGGTCGATACGTGTCGGCGAGTTGTGCAGTACGACGAGGTCGGCGGTCGTCATCAGCGTGTGCCTGACCATGGTGTCTTCGAACAGATCGAGCCGCCTGTGTGCGCGCGCTCCGTTGGTCTCGTGGACGAGGCCGGCGTCGAGGGCGAGCGCGTCCGGGCTGATCAGCTCGCCGCCCGGCAATCGCAGCAGGCAGTTGTAGAGCAGCGGAGGTAGCACCAGACTCGCCTCGGCCAGGTTGCGGAAACCGCCCTCGGGTGCCGAGCGAATGCCGGCGGCAATCTGTGCCAAAGCTTCGTCCGCCGGGTGCGCGTTGCGTCTCGGGCCCTGTATGTGCGCCGTCATCAACTGATCGAACGTCACGAGCTTCCGCTGAACTGCATCGGAGAGTACGGCGAGAACGCGGCAAGGATCCTCGTATCTACGCGTCGCGGCAATGAGCGCGGGCGCGAGCGCGAGATACCTGATGCGTTCGGTGTTCTCAGTGACAATCGGGGCAGCCGTCCGTCGTACAACGACGGCGCGGCGGCTTCGCGCTGTGGTTTCCAGAGGAGCGACGACCCGCACGCAATCGTCGTCAACGGCGAGCGTCCGTAGGCCGTGGTAGCGGCAGGCGTCCACATCATCGATCGCCGCGTCTGGGCCGGCGTACAGCAAGGCGGCGATGAGCAGCTGTCGGCGGCTCGGTTCCCCGGGATGCGTCAGGTAGACCTCAGGAAGTAGCACCTGCCAGAGCTGGTCGCGCAGTCTGCGCTTTATGGCTCCCGGTGTCAGGCCGTATTCGAACGCCTGAGTCCGGTCCAACACGAAGTCCTGGGCGTGGACAAGCTCAGAAAGCCCGGGCTTGGTTGCGCATCGACGTGGCATCCCTCGACCTTCTGGTGTTGGAGCGGTGCGCAGGTCGGCCAGCAGGGCGTAGGTGGACAAGCGCGGCGGCGCATTAGGCTGTGGATGCCTGTTCGGTGCCTTCTAAGGCACCCAGACGGCAGTGACGATGGGTGAGCGGGGCGAGCGCCGTACGATCGCGCGCGTTATGGACATTGCGTTCACGTCGTCGGAGCGTGCGAGCCTCGGCGTCGAGTGGGAGCTCCAGCTCGTCGACCGCGACAGTCGTGAGCTGGCCTCCGCTGCGACCGACATCCTCACCGAGATCGGGGCTCCACATCCCGACGGTGAGCACCCGAAGGCCAAGCACGAGCTGCTCGAGTCGACGATCGAGATCATCACCGGCATCTGCGGGACCGTGGCCGAGGCGACCGCCGACCTGACCGAGACGCTGAACGAGGTCTCGACAGCGGCCGAACAGCGCGGTCTCGGTGTCGTGTGTTCGGGGACGCACCCGTTCACCGACTGGAAGACCCAACAGATCAGCGACAACCCGCGCTACCACACCCTGGTCGAGAACATGCAGTGGCTAGCGCGCCGGCTGCAGATCTTCGGCGTACACGTACACGTCGGCGTACGCGCCCGCGACAAGGTGATCCCGATCGTCAACGCACTCACGTCGTACATCCCGCACCTGCTGGCGTTGTCCGCGAGCAGCCCCTACTGGATCGGCACGGACACGGGCCTGGCGTCCGCGCGCAGCAAGGTCTTCGAAGGGCTGCCGACCGCCGGCTTGCCCTACCAGCTCGGCGGCTGGGACCAGTTCGAGTCGTACATGGAAACGCTCATCACCACGCACACGATCGAGACGATCCGCGAGGTGTGGTGGGACATCCGGCCGCATCCCGGTTTCGGCACCGTCGAGTTGCGTATCTTCGACGGCCTGCCGACGCTCGCCGAGGTCGGCATGGTCGCGGCGCTCGGCCAGTGCCTGGTGCAGCAGTTCGACACCCAGCTCGACCGTGGCTACACGCTGCCATCACCGAAGGGCTGGGTGGTCCGCGAGAACAAGTGGCGCGCCGCCCGCTACGGGCTCGACGCCGACATCATCGTCGACACCACGGGCAAGACGCTGCCGGCTCGTACGGCGATCACGGAACTCGTCGACGAGCTCAGCCCGGTCGCCGAGCGGCTCGGCTGTCATGACGAGGTCAACCAGGTGCTGGACGTGCTCTCCGCCGGCGCGAGCTACGAACGCCAACGTCGCGTCGCCGCCGCCAACAACGGTGACCTCACGACCGTCGTCGACCTGTTGCTGGACGAGATGCAGGCAGGCGCGCCGAAGTGACGCCTGAGCCTTGGCTCGACGAATGGCTGCACGCGCACGAAGACGAGCTGATCGCAGTACGCCGGCAACTCCACGCACACCCCGAGCTCGGCCACGACGAGCACGTCACAACTGAGCTTCTCGAAGAGCGACTCCGGGCCGCCGGTCTTACCCCGAAACGCTGGCCTGGCGGTACCGGTCTCAGTTGTGAGATCGGTTCAGGTACGCCGGTCATCGCGCTGCGCGCCGACCTCGACGCGCTCCCGCTGCGCGACGACAAGGACGTGCCCTACCGCTCGACCGTGCCCGGTGTCTGCCACGCCTGCGGTCACGACGTGCACACCGCAGTGCTGCTCGGTACCGCGCTGGCGTTGGCGGCGGCAGGTCCCCCTGTCGAAGGCACGGTTCGGTTCCTGTTCCAGCCCGCTGAGGAGCTGATTCCCGGTGGCGCGCTCGACGTTATTGCAGCCGACGGGCTCCGGGACGTGGAGTCGATCGTCGCGCTCCATTGTCATCCGCGCCTCGACGCCGGGCTCGTCGGTCTGCGCGTCGGCGCATTGACCGCGGCGGCCGACGCGGTCGCCGTACATCTCGAAGGCCCCGGGGGTCACACGGCGCGCCCGCAGCTCACAGTCGACCTCGTGGGCGCGCTGGCTCGTATCGCCCTCGAGGTGCCCCCCGCTGTCGCGCCGCTGTCCGTGGTCTGGGGCGCTGTCAGCGCGGGCGCGGCGGGCAACGTCATCCCGTCCAGTGGCTGGCTCCGCGGCAGCGTCCGCACGATGGACGCGGTTGCGTGGGAGACCGCCGGCGACGTCGTGACCACCGCGGTAGAAGGGGTTGCGGCGCGCACCGGCGCGACCGTCACCGTCGACTACCGCCGCGGAGTGCCGCCGGTGGCTAATGACGCGCCCGTCGTCGCCCGGCTCCGCACCGGCATCGAGCGAACGATCGGGGCATCCGCCGTCTCCGAGACCGAGGTGAGCATGGGCGGCGAGGACTTCGGCTGGTACCTCCAAAGCGTCCCCGGCGCGCTTGCCCGGCTCGGGGTACGCCGCCCGGGCACGCTCGGCGCCGGCGCGGACCTCCACCAGAGCACCTTCGACGTGGACGAACGGGCGATCGCGGTCGGCGTCCGCACACTTGTCGGGTTCGTCCTTGCCCGTTGAAACGGGCCAAACGGGCTGCCCCACCGATACGCTCGTAGGGAAGTCACACCGTTCGCCAGCAAGGGAGCAACAGCGTGGGGGGCCGCCCGGACCGAGGCTTGGACGACGACGGTCGTCCCGGTCTCCTGCCCGACTCACGCACCGGCGCGTTGCTCGGCTGGTTGGGTCGCGACCGCATCGACACCGGGCTCGTCCTGCTCCTGCTGCTCATCATCGCCTCGCTCGTGTTCGTCGTCCGTGGGGTGCGAGAGCCGCGGCACGAGTTCGTGGCGATGGGCGCCGCCGGCCTCGTCGTGGCGCGCGGCCTGGTCCGTGGCCGCCGCATCCTCGTGCCGCACGCCGTCGGTGCCCTCCTGATCTTGGCCATCGCGCGGTTCGCCGACATGAAGGGTCATCCGGGTACGGCGTGGCTCGCGACCTTCGGTGCGGGTGCCGCGCTCGTCCTGCCCGAGCGATCGGAGGAGCCGGCCGCCGCCGAGGAGCGCCGGCACGTGTGGGCGCTCGTCGACCGCACCACCGGTGACTCGCTCGCACCGTTCGCACTCCGCACCGACAAGAGCTACGTCATGTCCCGCGACAGGCTGGCTGCGGTCGCCTACCGCGTTCGGTTCGGCACCGCCGTCGCCTCCGGGGACCCCGTTGGTGACCCGTGGTCGCGAGCCGAGGCCATCGACGAGTTCGTCGAGCACGCACGATCGCACGGCTGGCGGGTCGCCGTCATCGGGGCCGGCGAACAAGTCGCCCAGATCTGGCGGGACCGCGGTCTCTGGGGCCTCGACATCGGCCGCGAGGTCCTGATCGACGTCGAGGCGTTCAGCCTCGCCGGCCGGAAGTTCCGTAACCTGCGCCAAGCCGTGCAGCGCAGCCGCAACGCCGGCGTGACGACCGAGATCGTCGCCGAGGCGTCGCTGCCGGACGGCGTACGTGAGGAGCTTGCCAACGTCGCACGCAAGGCGCACCGGCCGCTGCCGCCGCGCGGCTTCGCGATGATCCTCGACCACCCGCTGACCGGCGTACACCCGGGCACCTACATCGCGATCGCTCGTGACCGGGCCGGCAACGCCGTCGGCTTCCAGCGGTTCGCGAGCGCTGACGCGGGCCGCGAGCTCTCCCTGGACCTCCCGTTCCGGGACCCGGCCGCGCCGAACGGCGTGGACGAGCGGCTCGCTGTCGACATGGTCGACTGGGCACGCGAGCACGGCGCGCGGCGGATCTCATTGGCTTTCGCGCCGTTCCCCGAGGTCTTCGACAACGAAGGCGCCGGCGTCCGGCTCTGGCTGGCGCGGCGGGCGGTGCACCGGCTCGACCCGTTCATCCACCTCGAGTCGTTGTACCGCTACCTGCGGAAGTTCCACGCGTTCGGTCCGCGCCGGTTCGTGTTGTTGCGGCCGCGCGAGGTCGTCGCCGTCCTCGTCGCATTGCTGTCGTTGGAGTTCTCCCGACCGCGGCCGGAGCGTCGTCGAGGTCCGGTACGACGGGCCTTCCGGCGGGTGACGCGGATGCGCGGGGACGCGGACTAACCGGGCCAACGCAGGTAACCGACGTACCCGCGCGTCTGGTCGTTCGTCGCACGGCAGCCAGCTGTGTCCGGTGCGGGGCCGCAGTCCGTGGTGAACGAAGCCCAGGGCGTGCCGTCGGTCGTGAGCGTTGCGCCGATGAACTCGTCACCGATCGACTGCGAGTTGCGCAAACCGGGCGGCACGGGTCGGTAGCGACCGCCGATCGTCTGGACCTGGCCGGCACCTTCGATGTCGCTGCCGTAGAGCAGAGGCGCGTCGTCCGTGTTGAGCTGCACGCTCCAGAAGACCGGGCCCGCGCCCGGGCGCAGCAATGCGTGCGCGCTCCGCGTCGCAGTGACAAACGCGTTCCAGGTCGTCTGGCCCCCGCGATGCCCGAGATAGGAGACGGCCAGGGTGTCGTGCGCGCCCACCGTCAACGTCCACTGCATGACACCGACGACGCCGGGGGCGGTGACGTCGACAGCCCGCGTCCAGGTGCGGCCACGGTTCGCCGATGCGCGCAGCATGAGATGCGGTCCGCTCTTCGACATCACGTACATCGTGCCGTCCGGCGCGATCTGCAGGTCTGAGTACTCGTCGGCGGGAATGGTCAGCGGCCTGCCACCGACGTGCACGATCGGGAAGGTCGCGGCCTCGTCGGTGCTTCGCGCGAGGTACGTCGCGCCCGCACACGTGACCATGACGTACAACGAGCCGTCACGCGCTGCTTGCGGGTACTGCGCGTCGTTCGCGTAGTAGTCCTCGCCCTTGCGCCTGCACTCGTGGTGCTGCGGCACAGTCCCGTTGAACAGCACGGCGGCTCGCCGCCACGACAACCCGCCGTCGAAGGAACGGAAGCACAGCCGGCCGACGATCGCGGGTGAGGAGAAGCCGACGTTCGTGTCGGCGCAGAAGTAGAGCACGTTTGGATAACCGTGCGGTTTGCGTGCGTGCGCCGGCGCGACCGCGGCCATGAAGCGCGGGTTCTCTGGCATGAACACCGACGCGATCACGCCGTGGTGCCAGGTGATCCCGCCATCCGGCGACCAGTTGATGTGCGCAGGGCCCTCTTGTGCCGCGCCGAAACTCGCCGCGACCGAGATCGGCCCGTAGTCCTCGAAGAAGAGCCGCCCCGTGCTCCGGTCGACGTACTCGCTGTGGTCGGTCGGGTTCCAAGTCGCGCCCGAAGGCCGGACGAACGTCCAGTGCTCACCCGCGTTGGTTGTGACGAGCAGGCCGGCCGGACTTGCGTTGGACTGCGTGTTCGGACGGACGGCCACCGGAGGCGTGTCAGTGCCGAGGAACCCACCCGGAAGTACGGCTGGCGCAACGGCGATCTCGCCGGAGGGCAGCGCGACGATGTGGCTCTCGGCACTCGCGTAACCGGTCGTCCCACCGCAGGGCACCGGGCGCAGGCGTGGCTGTTGCGCGAGCACGACCTGCGACGCGTGGTGGGCGACGGCGGGACGGCTGCTGTCGCAAGCGATCGGCGCGCGCGCCCCGCGCACACCTGGACTGCTGGCCAGTGCAGGGATGACGAGCGCGGCTGCGGCAGCACCGCAAGCAAGAGCGAGGATCGGCCGCCGACGCATAAGTGAAGGTTCGCCGGTGAGCCGCGCGTTCCCTGCCCGCTGTCAGCCGGTGTGCGGCAGTCCCGGCGGCCAGCGGAAGAACCCGACGTAGCCACGCGTCTGGTCGTTCTGCGCCCGGCAACCCGCCGACTTCGGTGACGGACCGCAGTCCTGGGTGAACGATCCGAACGCGTCGGCGTTGGACGCGATCGTCGAGCCGATGAAGTCGTTGCCGGTCGACTGGTTGTTGAACGGCGGTGGGAACGGCGCGTTGTGGTCCTTGGGCAACCCGATGTAGCCGGAACCTTGGATGCCGTCGCCGTACAACAGCGGCCGACTGGGTGAGTTGACCTGCCCACTGAAGAACACCGGTCCTGGGCCGGACGTCAACGCGGACCCTGCGTCAAGGGTCTCGGTCAGGTAGCCGTCCCACGTTGTCTGGCCAGCACGCTGACCGAGGTATGCGACGGCGACCTGCCCTGTGTCGCCTGACGTGAAGGCCCACTTCGAGATAGCCGTCACCCCGGGCGCGACGACGTTGTACTCCGGACTCCAGGTGAGCCCGAGGTCATTGGAGACGCGCAGCATGAGCGCTGAGCCTGTTTGGTACATCAGGTACATCGTGTCGTCGGGTCCGATCCGGAAGTCGGCGCCACCGCCGATGCCACCGCCCGGGGGCACCGGCAAGGTCAAGGGGGCGCCGTCGACATGCAGGACGGGGAATGATTTCGCCTCGTCGGTGCTGCGGGCGAGGTACGTCGTGCCGCCGCAGCTCACCATCACGTACAAGTAGCCGTTACGCGTCGACTGCGGGTAGTTGCCGTCGATCGCGGTGTACTGCTCGCCGTGGGGGCCGCACTCGGGGTGTTGAGGTACCAAGCCGGTGAAGAGCACAGCACCGCGTTGCCATTTCGTGCCGCCGTTGAGCGAGCGGAAGCACAGGCGCCCAGCGATCGCAGGCGCCGTGAAGCCGACGTTGGTGTTCGCGCAGAAGTACATGACATTGGGGTAACCGGTCGGCTTCGGTTGTCCCACCGGCGCCACACCGGACGCGAAGCGCGGGTTCTCCGGAAGGAAAACCGTGCGGATGGCGGTGTGGTGCCACGTCGTGCCACCGTCGCCAGACCAGTTGATGTGGGCCGGCCCTTCTTGATCTGAGCCGAACTTCGGCGCGACCGGGATCGGTCCGTAATCTTCGAAGAACAGGCGCCCAGTGGTCGGGTCGACGTAGTCACCGTGATCGGTCGGGTTCCACGTCACGCCGCTCGGACGCACGAAGGACCAGTGCTCGCCCTGGTCGCGCGTGATCGCGATGCCGGCGGGGCTCGCGTTCGACTGCGTGTTCTTCTCGAACGAGACCGGTGGCGTGTCGATGCCGAGGAAGCCGGACGGCACCACAGCGGGCGTGACGACGACGTCACCGGACGGGAGCGCCACCACATGGCTTTCCGCGCCCGCGAAGCCCGTCGTACCGCCGCACGCGAGCGGGAGGTTGTCGGGTTGGGGGTTCAGCAGCGTCTGCCCTGCGTAGTGCGCGACCGCAACTGACGGGCAGTTCACGACGCTGGCCACGTCGTGGTGCGTGGCTCCGGTAGCGAGTGCAGGCAGGACAGCGGCCGCAGTCAGACCGGCGATGCCCAAGGACAAGAGGGCTCGGGGGGATGCGAATGTTCGGGTGCGCATGCCGTGAAGATTCGTCAACTACGGCGCAGAACCTCTCGTCCGGCGCGCGGTGCTGCCGGCGTCAGGGCTGCGCGGCGTTGCGGCGGTCGGCGCTCGCGACCAGAAGTTCGGCGATCTCGCGCACTTTGCGGTTCGCCTGTTGGCTGGTACGCCGAAGCGTCTCCATCGCTTCGGCTGCGTCGCAACCTTCCCGGGCCATCAGTACGCCGATCGCCTGGTCGATGACGCCCCGGCTCTGCATGGCCTCGGCGAGCTGGCTCGCCAAGGTTCGCGCCTCGTCCCGTTCACGCGCCGACGCGATGGCGTAGCCGGCGTACTTCGCGAAGCCGACTGCGTCGCGCGTGTCCTGGTCACAGAACGCGTCCGGCCGCCGGGCGTAGAGATTCAGCGTGCCCACCGGCGCCTCGGTCCCGTTGGGGATCGGGACGGAGAGCACGCTGCCGAGCCCGTGCTCGGCGGCCGCATCGGCGAGCACCGGCCACCGGCTGTCGTCCGGCAGATGCTGGGACAGATGTACGGCGCCGTCCCGGCCGGCCTCGACGCACGGGCCCTGCTCGACGGAGTACTGCGCGTTGTCGACCGCCCGGACGGTCCCGTCGGTTGCCGCGAACGTTTCGGCCCGACCGTTGCGCACGGAGGCGACCGACGCGCCGTCGGCGTCCGGGATCGAGGCGGTGGCCAGGGCGGCCACGTCGGCGAGGACGTCTTGCAACCGGTCCGCGGACAGGCTCTCGAGCAACCCGGAGAGCACGACGTCGGACGGCTCGTCCGTGGAACGGGTGGGCCGGTCCGGAGTGATTGCGCTGGCGTCGGTATCCGGCACGCCGCCCCCTTACCCGTAAGTTCCTTCTTGCTCACTCGGCCGACCCAAGTTCGCGGTCCGGGCTCGTGCGCGAGTCGAATGACAGCGATGTGATTCCCGCCTAAGATCGACGGAGCAGGCTGGATCAGGAGGAGACATGGACGCCGTGAACGCCCTCGTCGGGGTCGGCAACGAGGCTGCCGACCTGTCTGAGCGCGACCGGCAGATCCTCGCCTTCGAACGGCAGTGGTGGCGTTACGCGGGAGCCAAGGAGCAAGCCATCCGTGAGCTGTTCGACATGTCCGCGACCCGCTACTACCAGGTCCTCAACGCGCTGATCGATGAGCCGGCCGCACTCAAGCACGACCCGATGCTGGTCAAGCGACTTCGGCGGATGCGCGCTGCGCGTCAGCGTGCCCGCGCGGCTCGCCGCCTCGGCATGGACGGCTGAGCCCGCTCCTCACCGCCGCGTGCTGTTTGACTGTCCGTCGTGACGGAACCGGAAGACCCGTCGGAGCCGCCCCGTCATCCTGGGCGCCATCGCGGAGCCCACGCGGCGCCGCCCTCGCCCCTCCGTTTGTTGGTGCGATCGCTGATGGCGGTCGCTGTCGTTGCCGGGGTGGTCGCGCTGCTCGTGCAATGGCGCGGCTCACCTACGACGTCAACCGAGGCGCCCGGCCCAGCCATCGCGTCGCCGACCTTCTCGTTGCCTTCGTCGCCATCCACCAGCCCGTCGCCGACGACTCCGGTGGCAACGACGCCCGCCAGGCCGGCACCGACCGCCGTACCAACGCAAGCCCGCCCGAGTCCGCCGCCGACCCGTGTGGTGGCGCCGTTGTTCGTGGCCAACAACACGCGGGAGAAGGGCAAGGCCCACCGCGCTGCGGCCAAATTCCAGGCCGGGGGCTGGCCGATCTCCGGCACCGGCAACTACCGCAGCCGCACCATCGCCGAGACGACGGTCTACTACCCGCCCGGCGATGCCAACGCGAAGGCGGCCGCGGAGTCGCTGCACCGCCAGTACTCCAGCGTTCGCCGGGTCGCGCCGCGGTTCGCGGGGCTGCCCGGCAACGGGCTCGTGGTGGTCCTGACCGCCGACTTCAGCGCCTGATGCGGTCGGCTGGCCGCAGAAGTGAGAGCGCTACTCGAGCATTGAGCGCAGCTTGCTGACCCCGAAGGTTGCGGCGACGCTGACCGTCGCGCCCACTGACAGCAGGACTCGCGCCATCTGCGTGCTCCTTCGGCTTCGCCAACACTCCCGTCTTGTTTCGGCGGTCCGATCCGCGGACTGAACCACGGGCCTGACCGTCGCCAGAGGGCGCGGCTCGTACCATCGCCGTCATGCCGCTGCCCGAACCGCGGACGGCCGACGGCGCGGCGGCCTTACAACTCCTCCTGACGCAGCCCGAGCTCGCCGTCCTCGGGTGCGACTTCGACGGCACCCTGGCTCCGATATCGCAACAGCCGGAGGACGCACGCGCCCTGCCCGGCGCGGTCGACGCGCTGGCCGCGGTCGCTCGCCGGCTCCGGGCGGTCGCAATCATCAGCGGGCGTCCGGCGCTGCAGGTCATTGACCTCGCCGGATTCCGCTCCGCACCCGGCCTCGAGCAGCTGATCGTGTTCGGGCAGTACGGCCGCGAGCGGTGGACCGCCCCGAGCGACCAGGTCGAGGCGCCGCCCACCCCGCCCAGCGTCGACGCCGCCCGCGGTCCCGTGACCGATCTCGTCGCCGCTGCACCCAGCGGCGTCAGCCTGGAGGACAAGGGCGCCGCGCTCGTCGTGCACGTCCGCGGGACTGACGACCCGGAGGCGGCGCTTGGTGAGATCGCCCCCGCGCTCATGAAGATCGCGCTGAACACCGGCCTGACCATCGAGCCCGCTCGCATGGCCTACGAACTGCGGCCGCCCGGCTACGACAAAGGGCGGGCGCTGCGAAGCCTGGTCGAGGAGTACGCCGCCCGCGTGGTCGTCTTCGTGGGGGATGACCGCGGCGACGTCCCGGCGTACGACATGGTCGAGACCCTCCGCAGCGAAGGGCTGGCTGGATTGACGGTTGCCAGCGCCTCCCCGGAGGTCGAGGTGCTCCAGGAACGGGCTGATCTGGTTGTCGACGGACCTGCCGGTGTTGTCGAGTTCCTGCAGTGGCTCGCGTCCGGATCGTGACCCCACGTTGCTTGCTCTTGCCCGGAAACGGGCGCATTGTGGTCGAGCGGACACACATCACACGACTTGGCACCGTTCTGGGAGGCAGCCATGGTCGAGGTGCGACACGAAGTCGGGACGAGGCCGACCTATCGTGCGACGTACTCCCTGGGTGACGACGGGGTCTGGTCAATCAGCGTCGACACATCGGACGGCGAGGTAAGGGCGACCGCCGCGCGTCTCGCCGACGTCGAACGTCGAGCCTATGAAGCCGTGCGGCAACGCACCGGGCTGCCCAGCAGCGCGTTCAACCTCGCGTTCGTCCACACCATCGACCTGACGGCGCGGGAGCCGCGGACGAGCTGACCGTCAGCCCTGTAGCGCCGCGAGCTGTTCGGCGAACCACGCCCGGGGTGTCAACGCCACGGCGGCCGCCGCGAGGCGGCGGGAGCGGTCGGCGCGTTCGTCAGCGGCCATGGACAGCGCCGTGTGCATGGCTTCCGCGGTCTGCGTGACGTCGAACGGGTTCACGAGGAGCGCATCGGCTCCGAGCTCGGCGGCCGCGCCGGCCTCCCGGGAGAGCACCAGAGCCATCCCGTTCTCCGAGAGCACCGGCCCTTCTTTCGCGACCAGGTTCATCCCGTCGCGGATCGGGTTCACGACGAGAACGTCAGCGATCCGGTACGCCGCGAGCGAGCGCGCGAAGTCGTCGTTCACGGCGAGGTCCAGCGGCGCCCAGTCGTCGGTGGCGAACTCGTCTTCGATCTCCGCTGCGAGGCGTTGCACCGCTGCGGTGTACTCCCGGTACTCCGGCAGGTCGTGCCGGCTGGGGTAGGCATACGCAAGGTGTACGACGCGGCCGCGCCATTCGGGCCGGTTGCGCAACAGCTCGCGATAGGCAGCGAGCCCGCGAACAATGTTTTTCGACAGCTCGGTCCGGTCGATCCGAAGCATGATCGCGCGGTCACGGGCGGCTTCCAAGAGCGCAGCTCGGCGAGCCTCGACGTCGGGTTGTGCGGAGCGGTCGCGCAGGAACTGGTCATCGACACCGAGCGCATGTACGCCGACGTGCGTCACGCGACCGTCTACCTCAACCGTGCGCGCTGACTCGTCGACCTCTGCGCCGAGCATCTTCGCGCAACACTCAACGAACGCGTCGGCCCAGCGCTGTGACAGGAAGCCGGCGTGGTCGGCGCCGAGCAGCCCCTGGAGGACCTCCGCGGCGACGTCGTCAGGCAGCAGCCGGAAGTAGTCGAGGGTTGCCCACGGTGTATGCGAAAAGTGGCCGATCTTAAGATCCGGCCGCTTTTCGCGCAGCATCTGGGGCGTCAACGTCAGGTGGTAGTCCTGAATGATGACGGTCGCACCTTGGGCCGCATCCTCGGCGAGGGCTCGCGCGAATGCCTCGTTGTACGCCACGTAGCTGTGCCACTCGCGGCGGAAGCGCCGGTCGAAATGCGGCTTGTTCGCGGTGTCGTACAGGTGGTGGTGAACGAACCACAGCGTGGAGTTCGCCACCGCGTTGTAGGCCCGGTGGAACGTCGTCGGATCGATGTCGAGCATGCGCACCGAGCTACCGCCGGTGTCGTGACCGGCGAGGTCGATCCGCCCACCCTCCGCCTGCTGTGCCGCGCGGCGGTCCGCTGGTGAGAGCGCGGCGCAGACCCACAACGATTCCTGTTCCCGCGCAACCGAGGACAGGCCTGACACGAGTCCGCCGCCGCCTCGGTCGAGGCGCAGCTGGCCGTCGTCGGTAAGCGTGAACGAGACCGGACCGCGGTTCGAAGCGACGAGCACCGACGCCCGTCCGCTCTGGCCCATGGAGTCAGCGTATTGACACTGCTCGGCGACCTCAGACGGCGGATCATCCGATCGAAGTGCCTGCACACTGGTGCCATGCCGCGACGATTGCCCTGGGCGACCGCTGCCGTGGTCCTCGTCGTGGCCGCTGTCGGCGCCATCGTGGTCGCCACCTCCGGCAGCGAGCACACCCGACCGGTCGCGGCCGCCAGCACTCCTTCGCCGACGGCGAGCGCGGCGCCGAGCCCGACTCCGGTCGCCCCGCGTCCGAGCCCGATCCCGCGCCGGCCCGCACCCCGGGCGGTGCACCGTGCCTTGTTGTTTCCCCTGCCGGCCGGCCCGGTCCAGCCGCAGCCCTGCCCGCCGCCGCCGTTGCCGCCGGGCAAGCCGCTGCCACCGCTGCCGGCGCCGGCAACTGCGGAGTCCCGGCTGCCCCAGCCGGCGCCGCTGCAGGCGCGGCGGGTCGACCTGTCTCCTGTGCGCGGTAAGGGCATGTGGCTGACGACTTGGCCGACCTCGCACCTCGACGTCGGCGCGATCGTCGCGCGCTCCCGCGCCGCCGGCGTACACCAGCTCTGGGTCCGGACCGGCGGAACCAAGCAAGGTTGGTACGGCGGCCGGATCCTGCCGGCGCTTCTCCCGGCGGCACATGCGGCCGGCATCGCAGTGATCGCCTGGGACTTCCCCACGCTCTCCGACCCGGCGGCTGATGCCGCCCGCGCGCGGGCGTCGCTCCAGGGGCAGTTTGGCGGCCAGCACATCGACGGCTTCAGCACCGACATCGAGACGACCTCGGAACGTGTGTACGACACGTCCCGCCGGGTGCGGCTCTACTTGTCGCTCGTTCGGAGGTACGCCGGGTCGCGGCCCGTTGTGGCGACCGTCCCGCGCCCGACCGCACACCGGTTGGCGACCTACCCTTACGCCGCGCAAGCGCCCTACGTCGACGTGTTCGCGCCGATGGTCTATTGGTCGTGCAGCGAGCCCGGTGCGATGGTCACCAGCTCGCTAGCGCCGCTTCGGAAGTACCACCGCGCATTGTCCGTGGTCGGCCAGTCCTACGACATGGGTCCCGAAGGCGGTCGGCACGGGTTGCCGAGCGCGCACGAGATCTGGCGCTTCCTCGATGTCAGCAAGCGTGCTGGTGCGGTCGGCGCCAGCCTGTACACCTACGACCAGACGCACGCGGCGCAATGGCGCGCGCTCAGCCGGTTTCCTGGGTGGGCGGCTTGATCACGCTCGTGCGCACCATGTGCCGTGACGTCGGGGCGGTCGACTGCCAGCCGGCCTGCGCGGCGATCTGACTCGCCAACGACGTCGTTGCACGTTGCGGGGTGTACGCGTAGTAGTGCGACGGCGTGAAGACTTTCGTCGGAGCGTTCGTCTGGATGACGCCGCCACCAAGGACCAGGTTGCCGACCGCTTTCAGATAACCGAGGCGCGTATCGCAGAGGGTGCCGGCGTCGTTGCAGCCGTTTCCATCGGGAGCGATAACCGATGCCTTGAGGTTGGACGTTGGCTGAAAGATGTTGTTTTCCAGGTACATCTGGCCGATCCGTTGTGAGCGGACGCCGAACACCTTCCAACCGAGGATGTAGTTGTTGTAGACGTGCGCCTTGCCGTAAGACAGGACCGGGTTGCGGTACGCCGTGTGGTCGAAGAAATTGTGGTCGACGGTGACTGTTTGCAGCGCAGCGGTCGCAGCCGTCTTCTGGTCACCGATCTGGAACGTCTGCTCCTGGTTGTGCAAATGGTTCCACGACACCCGGACATCAGTCGATCCGTCCTGGATGCTGATCAACTTGTTCCCGGCGACGCTCAAGTCGTTGTGGTCGATCCATACGTCGTGCGAAGCACCGACGTCGATGGCGTCCGGCATGTCGTTGTCGCCCCTAGTGACGTCGCCGAAGTCCGTCAGGAACATGTTCTCAACGATGACGTTGGAGGCCTTCCTGATGAGCAGACCGTAGCTGCCGTGGCCCGTGAGCGTGACGCGGCGACCTCGGCCGTCAATGGTCTTGTTGCTGCCCACGGGAACGCCGGTCGCGAAGTGGATCGTGTAGTCGCCGTCGAAGACGATCCAGGCCGGCGTGTTGCCAGCGAGAGCCGCACGCAACGAGCCGGGGCCACCGTCGGCGTCCGTGGTGACGTGAACCATCTGTCCGGCCAAGCCACCGGTCGTCTCCGCACCGAAGCCAGACCGCGTCATCATGAGGGCCGACGCCGGCGCGTAGGAGGCTGCGGGTTCGTTGGGCGAGCTGGCGTCGGCCAGGCCGGCGAGGCCGCCGTACGCCAGGCTGCTGGCCAGGCTGGCCACGCCCAGGCCGAGCCCGGCCCGGACGAAGCGCACCCGACGCAGTCGCTGCGCCATTGTGTGGGCGTTGCCCTGGGTCTCCTTGCGATGACGGCTCATGTCGCCTCCTCCGCACAGAGATTCGGGATCTCGCGCATGTGCTCTTGAGAAGCGGGCAGGATCCGAGGGCACTACCGAATAGGGCGAAACGCGGAAGAACCGCGCTCTGTTCGGCTGAATGGCGCAACCTGGCCGGTCCGCACGGCCGGTTCGCCGGAGCCCAAGCGGGCGCGGGTCGTCCCAGTGGCCTCAGGCGCCTGCTGCAGTCGCAGTAGCGCCTCGCGCCATGGTGAGGCCTGCCTAACTAGGCCATTCGGACTTTTCAGAGGCGGCAGACGCATGTGGTGTCACGGCGTAACTTTGCGTTTACTGTCAGGACAACAGGAACCGGCAACATGGCTGTCGAACCTGTGGCTGGATCAACAACCGAACTACGGGGGATTGGGCCAACCCGCTGGGCAACACGCGTGTCCAGCGGCCACGTGAGCCTGGACCGCGTAACCGCCCAGCCGCCGAGAAATGTGCGGGGAGTTACCTAATGCCTGTCGATCTCAACCGAACCGACGATCTTGAGGTCCGGATAGGCCCGGACACCTCGATGCCGGTGGTGGTTCGACGGCCGACGCCGTTCTGGCGGCTCGACGGGGATCACCCGGCTCCCCGTGGTCTCACCTCCGCTAGGCTGTTTCTGGCCGTCGACTTCTTGAGCATTCTGTTTGCCATCGAGCTGTCACGCTCCCGCGCCTTGCACGCGCTCTCGTTCGGGATCCTCGTGCTCGCGCTCAATGCGGCCACCGGGCTCAACCGGTCGCGATTGACGTTTTCGATTCTCGACGATGTCGCTCCGGTTCTTGTCAACGCGTCAGTGGCGTTTGCCTTCGCCACGACGATCGCAGTGCTGACGGGGCCATCACGACTTGCGACGAGTGTGGCGCCGCTTATCGCGTACCTCGTGCTCGAAATGCCGTTGCGTGCCGCGGCTTACGCGTTCATTCGTTTGATACGCAGTCGTGGATGGGTTGCGCACCGCGCGGTCATCGTCGGCGCCGGTGAGCTAGGCGGGCAACTGGCCAACCTGCTCGACGAGCACCCCGAATGCGGTGTGCGTCCATTTGGGTTCCTCGACTCGAAGCCGTTCTTGAAAGAGCTGCGGCGCCCCGTGCCCGTGCTCGGCACCGAGCATGACCTCGCGTCGGTGATCACGCGGCACGCGATCAAGCACGTCTTCGTAGGTTTCAGTTCCGTCAGCGAGCCGGAACTGGTCGAGGTGATTCGCACCTGCGATCGCCAAGACTGCGAGATCTTCTTAGTCCCGCGCATGTATGAACTCGCGCCGCACGGGGGCCGTGACATTGACAATGTGTGGGGTCTTCCGGTGGTGCGGCTGCGTCGCGCGGTGTCGCGATCGATGAGCTGGCGCGTCAAGCGATGGTTCGACGCCTCGCTGGCTGCGGTGCTGGGTTTCCTGCTGTTTCCAGTGTTCGCGCTGTGTGCGGCCGCCGTGCGGCTCGAGGGCGGTCCGGGCGTGCTCTTCCGACAGGTGCGCGTCGGCCGTGACGGCAACGCCTTCACGTTGCTGAAGTTCCGAACCATGAAACCGACGGACGAACAAGAGTCCGAACAGATGTGGAACATCGTCGGTGATCAGCGCATCGGCCCGGTCGGACGGTTCCTGCGCAAGAGTTCCTTGGACGAGTTGCCGCAACTTTGGAACGTGCTTGTTGGCGACATGAGCTTCGTCGGTCCGCGCCCGGAGCGCCCGCATTTCGTGCGCTCGTTCAGCGAACAGTTCCGGGGCTATCCGGCCCGGCACCGTGTGCCATCTGGGCTAACCGGATGGGCGCAAATCCACGGGCTACGCGGCGACACCTCCATCGCTGAGCGCGCGCGGTTCGATAATTACTACATCGAGAACTGGTCTTTATGGCTTGATGTACGAGTCTTGCTCCGCACCGTACTCGCGGTGCTGCGTGGCCAAGGCGGCTGAGCGCAGGGGTGTTGACCAGCCTGGTGCCTTGTTCAGACGGTAACTACAGTTTGTGACCGAAGCGCTGCGTTTCCCCCTCACGCCGACGAAAGCAGGCTCATGAACGCTCGAAGCGAGGACACCGCCGACGGGGCTGATGGCTTCCGCGGCCCAGGTCTGCTCGCCGCGATGCGCCGGCATCCCCTCATCGTCGCTGCGGTAACGATCGCCGCCGGAGCAATCGGATATGGCGTCTCGCAGGTGCTGCCGACCAACTACCACGCGACGGCAACCCTTTTCCTCGCCAACCCGAACGAGGTCGCTGTCTTCCGCACACTGCCGAGCACCAACGCAGTGGCGCAGGCATCCGACGCGGCCGAGCTCATGCGTTCCGATGCCGTGCTGACGCGGGCGAGCCAGATCCTGCACGGGCACCCACCGGCAAACAAGCTGAAGAAGAAGCTCACCATCACCCCGAGCTCCGACGCTGCAAGTGTCACGATCTCAGCCGATGGACAGAAGGCCGCCACGGCCCGTGACATGGCGAACGCAGAGGCGCAGGCGTACACCGACGTCGCCTCCGCCCGACAGGGCAAGCAGGCGAAGACGTCGATCGCAGTGTTGAACACCGTTGAAACACAGCTGCGGACCGAGATCGACAGCGTCCAAACAGACCTGGCCAAGCTGGCCGGCCAGGCCGAGTCGAACGCGGCCTCGATCACCGATCCGACGTTGCGAGCTCGCGCCGTGCAGGCGTCACTTTCCAGCAACCCCGACTATCAGACGGCGTTGTCGCGGCAGTCGACGCTCAGCCAGAACATCGCCGATGTGCGGGACAAGATCACCGAGGTCCGCGTCGACTCACAGCTGCTCGGCGGCGACGTCGACCAGTTCGTGCCGGCGGCGCTACCGACCAGTCCCACTGACAATGCAAAGCGCAACACTGCGATCGCCGCGGCCCTCGGTCTGTTGCTCGGTGCCGCACTTGCCTGGCGCCGCAGTGAGCGGTCGGTCGGCCCGGACAGCCGCTCCATCGCCTCCACCCTGGGTGCGCCGCTCCTGGCCCGGCTTGGCACGTTCAAGACCTTGTCGGTGAAGGGCCGGCCGTCGATCGCTGACTTCACCGACGAGACGAGACCGGCGGAAGACTTCAAGGCTGTGGTGGCGACGCTCGCGCCCTACCTCGCCCGCCACAACCTGACCAACTTGGTCGTGGCGAGCGCGCGGCCCGGCGAAGGCCGTACGACGGTCGCCCTCAACCTTGCCGCCGCAGCCGACCAGCTCGGGTACGACGCCGTGCTCGTCGACGAGGACTACTCACGCGCCGAGCTGCGGCACTTGTTCGGCGAGGCGTCCGACGCACCGGACGGCGCCATGGACGTGCCCTACCCAGGCGGTGGCCACCTGCGCTTCCTGGCGGCTGCGTCGCACGACGGTCCCGCGATCCAGGGGATCCGGCGCGCCGAGGCGCTCGAACGGCTGGCGCGACGGAACACCGCCAGTGGTCCGCTGCGGATCTTCGACACCGGCTGGGGCCTGTCCGACCCGGCCATCGGTGAGCTCGCCACCGCGGGTGCGCTGTTGGTCGTGGTCTCCAACGAGTCGCGGCCTGAGCATCTCGAAACGTTGCGGGCCCGCGCTGACCTGGCCGGCATTCCCACTGTCGGTTTCATCATCAACGACGCGACTGGTGGACCGCGACGGGTGCGTCGCCCGAGCAAGCCGAATGGTGCGCGGCGCCTGTCGGACTACCGCGAGCCGGCCGACTCACTGCTCGACTGAGCGACGACGCGGTGGCGGCGGTCGCCTGACCGGCGCATGTGGCAGCATGACGCGAAGAACGACACCGTCAACCTCTGCCCGTTCGCCTCCGCGACCTTTTGTCGCTCGCTATCATTTGGTGTTGGGTGGCGCTGGGCTTCGTGAGAGATGAAGTCCGGCGAGTCGGCATATTCGTTGGCTTGCTTGTTGTGCCGGCAACCCGCCGGACCGTCCTCCCGCCCGCCGCGGAGGGTTTGGCACGAGAGTGATTGTGGAGAACTGAGAGCGACGGTACGAGCGGGCTGACAACCTTGATTGTCGATCTTCACCAGCGTCCGCGACAATGGAACAGACCGTAGCTCGAGCGACGAACGGGGATACGGACATCGCAATGCGAGCACTGGTCACCGGCGCTGCCGGATTCATCGGCAGCCACCTCGCGGAGTCATTGACTGCCGCGGGCTGGAAGGTGCGTGGGGTCGACGCTTTCACCGATTACTACGACGTCAATATCAAGCGCGCCAATGTGACCAAGCTGCAACAAGATGCGCGCTTCGAGCTCGTGGAAGCCGACTTGACGAAGGCCGACCTGGTGCCACTGGTGGAAGACGTCGACGTCGTCTTCCACCAGGCCGGCCAGCCAGGGGTTCGGCTGTCCTGGTCGGCCGAGTTTCCCAAGTACGTTTCCGGCAACGTGCTCGCCACGCAGCGGTTGCTCGAAGCATGCCGCGACTCGACGGTCGACAAGTTCGTCTACGCGTCGAGCTCGTCCATCTATGGCAACACCAATGTGTACCCCACCACCGAGGAAGCGTTGCCTGCGCCGTACAGCCCATACGGAGTCACGAAGCTCGCGGGCGAGCACCTCTGTCGCTCCTATGCCGCGAACTGGGGTCTGCGTACCGTTTCGCTGCGCTACTTCACGGTCTACGGGCCGCGACAGCGTCCCGACATGGCGATGCACCGCTTCCTCACCTCGGCGCTGACGGGCGCAGCCATCCGTCGTTTTGGTGACGGTGAACAGGTGCGCGACTTCACCTACGTTCACGATGTCGTCCGGGCCAACATGCTGTCCGCCGAAGCGGACGTCCCGCCCGGCACCACCGTGAACATCGCCGGCGGTGGATCGATCACAGTCAACAAAATGATCGAGTTGTTGGGCGAGCTCGTCGGCGCGCCCGTCAAGGTCGAGGAGCACGACGAGCAGCCAGGAGACGTGCGTCGTACTGGGGGATCCATCGAGCGTGCGCGCGAGTTGCTCGGGTGGGTGCCGAAAACCGAACTGCGGGAAGGACTTGCCGCCGAGCTCGACTGGCTGCGGCCATTCGTCAACGGCGCGGATGCAGTCCATGAGGACGTCGCCGGTGTCCGGTAGGCAGCGACGCATCCTGCTCGGAATCAACGACCTGGAGTACGGCGGTGCAGAGCAGCAGCTTGTCCACCTCGCGACGCGTCTCAAGGCTTGCGGCCACCACGTAGCGGTTGTGACACTGCTGCCGGCTGACGACCACGCACCCGCGTTGCGGGCGCTCGACGTCCCGCTGATCAGAATCGAGATGTCGCGGCTCCGCGGGGCATCGGCTGTGCGGCAGGCTCGCGCGATCGTTCGTCAGCAGAAACCCGATCTCATCATCACGTTCTTGTACCAGTCCAACATGGTCATGCGCCTGGCCTCGGTGGGACTGGGCATCCCTGTCATCTCCTCGATTCGCAATGAGTACTTCGGTGGGCGCGCGCGTGAGACGGCCATGCGGATCAGCGATTCGCTCGCGGTGCGCACCGTGACCAACTCCCGCCTCGCCGCGAAGAGTTTGCTGTCGCGCGGCGTCGTACCCGAGTCCAAGCTGCTCGTCATACCGAACGGGTTGCCGCTCGACCAGTTCGCGACGGCCGCGACGCGCCGCGACGGCGTACGGGCGGCGCTCGGTCTCGCGCCCGACCACATCGTTTGGTTGGGCATCGGCAGGTTGTGGCCGCAGAAGAACTGGGCCGTCCTCGTCGATGCGGTGAGCACGCTGCCCGCTGACGTGCGATCGAGGTTGCGGGTGTTGATCGTGGGCGACGGATATCTCGAGGCGGAGCTCCGCCTGCGGATCGACCGGCAGGGTCTCGCCGACAGGATCCAGCTGCTCGGCCGGCGCCCGGACGTGCCTGACCTGCTCGGGGCATGCGATGCGCTCATCTTGACGTCGGACTTCGAGGGGTTGCCCAACGTGGTCATCGAGGCAATGGCGGCCAGCCGCCCGGTGGTCGCCACCGCTGTCGGAGGGTCGCCGGAACTCGTCGAGGATGGCAGCACCGGTGTGCTGGTGCCGCCCGCGGATGTTTCCGCAGTCGCCAAGGCGATGACGAAGCTCTCCCGACTGTCGGCGCCAGAACGCGCGGCGATGGGGGAACGCGGTCGGGCCGCTGTCCAGGAGCGCTACGCGCTGGATGCAGTCATGGCCCAATGGCAAGCCCTCGTCGATGAAACATTGCAGAACGGCAACGGCCGGCTCAAGGCGGCCGAAAGTCGATCGATTAACTAGAGATGAGAACCACGACCGCGTCCATCATCTGGCGTACGTCCAGGAGCTTCGTTGATGAGGAGTCATGACCGACGCTCGTCGGCGACTGCCTGACTTCATCGGTATCGGTGCCCTCAAGGCAGGGACGACTTACCTCGACGCGCTGCTACGAACACATCCCGACATCTGCATGCCGACTGTGCTCAAAGAGGTGCAGTTCTTCACTCAGCACTACGAGCGCGGACCGGATTGGTACGCCGACCAGTTCGACTGCGGCGCGACGGCGATGCGGGGCGAGATCTCGCCGCAGTACCTCGTGCATCCGCTGGCACCGGAACGGATGGCCAAGATGCTTCCGGACGCTCGGCTCGTCCTGAGCGTTCGCGAGCCAATCGAACGGACCTACTCGCAGTACAAGCATTACATCCGCGACACCGCTTACCGGGGCGACTTCGAGGCCTTCCTCTCCGACCATCCCAGCGCACTGCAGCGCAGTCAGTACTGGTCGATGCTGCAGCGTTACCTCGAGCACTATCCGGCTGATCGGATCTTCGTCGTCGTGTTCGAGGACCTCGTCAGCTCCGGCGCAGATCTGTCCGGCCTGTTCCGGTTCTTGGGTGTGTCCGACGCGCACGTTCCATCAGTCGCCGCCGAACCAGTGAACGTGTCGGAGCGGCCGCGGATGCCGCGCCTCTACTCCCGGAGCAAAGCGGTCAGCCGATGGTTGTACGACCATGGCTATGCACGTGTCGTGCATGCGGTGAAGAACAGCCCGCTCATGGCGCTCTACTCGTCGGACCGCAAGGGCAAGGAGTTCGCGGCGCCGCTCCTGCCGAGCACTGCAGAGCGATTAACCGACGTGTTCGCCGAGGAAGTCCGCGGGCTCACGACCTATCTCGGTCGAGACCTGTCTGGTGCATGGCCACGCTTCGCCGAAGCCGCAAAGCCGGACACCGTTCGCTGAGGCGACCGCTCAGAGCGAGACGATCGGTGGCCGTTCGCGTTCGGCTACGTCACTTGTCGTGATCCGGTAACCGGAGCCGTCGCGCTCAAACTGCGTCAAGGTCGTCTGCGGCAGCGACGTCGACTTGAGCCGCCCCTCTCGTTCCAGCCGATCGATGGCGACCTGCATGATCTCCGCCGCCATCCGCCCCAACTTTGTCACCGATGAGTTCCGGTGCTTGCGCCGTACGAGGTCGACCTGCGCCATTGCGTCGAGACCGACGGCGGCGAGCGTGTCCACGAGCAGCCCGAACTCCACGCCGTACCCGGTGGGGAACGGCAGCCGTTCGAGCAATGCACGCCGAGCGGCGTACTCGCCACCGAGCGGTTGGATGAACCCTGCAAGATCTGGCCAGTACATGTTGATGAGCGGGCGCGCGACGAGTTCGGTGACCCGGCCGCCGCCGGCCGCCACGACGGACTCGCCCGCAGTCAAGGGTCGGTCGTACGTCGCTTTCACGAACTGAACCGTTGCGTCGGTGAGCAGGGGGCCGAGCAGGCCGGTCACGAACGTGGGCGAGAAGTCGCGCAGGTCGGAGTCGATGAACACCAGTACGTCGCTGGTCGTCGCAGCGAGCGACCGCCAGAGCACCTCGCCCTTGCCGTCGTACGGCGGGAACTGGGTGAGCACGTCCACGCGGCGAACCACCCGCGCGCCGGCGTCCGCAGCCACGTCGATGGTGCGGTCCGTCGAGCCGGAGTCCATCACGACAAGCTCGTCCACGAGCGGGTGGCGGGCGACGAGGTCGCGTCGGATCCGCTCGACGATCCGGCCGACGGTCGCCGCCTCGTTGAGCGCCGGCAACACCACCGCCACGGACTGTGCACCCTTCGCTTCGAGGAGAGCGGCGGCCGGCCAGTCGGCGGCATGCGACAACCGGCGGTCGAACCAGGCCCGCACGTTGTCGCGCACCTATGCGACACTAGGAGGCACAACTGCAGAGCTCATCCAGAGGGGCAGAGGGAAACGGCCCGTTGAAGCCCCGGCAACCCTCCCCGGCGTCTCATCCGAGGCCGCCCGGGGACCCGGTGCCAACTCCGTCCCGCAGCACGCGGGAAAGATGAGGAGAGGCCTCGTGACTTCCGCAACTTCTACCCGCCGCCCCACGCGGTTCGGTCCCGCGAGCGGACTCGTCTGCCGCGAATGCGCAGCGGCGTACGACATCGGTGCCTTGCACGCGTGCGATCAGTGTTTCGGTCCACTCGAGGTGGCCTACGACGAGGACGCGCTTGGGCGGGTCACACGCGAGTCGATGGAAGCCGGGCCGAAGAGCCTGTGGCGGTACGCCGGGCTTTTGCCACTCCCGGACGACGCTGCAACCGGGCCGAACCTCGCCGCGGGCATGACACGTCTGCACCGTGCCGACAACCTCGCGCGTGCGGTGGGGATGAAACCCGGCGCCTTGTGGGTGAAAGACGACAGCGGCAACCCGACGCACTCGTTCAAAGACCGGGTCGTAACGGTTGCACTGGCGGCCGCGCGGGCGCTCGGCTTCAGCACAATCGCGTGTGCCTCGACCGGCAACCTGGCGAACGCCGTCGCAGCCGCCGCGGCGCGCGGCGGGATGAAGTCGTGCGTGTTCATCCCGAACGACCTCGAAACCGCGAAGGTCGTGCAGACGGCTGTGTACGGCGGCACGCTCGTCGCCGTCGACGGCAACTACGACGACGTGAACCGGCTGTGCGCGGAGCTGTCGGGCGAATACGAGGACTGGGCGTTCGTCAACGTCAACGTTCGTCCGTTCTACGCCGAGGGATCGAAGACGCTCGGCTACGAGGTGGCCGAACAGCTGGGTTGGCGGCTGCCGGAGCAGGTTGTCGTGCCGATCGCATCCGGCTCGTTGCTGACGAAGGTCGACAAGGCGTGGCGTGAGCTCGGCAAGTTGGGGCTCGTCGACGCGACGGACTACCGGGTGTTCGGTGCGCAGGCAACTGGGTGCTCGCCCGTCGCGGCGGCGTACAAGTCCGGACATGACGTCGTGCAGCCGGTGCGGCCATCGACGATTGCACGATCGCTCGCGATCGGGAACCCGGCCGACGGTCCCTATGCGTTGGACGTCGCGCGTCGTACGTCGGGTGCGATCGAGGACGTGAGCGACGAAGAGGTCGTTGCCGCGATCTCGTTGCTTGCGCGCACTGAAGGCGTGTTCGCTGAAACGGCCGGCGGGGTGACCGTGGCCACCTTGTGCAAGTTGCTTGCGGCCGGCGTGCTCGACCCGGAGGCGGAGACCGTCGTACTCAACACGGGTGACGGACTGAAGACACTCGACGCGGTGTCGGGTATGGGACCGACGGTGACGATCCCGCCCTCGCTCGATGCGTTCCGTGCGGCTAACTTGCCGATATGAGCGTCACCGTTCGCATCCCGACGATCCTCCGTCAGCTCACCGGCGGCGCGGCAGAGGTGTCCGCGGACGGCGCCACGCTCGCCGACGTACTGAGCGACGTCGACTCTTCGCATCCAGGCGTCGCCGGGCGCGTGTTGGACGACGACGGCAAGATCCGTCGCTTCGTGAACGTGTACGTCGGTGACGAAGACGTGCGTTTCGCTGATGGCCTCGCGACCGCGACACCGGACGGCGTCACCATCTCGATCATCCCGGCGGTCGCCGGAGGCTGACGCACTGAATTGTGCGTTAGCCGCGGTGTGCCTGGTGGGTTTTGCGTTTAGGCGCCCGGCAACATGCCCGACGTGTACCGTTGTCGACGGTCGACGTCCGACGTGTCCCATGTGTCTGCACGGCATGTAAGGCCCGCGGAACGTTCGCGGGCCTTTTTGTCTCCGGGGTTTCGCGAACAAGCGAGACCCGACCCCCGCGAAGGGCGGGGGTTGCAGGCCCAGGGGACAGGGAGCGCAACATGCCGCAGGGCACCGTCAAGTGGTTCAACGCCGAGAAGGGGTACGGCTTCATCGCCGTCGACGGCGGACCGGACGTCTTCGTCCACTACAGCGCGATCCAGAAAGAGGGCTACCGCACGCTCGACGAAGGTGAGCGCGTGGAGTTCGAGGTCACGCAGGGCCAGAAGGGCCCGCAGGCCGACCAGGTGCGTCCAGCGGCTGGCTGACTCACAACGTGTAAGACGAACGGCCCGGCCTGATCGCCGGGCCGTTCGCATGTCCGGCTAGGCGTTCGCGTCGTACGGCGTGCGGCCGGGCCCCCATGGATCGGCTGGGGCGCCGATACGGTCGATGAACTCGTGCAACAGCCGCGCAGTTTCTTCCGGCGCGTCGATGTCGAGCAGGTGCCCGGCATCGGGGATGCGCACGACGTGGACGTCGCCTGAGCCAATGGACTCGCCGAGCTCTTCCGCGCGCTTCGACTGGTCGATCGGATCGTCCGTGCCGCTCACGACGAGTACGGGGCATTTGATGGCCGCGTTCTGCTCGCGCAGGTCGACGTCGAGGAGGAACGCGTGCTCCGGATAGGCGTCGACCGGCCGGCGGCGGATGGCCCGCGCGTCCCGGTGCTGGAGCGCCTCGACCACGGCTGGTGAGCGCGGCTCGTCCAGCCGGTCGCGGTTCTTGGCCAGCGCCTCCACATCGAAGCGGGCGGCGGTGGACACCAGCGCCAGCCCGGAGGGGTGGTCCGGGTACCTCGCGGCGTACGCCTGCGCGATGAAGCCGCCGTACGACGTCCCCAACACGATCGGGTGCCAGACGCCCATCGCTTGGCACAGCTCGTAGACGTCATCGGCGAAGCGGTCGAGCCGCCAGGTGTCAGGTCCGCCGCCGTCGCTACGTCCGTTGCCGCGGCGGTCCGTGACGATCACGCATGCGGCGTCGGTCAGCCGGTTGGCGAGGGTCCACACGTTCGAGTAGTCGCCGTTCATCGAGCCGTGCAGGCACACGACGGTCGGGCGCCGGACCATGCTCGGTCCCACCGGGACGTACTCCGGGGAAAGCACGTCCACGAACAACCGCAACCCGTCGACCTCGATGTGCACCCCGCAGGCTCCTTTGCCTCGATGTGGCCCGCCCTCCGCCGAAAAGCCGGATGAAAGGGCCCGCTTCGCTCGGGCCGCGCTTGCACTCGGGTAGGCCGAGTGCTAAAAATGCGGTTAGCACTCAACCTAAGAGAGTGACAACCGGTCCGTCGAGGTGGGGATACCCGCCGGCCGTCGCGGGCGA